>NZ_BCZS01000003.1 GCF_001598855.1 Pluralibacter gergoviae ATCC 33028 = NBRC 105706 | reverse complement strand
TTTGCTACGCCAGCAGAACGCGCATTTACGTATGCAGAGTAAAACGGGGCTTTTGTGGTCGAGATCGTACTTTGTATGCAGCACCGGAGGGGCAACGATTGAAACGCTCAGAGCCTACGTTCAGAGTCAGTCAACGCCGGATTGATCTTTAAAGCCCTGCGGGTTTTTCGCCTTATATCCCCGCCCGCATCGGGCGAGGGTTTACGGCGTTTTTCGCTAAAAGCGCAATGAGGACTGATTGTGCGGATACTTTTATAAAACTCACGGTATAAAGGCGACCTGATGCGATGCTGCCTGCCCAGAATTGTCTGGCTACATGTTCCTGTGACGTGTTTAAAGAGTCAATATTATAACGTTCAAACTCGTCCTGTTCGCTAACTTCAGTTTCATCCTCGAAATCATGCCATTTCCAGCAGTGCATTGTTACCTCAATTCCGTTTGTGGTTGGCGTATTTAAACAGACTGTCAAATTATGAACAATTCCGAAATCGGATCTTAGACTGGTGAGTTTCCTAAGCCTTGAACCCCGCCAGCCATATACCCTACTATCCGTCAATGCCCGCTGCGCCTGATGCCCGGGCCCATCAACCCACAGGAGTCCCGCATGTCCAGCCAGAATCCGTTCCTCTCCGCCAGCCTGCTGCCGTACCAGGCGCCGCGCTTCGATCTGATTACTGAGGCGCACTATCAGCCCGCGTTTGAAGAGGGGCTTAAGCGCAAGCGGATGGAAGTGGCGGCCATCGCCGACAATCCGGCGGCGGCCACTTTCGAGAACACGCTGGTGGCGCTGGAGCGCAGCGGCGAGCTGCTCGACCGCGTGACCGCCGTATTTTTTGCCATGGCTGCGGCCCATACCAGCGACGCGATTCAGCAGCTTGAGGAGACCTTCGCCGCCGGGCTGGCGGCGCTGGACAATGATATCTACCTCAACCCGGCGCTGTTTGCCCGCGTCGAACAGGTGCGGGCGCAAAACGATGCCCCGAACGACGAGTCCCGGCGGCTGGTGGAGGTGATTTACCAGCGCTTCGTGCTGGCGGGTGCCAATCTCAGCGATAGCGATAAGCAGATCCTGCGCGGGTTGAACACCGAAGCGGCGGCGCTGGCTACGCAGTTTAATCACCGCCTGCTGGCGGCTGCGAAGGGCGGCGGTCTGGTACTGGAGGCCCGGGAACAGCTCGACGGCTTCAGCGACGACGAGATCGCCGCCGCCGCCGATGCCGCGCGCGAAAAGGGACTTGAGGGCCGCTGGCTGATCCCGCTGCTCAACTTTACCCAGCAGCCAGCGCTGGCCCGCCTGCGCGACCGGCAGGTGCGCGAGCGGCTGTTTAACGCCGGCTGGCAGCGCAATGAAAAAGGCGATGATAACGACACCCGGGCGCTCATTCTGCGGCTGGTATCCCTGCGCGCCAGGCGGGCGCAGCTGCTCGGCTTTGCCGACTACGCCAGCTGGAGCATGGCCGACCAGATGGCGAAAACCCCGCAGGCGGCGCTCGAGTTTATGCGCAACATCGCCCCGGCGGCCCGCGCCCGCGCGGAGCGCGAACTGGCCGACATTCAGCGGCTGATTGACCAGCAGCAGGGCGGCTTTCGCGCCGAGGCCTGGGACTGGGGGTACTACGCCGAACAGGTGCGGCTGGCGCGCCACGACCTCGACGACGCGCAGATTAAGCCCTACCTTGAGCTGAACCGGGTATTGACCGACGGCGTCTTCTGGGCCGCCTCGCAGCTGTTCGGCATCCGCTTCGTCGAGCGCTTTGATATTCCCGTTTACCATCCCGACGTGCGGGTATGGGAGATCTTCGACGCCGACGGCGAAGGCATGGCCCTGTTCTACGGCGACTTCTTCGCCCGCGACAGCAAGAGCGGCGGGGCGTGGATGGACAACTTCGTCCAGCAGTCGACGCTGCTCGGCGCCCGGCCGGTTATCTACAACGTCTGCAATTACGTGAAACCTGCCGAAGGCAGCCCGGCGCTGCTGAGCTGGGACGACGTGGTGACCCTGTTCCACGAGTTCGGCCACACCCTGCACGGCCTGTTCGCCAGCCAGCGCTATCCGACGCTCTCCGGCACCCGCACGCCGCGCGACTTCGTCGAGTTTCCGTCGCAGATCAACGAGCACTGGGCCAGCCACCCGCAGGTGTTCGCCCGCTACGCCCGCCACTGCCGCAGCGGCGAGCCGATGCCCGACGCCCTGCGCGAGCGGCTGCTGGGATCGCTCACCTTTAACAAGGGCTACGACATGAGCGAGCTGCTGAGCTCGGCGCTGCTGGATATGCGCTGGCACACTCAGGCCGCCGGCGCGCTGGCCGATGACGTCGACGCTTTTGACGCGCGGGTGCTGCGCGAGGAGGGGCTGGATCTGGCGGCGGTGCCGCCGCGCTACCGCAGCAGCTACTTCGCCCACATTTTCGGCGGCGGCTACGCGGCGGGCTACTATGCCTATATCTGGACCCAGATGCTGGCGGACGACGGCTACCGGTGGTTTGAAGAGCAGGGCGGCCTGACCCGCGAGAACGGCCAGCGCTTTCGCGAGGCGGTGCTGTCGCGCGGCAACAGCAGCGATCTCGAGGCGCTGTACCGCGACTGGCGCGGGCGCGATCCGCACCCGCAGGCGATGCTGAAAAATCGCGGCCTGGATGAGGCTGTTTAGCTTTCGTTTAACGTCTGTCCGTTAGGCTGGGAACGTAATTGCAGGCTGGGCCTTGCCAACAAGGTTCGGTTTGCTACCCAAAAGAAAAATCAATCCATGCAAGCATTTACCGCCACTTAGCTGGCGGTTTTTTTTGCCCCGCGTTCCGGTACTGGCGCGGACTGACGCCGTAGCGCTGGCGAAAATGCTGCCGCAGGGCGCCGCCGGTGGCGAAGCCGCAGTCGGCGGCAATCTGCTCAACGCTGAGAGTGCCTCCGGTGAGCGCGTCGGCCGCCCGGCGCAGGCGCGTCTCCAGCAGCCAGCGGGCGGGCGTGGTGCCGGTGGACTCCGCAAAGCGCCGCAGCAGCGTGCGCGGGCTCATGCCCGCTCTGGCGGCGAGCGTCGCCAGCGTGTGCGGTTCGGCGAGGTGAAGGTGCAGCCAGTCGAACAGCTGGCCCATGCACTGGCTCTCGCGGCTGCGGGCCACCGGACGGGCGATCTGCTGCGACTGCCCGCCGTCACGGTGGGGCTGGATAACCAGCCTGCGCGCCACGCAGTTGGCCACCTCCAGCCCGTAGTCGCTGCGCACCACGTGCAGGCAGAGATCGAGCCCCGCCGCGCTGCCCGCCGAGGTCATCACCTGCTCATCGCCCACGTACAGCGCATCGTCCACCACCTCAATCGCCGGAAAGCGGCACCGCAGCGCATCGACGTAGCGCCAGTGGGTGGTGGCCCGGCGGCCGTCGAGCAGCCCGGCCGCCGCCAGCACAAACGCCCCCGAGCAGATAGCGATAATCCGACAGCCGCGAAGATGGGCCTGCCGCAGGGCCGCGCACAGCGCCGCCGGCACCGCTGAATCGGCCCCGCGCCAGCCGGGCACGATAAGGGTATCGGCCTGCGCCAGCAGCTCGCCGCCGCCGTCGGCCATCACCCGCACGCCGCCGGTGGCCCGCAGTTCGCCTTCATCGACGGCGGCCACCGCAAAGCGGTACCAGTTCTCGCCCAGCTCCGGGCGCGGCAGGCCGAAGACCTCTACCGCCATGCCGAATTCAAAGGTACACAGGCCGTCATAGGCGAGGGCGACCACCAGCGGGCGGGGCGCATTTGTCAGGATTGCGGCGCTTTCTGTCATCATATGGGGCGGTTACGCGGGGCCATGTTTGGTGTGATAACAGTTACCACGACAGCCCGTCGTCCAGCAAGGAGTAACTATGAGCCTCGTCACCGCCGTTCCCGCCGCGTCCTCTCCAGACGCCGTTCGCCACTTTCAGCTGCGCCTGAGCGTTGAGACCGACTGCGCCGACGTCCACGCCGCGCTTGCCGGCGGCGCGCCGGACTTCGTGCTGCTGCACGTCGTCGGCAGCCCGCAGGGTTTCGCCCGGCGGCATCTTCCCGGCGCCGTTCACCTGCCGCACCGCGAGATCACCGCCGACAGCCTCGCCCGCTGGCCCGCCAACACCCTGTTTGTCACCTACTGCGCCGGGCCGCACTGCAACGGCGCCGATGTCGCGGCGCTGAAGCTGGCCCTGCTCGGGCGGCCGGTGAAAATCATGATCGGCGGCATGACCGGCTGGCAGGATGAGGGGTTTACTTTTGCCCAACATGAATAACGTTCAACTCACATGAGGTAATCTCATTTGCCGCCGGCGGCGCGGCGTGCCAGTATCTGGACATGTAGCCATCCAGAAGTCTGAAAGTTGTTTTTGCTAATGATAACGCCGGGTAAGCAGTTGCCCGGCAAGACAGGAGAGAGTATGCCGCAGCCAGCCGCCCCCTACCGCGCCGATATCGTCGGCAGTTTTTTACGTCCCGACAGCATCAAGCGGGCCCGCGAACAGTTTGCCGCCGGTAAAATTGACGCCCGCCAGCTGCGCAGCGTTGAAGACGCGGCGATCCGCGATGTCGTCGCCCACCAGTGCGACTGCGGCCTGAAGGTGGTCACCGACGGCGAATTTCGCCGCGCCTGGTGGCACTTCGACTTTTTCGACGGCCTGCAGGGCGTTGAGCGCTACGATTCCGATAAGGGCATTCAGTTTAACGGCGTGCAGACCCGGGCCCACGGCGTGCGGGTTACCGGCAAGCTGGGCTTCGGCGATCATCCGATGCTGGAGGATTTCCGCTACCTGAAGAGCATCAGCGGCGGCGCCGAGCCGAAGATGACCATCCCGAGCCCCAGCGTGCTGCACTTCCGCGGCGGGCGCAAAGACATTGACGCAGCGGTCTATCCGGATCTCGCCGACTATTTCGACGACCTGGCCACCACCTGGCGCGATGCCATCCGTGCGTTCTACGACGCGGGCTGCCGCTATCTGCAGCTGGATGATACCGTCTGGGCCTACCTCTGCTCCGACGAACAGCGTCAGCAGGTGCGCGAGCGCGGCGACGATCCCGACGAACTGGCAAAAATCTACGCCCGGGTGCTGAATAAGGCGCTGGAGGGTAAACCGGCGGATCTGACCATCGGCCTGCACGTCTGCCGGGGCAACTTCCGCTCGACCTGGATCTCCTCCGGCGGCTACGGGCCGGTGGCCGAGGTGCTGTTCGGCACCGTCAAGGTCGACGCCTTTTTCCTTGAGTACGACAACGACCGCTCCGGCGACTTCGCGCCCCTGCGCTTTGTGCGCCCCGGCCATCAGAAGGTGGTGCTGGGCCTGATTACCACCAAAAACGGCGAGCTGGAAAATCCCGAGGCGGTGAAGGCTCGCCTTAAAGAGGCGGCGCAGTACGTGGCGCTGGAGCAGATCTGCCTCAGCCCGCAGTGCGGCTTTGCCTCCACAGAAGAGGGCAACAGCCTGACCGACGCCCAGCAGTGGCAGAAAGTGAAGCTGGTGACCGGGATTGCGGCAGAGGTCTGGTAGCCGCGCCGGGCGGTAAAGAGATCGACATCTTTACCGCCCGCGATATTATGGCTTTCCGTAAAACAGGCGGCTAAGCGATCGGTTGGCGAAAAACGCGTGAATATAAAACAGCTGAAATATTTTTGTAAGGTTGTCCAGTGCGGGAGCATCAGCGCGGCGGCAAACGATCTGGCCCTTGCGCCGCCGGCGGTAAGTATGCTGATCGCCGCCTTTGAAAAGGAACTTAATGGCACGCTGTTTGACCGCAGTTCGCGGCCGCTGAAGCTCACCAAGCTCGGCGAATTTATCTATCAGCGGGCGCCGGAGATCATTTTCGATATTGAGAAACTTGAGCACGATGCGCTCAATTATGTTAACGCGAGAAGCGCCTCGCTCAGCATCTGCTTTGTCCGCTCGCTGATGTTCAATCTTATTCCGGAAACCATCAAGCGCCATCTTGAGATGAACAGCCATATGCAGTTCACCCTGAAAGAGGTGCTGTCGGAATATCAGGTGCCCTATTTGCAGGACCAGAGCTTTGATATCGGCTTTTCGCGGCTGATGTACAGCGATGAGCATCCGACGCCGGAGCTGTGCAAAGAGCTTATTCTGGTTGACCCGCTGATTGCCGCCGTCCCGCGCAATCACTATCTGACCCGCAAGCGCTTTATTACGCTGCGCGACTTCTGCAGTTCGCCCTTTATCATCTATCCCTGCGATCCGAAGAGCGACTACGCCAGCTGTATCTTTGGCAAGTTTGATGAGCTCGGGATCCATCCGGCGATTTCTCACCGCGTCGTTGAAATCCACACCGCGCTGGCGCTGGTTGGCGCCGGGCTTGGCGTCACGCTGGTCGGGGCGTCGACCGTCGAGAATAATCGCCAGGACGTGGTCTTCTTGCCGATCGAGGATTTCAAATGCCTGAGCTATATCTACGCGCTCTATAATCCGCGCAATACAAACCCCAACATTCGCGCCTTTATTGATGAGATGAAGCAGAGAGCGGGCTGAAAGACGAGCGATGCGGGAACCGGGTCCCGCATCGGAAGACTCAGGCCTGGCCGTAGGGCTCGTCAATGGTCAGGATCACAACGAAGGTGATAAGCGAAATCGCGGACATAAACAGGAAAACCGTATTCCAGCCATAGCTATCGAGGATCATCCCGGCAATAAACGGCGTCGCGGCGCCGCCGAGTTGGCCGAACATATTGACGATGGCATTGGCGACCGGAAATTTCTCTTTGGCGATAAACGACATCGGATAGACCATATAGGCGGAGAAGCCGATGCTCAGCAGCAGGCCGGTCATAAACAGCAGCAGCGCGCAG
This sequence comes from Pluralibacter gergoviae ATCC 33028 = NBRC 105706, assembly GCF_001598855.1. Classification (GTDB taxonomy): domain Bacteria; phylum Pseudomonadota; class Gammaproteobacteria; order Enterobacterales; family Enterobacteriaceae; genus Pluralibacter; species Pluralibacter gergoviae. The sequence continues at coordinate 326,277 of NZ_BCZS01000003.1, read as the reverse complement.
GTGAGCGGCGTTACCGGGACATAGATCAGCAGCAGCATCATCACCGAGGTCGACACCGCCGAGATCAGCATACCCGGCTTGCGGCGCTTGCTCAGCACCTTGTCAGACAGCAGGCCGCCGAGCAGATTCCCCAGCACGGCGCCGACCCAGGGCGCGGCGGCGACAAAGCCCATGCCGACAATCGACAGATGCTTTTCGGCCAGCAGATAGGTCGGGATCCACGCCAGCAGCAGGCTGGAGATGCCGAGCTGGCAGCAGTAGCCCAGGCCGCAGCCCAGCAGGTTCCACGATCTCACCACCTCGCCGGTCGTGGTCAGGGTCTTCACCGGTTTGAGCCGGATCAGGGCGTCCAGCCAGGGGATTTTTACGTAGCGCGCCTGGCCGCCGCTGGCGGCGGCTGTTGCGGCGGCTTCATTGATAACGTCCAGCTCCCGGCGGTTCACAAAGCGCGAGGCGGCGGGCTTATCGGCAACAAACAGATACCAGATAATAGGCAGAATCAGTCCCGGCAGGGCGAAGAAAATAAAGACCTCCTGCCATCCCCAGTGCAGAATAATTGCCGCGCCAATAATCGGCGTCAGGACCGGTCCGAGCTTAATTGAGGATAAAAATATTCCCGACGCAGTGCCTTTTTCTTTCGACGGGAACCAGTTGTTAATTGTGGTCGAGACGCCAATAGGCAGCGGCCCTTCGGCAATGCCCAATAATACCCGGCAGAGTTTTAATTGCAGCACGGAGCCGGAAAAACCGGTTAATGCCGTGGCGATGGAGGTAAAAACCATCGAGGTGGTAAATACCTTTCTCACGCCGTAGCGGGTAATTAACCACGCCGAGGGGATCTGGATCAGGGCGTAAGCAATCAGGAACAGACTGACCAGCGCCCCGGCCTCGGCATTGGTCATATGATATTGCTGGCGAATAAACGGCAGCGCGACGCCGAGATTCGCCCGGTCGGCGGCGGCGATGGTATAAATTAAAAAGAAGAGGCCGGCCACCCACCAGCGGTAGTGGGTGGGTTTTTTATTCAGTAGGGTGGCATGTTCTATATTCAGGCTCATAATAATAACCTATTTAAGGTTTAAAGCATCAAACACCGCGTGGAGATTCATCAGTTCCGCAGTGGTTGCCCCTTTGGCGATCTTATTTTTATAGTTGGCCTCTTTTTCTTCTCTGGCACATGCCAGTTCCATGACCTCTTCAAGGCGTCGGGCGGGAATAACGACAATACCATCGCGATCGCCGACGATAATATCTCCGGGATAAATTGTACAATCACCAATATTAACCGGCTGATTCATTACGCCGGGCTGTTTCTTCTCCGTACCGCGAATAGAAATCGCGCGCGCAAAGACCGGAAAATCGGCCTGAATAATGGCCTCGCTGTCGCGAACGGCGCCGTTGACGATAAGACCGGCCAGGCCCGCGTACTGGGCCTGGGTCGTTAAGACATCGCCCCAGATGCCCGCTTCGGTAAACCCGTCGCAGTTGATAATCAGCACATCGCCGGGGCTGACGTGGAGCAGCGCATAGTGAATCATCAGGTTATCGCCCGGGCGCAGGTGCAGGGTGAAGGCCCGGCCGGCCATTTTCATCGTCGGCGAAAGCGGTTTAATCGCGCAGTCAACGGCCCCGGTCGCGCCCTGGGCTTCATATAAGGTTGCGGCACCTAATTTAATCAGCGCGCTGGCGGTAATATCATTTAAAGGTTGAGTGGTCATTATTTTTCCTCGATGAGCGGGTTTCTTTGCAGAGTGTGGTAGTGATGTTTTTGACGCGCTTCTTTAATCGACATGCCGGCGAGTACGTCATCAGTAATAAGATTTTCCAGACGACTGGTTTCCATTGCCCGCAGAATAACTTTTTCTGCGTTCCGGATATCCAGCACCACAACGCCGTCGCTGTCGGCGGCGATAATATCGCCGTGGCACACCCGGGTGCCGCCGAGATTAATCACGCCGGCGGTTTCTGCGACCTGCACGCGATCTTTCCCGGTGCGCATAAAATTGCCGAGGGCGTAGACCGGATAATTTGCATCCCGGGCCTCGGCGGTATCCCTGCACACGCCGTGAATGACGGTTCCGGCAATACCCCGGTGGGCCGCAAGCTGGCTTAAAATACCGCCCCAGACCGTGCAGTCGGTCCGCCCGGCGTTATCAATGACGACGGCATCGCGGGGCGTGACCTGGTCGATAAAATCCCCGACGGAGCCTGGATTATGGTTATCGACCGGAATATAGCGCACGGTCCACGCCGTACCGACAAATGCTCTGTCGACGGTGACGGGTTTAATTCCGTACACCACGCCGGGTAGCGAAAAATAGTCCAGCGCATCCGAAAGTTCTGGGGTGGATAATGTTTTTGCCGCCGCAATAAGTTCATCAATATTCATTTTTTCACCTGACTGGTTTGTGGTTTTCACACTATTCATCAGCGGCGATAACCTCACAACGGCATCGGGAATAACCTGAATTAAGAAAAACTTAATCTGTGAGGCGTGCGAACGGGATGTTAACCTTGTTTTATATATATTATTGATATTTATGGTTTTATCGACGACGGTGAAGAAAGCCCTGTAAAGGGGCGTAATAAAATTGTGATGGCGCCGGAATTTTATATTTACCCGTTCCGCGGCGGGGAGTGCTTTTGGTGCAACGCCCGATGGCTGCACTGTTGTAATGCATTTTTTCCCGGCGCGGCGCGCCAGGGCCGGTGCAATAAGGGCTTCGCGTCGGCGGTCCGCTGATAATGCGCGTGCAGATCAGAACTGGCACTCTTTTTGCCTGACTCCTGACGAGATTATTCGGGATCGTCCTTTTCGTTTTTACTCAGGAGTCATCTATGCGCCGTCGTACTTTCCTCAATGCCTTTGCCTTAACTGCCGCTGCTGCCGCCATAGGATTCAGCGCCAGCGTCTATGCCGCCGACACCATTAAAGTCGGGATCATGCATTCGCTCTCCGGGACAATGGCGATTTCCGAAACGCCGCTTAAGGACGTGGCGCTGATGACCATTGATGAAATCAACGCCAAGGGCGGGGTGCTGGGCAAAAAGCTCGAACCGGTGGTGGTGGATCCGGCCTCCAACTGGCCCCTGTTCGCCGAGAAGGCGCGCCAGCTGCTGACCCAGGACAAGGTGGCGGTGGTGTTCGGCTGCTGGACCTCAGTGTCGCGCAAATCGGTGCTGCCGGTATTCGAGGAACTGAACGGCCTGCTGTTCTATCCGGTGCAGTATGAAGGGGAAGAGATGTCGCCGAACGTCTTCTATACCGGGGCGGCGCCGAACCAGCAGGCGATCCCGGCGGTACAGTATCTGATGAGCGAGGACGGCGGCGGCGCGAAGCGCTTCTTCCTGCTCGGCACCGATTACGTCTATCCGCGCACCACTAACAAGATCCTGCGCGCCTTCCTGCACTCGAAGGGCGTGCAGGATAAGGATATTGAAGAGGTCTACACGCCGTTTGGCTACAGCGATTACCAGACCATCGTCGCCAACATTAAGAAGTTCGCCGCCGGCGGCAAAACGGCGGTGGTCTCGACCATTAACGGCGACTCCAACGTGCCGTTCTATAAAGAGCTGGCCAACCAGGGCGTGAAGGCCACCGACGTGCCTGTAGTCGCCTTCTCGGTGGGCGAAGAGGAGCTGCGCGGCATCGACACCAAACCGCTGGTGGGCAACCTCGCGGCGTGGAACTACTTCGAGTCGCTGGATAACCCGGTGAATAAAGCCTTTGTCGCCGACTACCGCGCCTACGCGAAGGCCCACAAGCTGCCGAATGCCGACACCGTGGTGACCAACGATCCGATGGAGGCCACCTATGTCGGCATCCACATGTGGGCCCAGGCGGTCGAGAAGGCGGGCACCACCGATGTCGATAAAGTGCGCGCGGCGATGGCCGATCAGTCCTTCAAGGCGCCGTCGGGCTACACCCTGACGATGGACGCCACCAACCACCATCTGCACAAGCCGGTGATGATCGGCGAAATCGAGAGCAACGGCCAGTTTAACGTCGTCTGGCAGACCGATAAAACGGTGCGCGCCCAGCCGTGGAGTCCGTACATTCCCGGCAACGACAAGAAGTCCGACAGCCCGGTGAAAGCCTCCGCTCAGTAACTGGCAAGGAAACCTGGATGAAATATCTCCTGATACTGCTGGCGCTGGTCCTGCCGTGGGCTGCGCAGGCGAACGATGCCGATGACTTTGTGGCGGCCAGCCGGCCGGCGCAGGCCGAACTGCTCGGCAAGTGGGCGGCGGATCCGCAGCCGCAGCGCCTGCCGCTGCTGCGGGCGCTGTCGGCGGAGAGCCTGCGCGCCGACGACGGGCACCACGCCTTCAGCGTGGTGAATGGCAACACCACCGCGCTCGGGGACGCTGCCGCGCCCGCCGGCGATCTGCGTCCGGTGCGGCTTACCAACCGCCTGCGCAACCTGGTGGCGGGGGCGCTGGCCACCCATCAGCTGGTGAGTGACAGTGTCACTGACAGGCTGGCGGCGGCCAGAACCCTGCAGCGCGACGGGGCCGCCGATCTGCGGCCGCTGCTGGCGAAGCGTCTGCAGGTCGAAAGCGATGAGGGCGTGAAGGCGCAGCTGGCGCTGGCGCTGGCCAATCTCGATCTGGCCAGCCCCGACGCCGCCGTGCGGCTGCGGGCGGTAGAGGCGCTGGGCCAGGGCACCGACCCGGAGCTGCAGGCGCGCCTGACGCCGTTTACCGACCCGAAGCTGGAGCCCGATGCCGCGGTGCGCGCGGCGGCGGCGGACAGCCTCAGCCACATTCAGTCGCGGCTGAAGTGGGGCGACTGGCTCGGCCAGGCCTTTATGGGCCTGTCACTCGGCTCGGTGCTGCTGCTGGCGGCGCTGGGGCTGGCGATCACCTACGGCCTGCTCGGCGTGATTAACATGGCCCACGGTGAAATGCTGATGCTCGGCGCCTACAGTACCTGGCTGGTGCAGCAGGCGCTGGCCCAGTTCGCGCCCCAGTGGCTGAGCTTCTATCCGCTGCTGGCCCTGCCGGTGGCCTTCGCGGTTACCGGCGGCATCGGTATGCTGCTGGAGCGCACGGTGATCCGCCACCTCTACGGCCGCCCGCTGGAAACCCTGCTGGCGACCTGGGGCATCAGCCTGATGCTTATCCAGATCGTGCGCATGCTGTTCGGCGCCCAGAACGTCGAAGTGGCGAACCCGGCCTGGCTCTCCGGCGGTATTCAGGCGCTGCCTAACCTGATCCTGCCGTGGAACCGCATCGTGACCATCGGCTTTGCGCTGCTGGTGCTGTTCTTCACCTGGCTCATCCTCAACAAGACCCGCCTCGGCCTCAATGTACGGGCGGTGACCCAGAACCGGGCGATGGCCGCCTGCTGCGGCGTACCGACCGGGCGCATCGATATGATGGCCTTCGGCCTCGGGTCCGGCATCGCCGGGCTGGGCGGCGTGGCGCTGTCGCAGCTCGGCAACGTCGGCCCGGAGCTGGGTCAGGGATACATCATCGACTCCTTCCTGGTGGTGGTGCTGGGCGGCGTCGGCCAGCTGGCGGGCAGCGTTGCCGCCGCGTTCGGGCTGGGCTTCTTCAATAAGATCCTTGAGCCGCAGATGGGCGCGGTCCTCGGGAAAATCCTTATTCTGGTGCTGATCATTCTGTTTATCCAGAAGCGGCCTCAGGGACTGTTTGCGCTGAAAGGGAGGGTTATCGACTGATGAGCCAGCCACTGACTCTGACGCTCGCCCGGCGGGCCCCGCGCCCGCTGCGCTGGCTCGGCGGCCTGCTGGCCGCCGCGCTGCTGGTGATGCCGTTTCTGGCGCTGCTGCCCGCCAGCAGCCCGCTGTATATCTCCACCTGGATGCTGACCCTGGTGGGGAAAATTCTCTGCTACGCCATTGTGGCGGTAGCGCTCGATCTGGTGTGGGGCTACGCCGGGCTGCTGTCGCTGGGACACGGTCTGTTCTTCGCCCTCGGCGGCTACGCGATGGGCATGTACCTGATGCGCCAGGCCGCCGGCGACGGGCTGCCGGCGTTTATGTCGTTTCTGTCGTGGAGCGAGCTGCCGTGGTTCTGGTGGGGCACCCAGCACTTTGCCTGGGCGCTGCTGCTGGTGATGCTGGTGCCGGGCCTGCTGGCGCTGGTCTTCGGCTGGTTCGCCTTCCGCTCGAAGATCAAAGGCGTCTACTTCTCGATAATGACCCAGGCGCTGACCTACGCCGGGATGCTGCTGTTCTTTCGCAACGAGACCGGCTTTGGCGGCAACAACGGCTTCACCGGCTTTACCACCATCCTCGGCTTTCCGGTCACCGCCACCGGCACCCGCATCGGGCTGTTCGTGGCGACGGTGCTGCTGCTGCTGGCGACGCTGGCTATCGGCTTCGCGCTGGCGCGCAGCAAGTTTGGCCGCATCCTGACGGCGGTGCGCGACGCCGAAAACCGGCTGATGTTCTGCGGCTACGATCCGCGCGGCTTTAAGCTGCTGGTGTGGACGCTGTCGGCGGTGCTGTGCGGACTGGCGGGGGCGCTGTACGTCCCGCAGGTGGGGATTATCAACCCCGGCGAAATGTCGCCCACCAACTCGATTGAGGCGGCGATCTGGGTAGCCCTCGGCGGGCGCGGCACGCTGATCGGGCCGGTGCTCGGCGCCGGACTGGTCAACGGCGCCAAAAGTCTGTTCACCGTCGCCATGCCGGAGTACTGGCAGCTGTTCCTCGGACTGATTTTTATCGTCGTCACGCTGTTTCTGCCGCGCGGCGTCATCGGACTGCTGCGCAGAGGAGAGAAGTAATGCATCAGCAAGAAGGGCTCTTTACCCGCCAGCAGCCGACGGACCGCTTCCGCGAGCAGACCGACCCGGTGCTGCAGCTGGAGAACATCAACGTCAACTTCGACGGTTTTCAGGCGCTGACCGATCTCTCTTTGCAGATAGGCGTCGGCGAGCTGCGCTGCATTATCGGCCCCAACGGCGCGGGTAAAACCACGCTGATGGACGTGATCACCGGCAAGACGCGGCCCCAGAGCGGGCGCGCTCTGTACGATCAGTCGGTGGATCTGATGACCCTCGATCCTATCGCTATCGCCCGCCGGGGCATTGGCCGCAAGTTCCAGAAGCCGACGGTGTTTGAGGCGCTCAGCGTTGAGGAGAACCTCGAAATCGCCATGAAGGGCGAAAAGTCGGTGTGGGCCAGCCTGCGGGCGGCGCTCAGCGGCGAGCAGCGGGACCGCCTCGACGAGGTGCTGCAGCTGCTGCGCCTCGAGGGCGAACGCCGCCGGCGCGCCGGGCTGCTCTCCCACGGTCAGAAGCAGTTCCTGGAGATCGGCATGCTGCTGGTGCAGGAGCCGCACCTGCTGCTGCTCGATGAGCCCGCCGCCGGGATGACCGACGCCGAAACGGAGTATACCGCCGAGCTGTTTCGCGCGCTTTCCGGCAAGCACTCCCTGATGGTGGTGGAGCACGATATGGGCTTTGTGGAGACGATTGCTGATAAGGTGACGGTGCTGCACCAGGGCCAGGTGCTGGCGGAGGGCTCCCTGCGGGAAGTGCAGGCCAATGAGCAGGTTATCGACGTCTATCTCGGGCGCTAAGGAGCAATCATGTTACAGGTTCAGGAGCTGCACCAGTATTACGGCGGCAGCCACATTCTGCGCGGCGTAAGCTTTGAGGTGCGGGTCGGGGAGATCACCTGCCTGCTGGGGCGCAACGGCGTGGGTAAAACCACACTGCTGAAATGCCTGATGGGGCTGATCCCGGCCCGCAGCGGCAGCGTCAGCTGGCAGGATAAGGCCATCACTCAGCGCAGGCCACATCAGCGGGTGCAGGCGGGGATTGCCTACGTGCCGCAGGGCCGGGAGATTTTTCCCCGCCTCACCGTTGAGGAGAACCTGCTGCTGGGCATGTCGCGCTTTCCGGCGCGGGAAGCCCGCCAGGTGCCGGAGGAAATTTACCGGCTGTTTCCGGTGCTGCGCGAAATGAAGCAGCGCCGCGGCGGCGACTTATCGGGCGGGCAGCAGCAGCAGCTGGCGATAGGCCGGGCGCTGGCCAGCCGCCCGCAGCTGCTTATTCTCGATGAGCCGACCGAGGGCATCCAGCCTTCGGTGATCAAGGAGATTGGCCAGGTGATCCGCACTCTGGCCCAGCGCGGCGATATGGCGATCCTGCTGGTGGAGCAGTTCTACGACTTTGCCGCCGAACTTGCCGACCAGTATCTGGTGATGTCCCGGGGCGCTATTATCCAGCAGGGGCGCGGCGCCGAGATGGAGGCCCACGGCGTGCGCGGTATGGTGACAATATAGCGAGCGCAGCCCTTGAGAAAGGTGTTGTTATAATATAGCATCACTTTTTTCTGATACCAAAGGGACTCTCCGTGGCCGCTAAACCTCTGTTTTTAACCATCTCTATTATCGCCGCGCTGCCTGCAGCCGGCGCTTTTGCCCACTCGCACGGGCACGCCTTCACCGCAGCCGAGCAGAAGGCCGCCGACGGCGTTTTCGCCGACGGCGACGTGCGCGATCGTAAGCTCTCCGACTGGGACGGCATCTGGCAGTCGGTTTATCCGCTGCTGCAGCACGGCGATCTCGACCCGGTGTTCCGCCAGAAGGCGGAAAAGGATAAGAGCAAAACCTTCGACCAGGTGAAGGCCTACTATACGACCGGCTATAAAACCGACGTCGATAAAATCAATATTGAAAATAACGTTATCGAGTTCGACAGCGGCCGGGAGGCGGTCTCCTGCGAGTACCGCTATGAAGGGTTTAAAATTCTCACCTACGCGTCGGGCAAGAAGGGCGTGCGCTACCTGTTTACCTGTCAGGATCTGGAGAGCAAGGCCCCGCGCTTCGTGCAGTTCAGCGACCACCTGATAGGCCCCCGCCAGTCAATGCACTTCCACATCTTTGCCGGCAACACCTCGCAGACGGCGCTGCTCAAGGAGATGGATAACTGGCCGACCTACTACCCGGAGCAGCTCTACACTCGCCAGGTGGTGGAGGAGATGCTCCACCACTAGCCGTCAGGCCGCCGTTTGCAGGCTGGCGATGCGCATCCCACGCAGGATCATCAGCCAGGCGACGACAATGGCGGCAATCATAAAGGCGAACACCGTCCACGCGGGCAGGCTGGAAAGGATCATGCCGGTGATCATCGGATTGGCGGCGGCCCCCAGCCAGCCCAGCATCTGCGCCGAGAAGTAGCTCGCCTTCATCCCCGGCGGGGCAATGCTGTCGATCAGCATATATTCGCCGGGGGCGTAAATAATCTCGCCGACGGTAAACAGCGCCGCCGCCGCGCCCCACAGCCACAGGTTCTGGTGGGCGCCGATAAAGCCCACCAGGCCAATAATAAAGAACACCATGCCGATGGTCATCAGGCGGCCAATATTGGCGGGCGTAATGGCGCGACCGATAAAGTACTGCAGGGAGACCACCATCACCGCGTTGACCGGCAGCACGACGGAAACCACTTTCTGGGCAAACTCCGGGTTGCTCAATTCGACCAGCACGTACTGGGAGATACAGGTGGCAAACGAGCCGCCGACGTAGGAGGCCAGCACGCCGGAAAGGGTGTACCACAGCAGCGCCCGGTCCTTCAGCAGCACCGACGGCTGCCAGGCGGCGGCATTTTTTTCAGTTTCGGCAGCGACGCTGCGCCGGACGTACAGCTGAATAAACACCAGCGGAAACGCCGCGCAGACGGCGGCCAGCCAGAAGGGCAGCTGCAGGCCGTACATTACAAGCCAGGTGCCGATGGGCGGGCCTACGGTCCAGCCGATATTCACCACGCTGTAGTTGAGCGAGAAGATGCGCGCCTTTTCGCCGCCGGCAAGGCTGTCGGAAAACCACGCCTTCAGCACGGTGGAAAACACCGAGTAGGCGCAGTTGATCAGCGAAAAGAAAAACACCACCAGCGCGACGCTGTCGACAAGCGGAATGGCGACAAAGCCGCCGATAAAGGCGGCCACCGCCGCCAGCATATAGCGCTTTTTATCGAACTTGTCGGCGAAAATGCCGAAGCCGAGGCTGAATACAATCCCCACGGTCAGCGCCAGGGTGAGGGCATAGCCGATGCTTTCTACGTCCATGCCGAAGCGGCGGGTAAGGTAGATGGTCATAAACGGCAGCGTGGCGCCGCGTCCAACGGTTAACAATAGCGAAGAGGCCAGCAGCGCCGCGGTCGGCCGCCTGAGTGATGGGTTCATGTCCCTGCCCGAAAAGTTTGTTTTTATTGTGTCTTTTCAGAAATATCACGAGTAAACCGCCTTGTACAGACGCGGATTTGCCCCGCGGCGCCTGCCAGAAATAATGACTGTTCGTGCCGTCTTTTTTTCGCTATTTTAAAAATCGTTTACAAAAATTTAATGTTTCAGGGGCGGGGCATGTCGCGTAAAGATGGTCTGTTGGCGCTGTTGGTGGTGGTTGTCTGGGGGCTTAACTTCGTGGTTATCAAGCTGGGGCTGCACAATATGCCGCCGCTGCTGCTGGCCGGCCTGCGCTTTTTGCTGGTGGCCTTTCCGGCCATCTTCTTTATTCCTCGCCCGAAGGTGCCGCTTTCGCTGCTGCTGGGCTACGGTCTGACCATCAGCTTCGGCCAGTTCGCCTTTCTGTTTTCCGCCATCAGCGTCGGTATGCCCGCCGGGCTTGCCTCCCTGGTGCTGCAGGCGCAGGCCTTTTTCACGATTATTCTCGGCGCCATCGCCTTTGGCGAGCGCCTGCAGAGTAAGCAGATGGCGGGCATCGCCCTGGCGGCCATCGGCGTACTGGTGCTTATCGAGGCCAGCTTCAGCGGCGAGCACGTGGCGCTGCTCGGCTTTATGCTGACCCTGGCGGCGGCGCTCTCCTGGGCCTGCGGCAATATCTTCAATAAAAAAATCATGCAGCTCCCCGAGCGGCCCGGAGTGATGTCGCTGGTGGCGTGGAGCGCGCTGATCCCGGTACTGCCGTTTATGCTTGCCTCGTACCTGCTCGACGGCCCGGGAGTCATGCTGGCAAGCCTGGTCAATATTGATATCACCACCGTGCTGGCGCTGTGCTATCTGGCCTGGGCGGCGTCAATCGTCGGCTACGGGATCTGGGGCGCGCTGCTCGGACGCTATGAAACCTGGCGGGTGGCGCCGCTCTCCCTGCTGGTGCCGGTGTTCGGCATCGCCAGCGCCGCGCTGCTGCTGGGCGAACGGCTTAGCCTTATGCAACTGGCTGGCGCGGTGCTGATTATGGGTGGACTCTATATCAATGTCTTCGGGCTACGGCTGCGGCGGGCGGGCGTGGCGCGTGGATAGCGATTTGCTACGGGCATTACGTGAAAAATTCTGCCCGGAGCCAAACGCATTGCTGACGGGCAGAAGGCATGCTGTGAACCGGTCGCCAGTCCTTCACGCAACGCCTTCTCCTGCAAACCACAGACGCTACGGTTGGCGACGGTTACAAAAAATTGCTTAGATATAAAACAGATGGCTATCAACAGGGGTAAGCATTACGTCCCACTAAAAATTGGTCAGCTGCCCATTGTTATCAATAAAAAATTCATGAACATATTTTTGTCCATTCAACCCATAGTTAATGGCATAACTGTAGCCATAATCCCACTTTACGGTTATACAAGAATCCGGATAAGAACGAGCCAAGCTTTCCTTAGCGGCGATCATTCGGTATCCCTTACCCTTGCTTGATTCAATCGTGTAATAGTTGAGAACATCTTTTTTATCAACACTAAAGCAAAGATTATTTCCATCAATGAAGGTAGATCTGGGATGAGGTGCGGGATTACCTCCTGGGCAACCAGTAAGAAGGAAGACTAATGGCAGTACCAGTCTTTTCATCCGGGAAATCCTCGTAAAACTGCTCTGTATTTAGCGATCAGAGAGCGAACTCACCTAATGTTAGAAGCCTAAGCCCTCCAGGTGCTATTGGTGTCCCTGACGATGGGGTTATCCGTTTATTTACTGGCATTCCGCTTGCTCCGTGGGTAATTCAGAGCGAGCATCATACATCTGCGGAACTTACGGCGGAAAGGGAAGATCCTGAGAAAACGCATAAAAAACGTGCGGGGTACGGGAAGCGCTCAAAACGAAAAGCGCTGCAGTGTAATAAAAAAACCCCGCAAGCGCGGGGTCAGGAAATCAGCGGGCGATCAGTTGTAGTACGGTACGCCCAGCTCGTCGGATTTGTCGCTTCCGGCGCCGCGGTGGTTGAAGTCAAACGGCGAGTTCTGCTGTGAAGAGGGCATCACCATCGTACCTCTGGCGTTATTTTCCGGCGCAATGCGCGTCTGCTCAGCAAAACTCTGGCCGGAGACCAGCACTGTTAAGGCGAGGGCGGCAGTAGCGATGTATTTCATAGCAACCTCAGTGACACTGGTGGCATTGATGATTGAGCGGCAGCAGGTAGCGCGACTCACCGGGCATATTGGTGATGCGGTACTTGTGCGGCGGAACGTCAAAGTAGTTCTTAAACGTTCGGGTCAGGGTCTGCTGGGATTCAAAACCGTAGCGTTCGGCGAGGTAGAGAATCGGCTCGTTGCTTGCCTTCAGCTTCTGGGCGATTTCGGTCAGTTTACGGCTGCGGATATACTGGCCCAGCGAGTGGCCGGTCTCTTTTTTAAACATCCGCTGCAGGTGCCATTTTGAGTAACCCGAGCGTTCGGAAACCTTCTCCAGCGACAGCGGAGACTCCAGGTTATCTTCGATCCACTCAAGAATACTGTGAATTGTGATGGCGTCATTATTACGTCTGGACATCATCTTTCCCCTTCTGATTACGGCAGAACTTTTTTGAGCAGCAGCTCAAGCATGGCAATTTCTTCTGTCGTTAAGTTTTTTGTTAGTTCCTGATGCAGGCTTTGTCCTACTAACTGGTGACACTCTTCGCAGATCGCTGCGCCCTCTGGCGTCAATCGCACCAGCACGCCGCGTTTATCATTCGGGTTAGGCAGACGCTCAACCCAGCCTTTACACGCGAGACGATCCAGCATTCTCGTCAGGGCACCCAGGTCCACCGAAAGCACTTTCTTAAGCTCAACCGGGGTCAGGCAACCCTGGCAGCGAATCGAGCTCAGCGTTTTGAACTGCGACGCGGTGATATCCATCGGCGACAGATATTCATTGAGCAGTCGGTCTTTCTTCTGGTTGGCCATGTAGATCAAACGCCCGAGTGGAATGACTTCGTTAAACAGGTCACTGGTGTTTGTCAAAATGGTTGCCCCGGCAAGTAGTTTAGTTGCAGGCGATATTATTGCCCTGGCAACCATAAGTCAATCGAATGGATTTCCCGATCACACTTATTGCTAAAGTGATAACGATCACTCTTTTTGGCTAACATTTGCAGCATTAAAATTATATTGATAAACGTGCGTTATGGTTGAGGCGCTAAACTTTGCCACCACCACGCAATATCCCTAACTACTCTTATACTTTTAACAACATACCGAACCCACTGGAGTTTTACCTATGCTGGAACTTTTTAAGGCCATTGGACTTGGGCTGGTGGTTATCCTGCCGCTGGCCAATCCGCTGACCACCGTGGCGCTGTTTCTCGGACTGGCCGGCAATATGAGCAGCGCCGAGCGCAACCGTCAGTCTTTTATGGCTTCCGTGTACGTGTTCATTATCATGATGGTGGCCTGGTACGGCGGTCAGGTGGTGATGAATACCTTTGGTATCTCGATTCCAGGGCTGCGTATCGCCGGTGGGCTTATTGTGGCCTTTATCGGTTTTCGCATGTTGTTCCCCCAGCACAAGGCGCAGGATTCGCTGGAGGCAAAGCATAAATCCGAAGAGTTGAAAACGGAGCCGGAGGCCAATATCGCCTTTGTGCCGCTGGCGATGCCGAGCACCGCAGGTCCGGGGACCATCGCGATGATCATCAGCTCCGCGTCAACGGTGAAATCCGGCGTCGATTTTGCACCCTGGATATTGTGGGCGGCGCCGCCGCTGACGTTCCTCGCGGTGGGGATTATTCTGTGGGCCTGCTTGCGCAGTTCCGGGGCCATCATGCGGCTGGTGGGTAAGGGCGGTATCGAAGCGATTTCCCGCCTGATGGGCTTCCTGCTGGTCTGCATGGGCGTGCAGTTCTTTATCAACGGCGTGCTGGAGATTATTCACAACTACCAGCCGTGATCGCCTTGTAAAAAAGGTGGCTTGCGCCACCTTTTTTTTCCCCTCAATGCTGATGCTGTTCCTCAAGCGCCACCGGCCAGCGGCGGAAAATCACCACCGACCACATCAGCGCCGCCAGCGCGGGCGCCGCGCCGATATAGCCAATATCCGCCATCGACAGGTGCAGGCTCACCTGGTTTCCCACCAGCGCGCCGGCGCCGATGCCGATATTGAAAATGCCGGAAAACAGCGACATGGCGACATCCGTGGCGTCCGGCGCCAGCGCCAGCACCTTCACCTGCATCCCGAGGCCGATGGTCATAATGGCAATACCCCACGCGACGCTCAGCAGACCAAGGTTCCACTCGCTCTGTGAGGCGGGAAGCAGCAGCAGCAGGCAGAGCGTCAGCAGCGCGATGGCGGCGCTGACCAGCGACGAGGCGTGGCGGTTGCCGAGCTTGCCGAACACCACGGAGCCGATAATCCCCGCGCTGCCCAGCACCAGCAGCAGCACGGTGGCGAACCCGGCATCAAAGCCGGCGACGTTGATCACGAACGGCTCAATATAGCTGTAGGCGGTGTAGTGGGCGGTGACCACCACCGCCGTCAGCAGATAGATGCTGACCAGCGCCGGTCGGCGGAACAGCAGCGGCAGGCTTTTCAGCGAACCTGAGTGTTCGCTCGGAAGCGCAGGCAGCAGCTTGATCAGCGCCACCAGCGTAGCGAAGGCCCCGACGCCGATAATAAAGAAGGTGGTACGCCAGCCGAAGTACTGGCCGACGATGCGGCCAATCGGCAGGCCGAGCACCATCGCCAGCGCGGTGCCGGTGGCAATCAGGCTCAGGGCCTGGGCGCGCTTGCCCGGCGGCGCAAGGCGGATGGCCAGCGAGGCGGTGATCGACCAGAACACCGCGTGGGCGAAGGCAATGCCGATGCGGCTGACGATAAGCACGGTGAAGTTCCACGCCAGAAACGACAGCACGTGGCTGGCAATAAACAGCACGAACAGGCCGATCAGCAGGCGCCGCCGCTCCACCCGACCGGTCAGCAGCATAAACGGCAGCGACATCAGCGCCACCACCCAGGCATAGATGGTCAGCATAATGCCCACCTGCGCGGTCTGCATCCCGAAGCTGTCGGCAATATCAGAGAGCAGGCCGACCGGCACAAACTCGGTGGTATTAAAGATAAACGCGGCAACGGCAAGCGTGACGACCCGCAGCCACGCGACCTTGCGCGAGACGGTATTTGTTGGCATAAACGTATTCTGGGTTGGTTGCGGAAAGAAGAGGATTCGATCTTAAAACCAACGCTGCGCAGAATACAATCATTTTGTGATTTAGATCTCATATTGAAGCGCTATGCCGCGCTTCTCCCGCGATATTTATGCAAAGGACAGACAATGCTCGAGATCCCGTTTTATATGGTAGACGCCTTCAGCGACCGCGCCTTTGGCGGCAATCCGGCCGCCGTGTGCCCGCTGGTCGACTGGCTGCCGGACGCGACGCTGCTGAAAATGGCCCAGGAGCATAATCAGTCGGAAACGGCTTTCTTTGTCCGCACCGACGGCGGCTTCGAACTGCGCTGGTTTACCACCCAGGGGGAAATCAACCTCTGCGGACACGCCACGCTCGCCAGCGCCCACGTCATTTTTGAGTATCTCGACTATCCCCACGCCGAAATCCGCTTCACAACCCGCTTCGTCGGTGAGCTAACCGTGAAGCGCAGCGGCGACTGGCTGACGATGGATTTTCCGGCGTGGCAAACTGCGCCGGTGCAGCCTCCGGCGCTGCTGCTTTCGGGCCTCGGTATCGACGGCGCGCAGGCATTTCGCCTCGGTCGCGACTACCTGGTGGTGCTGGAAAATGAGCAGCAGGTGACGGCCCTGGCGCCGGATATTCACGCCATGCGGCCGCTGGAGAAAATGGTGTGCGTTACCGCCCCCGGCGACGAGGTCGATTTCGTCAGCCGCTTCTTCTGTCCCGGCGAGGCGGTGGCGGAAGATCCGGTCACCGGTTCGGCCCACAGTATGCTCATCCCGTACTGGGGCGAACGGCTGGGCAAAAAGCAGATGCAGGCGCGGCAGATCTCCGCCCGCGGCGGCGAGCTGCGCTGCGAATGGCGGGGCGACCGGGTGCTTATCAGCGGCGAGGCCAGAACCTACCTGATTGGCACGGTGATGCTGCGGGAGGCGATCTGATGGCGCACGCGATCCCCATCTGGCTGGTAGACGCCTTCAGCGACCGCAACTTCGGCGGCAACCCGGCGGCGGTGTGCGAACTGGCGCAGTGGCTCCCCGATGAGCGACTGCTGGCGATGGCGCGCGAGCACAATCAGTCGGAAACGGCCTTTTTTGTGCGCGATGCCGCCGGGATCGGCCTGCGCTGGTTCACCACCCGCGGCGAGGTGAACCTCTGCGGACACGCGACGCTGGCCACCGCCCACGTGCTGTTCCGCCATCTTGACTACCCTGAACCGGCGATCCGCTTCACAACGGCTTCCGGCACGCTCCGCGTGAGCCGGGAAGGCGAATGGCTGACGCTGGACTTCCCCGCGGGCGATAGCGTTGAGCAAACGCCGCCCGGGGCGATGCTCGACGCGCTGGGCATCCGCCGCTATCTCGCCGCGCGCAAAGGGCGGGCGTGGCTGATCGAACTGGCGGACGCCCGCCAGGTGGCTGACCTCGCGCCGGATATTCACCGCATGATCCCCGGCGAGCATAAAGTGACGGTAACGGCAAAAGGCGAGGGGAAATATGACTTCGTCAGCCGTTTTTTCTCCCCCGGCGAAGCCGTGTGGGAGGATCCGGTAACCGGCTCAGCCCATACCATGCTTATTCCTTACTGGAGTGAAAAGCTCGGCAGAAATTCGCTGCTGGCCCGGCAAATATCTTTTCGCGGCGGCGATGTGCGCTGCGTACTTAACAACGATCGGGTGCTTATGGCCGGCCAGGCGACGACCTGGATGAAAGGAACAATCCTTCCCTGTCATTGAAAATATTCGCCCGCGGCAGCGCGGGCGGGTTTTCCAGCAAGTGCAATTTCCTCTGCCATATATTCCTTGGTGCGCACTGTAAGGTTATTCTGGAATAAGTAAAACAATTCTTTTAGTGTGGTCTATGGCCAGTTTTATCATCCTGATAATGGCTTTGCGTCAGAGGATCACCCCGTATTATCGCCTCCCTGGAAAAATTATGGTTCATTATTCTGTGGATTTTCTGGCGCTTGTGGTTTCTGACTCCTTTATTGCCACTCATTTTATGAATGGAGTCATCATTATAAATATACTGGCACAGAGGGGTTGTGATTTTATCTATGTAAATCATTACGTTGCTGTCCTGGCTGGCGAGTCTTGAGCGTTGCTCAAGGTTGCCTGATAATCATCACTATTTCTTATTTTTGAAAGTGTTTACATCGCGATAAGCCCACCGAAATTGCACCGGCGTTTATTGACAGCGAGAGGTGAGCGATTATTGTTTTATATTGCAAAATATGTCGTATAAATTCACGTAATAACGGCTCAATAACAAGGGATGCTCTCTGGAATGATTAAAGACATTAACAGTGTGAATAACGCTCGCCCGCCGTGCGGCAATTTCCGGCTGCGGTGGGGAGCGATATTGGTTTATCTTGCCGCATACGGCAGCGCCCACGCCGCGGATTATATTGAGCCTGGCAGGGCGGGCGATCCCGCGAGCTGGCGAACGCCGGAATTTAACGCCGAGTGGGGGCTCGGAGCGATTAACGCCGACCGCGCCTACGCGGCGGGCTACAGCGGTAAAGGCGTCAGGCTCGGCATATTCGATCAGCCGGTTTACGCGAAGCATCCCGAATTCTCCGGCGACAATAAAGTCGTTAATCTGGTGACGGAGGGGATCCGCGAATACACCGATCCCTATATTCCGGTGAAAAAAGGCGACAAATTTCGCTACGACGGCACGCCGAGTCAGGATTCTGACGGCACGCTGGGCTCTCACGGTACCCACGTCGGCGGTATTGCCGCCGGCAGCCGCGACGGCGGTCCGATGCACGGCGTGGCCTACGGCGCGCAGATCGTCAGCGCGGAAAACGGCGACCCCGGACCGGAGGACGGCATTATTCTCGGTAACGACGGCGCGGTCTATAAAGCGGGCTGGGAGGCGCTGGTAGACAGCGGGGCGCGCATCATCAATAACAGCTGGGGGATCGGCATCACCGAAAAGTTTGCCGAGGGCGGCTACAACCCGGCCTTTCCCCACTTTTCGGTGGCGGACGCGCAAAAGCAGTTCGACCAGATCCGCGCTATTCTCGGCACGGCGCCGGGCGGGGCCTATCAGGGCGCTATCGACGCGGCGCGCAGCGGCGTGGTCACTATCTTTGCCGCCGGCAACGACGGCAACCTCAATAATCCTGATGCGATGGCCGGGCTGGCCTACTTTGTGCCGGATATCGCGCCGAACTGGCTGTCGGTGTCCAGTCTCCAGGATCCGCAAAACCGCGGCGATTACAGCATCAGCACCTTTTCATCGCGCTGCGGCTACACCGCCAGCTTCTGCGTCTCGGCGCCGGGGACGCGGGTCTACAGCTCGGTCATCAACGGCACCAGCCTCGAGGACCTGACCACCGGCTACGCGCGCTACAGCGGCACCTCGATGGCCGCACCGCATACGGCGGGCAGCATTGCGGTACTGATGGAGCGCTTCCCCTATATGACCGGGGCGCAGGTGGCGGAAGTGCTGAAGACCACCGCCACCGATATGGGCGCGCCGGGTATCGACCCGCTGTTCGGCTGGGGGATGATCAATCTCGGTAAAGCCATCGACGGGCCGGGCATGCTGGTTACCGAAGAGGACATTCCCGAGGCGCTGCGCATCAAAGGCGCCTACGGCCCCTCGCAATTTGTGGTGGATCTGCCGGGCGTCGGCGCCGTGCTCGATGCGGGCAAGCCGACCCAGCGCGTTTGCGACAGCGTACTGTGCGGGCTCGACGTCTGGCGCAACGATATCTCGGGCCACGGCGGACTGACCAAGCTCGGCATTGGGACGCTGGTGCTCGCCGGCGCGAACACCTATTCAGGTCCGACGCGGGTCAACGAAGGGCGGCTGGCGGTCAACGGCTCGCTGACTTCTGACGTCAGCGTGCAGGGCGGCGGTATCGTCGGCGGCAGCGGCCGCGTCGGCTCCCTGACCGCCAATCGCGGCGGCACCGTGGCGCCGGGCAACTCCATCGGCACCCTCAGCGTCGATCGCGACCTGCGCTTTGAGCCCGGTTCACGCTACGCGGTAGAGGTCGGCGCGGACGGGCGCAGCGACCGCATTGCCAGCGGCGGCGCGGCGCAGATTAATGGCGGTGACGTGACGGTGTCACTTGAAAACGACCGCAATTTACTGAGCCAGGCGCAGGTGCGCAGCCTCGCCGGGCAGCGCTACGACATTCTCAGCGCGGCGGGCGGCGTCAGCGGGCAGTTTGATTCGGCGGCGCCGCAGTACCTGTTCCTCGGCACTGCGCTGCGCTACCGGCCGGACCGCGTGCTGCTCGACGTCGGCCGCAACGACCGCCGCTTTGAGAGCGTGGCGGCAACCCGCAACCAGCGCGGCGTGGCCCGGGCGGCGGAGTCCCTCGACGCGGGCCATCCGGTGTATGAAAGCATTCTGGCCAGCGGCAGCGCGGGCGAGGCGCGGCACGCCTTCCGGCAGCTGGGCGGGCAAATCCACGCCGATATCGCCTCGGCGCTGGTCAACGACAGCCGCTACCTGCGCGAAACGCTCAACGGCCGTCTGCGCCAGAGCGAGGGGCTGGCGGGCCCGTCGGAAATCAAGGCTGACGAAAGCGGCGCCTGGGCGCAGCTGCTCGGCGCGTGGGACCACGCCTCGGGCACCGGCTACCAGGCAAATACCTACGGTGTGCTGCTGGGGCTGGACGCCGAGGTTGCCAACGACTGGCGGCTCGGCGTGGCGACGGGCTATACCCGCACCTCGCTGGACGGCGGCCACGGGGCGAAGGGCGACAGCGACAACTACCACCTGGCGGCTTACGGCGGACGGGAGTTCGGCAATCTCGCACTGCGCACCGGCGCGGGCTACACCTGGCACCGCATCGGCACCTCGCGGGACATCGCCTACGGGGCGCAGCGCGACCGGGCGTCGGCGAGCTACAGCGCGCGCACCGCGCAGCTGTTTGCGGAAACCGGCTACGGCGTTGAGACCGGATGGGTGAACCTGGAGCCGTTCGCCAATCTGGCCTACGTCAACTTTGAGAATAACCGCATCGGCGAGCACGGCGGCGCGGCGGCGCTGGGCGGCGGCAAGCAGCATACCGATGCGACGCTCTCAACGCTGGGCCTGCGGGCGGACACCACCTGGCAGGTAGCTAAAGAGACGGCGGTGTCGCTGCGCGGCGAAGCGGGCTGGCAGCATCAGTACGGCGACCGCGACCGGGGAACCGGGCTGCACTTCCGCAATAGCGATGCGGCGTTCGTGACTCGCAGCGTGCCGGTGTCGCGGGACGGCCTGCTGCTGAAGGCCGGCGCGGAGGTCGCGGTGAACGATAACGCCGCGCTGACGCTGGGCTACGGCGGGCTGCTGTCATCGAATCACCAGGACAACAGCGTCAACGCCGGGTTTAACTGGCGCTTCTAGGACGCCGCGGCCGGAGCCTCATCCAGCAGTTCGATAAAGGCGTCGAGCTGCCGGGTTTTTGCTCCGCGCCGCCAGATAAGCCAGGTGGTGAGCCAGCGCCACTTCTCCGGCAGCGGCCACGCTTCGACCTGATGATGACCGGGCATACTTTCGAGCATCGAGCGGGGCATCATCGCCAGCCCGGCGCCGGCGATCGCGCAGGCCAGCATACCGTGGTAGGACTCCATTTCGTGAATACGTCCCGGGGCGGCGCCGTCGGCGTGGAACCAGCTTTCGAAATGGCGGCGGTAGGAGCAGTTGGCGCGAAAGGCGTAGATGCTGCTGCCGTTAACGTCGCCGCCGCGCGTCACCGGCGGATGCCCCTTCGGCGCGACGATCATCATCTCTTCCCGGTAAACCGGGATCCCCTCCAGACCCGGATTCATCACCGGCCCGTCGACGAACGCGGCGCTGAGCGTTCCCTCCAGCACGCCGTCAATCATGGTCCCGGAAGGGCCGGTCGCCAGATCGAACTGGATCTTGGGATAGCGCTGGTTATAGCGCGCCAGCGTCGGCGGAATGCGCACGGCGGCGGTGCTCTCCAGCGAACCAACCGAAAACAGCCCCTGCGGCTCATCGCCGGCCACCACCATGCGGGCTTCGTCCACCAGGGCGAGGATCTGCTCGCTGTAGCGCAGGAAGCTGTGTCCGGCGGGCGACAGGCGCAGGCGCTGGTTTTCGCGAATAAATAGCGCCACGCCGAGATCGTCCTCCAACTGGCGGATGCGGGTAGTCAGATTGGAGGGCACGCGGTGCACCCTGCGCGCGGCCTGGGTAATGCTGCCTTCCCGGGCCACGGCGTTAAACATCTCAAGCTGGGTCAGATCCACAGTATTCTCGCATCGTGAATGGGATGGTTAATATTATTCATTTTCCATAAATAGCAGAGTGGGGCACTATCCTGCAAATCGTTCCCTATCTGGAGAGACAACATGACATCACCTGCAACCCACGCTATCTCCGTCAACCCGGCAACCGGTGAAACCCTTTCCACGCTGCCGTGGGCCACGGCTGAAGACGTCGATCGCGCCATTGCGCAGGCCGACAGCGGCTATCGCCGCTGGAAAACCGCCACCGTTGCCCAGCGCGCCGATGCGCTGCGCCAGCTCGGACGCACGCTGCGCCACCGCGCCGACGAGATGGCGCTGACCATCAGCCGCGAGATGGGCAAACCCATTGCCCAGGCCCGGGGGGAAGTCGCCAAGTCGGCCGGACTGTGCGACTGGTATGCGGAGCACGGCCCGGCGATGCTGGCCTCCGAGCCGACGATGGTGGAAAACAACAAGGCGACGATTGAGTATCGTCCGCTGGGGCCGATTGCCGCCGTGATGCCGTGGAACTTCCCGCTGTGGCAGGTGCTGCGCGGCGCGGTGCCGATCCTGCTGGCGGGCAACAGCTATCTGCTCAAGCATGCCCCGAACGTGATGGGCTGCGCCCGGCTGATTGGCGAGATCTTTCGCGACGCCGGCATTCCGCAAGGCGTCTTCGGCTGGGTTAATGCCACCAATGACGGCGTCTCGCAGATGATTAACGATCCGCGTATCGCCGCCGTCACCCTGACCGGCAGCATGCGGGCGGGGAAAGCGATCGGCGCCCAGGCCGGGGCGGCGCTGAAGAAGTGCGTGCTGGAGCTGGGCGGTTCGGATCCGTTTATTGTGCTCAACGATGCCGACCTGGATGAGGCCGTGAAGGCCGCGGTGATTGGCCGCTACCAGAATACCGGGCAGGTGTGCGCCGCCGCGAAGCGCTTTATCGTTGAGGCCGGTATTGCCGACGCCTTTAGCGCAAAATTTGTCGCGGCAACCGAAGCGCTGAAGATGGGCAATCCGGAAGACGAGCAGAACTACCTCGGGCCGATGGCGCGCTACGATCTGCGCGATGAGCTGCACGCGCAGGTCACCGCCACGCTGCGGGAGGGCGCCACGCTGCTGCTCGGCGGCGAGAAGCTCGCCGGCGCCGGCAACTACTACGCGCCGACGGTGCTCGGCAACGTGACGCCGGAGATGACCGCGTTCCGCCAGGAGATGTTTGGCCCGGTGGCGGCCATCACCGTGGCCCGCGACGCGGATCATGCGCTGGCCCTTGCCAACGATAGCGATTTTGGCCTGTCGGCCACCGTTTATACCGCCGATACGGCGCTGGCGGAGCGCTTCTCCCGCGAGCTGGAGTGCGGCGGGGTGTTTATCAACGGCTACAGCGCCTCCGACGCCCGCGTCGCCTTCGGCGGCGTGAAGAAGAGCGGCTTTGGCCGCGAGCTGTCGCACTTCGGTCTGCATGAGTTCTGCAATGTGCAGACTGTGTGGAAGGATCGGCACTAGCCACCGCTAGCCTGCTGCCACGAGCCCGCGCAACCCGCGGGCTTTTTTAGCTGTATCCGTTGGCGCCTATTGCGGGCCACTCTCACCGCGCTTCGCCGGGGACGGCAGCGTAAGTTTCACGCCGGCGAATAAATTGTTAATCATTTTCCGCCGCGATCGTTATCTGCCCGAATATCTCATTTGCCAAAAAAACGCGCATTTACTGACTAAAGTAAAATCACTCTGGATAATTAATGATCGGCTTTTATCAGAAATAAAACAGCGGCTTTTATTATTATTTACATTGCGCGATAACGCCGCGCTAACATTAGCTCGCTTCATTTGTCATACAAATCATGTTGTAAATCAATTTACCGCCTGTTTATTTTAAATGACTGCCTATCCGCACTTATTGATAAATAAATTAAGTACGCAATGCACAGAATGGATTTCGCCAGTTAACGCATTGCAAAAATCTTCTTTCCTCATTTAAATAAATAGAGGGGTATATGGTATGGAGTGGCTTATTAATACGCTACGAGCCTATCCTGAGATAGCGATATTTTTGTCTATCGGCATTGGCTATTGGCTTGGAGGGAAAAGTTTTCACGGTTTTAGTTTAGGTGCGGTAACGTCGACGCTAATCGCAGCATTGATTATCGGCCTGGTGGGTGTTCATATATCAGGGACCGTTAAAAGCACCTTTTTCTTAATGTTTCTTTTTGCCGTCGGCTACGGCGTTGGTCCGCAATTTGTTCATGGGATATCGAAAGATGGTATTCCGCAGGCAATATTTGCGGTAGTGGTCTGTATTCTTTGTCTTATATTTCCGGTTATTGGTGCAAAAGTGGCGGGATACGATTTAGGATCGTCTACCGGACTATTTGCCGGCTCGCAAACTATTTCCGCGGCAATGGGGTTAGCCACCGATGCGATTGGCCGATTGCATCTTGCGCCAGATAAAACCAAAGCCATGGAGGATGCGATGCCGGTCGCCTATGCCGTCACCTATATATTCGGGACGGTGGGCTCGGCGATATTCCTCGCAATAATTGGGCCGCGAATGCTGGGCATTAATCTTGAGAAATCCTGTAAAGAGTATGAAGCGACCATGAGCGAAGGGCAGGAGACTCAGGAGAAAGGCACCGCGTGGCACCGCTATTCCATTCGCGCCTACCAGGTCGATGAGACGAGTGAAATCATTGGCCGCAGCGTGGCGACGCTGGAGCTGGCGCAGCGGGAGAACCGACTGTTCATCAGCCGCATCCGCCGGGGCGAGCGGATTATCGACGCCACGCCGGATGAGGTGATTGCCTGCGGGGATATTATTGCCATTGAGGGCAGCAGGGCCGCGATACTGGCGCTTATCGGCCAGTCGCAGCAGGAAGTTGAAGACCCTGAGCTTATCGCCGTTCCCGTAGAGGGCGTCGATATCTTTCTTACCAACAAGAAGTGGGCAAACGTCACGCTGGAGCAGCTGGCCGCAGAACCCTTCACCCACGGCGTTTTCCTGCGCGGTATTAAGCGCGGTCCGCTTGGCGTGAGTATTCCGGTGCTGCCGGGAACAAAGCTGTGCCGTAACGACATTCTCACCATTACCGGTATGACCCGGGATACCAAGCGCTTTGCCGGCGAGGTAGGGAAAGCGGACCGCCCTGGCAATGCCGCCGACGTTTCATTTATCGGGCTGGCAATCTTTATCGGTACGATGGTGGGGGCGGTAGTTATTAACGTTGCCGGTATTCCGCTGACCCTTTCTACGGCGGGCGGCTCGCTGATTGCCGGCCTGGTCTTTGGCTGGTGGCGCTCCGTGCGTCCAACGGGGGGCCGGATCCCGGAACCGACCCTGTGGTTTATGAACTCCGTTGGCCTGAATGTGTTTATCGCCGTGGTCGGGCTTAACGCCGCGCATGGTTTTATTGAAGGGCTGCGAACCCTGGGCGCCAGTCTGTTTCTGTGGGGCATCTTCGCCACGCTGCTGCCGCTCGTCGTCAGCATGTATATAGGCCGCTATATTTTTCGCTTTCACCCCGCACTGCTGTTTGGCTGTATTGCCGGGTCGCGTACCACTACGGCGGCTCTGGGTATGATTTGCGAATCAGCAAAAAGTAACGTGCCCGCACTCGGTTATACCGTGACCTATGCCGTAGGCAATACGCTGCTGACAATCTGGGGCATGGTCATCATTATGCTGCTGTCATAACAGGACGCAGCGCATCACGTAATTAATATCTGTTTGTATATTAATGGGAGTTAAAAATGGAAAAGGCTAATATTGATTTAAGCAAGTACAGTGCATTAAGCCCATTCGAACTGAAAGATATTTTGATTAAAGCTGCGAGCAGTCGTGAGAATCGCCTGATGCTCAATGCCGGACGCGGCAATCCTAACTTTTTGGCGACCACCCCGCGCCAGGCATTTTTCCAGCTGGGACTTTTTGCCAGTAAAGAGTCTGAATTGCACCTCTCTTATCTGGAAAAAGACGTCGGCGGTCTGCCAAATATTAAAGGTATCGAGCAGCGCTTTTTAAGCTTCCTCGATAAATATAATGATGAACCCGGCATTGGTTTATTGCGGAAAATCATAAGCTACGTTGGCGATCAGATGGGCATCAGCCCCAGCGAATTTCTGCAGGAAAGCGTGGAGGGGATCCTCGGCTGTAATTATCCGGTACCCTCCAGAGCGCTGCGCTTAACCGAGCACGTTATTCGCGCCTATCTCTCAAAAGAGATGCTGGGTAATAAAGTCTCGGCCGAAGACTATGATATCTTCCCGGTGGAGGGCGGCACCGCCGCGATGGCCTATATCTTTAATTCACTCAAAGAGAACCAGCTTATTGCGCCGGGAGATAAAGTGGCAATCGGTATGCCGACGTTTACGCCGTACTTTGAGATTCCGACCCTGAAAGATTACGACCTGCAGATCGTCAATATTAACGCCGATCCGGAACTCAACTGGCAATATCCGCACGAAGAGCTGGATAAGCTGTGCGACCCGGATATTAAAATCTTCTTCGTCGTTAACCCCGGGAACCCTGACTCGGTAAGAATGAGCGACGAGTCGCTCGATTACATCGCCAGGCTGGTGCGCACGAAGCGTCCGGACCTGTTTATCCTGACGGACGACGTGTACGGCACCTTCGCCGATGACTTTACCTCGCTGTTCGCCGTCTGCCCGCACAACACGGCGCTGGTGTACTCCTACTCGAAATACTTTGGTGCAACCGGCTGGCGGCTGGGGGCTATCGCCATGCATAAGCACAACGTGCTGGATGCCAAAATTAAGGTGCTCAGCGCTGAAAAACAGCAGCTGCTTGACGAGCGCTACGCCTCCCTGACCACCACCCCACGCGATCTTGCCTTCATTGACAGGATGGTTGCCGACAGCCGCGCCGTAGCCCTCAACCATACCGCCGGGCTATCGACGCCGCAGCAGGTGCAGATGGCCATCTTCTCGCTGTTTGCGCTGATCGACATTAATGATAGCTACAAGCAGGTCCTCAAGCGCATCATTCGCCGCCGCTATACCGCTCTGTATCAGCAGTTAGGGCTGCCGGTTCCGATGGACGAAACCAGCGCCGACTACTATACGCTGCTTGACTTCGAGACCATCGCGACGGCTTTTTACGGCGCCGAATTTGGCCAGTGGGTGCTCAATAATATTCAGCCCAACGAGCTGCTGTACCACATTGCCGATCAGACCGGGATCGTCATGCTGCCCGCTTCCGGCTTCGGCAGCCCGCGTCCGGGGGGCCGCGTGTCGCTGGCAAACCTTAATGAGTACGACTATGCCAATATCGGCCGCACGCTGCGGGCCCAGGTCGAGTCGAGCTATGCGCTCTATCAGGCCAGCCGCAAATAAAC
Source organism: Pluralibacter gergoviae ATCC 33028 = NBRC 105706 (assembly GCF_001598855.1). GTDB lineage: Bacteria > Pseudomonadota > Gammaproteobacteria > Enterobacterales > Enterobacteriaceae > Pluralibacter > Pluralibacter gergoviae. The sequence continues at coordinate 299,405 of NZ_BCZS01000003.1, read as the reverse complement.
CATCACCGCTTTAATCTGCTACTGTCGGGAGTACGGGCCGCGGCCCGTACTCCCGCTTTGCTTTTGTTTATGCGCGGGAAACAAGACGCTTTCCCGCGACGCTGCTATACTCCGGGCCGTTAAAAAAAGCGCCTGAAGGAATGAGAGTGGCAACGCGTATTGATAATCAGATGCTGAGCGAAGTTCTGGCCGAGGCGGCGCCGCTTATCGGCCAGGGCAGGGTGGCGGACTATATCCCGGCGCTGGCCTGCGTAGACGGGCGCAAGCTCGGCATCGCCATCAGCACGGTAGACGGGCAGCATTTCTGCGCCGGCGACGCCGCCGAGCGCTTTTCTATCCAGTCTATCTCCAAGGTGCTGAGCCTGGTGGTGGCGATGAACCACTACGAAGAGCACGAGATCTGGCGGCGGGTCGGTAAAGATCCCTCCGGACAGCCCTTTAACTCGCTGCTGCAGCTGGAGATAGAGCAGGGCAAACCGCGCAATCCGTTTATCAACGCCGGGGCGCTGGTGGTCTGCGATATGCTGCAGGGCCGGCTGAGCGCGCCGCGCCAGCGAATGCTGGAAATTGTCCGCAAACTTGCCGCGGTGGACGACATTGCCTACGATAGCGTAGTCGCCCGCTCGGAAATGGATCACGCGGCGCGAAACGCGGCCATTGCCTGGCTTATGAAATCGTTCGGTAACTTCGACCATGATGTCAGCACCGTACTGCAAAACTACTTCCACTACTGCGCGCTGCGGATGAGCTGCTGCGAGCTGGCTCAGACCTTTTTGTTTCTCGCCAATCAGGGGCATCAGCCGGGCGTCAGCCAACCGGTGGTGACGCCGATGCAGGCGCGGCAGATCAATGCCCTGATGGCCACCAGCGGCATGTACCAGAATGCGGGCGAATTTGCCTGGCGCGTGGGGCTGCCCGCCAAATCCGGCGTCGGCGGCGGCATCGTGGCCATTGTGCCTCACGAAATGGCGATCGCCGTCTGGTGCCCTGAACTGGATGAGGCCGGCAATTCGCTGGCCGGGATCGCCGCGCTCGAAGCGCTGACCCGGCGGCTCGGGAGGTCGGTCTTCTGATGGCGGATTTAGACGCTCTCTTTACCCGCCTGGGGCGCTCCACTTTTCGCGCCCGCTTTCGGCTGGGGCCGAAAGAGCGGCAGTACTGCTGGGATAAGGGCGCGCAGGTGATTGACAGCCACGCCGCCGACTTTGTGGCGCAGCGCCTGGCCCCGGCCCATCCGCGCAACGACGGCAAGCAGACGCCAATGCGCGGGCATCCGGTGTTTATTGCTCAGCACGCCACGGCAACCTGCTGCCGGGGCTGTCTTGAGAAATGGCACGGTATTGCCCAGGGACGTGACTTGAGTGAAGGGCAGCAGGCGTATATTGTGTCGGTGATCCATCACTGGCTTGTTATACAGATGAACAGCAGGTAATTTTCGCGTCGTTAAGGGTCCATAATTAATGCGTTCTATCGTTATCCCCCGTATTGCCTGTTTTAGCGAAGCGCACGTGCTGCGAAATATCGTCTGGCTTTTTCTGCTGACCACGCTTTTCTACGCGGTTGGCGCCATGCTGCGCCTGGTGCAGGAGCTGTCGCTGTTCTGGCCGCTGAACGCGGTAATGGCCGGCGTTTTCGCCCGCTACGTGTGGCTGAACCGCATTCACTACTACATTATCTGCTATGTGGCGATGCTGGCCTATGACGGTATAACGACCCAGTGGGGCAGCCTGGATTCGCTGGTCATTAACGCTTCCAACATGGTGTTTATCGTGATGGTCGCCCAGCTGGTGATGCGCGATAAGCGCCTGCAGGACACCGATCCGGAGCCGATTAACGCCCTGCGGTTGTTCAACTACAGCCTGATCTCGTCGCTGGCCTGCGCGCTGGTCGGGGCCGTCGCCTCGGTCGGCGTCAATCATCAGGGCTTCTGGCCGATGCTCGGCGACTGGTTCAGCGAGCAGTTCTCCACCGGCGTGCTGATTTTACCCTGCGTCATGACCCTGACCATGCCCTATGAAATTACCGGCATTCGCTGGCGCAGGCTACTGCCGGCGCTGGCGCTTGTCGTTTCGCTGCTGGCGGCCATTGCCGTCGGCGGCGCCGGCAGCCTGGCGTTCCCGCTGCCGGCGCTTATCTGGTGCGCGATCAGCTATCCGATGCCGGTAGTCTGCCTGCTGACGTTCATTACCGGCGCCAGCGAAATCATTCTCGTGGCTAACGGTATTATCAACCTCGCGGTGGATGGCCCGCTGCAGAATGCGCAGCTCTTCTCCACGCGCCTCGGCATCGCCTCGCTCGCTATCTGTCCGGTGATCGTCGCCTCCAGCGTGATTGCCATTAATAATCTGATTCGCCAGGTCTCGCTGCGGGCAGATTTCGATTTTCTTACCCGCGTCTATTCCCGCTCTGGCTTATATGAGGTGCTGAAAACGCGGCCCTGCGATACCGCGGAACAGCACATTACCGTAATGTTGCTGGATATCGACTACTTTAAAAGCGTCAACGACAACTACGGCCACGAGTGCGGCGACTACGTGTTGACGGCGCTGGCGCGGCAGGTGAGCGACGTGGTCGGCAGCCAGGGGCTGGTCGCGCGCATGGGCGGGGAGGAGTTCGCGGTGGCCGCCAAAACGCGCAATGCGGAAGAGGGCTACCGCCTGGCGGAAGCGGTTCGCGCCCACATTGCCGCCAGCCAGTTTCAGTGGCGGCAGCAGACGCTGCAGGTGACGGTGAGTATCGGCATCGGCAATGGCTACACGGAAAACCGCACGCTGCTTGATACATTCAATACACTGATTGTTGAGGCGGACGACTTTTTGTACCAGGCTAAAAAAAGAGGCCGCAACCAGACCTGCGCGCGGGAGACATTGCCCGCTCTGCAATCTTGACGCTGGCCTCCGGGTAAAGCCAGGCAGGCGGCCCAACGCTCTTTTTTGGTAGCTTGTTGCGGGCCGACAGTTCGCCTATGATCGGCGCAGCACCGAACCGGGAAATGCACTGAATGCGTGAATCAGCTCCCCCTCTGGAAAACCGCGGCGTTCCCGGCCTGCGCTTTGTTAAGCGCATGTTCGCCATGCGCATTCTCGGCACCTTTTTTTGCTTTTTCCCCATTCTCTCCGTCCTTGACGAGCTGGGCCGTCCGGCGCTGCTCATCGTCCTGCTGGCGATCAACGCTTTCATCTGGCCGGTTGTGGCATGGCTGCTGGCAAGGCGCGCTGCGGCCCCGCTGGCGGCGGAGCACCGGAATCTGATCGTTGATGCCGGCGCCGGCGGCTTCTGGGTCGCGGTAATGGCGGTGAATCCGCTGCCGTCGGTAGTGATTGTGACCCTGCTGCTGACGGACAGGCTGGCGGCAGGCGGCGCGCCGCTGCTTCGTCGCGCCGTACTGGCGATGTTGACGGCCTTTGTCGTCTGCTGGCTGGCGCTGGATCTGCCGGTGCAGCTCTATGTCACGCAGCGTACGATGCTGGCCACGCTGCCGCTGATTGCGGTCTATCTGCTGGCGCTCTCCATGCTCACGCACGACATCGCCACCCGCCTGCGGCGTAAAAGCGATGAACTGGAGCGTATCGCCATGCAGGACCCGCTGCTGGACATTGCCAACCGCCGCCTGCTGGAGAGGCGCATGACGACTGAGCTGAACCGCATGCGCCAGCGCCGCTGCCGCTCGGTGCTGATGTTTATCGATCTGGACAATTTTAAAGAGGTCAACGACCGCTACGGCCACAAAGTCGGCGACACGATGCTCGGTATCGTGTCGCAGATCCTCACCATGGTCAGCCGGGAAGGCGATACGCCCGCCCGCCTCGGCGGCGATGAGTTCGTCCTGCTGCTGCCGGATACCCGCGGCGAGGAGGCCGCGCTTATCGCCTCGCGGATCATGGACGCGGCGGCGGCGATGGCGGTGCTTCCCGACGCGACTTTGACGCTGAGCATCGGTATTGCCACCGCCGGGCCGGAGGTGCAGGACGTTGGCGCCTGGCTAAAGCTTGCCGACGATGCGCTGTATGAGGCAAAGCGGCGCGGGAAAAATCAGGTTTTTGCCTGCTGAGCGCGGGCGCACACTATCACGAAATCCTATGACCCTTCGGCTTGCATTGCCGCCGGCGGCTGAGATAGTAGAGGCTCAATAATAAGGAGCCTTTTATGCCTGCGGATATCCGCCTTGTACAACTCTCCGCGGACGCCGTCCGCGACCGCATCTCCCAGCTCGCCGACGTGCTTGAGGACTGCGTCGCCGGCGGCGCCTCCGTCAGCTTTATGCTGCCTTTTCATCGCGATACCGCTATCGCCTTCTGGCAGGGCGTGGCCCGCAGCGCTGCCGCTGGCGAACGCCGCGTGCTGGCGGCAATTGACGATAAAGATACGGTTATCGGCACCGTGCAGCTGATCGTCGATTTACCGGAAAATCAGCCCCACCGGGCCGAGGTCGCTAAGCTGCTGGTCCACTCCCGCGGCAGGCGGCGCGGCATCGCCGCCGCGCTGATGGCGGAGCTGGAGCGCCTTGCCGCCGCCGGGAACAAAACCACGCTGGTGCTCGACACCGCCACCGGCAGCGGCGCGGAGACATTTTACAGCCGCTGCGGCTGGCAGCGGGTAGGGGTTATTCCGGCCTTTGCGCTGATGCCGGACGGTGAGATGACGGGCACGACGCTGTTTTACAAGCAGTTAGCCCCGCAGTAACAGATAGTCGTCTGCGCTTTGATCCAGACAGGGGTTTTATGGTTCTGAAGTCTGCTAAGTTATCAGACCAATAATCAGAGCTGTATGACCAATAATAAGGGGCCCCTTGTGAAATCATTAAACCGCCGCGACTTCCCCGGCGCGCAGTACCCTGAGCGCATCATTCAGTTTGGCGAGGGCAACTTCCTGCGCGCCTTCGTGGACTGGCAGATTGACCTGCTCAATGAGCAGACCGATCTCGATGCGGGCATCGTTATCGTGCGCCCGATTGACAGCGACTTTCCGCCGTCCCTGAGCATTCAGGACGGCCTGTACACCACGATCATTCGCGGTCTCAACGAACAGGGGAAGCGGGTCAGCGACGCGCGGCTCATCCGCAGCGTTAACCGTGAAATCAGCGCCTACGGCGACTATCCGGCGTTTCTGGCGCTGGCCCACAATCCCGATATCCGCTTTGTCTTCTCTAACACCACCGAGGCCGGCATCGCCTGGCACGAGGGCGACAAGTTTGATGATGCCCCGGCGGTGAGCTATCCCGCCAAGCTGACGCGCCTGCTGTTCGAGCGCTACAGCGCGTTTAGCGGCGCGGCGGATAAGGGCTGGATCATCATTCCCTGCGAACTGATTGACTACAACGGCGATGCGCTGCGCGAACTGGTGCTGCGCTACGCCCGCGAATGGGCGCTGCCGGCGGCGTTCACCGCGTGGCTTGAAAGCGCTAATACTTTCTGCTCAACGCTGGTAGACCGTATTGTGACCGGCTATCCGCGCGATGAAGCCGCCGCGCTGGAAGCGGAGCTGGGCTATCGCGATGCCTTCCTCGATACCGCAGAACACTTCTACCTGTTCGTTATCCAGGGGCCGCAGTCGCTGGCCGCCGAGCTGCGCCTCGATAAGCTGCCGCTGAACGTGCGCATCGTTGATGACATCAAACCCTACAAAGAGCGCAAAGTCGCTATCCTCAACGGCGCGCACACCGCCCTGGTGCCGGTGGCGTTTCAGGCCGGGCTGGATACCGTAGGTGAGGCCATGGACGACGCGGAGATCTGCGCCTTCGTGGAAAAGGCGATTCATCAGGAGATCATCCCGGTGCTGGATCTGCCGCCGGCGGAGCTGGCGTCATTTGCCCGCGCCGTGACCGGCAGATTCCGCAACCCGTACATTAAGCATCAGCTGCTATCGATTGCCCTTAACGGCATGACCAAGTTCCGTACCCGCATTCTGCCGCAACTGCTGGCCGGGCGGGAGCAGGGCGGCCATCTGCCGCCGCGGCTCACTTTTGCCCTGGCGGCGCTGATTGCCTTCTACCGCGGCGAGCGCGGGGCTGAACACTATCCGGTACAGGACGACGCCCGCTGGCTGACGCGCTATCAGCAGCTGTGGGGCCTGCACCGCGACCAGCAGATGACCACCCGCGGCCTGGTTGAGGCCGTACTGGGCGACGACGCGCACTGGCAGCAGGACCTGAATCAGGTGCCAGGCCTGACCGATGCCGTGACGCGCGACCTTGACGCGCTCCTCAGTCAGGGGATGCGCCAGGCGGTTAAGCCGCTGTGCTGAGTGGCTGAATCACGCGAACCCGGCCGGGCGCCGGGTTTTATTATAAAGCTAATTAGTTACAACATACTATTAGCCACTGATCACACTCCCGTGTCAAGCCTCCAGCCTGACTTAACACTTGAGGCATAACCCATTTCTGCAGCAAAGGGGGGTTATCAATTTGTATATAAAAAGTAGGGAGTGATTGAAATAGCGATGCAGAACACGTTAAATTGCCGCAGCATCCCCTCTTCGACGATAAACCATGATTGTAAGACCACCTGAACACTGGCTGACCCGGACCCTCGTCTGGCACGGATCGGTGCTCTCTAAAATCTTTACCCGGCTGCTGCTTAACTTTCTGCTCTCCGTGGCGGTGATTATTATGCTGCCGTGGTACACCTCGCTCGGCATCCGGTTAACCGTCGCGCCGTTCAGCATTCTCGGCGTGGCCATCGCCATCTTCCTCGGCTTTCGCAATAACGCCTGCTTTGCCCGCTATGTGGAGGCCCGCCACCTGTGGGGCGAGCTGGTTATTGTATCGCGAACCGCGCTGCGTGAGGTAAAAAATACGCTGCCGGAGGGTGCCGATGCGGCCGCCTTCGCCCGGCTGCAAATCGCCTTCGTTCACTCCCTGCGCATGCAGCTCAGGGGGCTGCCGCAGCGGAAGACGCTGGCCCGTTACCTGGATGAAGCGCAGCTTGAGGAAGTACTGGCCGTGCAGTCGCCGGCCAACCGCATCCTGCAGCTGATGGCGGGCTGGCTGGCGGCGCACCGCCGCCGCGGTGCGCTCTCGGACATTCTGTTCAGCAGCCTTAGCAACCGGCTGGCAGAGATGTCGGCGGTGCAGGCGGGCTGCGAGCGTATCGCCAATACGCCGCTGCCGTTTGCCTATTCGCTGATCCTGCACCGCACTGTCTATCTGTTCTGCATCATGCTGCCGTTTGCGCTGGTCTCCGACCTGCACTATATGACGCCGTTTGTTTCAGTGCTGATTTCCTACACCTTTATTTCGCTGGACGCGCTGGCGGAGGAGCTGGAGGAGCCGTTTGGCTTTGAAAATAACGATCTGCCGCTGGATGCCATCAGCACCGCCATTGAGATCGACCTGCTGCAGATGAATGACGCCCGGGAAGTGCCGGCTAAGCGGGAGCACGATAAGCACTATCAGCTAACCTGAGCCGCAGAATAATGGCAATTCGCGTTAAGAAACCGGTAAGCGTTTCCGTGTGTAATAGGCGTACACACGCAAGGAGACCTCGCATGGAAAAAAAGATCCAGACCGTCCTCAACCTGATTCTCTTCGCCTCGCTGTGCGTAACGGCCTGGGATCTGTCGCTGCTGCGCGATGTTAACTGGTAGCGCGGCGGGCGACCATAAAATGATTAGCGATTAACTCCGGTTCGCGCCGGGGTTAAGGTTATCGCGACCGGCTTGCGCATTAAGGTCATTCTAAACAAATCGTCACTAAAGCGAGATTTTAACTTTACTCGAATAATCGAATGACTATAATAAGCACAAATTCACACAGGAGAAATATGTTGGACAGTCACCCTTACTTAAACATCAAGGCAAGCTGACGCTATTTTTTCTGCGCTGCTTGCCAACCGGCGGGCAGCAATCTCCTCATCCAGACGATTGCATCCCATAAAAATAACGCAGCATGGCTGCGAGGATAATCGTCATGTTCATGTTTAAAAATACATTATTCCCTCCACCGTCAGCACGACGTTAATCGCCTTTGCGGCGATAATTTGTCGTGTGCTTAATAAAGCACGTAGTTAATTCTTCCAGCAAAAATGGAGGAAGCTATGTTGATGTTTCCTTATATCGCAAATTTACTCGCCGCGATGCTATTGGGCGCGCTGATTGGCGCTGAAAGACAGTGGCGTCAGCGTATGGCCGGCCTGCGCACTAACGCGCTGGTCGCCACCGGCGCGGCGGTTTTTATTCTGAGCTCTATTTCAACATCGCCGGACAGCCCCGGACGTATTGCCGCGCAGGTGGTTTCCGGTATTGGTTTTCTCGGCGCCGGCGTCATCATGCGTGAAGGCATGAACGTGCGCGGCCTGAATACCGCCGCAACCCTGTGGTGCTCTGCGGCGATTGGCGTACTGTGCGGCTTAGGCCAGTTCTGGCAAGCGGCGGCGGCAACGCTTATCATCCTCTGCGCCAATATTCTACTGCGCGAAGCGGCGCAGAGAATTAATCAGGTCCCCGGCGCGAGAGAAGAAGAGAAATGCTACGTCCTGAATATTGTCTGTCAAAGCGAATATGAAAATGCGATTCGTCAGCTATTGCTTAATATCAGCAAAGAGATGACGCTCAGCCTTCAGGGACTGGTATCGACAGCAGCAAAAGATCAGGGGCATAAAGAAATCCGCATCGAACTGGTGGGGAATGCCGACTGTCGTAAAGCGCGGGATCTCATTATGACAAGAATTGGCGGGGACGAAAACATTACGTCAGTCCGCTGGTGCGTCGAGGGAAGTTAATCTCGCAACTATTTTACTCTGACAATCATTTGTCTAAGGAGTGAATGATGGATATTCCCAGGCCATTAAAGTAACAAGCGTTTAATAACGTAAAAAGGAATTATGCATAAGTTATTTATGCAGGGATAACGACGACTTAAATTTGAGGATTAATCATGACTGACATGAAAATAGAAAACCGGAAAATAAACCGGTCTGCGTCAGAAAATGATAAGCAGAATAAGAAAAGCTTCGCCATTGAAATCGAGGCATTTAACAGCCCGGATCATACGCTGGCGCGCTTAAACAGCAGTCGCCAGGGGCTCACCACCGAAGACGCCCTTGAACGACTGGATGAATATGGCCGCAATGAAGTGGCGCATGAGCAGGCGCCGCCGGCGTTGATCCAGCTTCTGCAGGCATTCAACAACCCGTTTATCTATGTCCTGATGGCGCTGGCCGCCGTCAGCTTCGTGACCGATTACTGGCTACCGCTGCGTAACGGTGAAGAGACCGATCTGACCGGGATCATCATTATCGTCACGATGGTTAGCCTGAGCGGGTTATTGCGTTTCTGGCAGGAGTTTCGCACCAACAAAGCGGCGCAGGCGCTGAAATCCATGGTCCGCACCACGGCGACGGTGCTGCGTCGCGGTCCCGGGAATACGGGGCCGGTGCAGGAAGAGATTGCCATTGAGGAGCTGGTGCCCGGGGACATCATCTTCCTGGCGGCGGGGGATCTGGTTCCGGCGGACGTCCGCCTGCTGGAGTCCAGGGACCTGTTTGTCAGCCAGTCGATACTCAGCGGCGAGTCGCTGCCGGTTGAGAAGTATGATGTTCTGGCCAGCGTTTCCGGCAAAGGATGCGACAGGCTTCCCGAGCCGAACAAAGATAAAAGCCTGCTGGAGATGGGCAATATCTGTCTGATGGGCACTAATGTGACCAGCGGCCGGGCGCAGGCGGTGGTGGTGGCTACCGGAAACCGTACCTGGTTTGGTTCGCTGGCGAAATCCATCGTCGGCACGCGTACCCAGACGGCCTTCGACCGCGGAGTAAACAGCGTCAGCTGGCTGCTGATCCGCTTTATGCTGGTCATGGTGCCGATTGTGCTGCTGATTAACGGCTTCAGCAAAGGTGACTGGGTTGAGGCCTCGCTGTTTGCCCTGGCGGTAGCGGTTGGCCTGACGCCGGAAATGCTGCCGATGATCGTCAGCTCCAATCTGGCGAAAGGCGCTATCGCCATGTCGCGGCGCAAAGTGATCGTCAAGCGGCTGAACGCCATCCAGAACTTTGGCGCTATGGACGTGCTGTGTACCGATAAAACCGGCACGCTGACTCAGGATAATATCATCCTTGAGCATCATCTTGATGTCAGCGGTCATGAGAGCGACCGGGTGCTGACGCTGGCCTGGCTTAACAGCAGCAGCCAGAGCGGGGCGCGCAACCTGATGGATCGGGCGGTGCTGCGCTTTGGCGAGGGGCGGATTGCGCCGGCGACCAAAGAGCGCTTTGTCAAACTTGATGAACTGCCGTTTGATTTTGTCCGCCGTCGGGTCTCGGTGTCGGTGGAAGATGTCCGCCACGGTGATAAAAGCCTGATCTGCAAAGGCGCTGTCGAAGAGATGCTGATGGTCGCCACGCATCTTCGCGAAGGCGACAATGTTGTGGCGCTGGATGACACCCAACGCGATCTGCTGTTAGCCAAAACGAAGGACTATAACGCCCAGGGCTTCCGCGTGCTGCTGGTCGCAACGCGCAAGCTGGATGACGCCGCTCTGACCACGCCGCTGTGCACCGACGATGAGCGGGGACTGACTGTTGAGGGAATGCTGACTTTCCTCGATCCGCCGAAAGAGAGCGCGGGAAAAGCCATTACCGCACTGCGCGAAAACGGCGTGGCGGTGAAAGTGCTGACCGGCGATAACCCGGTGGTGACGGCGCGTATTTGCCTGGAAGTGGGTATCGATGCCAACGATATTCTGACCGGCGCCCAGATTGAAGCGATGACGGATCGCGAACTGGAGCGCGAAGTGGAAACGCGCTCAGTTTTCGCGAAGCTGACGCCGCTGCAGAAGTCGCGCATCCTGAAAACGCTACAGAAAAACGGCCACACCGTCGGCTTTCTCGGCGACGGCATCAACGATGCGCCGGCCCTGCGCGATGCGGATGTCGGTATTTCGGTCGACAGCGCTGCGGATATCGCCAAAGAGGCATCGGATATCATCCTGCTGGAAAAGGATCTGATGGTGCTGGAAGAAGGGGTGATCAAAGGACGTGAGACGTTCGGCAATATCATTAAGTACCTGAATATGACCGCCAGCTCTAACTTCGGCAACGTATTCTCGGTACTGGTGGCCAGCGCGTTTATTCCGTTTCTGCCGATGCTGGCGATTCATCTGCTGATCCAGAACCTGATGTACGATCTCTCCCAGCTCTCGCTGCCGTGGGACAAAATGGACAAAGAGTTTCTGCGCAAGCCGCGCAAGTGGGATGCGAAGAATATCGGCCGTTTTATGCTGTGGATTGGCCCAACGTCGTCCATTTTTGATATCACCACCTTCGCGCTGATGTGGTACGTGTTTGCGGCAAATAACGTTGAGGCCCAGGCGCTGTTCCAGTCCGGGTGGTTTATTGAAGGGCTGCTGTCGCAAACGCTGGTCGTGCATATGCTGAGAACGCAGAAAATTCCGTTTATCCAGAGCCGGGCGACGTTGCCGGTGCTGCTCACCACCGCGGTGGTTATGGCGATCGGGATCTACATTCCGTTCTCGCCGCTGGGAGCGATGGTCGGACTGGAGCCGCTGCCGCTGAGCTACTTCCCGTGGCTGGTCGCGACGCTGCTCAGCTATTGCCTGGTAGCGCAGGGGATGAAGCGTTTCTATATCAAACGTTTCGGTCAGTGGTTCTGATAATAAGGAGGCGCAGAGATGAATCGTTCTCCGGACATCATCATCGCGCTGATATTTTTCCTGATGGGTCTGCTGGTACTGGTGCTGGCAATCTGGCAAATCCTGTTCTGAAAGGGGGCGCGATGCGCAGAGGATCGCTGGATAACGTCTTTATCCAGGTGGCTATTATTGCATTCATCATTATTCTGCTGACGGTCTGGATTAGATAAGAGACTTTTTGTCTCGCCCGCTTGCCGGGCGGCGGCTAACGTCTGCCCGGCCTACCGTTCACGTACAGGAAAATTGAGGATCGCGTATGGTGGAGCGTGGCGCAGGCAGAATAGAAATAGGGAAATAATGACAAGTGGGCCTCAGGCGGCCCACTAAGTCGCATGACAGGGTGATTAACCCGGATAAATACCGCGATCTTTACGCGCCAGCAGAATACGCTCGCAGGCAACAATATAGGCGGCGGTACGCAGGGAGCAGTCTTTTTCGCTGGCCTTGTTCCAGACGTGGATCATGGCGTCGGTCATGATCTTATCCATCCGCTCGTTGATCTCCTCTTCGCTCCAGAAGAAGCTGGCCATGTCCTGGACCCACTCGAAGTAGCTGACGGTCACGCCGCCGGCGTTACATACTACGTCCGGCACCACAATGATACCGCGGGTCGCCAGCACGTCATCAGCGTCCGGATAGGTCGGGCCGTTGGCGCCTTCAAGAACCAGTTTACATTTCAGGACTTCAGCGCGGTGGCGGGTGATCTGCCCCTCCAGGGCGGCCGGGATAAAGATATCCATATCCATGCTCCAGAACGCCTCGTCGTCGATGGTTTCAGCGCCCGGGAAGCCGGCGATCTGCTTATGCTCGGTCTGCCAGGCGGTGAGGGCGGCCATATCGATACCGTCCGGGTTTGACAACGTGGCGGTATGATCCTGAATGGCCACTACGCGCGCGCCGGAGGCGGCGAACAGGCGGGCGGCTTCACTGCCGACGTTACCGAAGCCCTGTACGGCTACGCGTGCGCCTTCAACAGGAATGTTGGCGCGGCGGGCCACTTCGCGGCCGCTGATCCACACGCCGCGGCCGGTGGCTTTCTCACGGCCCAGCGAACCGCCGAGGTGAATAGGTTTGCCGGTGACAACGCCGGTAACGGTCGTGCCGTGGTTCATGGAGTAGGTATCCATCATCCACGCCATCACTTTGCCGTTGGTGCCGACGTCCGGTGCCGGGATATCTTTCTGCGGCCCGATGATGATGCCGATTTCGCTGGTGTAGCGGCGGGTCAGACGCTCAAGTTCGCCTTCAGACAGCTTGAAGGGATCGACGCGGATGCCGCCTTTCGCCCCGCCGTAGGGCAGGTTGAGCGCGGCGCACTTCACGGTCATCCAGGCGGAGAGGGCCATCACTTCATTCAGATCGACATCCGGGTGATAGCGCACGCCGCCTTTACCCGGCCCGCGCGACAGGTTGTGCTGGACGCGGTAGCCTTCAAAGTGGCGGATAGTGCCGTCATCCATCTGTACCGGAATATCGACAATCAGGGCGCGCTTGGGATGGCGCAGGGTATCAACCCAGTGGGAGAGTTCGCCGAGATAGGGCGCAACGCGCTCGATTTGTTGCAGATAGGTGTTCCAGGCAGATGTGCTGCTATCTGAGGCGTAAGATAACTTATCCATGATGAACCTTTAGTTTTGTACGTGGTATGTTCTTTATTTGGCCGTGGTCATAGTGATACTCACTATGTGAGCATCAATTTAACACTTTATTAAATTCTTGTATCCGGCGGCCCGAGAGGGAAAGTGTACGGCGATGCACCAAAATAATGCATCTCCGCCGCGCCCGGCCCTTGCCGCCTGCGGAGGTTGGCATTACCTCATCTTTTTATATGCACTTTATCTGCATAAAAATGAAAAATGACAATTTTTCAAAAGTTTGACGCAGCTCTAAAAGTAAATGCAATGAAAATAAATTGTGTCGGCGGTGTGTCTCATACAGATGGAGTAGGCCTACAGATAGCGGCAGTACTCAATCCCGGCGGCAATCTTCTGCAGCGCGTCGCGAAGCTGGGCGAGCGTGACGGAGCCGAGCGCGAGGCGCAGCGCGTGCGGAGGGCTGCCGGTGGTGCAAAACGGTTCCGCCGTTGAGAGCGAAACGCCGTCATCCCTCAGCCGCCTGATGACCGCCTCGGCGCGGATCTCCTCCCCCAGCGGCAGCCAGCTGTAGTAGGCGTTCGGATGGCCTGTGGGCTTTAGCGGATGCAGCATCTCCCTCACCAGCTGCTGTCGGCGCCGGCCGTCGGCCCGCTTCTCCTCTTCCAGCCGCGCCAGGGTGCCGTCGGCTATCCAGCCGCAGACGATACCGCTCAGCAGGGCGGGCGTATTCCACGCGGTGGCGCGAATGGCGCGCTCAAGGGCGGGCAGCCAGGCGTCGGGCGCCGCCACGGCGCCTACGCGCAGGCCGGTGGCGATATTTTTCGAATAGCCGGTCACGTAAAGAGTCCTTTCGGGCGCCAGGGCGGCCAGCGGCGGAGGCGGGGAGTCCGCAAGAAAGGCGTAGGCGGCGTCTTCAATAATCAGCAGATCGTGCGCGCGGGCGACGGCCACCAGGGCGTCGCGCCGGGAGGCGCTCAGCACCCAGCCCAGCGGATTGTGCAGCGTCGGCATGACGTAGAGGGCGCGAACGTGTCGGGTGCGGCAGAGCGCGTGCAGCGCATCAGGACAGGGGCCGTCGGCGGTGACCGGCAGGGGCAGCAGCTCAAGATGCAGCAGGGTGGCCAGCACCTTAAAGCCGGGATAGGTCAGGGCATCCACGGCCACGGCGTCCCCGGGCCGCAGCATAGCCATCATCGCCACGCAGAGGCCGTGCTGGGCGCCGCTGACGATGAGCACGTTATCCGGGCTGACATTCAGCCGGCGGCGGCGGAGGTCATTGGCGATCTGCTCGCGATCCGCCGCTCTGCCGCCGTGCGGCTGGTAGCGCAGCAGCGCGGCAATATCGCCGGAGGTCGCCACCTGGCGAAGCGCCTGGCGCAGCAGTTCGCCCTGGTCGTCCAGCATCGGCGAATTGAAGTTCAGATCGAGCATGCTGGCGCCTACGGCGTCCTGATCGATACCGAGTCCGGCGGGCAGCGTCAGGTCTCTGACAAAGGTGCCCCGGCCCGCTTCGCCGCTGACCAGCCGCATCGCCTCCAGCTCCTGATAGACGCGCGTCGCGGTCGCCAGCGACACCCGCCGCTCGGCGGCCAGCCGCCGGTGGGTCGGCAGCTGGGTGCCCGCCGCCAGGCCGCCGGAGCGGATCGCCTGCGCCAGCTCGTCAACGATCGTTTTGTACCGCGCCTTCATCACTGTATCCATGACAATTATTTGATTGTACCGAATGCTGCTCACTATTCTGCTGGCTGTCAACGCCCCTGCGCGGGGCCCATTCAGCAATGAGGGAATAAACAGTGGATAATTCAGCAGCGCAAAGCGCCGCGCCGCGTTCGGCCAGCGGCTGGCTAAACGGCCTGGCGGGTGTGGTCATCTTCAGCGGTTCGCTGCCCGCCACGCGGCTGGCCCTGCAGGACTTCGAGCCGGGATTTCTGACCTATGCCCGCGCCACGCTTGCCGCGGCGGTGGCGCTGGTGCTGCTCGCCGTACGGCGGGAAGCGCTGCCGCTGCGGGCGCACGCCGCCGGGCTTGCAATCACCGCCTGCGGCGTGGTGGTGGGCTTCCCGCTGCTGACCGCGCTGGCGCTGCAGCACATCACGGCGGCGCGCTCTATCGTTTTTCTGGGGCTGCTGCCGCTCGCGACGGCGCTGTTTGCGGTGGTCAGAGGCGGGGAGAGGCCGCGCCCGGCGTTCTGGCTGTTTTCGCTCGCAGGCAGCGCGCTGGTTGCCGGCTTTGCCCTCGGGCAGCCGGCGGCGGCCTCGGCCACAGGCGATCTGCTGATGCTCGCCGCCGTCGCGGTCTGCGGCCTGGGCTACGCCGAGGGCGCACGGCTTTCTCGTAAGCTCGGCGGCTGGCAGGTGATCTGCTGGGCGCTGGTTGTCGCGCTGCCGGTTATGGCCGCCGGGGCCGTTTATTCGTTACCTTCGTCCGCTGCGGCGATTCATCCGACCGCCTGGGCCGCGCTCGGCTACGTGTCGCTGTTCAGTATGCTGATAGGTTTTATTTTCTGGTACCGGGGGCTGGCCATCGGCGGAATCGCAGCCGTCGGGCAGCTTCAGCTGCTGCAGCCTTTGCTGGGTCTGATGCTCTCGGCGCTGCTGCTGCACGAATCGATCGGCACAGCGATGCTGGCGACGACGGCTGGGGTGATCCTCTGCGTGGCCGGTGCGAAAAGGTTTGCCTGACGGGAAGTGGGGAAGAAGCCGCCGGGGGGCCGGCGGCTGAGGACGCTATTTACCGGTGTATTCAAACACGATAATCGAGCCCGGGTTAGCCAGGTTTTGGGTCGGCTTGTTGCTCTCATCCATCGCGCCGTTGAAGTTGTCGGTCGCGACGTAGATTTTGCGGGTGTCAGGGCTGACCACCGCCATGCGGTAGCGGTTGGTGGTGTGGAACTCTTTCGCCACGTCGCCCTGCACGTTTTTGGTGTCATCGTTGAGCAGCACGCGGTAGATGGCGCCGTTTTTCAGCGACGTTATCAGCAGCGAGTTACGGAAAGATTTAATGACGCCGTCTTTCGGATAGTAGGCCACGCTGGAAGGCGCGATGGTCGGCCAGCACATGTAGAACGAATCGCCGCAGCTGGCGTCGTTATAGGTGTAACCCTGCGGCACGGTGAAGAAGGTTTTCACCGGCGGCTTGAAGTTTGGCGCGTTCCAGTCGGTCTCTTTTTGCACCGGCACGCCGTCCGGGATGTGGTTCGGATCGTACTTCACGGACTCGCAGTCTTTGGCCTTCGAATAGTTGGCGTAGACGTAGGCCTGATCGTCGCGGTAGCCCGCAACGTGCGGCCAGCCGTAGTTGCCACCGGCCTGCAGGATGTTCAGCTCATCATCCGAAGATGGCCCCTGCTCAGAGGAGTAGAGCGTATCGCCAACGAACACCAGCCCCTGCGGATTGCGGTGGCCGTAGGTAAACAGGTGGCTCTTCACGCCTTCGATAACCGGGTTATCATCGGGGATAGAGCCGTCGCTGTTCAGGCGCAGCACTTTACCGACGTAGGCGGAGTAATCCTTTTTCTCAAGCTCCGCGCTGGTCGGCAGGCGCTGGGCTTCGATAGGCTCGCAAACGTGCTTGCCCTGGTTATGACCCTGCTCACCAATGGTGTAGTACAGCTTGCCGTCTGGCCCAAAGCGCAGGCGGCCGCCGTTGTGGTCGCTGCCCGCCGGAATACCGGCCAATACGTCCTGCTGGTTACCCAGCGTGTGGGCTTTCGGATCGTATTCAAAGCGGACGATCTTCGCGCGCTCGCTGTCGCCGTTCATGTAGGTGTAGGCGGCATAAACGTAATTCTTACTGTCGGACTTCAGGAAATCAGGGGAGAGCGCCAGGCCCAGCACGCCTTCATGCTGCGGACCAATTTTCACGTCGGCAATTTTCACCAGCACCTGCTTTTTACCGCTCTTCGGATCGATGCGGTCGATCGTTGCCCCTTTACGCTCGGTGACCCACAGGTAGCCATCCGGCGCCCACACCATATCCCACGGCGCATCCAGGCCGCTGACCAGCACGTGGGCGGCAAACGGCTCAGCAATCTGGACTTTGCTCTGCGCTGCGCTGTCTGCTGCATAAGAGATGCCGCAGGCTGCGATGGACAGCGCTACGGCCTGCCCGATTAAAGATAACTTATTCATTTCTTATCACTCCATGCCATGAGGTATATTCAATTAATGCGTTGAATCCTTAACAACGTTTTTCAGTATAGGTCACCGTTGTTTTAGACGCGTTGTAATGTCGTTAACCTGTCGTGAACGCGATTTGCGTTAAATCATGGCAACGGGGTTAGTGATGCGTTTTTGTCTACCTGTCAACGAAAAGTAAGGGTGTGCTATGAGGATCTACTGGACCCGGCGGAGTATTCCCGAGTTCGCGGGACTTTCTCCCGCCGTCAGAAATAAAAACTTCAGGGATGCGGTGCGTGCGGTAAATACTCGCGCGGTATATTGGATGGGCACTGGACTATCTTTTGCTGTAATGATAGCCGTACTCATGCTTTCCCCGCGCTTTATTAATCATCCTGATATGGGGCGCTATGCCGGGCTGATAATTATTCCGGGGATACTGATCGGCGCTTTTATCTGGCACCAGTTTGCCATCTTTGCCATGAGGAAATATTACCCGCATATTCTGCGTCGCGGCCAGGACCTCAGCGGTGAAACCGAAGCCGGGCGGCTTATCCGCGAAGCAAATGATGCGGAATATAAGCGCTGGCGCGTGGCCCGCTATGCGCTGCAGGTCGGGCTGGCGGCGCTGGCCCTGGCGCTCATGGTGCATTTGTAAGCCGCGCGTCTATCGTCGATGCGCCAGCCGTCGGACCAGCCGGTCGCCCGTCATCTGGACGACCTGCACCATAGCGATAAGCAGCACGATGGTGCCGAACATCACCCGGTTGTTAAAGCGCTGGTAGCCGTAGCGGATCGCCAGATCCCCCAGCCCGCCGCCGCCGATGACGCCGGCCATCGACGAGAAGCCAATCAGCATGATCACCGTGAGCGTTACCCCGGCCAGCAGGGCCGGGAGCGCCTCCGGCAGCAGCGCTTTAAAAATAATGTGCCGCACGCCGCCGCCCATCGATAGCACGGCCTCAATGCGCCCGTAGTCGACTTCATCGAGCGCGCTTTCCGCAAGCCTTGCGAAGAAGGGAAAGGCGCCGAGGGTAATGGGCACGATGGCCGCCGTGCTGCCGAGGGTAGTGCCGACGATCAGGCGGGTGAGGGGGATCAGGGCGATCAGCAGGACGATGAACGGCAGCGAACGGCCGGTATTGATGATGGCGCCGAGCAGGGCGTTGATTTTGGGCAGCGGCGCCACGCCGCCCGGCCTGGACACATAAAGCAGTACCCCGGTCGGTAGCCCCAGCAGGACGGTAAACAGCGCAGACAGGCTTACCATATAAAGAGTTTCCAGCGTGCCGTCGTACAGCAGCGGCCACAGCGCATCCCAGCTCATGCTACTGTGCATAGCGGCCTCCCGTTTATGCCGTGGCGTGCAAGAAACGCCTCCTCAGCCCGCGGGTCGTGCAGCAGCTGCTGGCGCAGCCTTGACCAGGGCGCGGTCAGCAGATCGGCGATGCGGCCGCTCTCTACAAGCTCGCCGTGTTCCAGCAGGGCGGCGCTGTCGCAGAGCGCTTTGACCACCTCCAGCTGGTGAGTGATCAGCACAATCGTCAGCTTCAGCTGGCGGTTTATTTCCGCCAGCAGGTCGAGGATCGATACGGTGGTCTGCGGATCGAGGGCGCTGGTGGCCTCGTCGCAGAGCAGCACGCTGGGCCGCGCCGCCAGCGCGCGGGCGATACCGACGCGCTGCTTCTGCCCGCCGGAGAGCTGCGAAGGATACGCCTCCCCCTTATCCTGCAGGCCAACCAGCGCCAGCAGCTCCTCTACCCGCGCCCTGCGGGCCGCCTTTGCAACCCGGCCAATTTCCAGCGGCACGGCAATGTTCTCCGCCACGGTGCGGGCGTGAAGCAGGTTGAAGTGCTGGAAAATCATCCCGGTGCGCTGGCGGTACTCGCGCAGGGCGGCGCCATTCATGCCGATGATATCGCACCCGTTCACCAAAATTGCGCCGGACGTTGGCCTCTCCAGCAGATTAAGGCAGCGAATCAGCGTGCTTTTCCCGGCGCCGCTGCGCCCGAGGATGCCGAAGATCGTCCCCGCCGGTATCTGCAGGTTAATCTCTTTCAGCGCCGGCTGGCCCGCACCGGGGTAGGTTTTATTCAGGCCGATGATCTCAATCACGGCTGCTGCGCTACCGGGATCACCGAACCGCTGTAGGTTTTGCGGATGAATTCCGCCACCTGCGGCGAGGTCAGGTCTTTGGCCAGCGTCTTGATGCGCGGGTTGTTGGCCAGCGCAGGCGTGGTGACCAGCAGATTGGCGTAGGGGTTGTTGGCGGCGCTCTCAAGCCCCAGGGCATCTTTCGCCGGCGACAGGCCCGCCTCCAGCGCGTAATTACCGTTAATCACCGCTAAATCCACATCATCAAGCGAGCGGGGCAGCTGGGCGGCTTCAACCTCGAGGATTTTCAGATGCCGGGAATTACCGCTGATGTCTTTCACTGTCGCCAGCGTGGTTGAGGGATCGCTAAATTTACCGCCGAGGGTTATCAGCCCCGCCTTTTGCAGCAGAAACAGCGCCCGGCTCAGGTTGGAGGGGTTGTTCGGTACCGCGACGCTCGCGCCGTCCGGCAGCGACTTGAGGTCCTTATGCCTGCGGGAGTATATGCCCAGCGGCTCAATGTGTACCGAAGCGACGACGGTAAACGTCTTGCCCAGCGCCTGCTCCTGGTCTCTCAGGTAGGGCAGATGCTGGAAGTAGTTGGCATCCACATCGCCGTTAGCCAGCAGCTCGTTGGCGTTAACGCCGCTGGTCAGTTCAACCACCTTCAGATCTAAGCTGGGATCGATTTTTTTAACGTAATTCAGTATCTCCGCGTGCGGGACCGGGTCGGCGGCAACCCGCAGAACCTCCGCGTAAGCGCTGCTCCACGCCAGAGAAAGTGACAGGGTAACAAAAAACGGGCGAAACAGGGTCTTATTATGCATAGTGTGGCCTTCAGTTGGGATTAAACGGTGGCGTGTTCAGCGCGTTCGCGAAAAAGATCCGGGTAGTAGCGGGCGGCAACGTCCGGATGCGAGCGCAGACGCCCCTTCAGGTAGTTCCAGCCGACGTCGCGCAGCAGCGGATTCTCGGGATCGCTATCCGGGCCGCGGGCCTCCTGCGCCAGATCGGCGGGCAGGGCGTAGACCGGGACCACCGCATCGAGCTGCGCGCCGAGGAAAAAGGCTATCGACAGGCGCTCCTGACCGGATGGCGGAGAGACAACGCGGTGTACCGTGGCCCGCAAATAACCGTTGGTGGCAAGCTCCAGCAGCTCGCCGATATTGACCACAAAGCTGCCCGCCAGCGGCGCCGCATCGGTCCAGCGGCCGGGCTCAACTTCCACCTGCAGTCCCTGCTGCGCGTCCTGCAGCAAAAAGCTGAGAAAGCCGGAGTCTTTGTGGGCGCCGACGCCCTGATTGCTCTCGCCGGCGGGCTGGCCCGGGTAGCGAATGAGTTTAATATGTTCATTGGGCCGGTCGCCGTAGAGCCTATCGAAAGCATCGGCCGGCAGGCGCAGCGCCTCGGCGAAGGCCCGCAGCAGCATAAAGCCGACGCCTGCCATACTCTTTTGCCACGTTAGCAGGACGGGCTTCAGCTCGGGCAGCGCCTGCGGCCATAAATTCGGTCCCTGCAACCGCTGCCAGCGCGGCGCCCGTTCGCTCAATGGGAGTGCAGGGCGCTCGGCGCCAATATCAAACTGCTCCCGCCAGTCCGGCTGGCCTCGCGTCAGTTCCGACGCCGCGCGGTTATAGCCGCGAAAGTGCGGAGAGTGGATCATCGCTACCTGCTGCTTCTGCGTATCGGGAAGGGCGAAAAACTGCCGCGCCAGGCGCTGAACGGAGCGCTGAAGCCCGGCATCGACGCCGTGGTTAATGAGATAAAAAAAGCCGCTATCGCGGGCAGCGCGGCGAAGATCGGCCAGAAAGGCCGCTTTTTCAGCCGGATTGAGATAACGGGCAAAATCCAGAACGGGCAGGGCAAGTGCGCTCATGGTGTCCTCCATTAGTAGCTGAAAACAGCTTGCCCGAACCTTTGGTGAAGGCCAAATAACCTTATTTTCTAACCTTTTGCAGGCGCGTATTTTGAGCTTCTGCGATTTTTGGATAAGCAGAATATCTGAGGGCTAATACATCCATATAAAAAATAAGATGCGAAGAAATATGTGTTTTATGTATGGATTTGCCGCCGTAATCACATATTAAAGCCGGTCCTTAACCTATGCTTTTACTATCGCGCATTTCAGATCAGGGAGCGATCGCAGGCAGCCGGACGACGTACGTGAGCGCTGGCTGTCGCGTTGTTTAATCATGGTCCAGCCAAATCAGCAGCGGTCCACGCGTAAGGAGTGAGTTATGAATAGCCCCGATGAAAAAAGCCGTAACGTAAAAATTGAAAAAACCGAGCAGCAGGAGTTTCGGGAGAGCTTTCCATCGCTTCAGCCGCTGTTTTTACTGTTGACGGCGATTATATTCGTATTTGCGGTATATATTATTTTTCAAAAGCTCAGCAGCGGCGGCGCGGCGCCAGATGTCGGATTCGCTGTGCTTTGCACCGCAGGCGCAATGGTGGTCTTCTGCGCCGCCTATGTGTTATTGAAAAATCGCGTAGCCTCCGCCTACCATCACTTTATGCATCACTCTCCACATCACTGATTTCCACGTAGCCTGCAGCGGAGTCCGGAAAGACTCCGCTTTTTTGTGCACAGAAAACCCCCAGCTAGGCTGGGGGTTCAGTAAAGCTTTCAGCTTTGAGCCAGTTATAAAAACCCCTTTTGATAAGTCGATATAAACTGATGTGCATCCTGGGCATGTGGTACTGAAGGAGCAGAATGAAGAGTGGCTGTTGCAGAACCGCTATCTGCCGCAACACACCCGGGCTGAGATAGAACAAACCGCTGGAACCGAAGCGACAAAGTGCCGGACATTTTTTCCGATGTTTTGGTGGGTTGGACAAGCCGTGTATGCGCGTCAGTATGTAGTCAAGGATGACCACAAAACGACGAATTCCGCCTGAATCTATATTGGTGCGCATAATGTATATTATGTTAAATAATATCTGAGGATTATGCAGACGCTACTACACAGCGTTATACGCCGGTGTTTCGCTGCCCTTTCATTCTTTGCCCGGCACAATAAGCACATCGAGCTTCTCTGCCAGGTCAAGCACGTCGTCGTAAGTCGCACCGTCATTTATCAGGCTCAGCGACTCACCTATCTGCGCAAGCGATTGTGGTGTCATGCGGTTACCAAAGAGCATCACTGCCCGCGCGCTATCATCCTGCCTGGAAATCCACGTGAGACCCTGCGTCACCAGGCACTGTGCATAAATTTTTTCAGCCCATTGGCGAGTCGTCGGATAGCAATCTTTCTCAGTGTCAATTATCTCTTTACGGCTAATCCCAAGTTTGCGCAACGCAACGCTTGCAAGGTCTATTAACGTCAGGTCTTTAAGCACCAGAAGTGTTGAGTGCACCTGTCCCTGCAGCTTACTTTTGTCGTACGTTTTGAGGCCTGGCGCAAAAGAAACATCGTGAAAGATTGTCTCCATCATCGCGCACGCTTTAGTCACGCCAGCATACAGAGTCGGAATCGGATCACCTTCAGCATTTCGTATTGGGCTAAAGCGGGCATTACCGCGCACCCCGGGATTAAACTGGTCGGCTGAATAGTGCTCATGATGAACGCGATGTAGCACGGTCCCTTTACTTAATGAATATGCTGTTGTTCTTAATTGGCCACTATGAGGAAGCTGAGAGTGCCCTGCTCCATGATTATCCAGCGCATCCGCTGCGCTGGCAGTACGTTTAGCCATGTTCTACTCCCTGAACTTCATCTCTGGCGGCCGCAATCACTTGCTCAGGATGTGAGGCAAGCAGATCCTGAGGCCGCTTGCCGCCCAGAAAACTGTTTGCCGATATAAACCAGAATGCCATTCCCCAGCTGTCTTTATAGCCGTTTAACGCGTCGATCACCTGAGTCAGCGCTTTTAATGGCCGGAAGCCATTATCCTTATCCAGGCCATAGGCCGGAAAGTAATCGACGCCATTGTGGTGGATAGCGAAAATGCGACCGGCCCTCTTCCACTTGTTCGGCTGAGCGCTTGGGTTGGCGGTACTTAACTGCGCCAGCTGTGCCAGCTCGGCGGCATTCAGCCAGTCACCACTGTCCAGAACTGCCTTACGCGCTTTGACCAGCATGGCGGCTTCTTTAAGGATCCGCGGCGATACAGGTGCCGGTGGCATCAGTGCTTCCGCTAGGCGCTCCAGCGCGGCACGACTTTGCTGTTGCTGTAACAGCCCGTACATAGATGACGCTACATTTGACAGGTTTTCGAAAATGACCTGTATCCCAGGATGATTCTGCTCTTCTAACGTGACGACCAGCACCTGGTCTGCATGAGATTTACTGAGACGGCCCCTGACTTCTTTAGGTGTTCCAATAAGAGTCGAAACCCCGGTATGCGCTTTCTGAACGCTCATGGATGTGTTCTCACGTTGGTTATCAACATGATTAAATTATACCATATCTAAGATAACCCACAAAAATCTTCTCCGGTGTTTAATAGATAAAATCTCAATCAACTTCACATCCGGATTGCGAAGATACGGCCTGGCGGCAGCGGCCAGCACTCATTTCAAATCATAGCCTTTTATAACAATGCCTGGCACATCTGCCGCCATCCTACTATGGTGATCGCAACCCGATTTACCCGACGCAGGAAAACCATGGCAAACAAACAACCTGTTCCCCTACCCGCTCAGGCTACCGACGGCGGCTCGGTAGTGGTTCGCGGCGCCCGCGAGCACAATCTTAAAAATGTTAACGTCGCTATACCGCGCAACGCGCTGGTTGTGTTTTCCGGCGTGTCGGGTTCCGGCAAGTCATCGCTGGCGTTTGGCACTCTCTATGCCGAGGCGCAGCGGCGCTACTTTGAATCGGTCGCACCCTATGCCCGCCGGCTTATCGATCAGGCCGGCGTGCCCGACGTTGACGCCATTGATGGGCTGCCGCCGGCGGTTGCACTGCAGCAGCAGCGCGGCGCCAGCAATACGCGCTCGTCGGTGGGCAGCGTGACTACGCTTTCAAGCCTGGTGCGGATGATGTACTCCCGAGCTGGCGCCTATCCGCCGGGCCAGCCGATGCTCTATGCCGAGGACTTTTCGCCCAATACGCCCCAGGGGGCCTGCCCGTCCTGCCACGGCCTGGGCCATATCTATGACGTGACCGAAGCGCTGATGGTGCCCGATCCGACCCTCAGCATCCGCGATAAGGCGATCGCCTCCTGGCCTCCGGCCTGGCAGGGACAAAATCTGCGCGATATCCTGGTCTCGCTGGACTATGACGTCGATACGCCCTGGCAGGCGCTGCCGGAGAAGGATCGGCGCTGGATCCTGTTCACCGAAGAGACGCCGACGGTGCCGGTCTATCCCGGGCTGACGCCGGCGGAGACGCGCGAAGCTATCGAGAAAAAGATGACGCCGGGCTATATGGGCACCTTTACCGGTGCGCGCCGCTATGTACTGCACACGTTTGCCACCACGCAAAGCGCGCTGATGCGCAAGCGGGTCTCCCGCTTTATGGAAGGCAGGCCGTGCCCCGTCTGCCGCGGGAAAAGGCTTAAGCCGGAATCGCTGGCGGTCACCTTCGCCGGGATCGACATCGGCGAATTTATGGCGCTGCCCGTCAGCCGGCTGGCTGAGCTGCTGCTGCCGGTCTCGCGGGGCGATTTCAGCGCCCACCGCGGCGGCGCGGAAACGGATAGCGATGTTACCCGCCGCGACCGCGCCGGACGCGCGAGCAGCGGTAAAGCCAGCCACGCCGCGACGCCAGACGTGCGGCGCACGTCCGCGCTCTCGCAAGAGAAGCAGCTGGCCGCAGCCCAGCTGGCCAGAGGCATTCTCGCCAGGCTGGATCAGCTGCAAAAGCTGGGGCTGGGGTATCTCTCCCTCGACCGGGCCACGCCAACCCTCTCTGCCGGCGAACTGCAGCGGCTGCGCCTCGCCACCCAGCTCAGCGCCATGCTGTTTGGCGTGGTCTACGTGCTTGATGAGCCTTCGGCTGGCCTGCATCCCGCCGACAGCGACGCGCTTTACGATGCGCTGGAGGGGCTGCGGGACGCCGGCAATTCGGTGTTTGTCGTTGAGCACGATCTCGCGCTGATGCGCCGCGCGCAGTGGCTGGTCGACGTCGGCCCGGCGGCGGGCGAAGGCGGCGGCCGCGTCCTGTATAGCGGCGAGCCGGAGGGGCTGAAAGCCGTGCCGGACTCGGTGACCGCGCAGTATCTGTTTGATGAAGTCAGGCCGCCGCGCATGACCGGCCGGCAGCCGATCGGCTGGCTGCAGCTGCGGAATATTCACCGGCACAATCTTCGGGGCGTTGATGCCGATATTGCGCTGGGCGTGCTGACGGCGGTCACCGGGATTTCTGGCTCCGGTAAGTCGAGTCTCTTCGCCCAGGCGCTGCCGGAACTGGTGCTTTCCGCCCTGGGCCAGGAGCCCGCAGAGTCGCCGACGGAAGGCTCCGACTCCGGAGAGCCGTCGGTGCTGGAAAAAACCGTCGGCGCCCTGGGCGGCGATACCGGCACGATAAAGCGGCTGGTTCAGATCGATCAGAAACCGATCGGCCGCACCCCGCGCTCTAATCTGGCTACCTATACCGGACTGTTTGACCACGTGCGCAAGCTGTTTGCCGCCACGCCGGAGGCGAAAAGCCGCCGCTACGATGCCGGCCAGTTCTCGTTCAACGTGGCCAAAGGCCGCTGCCCGACCTGTGAAGGCGAAGGTTTCGTTAGCGTCGAGCTGCTGTTTATGCCCAGCGTCTATGCGCCCTGTCCGACCTGCCGCGGCGCGCGCTACAACGAGGAGACGCTCAGTATCCGCTGGCGCGGGCAAAACATCGCGCAGGTCCTGCACATGACGGTCGATGAGGCTCTGGCGTTTTTTGCTGATGAGGAGCCCGCGGCCCGCCCGCTTCGCCTGCTGGCGGAAATCGGCCTCGGCTATCTGCGCCTCGGCCAGCCCGCCACCGAGCTCTCCGGCGGCGAGGCGCAGCGGATTAAACTGGCCACCGAACTCCAGCGCGCCCAGCGCGGCCACGCGCTGTATATTCTCGACGAGCCGACCACCGGTCTGCACGCCGCGGACGCGGACAGGCTGCTGGCTCAGCTGCAGCGGCTGGTTGATGCCGGCAACACGGTGGTCATGATCGAGCACGATATGCGCTCGGTGATTCAGGCGGACCGCATTATGGATATCGGCCCCGGCGCGGGTCTGGACGGCGGCAGAGTGGTCGCCGCCGGTACGCCTGAGCAGGTGGCGCAGGTCGCTGAGAGCCGCACCGCCCGCTATATTGCCAGGGAACTGAAGGCGTGAGAATTACAGCGTGACGGAAAGCCGCAGCGCCAGTGCGGCCAGCGTGACGAACAGCACGGGCAGCGTCATGATAATGCCCGTGCGGAAATAGTAGCCCCAGGTGATGGTCATATTTTTCCGCGACAGTACGTGCAGCCACAGCAAGGTGGCCAGGCTGCCGATGGGAGTTATTTTGGGCCCCAGATCGCAACCGATAACGTTGGCGTAGATCATCGCTTCTTTGATGACGCCGGAAGCCGTACTGCCGTCAATGGATAAAGCGCCAACCAGCACCGTGGGCATGTTGTTCATAACGGACGACAGAAAAGCCGTCAGAAAACCGGTGCCAAAGGTGGCGGCCAGCAGACCCTTTTCCGCCAGCACATTCAGCACGTCCGAGAGAAACTCCGTCAGTCCGGCATTGCGAAGGCCATAAACCACCAGGTACATCCCCAATGAGAAAATGACGATTTGCCACGGCGCGCCGCGCAGGACTTTACCCGTATCAATCGTCCGCCCCATTTTTGCCACCGCAAACAGGATAACCGCCGCCGCGGCAGCAATCGCGCTGACCGGGATCCCCAGCGGCTCCAGAATAAAAAAACCGGCAAGCAGAACCGCAAGCACTATCCAGCCGGCCCTGAACGTTGCGGGATCTTTAATCGCACTGGCCGGCGTCTTCAGCAGCGCAGCGTCATAGGTCGCGGGAATGTCCCTGCGGAAGAAAAGGTGCAGCATCGCCAGAGTCGTTACGATAGCGGCGAGATCTACCGGGACCATCACCGAGGCGTATTGCGTAAAGCCGAGGCTGAAAAAATCAGCGGAAACGATGTTAACCAGGTTGGAAACGATAAGCGGCAGGCTGGCGGTATCGGCAATAAACCCGGCGGCCATCACGAAGGCCAGAGTGGTACTTTTGCTGAAGCCAAGCGCGAGCAGCATGGCAATGACGATCGGCGTCAGAATAAGCGCCGCGCCGTCATTGGCAAAAAGCGCGGCAACAGCGGCGCCGAGCAGGACTATCCAGGTAAAGAGCAGGCGCCCTCGCCCGTTCCCCCACCGCGCAACGTGCAGAGCCGCCCATTCGAAAAAGCCTGACTCATCGAGCAGCAGGCTGATGATAATCACGGCAATAAATGTTGTCGTCGCGTTCCAGACAATGTTCCAGACCACCGGAATATCGCCGATATGTATAACGCCGCTGGCGAGCGCCAGCGCGGCACCAATGCTGGCGCTCCAGCCGATGCTCAGCCCTTTAGGCTGCCAGATGATCAGAATAAGCGTCAGTAAAAAGATAATCCCTGCCAATACCATCTCAGGCCCCAATAGAATAGATATGATTAAGAGAATGTGTTCGCGCGTTTTCTAACAGGATGACGATGAGGATGCTGACAGCCACCGGCGAACATCTTCACGCATACACTGCCAGGCGATCGTGATATTCTCTGCCGCCCATGCGGGCATATGCGGCGACAGCCGGTAGTAGATCCACTTCCCTTCCCGACGGTCAAGAACAAGCCCCGCCCCGCGAAGAATCGCCATATGCCGCGATATTTTGGGCTGGGATTGAGATGTCGCTCCGCAGATGTCGCAGACGCACAGTTCCCCCGCTTCTCTGAGCAGCATAATGATGGCCAGTCGGGTTTCATCCGAGAGAATTTTAAACAGTTGCACGGGCTGTAGCATGGTTAACCTCGATTCGTCCGAAGACACATATGCTAAAGCATATGTATTGCTTTTTGAACCACCGATTGCTAATGGAGATAAAAGGACGTCTCAGCGCCAGTCGATGCCTGTATCGATCTGCAAATGGACATACGGCCCGGGCGGTCATCAGGAGAGATTGCGATATCCGCGTTTCCCGGATATCGCGTGAGGTATTAACCGCGGCCTTTATGCCCGGGGCGGCAATGACGCCTTGCCAGAAAAAGGTCGAGCACCAGGCCAGAAGTGATGTTTATGCAGGCTAATATGTATGTTGTAACTAAAAGGAGATTTCTTTTTCCGACTTAAGCTGCGCAAATCCCTCGCCGGGCGCCACTTTATGTCCTGCTGCCGCCAGCGAAATCCGCGAGGTTTCCGGCAGCGACAGCCCGCCGATCAGGGCCATTATAGCTACCGCGCCGAGATACCAGGCCGGTGACACGCTGCTGCCGGTATAGCCAATCAGCCACGTCGCGACCAGCGGCGCGGTGCCGCCGAAGATGGTATAAGCGACGTTGTAGGTAATAGCCGATGCCGTATAGCGGGCGCGGGTCGGAAACACCTCGGAGAGCAGCGTGGCGGTCACTACGCCGGAAAGCACTGCCCCGACCGCCAGCATCAGATCCCCGGCGATGGCGGCCCACAGATGCCCTGACCCGGCCAGTCGCCAGGCCGGATAAACGCTGACGATCGCCCACAGCGCGGTCAGGGCCATCGTTTTGCGGCGGCCGATGCGGTCGCAGAGCAGCCCGGCGGGCGGACAGAGGGCGGCGGCAAACAGCAGCGCCACGGTGGACACCAGCAGCGCGGACGCCCGGCTGAAGCCCGCCTCGGTTTGCAGGAAGGTTGAAAAGAAGGTAGTGAACATATAGAACGACAGCGCGGTCAGCGCGATAAAAGCCCCCAGCCGCAGGATATTGCCGCCCTGCTGGCGCATTGTTTCAGCGAACGGAGCGTGAGGCACACCGTCCGATTCGGCCAGCGCGGCGCGAAAGGCCGGTGTCTCTTCCATGCGCAGGCGCAGATAAACCCCGATCAGGCCGAGCGGCGCGGCGACAAGGAACGGAATACGCCAGCCCCACAGCCCCATCTGCGCCGGACTCAGCGCGGCGTCGAGGCCAAACACCATCACCGCCGCCGCCGCGAAGGCGGTAAAAGTCGAAACCGGCAGGAAGCTGCCGTACCAGGCGCGGCGGTTATCCGGCGAGTGCTCCATTACATAGGCGCAGGCGCCGGCGTATTCGCCTCCGGCGGAAAAGCCCTGTACGCAGCGGGCAAGGGTCAGCAGCAGCGGGGCCGCGACGCCTATCTGATGATAGTCCGGCAGCAGGCCAATGACCGTGGTTGAGGCGGCCATCAGCAGAACGGTAACCGATAAGATGCGCTTGCGGCCGAACTTATCGCCGAGCATACCGAACACCACCCCGCCCAGCGGACGCAGGGCGAAGGCAACGGCAAAAACGGCAAAGGTTTGCAGCAGCGCCGCCTGCGGCAGACTTTGCGAAAAAAACTGCGCGGCGATAACCGTCGCCAGAAAACCGTAAACGGCAAAATCAAACCATTCGACAAAATTACCTACTGCCGCGGCGACAGCGACTTTACGAAGCGTGACCGGCGGAACGGAATGCGGGTTAAGCATAAACATGCCTCCTGCTAAAAGGATGCGAATAGATCGGCGGAACGCCATTATCGGTGCAGATAAAGCGTTGCATAAATATATAACGCGATCAATGCGGGGCATTTTTTATTGCGGGTTTCGGCTGACCTTTGGCTTAATTCTTTATTTAAATAATAAGATTAATCATAAAGTTAACTTTTAATCATATTTTTTAATTATCGGCAAATTCTGTTTTCGCCTGTCGTTTTCAGATATCGATGCGTCGCTCCGGAAAATCAAATGGGTTTTGTAATAGCGTAAAGTGGATAATAAATTCTGCATATTATTCCGACGGCGCAGCAAATTTGCACGGCCGCCGGAATAATAATTGCGCATTACGCCGAAATAAATACCAGTACCCTGACCGCCTCCTGCGCCAGGGTAAGCGTCTCGCCCAAAATCCGGCTTACATTGCTGAACAGCTCCCGAAAGCGCATCGCCGCCAGCGCGGGCGGAATTGAAACCCTGGCGCTTCCCCACAGCGCTTCGCCCGCGGGCAGCCCCCCGGCGACGGCGCTAAACGCCAGGCGCGGCGCCACCACGATAATGACGCCCTCGCCGCCGGTGCGGGCATAGGCAATCACCCGCCCCTCATCGTCGTCCTCCGCCTTCAGCGGCAGCCAGTCGCCGTGGCGCAGCAGCCCCGAAAAGCGCGGGCGCAGGCGCAGCAGTCCGGCGGTGACAAACTGCTTCAGCCGGCCGTCGCGCCACGCCCGCTCGTCGTGAAACAGCGCCGGGCTGCCGGCCGCGAGATCGCTTGCCAGGGCGGCAAAGTCCGGCTCCCGGCGGTTGTCGGGATCCACCAGGCTGAAGTTGAGCCCTTCGCTCCCCTGATAGATATCCGGCACGCCCGGCGCGGTCAGCTTAATCACCGTCTGGGTCAGGCCATTGAGCAGCCCGGCGCGGATAAACGGCTGCAGCCCGTCGCTGAAGTCCTGCAAAAACGCCGCGTTATCCGGCGACAGCAGGTGGCGGGCGTAGTCCAGCACCGTATTCTCGTAGGCCTCATTGCTGTCTATCCAGTCGGTGCGCTGCTTGGCCTCGCGCAGGGCCTTCTCCACGAAGCCGGTAAAGCGCGCCTCCAGCATTTTCAGCGCCGCCGCATCGTCCGGCGCCATCGCTGCGGGCCAGACGCCCGCCAGCGCCTGGTAGAGCATCCAGGTGTCGGCTCCGTTTGGCGCGGTGCCGTCATTCAGGAAACGTACCTGAGTCTGGTTCATCTGCCGCCAGCGGGCGAGATTTTCGGCCCACAGCGACGGCGCCTCGGTCAGCGCGTAGAGCCGGGCCCGGGCGTCCTCCCCGCGCTTGGTGTCGTGGGTCGAGGTGCCGAGCAGCGCGTCCGGCTGGCGGGCCAGGCGGATGCGCATCTCCTGATGAAAGCGGGCGATGCCGAAGCCGCGCGGCAGCGGCTCGGCGCCCACCTCATTAAGGGCCAGATCGACGTTGTGGCGAAAGAACAGCGTATCTTCGACCGATTTGGCCATCAGCGGCCCGGTCAGCTGCTGGAAGCGGGTGCGAAACTGCCCCGCCTCCTGCCGGCAATTTTCCGGCAGATTGCTGCTGAGAATAGCGACGATAAACCCGAGGGCCGCAGAGTCGGCGTCAACCCCGGCGGCCACCCGCGCCAGCAGCGCGCTATCGCTGCGGGTCAGCCCCGCCGCCGTGCCGTAGGTGCGGTAAACCGGGAAAGCGATCAGCAGCTCGCGCAAGGCGCGGCGCAGCGCGTCGGCGTCAATTTGCTCGCCGCCGCTTTCGGCAATCCCGGCGGCCAGCCGCAGCAGCGTCGTAAACTCGCCCTCGAAATTGCGGTCGGTCATCAGCCCCTTGGCGTCCCGCAGCGCATCGCGGCGGTCGGGCGCGCTGCCGGTCGCCTCGTCGTGGACCTGCTCCAGCCGGGTGATGCCGTCGTCATCGACCAGCACTTCCGCGAGGGTGGCGATAAACTCATAGCCGGTGGTGCCCGACACCGGCCAGTCGTCGGGCAGCTGCTCGCCTTTGGCGAGGATCTTCTCAACGGTGATGTAGCATTCCGGCCCGGCCTCGCGGCGCAGGCGCTGCAGGTAGCCGAGCGGGTCCGCCAGGCCATCGACGTGGTCAATGCGCAGGCCGTCAACCGCGCCGGAGTGTACCAGGTCGAGGATCAGGCGATGGGTAGCGTCAAACACCGCCTCATCTTCAACGCGCACGCCCACCAGGCCGGTGATTTCAAAAAAGCGCCGCCAGGAGAGCCGCTTCGGCGCTTCGCGCCACGACATCAGCCGCCAGCTCTGCGCCTCGTGCAGCGCGGCAATCTCCTTTGCGTCCGCCCCGGCCAGCAGCTGCGCTTCCCTGCCCGCCCAGCTGTCGGGATTGAGCGGATAAAGGGTATCGAAGTAGTTCAGCACCGGTTTGCCGGTCGCCGGATCGGCTTCCAGGATCAGCGCCCCGCGCGCCAGCTCGGCTTCAAAGGTGTCGCCGAGAAACGGCAGCGTCAGCGGCCGCGTCCAGTCGATATCAAAATAGTCCGCGTAGCGGCTCTGCCTGCCGTGTTCGATAACGTCCCGCCACCAGCGGTTTTCCAGCGAGGTGGACATGTGGTTGGGTACGATATCGAGAATAATGCCGATCCCCTCGGCGCGCAGGGCCGCGGCCATGCGCTCGAAGCCCGCCCGGCCGCCGATGGCCGGCTCTATCTCATTGGGATCGGTGATGTCGTAGCCGTGGGTCGACTCCGCCGCCGCGGTAAAGATCGGCGAGGCATAAAGATGGCTGATGCCGAGGCTTTTCAGATACGGCGCCAGCGCCGCCGCCCGGTCAAAGGTCATGCCGTTGCGAAACTGAATACGGTAGGTGGCGAGCGGGATCATAGGGCATTATCTCCATCAGCAAGGCAAACGATAATCGCATCCTGCGCATCCTGCGCGCGGGGCCAGCGGAACAGAACCTCGCCGGGCAGATCCGGCAGCGCGTCGCTATCGAGATTGAGCGCAAGTGACAGCGTCACGTTATCAAAGCGCCACTGCACCGCCACCGCGCGATCTTCGGCCTGCAGTACCCGCCCCTCGGCCATAGCGCCGTGGGCAATCAGCGGCGCAATCCGCCGCTGCCGCAGGGCGATCAGCGCCCTGACCAGCGCCAGCCACGCCTGACCGTCGGCGCTTTGCATTCGCTGCCAGTCCAGCTTCGAGCGCCGGAACGTCTCCAGGTCGTTCGGATCGGGCACCGCGTCGCCGTGCCCCGCGTGGCCGGCAAACTCTTTCGCCCGCCCTTCGCGCACCGCCTTCGCCAGCTCGCCGTGAAAGTCGGTAAAGAAGAGGAATGGCCGCGTCTCGCCGTACTCCTCGCCCATAAACAGCAGCGGTACGTGCGGGGAAAGCAGCAGCGCCGCCTGCAGAATCCGGGTGGCGTCCGCCCCGGCGAGGGCAATCAGCCGCTCGCCCTGCGCGCGGTTGCCGGTCTGATCGTGGTTCTGAATAAAATCGACAAAAAAGGACGGCGGCTGGCCGAGGCACGGCACGCCCCTCGGTTCGCCCGTCTGCGGGGACACCTCGCCCTGATAGGCAAAGCCCTCCGCCATCGCGCGGGCCAGCTTTTCCCCCGGCCGTTCGGCAAAATCCTGATAGTAGCCGCGGGTTTCGCCGGTGGCGAAGACGTGGGCCGCATTGTGGTAATCGTCGTTCCACTCGCCGGTAAACAGCGGCGCGCCGCCGTCTTCATCCCGCGGATGCAGAAAAATCACGTTGCGGCTGTCTTCCGTGGTCAGGTGAACATGCCTGTCCGGCAGGTGTTGGCGGATCCGCTGCGCGATCTCCACCAGCACGTGGTCATCGGGATCGTCTTCGATCTGGTCGATGGCGTCAAAGCGCAGCCCGTCGAGGCGATATTCGCTCAGCCAGAACAGCGGCGCGTCGCGGATATAGTCCCGCACCGCCGGGTTTTGATAGGCAATGCCGTTGCCCCAGGGCGTCATGCGCGCGCTATCGAAGAAGCCCGGCGACAGCCTCGGAAGATAGTTCCCCTCCGGCCCGAAGTGGTTCAGCACAATATCGAGCACTACCGACATGCCGAGCGCGTGGGCAGCGTCGATAAACGCGTGAAAATCCCCCGGCGTGCCGTAGGCCGAATGCACCGCGTAGAGCAGCACGCCGTCATAGCCCCAGCCGCGGCTGCCGCCGAACTGGGCCACCGGCATCACCTCCAGTTGGGTGATGCCGATCCCGGCAAGGTAAGGCAGCCGCTCTATAGCGGCCCGCAGCGTCCCCTCCGGCGTGAAGGTGCCGATATGCAGCTCATAGATAACCGTCTCCTCCCAGGGCCGCCCGCGCCAGGCGGTTTGCCGGTGCGGATAGCGCCGGGGATCGATGACCAGGGAGGGACCGTTAACGCTATCCGCCTGCGCCCTGGATGCGGGATCGGCAACCGCCGTCCCGTCCGCCAGCAAAAACTGGTATTCGTCGCCGTGGACCACGTCCGCCGCCTCAATCTCAAACCAGCCGTCCGGCGAGCGGGTCATCGCCAGCTCCCGCCCGGCGAGGCGCAGCGTCAGGCTGGCCTGCCCCTCGGCCCAGACGCGAAAGCGCACCGCGTTATCGGCAATAAACTCGGCGCCCCAGCGCTTGTGAAAGGTGTTGTTTTCCATGCATTGACCTCTGTTGTGCCACGGCCGCCCCGGCCGGAAATTCAAGCTTAGTCCAGCCAGCGGCGCGCGCTGCAAAAGCCGGTTTTTCCGGCGCTTTTGAGCGCGTTGTCTATCATTACTAGACTTTTCTTAACCCGGATGGCCCATGCAGATTCGTAACGGACGTACATCAGACTTTTCCCGCCTTGAGCGCTGTGATTTTTCATTTACCGTCAACCGCGTGGCCAGAGGCCCGTTTATCGACGGCGATCTGCAGATTGAAGCCGTCGATGAGCCGTGGCTAAAAATCTACGAACTGGATATTCAGACTCTGGAGAACCACTGCGCCGATCCGCAGGGGCTGTTTCTGGTCGCCGAAACCGCCGCCGGCGAGATAGCCGGCTTCATCACCGCCTCGCAGAGCTGGAATCAGTTTATTACCATCGACTATATCGCTATCGACAGCGGCAAGCGGCGCAGCGGCGCGGCCAGGCTGCTGATGGATGAAGCCCACCGCTGGGCCTGCACCACCGAGGCGGCGGGCCTGCGGCTGGAGACGCAGAACGTTAACGTCTCCGCCTGCCTCTTCTACCGCAGCTGCGGATTCTCTCTCGGCGGCTATGACCGCTATCTCTATAATGCGCTGCCGGAAAAGGAGGAAGTGGCCCTCTTTTGGTACTACATGCTTGACCGCCGCCCGGCGATGTCGCATCCAGAACAGAGATAAGAATTACCTATGTCGCTTTCAGGTCAGTCATAAGCAAAACGCTCACCTAGACTGTGGAGGCAGAACGTAAGCCGTGTTCTGTTCCAGATTCCTGACCAGCACAATTCGGAGCGACTATGAACAGAGGCGTTGTATACCAGGGGCCGGGGAAAGTAGAAGTCATGGACATTGACGATCCTAAATTTTCCAGCCCGTCCGGCAAGAAGATAGACCACGCAGTGATCCTCAAGGTACTTTCTACCAACATCTGCGGCTCAGACCAGCACATGGTGCGCGGACGCACCACCGCCCCGGCGGGGATGGTGCTGGGGCACGAAATTACCGGCGAAATCATCGAAAAAGGCTCCGATGTTGAGATGCTGGAGGTTGGCGATATCGTCTCGGTGCCCTTCAACGTCGCCTGCGGCCGCTGCCGCTGCTGCCGCGAGCAGGACACCGGCGTCTGCCTGACCGTCAACCCGGCGCGGGCGGGCGGCGCCTTCGGCTACGTGGACATGGGCGGCTGGGTCGGCGGCCAGGCAAAATACGTGATGGTCCCCTACGCCGACTTCAACCTGCTCAAGTTCCCGGACCGCGACCGGGCGATGGAAAAAATCCTCGATCTGACCATGCTGTCGGACATTCTGCCCACCGGCTTTCACGGCGCCATCAGCGCGGGCGTCGGCGTCGGCTCGGTCACCTACGTGGCGGGCGCCGGACCGGTCGGCCTGGCCGCTGCCGCCTCGGCGCAAATTCTCGGCTCGGCGGTAGTAATGATCGGCGACTTTAACAAGGAGCGCCTGGCCCACGCCGAAAAAATGGGCTTCGTGCCGATTGACCTCGGCAAACACGACAGGCTCGGGGAGATGATTGCCGACGAGGTCGGCGTGCCGGAAGTTGACGCCGCCATTGACGCGGTCGGCTTTGAGGCCCGCGGTCACTCCGGCAAAGAGCAGCCTGCGGTAGTGCTCAACCAGATGATGGAGATCACCCGCGTGGCGGGCGGCATCGGCATTCCGGGGCTCTACGTCACCGACGATCCGGGCGCCAAAGAAAAGGCCGCCCGCGAAGGCTCCCTGAGCCTCAAGTTCGGCCTCGGCTGGTCGAAGGCCCAGAGTTTCCACACCGGGCAGACGCCGGTGCTGCGCTACAACCGCCAGCTGATGAACGCCATTCTTCACGGCCGCCTGCCAATCGCCAGCATCGTTAACGCGAAGGTGATCCCGCTGGAGAGCGCGGCGGAGGGCTACGCCCGGTTTGATTCCGGCGTGGCGGCGAAGTATGTGCTGGATCCGCACGGGGTGCTCGGCTGACATGTTGCTGCGCAAACCTCGCAGCAGTGAGGTTTGCGCTTCTCACTCATTTCCCGGCGTATACGTCGTAGCTGAAATAGTGCCCGGCCAGTTTTTGATAACTTCCGTCTGCGCGTATTTTAGCGATCGCCTCGTTCAGCGCGGCGCGCAGCGCCTCATCCTCTTTGCGCAGGCCAATGGCCACGCCTGCGCTAAAGAGCTTGTCATCCTGGAGCGCCCCGCCGACAAAAGCGTACTCCTTGCCCTGCGGTTTTTGTAAAAAGCCGTAGTCCGCCATCATGCCGGAGAGCACGGCGCCATCGATGCGCCCGGACTCCAGATCGCGAACCACGCTGTCGGCGCCCTGGTAAGATACGACGTTAACGCCCTGCCCGCGCCAGTGCTCATTCGCGTAGGTTTCCTGGGCCGAACCCTGCTCCACACCGATGGTTTTACCTTTCAGCTGTTCAACACCGTTTCCGCTGAGGGTATTTTTCCGCGCGACGAGGAAGGTCAGCCCGCTGTAGAGCTTATCGCTAAAGGCAACCTGCTGTTTGCGCTTGTCGGTGATGTACATTCCGGAAAGAATGGCGTCAAATTTGCGCGCCTTAAGCGCCGGAATGATGCCGTCAAAGTTGCTTTCCACCCATACGCACTGGGCGTTGAGCTGCTTACAGATAGCGTTCCCGAGGTCGATATCAAATCCCCGGAGGGTGCCCTGCGCATCTTTCCACTCAAAGGGGGCAAAGCTCGGGTCGACGCCAAAGCGGATTTGCTTTAGTTCATTAGCCAGGGTCGGTGCGGAGGCCATCAACGCCATCCATAGCACAAGGGATTTCTTCATGATTAAGCTCCACAGATTAACAGCAATGTTTTTCAACCAGGCGAACGAAAAGCGTTGCCCCGATGCTGATGATATCGTCATTAAAGTCGTAGCCCGGATTGTGAACCATGCAACTGCCTTTACCCGCTTCGCCGTTACCCAGCAAGAAGTAGCACCCCGGTCGCTCACGCAGCATAAAGGCAAAATCTTCACTCGCATTCATCGGTGAAATGGTCTCCAGCACGCCGTCGCGGCCAAACACCTCCAGCGCCAGTTCGCGGGCAAAGTCGGTCTCCGCCTCACTGTTGGTTAATACCGGATAGGAGTCGTAGACCTCAACCTGGCTGGTCGCGCCGTAGCTTTTTACCGTCAAATCCGCCAGCTCGTGAATGCGCCGGATAAGCAGGTCGCGGATCTCAGGCTTCATCGCCCGCACGCTCAGCTCCATCTCCACGCTCTCGGGGATCACGTTCGAGGCGATGCCGGCGTGGAATGTGCCAACGCTAACGACGGCCGTTTCACCCGGCGGCACGTTTCGCGAGACAATGCTTTGTAATCCCATCACCAGGGCCGCGCCTGCCACTATCGGATCGATGGTGCGCTCTGGATGTGCCCCGTGTCCGCCGTAGCCGGTGATGGTGATTTTGACGGTGTCCGCCGAGGCCATGAAATTCCCGGCATAGAATCCTAATCGACCGGCCGGCAAACCGGGCATATTGTGCAACCCAAAAATGCGATCGCAGGGAAAGCGGGTGAAAAGCCCCTCTTTAACCATCAAATCGGCCCCGCCAAAAGCCTCTTCGGCCGGTTGAAAAATAAGATGCACGGTGCCGTTGAACCGGCAGGCATCCGAGGCAATATATTTGGCCGCCGCCAGCAGGATGGTGGTATGGCCGTCGTGCCCGCAGGCGTGCATTTTACCTGCCGTTCTGCTGGCCCAGGGAAGACCGGTCGTTTCAACAATCGGCAGCGCATCCATGTCCGCGCGCAGTCCAATGGTTCTGGCGGAATCGCCTTTCGTCAGGGTGCCGACCACACCGGTTTTCCCCAACCCACGGGTCACCGCGTACCCCCATCCTGCCAGCTTGTCTGCCACCAGCGCACTGGTGTTGAACTCCTCAAGGCTCAGCTCCGGATTAGCGTGCAAGTGGCGGCGAATGGCGATCATTTCATCTTCAGCGGCTTTAATCTCGGGGATTGCGAAATCACTCATCGGCTCTACAACCTTATTTATTGTTGTGGTAAAGAAAGATCCAGCAGAGCATCGGTCCGCTATCCTGCTGAAACTGTACATAAAATAAACATAACAATGTAATGTCTGCTGTCATTTATCAAGGATACGACCGGGCCATCGCGGCGCGCGGGCAGCGGCCGATCGCGTCACATATTCTCCCGCTCGGCCGGCGGAAACGGCGGCAGCCCGGCAAACACCGACTGCAGCCCTTCCGACCAGGCGGTGCGGATAGTGTTGAAGTAGGGATCGCTTTCGGTGATCCGGTGCTGGCACGCCGCGCTGAGGCTGCCGCTGCGGTAGAGCAGCGTGTCGAGCGGCAGGCCGACGGAGAGGTTGCTGCGCAGGGTGGAGTCGATGGAGATCAGCGCGCAGCACATCGCCTGCTCCAGCGGGGTATCGATGCGCAGTACCCGATCGATAATAGGCTTGCCGTACTTGCTTTCACCTATCTGGAAGTACGGCGTGTCGGCGGTGGCCTCGATAAAGTTGCCTTCGGGATAGATATGAAACAGGCGGTGGCCTTCACCGGCAATCTGCCCGCCGAGGAGGATATTGCTGCTGAAGTTGGTGGTGCTCCCGCTCTGCTGGCTGCTGCTGTCGCGCTGGATAACCTCCTGCAGCGTTTGTCCCACCAGCATGGCGGCATCGTACAGGGAGCTGACCTGCATCAGGTTTGGCTCCTGCTCGGTGCGGATGCGCGCGTTCAGCAGGCTTATCACGCTCTGGGTAGTCGCCAGGTTACCGGCCGACTGCATCACCAGCACCCGCTTGCCCGGCTGATGAAAAACGTGCAGCTTGCGGAAGGTCGCAATATGGTCGACCCCGGCGTTGGTGCGGGAGTCGGAGGCGAATACCAGGCCGTCGTTCAGGCACATGGCCACACAATAGGTCATCGTAGGGTTGCTCTTATTGCTGCTGCTGCGCCTGCTGCTCCACCTCGCGCACTTCAGCATGGGTTAACATAATTTCGCCGCCGCCGCCGAGGCGCGTGCCGCGCACCGGACAGGCGTCGAGATAGTCCAGCCCGATAGCCAGCCGCAGGTGCTGGGCGAGGTTGCGGGTGTTGTTAGTAATATCAAACGCCCGCCAGCGTCCGTCAAGCCAGGCTTCGGCCCAGGCGTGCATCGCCACGTGCTGCG
This sequence comes from Pluralibacter gergoviae ATCC 33028 = NBRC 105706, assembly GCF_001598855.1. GTDB lineage: Bacteria > Pseudomonadota > Gammaproteobacteria > Enterobacterales > Enterobacteriaceae > Pluralibacter > Pluralibacter gergoviae. The sequence continues at coordinate 259,568 of NZ_BCZS01000003.1, read as the reverse complement.
TATTGTCGCTGTAGACATAGCCGCTGACGTAGCGCGCCGGAATGGCCAGCGCGCGGCAGCAGGCGAGAAAGACGTGGGTATGATCCTGGCAGACGCCCTTCCCTCTGGCAAAAGCATCGGTCGCCGAGTCCTGCACGGCGGTAGCCCCCGGCGAGTAGGGCATCTTTTCGCGCAGCCCGGCCATCAGCGCGTTGAGGCTCTCTTCCGCCGCGCCGGGCCGGAAGTAGCGCCGGGCAAAGGCCCGGATATCCGCGTCGGCGCGGGTAAGCGGCGTTACGCGCAGAAAGACCAGCGGCGGCAGCGTCTCGTCCTGCTCGCCCGCATCATCGACCGCGCCGTCGGCAATCTCCACTTCACCGGTCGCGCGAATGGCAATCTCCCGGTGCGGATTATCGAGGGTCAGCACGTGCAGCACGTTGCCCCAGGCATCGGTGGTGGCCACCGCCGAGCCGTCGGGCAACGCCAGAGACCAGGTCATGATGCTCTGGCGCGCGGTGCTGCGCGGGGTCAGGCGCAGATACTGGGTTGAAAACTTCACTTCCTCTTCGTAGCCGTAGCGGGTCAGGTGATCGATAACCAATTTCATAGCGCCTCCAGGTAGGTTCTTCTTATGCAGTCGGACAGGGCGTTGATGCGCTCCAGCAGTTCGCTAAGCCACTGCTGCATATCGGCCTCCGCCAGCTCGTCGCGGGTACTGAAGCGCAGATCGACATTGATCTGATGCGCGAGGCGCAGCGGCAGATGGGAGCGGGCGCTGGCGATAAGCTCCAGCTGGCCGACAAGATCGGCGATGCAGGCCCGCAGGGAGCGCGGCGCGTCGTTGCGCAGGATCAGAAACTCCATCACCGTTTCGCGGTTCACCGGCTGGCGGTAGATGCTGTTGTACGCCTCCCTGGCGCTGACCGCCTGCAGCAGGGTGTCGAGGCGGTAGTATTCGCGCACCGGGTCCGGATCGCCGCTCAGCTGCTGGTCCTTAATCAGCAGCAGCTGGGTGGTGGCGCAGGCGCGCTCAATCAGGGTGCCGACGTTGATAAAACTCAGCACGTCGTTGCGCAGCATGGTGCCCAGCACCGCGCCGCGAAACAGATGCACCCTCTCCTTCACCCAGTCAAAAAAGCCGTCGGTGCCCATGTCGCTGATGCCCTCCTGACGCAGGCGCCTGAGCTCAATGCGGGTGGCGTTGATCGACTCCCACACCTCCGCCGACAGGCTGCCGCGCACCGCGTGGGCGTTGTTCCACGCCATCTCCACGCAGCTGTAAATGCTGCTGGGATTATTGCCGTCGAGGGCAAAAAAATTGAGCAGATTGCTGATGGTAAAGCGGGCGTGCCGGTCCTGAAACAGCTCGTGGGTCGCGGAGAGATTGAGCGGCAGGGCCAGGTCCCGCGACTGCTGGCTGTGGCGGGGGATCATCGACAGTTTCCAGGTCACGTCCAGCACCCGGGCATAGCTCTCCGCGCGCTCCAGGTAGCGCGCCATCCAGAACAGCTCACTGGCTGTGCGGCTCAGCATGATTCGCCCTCCTCCATCACCCAGGTATCCTTGGTGCCGCCGCCCTGCGAGGAGTTGACCACCAGCGAGCCGGCGGTCAGCGCCACGCGCGTCAGGCCGCCGGGCACCAGCCGGATCTCCTGACCGGAGAGCACAAACGGCCGCAGATCGATATGCCGCGGCGCCAGGCCGTCGTCGGTAAAGGTCGGACAGGTCGAGAGCGCCAGCGTGTTCTGCGCAATATAGTTGGCGGGATCCGCCAGCAGCCGCGCGCGAAAGTTATCGATTTCCGCCTTCGTTGAACGCGGTCCCACCAGCATGCCGTAGCCCCCGGCGCCGTGGACCTCTTTGACCACCATCTCGTCGAGGTGGTCGAGCACGTAGCGCAGATCTCCGGGCCGGCGGCACTGCCAGGTCGGAATATTGCTCAGCACCGGCTCCTCGCCGAGATAGAAGCGGATCATCTCCGGCACGTAGGGGTAGATGGACTTATCGTCGGCGACCCCGGTGCCGATGGCGTTTGCCAGCACCACGCCGCCGGCGCGGTAGACCGACAGCAGGCCGGGCACCCCGAGCAGCGAATCGGCGCGAAACGCCAGCGGATCGAGGAAGGCGTCGTCAATGCGCCGGTAGATAACGTCTACCCGCCGCGGGCCTTCGGTGGTGCGCATGTAAACCGCCCCGTCCTTGATAAACAGATCGGCGCTCTCCACCAGCTCGACGCCCATCTGCTGGGCGAGAAAGCTGTGCTCAAAATAGGCGCTGTTGAACCGTCCCGGGGTCATTACGACCACGCAGGGATCGTCTGCCGGCGAACTCTCCCGCAGGGTCTGCAGCAGGTAGCCCGGATAGCGCTCCACCGGCGCGATAAGGTGCTGCTCGAACATCTCCGGATAGAGCCGCATCATCATCTTGCGGTTCTCCAGCATATAGGAGACGCCGGAGGGCGTGCGCAGGTTATCCTCCAGCACGTAGTACCTGCCGTCGCTGTTGCGCACCATATCGACGCCGGCAATGTGGGCATAGATCTGGTTATGCAGGCTGATGCCCTGCATACACGGCTGGTACTGCTCGTTGGCCAGCACCTGCTCGGCGGGAATAATGCCGGCGCGCAGGATGTCCCTGTCGTGGTAGATATCGTGAAGAAAGGCGTTCAGCGCCTTGACCCGCTGGCGGATGCCGATGTCGATGGTCCGCCACTCGTCGGCGGGAATGATGCGCGGTACGCTGTCAAAGGGGATAAGTCGTTCGGTGCCCTCATCGTCGCCGTAGACGTTAAAGGTGATGCCGATGCGGTGAAAAAGCAGCTCTGCCTGCGCCTTTTTCTGCCGAATGGAGAACTGTTCCGTGCTGTGAAACCATTGCCACCAGGCACTGTAGTGATCGCGCTGCCGGCCGTCGGCGGTCAGCATCTCATCGTAATAGTGCCCGTCGGGAAGCGTTATTTTTATCATGGCCGTCTCCTCCGGTCGTACGTGCTTATGGGTATTCCCGAACAGAGATAAGCATTAAGTATGCCAGGGCACTATTTTCTTAAAGATAGCAGAAATCCGGGGGGGGGCCCCCGGATTTCTGTACAAAAAAACAGCGACATAACATGAGTCCCCGGCGCGGCGTGCACCAGCGTGGGGCATCCGCGCTGGCTTAGCGCGGGGCGTGCGGCCAGACCTGCGGAAACAGCGGAGACATCAGCGGTTCGCCGTCCGCCAGGTCCAGCCCCGGAAACGGCGGCGAGGTGACGCCGCCCCGGTCGGCGTACACCGCATCGTCGCCCACCCAGCGGGCGGAAAACACCCGCCTGGCGCGGGCGCTGTCGTTGCCCCTGGCGCCGTGCACGGTGCGAAAGTGAAAGGCAACCGCATCCCCGGGCTCCATTTCAAAACTGACGATATCGTACTCCTCCTCGCGGGCGTCAATATCCGGCAGGGTTTTAAACCGGGAGTGTGAATAGAGCTTCGTACCGTTGAAGCGCGTCGGGCTGAACTCCTCTTCCCACAGGTGCGAACCGCGAATGCAGCGCAGGGAAATGCTTTGCGCCACCGGGTCGAGGGGGATCCAGAAGCTGACGTTTTGCCTTCCCTCCACGCAGTAGTAGGGCTGATCGTGGTGCCAGGGGGTCACCGTACTGCCACCGGACTGCTTCACCAGCACGTGCTCGTGGAAAAAGGCCGCCGTGCGCGAGCCCATCAGCGCCGCCGCAATCTCCGCCGCGCGGGATTCAAACACGAACGCCTTAAATTCCGGGATCCGCTGCCAGTTGCAGTAGTCCTGAAAAAACGGCGCCGAGCCGTCTTTCGGGATCACCGTGCGCGCGTGCCCGTATTCGCTCGGATCGGCCATCAGGGCGGCAACGCCCTCGGCCAGCGAGTCCACCCAGGGCGTAAAGGCCCCCTTGAGCAGCACGACGCCGTCCTGCTGCCAGCGTTCGATAGTCTGCGGGTCGACGGTGGGAAATGATTGATTTTGCATAGCCGGGCATCCTCTGTTGAGTGAATAGCGCCGCTGCGCGGCAGCCGCGAACAGGGATAATGTAGACACTTACCGCAGGTCGACAAAATAGTTTTAAACGATCTTATTAATATATTATTACGAGCCTCAACTTATCCGGTTCATTATTTCAAACACACCCGCAGTACGTTATCCATTAGTAACAAAAAAGTAATCACATAATATCGCACCACGACAGCGCAGACTGCACCATATTGATTATATAAATGCACCATGAGTGATCCCGCAAAAATCACCAGCATAAAACACCAATTAATTATCAATTAAAATCAATAAATTAACCAAATAAAACATTAACAACATTTTTATGAAAAATGAGCACCTGGCCTGTATAGTTTTTTTATGGCAAGAAACCATTTTTTTACTAATTGCCTGATTTAACATTTTCAGAACATAGTAACCCTGCGCTAATCAGCGTCCGGACATTCCGTTTTTTAGCGCGCAACGGCTTTGAGCATTAATTATGATGGTGAGTGATACAGCCTATGACATTTAACTGGAACTACGTGTTAAGTCTGCTCAGCGATGCTGACTTCTGGCAGGCGACCTGGACCGTCATTAAACTGAGCCTGCTGACCTGGGTTATCAGTATTGTGCTGGGGTTTATCCTGGCGCTGGCAAAGCAGTCCGGACGCCCGCTGCTTAACCTTCCTGCCCGCCTCTATATCTGGCTGTTTCGCAGCATGCCGCTGCTGGTGCTACTGATTTTTGTCTACAACCTGCCCCAGGCCGTGCCGTCAACGGCGCCGCTGCTGAACGATCCCTTCTGGGCCGGGCTGCTGGCGATGGTGCTGAGCGAAGCCGCCTATATTGCCGAAATACACCGCGGCGGCCTGCTGTCGATCCCGAAAGGCCAGAGCGAGGCCGCCCGGGCGCTGGGCTTACGCTATGCGGGCATTCAGTGGCGGGTGGTGATCCCGCAGGCGCTGCGCGTCGCGCTGCCGTCGCTGGCTAACGAGTATATCGCCATCGTCAAGCTCAGCTCGCTGGTGTCGGTTATCTCCCTGACCGAGATCCTGATGGTCGGCCAGCGCCTCTATTCGCAAAACTTTCTCGTCATGGAGACGATGCTGGCGGTCTCCTTCTACTACATCCTGATCGTCACGGTGTTCGATTTTCTGCTCAAGCGGCTGGAAAACTATCTCGACGTCTCCCGGCGCAAAAGCGTGCGGCCGATCGATGACGAGATGCGCCGGCTGGCCGCCGCCCGGCGCCCGGCAATGGCTAACGGCGCCAGTGCGTCCGGCCACCCGGCGCTGCAGGCCACAAAGCTGCATAAGGCCTATAACAATGTCGAGGTGCTGGGGGCGGTCAGCCTGCAGATCCAGCCCGGAGAAGTGGTCTCCGTGATTGGCCCGTCGGGATCGGGCAAAACGACGCTGATTCGCCTGCTCAACGGGCTTGAGCAGATAGACAGCGGCGAAATCAGCGTCAACGGCCAGCCGTTTATTCATCTGGTCCACAAAGGGCAGCAGGCGCCGCGCTTCGTGGAAGAGTCGCGCCATCGCCTGACCATCGGCATGGTGTTTCAGAGCTTCAACCTGTTCCCGCACCTGACGGTGCTGGGCAACCTGCTGCTGGCCCCGCGCTATCACCGCCTGGCCGCGGAGGCCGAGCTGAAGCAGCACGCCTGCGAGCTGCTGCAGAAAGTGGGCATGCTCGACCACGCGTGGAAGTATCCGCACCAGCTTTCCGGCGGCCAGCAGCAGCGCGTCGCCATCGCCCGCGCCCTGATGATGCGCCCGCAGATCATGCTGTTTGACGAGCCAACCTCGGCCCTCGATCCGGAGAAGGTCAACGAGGTGCTGCAGGTGATTGCCGACCTCGCCGACGACGGCATCACCATGATTATCGTCACCCATGAGATGAATTTCGCCTTTAAGGTTTCTGACCGCATCGTCTTTATGGAGAAAGGCCGCGTGGTCTGTGACGACACGCCGGGCGCGATGCGCGGCGGACAGCATCCCCGGGTGGAGGCGTTTCTCAAAGACGTCTCCCTTGCCTGAACCCTGTATTTACTGGAGAAGACTATGATTGAGCAATGGCAAATAGCGCAGTTTCAGCGCGACGGTTATCTGGTGGTTGAAGGCGTGTTCTCCCCCGCAGAGCTGGCCGATCTGCAGGCCGACTTTACCGGCTGGGTCGAGGAGAGCCGCCGTTACCAGGCGGCATACGGCGAGACCGCCGACGGACGGCCGCGATTCGATCTGGAGCGCGATCATAGTCCGACGCATCCCTCCCTGCGCCGGGTCAGTTCGCCGACGGAGATCTCCGCGGCATATCGCCATGCGGCGCTGGGGTCGAAGATGGCGGAGATTGCCGCCGCGCTTATCGGCGGCAGCGGCCTGCGCTTCCACCACAGCAAGATCAACTCCAAGCTGCCGCACACCGCTACCGAGGTGAAGTGGCACCAGGATTTTCCCTTTACGCCGCACAGCAACGACGACATCGTTACCGCGCTGCTGATGGTCAGCGACGTCACCGCGGAAAACGGTCCCCTGAACGTAATCCCCGGCAGCCATAAAGGCCCGCTATGGCCGCACTGGCAGCATGAACGCTTTACCGGCGCGGTGGCGGATGAGATTGTTGCGGCGCACTGCCGCGAACCGCACGCCTGCTTCGGCCCGGCGGGATCGGTCTGCTTTATGCACACCCGGCTGCTGCACGCCTCCAGTGCCAACCATACCGAACGGCCGCGCACGTTGTTTATCAGCGTCTACGCCGCGGAAGATGCGCTGCCCTACGGTGAAAACCCGCTGCCGAGCGCCCACGCCGGGCTGCTGGTCGCAGGGACGGAGAGCGGCGTGGTGCGCAGTACGGCGAACGCCCTGCGCCTGCCGCAGAAGCCGCGCGGCGCCTCCTTTTTTGTTCAACAGGCCGGCGCCGACGGCGCCGCCGATATTCCAGCCCAGACCCCGGAGATGCTATGAAACGTTCAATGATGCTGCGCCCGACCGCCCTGCTCCTCTGCGCCGCAGGCGCGCTCTCCTCCTTCAGCGCGCTGGCATTCCAGCAGGAGGGCAAGATAATCGCCGGGTCCGACATGACCTTTTTTCCCTATGAGTATATGGAAAACAACAAGGCCGCCGGGTTTGATATTGAGTTTCTGGCCGGTCTGGCGAAGGTGATGGGCCGGGAAGCGGTCAATATTGATACCCGCTTTCCCAACCTGATCCCCGGCCTGCAGGGGGGCCGCTTTGATATTACCAACTCGTCGATGTATATCACCGCCGAGCGGCTGAAGGTTATCGACATGGTGCCCTATCTCAAGAGCGGCGAGGCCATTCTGAGCCTCAAGGGCAGCGACTATCAGCCGAAAACCCCGGAGGAATTCTGCGGGCATAAAATCGGATCAATGGGGGCCACTTCGTGGCTGGCGCAGCTGCACAAGCTCTCCGCCGACTACTGCGTGAAGAAGGGGCTGAAGCCGATTGCCATCAGCGAGTACGCCACCGATCCGCAGACCACTCAGGCGCTGCTGTCGCGCGCCGTAGAGGCGCAGATAACCGACGCGGCGGTCGCCCGCGGCGCGGTGGATAAGCTCGGGGGCCGCATCGTTATCTCCTCTGAAACGCTGATCTACCCGGTGCTTAACGGCTTTGGGGTGAAGAAAGGCAATGATGAGGTGAAGACGGCGCTGGAGGCGGGTCTGAAAAAATTCAGCGCCACCCCGGAATACGCGGCCCTGCTGAAAAAGTACAACTTCCAGGCGCCGACGCAGCAGGACCTGGACGCCCTGATGCCAAAAGCGGAGTAAAGCAGATGATCCCGACACATGAACGGCAGCTGCGCATCGATCTGGCCGCCACCTTCCGCATTATTGCCAGGCTCGGGATGCACGAGGCGGTGGCGAATCACTTCAGCGCCGCCGTCTCGCCGGACGGCAAAACCTTTCTGCTCAACCCGAAGTGGAAGCACTTTTCACGCATTCGCGCCAGCGACCTGCTGCTGCTGAATGCCGACGATGAGGCCTGCGCCCGGCGTCCGGACGTGGACGCCACCGCCTGGGCCATTCACGGGCAGATCCACCAGCGGCTACCGGCGGCCCGGGTAGTGCTGCATCTGCACCCGGTCTTTACGACGGCAGTCGCCTGCCTCGCCTCGCCCCACGTACCGCCCATCGACCAGAATACGGCGCGCTACTTTAACCGCATCGCGGTGGATACGCTGTACGGCGGCATGGCCGACACCGCTGAAGAGGGCGCCCGCTTGGGCGCCCTGCTGGCGGATAAGCAACGGCTGCTGATGGGTAATCACGGGGTGCTGGTGACGGCGCAGGCCGTCGGCGAGGCCTTCGATGATATCTGGACTCTGGAACGGGCCTGCCAGATCCTGGTCACCGCCTGGTCCACCGGCCAGCCGCTGAAGGTCCTGTCCGATGAGGTGGCGGAGAAGACCGCCCGCGCCTGGGAGGGCATCCGCGACTTTTCGCAGCAGCATTTTGAGGAGATGAAGCAGCTCGAAATCGAGGCCGATCCCTCGCTGCTGGATTAAGGTTTCACTTTCCGGCAAGGGCGCCAATCAGCGCGGCGTTAAACCGCGCCGGATCCTCCATCTGCGGCGCGTGCCCCATGCCGGCAAATTCGATAAGCCGGGCATGGGGAATGCGCGCCGCCGCCTGTTTGCCGAGCACATTGTAGTGGCCGAGTGTGGCCTTCACCTGCGCAGAAGCGATATCGCTGCCGATGGCAGTGGTATCGGCGGTGCCGATCATCAGCACGGTTGGCGGCCTGAGGTCCGGAAACTCGTACCACACCGGCTGGGTAAAGATCATGTCGTAGATCAGCGCCGAGTTCCACGCCACCCGCCGATGGCCGGGCCCGCGGTTAAGGCCCGCCAGCATATCGACCCAGCGGTCATATTCCGGCTGCCATTTGCCGACGTAGTAGGTTTTCTTTTCATAGCTGCGTATTGATTCGGCGGAGACCTTCAGCTCGCGCTGGAACCAGCTGTCGACGCTGCGGTATGGGACGCCTTTTGCCTTCCAGTCCTCAAGGCCGATAGGATTGACCAGTACAAGTTTTTCAACGCTGTCCGGATACATCAGCGCATAGCGGGTCGCCAGCATCCCGCCGGTGGAGTGCCCGACGATAACCGCTTTATCAATACCGCGTTCAGCGAGCAGATTACGGGTGTTCTGCGCCAGCTGCTGGAAGCTGTACTGGTAGCGATCCGGCTTGCTGGCGGTGCAGAAGCCAATCTGGTCCGGGGCTATTACCCGATATCCCTGACGGCTGAGCGCGCGGATGGTGCTCTCCCAGGTGGCGGCGCAGAAATTCTTACCGTGCAGCAGAACTACCGTCTGACCGTTGGCGTTTTTCTGCGGCGCCACGTCCATATAGCCCATTTCCAGCGGCTGGCCCTGGGAACGGAAGGCGTAGTGCCTTAGTGTCCAGGGATAGGTGAAGCCTTCGAGTCGTTCGCCGTAAGAAGGCGCCGGCTCGGCGGCGTGGGCGGTCAGGGCGGATACCGCCAGCAGCGCGGCGGCGAGAGGTTTTAACATCACTTATCCTCCGGTCAGGATGGCTAACAGCGTGGCCCAGCATGAGTAATAACATTCGCCGAGATAAGCGCAGATTTTTTTTATCCGCGCAATAAGGCGTTCTGTAAAGAGAGCATAGCGTGGCCTGGCGAGCGGTTTTTTCAGGGCGATACCCTGCCGTACGGCGGCGGACCAGGCAGCGAGGCGGACTTCATAAACAAAATCATGGCAGGCGAGATAGCGCAGTGCTTCTGCGCTGCCGGGGCGCGGAGTGACGCGCAGCGACTCGATAAGCGCGAGCCGCTTGCGGAAATCAGTTTTATCTTTGACCAGAGCCATCAGCTCGCGGTCTGTCGCCTGCGTCATCTGCTGCAGCCCCGCCGTTGCGTATAAGATTGTCTCTACACCATACAGGATGCGTCAGCGCGAAGGCCAGTTTTGCTGAATTTCAGGAGGGATTGAGGGACAAGATAATATCTGTCAGCGCCAGCAATCCCTGCCGGCGGCAGGTTATTGTTTAAACCTGCTGTTGAGTGCAATAATTGCCGGGAGAGACTCTCCTCAGCGGGTTACCTTGCGTAAAATCTGGCTATACAGATCGGCGACAATACTGTTTTGCTCGCGCGCCTGAAAATTTATTATTGTAGAGGCAAGCGTTTCGCTGCTGATAAAACCGAAGGTCTGATAAGCCTTAATTTCGATATTTTTATACAGTGCCGAATGTAAAATAAACTCTTCGGGAATGGTGTGAATCATACATGCTCCGGAATAAAATATACCCTCTGCTACAGGTCGTCGTGGGTGTACTGAACCACGATTTCCAGAGTATGGCGAATGATATCAGCGCTGACGACATCGTCACTGCTACACTCCAGCATGGTCAACAGGCTAACAATCAGGTTTTTATTAGTTACCGAGCGGCCGAGCGCCAAGATATTGCGTACAGCTGCACCGAGAATAAGTTTTTCATCTTCAAAGCGGCTGCCGGAATTAAAAAAATAACTTACCAGGTTTTTATCAGCGATAGAGGAATAAAAACCGCTGTTATTAAGTTGCTCACTCATTTTTACGGCGTTGTTCAGCGATAACATCATAATATTGCTCCTTCCAGAATAGAGTTATTGGCGTAGTAAATACACAGACTGAAACTGCCGCGCATCCATTCTGTTCCGATCCATGAACATTGTGTAATCCCTTTATCTCCCTTTGGCCTGCACACCGTTGCTTAGCCAGCTATGAATAATGTAGACCAAACGGTTAAAGTTGTACAACTCATTTGTACATTTATTTTTTAATTTTTGTATAATAACTGTTAATTCATTGAATTTAATAAACAAAAATCAACATAACGCTGTATACATACCACCAAAGTGGTGTTGTACAATCTGGCATGGTAAGCAGGCAACGCCAGGCTGAGCCAGGCGAGAAAACTTGTACACGTTGTGGAATTAGCGCTGAGACGCCGACGCCCCTGCCCTGATCCAGCCCAGCAGCGCCTGCATTCCCGGCGCCAGCGCCGCCCACTCCCGGTAGCAGAGGCAGATGCTGCGGCGCGCCCAGCCGTCGCTAAGAGCCATGCTGCGCAGGGCAAACCGCCGCGCGTACAGTCTGGCCTGGATCTCCGGCACAATGGCAATGCCGATACCGCGCCCCACCATCTCACACACGCCTTCGAAGTGCCCGGCCCGGATGCGGTAAATAAGCGCGTGGCCCGCTGCGGCGGCGCGGGCGCTGATGTACTGCTGCAGCGCGCTGCCGCTCTCCAGCCCGACAAAAGGCATATTGACCACCTCCCGCAGCGCCAGGGACGGCCGGCCGGCAAGCGGATGAGCGTCGGCAGTGATAACCACCAGGTTATCCGCCGCCACCGGCTCCACAATAAGGTTGCCTGCGTCAACGGCGTCGGAAATCAGGCCCGCCTCGCCGAGGCCTGCCGCGATGCAGCTCACCGCCTCGGCGCTGGGCTTCTCCTCCACCTCAAGCAGCGCCCCCGGATGCGCGGACAGCCAGGCCGCAATGCGGCCGGGCAGCAGCCAGCTTGCCGCCGACGTATTGGCGTAAATCCGCTGCGTACCGCCATAGCCGGCGGCAAAAGCGGTCAGCCCGGCGCACAGCCGGTCGTGCTCCCCGACGATCCGGCGGGCGTGACGCAGCAAAATGTCGCCTGCGGGCGTCAGCCCGATACCCCGCGGACGGCGCGTCAGCAGAGACACGCCCGCCCGGAACTCCATATTTTTCACCCGCTCACTGGCCGACGCCAGCGCCAGGTGGCTTCTCTGCGCCCCGCCGGTGATGCTTCCCGACTCGGCAATGTGAATAAACAGCGTCAAATCCGCGATATCGAATCGCATCCGGCTCTCCTTCCGCCTTCGGTATAGCCGAAGCATGGAAAGGTATTCCCGCATTGTCAATGGCGCCGCCGGCTGATGAGATGGCTGCCCATTCGACAGCGAGGCTGAACAGTGAACGACGCGCCCTATCTTGCCCTGACGCTAATTTTTACAACGGCCGGGATCGTTAAAGGGATCACCGGCATGGGCCTGCCCACGGTTGCCGTGGCCCTTCTCGGCCTGCTGATGCCCCTTCCCTCCGCCGCAGCGCTGCTTATCGTCCCGTCGCTGCTGACCAACCTCATTCAGCTTTTCACCGGGCCGCCGCTGTCAGACGCGCTGCGGCGCCTGGCGCCGATGATGCTGTGCATTGCCGCCGCAACCCTGGCGGCAAGCGGCCTGCTGCTGAGCAATCCGCAGTGGTCAGCCTGCGCGCTGGGGGCGGTATTGGTTATTTATGCCCTGACGGCGCTCTTTGCCCCTGCTGTACAGGTTTCTCCCCCGGCGGAGCGGTGGCTCTCGCCGTTGGCCGGGGCGCTTACCGGGCTGATTACCGGCGCGACGGGGGTTTTCGTACTCCCCGCCGTCCCTTATCTGCAAACCCTCGGTCTGGATAAGGCGCGGCTGGTACAGGCCCTGGGGCTTTCGTTTACGGTGTCGACGCTGGCGCTGTGGGCGGGACTCTGGCTGCACAACGGCTGGCAGATGGGGTTACTGGCTCCGTCCGTCGGCGACGGTGCCGGCGATAGCGGGAATGTGGACAGGTCAGAAGATAAGCCGCAGATTAAGTGCCGCCGCGTTCAGGCGCTGCTTTCTCGGCGTGCTGCTGCTATTGGGCGCGGAGCTGATTCTGCGCCCGCTGGTAGGGTAGCTTTCCCCCGCAGGGGAAAGCCGGATGGCGCTACTTAAAGCTATCGCTGGCCGCTTTAGCGATGGCGATTTCGTTAGGGTTGGCCGAGCCGCTGACGCCGACGGCGCCCAGGGTATCGCCCTGCTGCACCACCGGCGAACCGCCGCCCAGCGGGATAATGCCGGGCAGGGTGGCGATAGCCGGCTCTTTACCGTTCGCCCGGTCCATGTATTTATCCGTCGGAGTACGGTACAGCGCCGCAGCGCGCCCCTTGAGGATCGACGAGTCAATACACCCGGTTGGCGCACCGTCCATCCGCTGGAAGGCCAGCAGCTGGCCCGCGCGGTCAAGCACGGCCACGCAGACGTTGGCCTTCAGCGCTTTCGCCTTTTCCTGGGCGGCGGCAATCAGCTTCTGAGCATCGCTTTGCGTCAGGATGGTCTGGGTCGTAGTAGCCTGCGCGCCCGCGGCGGAAAACAGCGCGGCGGTCAGCAGCGTCAGGGACAGCAATTTTTTCACAAGTCACACTCCATGCAGTGGGAGCCGCGCGGCGGCTCCCGGGGGGTTAACCGCGCCGACGGCGCAGAGAGAAGATCAGCAGCCCAATCGCAATCAGGACGATCGCCGCGCCCGCCACGGTCAGCGGCATGGCATAGCGCACCAGCCAGCTGCCGCTTTCGCCCTGCAGCGTGCGGTGGACGTCTTCCACGGCGATCGGGTGCTGCGGATCGCCAAAGCGGGTGGAAACATAGTTGGCCACCTCCGCCAGTTCATCTTCGCTAAACTGCGAGCGGAAGGCCGGCATAAACGCATGTCCGGCTGGGGTATCGCGGTTGACGCCTTCGGCTATCGTCATGATCAGGTTGGCCGGATCGTCAGATTTCACCGCCGAGGAGCCCACCAGTGACGGGAAGAAGCGCTGCGGATCGTGCGTGCCCTTCCCATCGCTGCCGTGACAGGTCGCGCAGGCGCCGTTGTACAGCTGCGCGCCGCTCATCCCTTTGCCGGAGATGTAGTCGTTAATATCCGCCTTCATGCCGGTTTCCACCGCCGTTAGCGGCTGCGCCTCTTTTGCCGGCGTGCCGCTCTGGCGATCGCCGCCGCCGATAGCGGGGACCTGGCGGATATAGCGGGCGATGGCGCGCAGGTCGTCATCGCTCAGTTTTGAGAAGGAGTTTTGCACCGCAAGCCCCATCTCGCCGGCGGCAACGGCTTTACCATGCAGCGCCCCGGTTTTGAGATAGGTGACAAGGTCACTTTCACTCCAGTTGCCAATCCCGGCCTGCGGATCGGAGGTGATATTCGGCGCCGTCCAGCTGCCGACTTTGCCCCCCGCGAGGAAGCGGTCGTTCTGCTCCGCCATCATCGCGTTGCGCGGCGTGTGGCAGGTTGAACAGTGGGCCAGCGTCCGCGCCAGATATTCACCGCGCTCCGCGCTGCCCGGCGCAGCGTCGCTGCCCTTCACTTCGCCCGACTGCAGGAACATCAGATTCCACATCGCCATGACCGGCCGGAAAGAGAACGGAAACGGCAGGTGGGTTTCAGGCGCCGGATGGTCGTCTGCGGGCACGCCGAGCATCAGATAGGAGTACAGCGCGCGCAGATCCTCATCAGACATGCCGGCAAAGGAGGTATAGGGCATGGCCGGATAGAGATAGTGGTTGCCCGGCGCCTTGCCTTCGCGCATCACTTTCTTAAAATCATCCAGCGAGTAGCCGCCAATCCCCGCCGTTTTCGACGGCGTGATGTTAGATCCGTAGATCATCCCCATCGGCGACTGGATCCCGTAGCCGCCGGAAAAGGGCTTGCCGCTCTCCGGGCTGCGGTGGCAGGCCGTGCAGTCTCCGGCGACCGCCAGATACTCGCCGCGTTTAACCAGATCGGGAGAGGCATCCTGAGCCAGCGCCGCAGCGCTCGCCAGCAGCAGGCTGAAGCCGGTCAGGCGGAATAGCTGTTTTACGCGCATGGCTCAGACCTCCCTTGCAACGGTGTCGGCCAGGCGGATCGCCAGGGCGATGCCGGTCAGCGTCGGGTTAACGGTGGCCGAGGTCGGCATCACGCCGGTGGTGGCCAGAAAAAGGTTCGGGTGGTCCCAGCTGCGGCAGTGGGCATCCACCACCGAGTCCTTCGGACTGTCTCCCATGATCGTCGTGCCCATGATGTGGTACTGGTTACGCCACCCGGTCGGCGCTTCGATCACTTCCCCGTTAAAAGCCTGCAGGAAGTTAGCGAAATCTTTGTACGCCTGGGGCCGCATGCCGCGCACGTAGCTGTCGAGGTGGTAATCGACTTTCATCATCGGCAGGCCAATGCTGTCCTTGCGGTCGTAGTTGGGCACAATGCGGTTGGTCGGGCTGGGCAGCGTTTCGCTCATGGTGCTGATGTTCATAATGCGCGACGCGCGGTCGCGGATAGCATCGTCCAGCGCCTGGCCCATCACGCCCTGCCTGAGCAGAGGGACGGTAACATCGACGTTTGGCACCAGGTTGCGCAGGGAGTAGCGGATGGCGGAGTGCTGCGCCCGGCTCGGCTCATCGCGGCGGTTGGCGATAGTGCCGTGCTGCACCGAACCGCGCCCGGTCCACAGCGGTTCATCCGCAAGGAAGGTCAGGCTCAGACCGGTATGATCCATCAGATTGCGGCCCACCTGATCGGAGCTGTTGGCGATATCGTTCATCAGCAGCAGCTTCGGTGTCTCCAGACCGTGGGCGGCGATAATAAAGACTTTCGCCGTCAGCCGGGTGTCTTTGCCGTCGGGCTTGCGGTAGGTCAGCGCGACGATCTTATTGCCCGCGCCCTTCTCCAGTTTCCAGGCCACGCACTCGGTGCGCAGCTCTGCGCCCAGCGCCACCGCCTTGTCCACGTGCATATCGCCGGAGTACATGGCGCCGATGGGGCAGATGGGCTCGCAGTTATTGTTTCCCGCGCAGGCCGGCCGACCGTCATAGGGGCGCGAAACCCGGGCGTGCGGTTCATGAATCACCTGATATCCCATCGGGCCAAGCTTCGACTGCATACGCTGCACCATGTACGGCTTGGCTTCCGGCGGCAGCGGATAATCCGCCGAGCGCGGCGGATAGTGGCCGCGCCCCTGCCCGCTCTGATCTTCGTCACCGGTGCCTACTACGCCGATTTCGCGCTCGGCCTTCACGTACCACGGCTCCAGTTCGCTGTACTCAAACGGCCAGTCGCGGCCAACGCCGTAGGCGCTTTTCAGCTTGAAGTCGTTCGGTAGCAGGCGCCAGCACGCCGAGGCCCAGTGTCGGGTACTGCCGCCCGCTACCCGCAGAAAGCTGGTGACATATTCAAAGTCGTCGTCGCCCTTCGCGTCGATATAGCCTTCGGTATAGGAGTTAGGCGCCCAGGGGAGATTGGGATAAGGGGCGCACCAGTTGCGTTTACTGGCGCTGTTGCGGTAGTTTTCGACCACTTTCCAGCGGGGAATATAGGGGCCCGCTTCCAGCATAATCACCGACTTTCCCGCTTTAGCGAGCTGATACGCCGCATTGGCTCCCAGTGCGCCCGAGCCGACGATAACAACATCAGCATCAAATTCGCTCATTTTTTCTTCCTGCTCACATGTTCTTATTTATTGTTATGACGCCGCCAGCATCGCCTGCGCTTCGGCAAGGGTTTTGGCTTTTCCCTGAACCATCAGCAGCCACGGGGCTTCAGGTTCTTTAATCCTGCCCGCGGCCGCCGGCGACTGTTCGCCCCAGGCGCGGATGTTGTCCGGCATTGCCGGAGCGGTAACGCCCGCAGGCACCTCCGCCCAGTAATCGCCCCCGGCGCGGGCGTAGGTTGGACGAATGGTCTGCTCCCGGGTCGGCTCATACATCAGCGCCGAGAGGAAGGTGACAAACTGCGCATCGTCCACCGCTTTGGTGGTTGACGGCGTGCCGGTATAGCCGAGATACCACGGGGAGATGATAGCGAGCGCGGTTTTCACCTCGTCATCATCAAGCTGGCTAACGATCTGCTCCCGATCTTCGCTGTGCAGCGCCTGCAGGCGGGTCATCAGCTGTGCGAGCCGGGCCGGAAACTGCTTGTCCTGCTCGCAGAGCAGCGTCCACAGGCGGGCGGCGATGCCGCTATCCAGCCCGCGACGTCCGGTCAGCAGTTCGCTGGCGCGCAGCAGCTGGGCGGTTTCGCCGTCTGCCGGCGCGGCCAGCAGCGTATGCACCGGCATCGAGAGGATCACCGGGGTCGCCAGCATCATCTGTAAAAAGCGTCTTCTTTCCATGTCTGGCCTCTTGTCTTAGCCGGCGTTAAGAGCCGCGAGCGCGCCGGTGGCGGCTTCTTCATCGACATTGCCATCGGGCGTACTGACGCCAATCGCGCCAATAACCACGCCGTTGACTTTCACCGGCTGGCCGCCCGGGAGCGGTACGACGACAGGGTTACCCAATACGCCAACGTTACCCTCGGCAATTTTTTTCTGAAAACTGGCGGTCGGCGCGCCAAATGCGGCGGCAGCGTGGGCTTTCTTCGGCGCCAGCTCGCTGTTGGCGAGCGTGGCGCCATCAAGCCGGTCAAAAGCGATCGTCTGACCAAAAGCATCCACCACCACCACCACGCCGCCGATCTTGTGGCCGGTGATGATCTGCTCTGCTTTATCGAGCAGCAGGTGGGCCTGTTGATGACTCAGCACGGAGACCTGTCGGGCGGGCTCTGCCGCATGGGCAGCCGTGCCAATCAGCGCGGCGCCGGCAATAAGTGCAGGAATGAGCTTCATGTTTTTTCCTTTGATAAGTTGCGATCAATTAGTGAGAAGCAGGACGCTTTAATTGGCGCTGGAGCCAGTAGTCAATGCTCCATTTCCCGCCACCGTGCACGCACAGAAGGACAAAGCCGGCGGCACACGAGATATTTTTCAGCCAGACCATCAGATGGGCATGGCTGTAGCCCTGATAAAAAAGGAACCCCGCCAGCACCGAGAACACCGCCATAAACAGGGAGGTAAAGCGGGTAAGGAATCCGCAGGCGATAGCCAGCCCGCCGCCGACTTCCAGCAGGATCACCAGCGGCAGGAAAAAACCGGGGACGCCGTTGCTGGCCATCAGATCTAAGTTGCTGCCGTAGTTGAATATTTTGTCAACACCGGAGGTAAAAAACAGGCCAACGGCCATGATGCGTGCGAGGAGAGAGAAGAACGCTTTATTGTTATCCATGATGTAACCATTTTGATATTAAGGTGTTAATGAACCAAAAGGTACACTTCCTGGCTTTACGCATTTTTACATTTCGTGCGAGATAGCACAGGCGTACCGCCAGGGGGACCGCTCAGGCGCCATGCGGCTTGCCGCGCCGCTGCCCCATTTTTCAAAGGGAATCAAAACCTAAAAATATGAAGTGCATCACATTTCGATCGTCTCCGTCAGCCGCCCGATTGCCCGGCGATCGCCCCGCCGCCGATGAAAAGCGCGCTAACCGGCGGCGGGATCCGTGGGTAAACGGGCAGGAAAAGTGAAGCCACTGTTAATTTTTTTCCGCGTCTCGCGGCCTGCTGAGGGCTTATTACAGTTCCGGACCGGGCTGAAATCAATTCACGGCAGGAATTGATTTATAACTTTTCCATAATTTTATTAATCGTTCTCCGCTGCCAGGATAAAGCGGAACTCATTCGGAGAACTGAACATGCCTTACCGCTTTCTCGTTACCACCACCGACCTTGGCCACGGCGGCCGCAAAGCGCTGGCCGAGGCCGGCTGCGAGGTAGATTACCTGGACACCAATAATGATGCCGACGAAGTGGAGCGGCGGATGGCGAGCGTCGCCTATGATGCGGTCATTTCGCGGACGGTGACCCTCAGCGCCCGCGCCATCGCCTCCTGCCCGACGCTGAAAATTATCTGCAAACACGGCGTCGGCGTGACCAATATCGACGTTGAGGCCGCTACCCGGCAGGGCATTCCGGTCCTGACGACGCCCGCCACCAACGCGCAGTCGGTGGCCGAGCTGACCGTGGCGCTGATGCTCAGCTGCGCCCGCCGCCTGCCCTGGTTCCAGCAGGAGGTGGCCGCAGGCCGCTGGACCCGCAGCGGCGACGGCGAGGAGCTGAGCGGTAAAACCCTCGGCCTGGTAGGCTACGGTGAAATCGGCCGCCGGGTGGCGAAGGTGGCGCAGGCGCTTGGCATGAACGTGGCCTTTTTCGATCCGGCCATCGCCGGCGATGCCGATACCGCAGGCGCCCGCCGCTGCGCCAGCCTCGCCGACCTGCTGCCCCGGGCCGACGTGCTCAGCCTGCACTGCCCGGTAAACGATAAAACCCGCGGTATGCTCGACGCCGCGGCGCTGGCGCTGATGCCGGCCGGCGCGGTGCTGATTAACACCGCCCGCGGTGAGCTGGTGGATGAGGGCGCTCTGTTCGCGGCGCTGCAGTCCGGACACCTGCGCGCCGCCGGGCTGGATACCGTCGCCCATGAACCGCTGGCGGCCGATCACCCTTTCCGCCAGCTCTCCAGCGTCATCATCACCCCGCACATCGGCGGTTCGACGCCGCAGGCGCTTGACGCGGTAGCCAGCAGCGCCGCCCGCCAGTGCCTCGAATGGCTGGATAACCACCATCTGCAGATTTCTGCCTGCGTGAACCCGCAGGTGCTTAACCGGAGTTAACTTATGACCATACGAAGCGACTGGCCGATTGGCTATTTTATTGGTGAACGCGGCCCGGATATCGCCCCCGGGCTGCTGGACGCGTACCGTCAGCTGCCTGCGGCCAATATTGGCGACAGCATGGGGCGCAGCGTGGGCGCTCTTGGCCTGCTCCCTTATCACAACGACCCGAATCTGGTGCTCTGCGGTCCGGCGCTGACCGTCAAGGTTCGCCCTGGCGACAACCTGATGATCCATAAAGCGATGGAGATGGCCCGTCCGGGCGATGTGATCGTCATCGATGGCTCGGGCGATCTGACGCAGGCCCTGGTCGGCGGTCTGATGCGCACCACGGCGCAGACCAAAAAAATTGCCGGTTTTGTGATTGACGGCGCGGTGCGGGATATCAACGAGTGGGCCGAAGGCGGCATTGCCATGTGGGCGCGCGGTAACACCCTGCGCGGCCCGTCCAAAGAGGGACCGGGCGAGATCAATACCACGGTGCACTGCGCCGGGATGGTCGTTGCACCGGGCGATCTGATCGTGGCCGATGCCGATGGCGTGCTGGCCATCCCGCACGACGCGCTCGACGTTCTGCTGCCGCGCGTGCAGGCGCATGCTAAACGCGAAGAGAAGATCCGCGCGACCAATGTGGCAGGCACCAGCGACCCGGAACGCTTTAACGCAATTCTGCGCGCTAAAGGATGCCCGCTCTGATTACGTGACGGTGTCACGAAAAAGATATTATAACGACAATTGTGGAGCCCTGCCGTGTTAAAAAAACTGTCGCTGAGCGAATCCCTGCCGCCGCCGATGCACTGGCGTGAAAACTTTACCCCGGAGGAAGGCAAAGCCTTCGGGGCGCAGCTTTCCGCCCGTCTTGAGCGGCTCCCCGCCGCCCGCCCGGTGTGGCTCATCATCTTCGGCCTGGCCCTCGGGGGCTGGTTTGAAATCTATGACGTGTTCCTCACCGCCTATATCGGCCCGGGCATGGTCCGGGAAGGTATTTTTAGCCACGGCAGCCACAATTTTTTCGATCCCACAAGCCTGGGCGCGTTTGTCGCCGCCATGTTTATGGGCGTATTTCTCGGGACGCTGCTGGTCGCCGGTCTGGCTGACCGGCTGGGCAGGCGCAAGGTGTTTGTGATAGCCCTGCTCATCTACGCGGTTTCCAGCGGCATTATGGCTTTTCAGCATCACCCGCACGCGGTGATCTTCTGGCGCATCGTCTCCGGCATCGGCGTAGGGGCCGAGCTGGTGACGATTGATGCCTACGTCTCAGAATTTATCCCGGCCCGCCTGCGGGGGCGCTCCTATGCGTTCGTGCAGGCTATCCAGTATACCGCCATTCCCACTATTGCTTTCCTCTCCTGGCAGCTGGTGCCGCTGGCGCCGCTGGGGATCAGCGGCTGGCGCTGGGTTGTCCTGCTCGGCTGTATCGGCGCCGTGGTGGTGTGGCTTATCCGCATGGGGCTGCCGGAGAGCCCGCGCTGGCTGGTGGAGAAAGGCCGCTATAAGGAAGCCGAAGATATCGTGCGCCGGCTGGAGGCGCGGGTGGCGAAATCGACCGGCGAAGTCCTGCCTCCGGTCAGAGAGGTGGACATCGTACCGGCGGCCGCAGCGCCGGCGGTAAAAAATGAGATGTGGAAGCCGCCCTATCGCCGCCGGACGCTGATGCTGCTGGTGTTTAACTTCTTCCAGTCCATCGGCTATTACGGCTTCGCCAGCTGGATCCCCACGCTGCTGGCCGCCAAAGGGGTGACCTTTACCCACAGCCTGCTCTACTCGTTTTTAATCGCCTTTGCCAGCCCGCTCGGCCCGCTGCTGGCGATGACCATCGCCGACCGCATCGAGCGCAAGTGGCTGGTGAGCGGTTCGGCCCTGGCCATTGCCGTTGTGGGGACGCTCTTTTCCTGGCAATCGGCGCCGGTGATGCTGGTCTCCCTGGGTCTGCTGCTGTCGCTTGCCAGCACCTGCATGACCTTCTCGTACCGCGCCTATCAGGCGGAGCTGTTCCCGACCCGGTTCCGGGCCAAGGCTATCGGGCTGGTCTATTCGGTGAGCCGCATCAGCGGCATGCTGTCGGGCTTCACCATTGCCTGGGTACTGCATGAGATGGGCGTCGGGACGGTGTTCATCGTCATCTCCGCCGCGATGGCGATTGTGGTATTTACCATCGGCGTGTTTGGCCCGCGGACCCTTAACCGCCGCCTGGAGGATATTGCAGGGTGAGCTGGCCGCTACCAGCGCCAGCGCTTCTCCGCCAGTTCCACCAGCAGCCGACTGGCGGGCGAGAGTTCGCTGAGCGAGCGAAACTGCCAGCCGAAGGTGCGCGGCATCACCACCAGCGGCAGCGGGATCTCCGCCAGCCCGCTTTCACTGTCGCCGCTGTTGATGAGGCGCCGGGAGATAAAGGTCAGCAGTTCGCTGCTGGCGACCAGCCGGCGCAGCGGCGACAGGGTATTGCTCTGCATCTGTACCCGCGGCGGCGCATAGCCGCCGCTGTGCAGGCGCCGCTCCAGCCACTGGCGGGTGGCGACCTCAGATGAAGGCAGCAGCCAGCTGTAGCTTGCCAGCTGTTCCGGCGTCGGGTGGATGTTGGTCAGCGGGTGCCGGCGGCTGGCGGCGATGACCACCGGATCGTCAATCAGCGGCCGGGTGACAAACTCCCCGCCGCTCTCCGGCAAGTAGCCCAGAATCAGATCGATTTTATTCTCCCGCAGCAGCTTCTGCAGAAGGTCATTCATGCCGACGGTCACCTCCAGCTGCGCCGTCGGCGCCTTTTGCAGCAGCGCTGCGCTCAATTCCGGCAGCATAAACTCGGCCGCCGTGGCCGCCACGCCCAGCCGCAGCACCCCCGCGGTCCCCTCGCCCAGCGCCCGCAGATCCTGACGCGTCACCTGCATCAGGTGGGTGACTTTTTGAGCGCGTTCACAAAGTAGAAGGCCCGCTTCCGTCAGCTGCATCCCCCGTCCGACCTTCATTATCAGCCGCGTTGCGTAAAACTTCTCCAGCCGCTGAAGGCATTTGGTCAGCGCGGGCTGAGTAATGCCAAGGGATTGTGCCGCCTTACCCAGATGGCCCGTCTCCCTCACCGCCAGTAAGTAGTGCAGATCTTTAAGCTCCATACATTCCCGCCAGGAATTAATTGATAAAAACCAAAGAATATAATTTATTTTCCCGGGATGCCAGGATGTAAATAAGTTAACAACAAAGCAACACTCGGAGTAACATCCGCGCAAAGGAGATAAAAATGAACCATTTGTTTAAAGCGCTGACGCTTGCCTTAGCCCTGGGTACCGCCCTGGAGGCCAGCGCGCAGGACCCGCTTGCGGCCAGTTTACCGACTCAGCAGGATAGCCGCCTGCAGCAGGTGGCGACCTCACCCCGGGTGTGGAACGGCATTACGGTCAGCCAGGATGGCCGCATCTTTGCGTCGCTGACCCAGTCCGAGGGCAGCGGCGTACAGCTGGCTGAAGTTATCAATAATCAGCTCACGCCCTACCCGAACGGCGAGTGGAACCAGTGGCAGGCGCAGGATCCCGAGCATCACTTCTATCACGTAAACGCCCTGCGCATCGGGCCGGACGGCAATCTGTGGGTAATGGACGCCGGCAACAAAGGTATCGGCACCGGCGATAAGGCCGTGCCGGGGGCGGCCAAGCTGGTGAGTATCGATCTGCGGACCGGGAAAGTGGTCAGCAGCTACGTCTTCAAAGCGCCGGTGCTGAAAGAGACCAGCTACCTCGACGACGTGCGCTTCAACGGCGACTTCGCCTATATCACCGATCCGGGCGCCCGGGGGCTGGTGATCCTCAATATGAAAAGCGGCAAAAGCTGGCGCGCGCTGGACGACCATCCGCTGTCGATTGACCACCTGCCCATCTACGCCGACGGGAAGAAACTCTACCTGCGCGACGGCCGCGAGAAGCGCGTAGGCCTCGATCAGCTGGAAGTCTCTCCCGACGGTAAGTGGCTCTATTACCAGGCGATCCCCGGCCCGCTGGCCCGCATCGGGACCCGCTATCTGAATGACCCGTCGCTGCCGGCGGCCGAGGTCGCGAAACATGCGCAGAAGGTTCGCGACACCTGGAGCACGGGCGGTACGGCCATTGATGCTAACGGCAATATCTACGCGTCGGATCTCAATACCCGCAGCATCAAGCGCATTGCGCCGGACGGCAGCGTCACAACGGTGATTCAGGATCCGCGGCTGGTGTGGATCGATGCGATGTGGATTTCAGAGGGCGCGCTGTGGATGCCTTCTGCGCAGATTAACCGCACGCCGGCCACCACCGGAGGAAAACCGTCAACGGTTGAGTATCCGGTGAAGCTCTATCGCCTGCCGCTGCCGGTGTCGCCTTCGCTGCGCGACCACCGCTAGGCCAGCTGCCCTGCCGCTGCGGCAGGGCAAGCCTGAACGGATAAGTGTGCTTTTAAAAAAAATAACGACACCGTTCTTACTCTACCCTACAGGATACCTCATCATGCTGCTGATCCTCAGTGTGCTCATGATCGTTTGCTTTATCGGCTTACTGATGAGCAAAAAACTTTCGGCGATGACCGCGCTGATTCTGATCCCCACGCTTTTTGCCCTGTTCGCAGGTCACGGAACCGACATGGGCGCGATGGTCACCAAAGGTCTGCGTACCGTCGCGCCGACCGGGGTGATGCTGATTTTTGCCATGATCTACTTTATGAGCGTGACCGACGCCGGGATGTTCGATCCCGTCATTAAGCGCATCGTCAGCGCCGTCGGCGGCGATCCGGTGAAAATCTTCATGGGCACCGCGCTGCTGGGCTTCATCGTTGCGCTGGACGGCGATGGCGCCACGGTCTACATGATCGTGCTGGCGGCGTTCATGCCCATCTATGAGCGCATCGGCCTGTCGAAGCTGAGCGTCTGCTGCCTGCTGCTGCAGTGTACCGGACTTGGCAATATGTTCCCCTGGGGCGGCCCGACGGCAAGGGCCGCAGCGGTGGTCCACGCCGACGTGGCGACGCTGTTTGTCCCGATGCTGCTGCCGCTGTTCGCCTGCGTGGTGTGGACCTTTATCATGGCCTGGCTGCTCGGTCGCCGGGAGCGCGCGCGCCTGAACATTCGCGCCGGCGCACCGGCGGCGGCGGGATGGGTTGAGCTTGAGCCGAAGCCGGACGCGGGATGGCGCTTCTGGTTTAACTGGGCGCTGACGGTGGCCCTGATGACGCTGCTGGTGCTGGACGTCATGCCCATGGCTTACCTGTTTATGCTGGCGACGGCCCTGATGTTCGTCGTCAACTATCCGCACCTGAAGCAGCAGCAGGAGCAGCTTACCCGCCACGCGCCCGCGGTGCTGGCGGTCGCAGGACTGATTTTCGCCGCCGCCGTGTTTACCGGCATCTTCTCAGAGACCGGAATGGCTAACCGCCTCGCCACCGCCATCGTCGATATTATTCCCGCCGCGCTGGGGCCCTATCTGGCGCTGATCACCGCCATTATCAGCATTCCGGTGACGTGGATGGTTTCCAACGACGTGTTCTATTTCGGGATGCTTCCGGTGCTGGTTCAGGCCGCGGGCCACTACGGCATCGAGCCGCTGGAGATGGCCCGCGCCGCGCTGGTGGGACAGCCGGTGCATATCCTCAGTCCGCTGGTGGCCTCCACCTACCTGCTGGTGGGGATGCTGAAGGTGGATTATGCCCAGGCCCAGCGCTTCACGCTGCGCTGGTCGTTTATCACCTGCCTGGCCCTGCTGGCGGTTTCTCTGTTGACAGGCTGTTTTCCGTTTTATCGCTATGCTTAAATTCCACTCACCCGCTACGCTTATCATGCGGGTGAGTGCGAAGCGGCCCGCCAGCACCATTGCCCCGGGGCGGGAATAAGCAGAAAATGTTGCCTCCCGGACGGCGACGATAAAAAACGGAGTTTACCATTAAGACCTTCACCCACTCTTTTTTCGCAGCAGGCGCCTATTCTGCCGCGCGCGCTGCAGCGCTAATGGCGGGGGCGCTGCTGCTCATCAGCTGCGCCAGTAAACCGCCGGTTTCGCTGGTCACCCCTTCCGGCCCGGCGAGTCATCCCGGCCAGCCCCGGACGCAGAATGAAGAGGTGCGCGGCGTCTGGCTGACCACCGTATCGCGTCTCGACTGGCCGCCGATCCCCTCGGTGACCATTACCGACGCGGCAACGCGGATTGCGATGCAAAAAAAGGCCCTCACCGATAAGCTGGATAACCTGAAAACGCTGGGCATCAATACCGTATTCTTCCAGGTGAAGCCGGACGGCACCGCCCTGTGGCGCTCGCAGATCCTGCCCTGGTCCGATACGCTGACCGGACACATTGGTCAGGATCCGGGCTACGACCCGCTGCAGTTTATGCTCGACGAGGCCCACCGGCGCGGCATGAAGGTTCACGCCTGGTTTAACCCCTATCGCGTGACCACCAATACCCGCCCTTCAACCGTGGCGGCCCTCAACGCCACCCTGAGACAGCAGCCGCCCAGCGTCTACGTACTGCACCGGGACTGGATCCGCACCGCCAGCGACCGCTTTGTCCTTGACCCCGGCATTCCCGAAGCGCGGGACTGGATCACCAGCATCGTCGCCGAAGTCGTGCAGAACTATCCGGTAGACGGCGTGCAGTTCGACGACTATTTCTATACCGAAACCCGCGATTCTGCGCTTAACGACGCCGCCACGTACCGGCAGTACGGCCAGGGCTTCAGCAGCAAGGCCGACTGGCGGCGCAACAACACCCTGCAGCTGATCGAGCAGGTCTCGCGCACGGTGCACCAGATAAAACCGGACGTGCAGTTTGGCGTCAGCCCCGCCGGCGTGTGGCGCAACCGCTCCCACGATGCGGCCGGATCGGATACCCGGGGCGCCGCCACCTACGATGAGGCCTATGCCGATACCCGCCGCTGGGTGCAGCTCGGGCTGCTTGATTACATCGCGCCGCAGCTCTACTGGCCTTTCGCCCGGGATGCCGCCCGCTACGACGTACTGGCCCGCTGGTGGGCCGACGTGGTGAAGCCGACGCACACCCGGCTCTATATCGGCATGGCGCTGTATAAAATCGGCGAGCCGTCGCGCAGCGAGCCGGACTGGACCGTTGCCGGCGGCGTGCCGGAGCTGAAGAAGCAGCTCGACTTCAACGCCTCGCTGCCGCAGATCCGGGGCACCATCCTGTTTCGCGAAGACTACCTCAACCGCCCGCAGACCCGCCAGGCGGTTGACTACCTGCGCAGCCGCTGGAGAGAATAGCCTCAGCGGGCGTTATTCTGCCGGATGAAGCGCGCCCGCCAGGGTTTGAGCACCAGCAGCGCCAGCCCGGCGGTGAGAAAATCGAGGGTGATGGCGCTGCTAAAGACGGCGGTCCAGCTGTGGCTGTGCTGATAAAGCAGCGCCGCCAGCGGGCCGCCGAAAATGGAGCCGACGCCCTGAGAGATGTACAGCCAGCCGTAGTTGGATGCGGCGTGCTCGCTGCCGAAGGTGTCGGTCAGCGTCGACGGAAACAGCGAAAAAATCTCGCCCCAGCCGAAAAAGACCACCCCCGACAGCAGGACGAACAGCACCGGCGATTCGCGACAGGCCAACCACAGCATCATGGCGACGCCCTCCAGCGCGAAGGCGATGAACATGGTCTTCTCCCGCCCGATGCGGTCAGAGATAAAACCAAACAGCGGGCGCGTCAGGCCATTGGTGAAGCGGTCAATGGTCAGCGCCAGCGGCAGGGCCGCCATGCCGAAGACCACCGCGTTACTGATGCCAAAATCTTCGGCGAAAATCGCCATCTGCGAGGTGACCATCAGCCCGGAGGTGGACATCATCGCCATCATCATAAACATCAGCCAGAACAGCGGCTGGCGCAGCATCTCAGAGGATCGGAACTGGCGGTGGCTCTGGGCCACGCGCGGCGGAACCTGCCGCGCCGCGGCCTCCGGCGGCAGGCTAAGCCCCTGGCTTGCCAGCAGTCCGACGAGGGCAAAAATCACGCCAAACAGCGTCATCGTCTGCGACAGCCCGTAGCTGCTCAGCGAAATGGCGATCGGGAACGTGGTCAGAATCGCGCCCATGCCGTAACCCGCCGCCACCGCGCCGGCGGCAAAGCCGCGGTTGTGCGGAAACCACTTCACCATCAGCCCCACCACGCCAATGTAGACAATCCCGGTACCCAGACCGCCGAGGCAGCCGTAGACCAGATACAGCGCGGCCAGGCCGTTGACCCGGGCGGCCAGCACCCAGCTCAGCCCGGCCATCACCGTACCGAGAGAGATAAGCAGGCGCGGTCCGTACTTCTCCACCAGTCGCCCCTGAAAGGGCGAAAAGAAGGTCTGGAGGATAATCAGCAGCGAAAACGTCACCTGCAGCTCGGGCAGGCCAACGCCGAGCTTCGCGGTGAGCGGCTTTGCCAGCAGCGTCCAGACGTACTGGGGGCTGGAAATAGAGGCCATGCAGACGAGGCCGAGAAACAGCTGCGACCATTTACCGTACTTCACCCTGACTAAGGGTTCTCTCATTACGCTCATTGTTGACTCCCGTCACAGAAATAACCGTCTGTGAAGGGCTAAGCAGTAACTGTGCCAGGATTATTTTACTTTTATTTACAACAACATCGGGACTCAAGGCGGGAAAGGACGCACGGTGATTGTGCAAACGCCCGCTGCGCGGGCTCAGGCGCTGCCTGCCGCGCGGGCAAGCGCCTCCGCGCAGGCGGTCAGCACCCGCTGGCGCAGCCAGCGGTGGCCGGGATCGTTCTCCATGCGCGGGTGCCACATCTGGGAGATGGTGATAACCGGCGTGCGGACCGGCAGTTCGAAGCGGTGAAAGCGCGCCGCCAGCAGCGGGTTTATCAGAAACGACGCCGGCGCCAGGGCAATAAGATCGGTCGCCCCGGCAACGGCCAGCGCGGCCGGAAAGCCCGGCACCACGCTGATTATCCGCCGCTGAAGCCCCATTTCTGCCAGCGCCTCGTCCACCGGTCCGGTCTGCACGCCGCGCCGCGAGGCCGTCACGTGCCCCCAGGCGACGTAGTCCTGAGGCGTTATCGGATCCTGCGTCGCCAGCGGGTGCTCGCGGCGAACGACGCCGACAAAGCGGTCGCGAAATAGCGCCTGCACGCGGATCTCCGGTCCCATGTTGCTCAGAACGCCTATTTCCAGATCGGCCCGCCCTTCTCTCAGGGGCTGGCCGCTTTTCTCAGGCTTGGGGGCAAAGCGCAGGCAGACCTGCGGCGCCCGCGCCGCAATATCGGCAATCAGCGCCGGGCCCAGCGCCTCAACGAAGCCCTCATTGGCGCGCAGCGTGAAGGTTCTTTTTAAGATCTGCAAATCCACCCGCGGCGCGGGGGGAGTGAGGATGTCGACAACCTGGCCAACAGCCTCCCGGGCGCGCGCGCGCACCGACTCCGCATAGGGCGTCAGCACCATATTGCGCCCGGCCCTGACCAGCAGGCCATCGCCGGTTGCCTGCCGCAGGCGGCTCAGGGTGCGGCTCATCGCCGAGGTACTCAGGCCCAGGCGCCTTGCCGCACCCGCTACGCTGGCTTCAGTCAGCAGCGCGTCGAGGGCAATAATCAGGTTGAAGTCAACGTCTTTCATACGTCAAATCCCTTCACAGGTGGCGTCACGCGCAACAATAAAATGCAGATGAGGCGTCTTCCGCAGCGTTTCCCGTCAGCTTATAGTTTCCGCAGCCAATAAAACAGTACCAGGAGTTGTGATGACGCTTTTCTCTGACCGCCCGGGCGATGAGGGTCTGCCGGGCCACCGGCGGGCGCTGGCGATGGCCGCCGTGATGTGCTCAACGCTGATGGCGGTGTTTGACGGGGCGATGATCAATATCGCCCTGCCGCAAATGGCCCATACGCTGCAGGTGAGCGCCGGCGTCGCCGTCTGGTTTGCCAACGGCTATCTGCTCGCCGTCTCCATGCTGCTGATCGCCTTTTCGGCGCTGGCGACCCGCTACGGATTCCGGCCGCTATTTATCTTTGGCCTCAGCCTGTTTACCCTCGCCTCGCTGGGCTGCGCCCTTTCCTCGTCGGCGGAAATGCTGATTGCCATGCGGGTGCTGCAGGGCATCGGCGGCGCGGCGACGCTGAGCATCTCGCCCGCCATTCTGCGCTCAATCTTCCCCAACCGGCTGCTCGGCAGGATCCTCGGCCTCAATGCGCTGCTGATCGCCGCCAGCACCGCCGTCGCCCCGGTGCTGGGCGGCACCCTGCTGTCGGCGTTCGGATGGCAGTGGCTGTTTGCCATCAATATTCTCCCCGGCGCGCTGGCGCTGGTGCTGGCGATTAAAGCCATCCCCAATCAGGCGCAAACCCGCGCGGTCGCCTTCGACGGGCCGGGGGCGCTGCTCTCAGCCCTCGCGCTCGGTTCACTGATTATGGCCGCCACCCGCTTCTCCTCGCCGCACGGCGGCGGAGTCGATACGGAGGCCGGGCTGTGGGGGGCGACGGCGCTGGTCTCCGGCCTGCTGTTCGTGCGCCACATCCGCCGCCGCCGCGATCCGCTGCTGCCGCCGGTTATCTTCACCTCCGCGCGCTTTTCGCTGGCGGCGCTGACCTCGCTGGCGTCGTTTATCGGCCAGGGGATTGCCTTTATCGCCCTGCCGTTTCTGTTCCAGAACGTCTACGGCTACAGCGCCTTCGGCGCCGCGCTGCTGTTCACGCCCTGGCCGCTGGGGATCATGCTGGTGGCGCCGCAGGCCGGTCGGCTGGCGGACAGGTATTCGGCGGCGGCGATCTCAACCGCCGGACTCGCCCTGTTTGCCGCAGGCCTGATGCTGCTGGCGACGCTGCCGGCGCACGCCGGGGTGTGGGATATTGGCCTGCGCAGCCTGGTGTGCGGCCTGGGCTTTGGCTGCTTCCAGAGTCCGAACAACCGGGAGCTGATGGGTAACGTGGCGCGGGAGCACAGCGGCTACGCTTCGGGCGTACTGGCGGTAGTGCGGACCTTCGGCCAGTGCCTCGGGGCGGCGATTGTCGGGATCGCGCTGGCGCTGCTGGCGCACGCCACTGCCCCCGCGCAGGAGGAGCAGGCGGTGCGCCTGAGCCTGTGGATCGCGGTCGCGGCGTCAGCGCTGGCGGTATTGTTCAGCCTCAGCCGCCTGCGCCGCCGCGCTTAGCTCTCCAGCCACGCCGCGTTGCTGCGGCGAATGTCGGCCTCCAGCGGGCTGTTGCGGGTAGCAAACAGCCGCTGCACCGTGTAGCCGCCGCTGTGCAGCAGGTAGCCCAGCGGCGCATAGGCCAGCGGAAACTGGCCGACCACGTGCTGATCGATATCGACAATGCCCGCCGGAAAATCAAAAGAGCCGCAGTCGTACACCACCTGGCGCTGGCAGATTTTCCACTCGCCGTTCACCTTCTGCAGATTGTCGAGGAAGCGGTTGTGAACGGTGGCCCCGAGGCGGATGCTCTCGTTCATGGCGATAATCATGGCGTTGGTCTCGGTTACCGCCCGGCCGCCGTCGGCGCTGAAGGTAATGACCGGCGCGCCGATAAAGTGCTTCGAGGAGATCGCCGATGTGCCCATCTTGCGCGAGGCGGCAATAAACTCGCTGGCCTTGCCTTCAAACCAGGTCACTTCAATGGTGGCATCGGGGGCGAAGATCGCCGCCAGCTTGTCCCACTGGCCGGTATCGCGATAGATCCAGCCGTTAATCAACTCGCCTATGGCGACCTTGTCTTCAGTACGGTTCATCTTGCTGCTCCTTTTTCTGAGCCGCAGATTAGCGGCCTTTTGCCGACGCGGGTAGCCATAAATGGCGCTATGGTCCAGGGTTAATACTTTACGGGAGGATTGAAGTATGACGTCTCACTCACCTGACCGCCGACTTTTTCCTGCTGCCGCCGACGCGGCGGCGGAACACTTTATGCTGACCGCCCACGACTGGGTGCCCAATAACGCCCGCCTGCCGGTGCTGCACTACCGGCAGGCGATAGTCCGGCCCGACGCCGGCCTGGATCTGGCTAGCACCATGGAGCAGCGGTTTAACCGCAACGGCTGGCCGCCGCAGTGGCGCTGGGGCATTTATGATTTTCACCACTACCACACCGAAGGACACGAGGTGCTGGGCGTCTTTGCGGGTCGCGCGCAGGTGATGCTCGGCGGGCCGGGCGGCCGCACGGTGACGCTTGAAAAAGGAGACGTGGTGGTGCTGCCGACCGGCACCGGGCACTGCTGCCTGAGCCATAGCGACGACTTCACGGTGGTCGGCGCCTACCCGCCGGGTGAGCATGCGGACATCAATCGCGCGGCGCCGGATGCCGCCGCACGGCGGCGCATCAGCACAACGCCTTTCCCCGACAGCGATCCGGTGACCGGCGCCGGCGGCCCGCTTACCGCGCTGTGGCGGCGTACGGGATGAGGCAGTTGGCGGCGCTTATCGGCTGATTTGCGCCAGCTCGTCGGGCGTAAGACCTGCGGTTTCAGCAATTAAATTCAGATCGACGCCCTTTTGCAGTAAAGCGCGCGCCAGCTCTAGTTTGCCGCGGCGCTCGCCAAGGGGGATCCCCTGCTGAATGCCCTTCTCAACACCTTTCTGTTCTAACTGTTGTGCGATCGTCATCAGTGCATCCTCATGTTGCGGTACGCGCCGCGCCAGCTGGTGGACAAAGCCCTCGGCATCAGGCGTATCTCCCGCTTGTATAACATAGTTTATCAACGACGCAAGCTGCTGTCCCGTCATGTATTCGCTGCACAGCAGAGTAACCAGCCGGTCCGTCAGTTCGGCCAGATTGCGGCGATGAATGTGCTTTTGCAGCAGCGTCAGCGCCGCCATGCTGCGGTGCTCCATAATTTCATCGTCAGGAATAATCGTGACGTCTACCAGCGGAAACGCCCCCCGGTAAAGCCGTTCCGCGATTTCGGGCCGGTGGAAATCATCCAGCCAGCGGGTGGACCAGGGATAAGGCGTACGCCGGCCGGCATAAAACAGCACCGGTATCACCAGCGGCAGCCTGCTGTGTCCGGCTTCAAGGTGGCGCTGCATCGCCGCAACGGCGTAGCGCAACAGCCTGAAAGCCATATGTCTGTCCGGCGTGGATTGATGCTCAATAAGCACATGGATATAACCATCATCATGATTAACGGTCTTCAGACTGTAGAGCACATCGCTAAAGTAGGGCCGCAGGTTGTCTTCAATAAAACTGCCTGATTCAAGCTTCAGCGTACTGAAATCGCAAAGCGCCTGCAGATCCGCTGGCAGGTGCAGCTGCATAAAGTCGCGCGCCGTGTCGGGATGGGTCAAAAACTGTTTGAAGGTCGAATCGTGAGGGGTGGGGCTTCGCCTGATGTCGTCGCTGTCGTTTTCCATAACGTCCCTGCTCCGTGAAGGATGGCGAAGGATTGTACGGAAAAAACGGTGAAAAAGCCTGCCCGTTTCCGGACAAAACGACAGCGGCCCCGAATCCGGAGCCGCTGTCTGGCGATAAATGCAGAATCAGTTCAGCGTGTAATCAAGCGTGATCTCAGCGTTCAGCACCTGAGAGACCGGGCAGCCGGCCTTCGCTTTGTTGATGATTTCATCAAACTTGGCGGGATCGATATCCGGCACGGAGATCCGGCTCTGCAGCGCCACTTTGGTAATGGCAAAGCCGCCGTCTTTTTTATCCAGCGACACGGTGGCTTCCGTGTCGATAGAGGTGGCGGTATAGCCGCCGTCGCTCAGCATCAGCGACAGCGCCATCGAGAAGCAGGAGGCGTGCGCGGCGCCGATAAGCTCTTCAGGGTTGGTGCCGGGCTTCCCTTCAAAGCGGGTGTTGAAGCCGTAGGGCTGCTGGCTGAGGGCGCCGCTTTCGGTAGAGACCGTGCCTTTCCCGTGCTTGAGATCCCCTTCCCAGTGCGCCTGGCCTTTCTTATGAATAGTCATGTGTTGCTCCTTGTTGACGATTGAGTGCTTAAGTATAGATCACCGTAGCACAGCGCCATGATTCCTGGATTATTCCTTAATGCCTCCCCCGGCGCTTGCTATTTTGCCGCTACTGGCGAATGATAAATGGCGCAGGATTCATCCTGCACGCTATGGGTTATATTTCAACCGACCTTGAAACTCGCAACAGGATCAAAGGAGTCAACATGAAATCGAACCGTCAGGCACGCCACCTTCTTGGCCTGAATTATAAGCTCTCTAACCAGAAAAAAGTTCTTGTCGAAGGCGGCAGCGAAAGCCTGGTATCACACGCCACCGGCCGCAAGCGTCGCGGCTAACCTCACTCGCCTTTAATACAGAACAGCACCACCTTTCAAGTAAAGGGGGTGCTTTTTTTAGTTTCACAACACCAGATTTCACCCTTTTCATTAACACTTGCTTTATAATTTGTCGCGCCGCAGTACCTGCCAGACCCTCTCGCTACCGATGTCCGGGCCTGGAGTGATGACAAAGGAGTGAGTGTGATATTTCCCAATCTTAAAAAAAATCGTTCGCTTTATATTCCCTATGCGGGCCCGGTCCTGCTTGAATTCCCCCTGCTGAACAAAGGCAGCGCCTTCAGCATAGAAGAGCGCCGCAGCTTCAACCTGCTCGGCCTCCTCCCGGAAGTGGTGGAAACCATCGAAGAGCAGGCTGAGCGCGCCTGGATCCAGTACCAGGGCTTCAAAACCGAAATCGATAAGCATATCTACCTGCGCAACATCCAGGACACCAACGAAACCCTTTTCTACCGGCTGGTTGAAAACCACCTCGATGAAATGATGCCGGTCATCTATACCCCGACGGTCGGCGCCGCCTGCGAGCGCTTCTCGGAGATCTACCGCCGCGCGCGCGGGGTGTTCATCTCCTGGGAGAACCGGGAAAACATCGACGACATTCTGCAAAACGTGCCGAACCACAATATTAAAGTGATCGTAGTCACCGACGGCGAGCGCATTCTCGGTCTCGGCGACCAGGGCATCGGCGGTATGGGCATTCCCATCGGCAAGCTGTCGCTGTACACCGCCTGCGGCGGCATCAGCCCGGCCTATACTCTGCCGGTGGTGCTTGACGTCGGCACCAACAACCAGCAGTTGCTCAACGATCCGCTGTACATGGGCGCGCGCCATCCGCGCATTACCGACGACGAGTACTACCAGTTTGTCGATGACTTTATTCAGGCCGTTAAGTCGCGCTGGCCGAACGTGCTGCTGCAGTTCGAAGACTTCGCCCAGAAGAACGCCATGCCGCTGCTGACCCGCTACCGCAATGAGATCTGCTCCTTTAATGACGACATTCAGGGCACGGCGGCGGTGACCGTCGGCACGCTGATTGCCGCCAGCCGCGCGGCGGGCAGCCAGCTCAGCGAGCAGAAAATCGTCTTCCTCGGCGCCGGCTCCGCCGGCTGCGGTATCGCCGAGCAGATTATTGCCCAGACCCAGCGGGAAGGCCTCAGCGAGGAGCTGGCCCGCTCGCGCATCTTCATGGTGGACCGCTTCGGCCTGCTCACCGATCAGATGCCGAACCTGCTCTCCTTCCAGACGAAGCTGACCCAGAAGCGCGACGGCCTGCTGGCCCAGTGGGATACCCAGGAAGAGGTGCTCTCCCTGCTGGACGTGGTACGCAACGTGAAGCCGGATATCCTGATCGGCGTCTCCGGCCAGAGCGGGCTGTTTACCGAAGAGATCATCCGCGAGATGCACAAGCACTGTCCGCGCCCGATCGTCATGCCGCTCTCTAACCCGACCTCGCGCGTTGAGGCCACGCCGCAGGACATCATCAGCTGGACCGACGGCAACGCCCTGGTCGCCACCGGCAGTCCGTTCGATCCGGTCGTGTGGAAGGATAAAACCTACCCTATCGCCCAGTGCAACAACTCCTATATCTTCCCCGGTATTGGCCTCGGCGTTATCGCCTCCGGCGCCACCCGCATCACCGACGAGATGCTGATGTCCGCCAGCGAAACCCTGGCCAAGCACTCGCCGCTGGTGAATAACGGCGAGGGCCTGGTGCTGCCCGAACTGAAGGATATCCACACCGTGTCCCGCGCTATCGCCTTCGCGGTGGGCAAAATGGCCCAACAGCAGGGCGTGGCGGTAAACACCTCGGCGGATGCCCTGACCCAGGCAATTAATGATAATTTCTGGGAGCCGGAGTACCGTAACTACCGGCGGACGTCGATTTAAGACACCGGGCCTGCGGATGCAGGCCCGTTTTTTATCTCCGCAACATCCCGCGGGTTACCCCTTGCGGCCCCCCGTTTATCCTCCCCCTCAAAGCCCG
Source organism: Pluralibacter gergoviae ATCC 33028 = NBRC 105706 (assembly GCF_001598855.1). Lineage (GTDB taxonomy): Bacteria > Pseudomonadota > Gammaproteobacteria > Enterobacterales > Enterobacteriaceae > Pluralibacter > Pluralibacter gergoviae. The sequence goes on along the minus strand of NZ_BCZS01000003.1, from coordinate 224,139 downwards.
CCTTATTTGCCGCGCCGCTTATCGGGCAGACAAATCAGTACCAGGCCGGTGACAATCGCCGCCACGCCGATAAGCTTTTCCGGGCTAAACCTTTCGTTAAGCCACGGCAGCATCATGGCGGCAAACCATACCAGCACGTAGCTCAGGCTTAACAGCGGATAGACCTTGCTCAGCGGGAGCCGCCTGAGCGCCATATACCAGCAGCCGATGGAGAACGCATAGGCCGCCAGCCCGCACGCCAGCGCCAGCGCGCCGGAGCCGCCGGCCAGCATCGCCGTCGCAAAATCCTGATCCGACGCCGCGGGGAGCTGAACCATCGCCCACTTCATGCCAAGCTGCGCCGAGCTTACCAGCAGCACGCTCATCAGCGCCCAGAGATATCCCATCAGGCGTACCTTCCCAGCGCAATGATGCCAATGATGATTAACCCCACCCCCAGCCAGTGGCGGGCAGAAATAGGCTCTTTCCAGATCCCGCGCGCGGCAAGCGTAATAAAGATAAAGTTCAGGCTGAGCATCGGATAAGCGACACTGACGTCAACATGCCGGAGAACCTGCAGCCAGACCAGCATTCCCGCCCCCAGCAGCAGCGCGCTCAGCCCGAGCCACAGTATCAGATGGCGGCGCCCCGCCCGCTGGGCCGCCTGCTTCTGGCACAGCTGGCCGCAGCAGCTCAGCAAACTGGCCAGAACGATCAGCGCAATATTCATGGCCGGGCATCGTATTCAAGGAGAACGAAGCGTCCGCGGCGGGTCAGGCGATCCGCCGGCGGCGGCGTCAGGGCGTGGAGCTCGCCGGGATTCGACACCACCAGCAGCAGCGAGACTTTCCCCTGCCTGCGGTGCTCCGCCAGCCAGGCCGCGAACAGGGACGGACGGAGATAGCGGTCGTGCACATCCGGATAGTTGAGACCGTAGCGCAGTTCGCCCGCCTGACCATAAAGCTGTATGTCGCTGCGCCGCATTTCCCAGGCAATGCCCGCCGCCACGCCCACGCTGTTGGTAAAGATATAGCGGCTGTCGGCCAGCGGCTGGCGAACATCATCAATAAACGCCTGCGGCTGCTTCGAGTCCACCACCCTGGCGGGGATAACGGCACCGACCAGTAGCGCCACGCCCAGCGGGCAAAGCGCGGCCGAGAATCCGCGTCCGGGCCTGCGGGTTAGCGCCAGGAGGCCAAACAGCCCCCAGACGGCAAACGCCAGGCAGGCAAGTATCGCCTTCAGGGTTTCGTTAGCCGCGTACACCGGGTGTTTTGCCAGCCCCCACGGCGCCAGGAAGAAGGCGACGATGCTCAGACAAACGGCGCCGAATGCCAGATTTATCCAGCCGTTGACGCGTAAAATGACCGATCCGCTTCTTGCCTGCGCCACCGCGTAGCGCGCCATCAGGATCGCCAGCGGCGCGAAGCACGGCAAAATATAGGTCGGCAGCTTGCCCTTAGCGATGCTGAAAAACAGCAGCGGCATCACAAGCCAGCCCAGCAGATAAAACGCCTCGCCCTGCCCGCGCCGTCCCTGCCAGCCGCTTTTCAGGGCGCCGGGCAGCAGCCCCAGCCACGGCAGCGCGCCGGCGACCAGGAACGGAACGTAATACCAGAATGGCGCTTTGTGCTGGGCGTTGTCCTCCGCGAAGCGCTGAATATGCTCCACCCAGAAGAAATAGCGCCAGAAGTCCGGTTCGGCGTGGGCGATAGCCAGCGCCCACGGCAGCGTTATCAGTACGGCGCTCAGCACCGCCCACGGCCCGTAGAGCAGGACCCGTTGCCAGCGTTTTTGCGCCATCGCCCACGGCAGCACGCTAATGACCGGCACCGCCAGCGCCAGAAACCCTTTGGTCATGACGCCCATGCCGCAGGCCAGGCCCAGCAGGAGGTAACCGCCGAGGATGCCGCCGCGCGTTCTGGCGGTACTGGCCAGCCAGAAACTGCACATTGCCGCGGTCAGCCACAGCGCGATCATCGGATCGAGCACGGCGTACGTGCCGACCCCATAGACCAGCAGGCAGGTCAGGAAGATAACCCCCGCCAGCAGCGCAACGGTTTTATCGCCCCACAGGCGAAACGCCAGCCAGGAGGTCAGCAGCGCGCTGAGCGTTACTGAGAATACGGCGCCAAAACGCACGGCAAAATTGTTATGCCCGAAGATCAGCTGGCTGAGGTTATTGATCCAGTAGCCGGCAACCGGCTTTTCGAAATAGCGCAGATCGAGAAAATGGGGTACGACCCAGTTACCGGACAGCAGCATTTCGCGGCTGATTTCCGCATAGCGGGTCTCATCCGGCTGCCACAGGTGGCGAAACGCCAGCGGGACGAGGTACAGCAAGGCAAAACAGGTCAGAATAAGTATTCCGTATCGTGCTGATTTCATCGGCTCACGGCTCTATGCGTTGTTGACAGCCAAGCCAGCCTTCCCGGCCTGGCGTGGACCCGCGCACAATTTTGCCTCTCGGCAGCGTGGATAAATCGGCCGGCAGAAGCGCGCTGAGCGGGCAGAACTGCACCCCCCGGGCCGCGGCCATTTCCAGCAGTTGACGAAAGGCGTCAAGCATCGCTATCCCTTCCACTTCCGCATGGATGGTGTAAACCGGCGTCCCTGTGTCCTGGTGTATTTTCTGCAGAATAACGTCGTTGAAATTTTCTTTACTGACGCCGGCGCCGATCAGCTCGTCCCAGGTCGGTAGCGTCACGGGAATTTGCACCGCGGCTTCGCTGCCGTCAGACAGAACCGGCACAAACGGCGTCGTCCCCCGGCAGTCGCTGTTGTAGTGAAACGGGAACGCGGCTTTGGCCTTGACGACGCGCTGGTCGGCGCGCCAGCCCGCCGCCGCCGAACAGATGACCGGCCGATCGACAATGTTCTGCAGCGCATCCAGCCCCAGGTGAATCTGCTGTTTGAGTTTCGACTGATCCCAGACGCCGGCCCAGGCCTGCCAGGCATGGTGATCCCACGCGTGGAGGCCAATTTCATGCTGCTCCGCCGCCGCCGCAATGACCCCGGCATTCCCCGCGCCAATGACGCGCCCCGGCCATGCGGTTCCGGCCAGAAGGATGTCCCAGCCGTACAGCGACGCCGCGCGGGAACGCAGCATCTTCCACAGAAAGTCAGGCTTGATCAGCCGCCACAGGTGGCGCCCCATGTTGTCCGGCCCTGTGCTAAAGAAAAAAGTGGCCTGAATTGCGTGTAAACTGAGCGCCTTCAGAAGATTTGGCACCCCTTCACGGGTGCCTCGCCAGGTATCGACATCAATACGCAGGCCGACTTTTCTCATGATGCACGCTCCCTGAGCTCTACGGTTTTCAGGAAGAAATCCAGCGTTTCGTCGATGGTTTTCTCCATAGGCACTGTCGGCGTCCAGTTCAGCAGGCGCCGGGCGTTGCTGATGCTGGGCCTGCGGTGTTCAACGTCCTGATAACCTTTGCCATAGTAGGTGCTGCTTTCCACCTCGCGGAAACCGGCAAACGGCGGGAACTGGCCGCGCAGCGGATGACGTTCAAAGCTCTCCAGCAGACTTTCGGCCAGCTGCTTAATGCTCGCCTCGTTATCCGGATTACCGATATTGATGATCTGGCCGTCGCAGTTATTCTTCTTATTTTCAATGATGCGGAACAGCGCTTCGATACCGTCGCCAATATCGGTAAAGCAGCGTTTCTGCCTGCCGCCGTCGATAAGTTTGATCGGCGATCCCTCCACCAGGTTGAGGATCAGCTGGGTGATGGCGCGGGAACTGCCGATCCGCGCAGAGTTCAGGTTATCGAGCCGCGGCCCCATCCAGTTAAACGGCCGGAACAGCGTAAAGCGTAGCCCCTCTTTTTCGCCGTAGGCCCAGATAACGCGGTCAAGCAGCTGCTTGGACACGGAGTAGATCCAGCGCTGTTTGTTGATAGGCCCGACGATCAGCGGCGAGCGGTCTTCATCAAATGACGCATCGCTGCACATGCCGTACACCTCGGACGTGGACGGGAAGATAATGCGTTTTTTGTATTTCACACAGTCGCGGACGATCTTCAGATTCTCTTCGAAGTCGAGTTCGAAGACGCGCAGCGGATTGCGGGTATATTCGATTGGGGTGGCAATCGCCACCAGCGGCAGCACCACATCACACTTTTTAATGTGATACTCGATCCACTCGGAGTGAATGCTGATGTCCCCTTCAACAAAGTGGAAGCGCTCATGGCCGATGAAGCGGGAGATCGCGTCAGAGCCGATATCGAGGCCGAAAATCTCGAAGTCGTCCTCGCGCAGCAGGCGTTCGGTCAGGTGGTTACCAATAAAACCGTTCACGCCGAGGATAAGTACGCGGGTGCGACTCTTCACGGCGGAAACCGGCTTACTGCTGAGGATGGCGCCGGTGACCAGGCCGAGGGACTGCGCGAGCTGGCTCCCCTGCATGTATACGCCGTTGTCCGCCTGCCCGGCGATCACTTCCAGCGCGCCCGTACCGCAGGCGATCGTCAGCGGGTTGACGGCGATCACGGTGCCCGCTTTCGCGCCGCTGTTGTTTGCCAGCACGCGGCTTTTCCAGATAATAAATTGACTGCCGCCCGCGTAGCTGAACGCCCCCGGCCACGGTTCGCTGACCGCACGCACCAGGTTATTGGCCGCTACCGCCGATCCCTGCCAGTTTATCGCGCCGTTTTTGGGCGATCGGCCGCCAAAATAGGTCGCTTCAGCTTCATCCTGGGCGATCTGCGCAAAATTACCGGTTTTGATCGCCTGCAGGCTGTCCGCCAGCAGCGACGACGCGGCGGCGCACAGCTTGTGGTGCAGAGTCAGCGCCGTATCGTCTGCCGCGATCGCCACCCGTGCCTGGGCGACGATGTTGCCGGCGTCTGCGCGTTTCACCATGCGGTGCAGGGTAACGCCGGTTTCGGTTTCCCCGTGTACCAGTACCCAATTGAGCGGCGCGCGGCCGCGGTATTTCGGCAGCAGAGAGCCGTGCAGGTTAAATCCGCCCGCCCGCGCGCAGTTCAGAATCGCGTCACTCAGCAGGCTGCGGTAATAGAACGAAAAAATAACGTCCGGCCGCGCGTCTTTAATACGATCGACCCACAGCGGGTGGTTCACATCCTCAGGCGCAAAAACCGGAATACCGAATTCTGCCGCCGTACGGGCAACAGAGCCAAAGAACGTATTCTCAGCCGCATTATCCGGATGAGTATAAATCGCTGTAATATCATAGCCTGCGGCAATTAGGGCACGGATCCCCACGCAGCCCATATCGTGATAGGCAAAAACAACGGCCTTCATTATTGATTGTCCTCTGAAGATAAAGCGGTTTCACGGCGAATGATGCGTTGAATAAAATAGCGCGGGCGCGCGCGCACATCGTTATAGATCCGACCGATGTACTCACCCAGCAGCCCCATCCCGATAAACTGGGCGCCAATAAAGGTGAAGAGCACGGCAAAGAGCATAAATACCCCGTCTGCCGCCCAGTGTGAGCCGAGCGCAAACCGCAGTACCACCAGCAGCACGGCCAGCGCAAAACCAAAGAGCGCGATAATGCTGCCGACGACGCTCAGCAGGCGCAGCGGCGTGGTGGTCAGACAGGTGACCAGGTCATACATCAGGTTAATCAGGCGCATGAAGCTGTACTTCGAGTCGCCAAACTGGCGCTCATCGTGGTGCACGGGAATTTCAATGGCGCGACGCGCAAAGGTATTGGCCAGAATAGGGATAAAGGTGCTGCGCTCGTGGCAGTGCAGCATCGCGTCGATGATATGGCGGCGATAGGCGCGCAACATGCAGCCATAGTCCTCCATGGCTTTACCGGTGGTGCGCTGGATCAGCAGGTTAATCATTTTCGACGCGCGTTTGCGAAACCAGCTGTCCTGGCGGTTCTGACGCACGGTGCCCACCACGTCATAACCCTCATCGGCTTTGGCAACCAGCCGCGGGATCTCTTCCGGCGGGTTTTGCAGGTCGGCATCGAGGGTGATGATAAGGTCGCCGGTGACGTGGCTAAAGCCCGCCATGATCGCCGAATGCTGGCCATAGTTGCGGTTGAGCAGCACCGCGATAATGCGGCTGTCCGGCGCTTCTGCGGCACGGGTTAGTATGGCGGCGGAGTCGTCGCTGCTGCCGTCATCGACAAGGAGAATTTCGTAATCGCGATTGAGCGTTTCGCAGGCGGCTGATGTACGGCGAAGCAGTTCAGGCAGGCTCTCCTGTTCGTTGTACACCGGGATCACAATCGAGATTTTGTTGACAGGTTCCAGGGTCGTCATCTGAGTTAGCATCCGGAGAGTTCACGTAAGGCGGTAATGACCCGGGAAGTCTCTTCGGGAGTCATATCGGGAAACAGCGGCAGCGAGCACAGACGCTCGCTGTTCCACTCGCTGTTTGGCAGCCGCAGCTGCGGATAGCGTTCGCGGTAATATTTCTGCGTATGCGCGGCGCGAAAATGCAGGCCCGTGCCGATCCCCCGCGCTTTCAGAGCCTCCATCAGCCCGGCGCGGGAAATGCCGCAGGCGGCCTCGTCTACGCGGATGATAAACAGGTGCCAGGCGTGGTGATGCGGCCATTCAGGCAGCGAAAGCGGCAGAAATGGCGTATCGGCCAGCGCCTGTAAGTAGTGGCGGGCTATCTCCCGGCGGCGCGCGTTAAGCTGCTCCAGTTTAGCCAGCTGCACCAGCGCGATAGCGGCATTGATGTCCGCCATGTTGTACTTGAACCCCGGTTCGATCACCTCCGCCTGCGGCGCGCGGCCGTACGCCTGCCGGTCAAATGCGTCCACGCCCAGACCGTGAAACTTCAGGCTGCGGATCCGCTTTGCCAGCCGGTCATTGTCGGTCACGATAAGTCCGCCTTCCGCGCAGGTCATGTTCTTGATAGCGTGAAAAGAGAAAATCGCCGTGCCCTCTGCCCCCACGTGCTTGCCCTTGTACCGGGTGCCGGCCGCATGGGCGGCATCTTCAATGACCGGGATACCGTAGCGCTCGCCAATCGCGCGGATCGCGTCGATGTCCACAGGCGCTCCCGCGTAATGCACGGGAATAATGGCTTTCGTGCGCGGCGTTATGGCCGCCTCAATCGCCTCGGGGGTCACCAGCAGCGTGTCGCGATCGACATCAATCATCACCGGCTCTGCGCCCAGCAGCGCAATCATGTTAAGGGTGGACACCCACGTCAGCGATGGCGTAATCACCTCATCGCCCTGCTGTACGCCGAGCGCCATCAGCGTGACGTGCATCCCGCCGGTCGCCGAACTTACCGCAATGGCATGTTGATTGCCGGTTAAGTCACAAAATGCCTTCTCAAGCGCCTGATTTTTCGGCCCGGTGGTGATCCAGCCGGATTGCAGGACCTCCGTCACCGCGGCAATTTCTTCCGCGCCCAACGCCGGCCGTGAAAAAGGCAGAAAATCACTCATTGCGTGGATCCCTTATTAAATACCGAACGCTAAACGTTGACGGGATAATGAATCAGGCTAATTAAATAGAAGTACAACATTCAGAAAGAACTGCCTGACTGGCTAAACGATGAATCAATGGGAGGAATTTAACGAACAAACCTTATAACAACATTAAGAAAATAAGATTTAAAAAAAGTCGGCATTAAGCGGCGCTTGCTTTAAAGGCGCCAGCAATGATAAAAGCGCCACCTCAATGTCGGGCTGATTGCTTAATAACAAAAAAGTTCCGCATATTTAAAAATAATCATCTGCGCTGCGGGAATTAACGCTATTTAGATTATTCCCAGGACAGCTAACAGGGGCGGAAATACCGGCGACTGACCGCCGCGCATTTCTCTGGCGCGTTAATGTTACTTCCACGCCGGGCAGGAGGACAGGCTGGACTGGTCAAACGCGACTCTCCCCGCTACACTACCTCTCCCCATTTACCTGATGAATAAATAAGGAGGATCCCATGCCGTACTGTGAAATGATTGTTATTTCACATACATTTGGCGATCGCACCTGCTCAAGCGTTACGCACACCGTGCTGCGATAACTTTGGCTTGAGCGAAGACACCAGAATGTAACTCCCTTCCCTCGGCTTACCGGGTTATCGTCAGCGATGTTTGACGAGGCGTTCGCACGCCTGTAACACTTGAGTAAGTTCAATGAGCACACTACTGAATGCACGCGCCCTGAGCGTGGAAACGGCTTTTGCGCCGCTCTTTTCCGATCTCACCTTTACCCTGCAAAAAGGCGACCGCGTCGGCCTTATCGGCGATAACGGCAGCGGCAAAAGCACGCTGCTGAAACTGCTTGACGGCACCCTGTCGCCCTCCTCGGGCACGGTGTCAACCGCCTCAGGCTGCCTGCTGGCGCGCATCGAGCAGCACCTGCCGGCGCATCTCGCCTCCCTTACCCTGCGCGCCGCCGTCGCCGCCGTCCTGCCGCCCGACGAGCGCGAGAGCCAGCTCTGGCGGGTTGATGCTCTGCTGGCGGAGATGGGCCTCGCCCCCGACGTGGCAAACCTCACCTGCGCGACCCTGAGCGGCGGTCAGCACACCCGCCTGCTGCTGGCCAGGGCGCTGATCCGCCGGCCCGATGTGCTGCTGCTGGATGAACCGGGCAACCACCTCGATCTGCCGACCCTGCTGTGGCTGGAGTCGTTCATCCAGAGCTGGCGCGGCGGCTTTATCATGGTCTCTCACGACGCCCGGCTGCTGGATAACGTCACCAACGTCAGCTGGATTTTACGCGACCGCACGCTGCACCACTTCGCCCTTCCGTGCAGCGCCGCCCTGCGGGCGCTCGCCGGGCGCGATGAAAGCGACGCCCTGCGCCGCAGGGCCGAGCAGAAAGAGATTGACCGGGTCACCGCCAGCGCGAAGCGGCTGGCCGCGTGGGGCCGGGATTACGATAACGAAGATCTGGCCCGCAAGGCCAAACAGATGGAGAAGCAGGTCCAGCGCCTGCAGGCGAGCCAGACCGCGCTGACCGAAGGCAGCCGCTGGCGGCTGCACCTCAGCGGCGATGCTCTGCCCGCCGACAGGCTGCTGGCGCTGAACGGCCTGCCCGTCGCTCCCGCCCCAGGGCTGCCGGCGCTGTTTACCGTCCCGGCGGCGCGGCTGAAAAGCGGCGACCGGGTAGCGATAATCGGGCGCAACGGCGGCGGTAAATCGTCGCTGCTGCGCCTTATCTGGCAGCACTACTGCGGGCAGCAGAATAGCGCAGCGCTGCAGATCCATCCCCGCGTGAAGGTCGGCTATTACGACCAGACCCTCAGGCAGTTGGCAGACGAGGCCACGCTGTTTGACGCCCTTGCGCCCTTCGCCCCGGAACCGGAGGATCGCAAAATGGCCCTGATTAGCGCCGGGTTCGGCTACGCCCACCGCGGCCAGCGGGTGGCGACGCTCAGCGGCGGCGAGCGCTCGCGCCTGCTGTTCGTCGGCCTGAGCCTCGCCCGCTACGGGCTGCTGATGCTCGATGAGCCGACCAACCATCTCGATATGGCGGGCAAAGCGGCGCTGGCGGAGGCGCTGGCGGCATTCCCCGGCGGCGTGCTGCTGGTCAGCCACGATCGGCAGTTCATCGAACGGGCCTGCAGCCGCTTCTGGTTTATCGACGGCGGGACGCTGGAGGAGTGGCACGATGCCGAGGCCCTGTGGACGCGGATGCGCGAAACCTCCGCCCCGCCGGCGGCCGCAGCGCAGTTGGCGGCGCAGCCGCCGGCGGGCGACGATGAAGAGGCGCTGCTGACCCGGCTTATCGCCCTCGAGTCGCAGCTGGCCGAGGACCTCGCCCGCAAACCCCGCCATCAGAAGCCTGAGCGGCAGATCCGCTGGCGGCAGGAAATTGACGCTCTGCTCACTCTGCTGGAAAAGCGCTGACCGGCAGGCACCGCAGGTGCCTGCTTTTTAAGCATTTAACCGCCCTGAATGTGCAGCTTTTCACAGAGTTGCCATAATCACCCTGTAAAGTATGTATGAATGTTGCGGAAGCCTTGCGGATCTCGCGAAAAACATTAACCCTTGAGGGGTAATTCAACGTTACAGTCTCTAGCCTGCAACGCAGATTCTCATAATAAACAAGGAGCTATGATATGAAGGCTGCTGTAGTGACTCAGGATCATCAGATTAACGTCACCGATAAAACCCTGCGCGCGCTGAAGCACGGCGAAGCGCTGCTGAAAATGGAATGCTGCGGGGTTTGTCATACCGATCTGCACGTTAAAAACGGCGATTTCGGTGACAAGACCGGCGTCATTTTAGGTCATGAAGGCATCGGCGTCGTTGCGGAAGTCGGTCCGGGCGTCACCTCCCTCAAGCCCGGCGACCGCGCAAGCGTGGCGTGGTTTTTCGAAGGCTGCGGCCACTGCGAATACTGCAACAGCGGTAACGAAACCCTGTGTCGCGAGGTGAAGAATGCCGGCTATACCGTTGACGGCGGCATGGCCGAAGAGTGCATCGTGGTCGCCGACTACGCGGTAAAAGTCCCGGACGGGCTGGACTCAGCGGCGGCGAGCAGCATCACCTGCGCCGGCGTGACCACCTATAAAGCGGTGAAGGTCTCCGGCATCAAGCCCGGCCAGTGGATTGCCATCTACGGCCTCGGCGGCCTCGGCAACCTGGCGCTGCAGTACGCGAAAAATGTGTTTAACGCCAAGGTCATCGCCCTTGACGTTAACGACGCGCAGCTTGAGCTGGCGAAGCAGATGGGCGCCGATCTGACCATCAACTCGCGCAGCGAAGACGCGGCAAAGATCGTTCAGGAGAAAACCGGCGGCGCCCACGCCGCGGTCGTCACTGCCGTGGCGAAAGCGGCGTTCAACTCCGCCGTGGACGCGGTGCGCGCCGGTGGCCGCGTGGTGGCCGTCGGCCTGCCGCCGGAAGCGATGAGTCTCGATATTCCGCGCCTGGTGCTGGACGGTATCCAGGTTGTCGGTTCGCTGGTCGGCACCCGCCAGGACCTGACCGAGGCGTTCCAGTTTGCCGCCGAAGGCAAAGTGGTACCGAAAGTGGCCCTGCGTCCGCTGGGCGATATCAACGCCATCTTTAAAGAGATGGAACAGGGCCAGATCCGCGGCCGCATGGTTATCGACTTCCGCCGCTAATCATCAAAAACGCCGGGGCTCTCCCGGCGTTTCTCTCAGGCCAGCGCCTCCCTCTGCGCCCGCCTGCGCTTTATCTGTCCGTAAATCATCAGCGAACTCATCGCCGCGAACGACAGCAGCGCCGCCGGCAGCACGACGTAGCTGTAGCCAAAATTGAGGGTTATCATCAGCCCGCCGCACCAGGCGCCGATGGCGCTGCCGAGATTAAAGGCCATCTGGCCGCCCGCCGCCCCCAGCATCTCCCCGCCTTTGGCATTCTGCAGCAGCATGATCTGCAGCGGCGCCGACAGCGCGAACAATCCCGCGCAGCAGACAAAACCCAGCGCCAGCGACGCGGCGGGTATGCCGCCGAACATAAACAGCAGCATCAGGCTGAGCACAATCACCAGATCGGTCATAATCGTAATACGCAGCGGGCTGAAGCGTCCAGAGAGCCTGCCGCTCAGCATATTGCCGAGCACCATGCCGAGGCCCATCAGCGTCATGACGGCGGTCATCGCGCCTTCAGAGAAGCCCGATACGCTCAGCATAAACGGCTTCACAAAGCTGAACCACGCGAACACGCCGGCATTGCCGAACATCGTCGCGGCAAACACCAGCCACGGCTCCGGCAGCGTGAGGAAGCGAAACTGCTCTCTGAGGCGGACTTCTGATCTATCAAACAGGTGCGGCACCCAGGCGATAATCGACAGCAGCACCAGTACGTCGAAGACGGCAATCAGTAAAAAGGTGTAGCGCCAGCTGAAGGTGTGCCCAATCCAGGTGCCCAGCGGCACGCCCGCCAGATTCGCCACGGTCATGCCGCCAATCATCCCCGCCACCGCCATCGTCACTTTGCCCGGCGGCGCAATGCGCGAAAGAATAATGGCCCCGACGCCGAAGATAGCCCCGTGGGGGAAACCGGATACCAGGCGTCCGAGCGCCAGTAGGGCGTAGCTGTTGGCAAAGGTAAACAGCGCGTTGCCGGTAATGCACAGGGCAACCAGAAACAGCAGTATCGACTTCAGTGAGAATCGGGTTGAGAACAGCGCAATGACGGGCGCGCCAATCACCACGCCGAAGGCATAAAAGGAGATCATGTGACCGGCGGCGGGGATCGAGATCCCGGTGTCCCGCGCCAGTTCGGTGAGCACGCCCATTACGCCAAATTCGGCCATGCCCAGCCCGAAGGTGCCAAGTGCTAACGAAAAAATCGTCTTTTTCATACGGCTAATCACTTGTTGGAGGAAAGCGCCGTATTATTCCTGAAACGGGCGGAATGGACCATTGCAATCGGGCGCGGATTTATGCAGTTTTGTGTTATTTGCGCAAGCTGCGCCGCCTGGCGCTTGCCGGAAAGAAAAACGGCGCCTTACGGCGCCGCTTCGTCGGTTACTTAATGCCTTCGGAACTCTCTTCCTGCGCTTCCTTGCGCTCCACGTCGCGATACCAGCGCGGGTGATGTTTCTGCGCCCAGCGGCGGCTGACTTTGCCTTCGATCATCCCTTTGATCGAACCTTTGACCCAAAACGCCATATACATATGGATCAGAATGGCGTGGATCAGCACAATCGCCGAGGTGGCGTGGATCAGCAGGCAGTAGCGGATCAGCTGAATCGGGAAGTACTGCGCAAAGTAGGGCCGCCAGATAACCACCCCGGTGACCAGCAGGACGAAGATCATGCTCATAATGGTCCAGAACATCATCTTCTGCCCGGCGTTGTACTTACCGACCTTCGCCACCTTGTGCTCGTTGCCCTTCAGCACTTCAACAATGCCCAGCACCCAGGGAATATCCTGCTTATCCGGGATGTTGTGGTGCACGAAGCGCACGAACATCACCATCAGGGCGACGAAGATCAGCACGCCGAAGAACGGGTGCAGAATGCGCCCCATCTGCGGCGTACCGAAGGTTTCCGTCAGCCACTTCAGGGTCGGAAAGAAGAACGAAATCCCCGACAGCGCCACCAGGAAAAAGGCGATCACCACCGTCCAGTGGCAGGCGCGGTCGATAAACGTCGTGCGGACGATCATTTTTGACTTACGCATCGTGGTCCTCCTCCTCGTCGTCCACTTCCTTGTTTGGCCCAATGCCGATGTAGTGGTAAATCAGCCCGGCGAAGGTGGCGATAAAGCCCGCCGCCGACAGCGGCTTCAGCACGCCCTTCCACAGCGATACGGCGGCATCGATCTTCGGCGCTTTCGGCAGCTCGTGGTACAGCTCCGGCTGGTCGGCGTGGTGCAGAACGTACATCACGTGGGTGCCGCCGACGCCTTCCGGGTTATACAGCCCGGCGTGCGGATAGCCGCGCGCCTGCAGCTTTTTCACCCGCGCCGCCGCTACGTCCAGCATCTCTTTCTTGGTGCCGAAGTGGATAGCGCCCGTCGGGCAGGTCTTGACGCAGGCGGGCTCCTGGCCGACGCTGACGCGATCGACGCACAGGGTGCACTTGTAGACCCGGTTATCCTCTTTATTGAGGCGCGGCACGTTGAACGGGCAGCCGGCGATGCAGTAGCCGCAGCCGATGCAGTTGTCCTGCTGAAAATCGACGATGCCGTTGGCGTACTGCACGATGGCGCCTGCGGACGGGCAGGCCTTCAGGCAGCCAGGATCTTCGCAGTGCATACAGCCGTCCTTGCGGATCAGCCACTCCAGCCTGCCGTTGGCCTCGGTTTCGCTAAAGCGCATCACCGTCCAGGATTTGGCGCTGAGATCGGCGGGGTTATCGTAAACGCCCACGCAGTGGCCAACTTCGTCGCGGATGTCGTTCCACTCCGAGCAGGCGACCTGGCAGGCTTTGCAGCCCACGCAGGAGGTCACATCAATCAGCTTCGCCACTTCCTCTTTGTAGTCCCGCGCGCGGGGCGCGGGCGTTGCCGGATTGGTGGCAGAGCGTTTAATGATGTCCTGTGTTTCCATTGACATAAAATCGCTCCTTACGCTTTCTCAATGTTGACCAGAAACGCCTTGTACTCCGGCGTCTGCGAGTTGGCATCGCCGACGTTCGGCGTCAGGGTGTTGGCGATATAACCCTTCTGCGCCACGCCCTCGAAGCCCCAGTGCAGCGGAATGCCGACGGTCTCCACCTGCTGGCCGTTAACGTTCAGGGTGCGCAGACGGCGGGTTACCACCGCCACGGCGCGGATAAAGCCGCGCTTGCTGCTGACCTTCACCCGGTCGCCGTTGCTGATGCCTTTCGCTTTCGCCAGCCCTTCGCTGATTTCCACAAACTGCTCCGGCTGGGCGATGGCGTTGAGCCGCGCGTGCTTAGTCCAGGTGTGGAAGTGCTCGGTCAGGCGATAGGTGGTGCCGACGTAGGGGAACTTATCCTTCTTGCCGAGGCGCTTCGCATCTTCGTCATACAGCCGCGCCGCCGGGTTGGAGACCACGTTCGGGTGCAGCGGGTTGGTGCCGAGCGGCGTTTCCATCGGCTCGTAGTGTTCCGGGAACGGTCCTTCCGCCAGCTTGTTGAGAGCAAACAGGCGGCCCAGCCCTTCCGGCTGCATGATGAACGGTCCGACCTTGCTGCCCGGCGCGGCGGTGCTGAAGTCGGGAATGTCGTTGCCAACCCACTTGCTGCCGTTCCACTGGATCAGCATCCGCTTCGCATCCCACGGCTTGCCGTTAATGTCCGCCGAAGCGCGGTTATACAGCACCCGACGGTTCAGCGGCCACGCCCACGCCCAGCCCAGCGTATTGCCGAGGCCCGACGGATCGGCGTTGTCGCGGTTGGCCATCTGGTTGCCCCGCTCGGTCCAGCTGCCGGTATAGATCCAGCACGAAGAGGCGGTGGAGCCGTCATCGCGCAGCAGCGCGAAGCTGCTCAGCAGCTCGCCCTTCTTCGCCAGCAGCTTGCCGGAGGCGTCATAAAGATCGTCGAGGGCGACGCCGTTGTTCTCTTTCGCCACCTCTTCCGATTCCGGCGCGTGCGGCAGTTTGTAGTGCCAGCTCATATTGAGCAGCGGCTCCACGCCCTTCCCGCCTTCGCTGCGGTACATCTTGCGCAGGCGATGGTAGATGCCGGCGAGGATCTCGCCGTCGTTGCGCGCCTCGCCCGGCGCCTCGCCGCCCTTCCAGTGCCACTGCAGCCAGCGCCCGGAGTTGGAGATCGAACCGTCCTCTTCGGCAAAGCAGGTCGACGGCAGGCGGAACACTTCGGTCTGAATAGTCGACGGATCGACGTCGTTAGACTCGCCGTGGTTCTGCCAGAAGGTGGAGGTTTCGGTCACCAGCGGATCGATCACCACCATGTATTTCAGCTTGCTTAAGCAGCGCACGGTGTTGTTCTTATCCGGGAACGACGCCACCGGGTTAAAGCCCTGGCAGATGTAGCCGTTGACTTCACCCTTATCCATCAGGTTGAAGTATTTGATAACGTCGTACATCTGGTCCCACTTCGGCAGCCAGTCAAAGCCCCAGCCGTTCTCCTTTTGCGCCCGGTCGCCGTAAAACGACTTCATCAGACTGACGAAGAATTTCGGGTAGTTGCTCCAGTAGTTAACCTGATCCGCCAGCATCGCCTTCGGCGTGTTGGCGCTGAGATAGGTCTGCAGGTCGGTCTGCTTTTCACTCGGCAGCGTCAGGTAGCCCGGCAGACTGGTCGAGAGCAGCCCGAGGTCGGTCAGCCCCTGAATGTTGGAGTGGCCGCGCAGGGCGTTAACGCCGCCGCCCGCCATGCCCATATTGCCGAGCAGCAGCTGGATCATCGCCATGGTGCGGATGTTCTGCGCGCCCACGGTGTGCTGCGTCCAGCCCAGCGCATACAGGAAGGTGGTGGTTCTGTCCGGCGCGCTGGTCGAGGCCAGCACTTCGCACACCTTCAGGAAGTCGGCTTTGGGCGTGCCGCAGATGTTCTCCACCACGTCCGGCGTATAGCGTGAAACGTGCTTCTTCAGCAGGTTCCAGACGCAGCGCGGGTGGCTGAGGCTGATATCGCGCTTCGCAAAACCGTCTTCGTCAAACTGATAGGTCCACGTAGACTTATCGTACTGGCGTTTATCGGCGTCATAGCCGCTGAACAGCCCGTCGTTGAAGTCAAAATCTTCGTGCACCAGCAGATTGGCGTTGGTGTAGTCGCGCACGTAGTCGGCGTTGATTTTGTTATTTTCAATCAGGTAGTGCAGTACGCCCGACAGGAAGGTAATGTCGGTCCCGGAGCGGATAGGCGCATAAATGTCGGCCACCGACGCGGTGCGCGTAAAGCGCGGATCGACAACGATAAGCGTGGCATCGTTGTTATTTTTGGCTTCCATCGCCCAGCGGAATCCCACCGGATGCGCTTCAGCGGCGTTGCCGCCCATCACCATCACGACGTTGGCGTTTTTGATATCCACCCAGTGGTTGGTCATCGCACCGCGACCAAATGTTGGAGCAAGACTTGCTACCGTTGGTCCGTGTCAGACGCGCGCCTGGTTGTCTACCGCCAGCATCCCCAGCGAGCGGACGAATTTCTGCGTCAGCATGCCGGTTTCGTTACTGGCCGCCGAGGCGCAGAGCATCCCGGTGGAGAGCCAGCGGTTAACCGTCACGCCTTCGGCGTTTTGCTCCATGAAGTTCGCATCGCGATCGCTTTTCATCAGCCGGGCGATGCGTTCGAACGCCTCGTCCCAGGAGATGCGCTGCCACTTATTGGAGCCCGGCGCGCGGTACTCCGGATAGCGCAGGCGATTTTCGCTGTGAACGTAGTCAAGCAGGCCGGCCCCTTTCGGGCACAGCGCGCCGCGGCTCACCGGATGGTCCGGATCTCCCTCAATATGATAGATAGAGGCGCGGGCGTTCCTGGCGCCGTCACCCAGGCTGTACATCAGCAGCCCACATCCCACGGAGCAGTAGGTACAGGAATTTCGGGTCTCTTTCCCGCGCAATAGCTTATAGTCGCGCGTGGATGCCAGCGCCGCCTTCGGGGCAAAGCCCAGCGCCGCTACCGTTGTTCCGGCCAAACCGCCCGCGCAGATTTTAAAAAACTTCCTGCGGCTTACGTTCATTCTTTCCCTCGTTATCAGGATAAACGGCTGGGAAATTACCATTGCTGAAGTTAGTTTTTTTGCGGCAAATCAATATTAGGCCTGAGCACATCCCTAATAGTCACGGATAGCTAAATAGCGTACTCACAAGGTATTAACCGTTGCCGGAAATAGCAGCGCCGGTGATATAAAAATGTTATAAATTCAAAAAGCTTGCCCTTTAATGCGACGGATGATGAACACTCAAAAAGCGACCCTTACCGGCTTAACGGCAATTATTTTATGGAGCACGATGGTCGGCCTGATGCGCAGCGTCAGCGAAGGACTTGGCCCGGTTGGCGGCGCGGCGCTGGTATTCACGTTCAGCGGCCTCCTGCTGATTTTCACCGTCGGCTTTCCCAACCTGCGCCGCATTCGCCGCCGCTATCTGCTGGCCGGCAGCGCGCTTTTCGTCAGCTATGAAATATGCCTGGCGCTGGCGCTTGGCTATGCGGTCAACCGCCAGCAGGCAATCGAAGTCGGCATGGTGAATTATCTCTGGCCGAGCCTGACGATTTTATTTGCGATGGCGTTTAACGGCCAAAAAAGCTGCTGGCCGGTGCTGCCGGGAATATTACTCTCGCTGGCGGGCGTGGTCTGGGTATTAGGCGGCGAGCGCGGACTCAATATTGATGAAATCATCAGCAACGTGCGCAGCGGGCCGCTGAGCTATTTGCTGGCGTTTACCGGCGCCTTTATCTGGGCGGCCTACTGCACGGTCACCGCCAAATATGCCGGCGGGCAAAACGGCATCACGCTGTTCGTCCTGCTGACCGCCGCTGCGCTGTGGCTGAAGTTTCTGCTGGCGGACCAGCCGCCGATGCACTTTACGCTGCCGGTGACGCTTAAGCTGCTGGCCCTTTCCGCGGCGCTGGGGCTGGCCTATGCGGCGTGGAATATCGGGATCCTGCACGGCAACGTCACCCTGCTGGCCACCGCCTCCTACTTCACGCCGGTTCTCTCGTCGGCGCTGGCGGCGCTGCTGCTCAGCACGCCGCTGTCGTGGGCATTCTGGCAGGGCGCCGCGATGGTCTGCCTCGGCTCCCTGATCTGCGGCCTGGCGACCCGGCGGCGCTGAGCGCAAGGCGCTTCGCGTAGTGAAGCGCGGATAGTGACGCGCTCAGAGCGTACCGTCAGCGGCCTCCTCGCGGGGAAGCGGCGCGCCGGCCAGCCCCCGCCAGATGCCCACCGCCAGCAGCAGAAGCAGCGCACCGGCGGTCAGAAGTACCGCGCTGTGAGCGCTGACGAAGGCCGAACTGGCGGCCTCCAGCAGCTGCCCGGCGGACTGCGCGGGCAGGCTTTGCGCCACCCGCACCGCCTCGCCGATGGAGCTCGCCGCCTGCCCGGCGCTGGCCGGGTCCAGCCCCGCCGGCAGCACGATGGCGCGGCTATAGCTGCGGGAGAGGATCAGGCCGAACAGCGCGATGCCCAGCCCCGCGCCAAGTTCGTAGGCCATGGTCTCAATGGCGCCCGCCGCCGCGGCCTTCTCTTTCGGCGCCGCCGCCATGATCGCCGCCGTTGAAGCCAGCAGCGCGCTGGCGGCGCTGAAGCCCAGCAGCGCCATCAGCCCCCAGGCCTGCCACGGCTGGCGGCTGAAGTCGGTGACCGACAGCCCGAAGAAGCTCACGGCGCTGAGGGCCATGCCGGCGGTGGCCACCCGCCGCAGGCCAAAGCGCGACACCAGCGCCGCGGCCAGCGGCCCGCAGAATCCGCTCGCCAGCATCAGCGGCAGCATAAAGGCGCCCGCTTCCAAGGGCGTTTTGCCGTGGACGAACTGCAGCTCCTGGGCCATCAGCAGCTCAAAGCCCACCAGCGCCACCATAGCGGTGACCGCCATCATCACCCCGCAGAGGATAATGCGGTGGGTAAACAGCCGCATATCGATCATCGGCACGCGGGCCCTGAGCTGGATGCGCACGAACGCCGCCAGCATCAAACTGCCGATCGCCATTGCCGCCGCGACAAGGCCAAAGGCCGCGTGGCCCTTGATGGCGGTTTTGGCGCTCCACACCAGCAGCAGGATCGCCGCGATCAGCATCAGCGCATGGGAGATATTCAGCGGCTGCTCGCGGCTCGACGGCTGCGCGGGCACCACGCGGGCGCTCAGGGCCATCACCGCCAGCACGATGGGGAAGTTGATCAGAAACGCCGCGCCCCACCAGAAGTGCTCCAGCATAAAGCCGCCGATAAGCGGCCCGAAGGCCGCCCCGCCTGAGCCGACCGCGGCCCACATGCCGAGCGCCATATTGCGCTGGCGCGCGTCGCTGAAGGTGTTGCGGATCCCGGCAAGCGTCGCCGGAACGATCATCGCCGCGCCGACGGCCAGCAGCGCGCGGGCGGCAATCAGCCATTCGGCGCTGGCGGCAAAAGCCGCCGCCAGCGACGCCGCGCCAAACAGCCCGCAGCCGAGCAGCAGCAGGCGCTTAAAGCCGATGCGGTCGCCCAGCGCGCCCATCGGCAGCACCATCCCCGCCATCACCAGCGAATAGATATCAATGATCCACAGCAGCTCATTACCGCTGGCCGCCAGCGCGACGCTGAGCGTCGGCGCGGCAACGTGGAGCACCGTGGCATCAATGGCGACCGGGATATCCACCAGTACGATAGCCACTAATGTTAGCCACTGACGAAACATACTTTTTTCCTCACAAAAGAAATCTGGACAGATGTCCAGAATGCGATCCTGTGAGAAACTTGAACGCTTGTCCAGCTTTTTGTTATGCTGCAACCCCCTTCTCAGGAGCCGTTTATGAGCTATTTAAATCGCGAGGCGCGCCGGGAGACAATTATGCGGGCCGCCATGGACGTGGCGCTACAGGAAGGACTGACCGCCATGACCGTGCGCCATATTGCCGCGCAGGCGGGCGTGGCGACAGGCCAGGTCCACCACCACTTCGCGTCGGCCGGCGAGCTAAAGTCCGAAGCCTTTATCCGCCTCATTCGCGAAATGATGGATATTCAGGCCCTCGGCCCTCAGGCAAGCTGGCAGGAACGGCTCTTTTCGCTGCTCGGCAGCGAAGACGGCAGGCTTGAGCCCTACATCCGCCTGTGGCGGCAGGCGCAGCTGCTGGCCGACGGCGATGCCGGGCTGCGCCGGGCCTACACCCTCACCATGACCCTGTGGCACGACGAGGTGGTCAGCACTATCGAAGGCGGACGCCGCGCCGGCGAGTTTGTGCCCCGCGACAGCATAAAAAATATTGCCTGGCGGCTGATTGCCCTCGTTTGCGGTCTGGACGGCATTTATCTCCTTGGATTGACTGATATTGATGATGCGGCCTTTCGTCAACATATAGAATATATAATACAGCGCGAATTATTAACCTGATGACCTTCCTGCTACCCGGGCCAGAAAATTCTTATTAAGAACTCGCGCCCGGCGTTTTTTTTATCTACGCTTTTGTTACCCACAATAAGACTCCTGATTTCTGTACGAGCTATTCACGCTCGGGGTCTGCTGCGCTTTTTTTCACGCTACGCTGGTGTTATGAGGGCGATATGTCACAGATAAATGAGAAAGAAAACCATTATCTTTTACGCGACTGGCAGCCGGAGAATCCGGATTTCTGGGAGAAAAAAGGCAAACGAATAGCGAATAAAAATCTCATCATTTCAGTATTTTGTTTACTTCTCGCTTTCTGCGTCTGGATGCTATTCAGCGCAGTAACGGTCAACCTCAATAAAGCGGGGTTTAATTTCAGCACCGATCAGTTATTTATGTTAACGGCGCTGCCGGCGCTCTCCGGCGCAATATTACGCGTGCCCTACTCCTTTATGGTGCCAATATTGGGCGGACGTTACTGGACGGTAATAAGCACGGTTATCATGATTATTCCCTGCCTGTGGCTGGGATTCGCCATTCAAAATACCCATACGCCCTATGAAGTATTTATTATTATTTCTCTGCTGTGCGGATTCGCTGGCGCGAACTTTGCCTCCAGCATGGGAAATATCAGCTACTTCTTTCCAAAAGCACTGCAGGGCGGCGCGCTGGGGATCAACGGCGGCCTCGGCAATCTCGGCGTCAGCGTAATGCAGCTGGTCTCGCCGGTGGTGGTGTTTTTACCGCTGTTCACCTTCCTCGGCGTTCACGGGGTCCCGCAGGGGGACGGTTCAACGCTGTGGCTGAGTAACGCCGCGCTGTTCTGGGTGCCGCTGCTGGTGCTGGCGACCATTGCGGCCTGGTTCGGCATGAACAATGTTGCCAGCGCGAAGGCCTCTATTCGCGAGCAGCTGCCGGTGCTGGGCCGAGCCCATATGTGGATACTCTCCGTACTCTATCTCGCCACCTTCGGTTCGTTTATCGGCTTTTCCGCAGGCTTCGCAATGCTCGCCAAAACCCAGTTCCCGGACGTCAATATTCTCAAGCTGGCGTTCTTCGGCCCCTTTGTCGGCGCCATCGCCCGCTCGGTAGGCGGATTCATCTCCGATAAGTTCGGCGGCGTGCGGGTGACGCTGATTAACTTCATCTGCATGGCCGTTTTTACCGCGCTGCTGTTCCTGACCCTGCCCGGCGCCGGCTCCTCCGGCAACTTCCTCGCCTTTTATCTGGTGTTTATGGGCCTGTTCCTCACGGCCGGACTGGGCAGCGGCTCTACCTTCCAGATGATTGCCGTCATCTTCCGCCAGCTCACTATTGAGCGGGTAAAAAAACGCGGCGGCAGCGACGATGAGGCCCGCCGCGAAGCGGTTACCGATACCGCCGCCGCCCTCGGTTTTATCTCGGCTATCGGCGCCGTCGGCGGCTTTTTTATCCCCAAGGCTTTCGGTACTTCGCTGGCGATGACCGGCTCGGCGGCCGGGGCAATGAAGTTGTTTTTAGTGTTCTACGTGGTGTGCGTTCTGGTGACCTGGCTGGTCTATGGCCGCCGCGCTGCGCCGAAATCCTAATACTATGCCCGGAAGCGCCAGCTGACCGGGCGATTTGTGCAGGCCTGTATGGAGCAATGTCATGAGCAAACTACTGGATCGCTTTCGCTACTTTAAGCAAAAAGGCGACAGCTTCGCCAACGGCCACGGCCAGGTATATAACAACAACCGCGACTGGGAGGACAGCTACCGCCAGCGCTGGCAGTTCGACAAAATCGTCCGCTCCACCCACGGCGTGAACTGTACAGGCTCCTGCAGCTGGAAAATCTATGTGAAAAACGGCCTTGTTACCTGGGAAACCCAGCAGACGGACTACCCGCGTACGCGACCGGATTTGCCTAACCATGAACCGCGCGGCTGCCCGCGCGGCGCCAGCTACTCCTGGTATCTCTACAGCGCCAACCGGCTTAAGTATCCGCTGATCCGCAAAAGCCTGATTGTGATGTGGCGCGAGGCCCTCGCCAGCCATCCCGATCCGGTAGATGCCTGGGACGCGCTGATGAACGATCCGCAGAAATGCGCCCAGTACAAGGCGGCCCGGGGCCACGGCGGTTTTGTGCGCTCCAGCTGGCAGGAGCTCAACCCGCTGATTGCCGCCGCCAACGTCTGGACCATCAAACACTACGGCCCGGACCGGGTCGCGGGCTTCTCGCCCATTCCGGCGATGTCGATGGTCTCCTATGCGGCGGGCACCCGCTACCTGTCGCTGATCGGCGGCACCTGCCTGAGCTTCTACGACTGGTACTGCGACCTGCCCCCCGCCTCGCCGATGACCTGGGGCGAACAGACCGACGTGCCGGAATCCGCCGACTGGTACAACTCCAGCTACATTATCGCCTGGGGCTCCAATGTGCCGCAGACCCGCACCCCCGATGCCCACTTCTTTACCGAGGTGCGCTATAAGGGCACCAAAACCATCGCCATCACCCCCGACTACTCGGAGGTCGCCAAGCTCTGCGACCAGTGGCTGGCGCCGAAGCAGGGTACCGACAGCGCTCTGGCGATGGCGATGGGGCACGTTATCCTCAAAGAGTTTCACCTCGATAATCCCAGCGACTACTTCCTCAACTACTGTCGCCGCTACACCGATATGCCGATGCTGGTGATGCTCGAGGCCCGGGAAGACGGCAGCTACGCCCCCGGCCGGATGCTGCGCGCCTCCGACCTGGTGGACGGGCTGGGGGAAACCAACAACCCGCAGTGGAAGACCGTTGCCCTCAGCGCGGATAATCAGCTGGTGGTGCCCAACGGCGCGATCGGTTTTCGCTGGGGCGAACAGGGCAAATGGAATCTCGAAGCGGTGGCGGACGGGCGGGAAACCGAACTTCGCCTCTCCCTGCTCGACGCCCACGACAGCGTGGTGGGCGTCGCGTTCCCCTATTTCGGCGGCAATGAAAATCCGTACTTTCGCAGCGTGAAGCAGGAGCCGATTCTGATCCACCGGCTGCCGGCGAAGCAGCTTGCCCTGGCCGACGGCGGCAGCGGGCTGGTGGTCAGCGTCTATGACCTGATCCTCGCCAACTACGGCCTCGATCGCGGTCTGAATGACCCGCTGGCGGCGAAAGACTACGACGACGTGAAGGCCTATAGCCCGGCGTGGGCGGAACAGATCACCGGCGTCCCCCGCCAGCAAATCTGCAAAATCGCCCGCGAGTTTGCCGACACCGCCCATAAAACCCACGGCCGGTCGATGATCATTCTCGGGGCGGGGGTTAACCACTGGTATCACATGGACATGAACTACCGGGGGATGATCAATATGCTGGTGTTCTGCGGCTGCGTCGGCCAGAGCGGCGGCGGCTGGGCGCACTACGTGGGCCAGGAGAAGCTGCGACCGCAGAACGGCTGGCTGCCGCTGGCCTTCGCCCTCGACTGGAATCGCCCGCCGCGGCAGATGAACAGCACCTCGTTCTTTTACAACCACGCCAGCCAGTGGCGCTATGAGAAGCTCAACGCCCGGGAGCTGCTCTCTCCGCTTGCCGATCCGGCAAAATTCAGCGGTCACCTGATCGACTTTAACGTCCGCGCCGAGCGGATGGGCTGGCTCCCCTCCTCGCCGCAGCTGAACCGCAACCCGCTCACCATCAAGGCGGCGGCGGATGCCGCGGGGGTGACGCCCGCTGAGTACACCGCAGACGCCCTGCGCTCGGGCGAGATGCGCATGGCCTGCGAACAGCCGGACAGCGGCAATAACCATCCGCGCAACCTGTTTGTCTGGCGCTCCAACCTGCTCGGCTCCTCGGGCAAGGGCCACGAGTACATGCTGCGCTACCTGCTCGGCACCGCCTGCGGTATCAACGGCGAGGAGTTCGGCTCCACCGAGGACGTGAAGCCCGAAGAGGTGGAGTGGCAGACCGCCGCCATTGAGGGCAAGCTGGATCTGCTGGTGACCCTCGATTTCCGCATGTCCAGCACCTGCCTGTTCTCCGATATCGTCCTGCCCACCGCCACCTGGTATGAGAAGGACGACATGAACACCTCGGACATGCACCCCTTTATCCACCCGCTCTCCGCCGCCGTCGATCCCGCGTGGGAGGCGAAAAGCGACTGGGAGATCTACAAGGGGATCGCCGAAGCCTTCTCGGAGGTCTGCGTCGGCCATCTCGGCAGCGAAACTGACGTGGTGCTGCAGCCGCTGCTGCACGACTCGCCGGCAGAGCTATCGCAGCCCTTTGAGGTCGCCGACTGGCGCAAGGGCGAGTGCGACTACGTGCCGGGCAAAACCGGCCCCGGTATCGCGGTGGTCGAGCGGGACTACCCCGCGACCTACGCCCGCTTTACCTCTCTCGGCCCGCTGATGGATAAGCTCGGCAACGGCGGCAAAGGGATCGCCTGGCAAACCCAGGAGGAGGTGGCGTTTCTCGGCAAGCTCAACTATGTCAAGCAGGACGGACCGGCCAAGGGCCGCCCCCGCATCGAAACCGCCATTGACGCCGCCGAGGTGATCCTCACCCTCGCCCCGGAAACCAACGGCGAGGTGGCGGTCAGGGCCTGGGCGGCGCAGAGCAAAGTGACCGGCCGGGATCACACTCACCTGGCGCGCAACAAAGAAGAGGAAAAGATCCGCTTTCGCGACATCGTCGCCCAGCCGCGCAAAATCATCTCCAGCCCTACCTGGTCCGGGCTGGAGAGCGAGCACGTCTCCTACAACGCCAGCTATACCAACGTCCACGAGCTGATCCCCTGGCGCACCCTCACCGGCCGCCAGCAGCTCTACCAGGACCACCTGTGGATGCGCGCCTTCGGGGAGAGTTTGGTGGTCTACCGGCCGCCGATTGACACCCGCAGCGTCAGCCAGATGAAGTCGGTGCCGCCGAACGGCTTCCCGGAGAAGGCGCTCAACTTCCTGACCCCGCATCAGAAATGGGGCATCCACTCCACCTACAGCGAAAACCTGCTGATGCTGACCCTGTCGCGCGGCGGCCCCATCGTCTGGATCAGCGAAAGCGACGCCCGGGAGCTGGGGATTGAGGATAACGACTGGATAGAGGTCTTTAACGCCAACGGCGCTCTCACCGCCCGGGCGGTGGTCAGCCAGAGGGTGCCTCCCGGCATGACCATGATGTACCACGCCCAGGAGCGAATCATGAACATTCCGGGCTCGGAGGTAACCGGCCGGCGCGGCGGCATTCACAACTCGGTCACCCGCATCTGTCCGAAACCGACGCACATGATTGGCGGCTATGCCCAGCTGGCTTACGGCTTCAACTACTACGGCACCGTCGGCTCCAACCGGGACGAATTCATCATGATCCGCAAAATGAAGCACGTTAACTGGCTGGATGACGAAGGCAACGATCAGGTCCAGGAGGCAAAACAATGAAAATACGCTCTCAGGTTGGCATGGTACTGAATCTGGACAAATGCATCGGGTGCCACACCTGCTCGGTAACCTGCAAAAACGTCTGGACCAGCCGGGAAGGCATGGAGTACGGCTGGTTCAACAACGTTGAGACCAAGCCCGGCATCGGCTATCCGAAGAACTGGGAAGATCAGGACGAGTGGCACGGGGGCTGGATCCGCAGCATCAGCGGTAAGCTGACGCCCCGCCTCGGCGGCCGCGCCGGCGTGCTGTCGAAAATCTTCGCCAATCCGCTCATTCCCGGGATCGACGACTACTACGAGCCTTTTACCTACGACTATCAGCATCTGCAGCAGGCCCCGGAGGGCAAGCATCTGCCCACCGCCCGCCCGCGCTCGCTGATCAGCGGCCAGCGGATCAACAAAATCAAATGGGGCCCCAACTGGGAGGAGCTGCTGGGCGGCGAGTTTGAAAAGCGCGCCCGCGACGCCAACTTTGAGCATATTCAGAAAGAGATGTACGGCCAGTTCGAGAACACCTTCATGATGTATCTCCCGCGCCTGTGCGAGCACTGCCTGAACCCGAGCTGCGTCGCCACCTGCCCGAGCGGGGCTATTTACAAGCGCGAAGAGGACGGCATTGTACTGATCGACCAGGACAAATGCCGCGGCTGGCGGATGTGCATCAGCGGCTGCCCGTACAAGAAAATCTACTTCAACTGGAAGAGCGGCAAGTCCGAGAAGTGCATCTTCTGCTACCCGCGCATCGAATCCGGGCAGCCGACGGTCTGCTCCGAAACCTGCGTCGGGCGCATCCGCTATCTCGGGGTGCTGCTGTACGATGCGGATCGCATTGAGGAGGCCGCCAGCACCGAGCACGAAACCGATCTCTACCAGCGCCAGTGCGACGTTTTCCTCAACCCGCACGATCCGGCGGTCATCGAGGAGGCGCTTAAGCAGGGTATTCCGCAGAACGTGATCGACGCCGCGCAGAAGTCGCCGGTCTACAAAATGGCGATGGACTGGCAGCTCGCCCTGCCGCTGCACCCGGAGTACCGCACCCTGCCGATGGTCTGGTACGTGCCGCCCCTGTCGCCGATCCAGTCGGTCGCCGACGCCGGCGGCCTGCCCGCCAGCGATAGCGTACTTCCCGCCGTGGAGAGCCTGCGCATTCCGGTGCAGTACCTCGCCAATATGCTCAGCGCGGGCGACACCGGCCCGGTGCTGCGCGCCCTTAAGCGGATGATGGCCATGCGCCACTACAAGCGCGCGCAGACCGTTGAAGGGGTCACCGATACCCGGGCGCTGGAGGAAACCGGCCTCAGCGTTGAACAGGTAGAAGAGATGTACCGCTACCTGGCCATCGCCAACTACGAGGACCGCTTTGTCATCCCCACCAGCCACCGGGAACTGGCGCAGGAGGCGTTCCCGGAGCGCAACGGCTGCGGCTTTACTTTCGGCGACGGCTGCCACGGCTCGGATACCAAATTTAACCTGTTCAACAGCCGCCGCATCGACGCCATTGACGTTTCCGGCGTGCGCCGCCACGGGGAGGGAGAGTAATGCCCATCTTACGACTGATAGCCCTGCTGCTGGAGTACCCGGACCCGCATCTGTGGGACAACCGCGAGGAGGCGCTGGCGATGATTGCCCGCGACGCGCCGCCGTTGCTCGGCTGGGCGACGGAGTACGTCGCCGCGCCGCTGATCGACAGGCAATCAGAGTGGTGCGACCTGTTTGAACGCGGCAGCTCGACCTCGCTGCTGCTGTTCGAGCACGTCCACGGTGAGTCGAGAGATCGCGGGCAGGCAATGGTCGATCTGCTCGGGCAGTATGCGCAGGCCGGGCTTGAGCTGGGCTGCCGCGAACTGCCGGACCACCTTCCGCTCTATCTGGAGTATCTCGGTACCCGCAGCGCGCAGGAGGCCCGCGAAGGGCTGGATAACGTCGCCCCGATCCTCGCCCTGCTCGGCGGACGACTGAAGCAGCGCGGCGCCGGCCACTGGCAGCTGTTCGACGCGCTGCTGATGCTGGCGGGCAGCGAACTAAGAAGTGACAACGTCACCAATCAGGTTACTAAAGAGCCGCGCGACGATACGCGCCAGGCTCTGGACGCAGTCTGGGAGGAGGAGCAGGTGAAATTTATCGAAGATAAAGGTACCTCCTGCGACAGCTCCCCGCTGCAAAGCTATCAGCGACGTTTTAGCCAGGACGTCGCGCCCCAGTATCTCGACGTGCGTGCCGGAGGTGCCAAATGAGTGCGTATCTGAGTATGTTCTTCTACGACATCTATCCCTACATCTGCGGCACGGTGTTCCTGGTGGGCAGCTGGCTGCGCTACGACTACGGTCAGTACACCTGGCGGGCCGCCTCCAGCCAGATGCTCGACAAGCGTGGGATGGTGATATGGTCTAACCTGTTCCACGTCGGCATCCTCGGCATCTTCTTCGGCCACTTCTTCGGGATGCTGACTCCGCACTGGGTGTATTCCTGGTTCCTGCCCATCGCCGTCAAGCAGCAGCTGGCGATGATCGTCGGCGGCATCTGCGGCGCCATGACCCTGGTGGGCGGCGCCGGGCTGCTGTACCGGCGGCTGACCAATCCCCGGGTGCGGGCCACCTCTACCACGGCGGACATCCTGATCCTCAGCATCCTGCTGATCCAGTGCCTTCTCGGCCTGACCACTATTCACTTTTCCGCACAGCACCCGGACGGCAGCGAGATGATGAAGCTGGTCGGCTGGGCGCAGGCGATCGTCACCTTCCAGGGCGGGGCATCGGCGCACCTTGACGGCGTCGCCTATATCTACCGTATTCATCTGGCGCTGGGGATGACCATCTTCCTGCTCTTCCCCTTCACCCGGCTGGTTCACGTCTGGAGCGCCCCGGTGGAGTATTTCACCCGCAAATACCAGGTGGTGCGGGCGCGGCGCTAAACGCTTGCCCGGCGCAGGGCCGCCTGCGCCGGGCGGGCTTTATTTCCCCGCCTCCGGATGGGTATCAAACGCCGACATAACCGAGGCCAGATCGGCAAGCGTAAAGCCATTGCGCGGATCGTCCACGCCGAGGCCGAAGCGCTCCTGCAGCAGCTGGTACAGACTTTCAACGTCGGGCAGGTGCTGCTTCTCCACCGCGTGTCCGTCCTGCCAGTGGGTAAAGTTGAAGTTGGTCAGGGTCAGCTTGCCGCCGTCCGGCAGGTGCAGGCAGGCCAGCAGATGGTGGCGAAAGTGCGACTGCGGCCAGTGGGCGGACCAGAAATTGCCCATCACGTGATCGCTGAAGTACTGCCGCGCGAGATCGAACACGTACATCGACTGCCAGCGGTCGTGGTGCTGAAACTGCAGCGTCCAGTCATTGCCCTCATTCAACAGACGATAGACGCCGTGCGGCGTCTCCTGCTCCAGATCGGCCACCAGCCGCAGCGGCGCGGTCAGCGTCTGGCCGCCGAAGCCGACGTCGGCTATCCAGCGTTCGCCGTCCAGTTCGACCCGCACCAGGCGATGGGTGCGCGGCGGCATCTGCGGCGGGTTTGCCAGCACCACGCGCCCCAGCACGCTGCGCACGTTAAAGCCCACCTCGCGCAGCCCGCGCTCCAGCAGGCCGTTCTGCTCAAAGCAGTAACCGCCGCGCCGACCGTGCAGCAGCTTATCCTCAAGCGAGCGGTCGTCGAGCTGAATTTCGCGCGGCAGCAGCACATCCAGATTTTCAAACGGGATGGCGCAGTTGTGGTGCAGATGCAGCCCTTTTAACGTTTCAATATCGACAGCCGCGGGCCGGGTCCAGTTTATGCGGGAAAACCAGGCGGTTAAAAATGGGCTCATGGGGCCTCCGTGCAATGATTTCTCCTGTTTATAACCTATTTTTTTCCCCGGACCGGCGTTTTTGTGCACCTGATGTCGCTATTTGTGCTCAACGCCTGTTTTTCATCCGCCCGCTGCGTTTAAATGCAGCAAAAACTGAAGGAGTTGCTATGAGCCGATTTCAAACCGTGGCGCTACACCACGCCAGCCGCCTGATCAACCACGGCCCGACCGTGCTGATCACCAGCGTTGATGCGCAGGTGGAGCGCCGCAACATCATGGCCGCTGCCTGGATCATGGGCGTTGAATTTCAGCCGCCGCGCGTGGCGGTAGTGATTGATAAGAGCGCGTGGTCGCGGGAGCTTATTGAGCGCAGCGGCCAGTTCGGCATCGTGGTGCCGGGCGCGGACGCGGCGAGGTGGACGTACGCCGTCGGCAGCGTCAGCGGCCGCGATGAAGATAAATTTAACGCCTACGGTATTCCGACGGTCAGCGGCCCGGTTCTCGGCCTGCCGCTGGTGGAGGAGAAGTGCCTGGCGTGGATGGAGTGCCGCCTGCTGCCCGCCACCGCCGCCGCAGAAAAATACGATACGCTGTTTGGTGAAGTGGTCTCGGCCGCCGCCGATGGAGAGGCGTTTATCGCCGGCCGCTGGCAGTTCGACGACGATAAACGCGCTACGCTGCATCATCTCGGCGCCGGGACCTTCGTCACCAGCGGCCGGATAATTAACGGGGCGGAGTAGTTAATATTTGCCCGAGAAATTGGCGCCGATCCGCTGGGCCAGATAGTCGCTGGCGGTAATCGGCGGGTACTTCTTCCCCGGTCCCTCAATCACGGCCTCTTCGTTCGCCTGGCAGAAGAAGGCCAGGCTGTAGCGGTCGTCCACCGACTCGCCCGGCAGCGGGCTGCGCACCCGGTGGAAGTTGGACGGCAGCCGGTCGTCGCTCCAGCGCATCAGCATATCGCCGATATTGCAGGTGATAAGCCCCTCCAGCGGCTCAATGGAAGTCCAGCGCTGCGCCGCCATCTCTTTGCCGGGGCAGACCTGCAGTCCGCCCTGGCCCGCCTGCTGAAACAGCAGCGTCAGGCAGTCGAAATCGGTGTGCGCGCCGGCGCGCCACGGGCCGTCCGCCTCACCGGTCAGGGCGAAATAGTGCAGCATCCGCAGGGTGCTCTGGTAGGACGCGCTGGCAGGATCGTGCGCAGCGGTAAAAAAGTCATCGGCAAACCCCAGCTTGAGGGCAAAGCAGGAGAGCAGCCTCATGCCGACCTCCCAGCACTGGCGCTCGAAGGCCAGCGTCGCGGCCTGAAAGTCCGGCAGCTCATCGTCCGGCCACAGCCCGGCCATGCGCGGGCGCGTCACCTGATAAGACTCCTTCTGGTCCGGCTTGCCGGTGGAGGGGCGGATCTGCGCCCGATACTCCCAGCCTGCGTTACGGTGTAACGGATAGCGCGCTTTTGCCGCCTCCGGCAGAGCAAAGAACTGCTCCGCCCGGGCGAAGGCGGCGTTGATATCGGCAAGCGGTATCCCGTGGCCGGAGACCTGGAAAAAGCCGATATCCACCGAGGCCTGCCACAGGGCATCGGCGATTTCAGCTTTGCGGTTATCAAAGTCGGACAGGTCGATAATGCGCACTTCGCGGCTGGACTCTTCGCCGCGGGCGCCCATGGCGGCTTCTTTACTGAGTTCGTGCATGGCGTAAGCGGTAGTGCTGTTCATGGTGTACCTCGTTATCAGCTTGGCGTTAAACGAGATCTGCCGGCGTCAGCAGATCGGCGCGCCGCCCGCGCGGGGCGGCAGAGCAATGACCCACCGGAATGTGCCGGCTGACAGCTTCTACTCACTGATGATTCATCCAAAATTCATGCCAGGCCGCGTTTGTCCGCGCCGGGCGGACCTGCGCATGGCCCGCATACCGCCAGCGCACTAAAAACGTGCATTTTTTGAAACTTTTGCTTCACCGCGGCGCGAAAAAATCGTTCACCGCGCATTCAGGCATCAGTAGCCCGGCCATCACGGGCGGTTAACAAGATGATAACCATTCTGGCACGAGCCTTGCTTTGATGGCTCTGAGTATAAGCGGTCAGCGCGGCCCACCGGCGCGCGGGACATTGCTCTCTAGCGAGAGCTGCACCTCTTCATTAGGGGGCGACCCGCCGGGTCGTGAGCCACGCTTTTCTCCCCCCAATGAAATGTGATTAACGTCCTGATTGGGGGTCTCTATGCCTGAGTTATCCATCCGCCTGCTTGCCCTGAGCGCCCTGCTCGCCGCCAGCGCCGCGTCACACGCCGCCGATAAGCTGATCCTGCAAACGACCTGGGTCGCCCAGGCGGAACAGGGAGGCTATTACCAGGCTATCGCCGCCGGGATTTACAAAAAGTACGGCCTTGATGTCGAGGTCCGCGCCGGCGGGCCGCAGCTCAATAATATGACCCTGCTGCTGGCGAAGCGCGCGGACGTTATCGTCAGCTACGATCTGCAGGTGTTAAAAGGTATCGAACAGCAGTTTCCCGTCCGCGCTATCGCCGCGCCTTTCCAGTTCGATCCGCAGGGGCTGCTGACCCACGTCGACATTAAATCGCTGAACGACCTGAAGGGTAAAACGGTGCTGGTCTCCGCCAGCGGTCAGGCCACCTGGTGGCCGTGGCTTAAGGCCCGCTATCACCTGCAGGACAGCCAGGTCCGCCCCTACACCTTCAATATGCAGCCCTTCCTCGCCGATAAAAACAGCGCCCAGCAGGCCTACGCCACCTCTGAAGTGCAGCAGGCCGAGGCCGCCGCGCCAGACAGCAAATTCTGGCTGTTTGCCGAACAGGGCTACCCGGCCTACGGCGGCATTCTGGTGACCCGCAGCGATCTGCTGGCGCAGAAGCCGGAGGTGCTTAAGCGCTTTGTCGAAGCCTCTATGGCGGGCTGGAAGTCTTATCTTGCCGACCCGGCGCCGGGCAATGCGCTGATCAAAAAAGCCAACCCGCAGATGAGCGACGCGGTACTGGCGTTTGGCGTCGCGCAGATGAAAAAACTGCGGCTGATCGAGGGCGGCGATGCGGCAACACGCGGCATTGGCGTAATGACCGACGCCCGCTGGCGGGCGACGCGCGACTTTATGGTCGGCGCCGGACTGCTCTCCGCGCAGACCGATTATAAGGCAGCGTATACCACCCAGTTCTGGCCGCAGGCCGCGATGTGATGTAAGGAGGCAAGATGAGCGACGTTTTACCCTTTGAAGCCCCGGCGCAGCCGGAAGAGCGCCGGGAAGAGCGCTTCCTGATGGCCCGCGGCGTGGAAAAAATCTGGCCCAACGGCACGCTCGCCCTCGAGCGGCTTAATCTCGACATTGCTAAAGGCGAACTGGTATCGCTGCTCGGCCCCTCCGGCTGCGGCAAGAGCACGCTGCTGAAAATGTTCGCCGGACTGGAGCAGCCGAGCGCGGGGATGCTGCGCTGGAGCGGCCAGGCAAGACTACAGGCAAACAGCCCGATGTCGATGGTGTTCCAGGAAGCCACGCTGATGCCGTGGGCGACGGTTGAGGATAACGTCCGCCTGCCGCTGACCCTGCGCGGGATCGGCAAAAAGGCGAGCGCTTCCCGGGTAATGCACGCCCTGCTGGCGGTGGGCCTGGAGAACTTTCTTCACGTGCTGCCGCGGGAGCTTTCCGGCGGGATGCAGATGCGGGTGGCGCTCGCCAGGGCGCTGGTTACCGAGCCCGACCTGCTGCTGATGGATGAACCCTTCGGCGCGCTGGACGAATTTACTCGCCAGCGGCTCGACGCGAAGATCCGCACGCTGTGGCTGCGCCGGGGCCTGACGGTGCTCTTCGTTACCCACAGCATCTACGAGGCGGTGTGGCTCTCTTCGCGCGTGATCGTCATGGGCGCACGCCCGAGCCGGGTGATTGCCGATATTGCGATTGATGGCCCGCAAGCGCGCGACGCCGCCTTTCGCACCTCGCCCGATTTTATTCGCCAGGCGGCGCGGCTCGCACAGCTTCTCGAACAGGCCAGCGGAGGCGACCGTGAATAAACCTTTACTGCACTATCCGGCGCTGCGCCGGGCGCTGGCGCCGCTGCTGGTAGCCCTCGCCTTCCTGCTGGCGTGGCAAATCGGCTTCAGCCAGGCCAACGTCCCGGTTTATCTGGCGCCGAAGCCCAGCGATATCGCGCTCACGCTCTACGACCAGCGCGACGCCCTGCTCGGCAGCCTGCTGACGACCCTGAAGGTCACGCTGCTGGCGTTTCTGCTGGCGGCGGCTGTCGGTACCTGCATCGCCTTTCTCTGCGTGCAGAGCCGGGTGATTGAGGCCTGCCTGATGCCGTGGGCCATCCTGTTTCAGGTCACGCCGGTGGTGGCAATCGCCCCGCTGGTGATCATCTGGATCCACAGCACCACGCTGGCGCTGGTGATCTGCGCAATGCTGGTGGCGGTGTTTCCCGTCCTCACCAATACCACTCTGGGCCTGCGCAGCGTGCCGCCGGGGCTGCTGAACCTGTTCAGGATCAATCAGGCGTCGCGCTGGCAGGTGCTGCGGCATCTGCGGATCCCCAATGCCATGCCGTACTTTTTCAGCGGCCTGCGCATCTCCTGCGGGCTGGCGCTGATCGGCGCGGTAGTGGCCGAATTCGTGGCCGGTACCGGCGGCACAGGCGCCGGGCTGGCGTGGCAGATCCTGCAGGCGGGCTTTCAGCTCAACCTGCCGCTGATGTTCGCCGCGCTGTTCCTGATAACCTGCACCGGCCTCGCCCTGTGGGGGCTGATGTCGCTGCTGACCCGCGTGTGCCTGAAAAGCTGGCACGACAGTGAACTGAACTGAGGAAACCATGCAGACGCTATTAATCAAAAACTGCGCCGCCATTATGACCGGCGATCGGGTAACGCCGCGCGCCGCGGGGGGCGATATCCGCATCCGCGGCAGCCGCATCGTCGAGGTCGGCAACCTCACCGCCGAACCCGGGGATACGATCCTCGACGCCCGGGGCTGCGTTGCCTATCCCGGCTGGGTCAACACCCATCACCATCTGTTTCAGTCGCTGCTCAAGGGGGAACCGGGCGGCCTTAACCTCAGCCTCGGCGACTGGCTGGCGGCCACGCCCTACCGCTTTCGCGCCGCTTTTGATGAGGAGACCTTCCGCATCGCCGCCCGCGTCGGCCTGACCGAACTGGTAAGATCCGGCTGCACCACCGTCGCCGATCATCACTATCTCTACTGGCCAGAGATGCCTTTTGACGGCGCGGCGATCCTGTTTGAGGAGGCGGCGCGGCTGGGCATCCGCTTCGTGCTGTGCCGGGGCGGCGCCACGCAAACCCGCACCCTGGAGCAGGCCCTGCCCGCCGCGCTCCGCCCCGAGCGGTTCGACAGCTGGATGGCGGACGTTGAGCTGCTGGTGGCCCGCTACCACCAGCCCGCGCCCGATGCGATGCGCCGGATAGTGATGGCCCCCACCACGCCGCTCTACTCCCTCAGCCCCGGCGAACTGCGGGAGAGCGCGCGCCTGGCGCGGAGCCTCGGCATACGCCTGCACAGCCATCTCAGCGAAACGGTGGCCTATCTCGACGCGGCGCAGGACAGGTTCGCCATGACGCCGGTCGAATTCTGCGCCGCGCACGACTGGATCGGAGAAGACGTCTGGTTTGCCCACCTGGTGAAGCTGATGCCGCAAGAGATAGCCCTGCTCGGCGCCAGCCGCACCGGCATCGCCCACTGCCCGCAGAGCAATGCCCGCCTCGGCAGCGGCATCGCTGACCTGGTGACCCTTGAACAGGCCGGCGTGCGCATCTCCATCGGCGTAGACGGCGCCGGCTCAAACGAGGCCGCCGATATGCAGAGCGAGGCCCACGCGGCCTGGCTGCTGCAGCGGGCGCGCCGGGGCATGACGGCCGTGCCGCGCTACGCCGGGGGGGAGTTTGAGGGCGGCGGCGATGCGGCCAGCATCGAAGATACCGTGCGCTGGGGAACCGCCGGCGGTGCAGATGTTCTGGGCCTCGACTGCGGGCGCATCGCGCCCGGCATGGCGGCCGATATCGCCCTTTACCGGCTCGACGATCCGCGCTACTTTGGCCTGCACGACGTCGCCATCGGGCCGGTGGCCTGCGCAGGCCGGGCGCCCCTTCGGGCGCTGCTCTGCGCCGGGCGAATGATTGTTGAGAATGACCAGATCCCGCACTGCGATCTTGCCGGGCTGGGCGCCCTGGCAGCGGCGTGCGTTAAAAAACTGCGCCAGCGGATACCCGGCGGGCGGTGATATCCCCCTTCACGGCGAAGGATGTCAGGCGCAGCAGCGGATGCCGCGCCCTGACGCCCGGCTCAGCTCATGCTGTAGCCGGGCTTTTTAATCAGCGTCTCCATCTGCGGGGCGATTTCGCAGTCCCACACCGCCGTTTTCCAGTCAGCTTCGTTCACTTCGCGCAGGGCGATGGAGATAGCGCGGTCTTTACTGCCGAGGTGGCGGGCGATGGCCTGCGCAACGTCGGCGGCGAGCGCCTGCTTCTGTTCGTCGCTCAGTTCGCGGGGAAAGCATTTGATATCGATGTGGGGCATGGGGTTCTCCTTATGATGAGCGCTTACGCTATCACGTTGCAGCGGACATCATTGGCGTTTTGTGCCTGGCCGGGTTAATACCCGTCATTTCCGCTGAAGCGCCCGGGGTTCAGGGGGCCAGCATCAGGACTTTAAACTGGCTCGGCACAATGCGCATCCCGATAGCGTTCGTGGAATTCTGCAGGCTTACGCTGGTTAACCGCGTCGCCGGGGTGCCTTTCAGCAATACGGTAAATGCGCCCGTCAGATGCCGGGACGGTCCCATCACGGTGCCGGATGCAACACCGGTCGCCACGCCGGGGTTATCGCCATTGGTCAGGGGAGTCACGGTCGCCATATTGTGGGCGGGCATCCCCATAAACAGGATATTCATGGCATTGGGAATAGCCGTGGGACCAAGGGCGATATCCGGATACGGAACCGGCACTGGCGCCGGCATCGGCGTCAGGCAGACGTCAGGAAAGGCGAGATCAACGCCGGACAGCTGGCAATTTGCAAACACGGGAGGCTCCTTAACCCATATGGATCTGTTCAGAATCGACTTTGGTGATCGCCTTTGAGGTGATCACCACGTTTTGCGCGTGCAGCCGCGCGTAGTGTTCCGCCTTCATGTCCAGCTGTCCGGCGCGAACCTGCTCGGTCTGCCGGGTGCTGCGAAACAGATGATGGCTGATCTGCGTGACCGTCTGCCAGACCGATTCCGCCCGCTTGCCGACGATGCGCGACAGGCTGACCCACGCCGAGAGGCTATCGCCGCTGTATTTCATCTCGCCGATGTGGCAGTCACCCTGCTCTGCGCTGACGCGCAGGGATGCGCCGCTGAGGCTAAGCTCACCCTGGCTGTGGATCTGCAGATCGCCCGGGACGCGCAGCTGCGACGCCTGCGGATTCAGCTGCTCCAGCACCGCCAGGATCCAGATGCGGTTGTCGACGCGGGCGATCAGTACCGTATCGCCCGCTTGCGGGACAATAACGCAGCTCGCCGCCCGGCGGCAGTGCCAGCCGCGGCCTTCACTTTCGACCGTCAGCGAGCCATCCGCAAAGCTGTGGGTGACGGTCCCGGATGCCTGCACCGGCGAGATCAGGGATTGGGTCAGGGTGTGATTAACATTGCTCATGCTCTCTCCTCAATGGCGGCTGCGGCGCTGGGCGCTCCAGGCTTCAGCGGCCAGCAGTTCTTCGTCATATTCCATGATGCCCTGCCGCCCGGAAAACAGCGCGCCGGTCTGGCGGGCGCGGTGCATCCGGGTGCGGGAAAAGGTTGCTCCGCGCAGATCCGCCGTACTGAGATCCGCGCCGGAAAAATCGCTGTAGGTCAGGTCGCACAGGGCGAAACGGGCGCGGGCAGCGTTCGCCTGCTGCAGAACGCTTTGCCGCAGGCGGCTCCGGCTAAAGTCAGCCTCTTCCAGCCGGGCGCCAACAAACATACCCTGATCGAACACGCTGCCGCAGCAGCGGGCGCTGCGCAGATTGGCCTGCATAAACAGCGCCTGGCTGGCGTTGACCTGATTGAGCTGCGCGGCCTGCAGCGAGGCGCTCGTGAAGTTACACTGCGTGAGCTGCGCGCCGTCAAAGATAGCGCCATCCAGCAGCCCATCGGTAAACTGGCATCCCGTAAAAATCTGCCCGGCATAATTTTTATCGCGCTGATCGCACTGAAAGAAGACCGTACGTTCGAACTGTCCGTCGCGCAAATCGGTGCTTCTCAGGTCGATAGCGTAAAAGGTGCTCATCAGGCTTCTGCACGCGGTAAAATCCGCCTCATCGAGGGGGGATTGATAGAAGACGCTGCGATCCAGCTCGCTGCGCGCAAAGCGGCTCCTGCTCAGGGTGCACTCCATAAACTGGCTGGAGAATAGAGCGCCGCCCGCAAAATCACTCTCCTCAAGCGTGCACTGATTAAAGATGCAGGTCTCCAGGCGGGTATCCGTCGCCTGCAGCGCCGCCATTGCACACTGGTTGAAGGTGGTTTGATTAAGCGTAGCGCCGCTGAGGGTGGCGCGGTCAAGGCAACACTCGCTGAAGACAGCCTCATGCAGATTCGCCCCCTGCAGGTTTACGTCGCGCAGAGAGACGTCCTGAAAAATCGCGCCGGCAAGATGACAGCCCCGCAGGTCGAGGCCGTCCAGCACAATATCGCTCAGCGGCTCGCCGCTTTTTACTCTCTGCTCCAGCGCCTGCGGGCTCAGGGTCGTCATATTATCTCTCCATCGCGCCTCGGCAGCGTTTTCGTCCGCTTCGTCCAGGCACCCTCCAGGGAGGTCGTCTTACTGGTAAACGACTGCGAAAGATCGGCGCGGAATAAGTTAGCGCCGGGGAAGCGGGTGCCGCCGAGCCGACACTTCTGCAGCAGGGCGCCCATCAGATTGGCATCGCTGAAGTCGGCATCGCGAAAATCGGCGCGTATGAAGGCGCTGCCCACCAGATTTGCCCGCGTAAAGCAGGCGCCGCGGCAGTCGGCCTCGCTCAGATCGCTGTTGTCGATTTTCGCCAGCGTAAACTGCGCCGCCTGCAGAGGCGCTGAGCGCAGGTTGCTCTGCTGCAGGGTCGCATGGCTGAAATCGGCGCCGTTAAGCGAGCTCCCGGCGGCGGCGGCGCTGGCTATCCATATGGCGCCGTCAAAGCGCGCGCCGTCGGCCGCCGTCTGTACCAGCGAACAAACCTCCAGCGTAGCCCCACTGAAGATGGCCCCTTCAAGGCGCGACTGGATAAATGAACTCTTATGCAGCCGCGCGCCGCGGAAGTCCGGCTCCGGCAGGGTCAGATCCATGAAGATACAGCCGTCGAGCGACGCCTTATGAAAACGGCAGCGGATCAGGCTGACCTCGCGCAGCAGCAGCCCCTTCATCACGGCGCCATCAAATATACATGCCTCAAACAGCGCATTCTGTACCTGCGTCTCCTCCAGGCGAGCGCCGGTAAAGTCGCACCCTTCCGCCCGGGCCAGCGCCAGGCTGGCGCCGCTGAAGTCGCACTCGCGCAGAGAGGTCTGCGCCAGCTCCGCGCGCGCCAGGACGGCGCCCCGGAAGTCCGCGCCGTCCAGCCGGCTGCGCCGCAGATCGGCGCACTCCAGCAGGGCCCGATTGAAGCAGGCACCGCGCAGATCCATGCCTGAAAAATCAACGCCGGTCAGGTCCATGCCGCTGAAGTCACCGCCCTGGGCCAGGGTACGCTCGGCCCGCTGGCGCAGTATTGTCGCCAGATCGCCTTTCAGGCGGACGGCCGGCGGCTGGTGCCCGACGGCCGCCATGTACATCTGGTGCAGCGACTCGCGCATTTGCTCACGCTTTTTGTCACTCAGCCCCGATGCATTGCCGGCCAGCATCTCCTGCATCCGGTACATAGAGTCCGGCCCGCGGGGCGCGTTCTCGTCATCCTGCGGCGACGGATACTTTTCGGCCATCTGCTGCTGGCGCTCCTCGGCCCGGGACTGCATCTCCTGCGCCTGCTGCTCCATTTTGTCGATAAAGTCAGGCAGATCCTCAAGCCGCGGGATCTCCGGCGCAGCGGACAAAGGCAGCAGGTCGTCAATATCTTCCCCCGCCTGTTCCAGCCTTGCGCGGTGCTGTTCGCGCAGCAGCGCGGCGCGATTGTGCATGTTCTCCTGCTGCGGGCTCGTCTGTTCGGCAACCTCGCTGTCGATCCACGGGCCAATCAGCGCTTCAGGAAGGAGATCTTTTTCGCGAAAGGCGTACAGCGCTCCCTTCTCCTTGTCCATCCGCCGGGCCAGCACCTCCCGGTAATGCCCGACGGTCCGGGGCGCCCCCGCTATTTCCAGCGCCGGGATCAGCTGCTGTACATCGGCGGCATCATCCTCATTAATGCGGATATGGCCCTGCCAGATGAGCAGCATCTGCTCGTGGTGGGGAAAGAACCAGACGGTTGTCGCCCGCAGGGCAATCTCCTCAAACAGGGTTTCGTCAGCGCGCTGGCGGTTGATAAAGCAGCGCGCCTGCCACGGGGGCAACGTCCCTTCCTGCAGTGGCTTCTGCGGATGCATATTCCACACCCGCCACCGCGCGCCGGGCGGCAGCGCATCGCGATCGGGCCACCACTGGTCCGGGCTGGCGGCATTAAAGACTTTCCAGTCAATATCGCGGGCAAAGCCGGGAAAATCGGTTTGCAGCCAGCTGGCGTCATACTTTTTGCCCATCCGGCGAAAGCGGCGCGGCCACTGGATATCCAGCGCGCCAAAGCCCGCCGGTTCAGGCTTCTGCTGCGGCGAGACGAGGCGTCCGTGCAGAGGCTCAATGTTGGGAAGGCGCCGCACCTGACGGCCATCCAGCGTCTCCAGCGCCGCGCCCAGGCCGTGCGGGTTATCCGCGCAGCCCGGCCCGCCCCAGGCGCGGCTCCAGTCAA
This sequence comes from Pluralibacter gergoviae ATCC 33028 = NBRC 105706, assembly GCF_001598855.1. GTDB lineage: Bacteria > Pseudomonadota > Gammaproteobacteria > Enterobacterales > Enterobacteriaceae > Pluralibacter > Pluralibacter gergoviae. The sequence goes on along the minus strand of NZ_BCZS01000003.1, from coordinate 183,785 downwards.
GCCGCATCTCGCTAAAGGGCTTTGCCGGGGTGATTTTACTGCCTGCCCAGTAGCGATCGCCCGACACGGCCAGCGATTTGCTCAGGGTATCCACGTCGATGCGCGCAATGCAGGCGCTCTTCTCCAGCTGGTGATGCGTATAGGCGTAGCCGGTTGCCAGAAACTCGGCCCGCACCTTCGGGATCGCCATATCCACCACGCCGCCGCTGGTCTGCAGCTCGCTGGCGGCCAGCTGCCACAGTTCCATCTCGGGGCGAAGCTGCGGATTTTCGCCCATATCGGTCAGCGCCAGGACCGAGACGCCAAGGTAGTTTTTACCCTGCCAGCGGAAGGGCCGGTTAAGCACGCTCAGGCGCAGGGGCTTAACGATTTTCATTAAAATATCCTTTTTCAGTCACAGGCGATCGTGCGGGGGTGGTACATGTCCGCGTATTTTATTCACCTAATATCAACGGCCTGTCATAGATAGCGATCTTCTGCGGATCGGCAGGATCGTATTTTATGGTTGTCTGATTGCCTTCTCTGAAATTCTCAATCTCTTTGAACGTGAGTGCCTTTAGGGTCGTCGACTCCATTAACTGCCCCCCTTGTGTTTCAAAGCGAAGCGTCAGTTTATAAATAGGCTTATTGCCACTCCAGGCGCTGGTTTGCAGCGACGAAATAATATCGGCATTAGCTGAAGTGCCGGTTTTTAATACGGTGTCCTGAGTGAAGCCATCTTTCAGATAAGGATATAAATCCCTGCGGATAAACCTGACCATAGGAATAATCCCGAACACGATGGCAATAACGGCCATTAGGATACTGAATATGATAATCATTACCTTACGTTAAACATTGCGATAATCAAGATAATAGAAACTTTGCGGTTTATTTTTATTGACACGAATGCCTATTTTATTACCGATTTTTATTTTATCTTGCATCGACGCTGGAAAAACAACTCCTCTGGTAGAAAAAATGTTTTCCCCGCCGTAAGAATAATGAACTTTAATAACGGCAGAAAAATTATTATTTATGCGCTGATCTTTATCATAAGAAATATCCACGATTGTCGCCTGAATGTTGTCTCCATGTTCTGAAATTCTTTTATCTTCTTGCGAGGATAGTCTATTCTGCATGAAAACATAAAAACAGAAAAACAGGATTATTAGTGGAATAATCCATGCAAGCTTAGGCATTATAAATGAAATGAAGTTCATATTACCTCTAAACAAATGATATTAATGCATGAACAAACTGACTAAATGTGCCAATTTCCGTTTCTGTTCCTCCAACGGCAAATTTAAGTTTGCCGCCAATTTTACGCAAAGCTATACCCTTATTTTCAATTTTAAGCCCACTGACTGACACACCTAAAACCGGCGTCATCCCGATAGATGTCATGTTCATTGAGATGTCGTTCAATTTAATGCTTGCAGAAGCATTTTTATATTCAAAGTACTCTCCAGGGGAAAGCACTTCAACTTTAGAGTCACTCTTAATGGTTATGTTATTTGGCGAAGATATAGATACGCCGCCTTGAATATTTTCATTGAGTTTACCTGCTATACTTCTGGCAACGTTACCATTGATATTTACAAGTTGATTGTTATCTACTGTCAGTTTATCTATTCCCTGTATATACGTTACTACACCTTTTTTATAAGTCACTCGTGTAGCAGCACTAATAGCATCAGATGATGCTGCTGCGAGATAATCCGTAGCAGTTAACACTGTATCTTTCGCAGCAATTATTGGTGCAGATGTTTTTTTAATATCAAAAGGTAGGGGCTTAGTTTCCGAAGTTAGCCCCGATGAGTCAATTACCTGACCAAATATAATATCTGGTGCTTCATACATAATCCTTGACGATGCCTGAGTACTCACCGTTTCATCAGTTTTAATTATAACGTTGCTGGTATAACTATTATTTGAGTAACCAGTTACAGATTTGTTTTCATTATCAACAATAGTCTCATTCCGACCTTTAGCTGTAATAGAAATACTTTGTCCTGCATTGTAAGTCTGCGCATCATGCCCTTCAACAGTCGTTGTTCGGGTATTTTTATGAGCATACATTGTATGCTGGTAAACCACTTCGTTATGGCATCCTTCAACAGAGACATTCATATCCTTTTCCGAATGCAGGTCTACGGACTCCTGGCCAGCCTTATCTTCAAAAAACAAATAGCTGGCATTATCTTTATTGCCACCCTTACTCCGCGTCATAAATCCCATACGCGTAGCATCACCCGGCAGCGCCCACGGCGGCATGCTCGCCTCGTTGTACACCCGGCCCGTTACCAGCGGACGGTCCGGGTCGCCGTTGATGAAGTCTATCACCACCTCGTCGCCCACCCGCGGTATCTGCACCCCGCCGAACCCCTGGCCCGCCCACGCGCTCGACACCCGCACCCAGCACGAGCTGGTGTCGTCTCCCTTCGCCAGCCGGTCCCAGTGGAACTTCACCTTGACGCGCCCGTAGCGGTCCGTCCAGATGCTCTCTCCCTGCGGGCCCACCACCCGCGCCGTCTGCGGGCCGTAGGTCCGCGGCCACGCCGTGCCCTGCGCCGGGCGGTAGACCACCGCCGCCGGGATGACCGTGAACTCCGTGCGGTGTATCGTCTCTCCGCCGTCGCCGCTGGCGTAGCGGTTCTCCTCGAACTGATAATCCGCCGCCGTCGTCAGGTACTGCCCGTTGTCGCTGAAGAACGGCGCGTTGGTCAGCCCGAAGACGTGCCCCGGCGCAATGCCCATCGCCGTCGCCGTGCCGCTTATCTGCTGGTGCTCCACCTGCCAACGCTCCTGGCGGATGCGCGCGTAGAACTCCCCGTGGCCGTGCTCCACGAACCGCCCCGGCCAGTCGTACACGTCGATGCTCCCCGGCACCGGCGACGCCGGGTTCTGACGCGCCTGGAACAGCCACGCGTTCGGCTTGCGGAAGTCGTAGTCGTCCAGGCTGTAAATCCCCGGCGTCACGCTGTCCGACAGCGCCCACTGGCTGATGCCCTCCTCGCTGGTGCTGCCCCCCGACGGCGTCTGGTGGTACGGGATGATTTCGTAGCCGCCGAACGGTTCGAAGCTCCCCTCCGCGTCGGTCAGCACCAGGGTGTGCCTGTCCGCCTCGTGCTTAAAGTGGTAGGCAATCCCCTCCAGCTCCATCAGCCGGCTGATAAAGGCGAAGCTGCTCTCCTGGTACTGCACGCAGTACTCCCACGTCCGGTAGCTGCCCGTCAGCTTGTCCTCCAGGTTCACCTGGTACTCACCGAGCAGCGTCTTCACTATCTGCGGCACCGTCTGCCCCTGGAAGATGCGCAGGTTGCGGTCCCGCTTCATCGGCCACAGGTCCGGCTCCACCGTCAGCGTGTACACCGCGTAGCGCGTCCCGCTCAGCTCCTTGGCGCTCACTGCCACCCGCGTTACCTTGCCGTTGATGTAGCGCGAGGAGAGCAGGCTCTGCGTCGGTATCGTCACCGTCACCGGCTGGCCCAGCAGCTGGCTGCGGTCAATGCGCGCGTCGGTCCCGAGTAGGGTCAGCTCGAGTTCAAACGATTCGGATATCGCCTCCCGGCCGGACAGTTTCCAGAAAAGCAGTTCCCCGGCGGGGAGCGTGACGGTGATGCGGTTGAGCATAGCGTTCATTCCATTAATCGTAGTTTACGCACAGCCGTAATCAAAAAGGTAAACGCTCTGCGGGCGCTGAGCATAATATCCGGCGGACGAAAACTATAATACCAATAAGCGCAAGGATAAAATTTGAAACATTTATTTTGGCATTGTGGACTTTTGGGCGGAAAAAAACTATTAAGAGCTATCTGATTTTTAATTGATTTAAGCTGAGATTTTAAGCTGAAATGTAAAGAAAGATGGGGCATCCATAATACAACGCAATAGTGTCGACGACATCCGGAATAGAGCCCGATGCGGGTTAGCTCTCCAAAGGCACCCCATTTCACACTGTGTGTTGGATAAGCGCAGCACCATCCGACACAGGGCGGTGCATAGGCCCGGCGCTTCGCTTGCACGGGCCTACGCATAACTCAGACTCCGCCGGGAGTGTAGGTCAAGGCCCCGGATGACCACCCGGAGGGGATGGTTCCCCGCACAAAATGCATCCCCCCGCGCATTCATAACGCCGGGGGTTGAGCGTAGTATTCATGATTACCACTCCCCCGATTCACGAGGCCATTATGCAGCGCAACAGCTTCCCTTTTCGTCGGTTCGGTGATTACGAGATAGCCGCCCTCAGCGACGGCACCATGAACGCCAGCCTGGATCTGCTTTCCGGTATCGACGCTGCGGCGGCGGCGGAAATACAGCGTCAGGCGGGCATCGACGCGCCCGGCGATATTCATATCAACGTCTACCTGATCCGGGGCCGGGGTAAAACCATTCTGGTGGATAGCGGCAGAGGCGGGGCCATCGGCGAGCTTGGCGCAGCTCTTGCGGCGTACGGCGTGGCGGCGGACGATATTGACGCCGTGCTGCTGACCCACGCGCATCCCGATCATATTGGCGGTCTGCTGAACGACGGCGGCGGGCCCGCGTTCCCGCGCGCGACCCTCTGGCTGCATCCGCTGGAGGCCGCTTACTGGCAGGATGACGCCAAAATGGCGCAGGCCAGCGAGCGGGCTAAGGGCAACTTCGCCCTCGCCCGCCGCGCGCTTGCCGCCTATAAGGATAAGCTGCACTACTTTAGCCAGCAGGACGTGCTGCCGGGTATTCGCCCGCTGTGGCTGCCGGGCCACACCCCGGGACACAGCGGATTGCTGATTGACGACCCGGCCCAGCCGCTGCTTATCTGGGGCGATATCGTCCACTACCCGCACGTACAGACCGTCCGCCCTTCGGTGACCATCGCCTTTGATATCGACCCGGCGCAGGCGCAGGACACCCGGCGGGCCATTCTGGCCCGCGCGGTACGCGATCGGCTGCTGGTGGCGGGGATGCATCTCGGTACGGCGGGATTTTGCCGCGTCGCCGAAGCCGATGGCGGCTACCGACTGGCATACCAACTGCCGGTCACGTATAAGTAATCCCTCCCACCGGCGGACGCCTGTGGGGCACAAATCGGGCTGATGCCTCTTTCAATGGTGGCGGCGATAGGAGCCTTTCCAGCCTCAGCCCCTTGTCGTGTCGATCCCGCGAGTCGATGTAGAGCATTTGCAATTGAACGTGCCCGCGAACAGTCGGGAATGCGATTTTCATTCGAAAAATTGTATACAGCATATAGCGCGCATTCTTATTTTTCCCCACGTGTATTTTATTATTTCTCTCTGTCGTTTAGACTGTTTTTGAACCAAACCATCAGCAATACGGTCATGACAAGGGATTGATTATGCCAGCATTACAACCACCCTACACAATTTATCAAACGCAGCACCGATTTAACGATTACAGTTCAGACGATATGCGTTATGGAGATCTGACAGAAAAGCAGCTCAGGCAAAATTTCGGACTCGAGGACGTTTCTAACGTTGTAAATCCTTGGACAGGCGAAGATTTTTCGCTCTTTAGAGCTTTCAGTAAGTCACGTCCCAAATCAAGGATGGAAATAGCCAAGCTACTCTTTGATAAGTTTTTACGCCTGTCCATGCCAGCATACTATCTTGGCCAGCGTCAGCTGTTCACAGATTTGGTTAAGCATTTTTATAATGGTCGGGGAAATGCCTTTTCTAGCCCTTTTCTCGATAAAGCTTACAGTGAGCAAATTCTAAACGACAAATCTGAAAAAAACAGCTCTCTACTAGCAATTAAAAATACTATACGTGATGGTATTGACTGGGATAACCGTACATTCTCTGAGTCAGCAGATAACAACTTTAACAAGAACATTAGAACGACCATCTTACCTAAGTTCAATCGTTGGAGCGATTATTTTAATGGGCTTGGCATGTCAGTACATGACATTTATGCTACGAACATTCAAATTATTGATATTAACATTTATGAAGATGAGTTTATAGCAACAATTAAATACCGTGGACAAGATCATTTTGGACTCGATCGGAATGATATTATGGATAAGAGATTTTATTATTTGAGAGTTTTTCGTATCTGGTTTGTACTTCAACGCTGGAATGAGTTCAACTTTAAACCTTTTTTTACCAATATTACTGCTACTGTTACGGTAAAAGGGAGGAAATAATTTTGTGCAAGAACAGAATCAAGATTCCCCTTGTTTTTTTTACATTATTCATCTGCTTTATTGTTTTCAAACTCCTGACACCGGTAAAAGTAATCGCAGTCTATCTTGATGGAAGTTACGCGGATGTTCTCGTTAAGAATTTCCCACTAACGGATCGCGCCAAAATAAAGTGGTGGCAAGAAAACGACTCCATGCTAAAAGAGCATTACAACGTACCAGCGCCTTCAAAGAATGGGGTGTTTCACATCAGCTTTTGGGCTTTTGATAATAATTACAAACCTGAAGGAAAAGAAGATCTGCTGTGTTTCAACCAGATAAAGTCCGAAGCTCGATGCATTGAAAAAAACAAGCTCATGGAAGTCAAGAAAAATAAAAATGGAGAAGTAAGCATTTTAACAGATGATGCTTATATTCTTTCAGAAGACAATATGTTTACTAAAAAAAGGTAGTATCGAGATGCCCGGCGCAAAAGCATCGTCATATTCCGCAATTATTCAAGCTACAGGAACAATGCACCGCATTTTATTCCCGGGGAGACATTGCCCTCAATTTTATCACCTGCGGACTTTTCCCAGTAAAAGTATCCCCTGACCTTAAGGGATAATCTCATACCGGCACGGCGCCGGATACACCGTCCCCTCACGGATAAGTAATCCCCGGCGGATTCACCTCAGACTGACCGACGCTCTCCCCCGCCTCGCCCCAGCGGGCGAGGATTGTCGCCAGTTCGCCGCGGGCGATAGCGCCGTTTATCGCCGACTGTAGAGCATAAGCCAGCCCGTTGCCCTTTTTCGTCGTCACCGCGACAAACGCCTTTTTCGGTCCCAGCCCGACCACTTTCGTGGCGCCGTTCAGCGCCGCCTTGTAAGCCGCCACCGACTGCGGACCAAACAGCACGTCGGCGCGCCCGGACTGAATATAGAGGCTGGAGGAGGCGTCGTCGGTCACGTAAATCGGCAGCGCCGGCTTTTGCCCCGCCTTCTCGTTGATCGCATTCCAGCCGAGCAGGATCCGCTCCTGGTTGGTGCCCGCGCCGACGATGACCCGCTTGCCGGCAAGATCCGCGGGGCCGCGAATCGCCGCTATCGGGCTGTCGGCCTTAACGCTAAAGGCCAGCGAGTCGACCCGGTAGGTCGCAAAATCAAACTTCTGCTTGCGCTGCTCGGTCACCGCGATGTTAATCAGCGCCGCATCGTAGCGCCCGGCGGCGATGCCCAGCGGCCAGTCTTCCCAGGCGGTGGGGACCAGCTTCAGTTTCAGGCCGAGGCTGCCCGCCAGCAGCCGGGCCACGTCCACGTCGCTGCCGATGCGGGTGCGGTTGTCGCTGGCCAGCAGCGCCAGCGGCGGCGAGTTGAGCGCCGAGACGGCCACGGTGAGCGTACCCGGCGCAACGAAGCGAAAGCCGGGCGGGATTTTGGCAATGGCCTGCGGATCGGCGGTAACCGGCAGCGGCGTTTCGTTGGCCCGCAGATCGAGGCTCCCCCCGGCAAAGGCGCCGCCCGCCGCCAGCAGCAGTAGCGCAATCAGGCCCCGCTTCATGCCAGCACCTTCGACAGGAACTGGCGGGTGCGGGGATGCTGCGGGTGGTTAAGCACCTTGTCGCTGCTGCCCTGCTCGACGACTTTGCCGTCCACCATAAACACCACCCGATCCGCCACTTCGCGGGCAAAGCCGATTTCGTGGGTTACCACTACCAGCGTGGTGCCCGAGCGCGCCAGATCTTTGATCACGTCCAGCACCTCGCCCACCAGCTCCGGATCGAGCGCCGAGGTCGGTTCATCAAACAGCATCACCTTCGGGCTGAGGGCCAGCGCCCTGGCGATGGCGATGCGCTGCTGCTGGCCGCCGGAGAGGTGCCGCGGCCAGGCGTGCTCTTTGTCGCGCAGGCCCACCCGGTCGAGCAGCCGACGGGCGCGGGCCTCCGCCTCTTTGCGGCTGAACAGCCGGTGGGCGACGGGCGCCTCCGTCAGGTTATCCAGCACCGTCAGGTGCGGAAACAAATTGAAACTCTGAAAGACGTAGCCGACATTGATCCGCTGGCGCAGCACCGCCCGCTCCTTCAGCTCAAACAGCCGGTTGCCCTCCCGGCGGTAGCCGATGTACTCCCCGTCTATCTGGATAAAGCCTTCGTCCACCCGCTCCAGGTGGTTGATGGCCCGCAGTAGCGTCGATTTGCCGGAGCCGGAGGGGCCGAGTATCACCGTCACGCTGCCCGGCGCCATCTCAAGGGAGACGTTATCCAGCGCCCGGTGGCGGCCAAAATATTTACTGACGCCGGTAATGGCAATGTGGCCGACGGAGTTAGCTGACATGGGCAGCCTCCTGTCCTGAAGGTGCAGAGGATGCCGCCGCGCGGCGGCGCGGGCGGGCGTCGATAGCCGAGCGGCGCTCGCTGCGCGCCAGAGCGCGCTCCACCAGATACTGAATGGCGGAGAGCACGCTGGTAATCACCAGATACCAGGCGGCGCCCACCATCAGCAGCGGGATCACCTGCTGGGTGCGGTTGTAGATCATCTGAATGGTATAGAACAGCTCCGGCATCGCCAGCACGTAAACCATCGCCGTGCCTTTGGCGAGGCTGATGATTTCATTAAAGCCGGCCGGAAGAATAGCGCGCAGCGCCTGGGGCAGAATAATGCGCAGTGTACGCCGCGTCGCGGGCAGCCCCAGCGCGGCGGCGGCCTCATACTGGCCGCGATCGACGCCGAGAAAACCGCCGCGAATAATCTCCGCAGTGTACGCGCTCTGTACCAGCGTCAGGCCGACCACTGCCGTGGAGAACTGCCCCAGCACGTTGATGGTCTGATAGCTCGCCCAGCGAATGCCGGTAAAGGGAATGCCCAGCGACAGCGTATCGTACAGATAGGAAAAGTTGTACAGCACGATCAGTACGACGATCAGCGGCAGGGAGCGAAACAGCCAGATATAGGCCCAGGCCAGACCGCTCAGCAGCCACGATGGCGACAGGCGGGCCAGCGCCAGCAGGCCGCCGAGCAGCACGCTCAGCGCCGTGCCGATAAGCGTCAGCAGCAGCGTCTGTCCCACGCCCTCGAGGATCACCGGGTCAAAGAACCAGCGGGCAAACACGCCCCACTCCCAGCGCGGATTGAACGCCACCGACTGCGCTACCACCGCCAGCACGAACAGGGCGACGGCGGCGCCGGCCATGCGCCAGGGATAGCGCGCAGGGACGACTTTAATGGTTTCATCAGATCTCATGTTGACTCCTCAGGCGCTTTTACTCAGCGACGACTGCGCCAGCGTTTTGGTAAACCGCAGCCGTCCGTCAAACGGCGGGCGGCTGTACTCTTCCGGATCGCGATAAATATCGAAGTGCGGCTCATAGCCCCGGCTCAGGTAGAGCCGCACCGCCTCCGGCTGGCGAAAACCGGTGGTCAGGTAGATCCGGCGATAGCCGGCGAGCAGCGCCCGCCGCTCAAGCTCAGCCACCACTTTCCCGGCCAGTCCCTGCTGGCGCAGCGATTTATCGGTCCAGATGCGCTTGATTTCGGCGGTATCGGCATCAAAGGGCTTATACGCGCCGGTGGCGACTATCCTGCCGTCGCGCTCCAGCACGATAAACAGCCCCTGCGGCGCCAGATACCAGGCCGTCTGTTCAACCTCCGCCGTGCGGGAAAAGTAGTCCCCGTAGCGGGCGGCGTACTCGGTAAACAGTCCGCTGAGGATCGGCAGTATCTCCGCATCCTCCGGCGAGACGTCGCGAAAGCGTTCGCGCATAGCGGCCTCCTTAGTCGCCGAGCCCCGGCGGGTTGATTTCCGACTGCGCAATGCGCTCCACGCCTTCGCCCCACCGGTTGAGCACCCGGTCGTAGTCGCCGCTTTTCATCGCGCCGTTGAGCGCCGCCTGCACCGCGTCAACCAGCCCGCTGCCCTTTTTGACGGTCACGGCGATGTGCGCCGCCTTTGGCCAGCCGCCGCCCACGCTGCCCACCAGCCGGGTGCGGCCGGTGAGCGCCGCTTTCCAGGCGCCGATGACGTTAGGACCGAAGTAAGCGTCGGCGCGGCCGGACTGCAGCGCCAGGGTCTGGGCGGCATCGTCTTTGGTATAGACAGGAGTAAAGGGCTTCAGGCCCTTTTTGAGGTTATCGGCGTTCCAGGCCAGCAGGATCGCTTCCTGATTGGTGCCGGAACCAACGATGATGCGCAGCCCGGCGATATCCTCCGCTTTCTCAAGCCGCGTTATCGGGCTGCCGGTTTTGACGTAGAAGCCCAGCGAATCCTTGCGGTAGGTGGCGAAGTCGAAGCGTTCCTTGCGCGCTTTAGTCACCGTAATATTGCTGATCGCGGCATCATATTTGCCGGAAGCAACGCCCAGCGGCCAGTCTTCCCACGAGGTGGGGACAATGTTGAGCGTCAGTCCAAGGCTGTCGGCCACCAGCCTGGCGATATCCGCCTCGCTGCCGATCAGGGTTTTGTTGTCATCGGCAAACACCGTCAGCGGCGGCTGGCTCAATCCGGCAATGGCGACGGTAAATTTGCCCGGCACCACCGGGGTAAACCCGGTGGGCAGCTTCGCGATGGCCGCCGGGTTTCTGGCGGTATGGATCGGCGCCTGGTTGGCCTCAAGGCTGACGCCGGTGCCGTTAATGGTGACGCTTTCGGCGCGCGCCAGCCCGGAAACCGCCAGCGCGACGGCCAGCAGCAGAGAACGTTTATGCATAGCAGACTCGCTTATTATTGTTGTGTGAACTGATTTTCCGGCAGGCTGAGGCCCAGACTCTCGCGCAGGGTGCGCCCCGGATAGTCGCGGCGAAACAGCCCGCGCGCCTGCAGCAGCGGCACCACCTGCGCTACGAAGCGCGGGAAGGTCTCCGGCGTACCGCCCTGAATAATGAAGCCGTCGGCGCCGCGCGCTTCAAACCACTGCTGCAGGCCGTCCGCCACCTGCTCAGCCGTGCCGGAGAAGCGCGGCCGGGGGCTTGCCGCCTCCAGCGCCGCCTGGCGCAGAGTCAGGCCGCGCTCGCGGGCCTCGCGCTTGATGGCGTCGGTGGTGCTGCGAAAGCTGTTCTCGCCCAGACTGCCGAGATCCGGAAAAGGCGCATCCAGCGGATACTGGCTGAAGTCGTGGTGCTCGAAGTAGCGGCCAAGATAGTTGAGCGCGTTGTCGATCGACACCAGCGCGGCGGTCTCCTGATACTGCCGCTCGGCGTCCGCTTCGCTGTCGCCAACAATCACGCTGACGCCCTGGAAGATATGCAGCTGGTCGTCGCTTCTGCCCCGCGCGGCGAGCTGGCGCTTGACGTCGCGGTAAAACGCCTGCGCCTCTTCAAGCGTCTCCTGATGGGTAAAGATGGCGTCGGCGTGGCTTGCCGCCAGCGCCCTGCCGTCGTCGGAGGCGCCGGCCTGGAAGATAATGGGCCGCCCCTGCGGCGTGCGGCCAATGTTCAGCGGCCCGGCGACCTGGAAAAAGTCGCCCCGGTGATCGAGGGTGTGCAGCTTTGCCGGATTAAAGAACTCGCCGCTGGCCTTGTCGCGCACGAAGGCGTCCGCTTCCCACGAGTCCCACAGCCCCTTCACCACCCGCAGATACTCATCGGCAATGCGGTAGCGCAGGGCGTGGTCGGGATGCCGGGCGCGGGAGAAGTTCTTCGCCGACCCTTCCAGCGGCGAAGTCACCACGTTCCAGCCCGCCCGGCCGCCGCTGAGGTGATCGAGGCTGGCAAACTGCCGGGCGGCGGTGAACGGTTCGCTGTAGGAGGTTGACAGCGTGCCCACCAGGCCCAGGTGCTCCGTCACGCTCGCCAGCGCCGACAGAACGGTCAGCGGCTCGAAGCGGTTGAGAAAGTGCGGAATCGACTTCTCGTTGATGTACAGCCCGTCGGCGACGAACAGGAAGTCGAGCTTCCCCGCTTCCGCCAGGCGGGCGGTCTCTTTAACAAAGTCGAAATTAATGCTGGCATCGGCCACCGCCGCCGGATGGCGCCAGGCGGACATATTGCCCGAGGCGCCGTGCAGAATGGTGCCAAGCCTCAGCTGCCGCTGTTCAGCCATGCGCGTTCTCCTTGCCGTTGAGGGTATGCAGCGCTTTTTCCGCCAGCGCGGCGAAGTAGCGCGCCGCCGGCGCAATCAGCCGCTCGTCGGGGTTAAAAGCCGGATGGTGGAGGCCAAATTCGCTGGCGCTGCCGATGCTGACGAAGGCGCCCGGCGTCTGCTGCAGATAGACCGCAAAGTCCTCGCCGCCCAGGTGCAGCGCGGCGGTAGAGGTCTTGTATCCCTCCTCGTCGGCGACCTGCGTCGCAAAGTCGGCCCAGGCGGGATCGTTGACCAGCGCCGTCGGCCCGGCGTACCACACCACCTCGATGCCGGCGTTAAAGGCGCGGGCAAAGCCGGCGGCGATTTCGCTGAGCCGGGTCTTCACCCGCTGCTGAACGTCGGTGCGGTGGGTGCGCAGGGTGCCTTCCAGTTCGACGCTCTCCGGCAGCACGTTCCAGGTATTACCGCCCTGAATGCGGGTGACGCTCAGCACCACCGAGTCGAGGGTATTCACCTCCCGGCTGGCGATCCCCTGCAGGGCGCCGATCAGCTGGCTGGCGAGCAGGATCGCGTCCTGCCCTTCGTGGGGCCGGGCGGCGTGGGCGCCCTTGCCCTGCACGCGGATAATAAAGCGATCGACGTTGGCGTAGAACGCCCCGCCGCGGGTGGCGAACTCGCCCACCGGCAGGCCCGGCTCGTTGTGCATACCGAAGATGGCCGACACGCCTTCAAGGGCGCCGGCGCGGATCAGCGTTTTGGCACCGCCGAAGTTCTCCTCGGCGGGCTGAAAGAGGATCCGCACCCGGCCGGGCAGCGAGGCCTCCCGGGCCTTGAGCAGCAGCGCCGCGCCGAGGATAACGCTGGTGTGGATATCGTGGCCGCAGGCGTGCATCACGCCGGGGTTCTGCGAGCGATACTCAAGGCCGGTCGCCTCTTCAATGGGCAGCGCGTCAATATCGGCGCGCAGGGCGACAACCCTCTCCCCCTGCCCGACCTCCGCCACCGCGCCGGTTTTCAGCTCCAGCGGCAGCGGCGCGATGCCGGCGCTCTGCAGCCAGTCGCGAACGCGGGCGGTTGTCTCCACCTCCTGCAGGGAAAGCTCCGGGTTCTGGTGCAGCTCGCGCCGCCAGCGAATCAGCTGCTGTTCAAAGCTCATGACGGCACCTCCACGCGGTTGAGCGCCTGGGCCAGCAGCCGCAGCGACGTCAGCCGCGCCGCGCCGTCGGCCACCGGGGTGTCGATAATAAACTCGTCCACACCGTAGTACTGGTGCAGCGTGTCCAGCTGGGCGCGCACCTGCAGCGCCGTACCGTAGAGCAGCGACGAGGTGCGGCGGGCGATCTCGACCGCCGGGCTGCCGGCCTGGCGGGTAAACTCGTGGGCCTGGGCCTCGCTGCCGACGGTAACCCGCTGGCCGTTGGCAAGCACCACGCCCCACACCTCCACCTTCTCCGCCAGCGCCGCCGCCCGGGCCGCGTCCGGCGCGACAATCGCCTGTACCGCCACCATGACGTCGCGGCGGCTCCTCTCACGCCAGCGGCTGATGACCTCGCCCAGCAGTCGGCTCTCGCCGTTGAGATGGGCGGCAAAGACAAAGTTCCAGTCGAGCTGCGCCGCCAGGTCGGCGCTCTCCAGACTGGCGCCGAGGAGAAAGCCGTCCGCCCGCTGCGGCGGGATCGGGGTAGCCCGCACCGTATCGCTGCTGCTGGCTTCGGTCAGCGATAGCCAGTTATCCAGCTGCGCCAGCCGGTCGGCGAAGGTCAGCCTCTCCGGCTGGGCGACGCCCTGCTGCAGCGCCCGGGTGGAAAGCGGCAGGCCGCCCGGCGCTTTGCCGACGCCGAGGTCGACGCGCCCCGGCGCGAGGGCCGCCAGCAGGTTAAAATTCTCCGCCACTTTGTAGGGGCTGTAGTGCTGGAGCATCACCCCGCCGGAGCCGATGCGGATCCGGCGGGTCTGCCCCAGCAGCCAGCCGATCGCTACCTCCGGCGAGGGGCTGGCCAGCTGGTCGCTATTGTGATGTTCGGCAATCCAGAAGCGGTGGTAGCCCCAGGACTCCGCCTGCTGCGCGAGGCTCAGCGTGCGCTTCAGGGCCTGGGCGGCGGTTTCGCCGTTGGCCAGGGGACTCTTATCCAGAATGCTGATTCGGTATGACATATCGCAGGCTCTTGATAATGAACGTGCCTGCATTATGTGAAGGGAGATGCGCCGGGGAGAACTGATTTAATCGGCTTTGCTCTGCACAAAATTAGCTAATGGCGCCCCGGAGGAGACCGGGGCGCGGATATCTCACTCGCGTACAGCACCGTGCAGAGTGCCCGACGTCTGCCGACGGTAGGCGCTGTCCCGGCTCGCCAGCCAGTAGTAGAGCGGTGAAGTCACCAGCATCCCCACCAGCCATGAAAGGTCGGCGCCGTTAATGTAGTGCGACACGTGTCCGGTGTAGATAGGCGTGTTCATAAACGGGATCTGCACCGCGATGCCGACCGCGTAGGCGATCAGCGCGTGCGGGTTGTAGTAGCCGTAGATCCCGCCGTCAACGCGAAAGATGGAGGCGATATCGTACTTGCCCCGGTGGATCAGGTAGAAGTCGATCAGGTTGATAGCGGTCCACGGCACAAGCACCACCAGCAGGGCAAGCACCAGGTCAACGAAGTGGCCGATAAAATCCTTCGAGGTGCCGATAGCGGCAATACTGCAGAGGATCAGCACCACCACCGAAAGCGCGGCGCGGCTTTTGCCGGTGGGGATCCAGCGCCAGGCGAAGGTCTGCACGAGGGTGATGATCGACAGCACCGCGCCGTAGAGGTTGAGCGCGTTGTGGCTGATGACGCTGAGCAGGAACAGCAGCAGCATAAACGGCCCGAGCGCGCCGCAGGCCAGACTTACCGCGTCCATGGTATCGGTGCCCACCGGCGTCGCCAGTACGGCGACAGCGCCGAAGATAAAGGCCAGACTGGAGCCCAGCGTCGAGCCGAGATAGGTTGCCCAGAAAGTCGCGGCGACCGGCACGTCGGCGGGCAGATAGCGCGAATAGTCGGAGACGTAGGGCGCAAAGGCAATTTGCCACAGCGCCGCCAGCGACACGGTCGCCAGCCAGCCGGAGAGATTAAATTCGCCGCGGGTTAAAAAATCACCGGTATGAATATGGCTTAAAATATAAATAAAACCAACCACCGTACTGATGCCTAATACCCAGGTGCCAATCCGATTGAGAATATGAATACAGCGGTAGCCAATAATCCCTATTATGCCGGAACCAATCGCGCCGACAATAATTCCCGCTGACACCGGAACGTCGTTCACCACGCCGTGCAGCGATTTCCCCGCCAGAATAATATTGGAGGCAAAAAAGCCGACGTACATAATACCGGCGATGATCACCACCAGCAGTGAACCTATCGATCCAAACTGGGCGCGGCTCTGGATCATCTGCGGAATGCCCATCTGCGGGCCCTGCGCCGAATGCAGCGCCATCAGTATGCCGCCAATCAGGTGGCCGACGAGGATGGCGACAATGCCCCATAGCAGATTAAGATGAAATATCTGTACACCGAGCGCGCCGGTGACAATCGGCAGCGGCGCGATATTTCCGCCGAACCACAGGGTAAATAGATCTTTAACTTTGCCGTGCCGGTCTTCGGGCGGAATATAACCAATGGTGTATTTTTCAATCAGCGGCGGCGATGTGTTGTTGTCAGGCATAATAAGCTCCGGTCGTGCTTTTTTATTTATCCTCCTGGAATAGGGTGTCCCTGTTTATTTTTATCGGGTAATTCGTCGGCTTGCGCGGAAGAACAGAAATGAAGCTACCGGAGTGTTAATGGCTTGTAAAATACAAAATACATTGCCTGTAAAGATAAAATTGCGAGGCTGCGGAACGCAAAAAGGCGCGCACTTGCCCGATAGCCGGACAAGCGCGCGCTGGAGATGCTGCTAATGAGTGCCGTCAGATCGCTTCACACTGCGGCATGTCGATGATAATAAAGTGGGCGTGGTTGCCGCCCGCCCTGAAGGTCAGGGTCGCCGGGCCGCTGACTTCCAGCGAATCGCGCTCTTCAAGTATCGCCATGCCCTCAACGTCCACCGCGTCCTCAATGCTGTTGATATAGGCCTGACGTCCGGTCTGCACCTGATACGTCACCGTGGCGCTGGCTTCGGTCAGTTCGCTGACGTACATATTAATGTCCTGATTCAGATGCAGCGGCGCATCGTCCTCTTTCTGCAGCGTCCCCACGATGTGCAGCAGCTTGTTCTGCCTGTCCTGAGCGGTGAACTTGTGGTTCTCATAGCGCACCGGCAGCCCGCCCTTCGGCGGCAGGATCCAGATCTGCAGGAACCGGCACCAGTCGTCGTGCTTGTTCAGCTCCGAGTGCCACACGCCGCTGCCCGCGGTGACGGTCTGCACGTGGCCGCGGCTGAGGACATCTTCTTCCTGGGTGGCGCTATCCCAGTGGGTCAGGTTGCCCTTCACCAGATAGCTGACGATCTCCATATCCTTGTGCGGGTGACGGTCAAAGCCGCTGTGGGGCTTGACGTCATCATCATTCACGACCCGCAGCACCCCGTAGTTCATGTTGTCCGGGTTGTAATAGTTGGCGAACGAGAAATGGAAGTAGGTATTAGCCGGGTGATAATCGCTTGCCGGCAGATAGTGCAGCGCTTCGGCCGGTTTTTTACGATAATGTGTAGCCATGACGTTTAATCCTCGGTTTTCATCTGATGTGCGCATCATAGTCCTGCGCTCAGCGGGGAAAAATCGGGCTTCGGGTAAGACACCATTACGTAAAATGAAAGAATACGATCTCGTTTCCCTGCGCAGTTTTGTCGCGGTAGTGGAGAGCGGCAGCTTCTATAATGCCGCCGTGCAGATGGATGCCAGCAGCGCCGCCGTCAGCCGCCGCATCTCCTCGCTGGAGGCCGCGCTCGGGGTGAAGCTCCTCAACCGCACCACCCGCCAGCTCGATCTCACTCCGGCAGGCCAGCAGTACTATCAGGACGTGCTGGCGATCCTGACGGCGCTGGAGCAGGCCGAGGACCGGCTGAGCGTTGACAAAACCCAGTTCAGCGGCGTTATCCGCCTCGGGGCGCCGCTCAGCTTCGGGATCAATAAGCTTGCTCCCCTGCTGCCCGCCTTTATGAAGCAGTATCCGCAGGTGACCGTCTCGCTCCAGCTGGAGGACCGCATCAGCGATCTGCTTAACGACGGCATCGACCTTTCGCTGCGCATTGGCAATCTTCAGGATTCCACCCTCGTCAGTACGCAGATTGCCATGATGCCGCGCCTCTACTGCGCCTCGCCCGACTACCTCGCCCGCTACGGCGTGCCCGCCGGGCCGGACGACCTGCAGCACCACCGCTGCCTGCGCTACTCCCTGCTCTCCACCCGCGATGAGTGGGAGTTCGCCGAGAAAAGCCTCACGCCGGATACCTGCGTGCCGCTGGCCGCCAACAACGGCGACGTGCTGCGCGAGGCCGCCATTCAGGGGCTGGGCATCGCCATGCTGCCCTGGTACATCGTCGAAGAGGCGCTGCGCGCCGGGGCGCTGGTGCCGGTGCTGGCGCAGCACGCGCCGCCGCCGATCCCGCTGTCGATCGTCCGCCCCTCGCGGCAGTTTACGCCGGTGCGGGTCACCGCCCTGATGGCGTGGCTGCGCGAGGCGCTGGCGGACGCGGGTAAAAAAGAGGGGGAAGAGAAACGCTAGCGGACTAGTTCCCGGAGCAACTGCTCCGCCTCGCGGGGCGTGCGCAGGCGAATAAAGCGGATGCGGGCGTACTGCGGATCCTGCATATCCGCCAGGTAGCGCCGCCGGTTCTGACGCCAGGTTTTCATCGTCCACCAGATAATCGACTCGCGGCTGAAGAAGGAGCGGCGAAAGCTCTCCCTGTTGCCGGTGCCCGGCCACAGCTCGTTCTTACGCCACGCCCGGGAAACCGCCCGCCGCACCGCCCGGTACAGCGTGCGGCCAAAGCCGTAATCGAGCCACACCACCAGATCGACGTCCCGCCACTTCACCGGCCTGCTGCGGTTGTAGTTGCCGTCCAGCACCCAGCCGGGGCTCGCCGCAAGCCGCTGCTCCAGCCTGGCAAACAGCTCGCCGTCGGGCGTGCCCTGCCAGTCGGGCCGCCAGTAGAGGCGGTCCATTTCAATGCAGGGCACGTCGAGGCGCTGCGCCAGCCGCCGGCTTAGCGTCGATTTGCCGGAGCCGCTGGTGCCGACGACGTTGACTCTTAATGTTACTGTATCCATAGCGTTATCACTGATTTCCCATGGAGATGGCAGGCTGTTTTTACCGTAGCAATAGTGATGTAATGCTACTTTAGCGTCCACTTGACGGCCAGAATTTAACGCCGCAGGCGCCCGCGGCTGATAGCCAAAGTTCAAAGCGTATACTCGCAGGTAATGACATGACCTCTCGCAGTGACAACATGACATCGCATGGGCACGGAGCCGACACCATCGCCGGGCTCCCCTATCACTTCGCCGTCCTCCTCAGCCAGCTGGCCCTGCTGGGTGAGCTATCAAGAACGGCGCTGCTGGAGAACGTTCACCTGCTCGGCATCAGCCCCACCGGCGATCGGCGCATGAGCACCGCAGAGGTTAGCGACGCGCTGGAACGTTTACGGGCGCAGGGCTGGGTGCAGAAAACGGGTACCCGCTGGGCGCTAACCCCCGGGCTTGAAAACAGCGTTTTCCTCTGGCTGCTGACGCAGCCGGAGGCCCGTAAGGCGATACTGGGCGGTCCGCAACCGCTTCCTCTTTATCTGCGCGGCGTGACGCAGCCGGACCGCGCGCTGCTGTGGACGGCCATTCTGTCAGGCAACGTGACTGTCCTGCCCGCGCTGCTGGCGAAAAATGCCGCTTACTTTGACTATTTTGATGCCGTCGATCCCACCGTTACCCTGTTTACCGATGACGCCGGGCAGCGCGTCTTTACTCTGCTTAACGAGGAGGTGCAGAGCCTGCTGCTTGCCACGGCGCTAAACGATGCCAGCTACCGGCTCAGCGATTGTCAGCCTATCTGGCAGTTTGCCCGCGCACAGGCGCTTTCGCACAAGCGCATTGCGGAGCTACTTCACGGCCCGCTGGCCCTGCAGGCGCTATTGCGTAACGACCGCGAACTGTTGACTCAGCTGACGGCCAACGGTCTGCCGCTCTCTGTCGCCGGCTGGTTTTGCCTGTATCGCGGCGATCCGGCTGGCGCCACGGAGGTCCACCGCCAGTTGCTCGGCCAATACCGGAAAATTACGCGCAGCCGACAGCTCCATCTGCCGCCGCTGGCGTCTGTCAGGGTGGCCCTGACGCTGTTACCCAGCGATAAGCCCGCTGATATTAAGACGTTACGGGAGGTCACCCGCCAGGCGATCGCCGGGGGCTTCGGCGGCGAATGGTCGATACTTGAGGGCCTGCTGCGCGAGCGCAGCGGCGCTGCGTTAGCGCATCCGCCGCAGATGAGCAGCAGATCCTTTAGCGGGATGGCGGGCCTGCTGAAGGCGCTGGTGCTCTACTGGCGGGGCGACATCCCCGACGCCGATAAGCTGTGCAAACAGCTTGAAGCCTTTGCCCGCCTGCTGGAGGCGCGGGGATATCAGCTGCCGGCGTATGATATTCGCACCATTCTGCATCTGACATTCAGCCAGGCCGCCCCCACGCGGCCCGGGGAGGTTCAGCCTCTCTGCAGCCTCTGGCAGCGGAAGCCGGACTGGGAATATGCCCTGGAGGCGCTGGGCCAGCTAATGCCCAAAGCCAGCAGTAGCGACTCCCGGCTGGCCTGGCTGGTGGCGCTGGGGCGCTGGGGCGTGGAGCTCTCTCCGCTCGAGCAGAAGCGCAACAAGCAGGGCTGGACCAAGGGCCGCGCCGTGGCGCTCAAGCGTCTGCATGCAGAAGCAGACACCCTCCCCTGGCTGGTCGCCCAGGATCGCCAGGTGATTCGCCACATTCATTACACCTCCGGCTACTCGTACTACGATCGCGGCCGCTACGAACTTGATGCAGAATCCGCACTCCCCTTGCTTGCCGGCCATCCGGCGGTCTTCTGGCACGATGCGCCCGATACCCGCATCGACGTCGAAGCGGGTCAGGTCACGCTGGTGCTCACCGAAAGCGACAATCGTCTGCGGCTGACGCTATCGCCTGCCATCGGCGAGGGGCAGCATCTGGTCACCCGCAAAGAGACGCCGACCCGGCTGGTGGTCTATCCGGTCAGTGAAGAACATCGCCGCATTGCGGCTATCGTCGGCGACGGGCTGCACATTCCGCTGAGCGGCCGCGACAGAGCGCTGCAGTCCGTCGCGGCTATCGCCCCGCTGCTGCCGGTGCAAACCGACCTTCCCGAGCTGATGGCCCACATCCCTCACGTGCCGGCGGATGATAAAATATATGCCCATCTGCTGCCGCTCGGCGAGGGGCTGCGCATGCAGCTCCTGGTCCGCCCGCTGGCCGACGGCGCCTGGTTCGCTCCCGGCCGGGGATCGGACGTTATCAGCGGGGAGCAGGCCGGTCAGGCGATACAGGCCCAGCGTTCGCTTGCCGATGAGCAGCAAAGGCTCCGGCAGGTTCTGGCCCTCTGCCCGATGCTGGCTGAAGGCGCTCCGGACACTAACGAATGGCAATTTGACGATCCGCAGGACGCCCTGGAAGCGCTCAGCGAACTGCGCAATGTGGATAGCGCGCTGCTGGAATGCGTGTGGCCGGAGGGCGAACGGCTGCGGCTCGGCGGACGGCGCAACATGCACGCGCTGACGCTGAACACCCATCGCCAGGGGGAGTGGTTCACCCTCGGCGGGACATTGAAACTTGACGATGGCCGCGTGCTGGAGCTGCGCCAGCTGCTGACGCTGCTGCAGGAGAGCCGGGGGCGCTTTATCCGCCTGGGCGAAGGTGACTGGCTGGCGCTGGATAATCAGCTGCGCCAGCGTCTGCAGCAGATTGCTCTGCTGAGCGGCGGTCGCGATAACCTCAATCTGAATGCGCTAACCCTGCCCTTTCTGAAGCAGCTCGCCGATGAGGCCGGAGAGTTTAGCGGCGACGCCGACTGGCAACAGCAGCTGAGCAGGCTTGAGGCGCGGGAACAACACCGGCCCGCCGTCCCCTCAACCCTCAAGGCGGAACTGCGCGATTACCAGGTGGACGGATTCTGCTGGCTTTCGCGCCTGGCCCAGTGGGGCGTCGGCGCCTGCCTGGCCGATGATATGGGGCTGGGAAAAACGCTGCAGGCGCTGGCCCTGATGCTGGAGCGCGCGTCGGGAGGACCGCAGCTGGTTGTCGCCCCGACCTCGGTGACCCACAACTGGCTGAGTGAAAGCAGCCGCTTCGCCCCCACGCTGCGGCTTCGCGATTACCGCAGCCGCCGCGATTTGTCGGCGCTGGAGCCCTTCGAGGTCGTAGTCGTCAGCTATGGCCTTCTGCTGCAGGATGCCGGGCTTTTTCACCAGCCGCAATGGCACAGCGTGGTGCTGGACGAAGCCCAGTCGATTAAAAATGCGCAGACCCAGCGAGCCAAAGCGGTAACGGCGCTGAAGGTAGATTTTCGCCTGGCGCTGAGCGGCACGCCGGTTGAGAATCACCTCGGTGAGCTGTGGAGCCTGTTCCGCTTCCTCAACCCCGGCCTGCTGGGAAGCCTGAAATCCTTCAATCAGCGCTTTGCCCTGCCTGCCGGACAGGGAGACAGAGTGGCTGGCGGCGCGCTGAAGCAGCTGGTGAAGCCGTTTATCCTGCGCAGAACGAAATCACAGGTGCTGGATGAGCTGCCTCCGCGCACGGATATTTTGTATCAGATCCCGATGAGCGCCGAGGAGCAGCACTGGTACGAGGCCCTGCGGCGGCAGGCGGTTGAAAATCTGGAGGCGGGAGAAAACGTCGGCCCGCTGCAGGTGCTGACGGAGATCACCCGCCTGCGCCGGTTCTGCTGCAACCCCGCCCTGGTCCTGGAGAGCGCGGCGCCGCAAAGCAGCAAGCTGGCGGCCTGCCTGGCGATAATCGGTGAACTGCGTGAGAACCACCATAAGGCGCTGGTATTCAGCCAGTTCGTCGATCACCTGGCGCTGCTGCGCGCCGCGCTGGAGCGCGCGGGTATTGCTTATCAGTACCTGGACGGCACGACGCCCGCTGCGGAACGGCAAAAGCGCGTCGCGGCCTTTCAGGCTGGAGAGGGCGATCTGTTTCTGATAAGCCTCAAGGCCGGCGGGACGGGCCTCAATCTGACGGCCGCGGACTACGTTATCCATCTCGATCCGTGGTGGAACCCGGCGGTCGAAGATCAGGCCAGCGACCGCGCCCACCGCATGGGCCAGGAGCGGCCGGTGACGGTGTATCGTCTGGTGATGGAAGGCACCCTTGAAGAGCAGATGGTCTCTCTGCACAACAAGAAGCGCCAGATGGCAGAAGACCTGCTGGAAGGCAGCGATGCTGTGGGCAGGCTCGACACCCAGGCGCTGCTGTCAGTCCTGCGCGGCGGCACGCCCTGACCTGTCCCGGCCCCCCGAAAACAGCGCGTTTTCGGGGGGCCGGCTATCACAAAAACATCGCCCCCACTTCCTGCCAGTTCCGCACCCGGGTAAAGCCCTCGACGTAAAGATTGTGCGGCGCGGAGTAGAGAATGCCTTCACCGCGAAAATGCGCGAAGTGGTGGCTGTTGTCGTCGATCAGATAGTCGGCATTGATAATGCTTTTGCTGCCGCAGAACACCACGTTCATCGGGCTGATAAAGGGAAAGTGTTCCTTGAGCCAGCTGAATTTGTCGTTAAAGCAGGCGGGAAACTCCATCGCCGCGGTGGTGATAAAAATCTCGTGGCGCTTGCTCATCCTCGCCAGCACGTCCTGGCTGTCGGGCATTACCGGCAGATCGGCAAAGAAACCTTCAGCGCCTATCATCGCCAGCACCTCCTCCTGCATCTCCGGCAGCAGGCTGTGAAACGCCTTGCCGGCCATCTCCCCGACGCTGATTTGCCGCCCGCCGCGGGCGTTGAAGGTAGCGATAAATTTAGCGTTGAAGTCGGCGATCACTTCATCCATATCGACTGCGATTCTGGCCATTAAAACCTCCTGTTTTTAGGTAGTCTGTAGTTGTAACAGGTTGACGGCACGGTCTTCAACCGCGCGCTGCGATCGCCGTCTTAAATACTTCAAAAGCTAATGAGTTTCGCACTGTTATCTTTTGCGTCACTTATCATTTGCGGGTACGATGCTGCGCCGGGTTTTGGCTTATCTCTGCGTCAGAATAGTGAGAAAGTCCGAACGGTGCGCTGGCGGACGCAATCGTTTCACCGTCCGCCATTATGGCCCCCCGCCTGGGGGAATGACAGGAACTTCAGGTATCTTAATGAGTACAAAACACAACAGCGCGGCGGAAAAACACGCTGCCAAACGCCGCTGGCTAAACTCCCATGAGGAGGGTTACCACAAGGCGATGAGCAACCGCCACGTGCAGATGATCGCCATCGGCGGCGCCATCGGCACCGGCCTGTTTCTCGGCGCGGGCGCCCGCCTGCAGATGGCCGGCCCCTCTCTTGCCCTCGTCTATCTGGTGTGCGGCATTTTCTCCTTCTTTATCCTCCGCGCGCTGGGCGAGCTGGTGCTTCACCGCCCCTCCAGCGGCAACTTCGTCTCCTACGCCCGGGAATTTCTCGGCGAAAAGGCCGCCTACGTGGCGGGCTGGATGTACTTCGTTAACTGGGCGATGACCGGCATCGTCGATATCACCGCCGTCGCCCTCTATATGCACTACTGGGGCGCCTTCGGCGATGTCCCGCAGTGGGTGTTCGCCCTCGGCGCGCTGGCGGTGGTCGGCACCATGAACATGATAGGCGTGAAGTGGTTCGCCGAAATGGAGTTCTGGTTCGCCCTGCTGAAGGTGCTGGCCATCGTTATCTTCCTGGTGGTCGGTACGGTGTTTCTCGGCACCGGCAAGCCGCTGGACGGCAACGCCACCGGCTTTCACCTGATCACCGACAACGGCGGCCTGTTCCCGCACGGCCTGCTGCCGGCGCTGGTGCTGGTGCAGGGCGTGGTCTTTGCCTTCGCCTCCATTGAGCTGGTGGGTACGGCGGCGGGCGAGTGTAAAGATCCGCAGACTATGGTGCCGAAGGCGATCAACAGCGTGATCTGGCGCATCGGCCTGTTCTACGTCGGCTCGGTGGTGCTGCTGGTGCTGCTGCTGCCGTGGAACGCCTATCAGGCCGGCCAGAGCCCGTTCGTCACCTTCTTCTCGAAGCTCGGCATTCCCTACGTCGGCAGCATCATGAACATCGTGGTGCTGAGCGCGGCGCTCTCCAGCCTCAACTCCGGCCTCTACAGCACCGGGCGCATCCTGCGCTCGATGTCGATGGGCGGGTCGGCGCCGAAGTTTATGTCGAAGATGAGCCGCCACCACGTGCCGCACGCGGCGATCCTCGCTACGCTTGCGGTCTACGTGCTGGGCGTTATCCTCAACTATCTGGTGCCGTCGCAGGTGTTTGAAATCGTCCTCAACATCGCCTCGCTGGGCATTATCGCCTCCTGGGGCTTTATCGTGGTGTGCCAGATGCGCCTGCGGAAGGCGATTAAAGAGGGCAAATGCGCCGACGTCAGCTTCAAGCTGCCGGGGGCACCGGTGACCTCCTGGCTGACGCTGCTGTTCCTGCTCAGCGTGCTGGTGCTGATGGCCTTCGACTATCCGAACGGCACCTTCACCATCGCCTCAATCCCGCTGCTGGCGGTGATCCTGGTGGCGGGCTGGTTCGGGGTGCGTAAGCGGGTGAATGCGCTTCATGATGAAGCGATGAAATCCTGATCGGCAAAGCATAGCGTAAAAAGGGAAGGCTTCGGCCTTCCCTTCTCTTTTCTGACGCCTGAGAAATTACAGGCTGATGCGGATCACATCGTCAGGCTGGGTGGCCTCTTTCTCGCGCGTGGACTCCTGCTTGACGGTGACGTACAGGGTCTTGCCGTCGGCGGAGAGCGCCAGGCTGTTCGGGCGCGGCGGCGTATCGAAAGTTTTGACCACTTTATTGGTCTTCGCGTCGATCACGCTCACTTTACCCGCCATGCGGTGGGTGACGTACACTTCATTGCGCGCCGGGTTGAACAGCACCGCCAGCGATTCCGGGGCGGCAACTTTATCCACCACCTTGCCGCTGCGGTAGTCGACGACCAGCACTTCCGGCTGCTTAAAGTCGGTAACGTAGGCGCGGTGGTTGGCCTTATCCAGCGCGATGTTCAGGAAGGCGTGCTCTTTGCCGTCGTCCACCAGCTTGTGGCGTTCGATGATGCTGTTTTTCGCGGTATCAATGGTCAGCAGCTCGCCGCTGGAGCTGACCACGTAGAGACGCTGCGCGTCGTCATCAATCGCCAGCGCGGTGGTGCGCTCCCCGGTGCCTTCAATGGTGGTTTTCAGCTTCATCGCGGCGCCGTCAACGACCCAGACCGCGCTCTCTTTGCCCACGGCGGTGATGTAAATGGTGTTGGTCTTCTCATCGGCCACCAGCTCGCGCGGCTGCAGCGGACGCACGGTTTCGCTGCGCTGGCGCGGGTCGAGGACAATGCGGCCCTTTACGTCGCCGGTTTTCGCGTCGATTGCCGTCACGCTGCCGTTAAGGGTGTTGCCAAACCACAGCACCTGGCTCTGGTTGTCGAGCGTCGCCCCGAACGGTTTCAGATCGCTGTGAATGATCTGCGTAATCGCCAGCGTCGCCGGATCGAGGCGATACACTACCCCGCCCTTGTCGGTTTTGCGGCTCTGGGAGGTGGCCACCCACAGGGCGTTCTCCTGCTGGCCGATGGCCATCTCGTAGGCGCCTTTGCCCACAGGCTTGCGCAGCATCTCATCGGCGGCGTGGGCGCTGAAGCTGCCGGCAATCAGCAGCGAGGTTAACAGCAGCGAACGGCGAAAGCGCGGGGCGGAAAGCTGAGGTAATAACATGAAGACTCCCTTTGATAACAGTGTGTTAATGTGCATGACGAACAGATGACTGTCCACTTTATGATAATCATTGATGCGAATAGTAATCATTTATGCCATTAATGTGGAGCGATAATTACGTTCTGCCCGCCGCAGGGCTATATTCATGATAAAAATCAGTGCAACTTTCTGTAAACATTTTAAAAAGCCGTCAAACCTATTAACATAAGCACAATTTGTTCCATTTGGTTCATCACATGAGACGTGTATGAAAATTATGACTATTCGCAGGGCCGCGATTTCAGTACTTCTGCTGCCGTTTACGCCCTTCTCCCAGGCTGATGACAGCCAGACGATGATCGTTACCGCCGCGCCGCAGGGCATTTCCGAGCTCGACACTCCCGCGGCGGTCAGCGTGGTGAACGGCGACGATATGCGCCAGGCCGCGCCGCGCATCAATCTTTCGGAGTCCCTCGGCGCGGTGCCGGGGCTGCAGGTGCAGAACCGGCAGAACTATGCCCAGGATCTGCAGATCTCTATTCGCGGCTTTGGCTCCCGCTCCACTTTCGGCGTGCGGGGCATTCGTCTGTACGTTGACGGCATTCCGGCCACCATGCCCGACGGCCAGGGGCAGACCTCGAATATCGACATCGCCAGCATCGACCATATTGACGTTCTGCGCGGGCCGTTTTCGGCGCTCTACGGCAACTCCTCCGGCGGCGTGGTCAACGTCACCACCCAGCGCGGACAGCAGCCGGACACCGTTGAAGCCAGCAGCTACTACGGCAGCTACGGCACCTGGCGCTACGGGCTGAAGGCCAGCGGCGCCACCGGCGACGGCAGCCAGGCGGGCGATGTGGACTACACCGTCTCCAGCAGCCGGATGATCACCCGCGGCTACCGGGACCACAGCGGCGCGCGCAAGAATCTGGCCAACGCCAAGCTCGGGGTCCGCATCGACGACGCCAGCAAGCTGACCCTGCTGTTTAACAGCGTGGATATGAAGGCCGACGATCCGGGCGGTCTGAATAAGCAGGAGTGGCGCGACAGCGCCCGCCAGTCGCCGCGCGGCGATGGGTTCAATACCCGCAAAAACCTCAAGCAGACCCAGGCGGGCCTGCGCTATGAGCGCCAGCTGACTGCGCAGGATGACCTGAGCGTGATGATGTACGCCGGGGAGCGGCAGACGACGCAGTATCAGTCGATTCCCATGGCTCCGCAGTTGCGCCCCACCCACGCCGGGGGCGTTATCAACCTCGACCGCCACTACCAGGGTATCGATACCCGCTGGACCCACCGCGGCGAACTGCTGGTGCCGGTCAGCTTCACCACCGGTCTCGACTACGAGACGATGACCGAGCAGCGCCGGGGCTACGAAAACTTCCATCTGGTCAACGGCGAACCCAGCTACGGGCAGAAAGGCAACCTGCGCCGCAAAGAGCGCAACCTGATGTGGAACGTCGACCCCTACCTGCAGACCCAGTGGCAGCTGACCGATAAGCTGAGCCTCGACGCCGGGGTGCGCTACAGTTCGGTGTGGTTCGACTCCAACGATCACTACATCAGGCCCGACAACGGCGACGACAGCGGTGATGCCGACTACCACAAGTGGCTGCCGGCGGGATCGCTCAAGTATGCGGTCACCGATGCCTGGAACGTCTACGCCTCGGCGGGGCGCGGCTTCGAAACGCCGACCATCAACGAGCTCTCCTATCGCTCGGACGATAAGGGCGGGCTGAACATGAATCTGCGCCCCTCCACCAACGAAACCATCGAAATCGGCAGCAAAACGCGCATCGGCAACGGCCTGTTCAGTGCCGCCCTGTTCAAAACCGACACCGATAACGAAATCGTGGTCGACAGCAGCAGCGGCGGACGCACCAGCTACAAAAACGCCGGCAAAACCCGCCGCCGCGGCATGGAGCTGGCGCTGGATCAGCAGTTTGGCGACAGCTGGAAGCTGAAGGCGGCCTGGACCTGGCTCGACGCCACCTACCGCAGCAACGTCTGCGCCGACGGCAACTGCAACGGCCACCGCATTCCCGGCATCGCCCGCAATATGGGCTACGCCAGCTTCGGCTATCAGCCGGAGCTGGGCTGGTACGCGGGCAGCGATATCCGCTATATGAGCGGCATTATGGCGAACGATAAAAACAGCGAGCGGGCGCCGGGCTGGACCGTGGTTGGCCTCAACACCGGCTATAAGTTTGGCGCCGGGAACTGGATGATGGATCTGTTTGGCCGCGTCGACAACCTGTTTGACCGCGAGTACGCCGGGTCGGTTATCGTCAACGAATCCAACGGGCGCTATTACGAACCCGCCCCCGGCCGCAACTACGGCGTGGGGCTGTCGGTGTCGTATCAGTTCATGTAGTCAGGAAACGGGTGCCGGATCCTCCGGCGCCCTCAGATTCAGTTCAGATACTGGCGCTGGATCACCGCCGCATCCTTATCAATCGCCTGGCAGATAGCCGCGGCGCTCTGCGTCTGGTCCCCGCGCTCCAGCGCCGAGAACAGCGCATCGCAAATCCGGTGCTGGCGCAGTACCTCGCAGGGCTGCGTCTGCAGATAGTTAAAGCACGGTCCGATGCGGACCCACAGCTGTTCAATCATCGCCGTCAGCGTCGGCATTTCGGCATAGTCATAGAGCCGAAAATGGAAGCGGCAGTTGGCCTGCAGCGCATTCGCCATATCCCCCTCATCAATCGCGTCGGTAAAGGCCTGCATGTGCGCGCGCAGGTCGTTCAGCCTGCCCGGCGTCATCTTCACCGCCGCCGCCGCCGCCGCCATCCCCTCCAGATTTTTGCGGATCTGATTCACCTCCCTGAAGCGCGCCAGCGAAATCTCCGGCACCAGAAAAGCCTGGGCGGGCGTGGCCTGCAGCGCGCCGGAAGAAACCAGCCGCAGCAGCGCTTCCCGCACCGGCGTAATGCTGGTTCCCAGCTGTTCAGCAATCTCACGGGTAATCAGCCTGATGCCCGGCTTCAGGGACCCCACGATCAGGGCGCTCTTTAGATTGACTTCAACCTGAGTCGTCAGGCTCATTCTTTGGGCTTTTTCAAAATCGGGCATGCTGGCTTCCTGTTTCTATTATCACTTTTCTCATTACGGACTGAGAGCGAATCTGGTGTTGGATAAAAGAAAAAAAGAAGGGCTGTCATTATTATTACCGGGGTTTATCATTCCGGTCACGTTATTAAGAAATATCAATTAGAGGCTGCATTAATTAAAGCCGCTGACGGAAAATTTGCACGAAAAAAGCGGCGCTTTACGCGCCGCCGAGCGTTTTTTAAGCATCCTGCGCCACGCGCACCACGGTTTTGCCGAAATTATCTCCCTTCAGCATCGCGAAAAAGGCCTGCGGGGCATTTTCCAGTCCGTCGAGAATATGCTCCCGATAGTGAATTGCCCCGTCGTTCAGCCACGCCGACATCGCCTCGCGAAATTCATTAATCCGCTGACCGTAGTCGAGACCAATAATAAAGCCCTGCATACGGATACGCTTTCTCAGCAGGGTCGCCATCAGCAGTGGCAGCCTGTCGGGTCCGTCGGGCAGCGAGGTGGCGCTGTAGCCGCTGACCAGGCCGCACACCGGCACCCTGGCGGAGGTGTTGAGCAGCGGCAGCACCGCGTCAAAGACCTTACCGCCGACGTTCTCATAATAGATATCAATGCCCTGCGGGCAGGCGCGGGCCAGCTGCTGGTCAAAATCGGCGGCGCGGTGATCGAGGCAGGCGTCAAAGCCCAGCGTCTGCACGGCGTAGTCGCACTTCTCCCGGCCGCCGGCCACGCCCACCACGCGACAGCCCTTCAGTTTGCCAATCTGCCCGACGGTAGCCCCGACCGGCCCGGTTGCCGCCGCGACGACCAGCGTCTCGCCCGCCTTCGGCTGGCCGATATCCAGCAGCCCCATATAGGCGGTAAAACCCGGCATCCCGGCGACGCCCAGCGCCCACGAGGGGTGTTCGGGGTTGTCGCCCAGCTTTATCAGCCCTTCGCCGTCGGAAATGGCGTAGTTCTGCCAGCCGCTGGCGGCCAGCACCCACTCGCCGACCGCGTAATCGGGATGGTTTGACGCCGCGACCCGGCTGACGGTGCCGCCGGTCATCGTCGCGCCAACCGCCACCGGTTCGGCATACGAAGGCGCATCGCTCATCCGCCCGCGCATGTACGGATCGAGCGAAAGGTAAACGGTGCGCAGCAGCAGCTCGCCGTCGCCGGGCTGCGGGATGTCGCCCTCTTCGAGACGAAAGTTTTCCGCGCGCGGTTCGCCGTGCGGGCGCGAGGCCAGCACCCAGCGGCGGTGGCGGGTATTATTTTCCAGCATCATAGCGTTCTCCTGTAGGGGATGTTTTTAATAAGAGTAACTGCTGGCATCGGGCTGCGCTTTGGCATTATGCGCCGCGGACGTTAAGGCGCACCACCAGGTAGACGCAGTCATCGGCGCTTTCATTAACGAAGCGGCAGTCGCTCGGGGGCCCGAGGGCCAGGCAGTCTCCGGCGCGCATGGCGTGGCGCGTCTCGCCTTCGATAAACAGCAGCTCGCCCTGCTGGAGCCAGATAAGCTGGCGCGCCAGGGCGTAGGAGGCGGCGGGCATCGGTATGTCGCTGCCCGGCGGCAGGGTAATCTGCACCAGGTCAACGGGAAGATCGCCGCGCGGCGAGATGTGGCGGCGCAGATAGTGGCTGAGCGGATCCCGCCACAGCGGCTGATTTTCATAGCGCAGCAGCGCGCCCTCCTGCATCTCGGCGCGGGCAATCAGCGTTGACATGCTGATGCCGAACGCGCCGGAGAGGCGCCCGAGCAGCGCGGCGGTCGGGCTGCTCTCGCCGCGTTCGATTTTGTGGATCATCGCCCGGGAGACGCCCGCCCGCTCGGCCAGATCGCTGAGCGACCAGCCGCGCGATTCGCGCTCGATGCGGATGCGGGCGCTGATGCGCTGATTTAAGGTGTCTTCGATAGTATTCATAACGTAATACTATACACGTCATCCTTCAAACTGCCTCTGCGTTGGCTGCGCTCGCTCACCCCAGTCACTTACTTCAGTAAGCTCCCGGGGATTAATGAGAGACTCCTGTCTCTCACCAGAGGCCAGCCTGCGGCTGGTCAAATTCGTTCCCGACGAATTTGTCACTCCCTTGCCGCCTTGATGCAGCTTGAATGATTTTGTGTATATAGTATCAGCGGCAGATTTCCAGATGACGCCTCCGACAGAATTGTCTACAGTGATCGTTCCCCCACGGATCGGATATCGCCATGAATAAAAACATTATTTTTTGTGCGGACGGCACCTGGAACAGCCCGGACCAGGACGACAACCGCGACGGACAGCCGGACTACACCAACGTCTGGCGGCTGTACGGCGACCTGGCCGGCGCGGAAGATACGCTCTCCCCGCCGCTGAAAGATGAGTACCAGAAAACGCTGACCGCCGACGGCGGCGTGGTTCAGGTGGCGCGCTACATCCACGGCGTCGGCGACTCGGACAACTGGCTGCTGAAGATCCTAGGCGGCGTCTTCGGCGCCGGCATTCTCTGCCACATTGTACGCGGCTACCTTTTCGTCTCCCGCCACTACCGGCCGGGCGACCGCATTTATCTGACCGGATTTAGCCGCGGCGCCTATACGGCGCGGGCGCTGGCCGGCATGATCGGCAAATGCGGCCTGCTGGACGCCGGGAAAGTCGATTTTGACGATGAGCAAAACGCCTGCCGGCTGGGCGTGGCGGCGTGGCTGCGCTACCGGCAAAACTCAGGCGCTTCCGTACCGCTGATTAACCGCCTTCTGGCGCAGCTTCCCCGGCTCTTTCACCGCGATCTCGACCCGGACCTGCTGCTGGCGGACGTGCCCATTGAGGCGGTGGCCGTGTGGGAAACCGTCGGCGCGCTGGGCATTCCGCGCTATCAGAACGCAAAGCGCCTCGACGTTTATCAGTTCGCCGACACCCGGCTGGGGGAGCGGGTGCGCTACGGCCGCCAGGCAATCGCCATCGACGAAGAGCGCGTGGACTTCACGCCGACCTGCTGGCACGCCCGCGACGGCATCGTCCAGGTGCTGTTTGCCGGTATCCACAGCGATGTCGGCGGCGGCTACCCGGCCGGGGGCGACGGCAACGGCCTGTCCAACATCAGCTACCGCTGGCTGCGCGACGAACTGCGGACGCTGGGCGCGCAGGTGAACTCAGTGGCGCGCGCGGAGGATCCGCTCGGCGGCATCCACTGCGAATGGGGCGGCGGCAAGCCGTGGATAACCAGCCCCCGCACCCTCGGCGAACCGGTGTCGCCGGGCATGATGATCCACCGGGCGGCGGTGACCCGCCTGCAGAGCAGCGCGCCTTCGCCGGTGATGCAGCCCGGCGGCGGCTGGCAAAACCAGCTCTACCGCCCGCAGGCGCTGCGCGCATTTACCGCCCCGGACTGGCGTCTGCCGCCGGATACGGTGATTGCCGAATAGCGTATTGCCAGCGCCGCGTAAACTATAGTATCAATAGCGTATTACTATAGTGAACAACAGGGTGAGCCATGAACATACGACACGCGGGCGCCAGAGAGTGCGGCGCTATCGCCGATATCTACAATCACGCCGTGCTGAACACCGTCGCCATCTGGAGCGACCATACCGTGGACGGCGACAACCGCCTTGCCTGGCTGAAGGCCCGGCAGCAGGCGGGCTACCCGGTGCTGGTCAGCGAGGAAAGCGGCACCATTACCGGCTACGCCTCCTTCGGCGACTGGCGCGCCTTTGACGGCTTTCGCCACACGGTGGAGCACTCGGTGTATGTGCATCCGGAGCATCAGGGCAAAGGCATTGGCCGGGCGCTGCTCGGCGGGCTTATCGCCGAGGCCAGGCGTATCGGCAAGCATGTGATGGTCGCCGGGATCGAATCGGAGAATACCGCCTCGCTGCGGCTGCACCAGGCGTTTGGCTTCGTCACCACCGCGCAGATGCCGCAGGTGGGCACCAAGTTTGGCCGCTGGCTGGATCTCACCTTTATGCAGCTGCGGCTCGACGAACGCCGGGATCCGGATGTGGCCCCGTGAATCACACCCTGACGCTCTGTTTTCTGGTCGCGGCAGGACTCGGGCTGGTGGTCCAGAATACGCTGATGGTGCGGATTACCCAGGCCTCTTCCACCATTCTGATCGCCATGCTGCTCAATTCGCTGGTGGGGATTGCGCTGTTTGTCTCATTGCTGCTGATGAAGCACGGCGTGGCGGGCTTTCATGAACTGGCGGCCCGGCTGAGCTGGTGGTCGCTGCTGCCCGGTCTGCTGGGCTCATTTTTCGTTTTTGCCAGCATCAGCGGCTATCAACACCTCGGGGCGGCCACCACCATTGCCGTCCTCGTTGCCAGCCAGCTGATTGGCGGCCTGGCGCTGGATATTGTCCGCGCGCCGCCCCTGCCCTGGCGCGCGCTGGTCGGCCCCCTGCTGGGCGCGCTCCTGCTGGCGCTGGGCGCCTGGCTGGTGGCCCGACGATCGTTTTAACGCTTTCCCCTCCCCCAAACCGCCTTCCCTGACGCCCGCATTTGCGGGCGTCGTCACGTAATGAGACATCCGCCTTCGCTGTCATTTGCAAAACCGAAAAACAACAATAATGATACATATCGTATCACTTTAACCAACTCCAATAACATCACCCTGCTCCCGAGGCTAAGGAATTCCTATGTCTGTCTCAGTTGTTTTACCCCGCATGATGGAGATCGGCGCCGGCGCCCTGCGTAAACTCCCGGACATCGTCAGCGCGCTTCAGGGCGCAAATGCGCTCATTGTTACCGATAAAATGATGGTTAAGCTCGGCTACATTGCGCAGATTAAAACGCTGCTTGCGGCGGCCGGCATCGACAGCGGCGTTTTTGACGGCACAGAGCCGGAGCCGACCGCCGCCTCCATCGAAGCCGGCATGGCATACGTCAACGGCGCCGCCTGGGACGTGATTATTGCCGTCGGCGGCGGCAGTCCCATCGACAGCGCGAAGGCCCTCTCGATTCTCGGCAGGCACGGGGGCAATATCCGCGACTATAAGTTCCCCCATCAGGCCGATGCGCCGGGCATTCCGCTTATCGCCATTCCCACCACCGCCGGCACCGGTTCGGAGGTGACGCGCTTTACCATCATTACGGATGAGAAAAACAACGAAAAAATGCTCTGCGCCGGCGCCGGATTTGTGCCGGCAGCCGCCATCGTCGATGCCGACCTGACCCTGAGCCTGCCCGCCCGCACCACGGCAGACACCGGGATTGATGCCCTCACCCACGCGATAGAAGCCTATGTCAGCCGCAAAGCCAGCCCGTTCAGCGATAACCTGGCGCTGTCGGCAATGCGCCTGATTGGCCCGAACCTGCAGCGGGTCTACAGCCACGGCGAGGATGTTGCGGCACGCGAAGCGATGATGCTCGGCTCTACGCTTGCCGGGATGGCTTTTTCCACCGCCTCTGTGGCGCTGGTTCACGGCATGAGCCGCCCGATAGGCGCGTTTTTCCACGTCCCGCACGGTCTCTCCAACGCCATGCTGCTGCCCGCGGTCACCGCGTTTTCGCTTGCCGCCGCCCCTGAACGCTATGCCGACTGCGCGAGGGCCATCGGCGTTGCCGACACCGGCGACGACGACGCCGGGGCGAATGACAAACTGCTCACCGCCCTGCAGACATTCAACCGGGCGCTGAAGGTCCCGACCCTGGCCGAATTTGGCGTGGCGAAGCCGCACTTTGATGAGGTCGTTGCCGTCATGGCCGAGCAGGCGCTGGCGTCAGGATCGCCGGGCAACAACCCTCGCGTCCCGGATAGCCGCGAGATCATCGCGCTCTATCAGCAGCTCTGGGCCTGATAGCGGCCCGCCTTCTCTCTAACAGACTGACAGGATAATCCGATGAACATAATTGGACACTTAATCAACGGCGAGCGGGTCAACGACCGCGCCCGCACGCAGCCGGTGTATAACCCGGCGGCTGGCGAAGCCACTAAAGAGGTCGCCCTGGCGAGTAAAAGTACGGTCGAACAGGCGATTGCCGCCGCCGCTGCCGCCTTTCCCGCCTGGCGCGATACGCCCGTGGCGAAACGGGCGCGGGTGATGTTTCGTTTTAAAGCGCTGCTCGAAGAACACGCCGACACCATCTGTAACATGATCGGCGAAGAGCATGGCAAAATTCTCCACGATGCCGCAGGCGAACTGCAGCGCGGCATTGAAAACGTCGAGTATGCCTGCGGCGCCCCCGAGCTGCTAAAAGGGGAATACAGTAAAAATGCCGGTCCCGGGATCGACTCCTGGAGCGAGTTTCACCCGCTGGGGGTGGTGGCCGGGATCACGCCGTTCAATTTTCCGGCGATGGTGCCGCTGTGGATGTACCCGCTGGCTATCGTCTGCGGCAACTGCTTTATCCTCAAGCCCTCGGAGCGGGATCCGGGCTCCACGCTGTTTATCGCCCAGCTGCTGAAAGAGGCGGGCCTGCCGGACGGCGTGATGAACGTGGTTAACGGCGATAAGGAGGCGGTGGATACTCTGCTGAGCGATCCGCGCATTCAGGCGGTGAGCTTCGTCGGCTCTACGCCGATTGCCCGCCATATTTACGCCACGGCGGCGGGGAACGGTAAACGCTGTCAGGCGCTGGGCGGGGCAAAAAATCACGCCATCGTGATGCCGGATGCGGACCTGGATAACGTGGTTAACTCCCTGCTGGGCGCGGCGTTCGGCTCCTCCGGCGAGCGCTGTATGGCGCTGTCGGTCGCCGTGGCCGTCGGGGACGACATTGCCGATAAGCTGATCGCGCAGTTACAGCACGCCATGCAGCCGCTGAAGGTCGGCGTCTACAGCGATACCCACAACGACTTTGGCCCGCTGATCACCCGCCAGCACCAGCAAAATGTCGAAAATGCCATCGCCAGCGCCGAACAACAGGGCGCAGACATCGTCATCGATGGACGTCACTTACGCCCCGCTGGCTATGAAAACGGCTTTTTCGTCGGCGCGACGCTTATTGACCGCGTGACGCCGGAGATGGAGAGCTATCGCCAGGAGATTTTTGGCCCGGTACTGCAGGTAGTGCGGGTACAGACCATGGAACAGGCGATGCAGCTGATTAACGATCATGAGTACGGCAACGGCACCTGTATTTACACCCGCGACGGCGAAGCGGCCCGCTACTTCACGGACCATATTCAGGTGGGCATGGTGGGGGTCAACATACCGCTACCGGTGCCGGTCGCCAGTCAGAGCTTTGGCGGCTGGAAAAACTCCCTGTTCGGCGATCTGCACGCCTACGGCCCGGACGGCGTGCGTTTCTACACCCGCCGCAAAACCATCACCCAGCGCTGGCCCAGCGCCGATCTGCGCGAAGGGGCGCAGTTCTCGATGCCGTCGCAGGGCTGACAGGCGTGCCGGACCGCCGCTGCTGTTCAGCGGCGACTTCCGGGTTAAAGCATGGCGCCGCCCTCTGTCGGCTGGCGCCGCGCTTACCCGACCTCCCTTACTGCGCAGACTCTTTCAGCAGCTGACTCAGTTCCCGGGCGGCCTGGCGCATCTGCGGTAAAAAGGCGTGCAGCTGCTCAAGCGAACAGCGCAGCGTCGGCGCATGCACAAACAGGCTGGCAAAATAGCGGTCGTCAGGCCCGGCGATCGCAACCGAACAGGCCACCATCCCGGCAATAAACTCTTCGTTGTCGTTGCTGACGCCGGTGTGCGCAATCTCTGCAATATCCGCTTCAAGCGCGGCTTTCTCCACCAGGCTGTTGCGGGTGAGCGCTTCCAGCTGCATATTGCCGATCAGCCGACTGCGCTGCGCTTTGGTCAGCGTACTGAGGTACAGCTTGCCGCCGGAGGTACACCAGACGGGCACCCGGCACCCCACCGGCAGATAAATTTGCAGCGGCCAGTTGCTCTGCACCCGATCGGTATACAGCATCTCCATATCGCGGGGGATCGCGATACCGCAGGTCTCGCCCACCTCTGCCGCCAGGCGCTGTAAAACGGACTGGCGCATATTCTCCTGCACCCGACTGGACAGCGCCCCCACCGCCGTTTTCACCAGCCGCGCGCCGGGGACTATCTGCCCGCGCCAGTCGGTGCGCACGAAGCCGTCCTCTTCCAGCTGCTGCAGCAGACGGTGAATACTCGGTTTCGGAATATCCAGCGTGAAGGCCAGATCGGCCGGAGCCAGCGGGCGTTCGCTCACCGAGATCAGCTCAATAATTTCCAGAACCCGGTTTATTGCGGAGCCTTTACTGCGTTTAACGGTATCGTTCATCAGGGGTAAATCCAGCGGCGTCAGTCAGGTGTTCAGGCAGGCAACAGCGTAGCATATTTGCCGCCGCCCGCAGGAGCGGTAACGTTAATCCACTTCCGCCGTGGGCGTTCCCTGATGGAAAAAGAGCTGCCAGTAGCCCGCGTCGGTCAGGACCCACATAGAGGCGCGCAGTGCCGCCTGGCTGCCGTCAACCTGGGAGGTCTGGTAGTTCAGTAAGGCGCACTTCTCTTCCACGAGAGCAAGACGGTAGTCAAAACTTAGCAGCGGCTGGGGACTCATCTCGTTGGCCAGCGACTCAATGGTTTCCGCCCGCGTCACCATCCGCCCTGCCCGCGCGATCTCTTTAAAATCAGGGTGCAGAATGGACTCAAGCCATTCGCGGTTATTGCGCTTATCAAAATGAAGGGATTGTTCAAGGTCTATTAACGTATCAATCAGCATAATCCAACGTCTGTTATTTTTGCCGGGCACCGCCGGCAGGATTCAGAGGGGCGCGCTGTGGAAGATGACCTCCACCCGCGAGTCGAGTTCGATATCGGGATAGTGTTCGCGCATTCCCGCCAGCAGGACCGCATCCGGCCACTCGTCGACTTTATTGAGACAAGCCGCTACCGCCGACAGCGGTAGCGTAATGACGCGCGTCACGTTAACCGTGACGCTTTCCCGCGGATCGGCGGTACTGACGTAGCGCAGCGGTCCGGGTTGAATCGCCGCTTCCCGCCAGCGAATCGTGTGGCGCTTTTTACCTGCGCGCAGATCGGGCAGCAGGCGGGGGACAATACCGAGGCGCTGCATCACACGATCGCGCCGCCGGCGGTCAGGTGCTCGCGCCGCGCCTCCTCATCCTCCCGGTGCTTCTGACCGTGATGGGCGATAGCGGTACGCAGGCGCTGCTGCTGGACGTAACGCTCTTCGCGGCTCAGGTCTGCATCATCGCTTAACGCAATCAGCAGTTCGTTCATCGGGGCAATAATGCCCTGTTCAATCACGGCGTCTACGCTGGAACGCACTTCATCCAGATGTGACATGTTGACTCCTTCGTCGTCTGAGAGAGTGCCCGGCGGCCTGCGCCTGCCGGGCCCGTAAAGCCGACTTAGTTCAGCTTCGCCTTCGAAAAATCGCTGCCCATCAGGCTCACGCTGTAGCCTGACACGTTGCTGCGGGTGGCGTAGAAGGTTTTACCGTTCGCCAGCGCGATCCACGGCGCCTGGCGATAGAAAATGGCCTGCGCCTGCTCGTAGAGCGCAGCCCGGGCGGCGGGTTCGCTGACCAGCCTGGCTTTCTTCACCAGACTATCATAGTCCTTATCGCACCAGCGCGCGGCGTTCGATCCGGTTTTTATGCTGTCGCAGCCGAGCAGCGTGTCGGCAAAGTTGTCCGGATCGCCGTTGTCGGACATCCATCCGTACAGCGCCGCGTCGTGTTCGCCCTTGCGGATCCCGGCGAGATATTCCCCCCACTCAAAGGTAGTGATTTTCGCCTTGATACCCACTTTCGCCCAGTCGCTCTGGATCATCTCGGCAACGCGCCGCGAATTGGGGTTATAGGGGCGCTGCACCGGCATCGACCACAGCGTCACCTCCGTACCCTCTTTAACGCCCGCCTGCGCCAGCAGCGCCTTCGCTTTGGCAACGTCATAGCCGTAGTCCGGCAGGTCGCTGGCGTAGCCGAGGCTGTGGGGCGGCAGCATCGACTTCGCTACCGTGCCGGAGCCCATAAAGACGGCGTTAACAATCGCTTTCTTATCGGTGGCGTAGTTCAGCGCCTGGCGCACCCGCACGTCGTCGAACGGCTTTTTCGCGGTGTTAAACGCCAGATAGCCGACGTTCAGCGCCTCGACGCCGTGCAGGATCAGATCCTTATCCTTCTCAATCACCGCAAACTGCACCGGCGACGGGGCCGGGATTATCTGACATTCGTTGGTCTGCAGCTTCGCCAGCCGGGTCTCGACGTTTGGCGTTATCGAGAAAATCAGGTGTTTGGTCGGCACCTCGCCGTCCCAGTAGTGCGGATTCGCTACGTAGCGGATCAGCGAATCCACCTTATACTGCTGCAGCGCGTAAGGCCCGGTGCCGATAGGCCAGGTATCGACAAACTCCGGGGTGCCTTTTTTCAGCATCGCGTCGGCGTACTCCGCCGACAGAATAGAGGCGAAGTCCATGCCCCAGTCCGCGAGGAACGCCGCGTTGGGCTCAGTGAGGACGAACTGAACGTGATAGTCATCGATTTTCTTCACGTCCTGGATCAGCGAATCCAGCCCGACGTCGTGGAAGTATTCGTAGCTGCCGCCGGATACCTTGTGATAAGGGTTACTGGCATCTTTCTGCCGCATCACCGAGAAGATAACGTCATCGGCATTAAAATCGCGGGTCGGCTTAAAATATTTGTTGCTGTTGAACTTCACGCCCTGCCGCAGCGTGAAGGTGTAGGTTTTACCGTCCGGAGAGATAGTCCAGCCGGTCGCCAGCGACGGGATCGGCGTATTCTTCTCAGGATCGAAGTTAATCAGCCGGTTGTACAGCGTCTGCGAGCTGGCGACGAATGTCGGGCCGGAGCTGGCGAGCTGCGGGTTGAAGGACTCCGGGGAGGCCTCGGAGCAGTAAATAATCGTATCCTTGCCTGCCGCCGCAGCGGCCCCTGCCGGTATCAATGCGCTGAACGCCAGCGCCATCAGCGTTTTACCGCGTGCATTCATCGTTATAAGCCTTATGGTTTTGTTATAAGCAGGTTAATCAGAGCACAGCATGACCACACTGGCAAATAACCATTGTGCATCAGCTTATGCCCCGCCCCGTTTCGGCTAATTAAGCCGCGCCCGGAGAAATCGCCAGATCAACGCCGCTCGGACGCACTTCTGCTTATCAGCCGGGTGCCGGGACACATTGACTGAGGGCGTTGCGAGCCGGCGGACGCCCGTTTTGACAGGCCTGTTTTCGCTCGCGTAAAGCTCGGGGTACAGACTGATGCAAGGCCTGTGCCAGCAGCCCTGCGGCGCAGGCCCGCGCGCAATGGCCCGAGGATTTACCCTTTTTGCTTTTTTCTCGGGCCTTTATCGGCCCTGGCGCTGTTGTAAAGTAGCGGCGATGAAAACAGACGGGACAACAACGTGACCAAAACCTTACTGCGCAGCGGAAACCTCGATGATTATCAGTCCGTGGGCGGCGGCGGCCAGGCGGTATTTACCTCCGCGCTGCAGATCCGCGAGACGCTGCGCCTGCAAAAGCACGATGCGCTGGTCGCCTGCCTGGCGGTGCCGCAGGTCAACGATGACGGCGATCGGGTGGACTGGTACGCGCCGCGCGCGGGTAAGGTGGTGGCCTGGAAGGCGGCGGATGAGGCCGTACAGGCGCGGGCGCTGGCGCAGCTGACGTCGCTCTTTGAGGCCGCCGCGCAGCTCAGCGCATCGTGCCAGCAGTCGACGAAGACCGCCCGCCGCCTGTTCGGCGCCCTGCTGGAGAAAGCGCTGCAGTTTCCCGGCCCCAATCACGTCTTTCTGGTCGACAATTCGCCGGTAATCGCCTTCTGGGGCTTCGTGAACCTCAATGAACAGGCCAGGGAAGCCCCCTTCGCCTGCCTGCAGCCGCCGGCGCGGGTGCAGGATCCGGCGCCCGCCCTGCCGCCCGCCGGTCTTGCCGCAGCGTACAGCGAAACCATGGACGCCGCAGCGGAAGAAGCGGCGCCGATTTCCCCGCCGCCGCAGGCCGAACCAGAGCCTGCGGCGGCAGCGGCGACGCCGCCCGCGGACACCCCCGCCCCCGCGCGGTCCCGCCTCAGGCCCGGACGCCTGGCATTTCTCGGCCTGCCGCTCGTCGCCGGCGCCGCGGCGCTGCTGCTGGTGCCGGATCTGCTCTCCGCCCACCGCGCCGAAAGCGCGGCGGTCGTACAGGCCCTGCCCGCTGTACCGGCGCAGCCGATGCTGACCGGCGCCCTGCCCCTGCGCCCGGCCACCGTGATTGCGCCGGTCAGGGAGCCGCCGAAAGCGGAAACCCAAACGGTGGTCCTCACCGCCGTGCCGGGAGATGCGCTGGTGATGGAGGCCGGGCAGGTCCGGGTCGGCACCACCGGCTTCCTCAACGGCAGCTGGCGCGTAGTGCTCGATGCCAAAGATGCCGTGACCGGTAAGGCGCCGCTGCTGCGCTACCAGATCAAAAATAACAAAGGCACGGCCCGCCTGGTCCACGGCGACAGCGTGGTGTGCAAAGCGGATGTATTCGCCGGCCTGCACCAGAATGGGGAGCTGCAGATCAAAAATCGCGGCCTCGCCCGCTGCAGCGACGGCTCACGCTATCCGCTGCCGCTGATCGTTTGCACCGCCGGCACCAGCGGCGTCGCCCAGTGCAGCGGACGCTACGATGCCAGCACCGTGATCCCGTTAACCTTTCACAAAATAGGGCGCTAATTCATGCTGGTTACCCTGTGCGACTATCCGCAGAGCGTCACGCTGATTGCCAATAGCGGCGTGCAGTTTCTCGACTTCGGCCTGACGCCGCAGGAGGCCGCCTCACTCGGCCGCTTCGTGCGCAAAACCGCCAACGGCCCGCTGCTGCGCCTCGATTACGATATCGCCAGCGGCCGCTACGCTCTGCCTGCCGCCGACGGCCAGCAGCCGGAGGTGGTCAAGCCGGAGAGTACCCTCACGCTCGCGCAGTCGCTGGCAATGCTCGACGGCATCTGGCTGCCGCTGCCGGTGATGCGCTTCAATCCACCGCGCGCCTTTATCGAAGGCCCGGACAACTGGGCCCGGGTGCAGATCCGCAAACTGCCCGAGCCGGACAGCGCCGGCAACAGCCACCGCATCACCCTCGCCTTCGACAGTCAGGTGCGCCCGCAGGCCCCGGCAGGCCTGGCGCCCACCGAGAACGACCTGCGCAACGGCACCCGCTTCGCGCTGGCCTGGCGCGACGACGAGGTGGCGAGCTTCCTCGATCAGACCTGGGTCGACGGCTGGCTGCGGGAAGTCTTCACCCAGCGCGCCAGCGACCTGGAGAGCCGCAGCGAGCGTGAGATTGCCCAGGCGCTGCGCAGCTTTGAGTACCAAGGCCACTGGCTGAACCTGCTGTCGCTGCTCGGCGAGCAGCTGCGGGTGCCCGAGCTGCGGCTGATCGCCGCCACCGTCAGTACCCCGGCTATCGCGGTGGACCTGGTGCTGGACGTCGGCAACAGCCACACCTGCGGCGTTATCGTCGAAGACCACGGCGATGCCAACGACGGCCTGCGCCAGACGGCGGAGCTGCAGGTGCGCTCCCTGAGCGAGCCGCAGTTTCTTAACGCCCCGCTGTTCACCAGCCGCCTTGAGTTTGCCGAGGCCCGCTTCGGCAAGCAGCACTTCTCGGTGGAAAGCGGGCGCGATGACGCCTTTGTCTGGCCGTCGATCGTTCGCGTCGGCGACGAGGCCCGCCGCCTGGCGATGCAGCGCCTCGGCACCGAGGGCAACAGCGGCATCTCCAGCCCGCGCCGCTACCTGTGGGACGAAACGCCGGCCGTGCAGGACTGGCGCTTCAGCCAGATGAACCCCCGCAGCCGCCGGGAGCCGCTGGCGCTGGCCTTTCCGCTGGCCGGGCTAATGAACGACGGCGGCGAGCCGCTGTTCAGCCTGCCGCCGGAGGAGCGGATGCCGGTGTTTTCCCCTCAGTACAGCCGCAGCACGCTGATGACCCACATGCTGTGCGAACTGCTGGCCCAGGCCCTGAGCCAAATCAACAGCGTCGCCGCCCGCCAGCGGCTCGGCTTCGCCAACTCGCCCCGCCAGCTGCGCACCCTGATCCTGACCCTGCCGTCGGCAATGCCGAAGCAGGAGCGCGAGATCTTCCGCCGCCGCATGGCCGAGGCCATTGCTCTGGTGTGGAAAGCGCAGGGCTGGCATCCGCAGGATGACGACTTTTCCCCCGCAGCGGCGACGGTGCCGGTCCCGGCCATTCAGATGGAGTGGGACGAAGCCAGCTGCGGGCAGCTGGTGTGGCTCTATAACGAAGCCATCTCGCATTTCGGCGGCCAGACCGAGGCCTTTTTCGCCGCCCTCGCCCGCCCGGACCGCCAGCCGCAGGAGAACGAGCAACAGGGGCGCGCCCTGCGCGTTGCCGCCATCGATCTTGGCGGCGGCACCACCGATATGGCCATTACCCACTACTCACTGGACGAAGGGCGAGGCAGCAACGTCAAAATTACCCCCCACCTGCTGTTTCGCGAGGGATTCAAGGTGGCCGGAGACGATATCCTGCTCGACGTTATCCAGCGCTGCGTGCTGCCGGCGCTGCAGGACGCCCTGCTGCAGGCGGGCATTGCCGACGCCGCGGCCCTGATGGCCTCCCTGTTCGGCGATACCGGGCGCATCGACGCCCAGGCGGTACTGCGTCAGCAGACCACGCTGCAGCTGTTTATGCCCCTCGGCCACGCGATTCTGGCGGCCTGGGAGCAGTGCGATCCCGCCGATCCGCTGGCCGGGCTGCACGCCAGCTTCGGCGAACTGCTCAGCCAGCCGCTGACCGACAATGTGGTTAACTACGTCTGTCAGGCCATCGCTCTCGCCCGCCCGGCGGACGCGGAGCCGTTCGATCTGCTGGCGGTGCCGCTGGCGGTCAGCTTCAGCGACCTGCGCGCGGCGGTACTGGACGGAGAGTTCTCTATCGCCGCCCCGCTGCACGCCCTGTGCGAAGCTATCAGCCACTACTGCTGCGACGTGCTGCTGGTCACCGGCCGCCCCGGCTGCCTGCCCGGCGTGCAGGCGCTGATCCGCTATCTGCAGCCGGTGCCGGTCAGCCGGATGGTGTGGATGGACAACTATCACGTCCACGCGTGGTACCCCTTCAGCCAGCAGGGGCGCATCGGCAATCCGAAGTCCACGGCGGCGGTCGGGGCGATGCTCTGCAGCCTGGCGCTCGACCTGCGCCTGCCGCGCTTTAACTTTAAGGCCGCCGATATCGGCGCCTACTCCACGGTGCGCTATCTCGGCGTGCTCGACAGCAGCGTCAATACGCTGCGGGATGAGAATATCTGGTATGCGGATCTCGACCTCGATGACCCCGACGCGCGGCTGGACGCACAGCTCCACTTTCCGCTGCGCGGCAGCATCACGCTCGGCTTTCGCCAGCTCGCCAACGCCCGCTGGCCCGCGACGCCGCTCTATACCCTGAGCATCAGCGACCCGGAGGTGGCCAGAGCCATCGCCGGCGATGCGGTGCTGCAGGTCAAGCTGGCGCTCAGCGGCGGGCGCCCCGGCGAAGGGCCGGAGGCGTTTACCCTCAGCGAGGCGTGGCTGCAGGACGGAACGCCGGTGCCCTACGATGCGCTGAGCCTGAAGCTCAATACCCTTGCCGACCGCCGCCACAGCGGCAGCCACTACTGGATTGATAGCGGGAGCCTGTACCTGAAATGAGCCAACTGCAACCCCTCATCGACTGGACCCGCTCCGCGCGCGAACAGTCACCGCTGTTTGACGACGACGCGGACGCCCTGCTGACGCGCCTGCAGATGCTGCAAAGCACCGAGCGCGCG
Source organism: Pluralibacter gergoviae ATCC 33028 = NBRC 105706 (assembly GCF_001598855.1). Lineage (GTDB taxonomy): Bacteria > Pseudomonadota > Gammaproteobacteria > Enterobacterales > Enterobacteriaceae > Pluralibacter > Pluralibacter gergoviae. The sequence goes on along the minus strand of NZ_BCZS01000003.1, from coordinate 139,057 downwards.
CTGCGCGACGCCGAAACTGCGCCGGTAAGCATCGGACTGTACGGCCAGTCGCAGGCGTCAAAGGCCTGCCTGCTGAAGATCCTCTGCGGCAGCGGCGAGCGCCTGCCGGTGCGCCTCGGCCAGCGCAGCGTGGACTGGCTGACCCACATCAATCCCGGCCACGCCCCGGCGCGGATGGCGCTGCGCTTCAGCCCGCATTCAGCGCCGGTAGACGACGCCTTTCCGCTGCGTCTGCGCCTGCTGAGCGAGGCGGAGCTGGTACAGGTGTTTGTTGACAATGCGCTAAGCCAGCCCGGCCTGCAGCCGGTCGACAAATCCACGGTCAGCGCCCGGCTGGCGGGCTGGCAAACGCTGCGCCAGGTCCAGCCGGTGCCCGGCGTCAGCGAGCAGGAGGTGGCGGGCGTCGCCCGCTTCTGCCAGCAGCGGATCCCCGCCCGTCTGCAGCAGTTCGATGACGACCTGTGGCAGCAGATGATCCGCCTGCTGCCCTGGCTGGATCTCAACGCCCGCGCCAGCGCCTGGGCGCTGCTGTGGGGCGAGCAGCCCGCGCTCACCCGCCGCTGGCTGACGCTGGCGCAGGCGCTGCAGCAGACCGGCTACGCCGAGGAGGTCGCCGCCCCGCTGAGCCTGCTGATGGATAGCGACGGCCAGCCCGCGGCGGGCTTTCTCACCGCCAGCCGCGCGCCGCTGGGCGAGACCGTGGTCACGCCGCTGCGCAACGGCGCGCCGCAGGGGGCGTTAAGCCTGCCGCTCGATGCCCTCGCCCTGCTGGCGGCCGAGCTGGTGCTGCCGACAGAAAGCAGTGCGCTGCCGGAGGTGGATATCATCGATATTCCACCGGCGCCGGAAGCGGCAACCTCCGCCCTGGAGGCCACCCGCCGCCGCTGGCTGCTGGAGCGCTATCGCCAGCGGCTGGAGCCGGATCTGCTGCTGGTCTGTAATGCCACCCGCGCCCGCGGCCAGATCCCCGCCAGCGCCCGCCGCCTGCTGCGCTGGTGCAGCGACGCGCAGCCGCCGCGCGGCGGCGCGCTGCCGGGGCTGGTCTGGATCATTACCCCTCACGACGACCGCCTGCTGCGCGGCATTAATCTCGATGAGGGCGTTCAGCGGCTCATTGAGCAGCCGGGCCAGCGCTGGGGCGCGCTGCAGGCGCTGGAGAGCGGCAGCGTCCAGCGGGTCATCGAGTGGCTATCGCGGGCGGTGATGGCCGGCCAGCGCCAGGCGAGACTGCAGGAGATCGAACAGCGGCTCTGGCAGCACGCCCGGGCGCTAATGCAGCCGTTTTATCATCCCGCCGCGCAGGATGCCGCCCGCAGCCGGGAGCAGGCCGAGGCGATGGTTCGCGCGCTGCAGGGCCGCGCCGCCGCGCTGGGTGAACTGCTGGAGGGACTGCTGCCTCCGCTGCGCGACTTCGAGCGCATCGTGCAGGTCCGCCAGCCGCGCGAGGAGCGCGCGGCGGCGCTGTTTAGCGACGATGTCGACCTTTTTGCCGCCGCCGAGGGCCCGCAGGCCGATGCCGGAGCGCTGGCCCCCCGGGGAGCGCTGGCCCACGCGCTGTGGGTGAAGCACCTGCGCCAGTGGAGCCGCCGGGAGGAGAGCGCCGGGCGCTTTGGCCTCAGTCCGGCCATCCTCCAGCAGTTGGCCGACTGCCTGACGGTGGCCAGCTATCGCCTGGGGCTGGCGGATAAGCTGCAGAGCGTGGCGCCAAACGAACGCACCAGCGCCGCCCAGCTGCGGGCCACCATCGGCAACTGGCTGACCTGGCTCGGCTATGGCGACGTCGCGCCGGCCGACAGGCCGGCCAGCGGCTACGCCCGCGACAGCACCCTGTTCGCGCCGGTCGGCGCCCGCAGCGCCAGGCTGACCGCGCTCGGCGAGCGGCCCGAACATGCCGCTACCCGCTATGTGTATGACTGGCTGCTGGCGCTGTTTATCCGCGCCACCGAAGCGCCGGATTATCAGCATCCGCAGGCGCTGTCGCCAAAAATCCGGGCGCAGCTGGCGGCACTTCTCTAAACGTGCGCTAAAGCGCGGAAATGTTAACAGCCGCATAAAAAAGCGTGCGATTAACGCCCCCGCGGGTAGGCCGCAGCAGGTTATATCATTACACTCGCAGAATTCACCATAATAACGAGGTAACTATGACCCGCTCCGTATCGCTGTTTATTGATGGAAAACCGGCCCAGGCTGAAAGCACACGCACCTTCGACAGGCTCAATCCGGTGGACGGCACCGTTGCCAGCCGCTCGCCCGCCGCCGGCGTTGAGGATGTCCGCCGCACTGCGGACGCCGCCTGGTCTGCCTTTACCCGCTGGCGCGATACGACGCCCGTCGAGCGCAGAAACCTGCTGCTGAAGGCCGCCGAAGAGATGGAGAAGCGCCGCGACCTGTTCGTGGAACTGATGAATGCCGAAACCGGCGCCACGCCGTTCTGGGCCGGTTTTAACGTACAGCTCGGGGCCGATGTACTGCGCGAGGCCGCGGGCCTGACCACCCAGATTGAGGGCCAGGTGATCCCCTCCAACGTGCCGGGCAATCTGTCGCTGGGCGTGCGCCAGGGGGCGGGCGTGGTGCTGAGCATGGCGCCGTGGAATGCGCCGATCATTCTGGCGGTGCGCGCCATCGCCACGCCGCTGGCCTGCGGCAACGCCGTCATCCTTAAAGGCTCCGAACTGTCACCCGCGACCCAGGGTCTGATCATTGAGACCCTGATCGCCGCCGGCTTCCCCGACGGCGTGGTCAGCTATCTGACCTGCGATGTTAAGGATGCGGGTGAGGTGGTCGAAGCGCTGATTGCCCACCCCGGCGTGCGGCGCATTAACTTTACCGGCTCTACCGGTGTCGGCAAAATCATCGCCCAGACCTGCGGGCGCTACCTGAAGCCGGTGGTGCTGGAGCTGGGCGGCAAGGCACCGCTGCTGGTGCTGGACGACGCCGATGTCGAAGAAGCGGCGGCCGGGGCTAACTTCGGCGCCTTCGCCAACGCCGGGCAAATCTGCATGTCCACCGAGCGGATCATCGTCGATGAGGCCATCGCCGACGACTTTATCGCCGCGCTGGTTAAGCGCGTCCAGTCTCAGCCGGCGGCTTTCCCTGGCCCGGTGGTCGATATGCGCACCGTCGAGCGCTGCAATGCCCTGATCGACGACGCCCTCAGTAAAGGCGCCCGCCTGCTGACCGGTGGCAAAGCCGAAAACACGCTGATGTCCGCCACCCTGCTGGACGGCGTGACCGAAGAGATGCGCATCTGGCGGGAAGAGTCGTTCGGGCCGGTGAAGGGCATTATCCGCGCCCGCGGCGACGCGCGGCTGCTGGAGATCGCCAACGAAAGCGAGTTTGGCCTGTCGTCGGCCATCTACAGCCGCGATACCGCCCGGGCGTGGAACCTGGCGCTGGATCTGCAAAGCGGTATCTGCCACATCAACGGGCCAACGGTGCACGACGAGGCGCAGATGCCGTTCGGCGGCTGTAAGGCGTCAGGCTACGGGCGCTTCGGCGGCCGGGCGGGTATTCATGAGTTTACCGAACTGCGCTGGATAAGCCTCCAGACCACGCCGCGCCCGATGCCGTTCTAATCCATTATCGCGCTCAGCGCTGCGGCCAGCGCGGCAGGATTCTCCCACGACATGGAGTGTCCCGCGCTGGCAACGGTGTGCACCGCAATGCCCTTTCCGGCGACGAATGCCGCATCGGCGTCGGGCAGCGATCGTTCGCCGACGATCAGCGCCTTGCGGCACGTCAGCGCCAGAAAGCGCGTCATCCAGTCCGGCGCAACGCCGTCCGTCAGGCTGCGCGCCGCGCGCCACAGCGCAGCAGGCGCGGTGGCCTGCAGGCACCCCTTCCACGCCGTCTGCTCCTGCTCAACCAGCGCCGCAAAGCCTGTGGCGACAAAATCCGCCTCCGTCCAGCGGACGATCTGGCGGCTAAAAAATCCGCCCCCGGCGTAGAAGTTAGGCTCTGACACCGCCAGAGCGTCAACGCGGCTGCCCAGCAGTCCGGCGGCCTCAATGGCGATGCTGCCGCCCATGCTGTGGCCGTACAGGCCGCAGGCGGCGACGCCGAGGCTATCAATCACCTCCGCCACCGCCTCTGCCTGATGGGTGGTGCTGTAATCGTACGCCTGCGGCTTATCGCTGTAGCCGCTGCCGGGCAAGTCGATAAGGATAGCCCGCCTGCCGGACCAGGCCGCATCGGCCACAACGCGGGGATATTCGTAAGACGCGGCGCAGCCGAGGCCGTGAACAAACACCACGGGATGGCCGGTACCCGGTAAATCGAGCCAGCGGATCGCCGCCTGCGCTGCGGTGGAAAATTGTGTCTGCATAGCCTGCTCCTTATGATGACTGTTTATATATACAGCAAAAAGGTGCAGGCGTTACATATATTTACTCAGAACAGGGCAAAGAGCAGCGCGACCGGGAAACTGAACGGCCAGGTGGCGCCGACCAGGAAAGTGGCAATCAGGCGGATACGTTTGGTGTCCTGGGTAAGGAACCAGGTGATAAAAGCGCTGATCGTCGCCATAACGGCGTAAAAAATCAGCATATGTTGGTAAAGCGTCATTGGGAGGGACTCGTTAGCGATAGAAAAACTGCTCGTCTATTATGCCTCTTTATGTGATTTGCATCAATTTTTTACAGATATGACATTTTTTTACGCAAGCTGAAAAAAATAAAGCATTTGTCTGATTGCAGACTTTCTTCTGGGGGTCTATATAATGTGGGCTGACAAACAGAGGATGGCGCTATGGATGTTTCCAGTAAAACCGTAGTCCTGATTAATGTCTTTTTCGCTGTAGCACTTGGTAGCTTGCTGATGTCGCGATTTGGTTTCTTTTGACAGTAATTTGGATGTGGTCAGATGCAAAAAGCAGCCGAACGGCTGCTTTCTTGTTTCTGAGGGCGACCTTACTGGGTCTGATTTTTGCGGCGGGCGGCGTTGGCGTCATAGGCCGCCTGTAATACCGCCGAATTATCATAGCTCGTCGGCTGATACTGCGGCAGCGGGTGCGCTTTCTCATAATCCCTTTCCGCCGCCGTGCACAGCGCCTCCGTGCCCCCCTTCTTCTGACACTCGGCGATACGGTGCGCCGGTGAATGTGTACACCCCGTGACGGCAGTTGATACCGTCAGCGCCAGTACCGCGCTAAAAACCACTCTTTTCATGATGATACAGCGTTATTGTTCAAATCAGGAGGCGCGATCCTGACACGCGACTTTTCACCTGTCAAAAGCCGTTTTGCCACGATCTGTAACATCTTATCGGCGGCAATCAGAATAGTCGGGTGGCAGATCGCGCATCAGCCACTAGACTTAAGTTCAGAAATCAAAAGGAGGAAGTATGTCGACTGAATATGAAAAAGATGCACAACGTTTGGCAGATAAAGCAGGGAATAAACTGGATCAGTTCGCCGGTGAAGCCCAGGAAACTTTCGGCGATGCCGTAGATTCGCCTAAACACCAGCTTAAGGGTGCTGCGCGCAAGTATGCCGCTCAGGCTTCCGATGCCGTATCTGAAGTCTCCGATCGCGTCCGGGAAAACCCGCTAACGGGTCTGGTTGCTGCAGGTGCAATTGGTCTGATTATCGGTCTGCTGGCTGGCCGGAAGTAATTTTTCGCTTCACCCTATAAATCCTGGTCACTTCGGTGGCCAGGTTTTTTTTGAACCACATTCACACTCCGCGACCGGCAAATCCCCCAACCCTGCGCAATAAAAAATCCGGAAACGCCTCAGCATTTCCGGATCCTTACGCAGCCGCTAAACCGGTTGCCTGGTATGAGCGCGGTATGCGCCGCGCGGCCGCTTTGTTTACATTAGCTCTTAATTTTTCTGTAGACGAACAGCACCACCAGCGCGCCGATCACGGCAACGACGAAGCTGCCGAAGTTAAAACCGTCAACTTTACCGAAGCCGAAGAGGGTGCTGATCCAGCCACCGACTACTGCACCGATAATCCCCAGAATCACCGTCACAATGAAACCACCGCCGTCTTTACCTGGCATGATCCATTTAGCGAGAATACCAGCGATAAGACCAAAAATAATCCAGGACAAAATACCCATATTTCCTCTCCCTTTATTAAAAAAACAACAACATAACATTCTTAGTTAAGCATGTTTTTTAAAATTCGCAATGGGTAAGCTTTCTGATTGTTTACGGTTTATACCAAAAATTAACCCCGCCTTTGGCGGGGTTAGCGGAATATAACGCTAGTGTTTGATCATCACGTGGCGCACCACCGTGTAATCCTCCAGGCCGTAAATGGACATATCTTTGCCGTAGCCGGAGAGCTTCTGACCGCCGTGGGGCATTTCGCTGACCAGCATAAAATGGGTATTGACCCAGGTACAGCCATACTGCAGCCGGGCGCTGAAGCGGTGCGCGCGGCCGACATCTTTCGTCCACACCGAGGAGGCGAGCCCGTACTGGGAATCATTGGCCCACGCCAGCACCTCGTCTTCATCGCTGAACTCGGTAACGCTGACCACCGGGCCAAACACCTCTTTCTGCACGATATCGTCATGCTGCTTCGCGCCCGCCAGCACCGTCGGCCTGAAGTAGTAGCCGCCGCCCTGCACCGCTTCACCGCCGGTAACAACGCGGATATGACTCAGGGATTTCGCCTTATCGACCGCCTGAACGATGCGCGCCAGGTGGGCGCTGGAGCTTACCGGACCGAGCTCGGTGCTCTCATCGTCCGGCGCGCCGATTTTCAGGCTGGAGACCGCCGCGCCCAGCTTCTCGACCAGCGTGTCGTAAATGGCCCTGTGGGCATAGATGCGGCAGGCGGCGGTACAGTCCTGCCCGGCGTTATAGAAGCCGAAGGTGCGCACGCCCTCCACCACCGCATCAATATCGGCGTCGTCAAAAACAATGACCGGCGCCTTGCCGCCCAGCTCCATATGGGTACGCTTAATCGACGGCGCGGTGTGGGCGATGATGTGCTCGCCGGTCGGGATCGAGCCGGTCAGCGATACCATGCGCACTTTTGCGTGTCCGGTCAGCGGATCGCCGACCGTCTTGCCGCGGCCAAACAGCACGTTGATAACCCCCGCCGGGAAGATATCTTTCGCCAGCTCGGCCAGCTTCAGCGCGGTGAGCGGGGTTATCTCCGACGGCTTGAGTACCACGCAGTTGCCCGCCGCCAGCGCCGGGCCCAGTTTCCAGGCGGCCATCATCAGCGGATAGTTCCAGGGCGCAATCGAGGCCACCACGCCAAGCGGGTCGCGGCGGATCATCGAGGTGTGTCCTTCCAGATACTCGCCCGCCGCCGAACCGTTGAGGCAGCGCGCGGCTCCGGCAAAAAAGCGGAATACATCGGCAATCGCCGGGATCTCATCGTTGAGCGCGCTGTGCAGCGGCTTGCCGCAGTTGAGAGACTCCAGACCGGCAAAGGTTTGTGCATTCTCCTCAATAACGTCGGCCAGTTTCAGCAGGCATTCGGCGCGCGCCTTTGGCGTGGTCTGACCCCATTGAGCAAAGGCGCGATCGGCCGCCTGCACGGCGGCGTCCACCTGCGCGGCGCTGGCTTCGGCAATATCGAGGATCACCTCCCCGGTCGCCGGGTTGTAGACCGGCTGCTTTTCACCTTCACCTGCAATCAGTTCACCGTTGATCAATAACTTATCTTGCATATCCAGCTCCACGTTTTACGGTTATTTACTACTTCCGGCGATCATGTCGCCATCACGGGTCAGCCACCAGGCCCCCAGAATCGGAATCGTTGTCACCAGCATCACCAGCAGCGCCACCACGTTGGTCACCGGCACATCGCGCGGCCTGCCCAGCTGATTGAGCAGCCACAGCGGCAGCGTGCGCTCGTGGCCAGCGGTAAAGGTGGTGACGATAATTTCATCAAACGACAGCGCGAACGCCAGCATTCCTCCGGCCAGCAGCGCCGAGCCGAGGTTCGGCAGCACCACGTAGCGAAAGGTCTGCCAGCCGCTGGCGCCCAGGTCCATCGACGCCTCCACCAGGCTCCACGAGGTCCGGCGAAAGCGGGCAATCACGTTGTTAAACACCACCACCACGCAGAAGGTCGCGTGTCCAATGACGATGGTGAGGAAGCCCGGCTCGAGGCCGACGGCTTTAAACGCCGTCAGCAGCGCCAGGCCGGTAATAATGCCCGGCAGCGCAATGGGCAACAGCAGCAGCAGCGAGACGGCGTTTTTGCCAAAAAAGGTGCTGCGCCAGAGGGCCGCTGCAGCAAACGTGCCAAGCAGCAGCGCGATGGCGGTCGCTAGCGCCGCCACCTGAAGTGACAGTGTAACTGACTCGATAATATCGCTGCGCCCCGCCGCCACGCTGAACCAGCGCAGCGTCAGCCCCTGCGGTGGAAAGCTGAAGGCCGCCTCTTCGGTATTGAAGGCGTAGACGGCGATGATCAGCAGCGGAAAGTGCAGGAAGATAACGCCGCCCCAGGTCGCCAGCCTGAGCAGCCACGGTGCGCGTTCAGAGTGCATCGAATGCTCCCAGACGTTTCACTAACGCCAGATAGAGGGTGATTAACACAATCGGCACCAGGGTAAAGGCCGCCGCCATCGGCATATTGCCGATGGCCCCCTGCTGGGCGTAGACCATCTGGCCGATAAAGTAGCCCGGCGGCCCCACCAGCTGCGGAACGATAAAGTCGCCGAGCGTCAGGGAGAAGGTGAAGATAGAACCGGCGGCAATGCCCGGGACAGCCAGCGGCAGCACCACGTGGCGGAAGGTCTGCCGCGGCGTGGCGCCGAGATCCGCCGAGGCCTGCAGCAGCGAAGGCGGCAGCCGCTCCAGCGCCGCCTGCACCGGCAGGATCATAAACGGCAGCCAGATGTAGACGAAGACCAGAAAGCGCCCCAGCCCGGAGGTAGAGAGCGTATTGCCCCCCACCGCCGGCAGGGTCAGAAACAGATTAAGCAGGCCCTCAAGGCCCATATGGCCGAGAAACCACTGGGCGACGCCGTCTTTTGCCAGCAGCAGCGTCCAGGCATACGCCTTAACGATGTAGCTGGCCCACATCGGCAGCATCACCGCGATATAGAAGAAGGCTTTCCACTTGCCGCGGGCGTAGCGCGCCATATACCACGCCATCGGAAAGGCCAGCACCGCGCTGGCGAGGGTGACGGCAATCGCCATCACCAGCGTGCGCAGGATAATGTCGTAGTTGGCCGGATTAAACAGCGCCCGGATATTGGCAAGCGTCAGATCCGGCGTCACCGACATGGTAAAGTCGTCGAAGGTGTAGAAGCCCTGCCACAGCAGGGTCAGCAGCGAGCCGAAATAGACGATGCCGAACCACATCAGCGGCCCGAGCAGCAGCAAAAATAGCCCTAGCGAGGGCCTGCGCCAGAACAGCGCCGACAGGCGGCTGGCGCGCCCGCAGGCGGGCATGGATACAGTGCCGGTGCTCATCTATCGCTCTCCGTCCAGCGGCACCATCGCCCCGCGCGCCCAGGAAGCCTGTACGGTATCCCCCACCGCCAGCCCGGTAATCTGCAGGCCGTCGCTGAAGTTGGACTGGCTGACCAGCAGCTTGCCGCCGTCCGCGAGGCGAAGCTCGTAGCGGGTCGCCGCCCCCTGGTACTGCACCGCCTGCACCACGCCGCTGACCGCAATCTCCCCCTGCGCGTCGAGGCGGATATGCTCCGGGCGCAGCGCCCACTGGCCGTTGATGCCGAACAGTTTCTCGCTGAGGGCGCCGTCAAAGACGTTCGAGGTGCCGACAAAGCCGGCGACAAACGGCGTGCGCGGGCGCAGATAAAGTTCGCGCGGGGTATCAACCTGCTCAATACGCCCCTGATTAAACACCGCCACCCGATCCGACATCGACAGGGCTTCGCCCTGATCGTGGGTGACGAAGATAAAGGTGATGCCCAGTTCCTGCTGCAGCTTTTTCAGCTCCAGCTGCATCTGCTCGCGCAGCTTCAGATCCAGCGCCCCCAGCGGCTCATCGAGCAGCAGCACCCGGGGCTGATTAACCAGCGCCCGCGCTATCGCCACCCGCTGACGCTGGCCGCCGGAGAGCTGGGACGGCCGGCGGCCGTGGGCGAAGCCGAGGGCCACTTTCTCCAGCGCCTCGTGGGCCAGACGGTGGCGGGCCTTTTTATCCATGCCCTTGACCATCAGGCCGTAGGCCACGTTATCGAGGATCGACATATGCGGGAACAGGGCGTAATCCTGAAAGACGGTGTTCACGTCCCGCTGCCACGGCGGCAGCGTGCTGGCATCCTGGCCAAAGATAGCGATGCGGCCGCCGGTAAGCTGTTCAAAGCCGGCGATCAGCCGCAGGCAGGTGGTTTTGCCGGAGCCGGAGGGCCCCAGCATGGAGAAAAACTCGCCGTCGCGGATGGCGATGCTGACCCCATCCACGGCGCGAACGTCGCCATACCGCCGCGAGACGTCATGAAACTCTACTGCGTACGTCATGTCCGACTCCCGGCCTAGCGGCCGCCCATAATCGCGATGTAATCCTGGGTCCAGCGGCTGTAGGGCACGTATTTCCCGCCTTCGGAGACCGGCGTTTTCCAGAACGCTATCTTATCGAAGAAGGCGTAGCCGTTGGTTTCGCAGCCCTTGTCGCCGAGCAGCGAACTGGCTTTACAGCCCTGCGGCACCACCGGCAGGGAGCCAAACCAGGCGGCCACGTCGCCCTGCACCTTCGGCGTCAGGGACCAGTTCATCCACTTGTAGGCGCACACCGGGTGCTTCGCCTGGGCGTGCAGCATGGTGGTATCAGACCAGCCGGTCACGCCCTCTTTCGGGAAAACGGTGGCGATCGGCTGCTTGTCGCTCTTCAGCCCGTTGGCCTGATAGGGCCAGGAGCTGGAGGCGACCACGCCTTCGTTTTTGAAGTCGCTCATCTGCACGGTCGCGTCGTGCCAGTAGCGGTGGATCAGCCCGTGCTGTTCGCGCAGCACCTTCAGCACCGCCGCGTACTGCGCTTCATTGAGCTGATAGGGATCTTTAATGCCGAGCTGCGGCTGGGTGGCTTTCACGAACAGCGCCGCGTCGGCGATGTAGATCGGGCCATCGTAGGCCTGCACGCGGCCCTGGTTGGATTTACCGTCGGGCAGATCCTGCTTAACGAAGACCACGCTCCAGCTGTCCGGCGGCGTGGGGAAGGTTTTGGTGTTGTACATCAGCAGGTTCGGCCCCCACTGGTAGGGCGTACCGAAGACCTGACCGCCGACGTTGAACCACGCGCCCTTTTCGATGCGCGGATCGAGGTTTTTCCAGTTGGGGATCAGGGCGGTGTTAATCGGCTGAACGCGCTTGCCCATAATCAGGCGCAGCGACGCATCGCCGGAGGCGGTAACCAGGTCATAGCCGCCCTTTGCCATCAGGCTGACCATCTCATCGGAGGTGGCGGCGGTCTTCACATTCACCGCGCAGCCGGTCTCTTTTTCAAACTGGGTAACCCAGTCATAGCTTTTATCGGTCTGGCCGCGCTCGATATAGCCGGGCCAGGCGATAATATCCAGCTGGCCTTCGGGTTTATCCAGCGTCGCCGGCCCCTCCGCCGCCCAGGCGGTAGTGACGGTCAACGCAAAGGCGCACAGGCTGCTGCGGGCAAATTTATTGCGTGCAAAAGGCTTGCTCATTGTCTTATTACTCCGTTTACGAAGAAATCAGGCGGCAGCCCTGCCGTTAAAATATCTCCCTCAATAACAGTAGACGGCGGCGGGCAGACTCACCTGTCCGCCGCCGGGAATTTCACAAGGTTGTGACAAGGCGCGCATTACGCCAGTAAAGCGTAAACCCGGTTGTATTAATTCCAGTATAGACAGCACGTTAGTGGCCGGATGAAGGATGCATATTTCCTGTGATGGCAGGTGATTAAAATAGCATTCTGGTATGTAGGGCTTTATTTAAAATCTATTTTTTATTTTAGAAGAAGATCTTCTGCAAATAAGAACGCCGATTATTTCATCATCCGGCGAATAAGCTCGCCGAGGGTTTTAACGCCAATTTCTTCGCGCTCGCCCCAGCCCCAGGCGGTGTTGAAGCGAAAACCCGACGGCCAGCTGTTGGCGATGGAGAACATCTTTCCTGGCGCAATGCTGATGCCGCGGGCCAGCGCCCGGACGCCCAGCTCGCCGGCGTCAAGGCCCTCCGGCAGCGTCAGCCACAGGAAGTAGCCGCCCTCGCTGTAGTGGATAGTCACCTCCGGCGGCAGATGGCGCAATAGCCCCTGCCACGCCAGCCGCTTGCGCTCCGCCAGCTGGCGGCGCAGGCGCCGCAGGTGGGTATCAAACCGGCGGGTCTCCAGATAATCCACCAGCGCCAGCTGCATCGGCGAGCTGGTAGAGAGCGTGCTCATCAGCTGCAGCTGCTGAATGCGCCGGGCGTGCTGCCCCGCCGCCACCCAGCCGATGCGAAACCCCGGCACCAGGCACTTGGAAAACGAGCTGCAGTGCAGCACCCGGTCATCGCTGTCCCACGCCTTCGCCGGCAGCGGCTTCTCGCGCCCGGACCACAGCTCGCCGTAGACATCATCCTCAATCAGCACCGCGTTATGCTGACGCAGCAGCGCCGCGAGGCGGGATTTTTTCTCCGCCGTCAGCGTAACGCCGAGGGGATTCTGGCAATTGGTCATCAGCCAGCAGGCCTTGACCGGATAGTCGCGCAGCGCCTGGGCCAGCGCCGCAAGATCGATACCCTCTTTTACGTCAGAAGGCACCGACAGCGCCTTGAGCCGCAGCCGCTCCAGCGCCTGCAGCGCGCCGTAGAAGCAGGGATTTTCCACGATAACCCAGTCCCCCGGCTCGGTAACCGCCTGCAGGCTGAGGTTCAGCGCCTCCAGCGCGCCGGCGGTGATCACTATCTCGTCGGGCGAGATATTCATTCCCTGCAGCGCGTAGCGCCTGGCAATGGCGTGGCGCAGGGCGGCGTTGCCGGGCGGCAGGTTGGCGATGGTGCTGAGCGGGCTGGCGCGTTTGCTCACCTGCGCCAGCGAACGGTTGAGCTGGGCGAGCGGAAACAGCCGCGGATCGGGAAAGGCGGAGGCAAACGGCAGCACGGCGGGATCGCGGCTGGCCTGCAAAATATCGAAAATGGTGGTGTTGATATCCACCGATTCGCTGGTCGCTACCCGGACCACCGGCGGGGCGGGCTTCGCCACCTGCGGCGCCACGTAGTAGCCGGACTGCGGACGGGCGACGACCTGCCCCTGGCTCTCCAGCAGCTGATAGGCGTGGCCGACGGTCATCAGGCTCATGCCGCTTGCCGCCACCTGCTCGCGCAGCGACGGCAGGCGATCGCCCGGCTGCCAGACGCCGAGGGCGATCTGCTCGCTTATCTGCTGCGCCAGGCGCTGGTATTTTTTCATCGGCTTCTCCGTCCCTGCCCGGCTGGAGTATATCAGAAGCGCCGCGCAGCGAGGCGGCCTTAACCGCTGCGCCCGCAGAAGAAATTCAAGCGTCGGCGCGGCCTTCCCGCCGGGCGGCGCTGCGCTTGCGCCGGCCTACGCATCCTGCCGCGCCCCCCGATACGTTTAACGTCAGGCGTTTTTGCGCTTCGGCAGGGTTTTCAGCAGTTCATCCGGGCTAACCGAAGCGACGATGCTGCCGGGCTGCGGCATTTTGAAGATGTGGTTCTTCATTTTGCCGATGACGTGCATCTCGCAGGGGCGGCAGTCGAACTTGAGGGTCAGCACTTCGTCGCCGTTGATAAGCTGCATCGGCGTCGCCTTCCAGCTTTTGATGCTGCCTTTGGCCTGCTTCGGACAGAGGTTAAAGGCGAAGCGCAGGCAGTGCTTGGTGATCATCACCGGCACGTCGCCCTTCTCTTCGTGGGCCTCGTAGGCGGCGTCGATCAGCTGCACGCCGTAGCGGTGATAGAATTCGCGCGCCTTGTGGTTATAGACGTTGGCGAGGAAGCTCAGGTGCGTGTCCGGATAGACCGGCGCGGGCGTCGCCACCGGCCTGCGGCTGCCGCGCTGATAAGCGGCGAGACGCGCGGCGTCGAGCAGTTCGACTGCTTCGCGGCGCAGCTGATTAAGCTGGCTGTTGGGGACGAACAGCCCCGGCAGCGTGACCTCCACCGCGCGCGGGTAATAGAGCGTCTGGCCGAGCTTCGCCACGCCGTCGCGCAGGCTGCCGGTGGCCTTCTCCGGGTTGGAGGCTTCGGCAAAATCGCCCTCTAGCGTATGGGTCACCGTCACGCCGTCTTCGCTGGTCAGGGTCAGCACCAGCTGCTCCTGCCAGCCGCCGAGGGCGATATCCACTGCGATACGCCGCTCGCTCGAGGTTTTCAGCAGCGCCTGCTGCCAGTTGTGGTCGAGGTTGCGGTTGAGCGCCTGATGCGGGCGCGCCTTGTGCAGATCGGCAGGCATTTCATTCGGCCACACGCGGTAGCGGTTTTGCCCGGTTTTCTCCACCGTATTGGCGCGAAAGCCCACGACCTCACGCTTGATCATCACGTTCAGCCCGTCGCCGTTGGCCAGCGGCTCGCTGACCTCCACGTCGAGGTAATCTTTCGCCACCTTCAGCACTTCGCCCACCGGCAGGCCGATAAACTTCGGCGAGTCGAAAGCGCCGATATCGCCCTTGCGGGCGTTAACGAAGTAGTCGGTGCTGCCCCGGTGGAAGGTTTTGTCGGTGGAGGGAATGAAGAAGTGTTCGGTGCGCCCCGCCGACGCGCGGGTCAGATCGCCGCGCTCTTCAATGATGGCGTCCAGCATCTGCCGGTAGTGGGCGGTGATGTTCTTGACGTAGCTCATGTCCTTATAGCGCCCCTCAATCTTGAAAGAGCGCACGCCGGCGTCGATCAGCGCGCCGAGGTTGGCGGTCTGATCGTTGTCCTTCATCGACAGGAGGTGCTTTTCATAGGCCACTACCCGGCCCTGGTCATCTTTCAGGGTGTACGGCAGGCGGCAGGCCTGCGAGCAGTCGCCGCGGTTGGCGCTGCGCCCGGTCTGAGCGTGGGAGATATTGCACTGGCCGGAGTAGGCCACGCACAGCGCGCCGTGGATAAAGAATTCGATGGTGGCATCGGTGGCCTGGTGAATGGCCTGGATCTGCTGCAGGTTCAGCTCGCGGGCCAGCACGATCTGGCTGAAGCCGACGTCGGCGAGGAACTTCGCCTTCTCGACGCTGCGGATATCGCACTGGGTGCTGGCGTGCAGCTCAATCGGCGGCAGATCCAGCTCCAGCACCCCCATATCCTGCACAATCAGCGCATCAACGCCCGCCTCGTAGAGGTCGGTAATCAGCTTCTGCGCCGGCTCAAGCTCGTCGTCGTGCAGGATGGTATTGAGGGTAATGAAGATCTTCGCCCCGAAGCGGTGGGCAAACGGCACCAGCGCGGCGATATCGCTCAGGCTGTTGCTGGCGTTGTGCCGGGCGCCAAAGCCCGGACCGCCGATATAGACGGCGTCGGCACCGTGAAGGATAGCCTCGTGGGCAATGGCGGTATCGCGAGCCGGGCTCAGAAGCTCAAGAGAGGAAGCGTGCAGGCGCATTGTTATTATCCACAGCAAGAAAATGGCGGCTATTGTAGTCAGAAGTGGCGCGCGGGGGAATGGTTTTTACGCGCGGGCCTTATGCCTGCGGATAGTGAATCAGCGAATGAAACAGCACCGCGCGATCCGAACCGTTGCGGTAGGCGTGAGGCCGGTCGCCGGCAAAGCGCCGCCCTTCTCCTTCCGGGATAATTTGCCATTCGCCGTCGATGCACATCTCCAGCGCGCCGGAGATCGCCACCACGTGTTCGATAACGCCCGCTTCGTGCGGGGTGGATTCGCTGAGCGCCCCCGGCGCAAGGGTGATGGCGAAATGATCGAAGCGCAGCTGCGGGTCCCAGGGAAAAAGCGGCTTCACCACCATCGCCTGCTGCTGCGGATCAAAGGCCGCGTCGTCGCCCTCCGGCGGCGTGATAAACAGCGAGAACGGCACGTTGAGACCGGTGGCAATCTTCCACAGGGTTGCCACCGTCGGGCTGGATTCGTTGCGCTCAATCTGTCCGAGCATCGCCTTGGAAACGCCGGTCTCCTCCGCCAGCCGCGAGAGGCTCCAGCCGCGCTGCTGGCGCAGGGTTTTCAGGGTTGATGCCAGGTGCTGAGGGATATTCATGGTGGCTCCTTTTTACCCGCCGCTACGGTACGTTTTCGTCCGGGTTCGCGGTACATCGTTAATATATTGCATTCCCCACAATTATCGTAGCCCTGTTGTGCGTTATAACGCACGGTGCTACATTCTCACTGTCCGTTATAACGCACAGTGAGGCTTTTCAATGCGCAGCTCAGTTATCCCCTTCCCAACCCTGCTGGCGGGCCTTGTCGCCGTGCTGGTGGGCTATGCCAGCTCGGCGGCGATCATCTGGCAGGCGGCGGCCGCCGCCGGAGCGGACGCCCGGGATATTGCCGGCTGGATGACGGCCCTGGGGCTGGGGATGGGCGTCAGTACGCTGGCGCTGACCCTGTGGCGGCGGGTGCCGGTGCTGACCGCCTGGTCAACGCCCGGCGCCGCGCTGCTGGTTACGGGCCTGCAGGGGGTAACGCTGAATCAGGCGGTGGGCATTTTTATCTTTGCCAACGGCCTGATTGTGCTGTGCGGACTGACCGGGCTGTTTGCCCGGCTGATGAAGATTATTCCGCACTCGCTGGCCGCCGCGATGCTGGCGGGGATCCTGCTGCGCTTTGGCCTGCAGGCCTTTGCGTCGCTGCAGGGCAATCTCTGGCTGTGCGGCAGTATGCTGCTGGCGTGGCTTATGTGTAAGGCGCTGGCGCCGCGCTATGCGGTAGTCGGTGCGCTGGTCGCCGGCGCGGCGGTAGCGGTGCTGAGCGGACAAACCGCCGGCCAGGCGGTCGGCATCGCCTTTGTCGCCCCGCGCTTTATCGCGCCTGAATTTTCTCCTGCGCTGCTGCTGAGCGTCGGCCTGCCGTTCTTTCTGGTGACGATGGCCTCCCAGAACGCGCCGGGCGTGGCGACAATGAAGGCCGCCGGCTACGCCGCGCCCGTTTCGCTGCTGATGGTCGCCACCGGCGGCCTGGCGCTGCTGCTGTCGCCCTTCGGCGTCTACTCTATCTGCATTGCGGCGATCACCGCCGCCATCTGCCAGAGCCCGGAGGCGCATCCCGATCCGCATCAGCGCTGGAAGGCGGCGGCAGCGGCGGGCGGCTTCTATCTGCTGGCGGGCCTGTTCGGCGGCTCGATTACCGCCCTGATGGCGGCCCTGCCGGCGGCGTGGATCCAGATGCTGGCCGGGCTGGCCCTGCTCGGTACGCTGGGCGGCAGCCTGGCCCAGGCGCTGGTCAACGAACGCGAGCGCGACGCGGCAATGGTCACCTTTCTGGTCACCGCCAGCGGCTTGACGCTGCTGGGGATCGGTTCGGCATTCTGGGGGCTGGCGGCCGGCGCGGTCTGCTACGCCGCTCTCTGCCGGGCCCGCTAGCCGGGCGGGCAGATTTCACCTTGAATATATTTGAACCTTAACAGCAAATATATTCACTGGAATAATTGATTCTCATTTGCGACTGTAACCACACTTACGTCGAAACGAATGAGGGAAAATCAGTGAATTCTATGAAGAAAATGGCTTTTGCCGCTGTCGCCGCCGCCAGTCTCTATGTCCCGCTGTCGCAGGCTGAACTGAAAACCTATGAGATTGATCCGACCCACACCGCCGTTGCCGTTTCCTGGAACCACTTCGGCTTCTCTAATCCGATGGCCTTTATTCCCAACGCGACCGGCGAAGTCAAATTCGACAGCGCGAACCCGGAAAAATCGACCGTGAACGTCACCCTGCCGATCGGCGAAATCAACACCTTCGTGCCGAAGCTGACCGAAGAGTTCAAGGGCGCGGAGTACTTTGACGTGGCGAAGTACCCGACCGCCACCTTCCGCAGCACCAAAGTGACGGCCAAAGGCGACGACAAGTTTGAGATTGTTGGCGATCTGACGCTGAAGGGCATTACCAAACCGGTCACCCTTGAGGCGACGCTGAACAAGCAGGGCGAACAGCCGATGATGAAGAAGCCGGCGATTGGCTTTGACGCCAGCGGCACGATTAAGCGTTCTGATTTCAAAATCGACAAGTACGTGCCGAACGTCTCCGATGAAATCAAGCTGACGATTACGACTGAAGCCCACAGCAAATAATCGCTTCCTGAGCTCGCTTCCCGGCGCGGCGACATCTTTTTATCGCCGCGCCATTATTATTTCGCCCTCCAGAGTCGCTCTTCTTCACTGCCTTCCGCCTTGAGTTAAACGCAAAGAAAAGTAATGTCGCTTGGCCCGCACAATATAAACAGTGCTAGTCTGGCCCGCGTTATACGCATGATGATTATAAAAATACTGCCTAGCAGCGATGAGCGTTTTGTCATTACTTTTAATGTTGATTAATCCAGGAGTTCTCTATGTCACGATACCTGCCCTTATTTAATTCCCCCGGCGGTGTCGCCTCTTTACCTTTAACGCTAATGCGCGTGGCAATCGGTCTGTTTTTCTTTGCTTCAGGCTTTAATAAAGTTTTCGTCCCCGCCAGCCAGATGATGATGCTGGAGACCATAACTGAAGCGGGTATTCCATTCCCTGCCCTGATGGCGGTATTTGTGGCCAGCTGCGAGACGCTGTTTGGTTTGTCGCTGGCCGTCGGACTGCTCAGCCGCTTCAGCGCGCTGGTGCTGACGATAATTAGCCTGGTGGCTCTGGTGACGGTCGGCATTCACCATATTCCTGCGGGGATCAATATGCTGACGTGGTACAGTTGGCTGCTCTACCTGCCGGAGCCGCTTTATATCCTTATTCTCGCCATGATTGTCGTTCAGGGCAGCGGCCCTCTGAGCATCGACCGGATTATCGCGCAGCGCCTTACCCGCAGCAGCTAACCTTCCGCCAGGCCCGCGGCCTGCCGCATCTGCGACGGCGTAATGCCCGTGACCTGGCGAAAGCGGTTGCTGAAGTGGCTGGCGGAGCTGAATCCGCAGGCCAGCGCAATCTCCGTCAGCGGCAGCGCCGTGGTCTGCACCAGATTTTTTGCCCGCGCCATCCGGCGCTGCATCACGTACTGATGCGGCGCCATTTTCATTGACTGGCTGAACATCCGCGCAAAGTGGTATTCGCTGAGCGCCGCCTGCTGCGCCAGGGTCGCCAGAGTCAGCGGATCGCCGAGATGCGCCTCAATGTAGTTGACGATATCGCGCAGCACCCGCGGCGCCAGGCCGCCGGTCACTTTCGGCAGCCGCCACTGCACGCTGGCGTAGCTGGCGATCAGATGGCTCAGCAGCAGCGTGCTGGCCGAGCTGAGGGTCAGGTGATTCGCCGCCTGCTGCCAGTCGCAGCCGAGCAGAAAGTGCCGGTAGAGCGCGGTTATCTTGTCGTCCCGGGCAAAGGTCTTCTCCTCAAGCTGCAGCGACGCCGGGCTTTTGTCCCAGGTCTGCTCCGCAATATTCCGCAGATGGTCATCGGTGCAGTAAAGGTGAACAAACGAAAGCCTGTCGCGGATATCCCAGCTGGACTCGCTCTCCTGCGGCATCAGGCAAAAATGATCCGGCCCGCCGCCGTTTTTCCAGCCGCCGGGCGTTTTGTGGTAGCTCTCATAGCCGTCGGCCACGTACAGGCTGAGGGTATGGTGATCGCTTTTTACGGTCAACGTATCGCGCTGATTGAACCACGACGCCAGCTGGATGCCGGAATTCAGCTCCAGAGTATCGCGCAGGTGCGCATTTTGCCGCTGCAGGGTTTCAAACGTGGCGTACATGGTTGACCCGTAAAAAGGAACAGGAAGCGCCAGTCTACGCTGGCCGCCGCATTCACAGCAATGCGCGGGCGATAAAAAGCGCAAGAATTTGCAACCGCTGCGCAGGCGGCTGCAAGCGCCCGAACAGCAGCCGGGGCATAGTGCACTCTCTTTTTCATCTGCGTTAAGGAAACGGTATGAACATCGCGCTTTATGCTCTGGTGGTGCTTATCTGGGGCACCACCTGGATTGCCATCTTTTTACAGCAGGGGCCGGTCCCGGCTACCGTCTCCATCTTCTGGCGCTTTGCGCTGGCCAGCGCCGTGCTGATGCTGGCCCTGAAGCTGACCGGCCGCCTGCGCCGGCTGACCGCCAGGGATCACCTGTTCTGCCTGCTGCAGGGCTGCTGCGTATTCTGCTTTAACTTCCTCTGCTTCTATACCGCCGCCCGCTGGATCAATACCGGCCTGGAGTCGGTGATTTTCTCGATGGCGGTCCTGTTTAACGCGATCAACAGCTTTCTGTTCTGGCGCCAGCAGCCGCCGGGGCGCTTTTATCTCGCCGCCCTGCTCGGCCTGGCCGGGATCGTCATCCTGTTCTGGCACGACTTGATCTCCTCCGGGCTCAGCGCGGGCCTGCTGGCGGGGATCGGCCTGAGCGCGCTCGGTACCTACGGCTTTTCGCTCGGCAACATGCTCTCCCTGCGCCACCAGCGCCGCGGCCTCGATACGCTGAGCACCAACGGCTGGGCGATGCTTTACGGCACGCTGGTGATGGGCGCGATTGCCCTGGTACGCGGCGACAGCTTCCGCCCGGAGTGGACGCTGAGCTACCTCGGCGCACTGATTTATCTGGCGCTGTTCGGCTCGGTTATCGCCTTTGCCGCCTACTTCACCCTGGTCAGGCGCATCGGCCCGGCCAGCGCCGCCTACAGCACCCTGCTCTTTCCGCTGGTGGCCCTGACCATTTCGACGTTCTATGAAGGTTTTGTCTGGCACGCCAACGCCGTCGCCGGGCTGGCGCTGATCCTGGTGGGAAACCTGGTGATGTTTGCCCGGCCGCCGGCGTGGCTTACGCGCAGCCTGCCGGGCAGAAGCGCGGCCTGAGCTACTTCACATCCACCTGATAAAAAATATGCTTACCGAAGGGGTCTATCTCATAGCCGCTGACCGATTTGCGCACCGGCTCGAAGATGGTCGAGTGGGCGATCATCACGGCGGGCATCTCGTCGTGCATCAGCTGCTGGGCCTGCTGATAGAGCGCGGTGCGCTGCTTAACGTCGGTGATGGCTTTCGCCTCGCCGATAAGCTTGTCGAACTGCGCGTTGCACCACTTCGCCGAGTTGGAGCCGCCGCTGGCGGACTGGCAGGTAAACAGCGGGCCGAAGAAGTTGTCCGGATCGCCGGTGGCGGTGGTCCAGCCCATTAGCGCCGCCTGGTGCTCGCCGTCCTTGATACGCTTGAGGTACTCGCCCCATTCGTAGGTGGTGATGGTGGTTTTGACGCCGATTTTCGCCCAGTCGGCCTGAATCATCTCTGCCATCCGCTTTGCGTTGGGGTTGTAGGGCCGCTGGACCGGCATCGCCCACAGGTCGATGGTCAGGCCGTCGGCAAAACCCGCCTCTTTCAGCAGCGCCTTCGCCGCGGCAGGATCGTAGTCATAATCTTTTAAGCCGGCGTCGGCGCTCCACACGCCCGGGGGCAGCAGATTTTTCGCCGCCGTGCCGGTGCCGTGGAAAATCGCCTCAATAATAGCGGGTTTGTTGATGGCCATCGCCAGCGCCCGGCGCACCTTGACGTTATTCAGCGGCGGCTTTTGCGTATTAAAGGCGAGGAAGCCGGTATTCAGCCCCGCTTTACTCAGCAGGTTAATCTGCGGGTTAGCCTTCATACGCGGCAGATCGGCGGGATTGGGGAACGGTATCACCTGGCACTCGTTTTTCTCAAGCTTGGCGTAGCGCACCGAGGCGTCCGGCGTGATGGCGAACACCAGCCGGTCAATCTTCGCCTTGCCCTGCCAGTAGTCGGGGAAGGCGGTAAACAGAATGCGGGAGTCCTTCTGGTACTGCGCCAGGCGGAACGGGCCGGTGCCGATCGGGTTCATGTCGACGCGCTCCGGCGTGCCCGCCTTGAGCATCGCGTCGGCGTATTCGGCGGAGAGGATCGAGGCAAAATACCACGCCAGATCGGGCACAAACGGCGCCTCGGGATGCGCGAGGGTAAAGCGCACCGTATGGTCATCCACCTTATCAATGGCGGTAATCAGCTTGCCGAATTCGAGGCTTTCAAAATTGGAATAGCTGCCGCCGGAGACGTTGTGATAAGGATTGCTGGGATCCTTCTGACGCATAAACGAGAAAATAACGTCGTCGGCGTTAAAATCGCGGGTCGGGGTAAAGTATTTATTGCTCTGAAACTTCACGCCCTGGCGCAGGTGGAAGGTATACACCTTGCCGTCATCGCTCACATCCCAGCGCTCCGCCAGACTCGGCACGAGATGGGTGGTACCCGGCGTAAAGTCCACCAGCCGGTTGTAAACCGGCACGGCGCTGGCGTCCACGCTGGTGCCCGAGGTATAGAGCTGCGGGTTAAAGTTTTCCGGAGATCCTTCCGAGCAGTAAACCAGGGTTTTTGCCGATACGGCAGAACTTACGGTCAGGGCTGCCAGCGTCAGTATCGTCAGTTTGCTTTTCATGTCCTTTTCCTGTTCTTATTGTCGTAGCCCTCATACATAACATCAAAAACAGACCGCAAACACCTGATTATATGAATAAAGAAGGAACCACCATGACATCACCGCTGGCCAGTCAATTAACCCAACGCTTCTTCCGCTATCTGGCGGTCACCAGCCAGAGCTACGCTTCGGCAACGACGCTGCCCACCACGCCAGGCCAGCACCAGATGGCCCGGCTGCTGGCCGATGAGCTGGCGCAGCTGGGCCTGGACGAGATAGTGATTGACGAGCACGCCACCGTCACCGCCGTCAGACGGGGCAACGCGCCCGGCGCGCCGCGCGTGGGCTTTATCACCCACATCGACACCGTGGATGTCGGACTGTCGCCGGATATTCATCCGCAGATCCTGCGCTTCAATGGTGAAGACCTCTGCCTGAACGGCGAAAAAAACATCTGGCTGCGGGTCGCCGAGCATCCGGAGATCCTCGCCTATCCCGGCGAAGAGATCATTTTCAGCGACGGCACCAGCGTGCTCGGGGCCGACAACAAGGCGGCGGTGACCGTGGTGATGACCCTGCTGGAGAACCTGACGGCGGCGCAGCGCCACGGCGATATTGTCGTTGCCTTCGTCCCCGATGAGGAGGTCGGGCTGCGCGGCGCGAAGGCGCTGGATCTGGAGAAACGCTTTAACGTCGATTTTGCCTGGACTATCGACTGCTGCGAGCTGGGGGAGATTGTCTATGAGAACTTTAACGCCGCGGCGGCGGAGATCCGCTTCACCGGCGTCACCGCCCACCCGATGTCGGCGAAGGGCGTGCTGGTCAATCCGCTGCTGATGGCTACCGACTATATTAGCCTCTTCGATCGCCTGCAGACCCCGGAGCACACCGCCGGACGCGAGGGCTACGTCTGGTTTAACGGCATGGAAGCGGTACAGGGCCATGCCGTCCTCCACGCCAGCATTCGCGATTTCGACGGCGAGGGCTTCATGCGGCGCAAGCAGCAGATTGCCGACGCCGCCGCTGACATTGCCGCCCGCCACCCGACGGCGAAGGTGGAGTACCGGATAACCGACACCTACAGCAACATCAGCAGCGCCATCGGCGAAGACCGCCGCGCCGTCGACCTGATGTTCGAGGCGATGGAGAGTCTCGGCATCACGCCAAAGCCGACGCCGATGCGCGGCGGCACCGACGGCGCGGCCCTGTCGGCCAAGGGGCTGCTGACGCCAAATTTCTTTACCGGCGCCCACAACTTTCACTCGCCGTTTGAGTTTCTGCCGCTGAGCTCTTTTGAGGCCTCGTACCGCGTCGCCCTGCAGCTCTGCCTGCTGGCGGCCCGTTAAGCGGGCTTACGCGCCAGCATCGTGGCAAAGCGCAGCTTAATGCGATTACCGTTGTCGTCGGTGCGGTGCAGTTCACCGACGTCTTCGTTATAGCGCTCGAAGTGCCAGCCGTCGTAGTAGCCCTTCAGCTCGCCGGCCTTAAAGGCAAACGGAAAACCGACGGTGCAGGGAAAATCTTCGGTATCCATCGCCGCGACGATCAGGTTCCAGCCGCCGGGCGCCGTGCAGCGCTGCATGTTGGCAATCAGCCGCGGCACGGTCTGCGGCTGCAGGAACATCATCACCACGGTGGAGAGGATAAAATCGTACTCGCCCTCGAAAGTCAGCGTATTGAGATCTTTTTCAGCGATATGCAGGTGGTCGAGCCGCTCTTTGGCGGCAATGTCGCGCAGATTTGCGATGCTCATCGGGTTGCGGTCCCAGGCGGTGACGTCAAAGCCGCGCGCCGCGAGGTAAAGGCTGTTGCGCCCGCTGCCGCAGCCGAGATCCAGCGCCCTGCCCGGCGCGATTTTACCCGCCGCGTGCAGCACTTCCGAATGGGTGCGGGTCAGGCCATAGGTATCGGTAAAGTAGTTTTCGTCGCGAATTGTCATCATCATAAATCCCTGGTAGTTATCAGCGTCTGGCGCTCAACGCGTATCAGCAGCTTACCGCAGGCCAGCAGATGCAGCGTGCGGACGATCAATAAGCCAATAATCAGGTTGCTAAAAATAAACAGCGGCAGCGCCAGAGCGTGAAAGAAACCGTCGGCGCGGGCCGCGCCGAGGTGCAGCGCGGTGGTCGCCAGCGCGGAAAGGCCGAATGAGAAGCTCCAGAACCCGGCGCTGAACGGCTGCTTCAGATACCACGGCATCAGCCGCAGCATAAACAGCAGCTGCAGCAGGCCGTAGCCGAAGAGCATTTTCGCCATCACGTCGGCCCGGCCGCCGTTCACCGCCAGCCAGGCGCTGCAGGCGACCAGCGCCGGCGCCAGCTGTATGCCCAGCGAGGCGCGCAGGGGCGCGGCCAGCTCGCCGCCGCTGCGCAGCCGCTGCTGGATGACCGGCTCCAGGCTCAGCCAGGAGAAGACGCCCGCGCCGAGAAATGCCAGCCCGGCGTCCTGCCAGCCCAGCGCGCCGCAGGTCATGGCGCTGATAAAGTTGTTCGCCACCGTCGGGAGATACATCCCCGGCGTCGTGGCCCCGGCCGGATGGCTTCCGCGCCACAGCCCGGCGCTCTGCCAGGCGGCATAGCCCAGCTGCAGGGTCACGCCCAGCGCAAACAGGCCGACGGTTAGCGGCCGGCACCAGGGCAGTACGCCAATAGCGACCAGCATCGTCGTCGCGGGAAACAGGCTGACGAAGCTGCCGGCCAGCGGATCGCGCATTTCGGCCAGGGCGGCGTGCGGGAAGCGGAGCAGCCGCGCGGCGAAAGCCAGCGTCAGCAGCGCCCAGATAAGGATCGCCGCGCACACCAGTCCGTCGCCCACGGCGCGCGGCACCGGCCAGATCGTGCTGGCGTAGCGCCACGCAAAACCCATACCGATCGTGCCCAGCACCATGCCGAAGTAGGCGGCGGGCAGATTCAGCACCCTTCTGTTTGAGTTATTACTTTTCATTTTAATCTTTCAACTATTTTTGAAGTTGCATTTTAAAGGAACCTTATGCCCGGCGTCATGGAGATTCTTTGCTACGTTTATGTTAATCCCTGGTAAAGAGTAGACCCATGAATAAATATCGACTCGGCGATGCGACGCGCGTTCTGCCGCTAAAGGAAAGTGAAGGCGGCGGCAGCGTGACGCTGCGACAGATCATTGCCCTGCGCGATTTTGCCGACGTGTCCGCCGGAACGCCCGGCGGCTGGGTAGACGATGAAGCGGTCCTCAGCCAGGCGGGCCTGTGCTGGATCTACGATGAAAACAGCGCCGCCTGGGGCGGCGTGCGGATAAGCGGCGATGCCCGCATCACCCGGGCCTGCACCCTCAGCGGCGGCGCCAGCGTCGGCGGCCGGGCGTGGATTGACGGCGCGATCGTCAGCCACGGTGCACAAATTTGTGACAACGTCACCGTACAGAATTCGCAGGTGCGCGGCGAATGCCGCCTGTCCGGCGATGCGCGGGTGCTGCACGACAGCGTGGTGGTTGCCGCATCGGGCATGACGCCGGACGCCAGCCTGCGCCTGCAGATCTACGACCGCGCCACCGTCAGCCGCTCGCGCGTCGTTCACCAGGCGCAAATCTACGGCGACGCGATTGTCGAGGACGCCTTTATTGAACACCGGGCGGAAGTGTTCGACTTCGCCGTGCTGAAGGGCAATGAAGAGAATAACGTCTGGGTATGCGACTGCGCGAAGGTCTACGGCCGCGCCCGGGTGCTGGCGGGCCTGGAGGAGGACGCGATCCCCACCCTGCGCTACAGCGCCCAGGTGGCGGAAGACGCGCTGATAGAGGGCAACTGCGTGCTCAGGCATCACGTGAAGGTCGGCGGCCACGCCCGGCTGTACGGCGGACCCATTCTGCTGGATGACCACGTGCTGATCACCGGGCAGGCCGTGGTCCGCGGCGATGTGGTGATCGAGCATCACGTTGAGGTCTGCGGCAGCGCGGCGGTGGAAGCCTTCGACGGCGATAAAATTACCGTACGCGGACGCCGGGTGATTAACGGCGAGGAGCACATTACCCGCACGCCGCTGCTGGGGTCACTGTGAGCGGTCCACGATACGGGCATAAATATTCTGGTCGTGAAACGCGCCGTTGAGATACTCCGCCTGCCGCAGGCAGCCTTCGAGCGCGAAGCCGTTGCGCTGCGCCACCCGGTTGCTGGCCGCGTTGGCGGTGCGGCACTTAATCACGAAGCGGCGCACCTCGCCTTTTTCAGCATAGTAGTTGATAAACGCCTGCAGGCAGGCGGAGAGGATCCCCTTGCCCTGCCGCTGCTCGTCGAGCCAGTAGCCGATATAGCCCGCTTTGTTCTGCGGCTCGATGGCGTTAAACGACAGCACGCCCGCCATGTCGCCCTCGCAGACAATAACAAACATTTTGGCGTAGCCGCGCTGGTGCAGCATCACGTTGCTCAGCATGTTCTGCCGCGAATCGGCTTCGCTGCTGACGTGCTGCGGCCAGTCGAGCGACTGCTGCAGCCAGTCGCGGTTTTTAAGAACCAGTTGATACAATTCTGAAACAAAACATTCATTGGCCGCGTAGAGCGTAATGGCGTCAGAAACCTGAATAGACTCTATGTCGGGCGGAATTTTGGCGTGCATGTTTTCTCCTGATGATGCGCCATTGGCACCATTATAGTGCACCACGGTGAGGCAAACGCTGAAATACGCCGCCGCCGCAGGCCCCGGGCGCGCTGGTACGCTTTTTGCTATCTCCTGATATAACCAAAAGGAGAGCGAGATGAAAGCGATTATTACCGGTGGCGGCATCGGCGGCCTGTCCGCGGCCATCGCCCTGAAGCAGTGCGGCATCGAGACCTGCGTCTATGAAGCCGTCAAAGAGATCAAGCCGGTCGGCGCCGCCATCTCAATCTGGCCCAACGGGGTGAAGTGCCTCAACTGGCTGGGGATGAAAGAAAAACTGCAGCAGCTGGGCGGGCCGATGGAGTATATGTCCTACCGCGATTTTCGCGGCAATCAGACCATGACCCGCTTCAGTCTCGATCCGCTGGTGCAGAGCGTCGGCGAGCGCCCCTATCCGGTGGCGCGCGCCGAGCTGCAGGCGATGCTGCTTGAGACATACGGCCGCGACGCGGTGCGCTTCGGTAAGCGCGTGGTAGCCGTTGAATCCCTCAGCGACGGCGTGCGCGCCACCTTTGAAGACGGCGAGGTGGCCGAGGCGGATCTGCTGATCGCCGCCGACGGCACCCACTCCGCCCTGCGCCCCTGGGTGCTGGGCCACACCACCGAGCGCCGCTACGCGGGCTACGTCAACTGGAACGGGCTGGTGACCATCGACGAAGCCATCGCTCCGGCCAATCAGTGGACCACCTGGGTCGGGGAAGGCAAGCGGGTATCGCTGATGCCGGTGTCCGGCAACCGCTTCTACTTCTTTTTCGACGTGCCGCTGCCGAAGGGGCTGGCAGAAGATCGCGACAGCGCCCGCGCCGATCTGCAGCGCTACTTCAGCGGCTGGGCCGCGCCGGTGCAGAGCCTGATTGCGCGCATCGATCCGCAGACCATCAACCGGATTGAGATCCACGATATCGATCCCTTCGACACGCTGGTGCGCGGGCGCGTCGCCCTTCTCGGCGACGCCGGGCACAGCACCACGCCGGATATCGGCCAGGGCGGCTGCGCGGCGATGGAGGATGCGGTAGTGCTGGCGATGACCCTGCAGTCGCACTCGCTGGGCATTGAGGACGCGCTGCAGCGCTACCAGGCCCGGCGGGCGTATCGGGTGAAGGATCTGGTGCTCAAGGCGCGCAAGCGCTGCGACGTGACCCACGGCGCGGATATGCAGCAAACCCGCGCGTGGTACGACGAACTGTATCAGGAGACCGGCGACCGGGTGCTGGCGGGGATGCGGGAAACTATCGTCGGCGGCCCGCTGGGGTAAAAACGGTGCGGGCGGCCTGCGCCGCCCGCGTCGCTTATTTCATTACCCTGTCGTCCACGTACTTGCGATCCGCCGGCGCCGGCGGGAAGTACTGATAGAGCCAGGTTTCGCTGATAGCGTCACCCCGGCAGCGCAGGAACATCCGCATCTCCACCGGATCGGTGGAATCATTGGTCGGATACCAGTCAAACAGGATGCGGTAGCCGTCGAACGGTTCAACGTAGAGGATCTCAACCTGTTTCGCCTCGCCGTTAGAGAGCGTGATCACCGGTTCAATACCCTTCGGCGCGGCGGCCTTCAGGTCGCCGCCGACAAAGTCGATGGCAAAGCGGCGCGCCCATTTTTCCGGGTAGTGTTCGCCCGGCGCCCAGCCTTCCGGGAAGCCGCCCATGCCGGTGCGGGTGGCCAGCACCCGGGCCATCGGCGTATGCACCGGCGCCTCGGCGGCCCAGTAAAGGCGATATTTAAAGTCCAGTTCTGTACCGGCTTTGATGGCCTTTTTCGGCTGCCAGAAGCAGACGATGTTGTCGAGGGTTTCCCCGGTGGTCGGGATCTCCATCAGGTTAACGCTGCCCTCGCCCCACTGGCTGCGCGGCTCGACCCACAGGCTCGGGCGCTTGTTGTACCAGCCCATCACGTCCTGATAGTGGGAGAAGTCGCGGTCGGTCTGCAGCAGGCCGAAGCCGCGTGGGTTCTTATCCTGGAAGGCGTTGAACTGCAGCTTCTGCGGGTTGTTGAGCGGGCGGCAGATCCACTCCCCGTTGCCGCGCCACATCGCCAGCCGGTCGGAGTCGTGGATCTGCGGATGAATGGTGTCGCACATCCGCCGCTCGTTGTTGCCGCAGCTGAACATGCTGGTCATCGGCGAGATCCCCAGCTGCTTGATATCTTTGCGGGCGTAGATGTGATTTTCGACGTCCATGATCACCTGGGTCTGCTGGCAGTTGATGGTGAACTTGTAGGCGCCGGTGACGCTCGGGCCGTCCAGCAGGGCGTAGACCGTAAACACGGTGGCGCCGGGCTTGACGGTTTCAAACCAGAAGGAGGTGAAGTCCGGGAACTCTTCCGGGGTATCGGTAAAGGTATCTACCGCCAGGCCGCGCGCCGACAGACCGTACTGGTAGGTGCTGTCCACCGCGCGGAAGTAGCTGGCGCCGAGGAAGGAGACGATATCCCGGCGCGCCAGCTCCGGTGCTTTAAAAGCGCGAAAGCCGGCGAAGCCGAGGTCGGTCTGACCTTCCAGCTGGCGGGTATCGACGCCCGCGTCGTTATACCTGAACAGCTCCGGGCGGAAGTGGATTTCGCGCGCCTGCTGGCTCTGCGGATCGAGAGAGAACATCCGCACCCGGCGGCGAAAGCCCATGCCGACGTGGAAGAACTGGATATCCAGCTGCCGGTCTTCAATATTGTTCCACAGCGAGTGCGCGGCATCGTACTGGATGCTGTTGTAGGCCTGCGGCGTCAGCTCTGCGAGGGTCTTCGGCAGATCTTTCGGCGCTCCGCCCCACGGCTGGCGGGCCAGGTCGTGGGCCATGCCCTGCAGCACCGAATAATCGAAGCGGCGGGTCTGTCCGTCGGCGATGCCGGCATCGTCCGCTAACGCGGCCTGTGAAAAGAGAGAGGCAATACCGCCGGAGGCACCGCACGCGGCGGCCACGGCCATGGAAGATTTGAGAAAGTGTCTGCGATTCATACCCGGATAAGCGTCCTTCTGTCGAAATCTGCGGCAATTAACTGACGTCGCTAAGAGCGCCCACTCTAGACAAAATTGGCTGATAATCCAATGACCGCCGGGTCAAAAAGCGCCCGAACGGGGAAATAAATTATTGCGATGGGATGTGGCTGATTCTGGCGGTAAATTTATGCGGCAAAGCTTCACGATGTACGGCCCCGCCTCTGCAGACAAAAGCGGGGCGGGAAACTATTTCACGCTGACGTCGATACCGGGAAAGTATTTCGCCGCCAGGCGGGTGATGGTGCCGTCGGCGCGCACTTTATCAATCGCCGCGTCCAGCTGCTTTTTGGTCGCCGCGTCGCCCTTGCGCAGACCGAAGCCGATACCGCTGCCGAGGATGGTATCATCCGCCACCGGCTGGCCGATAAAGCCGAAGCCCTTGCCCTGCGGCTTGCTAAGAAAGCCCGCCTGGCCGGCGGCGGACATCACCAGCGAGGCGTCTATCCGGCCGTTGAGCAGGTCTGCCCAGGCCATGTTCTGATCTCTATAAGAGACCACGGTGACGCCATGCTTTTCCCAGTGCTCTTTGGCAAAGGTTTCCTGGATCGAGCCCTGCAGCACGCCGATGGTTTTCCCCTGCAGCCCCTCCGGCGTCGCCTGCATCCCGCTGCCCGCTTTCCCCACCAGTTGGGAAGGGATGCGATAAATAGGCTGGGTGAAGTCGATGCTCTTGCGCCGCTGGTCGGTAATGTTCATCGCCGAGTTGATGGCGTCAAACTTCTTCGCCACCAGCCCCGGGATCAGCGCATCGAATGAACCCTCCACCCAGCTGCACTTGAGCTGGGCAGCTTTACAGATGGCGTTGCCGAGGTCGATATCGAAGCCCTCAAGCTGCCCCGCGCTGTTGCGGCTCTCGAACGGCGGATACTCCGCCTCCACGCCGTAGCGCAGTTCGCCGGCGGCAAACGCGGACAGCGAACCCAGCAGTCCCATCCCCAGAATCAGTGCTTTAACCTTCATTGTCACAACTCCTCAGCGTGTCTGCACGCGGCAGAGGGCCGCAGCCCCTGCCCGCAGCGTGGCCTCATCTTTGGCAAAAGAGAGGCGGATCAGTTTGTTATCGGTGCCGTCGGTATAAAACGCCGACAGCGGAATAGTGGCGACCCCGCACTCGACGATCAGCCGCTTGACCATCTCGCTGTCGGACTCGCGGCTGAAGTGGCCGTACTCCGCCAGCAGGAAAAAG
Organism: Pluralibacter gergoviae ATCC 33028 = NBRC 105706; assembly: GCF_001598855.1. GTDB lineage: Bacteria > Pseudomonadota > Gammaproteobacteria > Enterobacterales > Enterobacteriaceae > Pluralibacter > Pluralibacter gergoviae. Next base: position 107,921 of record NZ_BCZS01000003.1, on the reverse strand, counting down.
GAGCCCCGGCTCGGCAGCAGGTTAAACGGCGAATCGGCGAGCAGGGACTGCAGCAGATCGCGCTTGCGCTGGTAGAACGCCGCCAGCGAGAGCCAGCTCTGCGGGTCGGCCATATAGTCTGCGAAGGCATACTGCATCGGCGTGTCGGCGGCAAACATCAGAAACTGGTGTACTTTGCAGATCTCGGCCATCAGCGCCGCAGGCGCGACGCAGTAGCCCACCCGCCAGCCGGTCACGTGGTAGGTTTTGCCGAACGAGGAGACGATGACGCTGCGCTCCGCCAGCTGCGGGTGGGTCGCCATGCCGCAGTGCGGCGCGCCGTCAAACACCACGTGTTCGTAAACCTCATCGGAGAGGATGACGATATCGGTATTGCGGGTCAGCGACGCCAGCAGCTGCAAATCATCGGCGCTGAACACCTGGCCGCTGGGGTTGTGCGGGGTATTAATGATGATCATCCGCGTGCGCGGCGTGATTGCCGCCTGCACCTCGTCCCAGTTGACGCTGAAATCGGGCACCGTCAGCTTGATGGCCACCGGCGTCGCCCCCTGCAGCCGCACGATAGGCGCGTAGCTGTCGAAGGAAGGTTCAAAATAGATAACCTCGTCGCCCGGATGCACCAGTCCGCTGATGGCGGAATAAAGCCCCTGGCTGGCGCTGGCGGTCACCAGCACCTCGCTATCGGCGTCGTAGCGGGTGCCGTACAGATCGGCAATTTTATCGGCAATGCGGGTTCTGAGCAGCGGCAGGCCGGTCATCGGCGCGTACTGGTTGTGTCCAGCCGCCATCGCCCGCGTGACGCCTGCCGCCAGCTGCGGGTCGCAGGCAAAATTCGGCGCGCCCTGAGAAAGGTTGATGGCGTTATGCCGGGCGGAAAGTTCGCCGATGACGGTAAAAATAGTGGTGCCAACGTCCGGCAGTCGGGTGCGCGGCGTTACTGAAGCATGAACAGTCATTATCAATCCTTTCGCAAAATCGGTGCATAACTATTCAAACCAAAGCGCCTTGAGGCGACAATCGAAATGTTGTCATAATAGCCATGACAAAATTGCATAGCTGGAGCCGACCATGCCGCGCCACACCCTGCCCGTTAACGCCGTTGAGGCGTTCCTTGCCGCCGCGCGCCACCTTAACCTGACCCACGCCGCCGCCGAGCTGTGCCTGACCCAGGGCGCGGTGAGCCGTAAAATCGCCACCCTCGAAGCGTGGTTTGGCTTTCCGCTGTTTCAGCGCCACGCCCGCGGCCTGCGGCTGTCGCCCCAGGGCAGCGCTCTCTATCCCGAGCTGCTCGCCGCCTTTAATCAGCTGCACGGCGCGGCGGAGCACGCCCGCCAGCAGCAGACGGTGGTGCGGCTGAAGGCGCCGACCTGCGCCATCCGCTGGCTGCTGCCGCGCCTGTCGCAGATTGAGCAGCGCTACCCGGACCTGCAGGTAGCCCTGACCACCACCACCGAGCACGCGGTCAACTTCCGCACCGAGCCGTTCGACGCCGCCGTGGTGTTCGGCGCGCACCAGCAGGCGGGCGATCTGCTGTTCGAAGAGGCGCTGACCCCGGTGGTCAGCCCGCTCGCGGCCAAAGAGCGGGCGCTGAATACCATGACCTTTCTGCATCCGACGCGGGACAAAACCGACTGGTCGCTGTGGCTGACGGCGCGGCCGGAAACCCTGGCCGACGCTATGCAAAAAAATCAACACTTCGACACCATGGACCTGGCGATCACCGCCGCCATCCAGGGCTATGGGCTGGCCATCGCCGACGAAATGCTGATTGCGGAAGACGTGCGCTGCGGGCGGCTGGCGCGCCCCTTTGCCGACAGCGTGAAGACCGGCGCCAGCTACCGGCTGCTGCTGCGCGACGGCGCCCCGCGTCCCGGCATCCAGCAGTTTCGTACCGCCCTGCTGGCCTGCTGAGACGTGCGTTGCTATGCGGTGTCCAGCCAGTCGGTAAAAAAACGGGTAAACGCGGTGACCTGCTGCGGCTGCAGCCTGCGCTGAGGGTAAACGAACTGCAGCCCGACGTTTTTATCGTCGAGGCGGCTGAAGCCGATAAAGCTGTCGGTCAGAACTTCGGTGAGCCGCCCGGCCTCAACGTCCTGCTTGACGTCCCACCACGATTTCGCGGCAATGCCCGCGCCGTTGAGCGCCCACTGGCGCAGCAGCGCGCCGTCGTCGCAGACCATCGCCGGCTCAACGCGCACGGCGTACTGCTCCTCCCGGCGGATAAAGCGCCACTCGTTCATCACCACGCCGCGCGACTCCAGCGCCAGGCAGCGGTGGCGGTGCAGATCGTCAGGCGAGGAAGGCGCGCCCGCGCGGTCGAGATAGGCCGCCGAGGCCACCAGCACCCGGCGATTGACGCGGATGCGCTTCACCACCAGGCTGCTGTCCGGCAGATTGCCGAAGCGCACGCTCATGTCCAGCCGCCGAGCAATCAGATCCTCAACGCGCTCCCCGAGGTAGAGCGAGGCCCGCACCTGCGGATGGCGGCGGCAAAAGGCCAGCAGCGCGGGGCTGAGATACTGTCTGCCGAAATCCGAGGGCGCGGCAATGCGCAGGCTCCCCGCCAGCACGCCCTCTTTCTGCTGGAGGTGCGATTCGGCGTACCTGACCTCCTCCAGCACGCGCAGCGCGGCGTGGTAGAACGCCTCCCCGGCGTGGGTCAGCGCGATGGCGCGGGTCGAGCGGTGAAACAGCTGCGTTTGATAGCGCTGCTCGATAGCCTTCACCCGCGCCGTCATGGTTGCCGGCGACAGGCCCAGGCGGCGGCCGGCGGCGGACAGCCCGCCCGCCTCGACCACTTCCACCAGCAGCGCCATATCTTCCACTTTGCCCATTTTTCAGCTTTTCCGAAAAGATATTGAGGTTTTAGCGCCATTATCAAAAATCATCGCAGGCTGTAAAGTGAATTTACCGTCGCGCAGCACCGGCGCTGCGCACAGTTTATTCACTGAGGAGTGACTATGACCCGTAAAACGCTGATTATCGGCGGCGCTTCAGGTATCGGATTTGCCGTTGCCCGGGCGCTGACCGCCCGCGGCGACAGCCTGGTGATTGCCGGGCGCAGCGCACAAAAGCTTGACGCCGCGCGGCGGTCTCTGGCGACCGGCGGAGGGAATATCGAGACCGCCGCGCTGGACATCAGCCGCGACGCGGAGGTGACGACATTCGCAGGCCGCCTCGGCGCGGTGGACAATATCATCGTCACCGCCGGCTCGCAGGCGCCGGGCGGCGCGCTGGCTGAGCTGGATCTCGATGCGGCGCGGCAGGCCTTCGACACCAAGTTCTGGGGCAGTATTAACGCCGCGCGCCGCCTCAGCGGCAATATTGCCCCGCGCGGCACCCTGACGCTGACCAGCGGCTTTCTCGCCCGCCGCGCCGTCGCCGGGACCCTCGTTAAAACCACCATGAACGCCGCCCTGGAGTCGGCGGTGAAGGTGCTGGCGAAAGAGCTGTCGCCGCTGCGGATTAACGCCGTCAGCCCCGGCCTGACCGATACCGAAGCCTACGCCGGGATGGCGCCCGCGGCGCGGGAGAAGATGCTCAATGCGGCGGCCGAAACGCTGCCGGTGCGGGCCTTTGGCCGGGCGGAGGATATTGCCCGCGGCTATCTGTTTATTATCGATAACCCGTTCGTCACCGGCAGCGTAGTGGATATTGAGGGCGGCGCGCTGCTGGGCTAAGGCCTACTCCAGGGTGACGTGGTGGCGCATCACCCGGCGAAACAGCGCCAGCCGGACGCGCATAAAGCCCTTTTCCACCTTAAAGCCGGCCCGGCGGTGGATGCCGATGCGCAGCAGGCGGTCGCGGCCCCGCACCGCCGCCGGCCACGGCACCGGGCCGTCCAGCACCGTGCTACCGGCGCTGCGGGCAAAGTTGACCCAGTAATCGGCCACCCGGGCGGAGAAAGCAAGATCGCGTTCATTAACGTAGTTTTTCGCCGGCTCCGCCAGGGTCAGCGTATCGAAGACGTAGGGCACCTCGTTGCCGTGCCAGGTGCCGTGGAGGTAGGTCGCGCGCTCCGCTTCCGCCACGTAGTCAAACCAGTAGCGCCAGCAGGGGCGGTTGACCCGCCGCTGGGCCTGCATCACCACGTAGCCCAGCGTGGTAAAGGCCATATCGCGGCACACCTCGCGCCCCAGCGCCAGGTCGCCCCTGACGCCGGGATAGAGCAGCTTAATCAGCCCGAGGCCAAGCCGCCGCTGGCGGCGCAGCTTGGCTATCTCGGCGGCCAGGTCAACGCCAAACACCGCCATGACGCTTGCCTCGTCGCTGTTGGAGCCGACCATCACCGGCATCGGATGTTGCCCGCCGCGGAAAAAAACGTCGAGCATCGGCTGCGGCAGCACCGCGTCGCCGCTGATGGGCACCGGCCCATTTTTCAGCGGCCCCTCCAGCGGCCAGAACGCCTCGGCCGGGATGGCGCGCAGCTGCTCTGCGCTGGCATTTTCAAGGTTGAAGTGGCGGGCCAGCGCCTCGCCGTTTTTCAGCGCCTGCTGCCAGGGCGTGTCCGGGAGGGTATAGCCGCTTTGAATAATCGCCTTATGAAACAGCCCCTTTGCTTTCGGCGAGGCCAGCAGCGACAGCACGCTGCGCGCCCCGGCGGACTCCCCCATCAGCGTGACGTTGCCGCTGTCGCCGCCGAAGGCGGCAATGTTCTCCTGCACCCAGCGCAGGGCGGCTATCTGGTCCAGCAGGGCAAAGTTGCCGATGCGCTCGCCCTCTTCGCCCTCCAGCGCCGGATGGGCGAAAAAGCCCAGCTGCCCCAGGCGGTAATTGACCGTCACCAGCACCACCCCGCGCCGCGCCAGGGCCGCGCCGTCGTAGGGCGGCAGGTTTCCGGCGCCGATGGTGTAGCCGCCGCCGTGCAGCCAGACCATGACCGGTAATTTGTCGCCGCGCGCAGCGGGCGCCCAGACGTTAAGGTAGAGACAATCTTCCGAGAAACTGCCGGGATTGCCGCCGCCCAGCTCAACGCAGTGATCGATATTCTGCCAGCTGGCGGCCGCAAACTCGCGGGCCGGGCGCGTCTCCTGCCAGGGCGTTACCGGCTGCGGCGAGCGCCAGCGCAGCGCCCCGACGGGCGGGGCGGCGAAGGGGATGCCGCGCCAGACGTGAATATCCTTTTCGGCGGCGCCCAGAACGGGCCCCTGGCGCGTGGCGATCGGCGGCGGTGCGGGATGTGGCATAGCGGGATTCCTGTATTCTGCAATCCCGCCAGTGTAAACAGCTCTTATAGCAGCCCGCAACGCCGTTTGCTGCGATCTTCCGCCTGCTGGTAGAGGGTGAACTCGTCGAGCACCGGGCAGCCCAGCGCCGCTTCGAAATCCGCCCGGCTGCCGCTGCCCTGGCTGCGGGCCTGCTCGTCGCTGCCGAGATTGGACTGAAAGATGCCCGCCGCGCTGACCGGCAGAAAGTCCTCATAGGTGATGGGCTGCGCCACCAGCCAGCCGCGCTCGATAAGCGGCTGCGGATCGTCGCCCCGGCCAAAGGCGTGGCGGTGCGCCTCGCCGGCGGGCGTCAGGCGGTAGCGAAAATAGGCCAGCTCCCGGCGGCGCAGAAACAGTTCGCTGTCGGGAAACGCTTTAAAGGCGTCCGCCAGCTGCTGCTGGTGCTGGAGATTGCTTTTGCCGGTGCCCGCCTCGGCCAGCAGCGCGTCGTACAGCTCGCGCCCTTTCGGCGTCAGGGCCACGCCCCGCTGCTCAATTTCGCCGAAGCGCGCGGTGTGGGTGCCCTGATGCTCGCCGGCGAACAGCACCGGCTCGTCGAGCGCCTTAAAGCTGGTCTGGCGCAGGAGGATGGGCACCTCGCGGCGGGGCGGGCCTTCAATCAGCACCTTCGGCGCAATGCCGTATTCCGGCATCAGGGCCTGAACGCGGTCAATATCCAGCGTGCGCGGCGTCAGGTGGTTAATGTGGCAGCCCGGAAAGCAGACCACGTCGGCAATCAGCCGGTGCTCGCGGTGCAGGGCCTGATAGGTGTCGGCATCGACGGTGGCGTGGCGGTGCCAGCGGAACGTTTCCAGCGCCTCGCGCACGAACTCGCGGCCCTCGGCCTCGCTGAAGGCGCCCTGCTCTTCATGCAGCGCGATCAGCGCCCGGCAGCGCGGGGTAAAGATATCGCGGCGGGCGAGGATCGCCGCCGCCGTCTCGCGCAGGCTGCGATTTTCGATAAGCTCCGGGCGCAGCAGCGAGGTAAAAATGCGGAAGGGATTGCGGGCGAGCGCGGCGTCCTCCACCGGGCGGAACGCCGTGGAGTGTACCGGCACTCCCGCCTGGGAAAGGTCGTAATAGCTCACCGGCTGCATTCCCATCACGGCAAACATGCGTCGCAGGGTCGCCAGTTCATCGGCGGTCCCGACGCGGATAGCGCCGTGGCGCTCAACGTTGAGCCGCGCCAGCTCGCCGGCGTTGGCGAGCCGCTCGTGCAGCCGGGGATTGCTCTCCAGCACCGCGAGGTTAACGTCCGCCACCAGCTCCAGCAGCGTGGCGTACTGGGGAACCTCCTGCTGATACATGGCCGACATCGCCTGCGAAAAAAGCTCCCGAATCTCATCAGCCGTGAGGGTGTTCGCCATTCTTTCATCTCTCCTGTGAATACCAGGATGAGTGTATATAAGCCTTATTACTTACGACGGGGAGAATGTCGGAAGTGTGATCGCCGCCAGTCTCGCTTTTGGTTCTGATATCTATTTTTTTAATAACTGAAGGTTATGGTAAATCGGGCATAAATTCACTTTAAATTAACATTGTATTTACACACACTGCCGGTGATGCCATCACAACAATAATTACCGACCCTGACACTGGAGCACCCTATGGCCGAAATCTGGACCCCGCGCGAGGTTGTCCATCGCGACTACAATAGCCATCCGCCCGCTCACGCCCCTGGCTATAAGACCAGCGTGCTGCGTTCGCCGCGCAATGCGCTGATATCCCTGCAAAATTCATTATCTGAAATTACCGGCCCGGTCTTCGGCAGCGACGATCTTGGTCCGCTGGATAATGACCTGATCATGAATTATGCCAAAGACGGCCTGCCCATCGGCGAACGGATCATCGTCCACGGCTATGTGCGCGACGGCTTTGGCCGGCCAATGAAAAATACCCTTGTCGAAGTGTGGCAGGCCAATGCCGGCGGCCGCTACCGGCACAAAAAAGACAAGTACCTGGCGCCTATCGATCCCAACTTCGGCGGCTGCGGCCGGGTGCTGACCGATGAAAACGGCTACTACTTTTTCCGCACCATCAAGCCCGGCCCCTATCCGTGGCGCAACCAGGCCAGCGACTGGCGTCCGGCGCATATCCACTTTTCGCTCTCCGGCGAAGCGTGGGCCCAGCGGCTGATCACCCAGATGTACTTCGAAGGGGATCCGCTCATCAAACAGTGCCCCATCGTCAAGACCATTAACAACGACGACGCCATCCGCACCCTGATTGCCGAGCTGGACACCCACGCCGCCGTGCCGCTGGACTGCCTGGCCTATCGCTTCGACCTCGTGCTGCGCGGCCACCGCGCGACGCTTTTCGAAAACCGCACCCAGGGAGCCGCCCGATGAAAAACTACTTACCGGAAACCGCCTCCCAGACCGCGGGGCCTTACGTACATATCGGCCTGGCGCCGGACGCCGCCGGTTTTCATATTTTTGAGAAGAACTTCGGGCCGGTGCTGGTCAACGACCGGACCGAAGGCGAGCGCATCGCCATCGAAGGTCGGGTGATCGACGGCTCCGGCACGCCGGTGCGCGACGTGATGATAGAGATCTGGCAGGCCAACGCCGCCGGGCGCTACAGCCATCCGGACGACCGGCAGCAGGAAAAAGCGCTGGACCCGGCCTTTCGCGGCTGGGGGCGGGCGTGCTCCGACTTTGACTCCGGCGTATGGCGTTTTGAAACCATCAAGCCCGGCGCCGTCGTCGGGCGCGACGGCCGCATTATGGCGCCGCACGTTAATCTGTGGATCGTGGCACGCGGCATCAATATCGGCCTCAACACCCGGATGTACTTCTCCGACGAGCAGGAGGCCAACCGCGACGATCCGGTGCTGAATCTCATTGAATGGGAAGTGCGCCGCCAGACGCTGATCGGCCAGCGCGAACAGCGCGGCGGAGAGACGGTCTACCGCTTCGATATTCGCCTGCAGGGCGAAGGCGAGACGGTGTTTTTTGATCTGTAGTTGATGCAGCTTCCCCGGCCGGGGAAGCTGAACTCCCCCTTAATTCCCGGCGCCTGGCTTTTGCCGGGCGGCGCTGCGCTTGCGCCGGCCTACGGTGCGCAGGCCACCGTGTTTTACGCGGCTTCATGCGCAATCAGCGCGCTTTTCTTGCCGCCCCACCACCGTAGCCAATCATGGTTACGTCCTTACCGATAACGGCGGCGAAAGAAGCGAATTTTTAGCGGCGCTTTCCGGCAAAAAGGCTCGGGAGAAGTATTAGCCATTGGCTATTACGGATATTAGACGTATTAATGTGATTACCAGGGAATACTAACGATATAATTACCAGGCGTTTGCGACCTCATACATTGCAAGGGAAATTTGACGTATCCTCATGTCTGAAAATTGCTGAATTGCGTCAAACGCCTTCATTTTTACCGACAGTTAGCATGTTGTCATGCGACTTATGTTCAAAAGGATGTGAACAATGCAAATAATGAGAATGAGTTACAACGACCTCTCGAAGGATGGCGGTGAAGCCAAACTACACGTTTACGGCGTTGGAGTTTTTCCCGTTTTTTCCGGGCAAAAACCTTATACAAACGACCCTAATTGCACATATCTTCCAAACAGCGGTATTCCGGTGGGAAGATACTGGATTGTAGATCGTCCGGAAGGCAGCCTTGCCAACCAGGTAAGAGGATGGGCTATAGATGCCTGGTACGGCTCCAACCATTCAGAATGGTTCGCGCTCTTCAATGCACAAACAATGAGTGACCATATTTTTATCAACGGTGTTGCACGCGGTGGGTTTCGCCTTCACCCTCTTCGGCCTGACGGTTCAGGGATAAGCGAGGGATGTATCACATTCTCGCGACGTGCTGATTTTTATTCAGTCAGAAATAGTCTAATCCGTCAGAAAAAAGTCCGGGTGCCCGCCTCTCGCTTCGGGCTAATGGCATACGGTTACGTTGATGTTCAGGGAGAGAGTGACTTTGCAAACTGCAAAATTCGTTAAAATAATCGCCGGCTTCATCGTCTGCTTCGTCATGGCGTTTACGTTCTCTCGCTATGGGATGCCGCTCTATCCAATAACCAGCTGGCTTGTTGACCACTTATACCAGTATTTTAGTCATTACCAGAGCGACACCTACGAAGCGGGTACCGACCCAGTAACCTTTACCTCTCTAGTGGTTGTGCTTTTAATCTGGGCGCTGATTCTTTATTTCCTGTTGCACTGGATAGTAAAAATACTCAGGCAGAGATAACCCAGGAGGAGTTCACAATAGGGCACCGGCCCGCTTTTTGCGAAGCGCTGCCTGCCATATTCGGTTTAACTCTTCTTCTTAACGGCTTCCTGATATTCGCGGTTGCCGCTATGCGCTTCGGCGCGGGGGTTCTGAATATGATCCCCGGCCCTGCTGTCGCCATCATCGCCTGTCTCGCCGCCGGATTTACCAGCAGCTGCCTGCGGTCTGCGATGCTTGCGGTTTCTCCGACGCCTGTCCCAACGGCGGAGCAACCATGTTCAGCTTACTGACGGCCTTCGGCAATGCCGGACGTAGCCTGGCGCCATGGCGGGTAGGGAGCATCAGCAAATGAAGGGAGCCGTCGCGCACCTCCCTTTTGCCGGGCGGCACTGGGCTTGCATCGGCCTACGGTACTGAGCCTGCCATGTTGTGCGAGGCTTCATGCGCAATCAGCCACGCTTTTCTCGCCACTCCGCCGCCGTAGCCGGTCATCGTTCCGTCCTTGCCGATAATGCGATGGCAGGGGATGACGATAGCGATTCGGTTTGCCCCGTTGGCTGACGCCACGGCGCGCGCGGCGCTGGGCTGGCCGATAGCGGCGGCAAGAGACTGGTAGCTCGTCGTCGCACCGTGAGGAATATCGCGCAGCGCCTGCCAGACCCTGAGCTGGAACGCGCTGCCCGGGGCGTCGAGCGCCAGGTCGAAGCTGCCGCGCGCGCCGGCAAAATACTCGCCAATCTCCTGTACGGCCTGGCGGGTGTGGGTATTCTCTCCGGCAAGAATCGGGGCGCGGAAGCTCTGCTGGAGGTCTTTGAACTCGGTCTCCAGCATTCTGCGGTCAACAAACTCCAGCAGACACACCCCGCGCGCGGTCGCGCAGACGAACATCGGCCCCAGCGGCGTAGTAAAGCGGTGGATCAGGATAACGTTGTGCTCTTCGCTCGGCGCGCTACCTGTCAGCTTCTTGCAGGTATAGCCAAAACCGCTGAGGGATTCATAGCCGCTGTCGAAAGCGACATCCGTCGCCGCCCTGCCCGCCTTCAGCTCCTGAAGCGCGACGTTCACGCGCTGCATGCGCTGAAAGGCCTGAAATGTCATACCTTGGTGCTGCAAAAACCAGCGTCTGACCCGCTCGGGGCTGATGCCCCGCTCCCGCAGGACGCCGTCGCTGATACGCTCTTTCGGTGCGGCCCGCGCCAGGCGAAGAGCATGTTCAATATATTCCGGCGCCGAAAAGGCGTTTTCCGTCGGATGGCATATTTTGCAAGGGCGGTAGCCCGCGTCCAGAGCCGATTTAATATCATCATAAAATTCGACGTTCTCACGCTTTGGCTTACGTGCCCGGCAGATGGCGATACAAAAGACGCCGGTGGTTTTGACCCCGACAAAAAATACGCCGGTATAGTCCGGTGCCCTTGCCAGCAGGGCCTGATACCAGATATCACACTGTGCAGAATCAGTGATTTTCATCGCTAAAGAGGTCCAGAAATGAGTGATGTGATTGTACCGCGTTCAGCAATTGCTTAACGCCGATCTGCGCCGCCGCGTGGAGCGCGTTTCCCATAGAGACTCGCCTGACGCCCCACTGCGCGAGCAGGTTGAAGTCGGCCAGTTCGGGTACCGCCATGATGTTCAACGGTAATGCGACACCGCGCGCCAGCGCAACAATATCCCGCTGCTCGCGCAGGCAGGGAACGAACAGCCCGTCGGCACCGCTGGCGGCGTAAAGCCTTCCGCGCAGCAGCGTCTCCTCAAGCGCGTTTTCCCTGTTAAGCAGAAAAGCATCGGTGCGCACGTTGATAAACACATCCGGGCAGGCCTTCCTGACCGCAGCAAGCCTCCGGGCAAACTGGCGGTCATCATCCAGCGTACGGTTACCCTTATGCACGCGGCTGTCCTCAATATTGATGCCGGCGATGCCTGCGTCCGTCAGGCGCTGAATGTTACTACTAATTTCGGCGGCGGTATCGCCGTATCCTGCCTCGACGTCCACGCATAAAGGAACCGTAACGGCGCTCTTAATGCGGCTGACGATGTAAAACAGCTCGTCAAAAGCGAGACCTTCGCCATCGGCGTATCCCAGCATTGCCGAGATGGCGGCGCTTGACGTCCCTAACGCGCGGTAGCCAGCTGCTTCGGCAGCCAGCCCACCCGGGACGTCCCAAACGTTAGCGAGTAATAATGGCTGATTCTGCTGATGGAGTGCCTTGAAATTCATATTTTGCTCCCGTTGTGATGAACACTCAGTGTGCGGTTACGGCAGCAATGATCACAACCGAAAAACGGACGACCATTTTTATTTTGCTTTTTTACATCAACAATCTGTTGGAGAGAATAAAGATGCAAAATAGCTTGTTAACTCAGCGGCTCACTGGCCATCTTCACCTCCTTCCATAACCAGTTGTAACGTAATTACCACCAATGTTAATAAGTTTTTGCTATCAAGTTATCAAAACTAAACAACTTATCTTGAAAGCGTCCCCGATAAGTCACTAACATCCGGTTATGGAAAAAAACGCACTCTTCAGCCAGCGCATTCGCTTGCGCCACTTACATACCTTTGTTGCCGTCGCCCAGCAGGGAACCCTGGGGCGCGCGGCGGAAACCCTTAACCTCAGCCAGCCGGCGCTGTCAAAGACGCTTAACGAACTGGAGCAGCTTATCGGCAGCCGCCTGTTCGAACGCGGGCGTCTCGGGGCGCAGCTGACCCTGATGGGCGAGCAGTTTCTTACCCACGCGGTCAAAGTGCTTGACGCCATCAACACCGCCGGCCAGGCGCTGAGCCGCAAAGAGGGGCTCGGCGGCGACGTGGTGCGCATCGGCGCCCTGCCGACGGCGGCGCTGGGGATTTTGCCGGCGGTGATCGGCCAGTTTCACAAGCAGCAAAAGGAGGTCACTCTGCAGGTGGCCACCATGAACAACACCATGCTGCTGGCGGGCCTCAAGTCTGGCGAGATCGATCTCGGCATCGGCCGGATGTCCGATCCGGAGCTGATGAGCGGCCTCAACTACGAGCTGCTGTTTCTGGAGTCGCTGAAGCTGGTGGTGCGCCCGAACCACCCGCTGCTGCATGAAACGGTGACCCTGAGCAAAGTGATGGAGTGGCCGGTGGTGGTCTCCCCGAAAGGGACAGTGCCGCGCCAGAATGCCGAAGCGCTGGTGCAGAGCCAGGGCTGCAGGATCCCCGCCAGCTGCATTGAAACCCTGTCGGCGTCGCTGTCGCGCCAGCTAACGGTGGATTATGACTACGTGTGGTTTGTGCCCTCCGGGGCGGTGAAGGACGACCTGCGGCGCGGAACCCTGACCGCCCTGCCGGTGCCGACCCAGGGCGCGGCGGAGCCGATTGGCGTGTTGACCCGCGTCGATACGCCCCTCTCCTCCGGCGCTCAGACGCTGCTGAGCGCTATCCGTAAGTCGATGCCGGGCTGAGCCCGGCATCGCCGCTGCATTATCTTTCCCGGTCAACGACCATCTCAGCTTTCTCCATTATAATAAACAGCGCACTCATCACCCCCTACAAATATATCGCACCCTACCGGAGGATATATAATGCGTGATATTTTAAGCGCTTTTATTAATATAGCAGAGTTACATCCTGAAAATACTGCCATTGTGCATAACGACATTAAAATAAGCTATCAGGAACTTAACCGCCGCAGCGATGAATTATACTGCGCACTGCGGCAGGTAGGCGTCGCGCCACAGCATCATATCCCGGTAGTGGCACAGCGCTCCGTCGAGATGATCGTTGCCATCCTCGCCATTTTAAAGACCGGCGCCAGCTATATTCCGATCGATATTCATTACCCGCAAAAGCGCATTCAGCAAATTATTTCCGGCAGCGGCGCGCCGGTAGTTGTCATCAGCCACTGCGCTTTTTTATCGGCCATCAGCGCAGCGGCGGATAATATTATTGCCGTCGATAATATGTCGCCGCAATCCGCACCGGCGCCGCAGCCGATTATTTCCGCCGCAGAGGATCCTGCCTACGTTATTTTCACCTCGGGCACGACCGGCGTACCGAAAGGCGTGGTCATCCCGCACGGCGCCCTGTACAACCTCATCAGCTGGCACAACGCCCGCTTTGGCGTCGACAGCGGGACACGCAGCAGCCTGATTGCCGGGATCGGCTTTGACGTTGCACAGTGGGAAATATGGTCGCCGCTGGTCTGCGGCGCAGTGCTGGTGCTGCCCGATAACGAAGAGATTAGGCTGCGGGCCGAGGGACTGCTGCGCTTTTTCAGCAATCGGGGCATTACCCATGGTTTTATCCCCACTGTGCTGGTGCCCGGGTTTACCGCCCTGAAGCCTCCCCCTGGCCTCGCGCTGCGCTATCTGTTCACCGCCGGCGAAAAGCTCGGCCCCGTGCGCCTCGACAATCTCCCGTATCGGCTGGTGGATTACTACGGTCCTACCGAAGCCACCATCTTTACCACCTGTAATCTTGTCGAGTGCGCGACAGCGCAGCCGCAGGCCAGTATCGGCTATCCCGTCGCGGGTGCGCAGGTTTTTATCCTTGATAACGCGCTGCGCCCGGTGGCCGACGGTGAGCCAGGTGAGCTGTTTATCGCCGGGCCGGGACTCGCGACGGGCTATCTTGCGCAACCGGCGCTGACCGCAGAGGTATTTATCTTTCCACCCTTTATGCCCGGCGTGCGGATGTACCGCAGCGGCGATAGCGCCCGCAGACTGCCCGACGGACGCATTCAGTTTCTCGGCCGCCTCGATGCCCAGATTAAGATCCGCGGCAACCGCATCGAACCGGGGGAGATTGAGAACGTACTGATGCAGGTTCCCGGCGTGAAGGCTGCCGTGGCGCTGGTTGACGAGGACGCCTCAACCGACGAAAAACGCCTCCTGGCCTTTGCGGCGGCGCACGGCGTGGGCGAAGAGACGCTGCGCCGCGCCCTGACGGAGGCGCTGCCGGACTATTTTATGCCGGCAGCGATCCGCATTGTGCCGCAGATCCCACTGACGCCCAACGGTAAAACGGACAGGCAGGCCCTGCTGGCGGGCTATCACAGTACGCACTCACCGGCGTCCACAGCTCCACTGCAGGGGCGCGAAGCGCTGCTGGCGGAGATCTGGCAATCGCTGTTAAAAAGCGGACTGCCCGGCCCCGATGATGATTTTTTCGCCCTCGGCGGCCATTCGCTTCTGGCGGCGCAGCTGGCGGCGGCCGTCGGCGCCAGGACCGGGATCCGCACCTATGTCCGCGATATCTATGAGGCCCCTACCGTGCGTTCCCTGACGCAAACCCTCAACGAGCGGCAACATGCCGGGCCGCCCGCGGCCGACAGCGAACCGCTGCGCGTCCTGCAGGATGACGTTTTCCTCGCCGAGGACCTGACGTTTTGCGCGCCGTATGACGAGGCGCAAATTACCGCCCCGCGCGCGATTTTCCTCACCGGCGCCACCGGCTTCGTCGGTTCTCATCTGCTGGCAGACCTGCTGCACACCACCGGGGCCGATATTTATTGTCTGGTGCGCAGCCCCGATAACCGGCAGGCGGGAGAAAAAATTGCCGCCACCCTGGCGCGCTACGATATTGCGCTTAGCGACGAGCAGCAGCGGCGCATCGTGCCCCTGGCGGGCGATCTGGCAGAGCCTGACTTCGCCATGGCGCGCGACGCTTACCGCGATCTGTACCAGCGAATAGACATTATTTATCACTCCGCCAGCGCGGTAAATTTCATCCAGCCCTACTCATGGATGAAGCGGGATAACGTTCATGGCCTGCGCGAGATTATTCGCTTTGCCGCGGGTAGCCGCCTCAAGCCGCTGATCCTGCTGTCAACCATCTCCGTCTACAGCTGGGGGCATCTGCATACCGGCAAGCGGAAAATGTATGAAGCCGACGACATCGACCAGAACCTGCCCGCGGTCATCACCGATATCGGCTATGTCCGCAGCAAATGGGTGATGGAGAAAATCGCCGATCTGGCAGCCGCGAAAGGCCTGCCGCTGATGACCTTCCGGCTAGGCTACGCCACCTGCCACAGCCGGACGGGCGCCAGCGCCGATTATCAGTGGTGGGGACGGCTGGTGAAAACCTGTCTGGAGAGCGGCACCGTGCCGCTGCTGCACGATCTGCGCGAGGGTCTGACAACGGTGGATTATATGACCCGGGCCATCGCCGCTATCTCCCGAAATCCCCGGGCATTGGGCCATAAATTTAATCTTATTCACGACGGCGAGAACAACCTCACCCTGGAGGCTTTCTTTGAACAGCTGGAAAAGAGCTTTGGCTTCCGCTTCCGGCGCCTGCCCTATCAGCAGTGGCTGGCGCAGTGGGAAACCGACCCCGGCGCGCCGCTCTACCCGCTGCTGAGTCTGTTTAAGGACAATATGACCGGCGGGCGCTCCACGGTGGAGCTTTATCAGGAGACCTATCTGTGGGACTGCCGGAACGTGCGGCACTTTTTGCAGGGCAGCGGCATCAGCGAGCCGCGCTTCGACCGCGAGGTGCTGGCGCGCTACCTTCAGCGATCTCTGGGCCGGGAGGATATCGCCGGGCGCCGGCACCCGGTGCTGTGATAGCGAAAATGCCGGGCTGAGCCCGGCATCACTCATTTCTTCCTCGGCATCATCCGCAGCAGCGTATTGTCTTTCCAGAGGTAATGATGCAGCAGCGCCGCCAGCGCGTGCAGGCCGACGACGTAGTAGCTCAGATTGGCCAGCAGCTTGTGATACTCCTTAAACAGATCCGCCAGCCCGAAATTCGATTCTGCCGCGTGGGGCATCACCAGCCCAAAGGCTATCCACGGATTGCCGCGGTTATACATCAGCCCGAGGCCAAGCAGCGGCAGGAGAATAAACAGCAGCGTGATGATCAGATGGCCGAGGTGCGCCATGCCGGTCATCCACGGCTTCGGCTTTGGCACGATCGGCGGCGCCGGGCGCTTCAGGCGAATAATCAGCCGCGCCATCATCAGCACCAGAATAGCAATGCCGCCGGAGACGTGAACCATGTTAAACCAGGGCCGGTACTCCCGGGGAAAGAAACCGCGCAGGTCCATGGCGCACCAGGTAACAATGACCAGCAGAAAGACGAGCCAGTGGATGGCGATCTGCAGACCGGAGTATTTATCTTTCATCGCATTTTTCCCTCAGAATTCAAGGGCCATAACATAGCGGGCCTGGGTTAAAAATTCATTAAGTTTTGCATCGGTAATTATTGATAATGATTCTCATTTACATTATGGTATTTAAACCCGTTACGGCAGTGACTGGCGTTTATCTCCATTGTGGTATCTGCGCCGCCTTCGGGCGGCTTTTTCAGGAGGGCGGTATGGTGGCAAAAAATAAGACACATTGTCGGCGCATCGGCAGCACGCTGCGCCGTTCGCGCTTTCGCGACGCGTTCAGCAGGCTCAGCGAAGAAAAAAAAGAGGCCGAATATCTGGCCGTTACCCGCCGCAGCGGCCCGCTGCTGGTCCACCTCGTTCCGGCCAGGAAAACTTAATCGCCCTGCTTCGCCGGAAAATAGCGCAGGTAACCCGCCGTACCGCCTCCGCCGTCGGAGGGATGATGAATGCCGTTTGATACCGGCACCTCGGCAAAATCAAAGGGCGATACGCCCTCCAGGCAGGCGGCGTTAACGCCGTACTGCTGCGGGTTCGAGCGCCGCTGGTGAAAGGTGTAAATGCCGCAGACGGCGCAAAAATAGTGGGCCGCCTGGCGGGTATTGAAGCGGTATTCGGTCAGTACCTCCTGCCCCTGCAGCACCTCGATGCCCGACAGCGGCGCCGAGACCACCACCGCGCCGCGCATCCGGCAAAACGAGCAGTCGCAGCGCCGGGCGGTGCGCAGACCATCCGTTAACTCGACGGTGAACTTAACCCGGCCGCAGTGGCAGCTGCCGTTGATTTTTTCTGACATCGCGCGATCCCCCTGTTGTTGAAAAACGCTTTAACCATAGCAAATCATCCGGGCCGCCCGCGCGGGCGGCGCATATCTTTTCAGTTAAATTAATGTTAAATATTTAGCTAAAGCGCCCGACAGGCCAGCGCGGTCCGCAGGCTGGCGTCGTCGCGCAGGCTGCGCCACGCCATGTCAATCTCCTCGGGGATCTCAACGTGGACGATAAAGTCCCGTCCGCGCGGGCCGTAGCCCCCGGCGTCATCCCGCAGGCGCGGCAGTTCGCCGAGCAGCAGCGACAGGTAGCGCTCAACGGACCAGGCGCCGTCGCCGGGCGGCGCGAAGGCGACGCTTTCGCCCGAACGCAGCAGTTCCGGCGCGAAGCCCGGGTGGCTCAGCCAACGGGTCGGAACCCCGCTCTCCCGCTGCGCGCGGGTAAAAGTGGCTATCGTGCGGCGCTGCATAGTTGGGTCCTGAACCACGGCTGCCGCGCCGGGCGACAGCCCGCGTTCGGCCATCAGCGCCAGGCTAAAGCGGGCGTTTTCGCCGCAGTTGGTGGAGCGGTCTTCGACCAGAATGCGGCTGCGGGGCACGCCCCAGAAGCGGTGGGCAATATCGGCAAGAATAGCCGCCTCCGGCCGCCCGGCGGTGTCGATGGCGCAGTAGCGCGGGTGGCGCGCCACCGCGTCGTACAGATACGTTGTCGAGTGGCCAATGCCGCCGCTTATCAGCAGCTCCCGGCCGTCCGCCGCCAGCCGACAGGCGGCGTCAATGGTCGGGATGACCGCGTTACCTGCCAGTATAACCAGCCCGGCTTCGGACAGGTCGCTGTCGGGATCGCGCTGGGCCAGCCACTGGCCGAGGCGGTTGGCGGCCCGCAGGGTGGTATCGGTCTGCAGAGGAGTGTTCATGGGATGATCCTTCTTCATTCTTATTGAGCGCGCACGTGGCGAGCGCCACCGGCAACGATATCCGTCACAATCATGCCATTAATCGGTCGCCGGGACGCGGTCTTCTTCGCTCAGGGGCGAGCCAAACGCGGAGAGTCGCAATGTATCAGAAGTGGTCCGAGGTCGATAACTACCTGATTGATGCGCTTATTCCGAGAGATTCACTGCTGGACCAGGTATTGCAGAACAACCGGCGCGCCGGGCTGCCGCCCATCGACGTTGCCGCCAATCAGGGGCAGCTGCTGGCCCTGCTGGTGCGCATCACCGGCGCCCGGCGGGTGCTGGAGATCGGCACTCTCGGCGGCTACAGCACGGTGTGGATGGCCCGCGAGCTGCCGGAGGACGGCAGGCTTATCACCCTCGAATACAGTCCGCACCACGCCGCCGTGGCCCGCGACAATCTGCGGCTGGCGGGCGTGGCTGAAAAGGTTGAGGTAATCGAAGGCCCGGCGCTGGACTCCCTTGCCGCGATGGACAATCCGCCGCCGTTCGATCTGGTGTTTATCGACGCCGATAAGCCCAACAATCCGCGCTATCTGGAGTGGGCCCTGCGCTACGCCCGCCCCGGCACGCTGATTATCGGCGATAACGTGGTGCGCGGCGGCGAAGTGACCGATCCCGGCAGCGGGGACCCGGCGGTTCAGGGTGTGCAGGCGTTTCTCGCCATGATGGGCAGCGATCCGCGCCTGACGGCCACGGCGCTGCAAACCGTGGGCATCAAGGGCTGGGACGGCTTTACTCTGGCGGTCGTACGTTAATAACAGATAACAATACGAGGAAAAAATGACTTCTCAGAAGGAATTGCTGCGCCAGCTGGCTGACGCATCGGGACAAAAGCAGCTGTTGACTCATCAGGACGATAAGGCCTGGTACACGCGCGGATTCCGCGTTGGCCAGGGCGAAGCGCTGGCGGTGGTCCTCCCCCTGACGCTGCAGGCGCTGTGGAAAACCCTGCAGGTCTGCGTCGCCCACGACGCCATCGTGCTGATGCAGGCCTCCAATACCGGCGTCACCGGCGGCTCAACGCCGGACGGCAGCGACTACGACCGCGATGTGATAATCATCAGCACCCGCCGGCTCAAAGGCGTGCAGGTGATTGATGACAATCGCCAGGTGATTGCCTTTCCCGGCACCACCCTCACCGAACTGGAGCAAACGCTGCAGCCGCTGGGCCGCGAGCCGCACTCGGTGATCGGCTCCTCCTGCATCGGCGCGTCGGTGGTGGGCGGCGTGTGCAATAACTCCGGCGGGTCGCTGATCCGCCGCGGCCCGGCGTTTACCGAGAAATCGCTGTTCGCCCGCATCCACGACGACGGGCGGCTGGAGATGGTGAACCATCTCGGCATCGACCTGGGCGAGACGCCGGAGGCGATGCTGGATAACCTCACCCGGCAGCAGTACCGCACCGGCGATCGCCCAGACTGGCAGGGCAAAATCTGGGCCGACGACTATGCCGACCGCCTGCGCGACGTTGACGCCGACAGCCCCGCCCGCTTCAACGGCGATCTGCGCTACCTGCACGACAGCGCCGGGAGCGCGGGCAAGGTGGTGGTCTTCGCCGTGCGCCTGCCGACCTTTGCCGCCAGCGCGGGCAGCGAGACCTTTTACATGGGCAGCAATGACGAACGGGAGCTGGTGGCCCTGCGCCGCTTTCTGCTGACCCGCATGAGCGAACTGCCCCAGCAGGCGGAGTATATCCACCGCGGCGCGTTCGATATGACGGTGCGCTACGCCAAGCATATGTATCTGGCGATCCGCCGGCTCGGTCCGCAGGCGATCCCGCGCCTGATGGCGAACAAGGCAAAGTGGGATATCCGCGTCGGCCACCTGAAGCTGCTCCCGCGCAACGCGGTGGACCGCGCGCTGCAGCTATTTAATCAGCTGACGCCCGCATTCGTCGCCCCGCGCATCATGGCGTGGCGCGATGGCTACGAACACCATCTGATGATCAAAGTCGAGTCCGCGCAGGCCGACGAACTGCAGGCCCTGCTGGCAGAGTTCTTTCGCGAACGCAGCGGCGATTTCTTCCGCTGCGACGCCCGGGAGGCGGCGGACGCCTTCCTGGTACGTTTCGGGGTCGGGGGCTGCACCATCTCCTACTGCGACGCGCTGGGCTATAACCCCAACGAACGGCTGGTGGCCTTCGACGTTGCCCTGCGCCGCAACGACGACGCCTGGCGCCTGGAACTGCCCCCGGCGCTGGCCGCCCAGGTAGAGGTGGACTCCTGCTGCGGGCACTTCTTCTGTTTCGTAAACCACCAGGACTACGTGCTGAAAGAGGGCGTGGACGCCGGAGCGTTCAAGGCGGAGGTGATGGCGTACCTGGAACAGCGCGGGGCGAAGTACCCGGCCGAGCATAACGTCGGCCACCTGTATCACGCCTCCTGCGAGCACGTGGCCCACTGGCAGCAGCTCGATCCGACCAACAGCTGCAATCCGGGCATCGGTAAGACCAGCAAGAAGAAGTTCTGGGCGTAAGGATCAGCGTCGGCGGCATTGCCCGGCGGCGCTGCGCTTGCGCGGGCCAGCACAGGGCGTCAACCGGAGCTGTAGATACTGTTATGGTATGCAACGCTACACACCCATTCTTCAGAGGATTGTGGGATCGTTCCGTTCACTCATAGCACTTTGCTTCTCTGTCAGAATATCTGCGGTGAACGTGCAAAGAGGGCTCGCCGCCGCCCTCTCTGCACTCTCGGCTCCCGGCAACAAAAATCGCCGCTGCGCGGAACCTCAGATTCTGACGTCTGGCTTTCGGGTACGGCTCGACTCGACATCCCTGTCTCGTTTCGCCTTAGCCAGCATCCATGCTGGCTGCCCCGGCCAGACGTCAGAATCTGAGGCGATTTTTAGCCGGACGTTAAACCCTCAGAGTACGCAAAAGTTGTGCGAAACATACAGCGTAGGTCGGGTAAGCGCAGCGCCACCCGACAGAGGGCTGCGCAAAGGTGTCTTGATACGATTACTCCGCCTCCTTTGCGGTAATCAGCACCCGCCAGCGCCGCCGCCGGCGGCACAGCCGCCGGTGCAGAGCCTCCACCTGCGCAAGCGTTATCCCCGCTATTGCCGCCTCGCTGACTTCCGGCAGCCCCCAGCGGCGGCGCAGAGCCTCTTCTGCCGGGAAGACGGCTTCGGCACGCAGCGCGCGGCGCGCCTCTTCCAGCGCGTCGGCGGTAAAGGTCACGTCGCGCAAAAAATCCTTACAGCAGCGGAGCAGCGTCCGCCAGCCGACGTCCGGGGACTGCACCGCCAGCAGAATGCCGTCCACGTCGGCGACGCGCAGCGCGCGGGCGGAGACGGCGTAGCCCAGCCGCTGCTCCACCCGCAGGCGCTGAAAGAAGCGCGGAGCGTAGAGATGCCCCAGCGCGCGCAGCGCCGCCAGGGCGCTGTCGTCGCCATCCGGCAGCGGGATAAAGATAACCAGCGCGTCGTCCTCTCCGGGACAGGCGATGCCGCTGACGCCCGCGCCCAGCGCCGCGGCCTGCGCATCCTCCGGTGGCGCAAGCGCGCCGAGGGCGACGGCCAGCGCCTGCCGCTGCGCGTCGTCGGCGCCGTCCCAGGCCGCCAGCCAGCGGCGATTTTCACGTCCGGCCATGAACTGCAGCGGCAGCGCGGCGATCAGGCGGCGCAGGGCGATGCTCTCGCCGCCGCCGGGCGGCGCAGGTTCAACCGGCCCGGCCAGCGCCTGCGCTATCTGCGCCACTGTCCCAATCGCGCTGCTGCTGTCGTCAGGCAAATTGAGTGCAAGCTGCCAGACGCCCTGCTGCTGGCGCCACTCGCCGCGCCCGCCCGCGTGGCGCAGCAGCGCCAGCAGCGGCCGCAGGCGGCGGTGCAGGACCTGCGCCTCGCCGTCGGGCAGCGGCTGAAAGAAGGCCGGGCGCAGCAGCAGCGTCGGCGACGGCTCGCCTGATGTGAAGGTCAGCAGCGGAAACGGCGCGCCGTCCGAAGGCGGCGGCGCGGCGGCGCCCCGGCGCGGGTAAAATGAGAAAGCGACCGGCGCGGCGTCGGCGGAAGGCGCCTGCCGCCAGTCGGCCACGGCGAGGCGGAATCCCTGCGTCTCCTTGATCTGCACCTCCCGGAGCGCGGGCCCGGTCAGCAGGCGCAGCGGCCCGGCGCGCCGAATCTGCAGGATCAGGCCGGTAAGGTCGGCGCCCTCGCCGGGCGCGGCGCCGAGCGCCCGAGCCCGCAGCTGCTCCAGCGGCGAAAGATGGCCGAACTCCGCCTGCGCCAGCCGCCGGTAGTGCTCCCGCTGCGCCGCTCCGGCGTCCATCACCGCCGCAAGGTGCTGATAAAAAAGCCGCTCGATGCGCGCCGCCCGCGCGTCGTCCAGCGCGGCGGCGCGAAAGACAATCGCCAGCCAGCCGCCCTGCGCTTCCCGCCACGGCAACTCGACGTCGAGGCTATCGCACAGCTCCTCCTCCCGAAGCTGAGCCAGCAGTCCGCCTGGGGCATCGTCGTTCCAGAAGCGGCTAAGCTGCGCGACGGCGGCGCTCAGACTCTCCCCTCCACCGCTGAGGCGGAAGGTCAGCCAGAAGCGGACGTCGCCGGGGAGGCGCAGCAGACGACTGCGCGCCTGCTGCGCCGGAGCAATCACCCCGCCGGGACGCGCCTCCCCGGCGGGCAGCAGGCTGCCGTATGTCTCCGCCAGCCGCGCCAGTTCCGCCAGCGGCTGCGGGCCCTGCAGCCACAGCGCGGCGTTGGCGGCGCCGTAGTAGCGGCGGTGAAAGGCGCGCAGCGCCGCTGCCGTCTCCGTGACGTTGTCACCAAACGAGCGCCCGCTGCCGACGCGAAATCGGCCGAGAGACGGCGGGTCGGGCAGAAGATCGAACAGCGCCGCCTCGCAGAGCGTGTCGGCATGGGTCTGCAGCAGGCGGTACTCGGCGTCAATGACCGCGATTTCCTGAGTAATTGCCCCCGGCAGGAGCAGCGGCGCGGCCAGCATATCCACCAGCCGCGCCAGGCCGACAGGCAGATCGTCGGCGCCGGCCTGAAAGAAGAAGGCGCTCTCGCCCAGCCGGGTCGACGCGTTGACCTGCCCGCCCCGCCGCTGCGCCCACGGCATCAGCCTCTCTTCACCGCGAAAATCCGCGCTGTCGGCAAACAGCAGGTGCTCCAGCAGATGCGCCAGCCCCGGCCAGCGGTCCGGCTCCTGCAGGCTGCCCGCGTCTACCTTCAGCAGCGCCGCCGCCTCCCGGGCCTGCGGCTGGTGGATCAGATGGCAGCGCAGGCCGTTGGCGAGCGTCAGGCGATCCATGTCGATCACAGGATGCGCTGTTTGTGGATCAGCTGCGAGTTGACCCGATTGCGGAACTGCAGCTGGTGGATGGCGATATCGCTGCAGTTGGCCTCCCGCCGGGCCTCGAGGATTTTGTCGTGGTGCGCCGATTTGCTGCACACCGGATCGGCGTTATCGGCATTGCCGGTGAGCATAAAGGCCTGGCAGCGGCAGCCGCCGAAGTCTTTCTCTTTCTCGCTGCAGGAGCGGCACGGCTCCGGCATCCAGTCAAAGCCGCGGTAGCGGTTAAAGCCGAAGGAGTGATACCAGATCTCTTCCAGACTGTGTTCCAGCACCGAGGGAAAGGCCACCGGCAGCTGGCGGGCGCTGTGGCACGGCAGCGCGGTGCCCTCCGGGGTGACGCTGAGGAATATGGCGCCCCAGCCGCCCATGCAGCCCTTCGGGCGCTCCTCGTAGTAGTCGGGGGTGACGAACAGCAGGTTGGTGAGGTTGCCGCTGCCCGCCATGCGCTGGCGGTAGTCGGCTACCGTCGCCTCGGCGCGGGCGATCTGCTCCCGGGTGGGCAGCAGTCCCTTGCGGTTGGCGAAGGCCCAGCCGTAGAACTGGCAGGTCGCCAGCTCCACGTCGTCCGCCTCCAGCTCGAGGCACAGGTCAATGATGCGGTCAATCTGGTCGATATTGTGCCGGTGAAGCACGAAGTTGAGCACCATCGGGTAGCCGTGGGCCTTGACCGCCCGGGCCATCTCCAGCTTCTGCGCAAAGGCCTTTTTCGACCCCGCCAGCGCGGCGTTCAGGGTCTCGTCGCTGGCCTGAAAGCTTATCTGGATATGGTCCAGCCCGGCGTCGGCAAAGGTATCGAGCTTGCTGCGGGTCAGGCCGATGCCGGAGGTGATCAGGTTGGTATAAAACCCGAGATCGCGGGCGGCCTTAATCAGCTGCGGCAGGTCTTTGCGGGTCAGCGGTTCGCCGCCGGAAAACCCGAGCTGGACGCTGCCCATCGCCCGCGCCTGGCGGAAGACCTCAATCCACTGTTCAGTGCTGAGCTCCTTCTCCTGCGCGGCAAAATCGAGCGGATTGGAGCAGTACGGGCACTGCAGCGGGCAGCGGTAGGTCAGCTCGGCCAGCAGCCACAGCGGCGGGTTTACGCCCGGCTTAATCGGCTTCACGGCAGAGTATCCATTTCTGTTCAACCGCCGCCTGCAGGAACTCTAAAACGTCGTCGCCGACGCCGCCCGCCTCGGGAAAACGTTCGTCAAGCGCGCTAATAATCGCCGCCGCATCGCGCCTGCCGTCCACCAGTTCGAGAATGGCGGTGGCGGTTTCGTTGAGTTTGGCCATCCCTTCCGGATAGAGCACCACGTGGCTCTCCTGGGCCGGCTCCCACTGCAGGCGGTAGCCCCGGCGAAACGCGGGGATCAGGGTTTCTTTCATCACAATTTATACCAGTCTGGTGGTGTGCCAGGCCGCCTTGTCGGTGACCGTGTGATAGGGAGGACGCTGCAGGCTGTAGGCCATGGTCATGGCGTCGAGCATTGTCCACAGAATGTCGAGCTTAAATTGCAGGATCTCCAGCATCCGGGCCTGCTGTTCGGCGGTGGTGAAGGTCTCCAGCGCCAGCGCCAGGCCGTGCTCTACGTCGCGGCGGGCCTGGCCGAGGCGGCTGCGGAAGTAGAAGTAGCCCTCCTCTTTGATCCACGGATAGTGCTGCGGCCAGCTGTCGAGCCGCGACTGGTGGATCTGCGGGGCAAACAGCTCGGTAAGCGAGCTGCAGGCGGCCTCGCGCCAGCCGGCGCGGCGGGCGAAGTTGACGTAGGCGTCCACCGCAAAGCGCACGCCGGGCAGGACGTGCCGCTCGGAGAGCAGTTCGTCGCGCGTCAGCCCGACCGCTTCGCCCAGCTGCAGCCAGGCCTCGATGCCGCCCTCGCCGTCGGCGCCGCCGTCGTGGTCGAGAATGCGCTGCACCCACTTGCGGCGGGTGGCCGGGTCCGGGCAGTTGGCCATGATGGCCGCGTCCTTGAGCGGGATATTGGTCTGATAGTAGAAACGGTTCGCTACCCAGCCGCGGATCTGTTCCGGCGTCGCCTCGCCGTTGTGCATGGCAACGTGGAACGGATGATAAATATGGTAGTAGTCGCCTTTGGCGCGCAGCGCCTGCTCGAATGCCGCCGGGCTCAGAGCTTCAGTCACGATGTTAACTCCTGCAGGTCAATCACCATCCCGTCTTCGCTGACCTCAATGCCCTGCTGCGTCAGGAACCGGCGCTGGGGTGAATGCTCGTCGAGGATCGGGTTGGTGTTATTAATATGGATAAGAATTTTGCGCGTTGCCGGCAGGGAAGCCAGCAGGGCTATCAGCCCCTGAGATTCGGACAGCGCCAGGTGGCCCATCGCCCGGCCGGTATTCTTGCCGACGCCGGCGGCCAGCAGCTCATCGTCCTGCCAGACGGTGCCGTCGATCAGCAGGCAGTCGGCCCTGCGCAGCCACGGCATGATAACGGCGTCCGGCTCGCCCAGCCCCGGGGCATAGAGCAGGCTCCGGCCGCTGAGGCGGTTTTCAATAAACAGCGCTACGTTGTGGCCGGGCAGCGGCCGGTCGCGGTACGGCGAGTACGGCGGCGCGTTGCTGAGGATAGGAATGGCGGTAAAGGCCAGGTCCGGGCAGGCGTCCACAACAAAGGGTTCCAGCGGCGTGACGGGCCGGTGCTGCAGGCCGCCGTTCCAGTGGCTGAGCATGGTGAAGATGGGAAAACCGCTGCTGAGATCGGCGTGGACCTCCGGCGTACACCACACCTGGTGCGGGCAGCCTTCGCGCAGACTGAGCAGGCCGGTGACGTGGTCAATCTGGCTGTCGGTCAGGATTATGCCGCCAATGTTGGTCCCGCGCAGCGCGCCTTTTTTATTCAGTTCGGGGGTATGGGCGATCTGCTGGCCGATGTCCGGCGAGGCGTTGCACAGCACCCACGCTTCGCCGCCGTCGCTGACGATAATCGAGGACTGGGTGCGGGCCTTCGCGGCAAGAGTCCCGCTGCGCAGGCCGCTGCAGTTGGCGCAGTTGCAGTTCCACTGCGGAAAGCCGCCGCCTGCGGCAGAGCCAAGAACTTTTATTAACATGAGAAGTAACCGGGGATGAAAAAGAAAATGCCCGCGCGGCGGCGGGCAGAACGCTTAGCGGTTGGAAATGTACAGCGTCACTTCCAGACCCAGGCGCAGATCGACAAACTCAGGTTTTTTCCACATGTTTTTTTCTCCCTTGATTTACTGATGCAGGATAATCCTGCGATATCGTTGCGGCAGGAGGCGCACCCCCGCCTGTACAGCATAGCCTGCTGATGGTGCGACAACGCGCCGGGCATATCAACCCCACGCAGAGAAGGGTCATTCGCTACTGGCCCCAAATCTGCTTAAGCACCCGCTGCCAGTTTTGCCAGCCGATTTTCTCCAGCAGACAGTGATCATAGCCAAACTCACGCAAATGTGCATAAAGCGCGGGCAGTCCGGCCGCATCTTTTAGCGCATCCGGGGTGGTAATACCGTCGAAATCGGAGCCGAGAGCGACGTGATCCGCACCCATGATATTCAGCAGGTAGTCGATATGCGCCGCCACAATAGCCAGCGGCGTATCGCTATCGCGCCGGCCGTCCGGGCGCAGGAAGGCGTTGCCGAAATTGACGCCCACCGCGCCGCCGCTGTCGCGGATCGCCCGCAGCTGATCGTCGGTGAGATTGCGCGGCTGCGGGCAGAGCGCGTGGGCGTTGGAGTGGGTCGCCACCAGCGGCGCGGCGGAAAGGCGCGCGGTGTCCCAAAAGGCCCGGGCGTTCATGTGCGACACGTCAATCAGCATCCCCAGCCGGTTAGCGTCGGCGATAAGCGCCTCCCCCGCCGCGGTCAGACCCGGGCCGCTGTCGGGCGAACCGGGAAAATCGCCGGTAACGCCTTCGCCGAAGATATTGGGCCGGTTCCAGAACGGGCCGATGCTGCGCACCCCCGCCTGATAAAAGGCCGCCAGGGTGTCGCCGTCGGCATCGAAGCCGCCCGCGCCTTCAATATGGGCCACCGCCGCCAGCGCGCCGTCCCGGCGGCAGGCGGCAATCTCTTGCGTATTCCGGCAGAGGCGGACGCGGCCAGCGGAGCCCGCCGCCAGCGCATTGAGGATGTCGAGCTGCTGCCAGAGGATCGCCAGCGGCGACAGGCGCTCGGCCGCCCGCGCCGGGGCGTGCTTCTCAAGGTAATCCTCCGGGGGGACAAACAGGGCGAACAGACCGCCGGTAAAGCCGCCGCGGCGCATGCGCGGGTAGTCGAGATGGCCCTTTTCAATGCCGCTGAAGAATGCCGCTACTGGGTCATCTCGGTGGTGCAGCCACAGGTTAAGCAGCAGGTCGTTGTGGCCGTCAAAAGTCAGGTGCGGCATCGGGTTTTATCTCCTCCGGTTCGGCTGGTCTGGCGTATTGAACCACGCCGGGACGGTGGATGACCATCACCGCCGTCTTTTCCTCCGCCAGCCGCGTCAGGTGGATTTTTTAGCCCCGGGCGTCGCGTCGCAATAATGGCAACAATTGCTAACTCAGTCGCACACTTTGCGCACATTATGTGCAGATAGTGACCCGCTGGCGATAAATACTGAAAGCAGAAGAGCATATGGCCTTAACCGAAAATGGGATTACCGGAGGATATGCCGATGGACAACTCGATCTATTCACTGAAGAATTTTGACTTCCTGGCGCGCACCTTCGCCATCATGCAGGTTGAGGGACACCCTGTCGATATCAACGCCGTGACCGGCAATATGGACGACGAGCACCGCCGCTGGTTCTGCGAACGCTATGCCTACTATTGCCAGAAGGAGCGCGAGGAGAAAACGCTGATCCTGAGTTAATCATTTCGCCGGGCGGTCACGCTGTCCGGCGCTACTCCCGCCTTAATGACGCCACTTTTCCCATGGTTTATTTTATCCGACGTCTGTCGTAGTCTCGCAGAGGGCGTTTACTTTTTCACCTCTGTACCAACAGCCGGCGCTCCTCGCCGCCCCGCTTTACGCTTCCCCCCCTTTTCACAGGAGATAAGCAATGAGTAAGATTGGTATCAATGGTTTTGGCCGCATCGGACGCCTGGTGCTGCGCCGCCTGCTGGAAGTCAGCAGTCCTCTTGAAGTGGTCGCCATAAACGACCTCACCTCGCCGAAAGTGCTGGCCTATCTGCTTAAGCACGACAGCAACTACGGCCCGTTTCCGTGGAGCGTGGATTTCACCGAGGATGCGCTGATCGTCGACGGTAAGAAAATTGCTGTCTACGCCGAGAAAGAGGCGAAAAACATCCCGTGGACTGCGGCGGGCGCGGCGCTTATCGTCGAATGCACCGGCTTCTACACCTCTGCGGATAAAGCGCAGGCTCACCTCGACGCCGGTGCTAAAAAGGTGCTGATTTCCGCCCCCGCCGGGGAGATGAAAACCATCGTCTACAGCGTCAACGACGATACCCTCGACGCCGACGACACCATTATCTCAGTCGCCTCCTGCACCACCAACTGCCTGGCGCCGATGGCGAAGGCGCTGCACGACGCCTTTGAGATTAAGGTCGGCACCATGACCACCGTTCACGCCTATACCGGCACCCAGGCGCTGGTGGACGGCCCGCGCGGCAAAGATCTGCGCGCCTCCCGCGCGGCGGCAGAGAACGTTATTCCGCACACCACCGGCGCGGCAAAGGCGATTGGCCTGGTGATCCCGGCGCTTAACGGCAGGCTGAAGGGCCACGCCCAGCGCGTGCCGGTGAAAACCGGCTCGGTGACCGAACTGGTGTCGATTCTGGGGAAAACGGTTACCGCCGACGAAGTGAACGCGGCGCTGAAGGCGGCGACGCAGGGCAATGAATCTTTCGGCTACACCGAGGAGGAGATCGTCTCCGGCGACGTTATCGGCAGCCATTTCGGCTCCATCTTCGACGCCACGCAGACGGAAGTCATCTCGGTGGGCGACCTGCAGCTGGTGAAAACCGTCTCCTGGTACGATAACGAGTACGGTTTTGTTACGCAGCTGGTGCGGGTACTGGATAAGTATATCGCGCTGTAGCCGCGGATTGCCGGGCGGCGGCTGCGCCTTGCCCGGCCTACATCTGACCGACATTACGCCAGCGCAGCTCATCTCAGACAGCGCTGGCGCAGCCTCACCCCTGCGACACCTGCTCCATCGCCTGCAGGATACGCTTATCGGAGATCGGATACGGCGTCCCCAGCTGCTGGGCGAAGTAGCTGACCCGCAGCTCCTCGATCATCCAGCGGATCTCCTGGACGTCGGCGTCGTCGCGGCGCGCGGGCGGCAGCTTGTTGAGCCACTGCTGCCACGCCTGCTGCACGCTCTCAACCTTCAGCATCTGGGCGCGGTCGCGGTGCGGGTCGATAGCCATCTTCTCCAGGCGCCGCTCGATGCCGTTGAGATAGCGCAGCGTATCGCCGAGGCGCTTGAAGCCGTTGCCGGTGACGAAGCCGCGATAGACCAGGCCGCTCATCTGCGATTTCACGTCCGACAGCCCCAGGGCCATGGTCATGTCCACCCGCCCCTTCAGGCGCTTGTTAATATTGAAGACGGCGGTGAGGATCTGCTCGACCTGTTTGGCTATCTCTACCACGGTGTCGTTCAGCTCCGCGCGCACCTTGTCGTGCAGTCCGGCAAAACCCTCTTCCGTCCATACCGGCCCGCCCGCTTCGTCAATCAGCTTATCAACGCCGCAGGAGATGCAGTCGTCAATCAGATCCAGCACCTTGCCGTAGGGATTAAAGTAGAGCCCGAGCTTCGCCTTATTGGGCAGCTTCTCGTGCAGGTACTTGATCGGCGACGGGATGTTGAGCAGCAGCAGGCGGCGCAGGCCGCGCCACATGGCGGTCTGCTGCTCCTGCGGGTTGTCGAACAGCTTAATCGCCACGCTGTCGCGCTCGTCCACCAGCGCCGGCCACGCCTTGACCCGGTAGTTGCCGCGCTTCTGCTCGTAGTGGTCCGGCAAGGTGCCGAAGCTCCACAGGTGCAGACCGCTCTGCTCGATGCCGTCGTCGGCCACCGCCGAGAGGGTCTCCTGCACTTTGCTTTTCAGCGCGTCCTTGAGGGCGGTCAGGTCGCGGCCTTCGTTCAGCTTACGGTGCTTATCGTCCACCACCCGGAAGGTCATTTTCAGGTAATCGGGCACCTGATCCCACTGCCAGTCGTCGCGGTCAACGGTGACGCCGGTCATCCGCCGCAGCTCGCGCTCAAGCGCGTCGAGCAGCGGCACGTCGGTATCGGTGACGCGACCTAAAAACGCCTCGGCGTAATTCGGCGCGGGCACAAAGTTGCGGCGCACGGGCTTCGGCAGAGATTTGATCAGGGCGATAACCAGCTCGCGGCGCAGGCCGGGGATCTGCCACTCGAAGCCGGCCTCGTCTACCTGGTTGAGCAGCGGCAGCGGGATGTGCACCGTCACGCCGTCGGCGTCGGTGCCCGGCTCGAACTGGTAGCTGAGGCGCAGCTTGAGGTTGCCCTGGTGCCAGAAGTTCGGGTAGTCGAGCTTGCTGACGCTCTCCGCCCCTTCCTTGATGAGCATACTCTTTTCAAAGTTGAGCAGGTCCGGCGTTTCTTTCGCGGCCTTTTTCCACCAGCTGTCAAAATGGCGGGCGGAGATAACCTCGTGGCTGATGCGCTGGTCGTAGAACTCAAACAGGGTTTCATCGTCCACCAGAATGTCGCGGCGGCGCGATTTGTGCTCCAGCTCCTCGACTTCGTTGCGCAGCTTGAGGTTGTCGCGAAAGAAAGCGTGGCGGGTCTGCCAGTCGCCTTCCACCAGCGCGTGGCGGATAAACAGTTCCCGGCACAGGGCCGGGTCAATCTGGCTGTAGTTGACCTTGCGGGCCGCGACGATCGGCAGGCCGTAGAGGGTCACTTTCTCGGTGGCCATCACCGCGCCCTGGGCGCGCTCCCAGTGCGGCTCGCTGTACGAGCGCTTAATCAGATGCTTCGCCAGCGGCTCGACCCACTCGGGATCGATGCGCGCAGCAATGCGCCCCCACAGGCGGCTGGTCTCCACCAGCTCGGCGACCATCGTCCACTTCGGCGGCTTTTTAAACAGTCCGGAGCCGGGGAAGATGGCGAAGCGCGCGTTGCGCGCGCCGGTAAACTCCTGCTTGTCGGCGTCCTTCATGCCGATGTGCGACAGCAGGCCGGTAAGCAGCGCGAGATGGATCTCGCGATATTCAGCCGGTTCGCTGTTGACCGGAATGCGCAGCTCCTTCACCACCTGGCGCAGCTGGGTGTAGATATCCTGCCACTCGCGCACCCGCAGGTAGTTGAGAAAATCGGTGCGGCACAGGCGGCGGAAGGCGTTAGACGACAGCGCCTTCTGCTGCTCGCCGAGGTAGTTCCACAGGTTGACGAAGGCGAGGAAGTCGGACTCTTTGTCGTGGAAGCGGCGGTGCTTCTCATCGGAGGCCTGCTGCTTCTCCATCGGCCGCTCGCGCGGATCCTGAATGGAGAGCGCCGAGGTGATGATCATCGCCTCGCGCACGCAGCCGTGGTGCTGCGCCTCCAGCACCATGCGGGCCAGGCGCGGATCCACCGGCAGCTGGCTGAGCTGGCGGCCCATCGGCGTCAGCTTATAGACCGTCTGCTGTTCATCGGTGGTAATGGCTCCCAGCTCCTCCAGCAGGCGCACGCCGTCCTGGATGTTGCGCTTGTCCGGCGCTTCGACGAACGGGAAGGCGCCGATATCGCCGAGACCGAGGGCGGTCATCTGCAGAATGACCGACGCCAGGTTGGTGCGCAGAATTTCCGGATCGGTAAATTCCGGGCGCGAGAGGAAGTCGTCCTCGGAATAGAGGCGGATACAGATCCCTTCCGAGACGCGGCCGCAGCGCCCTTTTCGCTGGTTGGCGGAGGCCTGCGATACCGGCTCGATCGGCAGGCGCTGTACCTTGGTGCGGTAGCTGTAGCGGCTGATGCGCGCGGTGCCGGGATCGATAACGTACTTAATGCCCGGCACGGTGAGCGAGGTTTCCGCGACGTTGGTCGCCAGCACGATGCGCCGACCGCTGTGGGACTGAAAGACGCGGTTCTGCTCGCTGTTGGAGAGCCGGGCGTAGAGCGGCAGGATCTCGGTGTGGCGCAGGTCGCGCTTGTTCAGCGCATCGGCGGTATCGCGGATTTCCCGCTCGCCGCTCATAAAGATCAGAATATCGCCCGCGCTTTCGCGTCCAAGTTCATCTACGGCGTCAAATATCGCCTGCAGCTGGTCGCGCTCGGTGTCGTCGGCCTCTTCGACGATAGGCCGGTAGCGCACTTCAACCGGATAGGTCCGGCCGGAGACCTCAATAATCGGCGCGTGGTTAAAATGCTTCGAGAAGCGCTGCGGATCGATGGTCGCCGAGGTGATGATCACCTTCAGGTCGGGACGGCGCGGCAGCAGCTCCTTGAGATAGCCGAGGAGGAAGTCGATGTTCAGGCTGCGCTCGTGGGCCTCATCGATGATGATGGTGTCGTACTGCATCAGCAGGCGGTCGGTCTGGATCTCCGCCAGCAGGATGCCGTCGGTCATCAGCTTGACCATCGTATTGTCGCTGACGTGGTCGTTAAAACGCACCTTATAGCCGATGCAGCCGCCGGGCTCGGTCTGCAGCTCTTCGGCAATGCGGTTCGCCACCGTGCGCGCCGCAAGCCGTCTTGGCTGGGTGTGGCCAATCAGCCCCTTCACGCCCCTGCCCAGCTCCATACAGATCTTCGGCAGCTGGGTGGTTTTGCCGGAGCCGGTCTCCCCGGCGACGATGACCACCTGGTTATCGCGCACCGCGTTGAGAATGTCCTGCTTCTTCTGGCTGACCGGCAGGTTTTGCGGATAGGTGATGGCCGGGCGCGCGGCTTCGCGCTGCGCGACCGTGCCTGCCGCCCCGGCAATCTCCGCCGCCATCGCCTGCATAATGGCCTGCTGAGATTCAGGATTTTTAACTTTCTTCACGCCGTGCAGGCGTTTGGCAAAGCGCTGTTTATCCCGCAGCATCAGGTCGTTGAGCCGATCGTAGAGCTGCGAAAAGGAAATTTTTACGTGTTCTGTCATAGCGTTATCGGACGGCGAACCGTCGGAAAAATGTCTCAGTTTTTGTTGCCCGTAGAATACCACATCAGGGTTTCGCTTGCCTTGTTCAATAAAATTGAACAGAGGATTCGATATATTGCGCTATCTCTGCCTCACGATTGTGAATAGAGTGTCAACAAGCAACGGGGCCTCGGCCCGTCAATCTCATAAAAGGAACACCTCATGAGCAAAGTATTAGTTCTTAAATCCAGCATTCTGGCAGGCTATTCACAGTCCAACCAGCTGACCGACTACTTCGTTGACCAGTGGGCTGCTAAGCACCCAGGCGACGAAATTACCGTTCGCGATCTGGCCGCCACCCCGGTGCCGGTACTGGACGGCGAGCTGGTCGGCGCGATGCGTCCGAGCGATGCGCCGCTGACCCCGCGTCAGCAGGAAGCGCTGGCCCTGTCCGACGAGCTGATCAATGAACTGCAGGCCCATGACGTCGTGGTTATCGCCGCGCCGATGTACAATTTCAACATCCCGACCCAGCTGAAGAACTACTTCGACCTGGTAGCCCGCGCCGGCGTCACCTTCCGCTACACTGCCGAAGGTCCGGAAGGTCTGGTGAAAGGTAAGCGTGCTATCGTGGTGTCCAGCCGCGGCGGCATCCATAAAGACACCCCGACCGACCTGCTGGTGCCTTACGTGAAGCTGTTCCTGGGCTTTATCGGCATCACCGACGTGAACTTTGTGTTCGCAGAAGGCGTGGCCTACGGTCCGGAAGTGGCCGAGAAAGCGCAGAGCGATGCGAAAGCGGCAATTGATGGGCTGGTTGCTGCGTAAGATCTTCACCTCCCGCCACCTGGCGGGAGGTTTGCTTTTTCCCCGCTAGTTGTTATCCGCCAGATGAATGCTGGCCCCTCTCTCGTCCGGCAGCCGCCGCGCTTCAAGAAAAACGTTCCGCCAGTAGGCCGCGTCCAGCGATGAGCGCGTCACGCCGCTGTGCACCGACGCGTGCAGGAAATGACGGTCGGTATCGTAAAATCCAACGTGCAGTTCGCGATGAATGCGGAAGAACACCAGATCGCCGGGCTGCAGCCGCGACGGTTCGATACGTTGCCCCATATGAATCAGCTCGCGGGTGGTGATCCGCGACATCGGCAGGTTAAACCGGTCCTTCAGGGTGCGCCAGACGAAGCCCGAGCAATCAACGCCGCGCAGCGTCGTGCCGCCGTAATGATAGGGCGCGCCCTGCCAGGTGTGCATCTGATCGTGAAGGGCGGCCAGCACCGGGATAAGATCCTGCTGCGGCCGCGCGTTTTTGCTCGACTGCAGGGGGGCGTAGCGGCGGTGTTTAACCTGGGATGAGCAGCCGGCCAGCAGGCCGAGCGTCAGGATGATTAAGACAATGTTGTGCATTAGCGGGCCAGATCCTTTCCGGTCAATGGGTTACTCAGCCCGGACTACTCTATTTTGCCGCCCGCTATTTTCAATAGGTGAAATGTTATAAAACGTGACAATCATTTAACATCGCCACCTGCCGCGAAGGCTACCTGAGCCCCTTATTTCGCCGATTTCGGCCGCAGACTCTCATCAAATGTCAGCCTCGTCCGCCCCTCCTCCACTTCCTTCAGCGGCTCTACCTGGTGCATCGTCAGCTTACAGCGCTCCACCAGCACCTGATACTCGCGGGTGCCCTGCTTTTTCCAGGCTTTTTCCTCATCGCTGAGCGCGCGGATCGCTTTCGCCGGGCTGCCGATAATCAGATGGTCGGCGGGCATGTCGGCGCGCGCTTTGACAAAGGCCGCCGCGCCGACGATGCTGTTTTCGCCGATAACCGCGCCGTCCATCACCACCGCGTTCATGCCCACCAGCGCGTTGCGGCGAATGACGCAGCCGTGGAGGATGGCGCTGTGGCCGATATGGCCGTCCTCTTCCACCACCGTGTCCTGCTCGGGGAAGCCGTGCATCACGCAGTTGTCCTGAATGTTGGCGCCGTCTTTCACCACAATGCGGCCAAAGTCGCCGCGCAGGCTGGCGTTCGGCCCGACGTAGACGCCTTTGCCGAGGATCACGTCGCCGATAAGAACCGCCGTCGGGTGGACGTAGCTCTCGTCGGGGACGACCGGGGTTAAACCATCAATTTGATAGACAGGCATTGTCACTCCTTAGCTATGTTTTCAGGCCGCCGAAGCGCTGCCAGAATGATGACGCGGGCTGCGGCAGCGGGCCGACGGAGGTTTCCCCCTTTTCGCTCACCCACGCCAGCGCGCCCGGGGCGACGCGGCGGTAGATATTTATGCACAGCTGACGCGCGCTCTGCCCCAGCCAGTGGGCGGGCAGCAGTGCCTCGGGCAGCAGCGGATCTTTGAGGATCACCCGGCGGTAGAGGTGGATCAGCAGCAGTTGAATCGCGAAGCAGCGGGCGGGCGTCAGCTCGTCCTCATCGGCCTCGCGCAGCAGCGGCAGCAGCGGCCGGAAGGTGGCGATAAAGTCTTCATACAGCTGGTTCTGCCCGGTGAGCTGCCAGCACTCCTCGACCCGCGCGCGCAGGGCGCTGACCGAGGTCGCCAGCGGCGACTGCGCTTCGAAGCAGATAACCTGTTCGGCAACGCCCGCCTCGTGCAGCAGGGCCTGCACGTCCGCCAGCCGCTGCGACGGCGACGCCAGCAGGTTCGGCGCCAGGGTGCCGAAGCCCTGCCAGAGAAGCTGTTTTTTGACGTCGGCGAGGGTATTTCTGTCGAGGCCCTCGGAGAGCAGCAGCAGCCAGTTGCCGTCCCAGGCCGGGGCCTCGGCGCGGTAGATTTTGCTCTCCGCCCGGCGCGTCAGGCGCATGCCCTTATCGCTGAGGCGATAGAAGCTGCGCCTCCCGATACGGTCCACGTCCAGCCAGCCCTCTTTGTTGAGTCGGAACAGCGAGGTGCGCACGAAGCGGTCGCCGAAGCCGAGCCCCTCCAGCAGCGCCGTCAGGCTGCCGAGCCAGATTTCGCCGCCGCGATGGGAGAGCGAATCACCGTAGAGCGAGGAGATCAGCGACGTGCCGCTGACCGGCGCGGCGCTGACCGCCTGCTGAATAAAGTGGTCGAGTTTACTCATCTGATTCATTCTGCTGTATTTTTTATGTTGTCTGAATCATAGCACAGAGTAACCGCCCGGCGGCGAGCGCCCTCAACGCGCCCGCCGCAAAAAGCCTGCAGAGAAACGGAGCGCGGAAACACGCCGCACAGTAAACAGCGTGGCGTTTCCGGTACACATTCGGCTGCTTTACCCGTTCGCCGCCATCTTGCGCAAATCAAACACCCGGCACGCCTTGCCCTCCGAGCGCGGAATGCTGCCGCAATTGACGATCATCACATCGGTGGAAATACCGACCATCGACTTAATGCGGTGGCGCAGCTGGTGACATACCTGGCAGCGCTGCTCGTGGGTCAGCGACAGGCTGGTTTCGCGCAGCTCGACCTTTACCGACAGCGAATCAAGGTGGCCCCGGCGGTTGACCTCCAGCTGATAGTGCGGCGACAGGTGTTCGAACTTAACAATCTCCTCCTCCAGCTGCGAGGGAAAGACGTTGACGCCGCGGATGATCAGCATGTCGTCGCTGCGCCCGCTGATGCGGTCCATGCGGCGCATGGTGCGCGCGGTACCGGGCAGCAGGCGGGTGAGATCCCGGGTGCGGTAGCGAATAACCGGCAGCGCCTCTTTGGTCAGCGTGGTGAACAGCAGCTCGCCCTGCTCGCCGTCGTCGAGCGGCGTGCCGTCATTGGGGTTGACGATCTCCGGGTAGAAGTGGTCTTCCCAGATGGTCGGGCCGTCGGCGGTTTCGATACACTCCATCGCCACGCCCGGGCCCATCACCTCCGACAGGCCGTAGATGTCGAGCGCGGTGATGCCGAGGCGCTGTTCGATTTCGCGGCGCATCGCCTGGGTCCAGGGCTCGGCGCCGAAAACGCCGGTGCGCAGCGAACAACGGCTGGCGTCGCCGCCCATCTGGCGCTCCAGCTCCTCGATCAGGTTCAGGCAGTAGGACGGGGTCACCATGATCATATCCGGCTGAAAATCGCGGATCAGCTGCGCCTGCTTTTCGGTCTGGCCGCCGGACATCGGGATCACCGTGGCGCCGAGCCGCTCGGCGCCGTAGTGGGCGCCGAGGCCGCCGGTAAACAGGCCGTAGCCGTAGGCGACGTGAATTTTATCTTTCGGCGTACCGCCCGCGGCCCGCAGCGAGCGGGCGACCAGATCGGCCCAGGTGTCGATATCCCGCCGGGTGTAGCCCACCACCGTCGGTTTACCGGTGGTGCCGGAGGAGGCGTGCACCCGCACCACCTGCTCCATCGGCACGGCGAAGGTATCGAACGGATAGTTGTCGCGCAGATCCTGCTTGGTGGTGCAGGGAAATTTGCGGATGTCGCTCAGGTCGCGAAAATCGTCAGGGTGGACGCCCGCCGCGTCGAACTTGCGGCGGTACATCGGCACGTTATCGTACGCATGCTTAAGGGTCCACTTCAGGCGTCGGGTCTGTAAGTCCCGCAGCTCGTCCACGGACGCGGTTTCGATGGTTTCTAATTTTATTGTCATTTTCAGGGTACTCGCAGGTTATTGCTTACACACGCTCCAGGATCAGGGCAATGCCCTGACCCACGCCAATACACATGGTGCACAGGGCATAGCGGCCGCCCCGGCGCTGCAGCTCAAGCGTTGCCGCCAGCGCCAGCCGGGCGCCGCTCATTCCCAGCGGGTGGCCTAAGGCGATGGCGCCTCCGTTGGGATTGACATGCGCGGCGTCGTCCGGCAAGCCGAGCTGGCGCAGCACGCCGAGGGCCTGGGCGGCAAACGCCTCGTTCAGTTCGATAACGTCCATATCGCCGATGCCGAGCCCGGCAAGTTCCAGAACTTTGCGGGTCGCAGGCACCGGCCCGAGTCCCATCAGCTTAGGTTCAACCCCCGCCGTCGCCATCGCGACTATCCGCGCCCTGGGCGTCAGTCCCTGCTGCGCCGCTGCGGTTTCGCTGGCGATAATCAGCGCCGCCGCGCCGTCGTTGACGCCGGAGGCGTTACCCGCCGTGATGGTGCCGCCGTGGCGAAACGGCGTCTTGAGCGCCGCCAGCTGCTCCGCCGTGGTGTCCGCTCGGGGATGCTCATCCTGCGTCACTTCCGCGACTGCGCCTTTTTTACCGACCGCGGGCACCGGCACGATCTCCTGCGCCAGAATACCGCTTGCCTGCGCCCCGGCGGTGCGCCGCTGGCTGCGCAGCGCAAAGGCATCCTGGTCCGCGCGGCTTATTTTTAACAATTCAGCTACATTCTCCGCCGTTTCCGGCATACTGTCAGTGCCGAACTGCTGCTTCATGAGCGGGTTCACAAAACGCCAGCCGATGGTGGTATCGAACAGCTCCGCCTGACGCTGAAACGGCGCGCTGGCTTTACCCATCACAAACGGCGCGCGGGACATCGACTCCACGCCGCCGGCGATCATTAGCCCGGCATCGCCAGCCCTGATCGCCCGGGCGGCAAAGCCCACGGCATCGAGCCCGGAGCCGCACAGGCGGTTAACGGTGGTGCCGGAAACCGTCTGCGGCAGGCCCGCCAGCAGCGCGGCCATGCGCGCCACGTTGCGGTTATCCTCGCCCGCCTGGTTGGCGCAGCCGTAAATCACGTCGTCGATGCGCGCCGGATCGAGCTGCGGATAGCGCGCCAGCAGCGCGCGCAGCGGCACCGCAGCCAGATCGTCGGCCCGCACGCCGGACAGCACGCCGCCGTAGCGGCCGATAGGCGTCCTGACGCCGTCGCAAATAAACGCTGCAATCATGATGGCTCTCCCGCGACGGCGCCGCCGATGCGGTGCGATTTACCGCGAAACAGCGCAACCGTTTTCTGCTGCTGGTTAACAATTTCAATATCGTATACGCCGGTCAGCTTGCCCTGATGCTTCACCCGCGCGGTGGCGGTAAGCCGGTCCCCGGCAAAGCCCGGACGTAAAAAATCGATACTGCAGCCGGAGGCCACCGCCGCCAGCCCCTGGCTGTTGCAGGCGTAGGCGAAGGCGGTGTCCGCCAGCGAAAAGAGTTGGCCGCCGTGGCAGGTTCGGTGGCCGTTGAGCATCAGCGGCGTGACGGTCATGGTCAGCACCGCGACTCCGTCATCCATCTCCACAATGTCGATGCCCAGCGCCTGCGCGCAGGCGTCGTTTTGGTACATGGCGCGGGCGTTGCGCCAGGCTTCATTATTGCTCATCGCTGTACTCCATCAGCGCCCGCTGGCGCAGCAGTGAACAGGGGCGATAGCGCTCTTCGCCGTAGTGGCGCTGCAGGTTCTCCAGCAGCCTCAGCACCCGCTGCCAGCCGAGGCGTTCGCCCCACTGCAGCGGACCTTGCGGATAGTTGACGCCAAGCCGCATGGCGGTATCGATATCCTCTTCGCTGGCGACGCCCTTCTGCAGGGCGTCCAGCGCTTCGTTGACCAGCATCGCCACCGTGCGCCACACCAGCAGGCCGGGATAATCGCTGACCATCACCACCCGCTTGCCCTGCTGCTGCAGCCAGCCGATGGCTTTTTCGGTCTCTTCCAGCCGGTTAGCGGCCGCGGCGGCAACGACCGCCAGGCTACCGTCGCTGCGGTCCATCAGTACTACCGGTCCGCCGCGGCGCCGGGCTTCGGCCTGGGCCGTTTCACCCCGTGTTTCCAGCAGCAGCACGCCATCAAGAGTGACAATGTCACCTTCCTTACTGACGCGCTGCGCCAGACGGTGAGCAGGCACCGCAGGATAGGCGTCCACCTCCGGCGCGCCCTCCGGCCAGCGGTAGACGCCGTGGCCGCTCTTCTTACCTAAGCGTCCGGCCAGCACCAGCTCCTGCTGGACCAGCGACGGCAGGAAGCGGCGCTCCTGCCAGAAAGCGTTAAACACCGAGCAGGTGACGGCGAAGTTAACGTCCTGGCCGATCAGGTCGGTGAGCGCCAGCGGCCCCATCGGAAAGCGCCCCGCCTCGCGCAGGGCCGTGTCGATGACCTCCGGGGCAGCGACCTGCTCTTCCAGCGCGCGCCACGCTTCTGCGTAGAACGGCCGCGCCACCCGGTTAACGATAAAGCCCGGCGTCGGCTGGCATTGCACCGGCTGCTTGCCCCAGGCAACCACGCACTGCGTCAACTGCGCCACCGCTTCCGGCGACGTCGCCATGCCGCTGACCACCTCCACCAGCTTCATCACCGGCGCGGGGTTGAAGAAGTGCAGCCCGGCGACCCGCTCGGGGTGCTTCACGTCGGCGGCAATCGCGGTAATCGAGATAGAGGAGGTATTGCTGGTGAGCAGCGTGCGCGGCGGGCAGATCTCGCCGAGCTGCGCAAACAGCGCCTTTTTCACTTCCAGCCGCTCGGCGGCGGCCTCGATCACCAGATCCGCCGCCGCCAGGGCGGCGATGTCGGTGACCGGCTTAATGCGCGCCAGCGCCCGGCTGACCTCGGCGTCGGTGAGTTTTCCGCGCGCCGCGCGGCCCTCAAGCCGCTGGCGCAGGCCGTCAACCGCCCGGTCCATCGCCTCTGCGGAGATGTCGTGAAGCAGCACCTGCTGGCCGGCCATCGCCGCGACTTCAGCGATCCCGGCGCCCATGGTGCCGCTGCCGATCACTGCCACGGTGTCTATTTGCTGGCTCATGGCTATTTCCCCGTAAACTGCGGCTGGCGCTTGGCAAGAAAGGCGCTGACGCCCTCCCGGTAGTCGTCGCTGCGCCCGGCGAGGCGCTGGTAGTCGCGCTCCAGATCGAGCTGGGCGTCGAGGGTATTGGTTTCGGCGGCGTTAATGGCCTGCTTAATCAGCCCCAGACCGTAGGTCGGCTGGCTGGCAAAGTGGCGCGCCATCTGCCCGGCGGTATCGGCAAGCTGCTCGTCGTCCACCACCTGCCAAATAAGGCCCCACTGCTGCGCCTGTTCGGCGCTAAGCTTGTCGCCCAGCAGCGCCAGCGCCATTGCCCTCGCCCGGCCCGCGACGCGCGGTAAAAACCAGGTGCCGCCGCAGTCCGGGACCAGCCCCAGCTTGCTGAAGGCCATCACAAAGTTCGCCGAGCGGGCGGCAATCACGATGTCGCAGCCCAGCGCCAGCGTAGCCCCCGCCCCGGCCGCCACGCCGTTAACCGCGCAGATCACCGGCTTGGGCAGCTTCGCCAGCCGCTTCACCAGCGGGTTGTAGAAGGTTTCCACCGAGTAGCCGAGATCCGGCGGCGGGCCGCTGGGATCGACATTGCGGTCGTTGAGATCCTGCCCGGCGCAGAAGCCGCGTCCGGCGCCGGTGATCAGCAGGCAGCGTACCGCGTCATCGCGCTCGGCCTGGGTCAGGCACTCGGCGAGCTGCCCGTGCATCGCGTCGTTAAAGCTGTTCAGCCGTTCGGGGCGGTTGAGGGTCAGCGTCATCACCCCGCCCTCGATATGGCTGTGAATAAAAGCATCCATGATTAACGTCCTTTGAAGTCGGGTTGGCGTTTTTCGAGGAAAGCGGCAATGCCTTCCCGGCGGTCGTCGGTAGCGCTGAGCAGCGTGAACAGCTGGCGCTCGGCGCCGAGACCTGCGCTGAGGCTCATCTCCTGGGACTGGCGCAGGGCCTGCTTGGCGGCCTGCAGCGCCAGCGGGGCGCGCTGCGCCATGCCGGCGGCCAGGTTTATGGCGTACTCGACGGTCAGCGCCGGCGGACAGATCTCGCTCACCAGCCCGGCCTGCTGCGCGCGGGCGGCGCCGATGGGTTTGCCGGTGAGCACCATCTGGGTCGCCAGCGATTTACCGACGCAGCGGATCAGGCGCTGGGTGCCGCCCGCGCCGGGAATAATGCCGAGGGTGATTTCCGGCAGGCCGAAGCTGGCGCTGTCCCCGGCCACTACCACGTCGCAGAGCAGGGCCAGCTCGCAGCCCGCGCCGAGGGCGTAGCCGTTAACGGCGGCGATCAGCGGCTTGGGAAAGGCGTCGATGCGCGCCCAGATCTGCGGGCGCGTATCATTGAGGGTGGCGGGCAGATCCTTGTTCGCCATCTCCTGCAGATCGGCCCCGGCGGCAAAAAAGCGCGCGCTGCCGGTTATCACCACTGCGCCGATGGCGGCATCGTCGCGCGCGTCGTCCAGGGTCTCGGCTATCTGCGTCAGCAGCGCGCCGTTCAGGGCATTGCGGGCCTGCGGCCGGTTGAGGGTGAGCAGCAGCACCCGGCCGTGGCGGGCAGTCAGAAGGTCGCTCATGCCATCCCCTTCGCATCAAAATCAACAATTACGTCGGGCGTCACCGGCAGCGCCTGGCAGCTCAGCACGTAGCCCGCCGCCAGTTCGTCCGGCTCGAGGCTGTAGTTGGTGGCCATCGACACTTCGCCGCGCAGCACCTTACATTTGCAGGTGGCGCACACGCCGCCCTTGCAGGCGTAGGGCAGATCCGCACCCTGGCGCAGGGCGGCATCGAGAATGCTCTCATCCTCAGCGCCGAGGATAATGGCCCGGTCGCGACCGTCCTGACGGACGGTAACCGTTTGCCCCTCCGCCCGGGTACCCGCGGCGGAGCGCGGCGCGCTGCCGGCGGTGTTGAAGCGTTCGAGGTGGATGGCGTCGGGACGCATGCCCAGCCCGGCGAGGGCCGCTTCGGCGTCATCCATCATCGGCGCCGGGCCGCAGATAAACGCCTCGTCGAACTGGCTGAAGTTAATCAGGGAATCGGCCAGGACCCGCAGCTTGTCGCCATTGATGTGGCCGTGCAGCAGCGGGCTCTCCTGCGTCTCCTGGCTAAAGATGC
This sequence comes from Pluralibacter gergoviae ATCC 33028 = NBRC 105706, assembly GCF_001598855.1. Lineage (GTDB taxonomy): Bacteria > Pseudomonadota > Gammaproteobacteria > Enterobacterales > Enterobacteriaceae > Pluralibacter > Pluralibacter gergoviae. The sequence continues at coordinate 64,699 of NZ_BCZS01000003.1, read as the reverse complement.
ACAGCAGCTGAAAGCGGGTGGGATACTTATCTTTCAGGTCCGCCAGCGCCGTGCGAAACATCATCGACTGGCTGCTGCGGTTGCCGTAGATCAGAGTGAAGGCGCTCTGCGGCTCCGCCTGCAGCGTGGTTTCAATAATCGCCAGCATCGGCGTAATGCCGGATCCGGCGGCAATCGCCAGGTAGTGGCCCGCGCGCTGCGGCTGCGGCCGGTAGCCGAAGTTGCCCTGGGGGACCATCACCTCCAGGCACATGCCGGTTTTGATGCTGTCCCGGGCATAGCGCGAGAAGCGGCCGCCTTCGATGGCCTTAACCGCAACGCTGATCTCGCCGGGCACCGCGCGGCGGCAGATGGAGTAGCAGCGCCTGAGTTCCTCATCGCCGAGGCGGGTTTTCAGGGTCAGGTGCTGGCCGGGCTTAAAGGCGTAGGCCGCCTCCAGCGCCCGGGGCACGGCGAAGGTGATAGTCACCGCGTCGGCCGTTTCCGGCTCCACTTTTGCCACCGTGAGGGAATGAAACGTCGTCATGGCAACCTCAGATACATTTAAAGTAGTCAAAGGGTTCCCGGCAGCTGTCGCAGCGGTAAAGCGCCTTGCAGGCCGTGGAACCAAATTCGCTGATCATCGTGGTGTGGCGGCTTCCACAGCGCGGACAGGCCACCGTTTCCGGCAGTTCCGGAGCATGGCAGGCGTGGGCCTGCGGCGGGCTGATGCCGTACTCGCGCAGGCGCGCCCGGGCGTCGGGGGTCATCCAGTCGGTGGTCCAGGGCGGGTCGAGCTGCATGACGACGTGCACCGGCGTGAAGCCGTGTTCGCCCATCACCCGGCGGATCTCGCCCAGCAGGTGCTCCGTGGCCGGGCAGCCGGAATAGGTTGGCGTAAAGCCAATCACCCAGCCTGCGCCGTAGGGCGCGACGCTGCGCACCATTCCAAGATCGGTGATGGTCAGCACCGGCACTTCCGGGTCGGGGATCTGGCCCAGCAGGGCCCAGATCTGGCGCACCTGCGCCGGGGCGATATCTATCGTCTGCTGCATAGCGCCCTCCGCTACCACTGCTGGCCGGGATAGCTGCGCTGGAGGTACTGCATCTCCGCCAGCATCGGTCCAAGATGTTCGGTGTGCAGCCCGCGCCGGCCGCCGGTGCGGTACGACGGTACCTGCGGCACGGTAAGCTCCGCTTCGGCAAGCGCGCCTGCCATCTCCGCCAGCCAGCCCTCGCGCAGGGTGCGCGAATCGACCGCAATGCCCTGCCCGGCCAGCGCTATCTCCAGCGCGTCAGCCTCGAACAGCTCGGCGCTGAAGCGCCACAGGTTGTCGAACGCCGCCTGCATTCTGGCCGCCGACAGCGCGGTACCGCCGCCGAGACGGACGGTCCAGCCCCGGCTGTAGCGCAGGTGGTAGCGGGCTTCCTTGATGGATTTCGCGGCAATCGCCGCCAGCTGCGCGTCCCGGCTGTCCGCCAGACGGCTGAACAGCGCCACGTGCCAGGCGTCAATCATCAGCTGGCGGGCGATGGTGTCGGCGAAATTACCGTTGGGCTGCTCCGCCAGCAGCAAATTGCTGAACTGGCGCTCGTCGCGGCCAAACGCGAGGGTGTCTTCATCGCCCTCCCCCCGGCGCTCTGCGGCACAGGTGAGGAAGTTGCGGGCCTGGCCCAGCAGGTCGAGGCCGATGTTGGCCAGGGCGAGGTCAATCTCAAGCTCGGGGGCGTGGCCGCACCAGGCGCCGAGGCGCTGGGCCAGCACCAGGCAGCTATCGCCGAGGCGCAGGGCGTAGGTAGCAACCGGATCGTGGTGATTCATCGTGCGCCTCACATGTGCTCGATGCCGTCAGGCAGCGTATAAAAGGTCGGGTGGCGGTAGATTTTGCTCTCCGCCGGATCGAACAGCTCGCCCCTGTCTTCCGGCTGCGAGGCGACGATTTCGCTCGCCTTCACCACCCAGATAGAGCAGCCTTCGCTGCGGCGGGTATAGGCGTCCCGGGCGTTCTCCAGCGCCATCTGGTCATCGGCGGCGTGCAGGCTGCCGACGTGGCGGTGCGATAATCCCTGCTTGCTGCGGACAAAGACTTCATACAGCGGCCAGTAAACGTTGCTCACGGTATTCTCCTTACGCCACTTTGCGGGCGTGCTGTTTTTGCGCGTGGGCCAGGGCGGCTTCGCGCACCCATTCGCCCTCTTCCCAGGCTTTGCGCTTGGCGGCCAGACGCTCGTGGTTGCAGATGCCGCGCCCGCTGATGACCTCGTTGAACTCCTGCCAGTCAATCTCGCCGAAGCGGTAGTGGCCGCTCTCCTCGTCGAAGGTCAGATCCGGATCGGGAACGGTCATGCCGAGGATCGCCACCTGCGGGACGGTATTGTCAACGAAGCGCTGGCGCAGTTCGTCGTTGCCGAAGCGCTTGATTTTCCACGCCAGGCTCTGGGCGCTGTTCGGCGAGCTGTCGTCGTTGGGGCCAAACATCATCAGCGCCGGCCACCAGTAGCGGTTGATGGCGTCCTGCAGCATCTGGCGCTGCTCGTCGCTGCCCTGCGCCAGCGCCATGCAGGCCTCGAAGCCCTGGCGCTGGTGAAAGCTCTCCTCTTTGCAGATCTTCACCATCGCCCTGGCGTAGGGGCCGTAGGAGGTGCGGCACAGCGCCACCTGATTGACGATGGCGGCGCCGTCCACCAGCCAGCCGATCACCGGGATGTCTGCCCAGCTCAGCGTTGGGTAGTTAAAGATGGAGGAGTACTTCATCTTGCCGTCGAGCATCTTCTGGTAGATATCTTCCCGGGCGCAGCCGAGGGTTTCCGCCGCGCTGTAGAGGTAGAGGCCGTGCCCGGCTTCATCCTGCACTTTCGCCAGCAGAATCGCCTTACGGCGCAGGGTCGGCGCGCGGGTGATCCAGTTGCCTTCCGGCAGCATACCGACGATTTCGGAGTGGGCGTGCTGGCCTATCTGGCGAATCAGCGTCTTGCGGTACGCCTCCGGCATCCAGTCCTGCGGCTCAATCGCCGTCTCTTCCGCGATGCGGTGTTCAAAGCGTTGTTGTTCGGTCACATTGCACCCTTATGATTCTATTTAAATCCACACAAAGACAATTTGTGAATCATGTTTATACATTAAAGTTACATAAAGGTTAACTAAAACCCCAACAACGCTTTGTTTATTTTGTGAATGACATCGCAAATAAAATACTAAAAACTCAAAATATCAAGCACTTAGTTTGGTTGAAATGATTGATGGTGATCTCATTGTTAATAAATTATTAAATATTACGTTGATTTTTATGATTCGAAATTAAACTATACATAGCTACGATACGTAACATTTATGGAGAGAGCACATGCAGCAGTTAACCAGTTACTTATCCGGTGCCTGGCAGAGCGGCCGGGGCCGCGAGCGCGCTATCCACCACGCCATCAGCGGCGAACCCCTCTGGCAGGTGACCAGTGAAGGCCTCGATATGGCCGCGGCGCGTCGCTACGCCATCGCGCGCGGCGGCAAGGCGCTGGGCGAAATGACCTTCATCGCCCGCGCGGCGATGCTGAAGGCCGTCGCGAAGCACCTGCTCGAACATAAAGAGACCTTCTATGCCCTCTCCGCCCAGACCGGCGCTACCCGCGCGGATAGCTGGGTCGATATCGAAGGCGGGATCGGCACGCTCTTTACCTACGCCGGCCTGGGCGCGCGCGAGCTGCCGGACGACGTGCTGTGGCCGGAGGATGAGCTGATTGGGCTGTCAAAAAACGGCGGCTTCGCCGCCCGCCACGTTCTGACCTCAAAATCCGGCGTCGCGGTGCACATTAACGCCTTCAACTTTCCCTGCTGGGGTATGCTGGAAAAGCTGGCGCCGACCTGGCTTGCCGGGATGCCCGCCATCATCAAACCCGCCACCGCCAGCGCCCAGGTGACGCAGGCGATGGTGAAATGCATCGTGGAGAGCGGCCTGGTGCCGGACGGCGCCATCAGCCTTATCTGCGGCGGCGCGGGCGATCTGCTGGACCATCTCGATTTTCAGGACGTGGTGACCTTTACCGGCTCGGCGCAGACCGGCCAGTCCCTGCGGGTGCATCCCAACATTGTGAAAAACTCGATTCCCTTCACCATGGAGGCCGATTCGCTGAACTGCTGCGTGCTGGGCGAAGACGTCACCCCCGGGCAGCCCGAGTTCGCGCTGTTTATCCGCGAGGTGGTGCGCGAGATGACCGCCAAGGCGGGCCAGAAGTGTACCGCCATTCGCCGCATCATCGTCCCGCAGGCGCAGGTTGAGGCCGTAAGCGCCGCGCTGATCGCCCGGCTGGAGGGCGTGCGGATGGGCGACCCGGCGCAGGATGGCGTAAAGATGGGCGCGCTGGTCAACGCCGAACAGCGCGCCGACGTGCAGGAGAAGGTCAGCGCCCTGCTCGCCGCCGGGTGCCGGGCGCTGCTCGGTGGACAGGCGGACCCGCAGGCCGCCGGGGCGTTCTTCCCGCCGACGCTGCTGTTCTGCCCGCAGCCGGACGAAACGCCCGCCGTGCACGAAATTGAAGCCTTCGGCCCGGTGGCGACTCTGATGCCCTATCGCGACGGCGAGCACGCCCTCGCCCTGGCCCGCGCCGGTCAGGGCAGCCTGGCCGGCACGCTGGTGACGGCGGACGCCGCCGCGGCGCGCCGGTTTATTCTCGGCGCCGCCCGCGCCCACGGCCGCATTCAGATCCTTAACGAAGAGTCGTCGAAAGAGTCCACCGGCCACGGCTCGCCGCTGCCGCAGCTGCTGCACGGCGGCCCCGGCCGCGCGGGCGGCGGCGAAGAGCTGGGCGGCCTGCGGGCGGTGAAGCACTATCTGCAGCGCACCGCCGTGCAGGGCAGCCCGACCATGCTCGCCGCCGTCGGCCAGCAGTGGGTGCGCGGCGCGCAGGTGCAGGAGGACCGCGTGCATCCGTTTCGCAAATACTTCGAGGAGCTGCAGCCCGGCGACAGCCTGCTGACCCCGCGCCGCACCATGACCGAGGCGGATATCGTTAACTTCGCCTGCCTCAGCGGGGATCACTTCTACGCCCATATGGATAAGATCGCCGCCGCCGAGTCGATTTTCGGCGAACGCGTGGTGCACGGCTACTTCATTATTTCCGCCGCCGCCGGGCTGTTCGTGGACGACGGCGTCGGGCCGGTGATCGCCAACTACGGCATGGAGAACCTGCGCTTTATTGAGCCGGTGAAGCCCGGCGACACCATTCAGGTGCGCCTGACCTGCAAACGCAAAACCCTCAAGCGGCAGAAAACCGCCGAAGAGAAGCCCACCGGCGTGGTGGAGTGGTCTGTCGAGGTGTTTAACCAGCATCAGCAGGCGGTGGCGCTCTACTCTATCCTCACCCTGGTGGCCCGCCAGCAGGGCGACTTCTGAATGCCGACGCGCGCTCCTGCCGGGGCGCGCGTTATCCCATCGACAAAATGATTAACCTGGCAAATCTGACAAAGCGGCTGGCAGATGCGGACAAACGCTGCCCGCTGGCAGGGTGAGACAGTCATAAGCGCAACGTCAAAAAACACAACACTATGAGGTTAATGATGATAAAGCCTTCACGTTTTAACGCCCGTAAATCGGCCCTGGCGCTGGCCGTGGCGCTGATGTGCAGCTGGCAGTCCCCGGCGTTCGCCCACGGCGGCGAGGCCCATATGATCCCGATGGACAAAACCCTGGCCGATTTTAGCGCCGACGTACAGTGGGACGATTACGCGCAGATGTTCGTTATCACCAAAGACGGCGCCTATGTGAAGGTGAAGCCCGGTGCGGACAGCGCTATCGTCAACGGCAAGCGCCTGAAGCTGCAGGTGCCGGTGGTGATGAAAGAGAATAAGGCGTGGATCTCCGATACCTTCGTTAACGACGTTTTCCAGTCCGGGCTGGATCAGACCTTTCAGGTGGAGAAGCGCCCGCATCCGCTCAATGCCCTGAGCGCCGACGAGATCAAAACCGCCGTTGAGATTGTAAAAGCGGCGAAAGCGTTCCAGCCCAATACCCGCTTTACGCAGATTGCCCTCGCCGAGCCGGACAAGGCGAAAGTGTGGGACTTCGTGCTCAGCGGTAAGGCGGTGGACGGCCCGCGGCTTGCCAACGTCACCCTGCTCGACGGCAAGCACGTCATTGAGAGCGTGGTAGATTTGCAGAATAAGAGAGTGGTCAGTTGGACGCCGGTGAAAGACGCCCACGGCATGATCCTGCTCGACGATTTTGTCACCGTGCAGAAGGTAATTAACGACAGTACGGAATTTACCGAAGCGCTTAAAAAGCACGGCATCACCGACCCGAGTAAAGTGGTGACCACGCCGCTGACCGTTGGCTACTTCGACGGCAAGGACGGTCTGACCCAGGACAAGCGCCTGCTGAAGGCCATCAGCTATCTCGACGTCGGCGACGGCAACTACTGGGCGCATCCGATTGAGAACCTGGTAGCGGTGGTCGATCTGGAGCAGAAAAAAATCATCAAGATTGAAGAAGGCCCGGTGGTGCCCGTACAGATGACGCCGCGCGCCTACGACGGCCGCGACCGCCTGCCGCTGGCGCGCAAGCCGCTGCAGATTATCGAGCCGGAAGGCAAAAACTACACCATCACCGGCGATACCCTCCACTGGCAGAACTGGGACTTCCACCTGCGGCTGGACTCCCGCGTCGGGCCGATTATCTCTACCGTGACCTATAACGACAACGGCACCAGGCGCAAGGTGATGTACGAAGGATCCCTCGGCGGGATGATCGTCCCCTACGGCGATCCGGACGTTGGCTGGTACTTTAAGGCCTATCTCGACTCCGGCGACTACGGCATGGGCACCCTCACCTCCTCCATCGCGCCGGGCAAAGACGCGCCGTCCAACGCGGTGATGCTCAACGAGACCATCGCCGACTACAGCGGCAAGCCGATTACCATTCCGCGCGCCATTGCGGTGTTCGAACGCTACGCCGGCCCGGAATATAAGCACCAGGAGCTGGGTCAGCCCAACGTCAGCGCTGAGGGCCGCGAGCTGGTGGTGCGCTGGATAAGTACCGTCGGTAACTATGACTATATTTTCGACTGGATCTTCCACGAGAACGGCACCCTCGGCATTGACGTCGGGGCCACCGGCATCGAGGCGGTGAAAGGCGTGCAGAGCAAAACCATGCACGACGCCACCGCCAAAGCGGACACCCGCTACGGAACGCTGATCGACCACAACATCGTCGGCACGACCCACCAGCATATCTACAACTTCCGCCTCGATCTCGACGTGGACGGCGAGAACAACCGGCTGGTGGCAATGGACCCTGAGGTAAAACCCAACGCGGCAGGCGGACCGCGCACCAGCACCATGCAGGTTAATCAGTACAACATCGACAGCGAGCAGCAGGCGGCGCAGAAGTTCGATCCGGCCACCATCCGCCTACTGAGCAACACCACCAAAGAGAACCGGATGGGCAACCCCGTCTCGTACCAGATAATCCCCTACGCGGGCGGCACCCACCCGGTGGCGACCGGCGCCAACTTCGCTAAAGATGAGTGGATTTACCACCGCCTGAGCTTTATGGACAAGCAGCTGTGGGTCACCCGCTATCATCCCAACGAGCGCTACCCGGAGGGGCAGTATCCGAACCGCTCGACTCATGATACCGGGCTGGGACAGTTTACGAAGGACGACGAAAAGCTGGATAACCAGGATCTGGTGGTGTGGATCACCACCGGCACCACCCACGTAGCGCGCGCGGAAGAGTGGCCGATGATGCCGACCGAGTGGGTTCATGTGCTGATGAAGCCGTGGAACTATTTTAATGAGACGCCGACGCTGGGGGCGGTGAAGAAGTAGCTGCTTTAAGACCAGAGCGCGGCTGAATGGCCGCGCTCGGTTTGTAGCGCTCTTTGCGCTTCAGGCCCCCTTCACTCTGCTTATGCAAGAACAAATGTCACAAGGGTCAGGGCCAGTATCAGCGTCAAAATATGTCCAATACTGACGACAAAAAACTGATACCTGAACGACTGTTTTAATGACAATTTTGCCAGCGTGTTAAACGTAATACACAGGCCGGTATAAGGCATAATCCCAAAAGAAGCAGAGGCAATGGTGGTGATGCGGTGGATGATTTGAGGATCGATACCCATTGCGACATAGTCTGCCGCAAATGATTGCATAACGATACCCACGGTTCCGGCAGCCGACCCGGTAATACAGCTCAGAATTGCAGTGGAAATGGACAGACTAATTAAAGGATTTCCCGGGATCGTCATGATTAAACTTTTGATTACTTCAAATGCAGATGAACTGGCAAGCACCGTACCAAATGCGACCGTACTCGAGGTACTGAAAACAGGAATAACTGAATCTAAAGCGCCCTGATTTAGTATTTTTACATGATCATTGGCTTGCTTTCTGAATAATAATGCACAGAGTAATATTGATGCCGTAAGCGCAATCAAAATAATATTATTCACATCCCTGAAGATAATAATAATAAGTAACAGTGTTATCATCGGCAGGATTGATGGAAGAAAGTTAGGCAACATGCCTTGTGCAATTGACACATCCTCTTTCACGTCAACAAAGGTAGAGTATGTCTCGCCGCGTTTCTGGCTTTTTTTCAGTTCATAATACATATAAATTAAGCTGTAAGCGACGATAAATATCGAGCATATAATACCTAAGATCGGTGCGGCAGTTAAAGTGGTATGCAGCGCATTGGCCGGTATGACGTTAACAATTGACGGTGATCCCGGTAGCATGCTCATGGTATAGGTCGCCATACCGGCAAAAAGAGGTATGGTTACTAAATTCCATGCAATATTTAACTCCTTGAATAGGGGTTTTGCCATGGGTATCAATGCAAAGCACACCACAAAAAAACTAACACCGCCCATGGTAATAATTGAACTAATAATGAAAATAGCCAACAGTACAGAATAGGGACGATCGGTATGAGTATAGTACAGTATTTTATTGGCAATTGATTGTGTGGCACCGCTCTTTTCCATATATTTAGCAAGTACCGCGCCCAATAAAAATATCGAAAAATTTGCTAATATAAAATTCGCTAACGCAGAGACATATGAATCTTTCTGACCAAACAGTGAATCCATAACATGCATTTTGTTAAATACAATAATGATAATAGTAACAATTGGCGCGCCTATTATCGTATTTACTCCTTTTATTGTAACATATACAAAAGCCAGTAACGCGATGATGATGCCTGCAATACCAATAAACTCATAAGCGTTCATTATACATCTCCTTGCCGATCCTCATTCCGATAACGAGAGACCGTTTGTCCATTGCGGTTCAGCGGCAATATGATTTTATTTGCTTCGCGAAGTTTCCCGGCACTAAGTTTGCTACGCTGCCGTCTTTTATTCTACAAATGGCATTACTCCGATGACTTGCGCTGACAGAATAAGGGTGAATGACCTTTAAACGCCAGATGGCGCTTCTGCTGCATCGGTGCGGACCGTTCTATACCGGAAAAAACGATGCTTTTCGCCAATATCAAACTTCCCGCCCTGCAATAACCATCCATTTTTTAGCATGTTAAAACAATTTATTTATTCGTATTTTGGTAAAGCATCCCTGATTGCTGGCGACTTCCGATAATGTCGGACACTATCCGACAATATATTACATAGCAATTTGTAGATTCTATGCAGATTGGTTGTCAATCACTACTATAATCTTTTGTGATGCGGATCGACATTGAAAATACTTTATACCCTGAGGTCACCAGACGGCATCTCTGAATTCTAATAGTTAAGCAAAGCAATTATTACCAGGAAGTATTACTGTAAGCGGATGCGCTATGAAATTGATACTCCATATGAGTCAGCTAATTGTGGCGTTATGTAAAAATGATATAAGATGATTACTCTGGGATCGGAGGGGATATATTGAAATGAGTAAGCGAATCTTATCAGTGGATAAAGCGGTCAGCATCCTGGGATGTTTCTCTCAACATGAAGAATTAGGTATAACAGACATAGTAAATCTGTCTGGCCTGCAAAAAAGCACAGTCTACGATCTGGTTAATACTCTGCACCTAAACGGTATGCTTGAACAAAATCTTAAAACGAAAAAATACCAGCTCGGTATTAAACTCTTTGAGTTCGGCTGCCTGTATGGCAAAAGAAACACGCTAAAGAAAAGAGCAGAAAGCGAGTGCCTGACGTTAGCGCAATATTATACGGCTACCGTACACCTTGCCACGCATGATAGCGGAGAGGTTATTTATATTGATAAGTATGAAGACCCGCAGGCAAAAGTCAGTTACTCTCACATTGGCAAGCGAGCCCCGATGACCTGTACCGGCGTAGGCAAAGCCATGCTTGCCTTTCTTGGGACAGAGTATCTGGAAAAATACATTTATAGTCAGCCTTTTCCCCGCGAAACTGAAAAATCCATTTTGTCAAAACATGAACTTGAGGAAAGTATCAAACAAATAAAATCACGAGGCTACGCTACAGACTATGAGGAAATAATTCCGGGGGTCCATTGTGTGGCAGCCCCCATATTCAACATTGCTGGCAATGTCATCGCCTCTATCAGTATTTCATGTTTCGCTCAGTTTATTACTCTGCAAAATGAAGAGCAGATTGGAGCTGTGGTAAAACAGGCAGCACACAATATATCCAGAGGATTGACCTGATTATCCCAAAAAAACCATAACCTCTGCACTGCCGCCCCGTCAAAGGCGATCGCTTAGATCGTCAACGGGCCTGATAAACCGCTTTACGCGCCGGTCCGGCTGCCGGGAGCAGATTACGTTTCCTGATGACCGCCAGGTAACGCTGTGCGCTGATTCGACAGCGCGTGTTCACGCAGACCGTTCACAATAATGGAACCAGCCCCGCGCCGGGAGCGTTCGCCGATGCAGGTAGCCTTTCCCCGACAGTAAATACCGGATGGCTTACCGCGCCGCCGCAGTTGACTATTCCATAACCAACGCAGGCTACCGCAATCGCCATTACCTGCCGACCATCGGGGCGGAAATCCTTTCTGAAAGCAGGTGAAAAAACAGTATGATCCTATCTCTCACAATAACAACACAAATGATATGGTTATTAATTCTACTTTTGCCTGCTATAATTAGACACTTAGCTGTAATCTCATGGGCCAAGTTTTGGTAATGAAGAAAATAAAAATTGCCACACAAGTAATCATTATTATTACTAGCACTTTACTTTTCTCCGGTTTACTTTATCGGGAGTATCTGTCTCTACAAAGTTATATGGGCTATGTTGCCGAAAACGGCAAATCCGCGCTGTTTCACGAACAATACATAAATCAGCGTATTGCCTTTCGACTTTCAACTCTGTTCTCTCGCCCACCGGCACCCATTGCAGGCGTGGGCGATGCGAGGACGCTCTGCGGTCGTCTGGAACACGTCAACGATATGTATGGTTTTAATCTGATCGCGAGCCGTTTCCCTGCGCTGGAAGGGACGCTGCAAACTCAGAATGCCGACTGCCAGAGCTGGGTCTATGACATCGGCGCAATTCTGGCCATTGATGACGGAATTTTCACCACCTCCACCCGATACATTTTTTCAAACTACGGTGACTATATTTTCGATAATATTCGTTATTATCTCGATCTGGAAAATAGCTATATCTATTCCAGCAGCCGTATCAATATTCACCAGCATCCGTTTCCCTACTGGCAAAATGAAAATAGCAGCCGTATCGATCTGCAGGCATTTGCCCGCGGGATAAGTATTAATACCCGCGAGTTAGCAGACTTTTTTCATGGTAACAGTATAACTTCGCACATTCATATCGATCAGATCCTCGGCGGAAAAGCGTTCAGCATGATCTGCCCCGTATTTAATGCGGGGAAAATTAAGGGGATGATAGTTACTCAAATTAATGCCGATGATTTATCCACTGCCTTTCGCACGGCCTCCCGCCCGACGCTGTGGTCCGCAATGAAGCTCTACGTTAGCGATACCACCTCCGGCTACGGCATTGTGTTTCATACGCCATCGCTCAGCGTTGCGCCGGTGCTGAACGTCAGCCAGCGGCTGACCGATGCGTTAACGCTGCACATTTCCGTCGATATCTGGTACTTCATGCTCAGCAACCTCTGGCTGCTTGCGCTCTATCTTGCCACCACCCTTCTGATACTGCGCTACTCGAGCTACCAGTTCCGGCGCCACGCGACGCTATTTTATGACAATGTCACCGATGCGCTGACCGGACTCTATAACCGTAAACTGCTTACCGAAAGGCTGAGGAATAAAATCGCAGCGCTTCTGGAGAGGAAGATAGCGATTACCGTTATCGCTATAGATTGCGATGGTCTGAAGCAGATTAACGATATTCTGGGCCATCATGCCGGCGATCGGGCGATTACCCTGCTGGGTAACGCGATCGGCCGCTCGGTGCGTAAAAGCGACTACGGCATTCGCATCGGCGGGGACGAGTTTATCCTGATCCTTATTGACGCCGACGAGGCTAAAGCCAGGGAAGTGGTCCGCCGGGTGACGGATAAGCTGCTGGAAACGGACGGTGAAAGGCTGGTGGCCTTTTCCTGGGGAGGATATCAGATGCGCGAAGGCGACTCGCTGGAAAAGGCGTTCATCGCTGCGGATAAGCGCCTCTATCAGCAAAAGCAGGCAAAAAAGGCCTCGCCTGCTCCTCGCCAGCAGGATCAGTAGCGCACGCAAACCGCTTGGGTTCCGCACCAGCCGTCCTGCCAATTAATACCTAAGTTACGTCCGGCTCCGGACTGCCTCATGCCGCCCAAAGGGCAGCGTCGGATCAATCATTGCATCTGCCTGCGAGTGATATCATCGAAAAATCAACGTTCAGGGTCAGCAGTGATGAAGAAGAAAAACACCTCGCCGACGCCGCATGATGCGGCCTTCAGGCAGTTTCTGACGCAGCCGGAGATTGCCCGCGATTTTATGGATATCCACCTTCCGGCGGAGCTACGCGCTATCTGCGATCTCGGTACCCTGAAGCTTGAATCAGGTTCATTTGTTGAAGACGATCTTCGCCAGTATTTCAGCGACGTGCTTTATAGCCTGGAAACGGCCGCAGGGACCGGATATGTGCATGTGTTGATTGAACACCAGAGCTCGCCTGATGTTCACATGGCCTTCCGCATGACCCGATATGCCGTTGCCGCGATGCAGCGCCATCTTGAGGCCGGTCATAAAAAACTGCCGCTGGTGATACCGATGCTGTTTTATGTCGGTAAACGTAGTCCCTATCCCTACTCTACCCGCTGGCTGGATGAATTTGATCACCCGCAGCTGGCAGGTAAAGTCTACGGCGGCGCTTATCCACTGATTGATGTCACCGTCATTCCGGATGATGAAATAATGGGCCACCGCAGCATGGCGGCGCTGACGTTGTTGCAAAAGCATATCCATCAGCGTGATATCGCAACCCTGGCCGATCGGCTGGCCACGCTACTGATGGCAGATTATCTCTCTTCACCCCAGGTGATTGCGCTGATACACTATCTACTGCAGGCGGGTGAGTCAGCTGACTCTGAAGCCTTCGTTCGCGAACTGGCACAGCGTGTGCCGCAACACGGAGACGCACTCATGACCATTGCACAACAGCTGGAACAAAAAGGCATTGAGAAAGGGCGCCTTGAAGGTATCCGAATCGGCGAAGAGAAAGGCCGCAATGAAGGCAAAGTAGAAGGTAAACTCGAAGTTGCTCGCACCATGCTGCAAAACGGCCTTGACCGCGGCACCGTTATGAAAATGACCGGCCTGGCTGCTGAGGATGTGGATCAAATCTGCCATTAATTTACCTGTTCTCCCGGCAACAAAAGCAGGTAAAAAGCGTAACCAGGAATCCACTCATGCTGCGGCACATCCAATCATCTGGTCGCCTGCATAGCGCCACCCCCCCTTATCCCTGCATCCACTGATAACGTTATCAATAGTGCAATTAAAGGCTTTTTTGCCCGTACAGCTTGCCGTTGATAAAGATAGCCACACAGGGAAGACTGCGAAGCCATGAAATTGGGGCAGCGCCAGAGGGCCGCCGGCAATGTGCTGGAAGAGGCGCTTACCGCTGCCGACCGCAGCCTCTACCAGCACAAGTGCGGTAAAAAACCCCGCGCTAATAGCGCACGCAAACCGATTTGGTTTCACACCAGCCGTCCAGCCAGTCGGTACCGAAGTCGCGCCCGGTGCCGGACTGCTTCATGCCGCCGAAGGGCAGATTGGGGTCAATCAGGGTGTGGGTATTGACCCACACTGTGCCCGCCTGCAGGCGCTCGCTGTAGCCCAGCGCCTGCGAGAGGTCCTTCGTCCAGACGCTTGCGGTCAGCCCGTATTCAGTATCGTTGGCCAGCCGCAGCGCCTCTTCGCCGTCCGCGACCCGCACCAGGTTGACCACCGGGCCAAAGACCTCTTCGCGGGTCAGGCGCAGGGCGGCGTCGGGATTGACCACCAGCGTTGGCTGAATATAGTAGCCGCTGCCCTCCGGCACCGCGCCGCCGCGAATAAGCTCGGCGCGGCTCTGCTCCGCCTCGTGCAGAAATCCCGCCACTTTCTCGCAGTGCGCCCGCGAGGCCAGGGCGTTGATCTGCGCGCGCTCCGACATGCCCGGCCCGACGGTCAGGGACTTAAGCGCCTGCTCAAAGCCCGCCACCAGGGTGTCGAAAATCGGCGCTTCGATATAGAGCCGGGAGCTGGCCGCGCACACCTGGCCCTGGTTGAGGAAGCTGCCCGCCATCAGCCCCTCGATGACCCACTGCGGATCGGCATCTTTCAGCACGATGGCCGGGTTTTTGCCGCCCAGCTCAAGGGTCACGCGAGTCAGCCTGTCGGCCGCGGTGCGGGCAATATGCTTGCCGGTCAAGGTCGAGCCGGTAAAGCTCACTTTTGCTACCTGAGGATGCGAGGTCAGCGCCGCGCCGCAGACGGCGCCGCTGCCGGTTATCACGTTGAAGGTACCTTCCGGTACGCCCGCCTCGACGGCCAGCTCGGCGAGGCGCAGCGCGGTCAGCGGCGTGGTCTCTGAGGGTTTGATAACGATGGAGCAGCCTGCCGCGAGGGCGGGCATGATCTTCCACAGGGCAATCATCAGCGGGAAGTTCCACGGCACGATGCCCGCCACCACGCCGACGGGCTCTTTGCGGGTCCACGCCTGGTAGCGCGCGCCCGGCGGCATCGGAATGGAGACATCGAGGGTCTGACCGGCAATTTTGGTGGTCAGCCCGGCGGTGTAGCGCATCCAGTTCACGGCGCTGCCGACCTCCACCGCCCGGGAAATATTGATCGATTTACCCTGCTCCAGGGTTTCGAGCTGGGCCAGCTCTTCGCCGTGCTGCTCCACCAGATCGGCAAAGCGCAGCAGGATCCGCTCCCGCTCGGCGGGCAGGCGCCCGGACCAGCGCCTGTCGACGAAGGCGCGCCAGGCGGAGGCGACGGCGCTATCCACATCCTCCCGGCTGGCGTCGGCGGTGGTGGCGATGGCCCGGCCGGTCGCCGGATCCCAGACAGTCAGCCGCTGCTCGCCGGAAGAGGCCTGCTGCCTGCCGTCAATAAAGTTACCGTGTTCGCGGGTAAGAAACTGCTCCACGCTGGCGAGTCGCGCAACCTGTGTATCTGACATCTGTTCTCTCCCGATAGCCTCTGAATAATATTCTCCCAGTGTGCCCTGTCGGAACGCCGCGCGCCTTTTGTCTGTTTGCCATTTGCTGTGCTGTCCGTGACATTTCGCGCAGGGCGGCAGGGGCAGAAGCGCGTTATGTGAACGGCATCGTTCGTTTTTACAACCGAATGCGCTAATTTGTGTAACATACATGCAACCATCACTGTGCGGTCGCCGGGAAGGATCTATGAATAACGCAGGTTTTCAGCAGTGGCTATCGACGATCAACGCCGAGTGCGGGCGGTTTGCCGCCCGTCGCCTGGCGGGCGATTTTGTCGGCGAGATCGAGTCCGGCTATGCCAGCGGCCTCAAGCTGAGCACCGTGACCGCCGCTAACGTCAATCTGTACCGCACCGAACGCGAGATCCGCAGCGGCAATGACGTCTGGTTTTACACCGTCTTCCAGCTCGCCGGCGAGGCGACCATTGAACAGGGCACGCGCCAGACCACGCTGTCGCCCGGGGATATTACCGTGGTGGACGCCTCGCGCCCCTGCTCTATCTTCTGGACGGCGCGCGCGCGTCAGGTATCGCTACTGCTGCCCCGCCATCTGCTGGAGCATCAGCTGGCGGCAGGCGCAGCGGAGTATGTTCCAAGGCTCGATAAGACGCAGCCGGTAGTGCAGCTCAGCCACCGGCTGCTGCAGGAGAGCATGAACAGTCTGGCGATGTCGGAAAGCGAAAGCGGCGCGGCGCTGGAGGCCATCGCCTGCCTGCTGCGCCCGGCGCTGCGCCAGCGGGAAGCGCAGCCCAGCAGGCGCGACAGGCTGTTTGAAAAAGTGACGGCGATGATTGATGAGCACATCCAGTCCGACAGCCTGCGTCCGGCCTGGCTGGCAAAAGAGATGGGTATGTCGCTGCGCAGTCTGTACCGGCTGTTTGCCGATCGCGGTCTGGTGGTCGCCCAGTATATCAGGCACCGGCGGCTGGACCTTTGCGCCAGCGCCCTGCGCAGCGCCGCGGATGAGGAGAAGCTGGCGGGGATTGGCTATAGCTGGGGCTTTGGCGATCACAGCCACTTCTCAACCGCTTTTCGCCAGCGCTTCGGCGTCAGCCCGGGGGAGTACCGGCGGCGCTATCGATAGCGTCACCGGTTGGTTAATAAGCTAAAAACGGTCTCAGATCCAGATATCGTTCTCAGCGGTACGTTCACCGCCTTCATGGCCGGTGTTCAGAACACCACAGGGCTCAATCATCATCATTTTCACCTCCTTTTCAGCAGAGGTTTTATGCTCAACGCCCTTTGCCACAACGTACATTTCGCCGGGGCGAACATGTATATAATGGTCGCGAAAATCAATCCGTAAAACGCCTTCGATAACAATAAATGCCTCATCGGTTTCGGGATGAGTATGCCAAATGAAATCACCGCATATTTTGACGATTTTAAACTGATAGTCATTCATCTGCGCGATAACTTTTGGCTGCCAAAACTCATCGAAAAGCGAAAATTTCTCTTCTAAATTAACTGGATAATACATTGTGACTCTCTCCCTTCATTAAGAAGGCGACACAATAGAACAGCGCAGTGGGGCCAGTATTGAACGTTTGTGCAGAAAGGCTCCTTATTTTTGATTGATTTTTTTCCAGTGCCCCGGCGAAAGACCCAGCGTTTTTATGAACTGGCGCGTCATATGGCTTTGATCCGAAAATCCTGCTTCAGCGGCTGCCTCTGCCAGAGAGGAGCCAGCAAGGATCAGGCGGCGGCAATATTCAAGACGGCGCATCGTCACATACCGGTAAGGACTCGTACCATAAAGAGTTCGAAAATCCCGGCTCAGACTCCAGCGGTCCATCCCACTCGCCGCAGACAACTCCTCCAGGGTGATACACTTATTAAACTCAGCATGGATGTATTCACGCGCTCTCTCCACGGAGGGATAATCAGCGATGCGCTTCAGAAAACGCTGGCCTCCAACAATGGCCAACGTTTGAGCCAGCTCATAAAGAGAATCGTCTTCTTCGAGCGTCTCAATTCGTTCATCCACACTTTTCAGAAGCGATTCTGTTGCAGCAAAAAGGCGGGGATCGGAGGAGATTCCGCCGGGAATAAACGGCAGCGATCTTCCGCCGAGAATAGTCTGGATGAGTGCCGGAGCAATATATAACATCCGGTACTGAAACCCATCTTGCGTGCCCGCTTCACCATCATGTATTTCATCGGGATGCAAGACCATGGTCCCGCCGGGCAAACTGTGTCGTTTACTGCCACGATAATGAAAGCGCTGTACACCCGATAATGTTCTGCCTATTGCGTAGGTATCGTGACGGTGAGGTTCGTAACCGTGTCCGCTGAAATAAGCCTCAATACGCTCTATTTTTCCAGCGCCTGGGGCTAATTTAACCCAGTCTTTACTGTCTTTTTCTCTCGACATGTTTCATGGGTTCCGCGGAAATAGGCTTTTGCAGCCAGTTTATTTTTGATGCGTTCGATTCACCCTGGGCGTCACTACAATCACAAAAGTAAACTACCTGTTAAGCAGAAGGCAATATTTCCGCACAGTCCCCACACAACGTCACTCTTTTTTCAGCCACTGCCCGTTCAGGCCGCGCACGTACTCCCCGGGCTGCGCCCGCGCCACCAGCTTCTGCCCTGCCATCTTCGCGACCTCATTCACCGGCACGTTATTCTGGCTGGCCAACTGCTTGTAGCTGGCGCTGCGGGCGGCGTTAATGCGGGCGACCAGCGCCTGCGTATCGGCATCCTGCGCTACCGGCGCCAGATAGCCGCTGAGGGTTTCCCCTACCCGTCCTTCGGCCCGCGCCTGTTCCAGCGTCAGCGCCTGAGCGCTCTGGCAGACCAGCGCCAGCAGGGCGGCAATCGCGATTCGTTTCATAGGCACCTCAGAAGAGATCGCTGCGCGACTTGAGCAGGTTTTCCACGTCTTTATCGACCTTAATGTGGATCTCATGCTCTATCTTGACGTTCATATTGATGGTGATCGGCGCTTCGGGGGCCGCCACCTCAATGCGCGGCGTGCAGCCGCTGAGGGTGATTGCGGCAAGCAGGCCCGCCGCGGCATTTCTTATACTCATTACTGCTCCTTACATGCCTTGCCCGATCGGCAGGGGGCGGGTAGATGCGCGTTCTGCTCAAGCCACGCCTGAAGATTGTCACCAAAGCGCAGGCTGCGCCACAGCTCAAAGACATTTTCCTGGTGGGTGTAGTTGAGATTCACCCGCGCGGATTTGCCATCCGTCCGGCTGGTACCGGAGATGGAGGACTTCAGCTGCAGCATACCGAGGTTATCGAGGCTGACGCTGGTCCAGGAGCGGGTGATCTCCAGGTAGCGCAGCCAGTTGATCGCCGACCCGGCGGCCATGTTGTCGCGCACGACCGCATCCGCCGTGTCCTTATCCAGGCGCAGGGTAAGCGGGCCGGGGTTGGTCAGCCAGCCGTCTTTGATTATCCACTTCTCGTTATTAAGCCACAGCGGCAGCGCGCCGTTTACGCGTCCCGACATGGTGAACTGCTTCGGATTGATGGCGCCGATAAGCTCGCTGGTGGAGATGTTCTGCACCCGCAGCAGGGCCGCGTCGCGCTGCGGCATTCGCAGCTGCAGCATCGAGACCTTGCCGCCCAGCACGTCAACGCTGACGTTGGAGAGCAGCAGCGGATCCTGCTCGCTCCACGGATAGCTGCCCTCAAGATCGGCGGTGATATTGCGGGCGGTGACCTGATTGACCACTTCACCAATGCGCAGGGAGACCGGGCGGCGGTGGCCAAGATGCCAGGTACTCTGGCTGAAGCGGAACGGCAGAATAAAATCGACGCCGTTAATCTGGTTGTCCGGCATCCACAGGCTGCCGTTTTTCAGCACGCCGTGGCCGCCGGCCTCGAAGCCCTGATCCGCCGCGGCGGAAAACGCCACCTGCGCGTAAAGGGTGCCATCGCGCAGCGTCATTTTGGCCTCCGGCGGCAGCAGCGGCTGGAAGACCTTGAGGGACTGCTTCGGCCACCAGGCGTTGCCGCGCAGGCGCAGGCCGTCCCAGCGCCCGCTGACCCGCACCGGGCCAATCTCGCCGGCGTGCAGGTCACCCTTAAAATTAAACCAGGTCGGGTCGCGGCCGTCGACGCTGAATTTGAGCGTTGACGGCGGCAGGACGCTGCCGCTGGTAAAGCGGGTTTCCCCGGCGTCGAGCGACAGCGCGCCGGTCAGCGACGGGTGCTGCGCACTGCGCCGCCAGCGCACCGGGGCATCGAGCACCAGCCGGGGCTGGCTGATGGTCATCGCGCCGTACTGCAGCCGGTCAAAACCGGTCGAGAGGCTGTTGAGCACAATGTCACCGTCGCGCCACTCGCCGTCGCCCTTGACGTCCCAGCTGGCGTTCATCGGCGGGAAGTGGCCGTCGCCCCAGTAGCGCCAGCGCCAGCTGCCGCGCTCCGGCAGAAAGTCGCTGGCCTTACCGTCGAGGTGCAGCACAAAGTCGCCGGTTTGGTCCTCATGGGCGCGAAGAATGGCCTGCAGGCGGCCGTCCACGCCCCGGCTGCTGAGGCGCACGCCGGCCAGCGGCCAGCGGATCTGATCGATATTAAGCGAGTCGATAATCTGTCCCTTCGAGCGCAGCAGCGCGCCGGGGGCAAAGGTCAGCTCGGGGTCGTTAAGCGGCCCGGTTAAGGTGGCCGGCAGCATGGCGTAGAGGATCAGGTCGTTATACTTGGCCTCGCCCGCCACCTGCAGCGGCATCTCGCTGCTGTCCATGCTCAGGCGCCCCGGCCCGAAGTTGAGCACCGCGTTGCCCTTGCCCGCCGCGCCTTGGGTCAGGATGTTCAGGCGCCCGGCGATCTGCATTTTGTCGAGGCCCTGCTGCCAGTTGTCGAGGCGCAGGCCGACGCGGCCGCTGACCGGCACGCCCTCCAGCCACGGCCAGTTCCAGCGGCCGTCGCTGATGGTCAGGCGCTCCGGGGTCAGTGTCCAGGGAAGGTCGAGCAGCGGATCGCCGACGCCGCGGGCCATCACGACCAGCTGGCCCTGATTTTCCCGCCACTCCAGCTCGGCATCCACCAGCCCCTGCTGGCCGGGAACCTCGAAGGACGATTCGACGTGGCCGTTGACCGGCACGCCGGCGGGGACCAGCGGCATCGTGAGCTCGCCCACCAGCTTGATCGGCGGGCGGTCGTCGAGCACTTTGGCGGTAAATTCGCTGACCTGCAGCGCCTGCCCCTTCAGGGCCGCGCGCAGCGTCACCGAATCGCCGTCGTAGTGGAGGATCTGCTGAGCGGGGGTTAAAGAGAGCGCTAATTTGCCCTGCCACTTCTCCCACGGCGAGAAGCGCAGGCGATCTATCGTCAGCCAGCTGTTGGGCAGCATCGACTGCCATTCGGCCAGCGTGCGCGGGGCGGCGGGAGAAGGTTCGCTCTGCGGGAGCTTGCTCAGGCAGGCGGAATTGATGTTCAGTTCGCCGACGTGGAGCCGCCAGCGGCTGGGATGGGACAGCTCGGCGTCGCGCAGCTGCGCCAGCTGGCAGTCGCCCACCAGATAGCGCAGTTCGGGCAGCAGAAGCCTGCCGTTATGCCACGACGGGCTCTCTTTAAGCGCAATGCGCGTTCCTGACGGCAGCCAGATCCCGGCAAGGGTCGGCACCCAGTGGGTCAGCGTCAGCAGCAGCGTCAGCGGTATAAGTATCAGCAGCAGCAGGATGGCGATCGCTGCTTTCCATGTACCCTTCATGGGCGATTAACATCCTGATTAATTGTCATTAAAAGGCCGAACAGGCCCGTATTGTGGCACGTAAAGCCCCCCTGTTAAAGCCGCGGTGGTCCCGCCGGGGCGAACCGCGCCACTGCTAAGCATAGATGCTTCCTTTTGCGCCCGATGCGCAAACGCGCAATTCTCCGGCTCAGAGCGTACGGTTATGCACTACACTAACGGGATAACTCCATGATTAAATTATATTTTAATAATTGTCAGATTATTTTAAATATGTTACCGTAGCGGTACTATCTGATGGAGAAAAGTCTTATGAAAATCGCGGTTTACAGCACGAAGCAGTACGATAAAAAGTATTTGCAAAATGTAAATGAGGCTTTTGGCTATGAACTTGAATTTTTCGACTTCCTTTTAACGGAAAAAACCGCGAAAACCGCCATCGGCTGCGATGCCGTGTGCATCTTTGTCAACGACGACGGCAGCCGCCCGGTGCTTGAAGAGCTGAAAAAACACGGCCTGAAGTATATCGCCCTGCGCTGCGCCGGCTTCAACAATGTCGATCTCGACGCGGCGAAAGAACTGGGCCTGCAGGTGGTCCGCGTGCCCGCCTACTCGCCGGAAGCGGTGGCGGAACACGCCGTCGGCCTGATGATGTCGCTCAACCGCCGTATCCACCGCGCCTATCAGCGCACCCGCGATGCCAACTTCTCGCTGGAGGGGCTGTGCGGCTTCACCATGCACGGTAAGACCGCAGGCGTCATCGGCACCGGAAAAATCGGCGTCGCCGCGCTGCGCATTCTCAACGGCTTCGGCATGAAGCTGCTGGCGTACGATCCTTATCCCAGCCAGGCGGCGCTGGAGCTGGGCGTCGAGTACGTGGATCTGCCGACGCTGTTCTCGCGCGCGGACGTTATCTCCCTGCACTGCCCCCTGACGCCGGATAACTACCACCTGCTGAACCGCGCCGCGTTTGACCAGATGAAAGACGGGGTGATGATCATTAATACCAGCCGCGGCGGTCTGGTGGACTCGCAGGCGGCGATCGACGCGCTGAAAACGCAGAAAATTGGCGCCCTGGGCATGGACGTGTATGAGAACGAGCGGGATCTGTTCTTTGAAGATAAATCCAACGACGTGATTCAGGATGACGTGTTCCGCCGCCTCTCCGCCTGCCACAACGTGCTGTTCACCGGCCACCAGGCGTTTCTCACCGCCGAGGCGCTGACCAGCATTTCTGAAACCACGCTGTACAATCTGCGCCAGGTCGCCGGCGGCGAACCCTGCCCGAACGCGCTGGTTTAACCTTTGCTGCTGCCGCCCCTGCGGCAGCATTTTCGGACAATACTCAGTGACCCGGCATGCCCCACAGTGGCATGCTGCAGTGAATTATTTTTGTAGGTAACTCCGTGATGAATAACAAAAAATTAACTTTATGTTTACTGGCCGCGACCATGATGCTTGCCGGCTGCGTTTCCTCTGGAACCCAAAAAGTCACCGTTCAGGAAGAGCAGCTGGTGCACCACCGCTTCGTGCTGGAGACCGTCAACGGTCAGGATGTGCCGCCGGGCGTGAAGGCGCCGGAGCTGAGCTTTAATGAGGATATGCATATTTCCGGCAGCATGTGTAATCAGTTTACCGGTAAGGGCAGCCTTTCCGAAGGCGTGCTGAAGGCGAAGAAGGTGGCGATGACCAAAAAGCTGTGTACCGACCCGCAGCTTAATCAACTCGACGCCACCCTCAGCAAAATGCTGCACAATGGCGCCCAGGTTGATCTGACCGCAGATCAGCTAACGCTGGCGGACGACAGCGATTCGCTTATCTTTAAGCTGGCCGATCTGGTTCAGTAGTTTCCGCATGACCCGGTGGCAAGCGAAGCCTCGCTGCATCGCTTGCCGTTGGGCAGTGCGCACATACCGATGGTTGAGCCGTCAAGCTGGCGCGCAACCGAAAGTGAGCCGCCAATCATCGCGCAGTTGGCCTGACCGCCGCTGGACATTGCCGCCCGCATTCCCGGCGAAACGTGAGCCGCCGTCGCCTGCTGTTCCGGTTCGCTGCTGCAAGCAGACAGCAGTAAGGCTGCGCACCCAACCCAAAAAGCTGCTTTCATTCTCATTGTCCCCTGTCAAAACGTTAGCAAAACCTGTTCATAATAGGCACGGCGCGGCCTGGCGTCGAGTGAGCAAAAGCAGATTTCGGGGCTGTGAAACATTTTCTGGCAATTTTTCGCGCCCAACGTTGATCTGAACGGCGTTCAGACAACGTCGCTGGACACAAAAGCGAAAATTCCCGCCACCCCGCTTTGCTAAAATAAACCCATAATTACCAAGGATGCTGCGGCTTGCGCGCGTCCTCTTTTTGAGCAATGTAAGGGTTTACGTATGATTACGACTGACGGTAATGGCGCGGTCGCCTCGGTGGCGTTCCGCGCCAGCGAAGTTATCGCCATCTATCCCATCACGCCCAGTTCAACCATGGCAGAGCAGGCCGACGCCTGGGCGGGCAATGGCCTGAAGAATGTCTGGGGCGACACGCCGCGCGTGGTCGAGATGCAGTCTGAGGCCGGGGCCATTGCCGCCGTGCACGGCGCGCTGCAGACCGGCGCCCTGTCAACGTCATTTACCTCCTCGCAGGGCCTGCTGCTGATGATCCCGACGCTGTACAAGCTGGCGGGGCAGCTGACGCCCTTCGTGCTGCACGTCGCGGCGCGCACGGTGGCCACGCACGCGCTCTCCATTTTTGGCGATCACTCCGACGTGATGGCGGTCCGCCAGACCGGCTGCGCGCTGCTCGCCGCCGGCAGCGTACAGGAGGCCCAGGACTTTGCGCTCATATCGCATATGGCGACGCTGAAAAGCCGGGTGCCGTTTATCCACTTCTTCGACGGCTTCCGCACCTCGCACGAAATCAATAAAATCACGCCTATCGCCGACGATACGCTGTTAAACCTGCTGCCGCAGGCGGATATCGACGCCCACCGGGCGCGGGCGCTCAACCCCGAACATCCGGCGATCCGCGGCACCTCGGCCAATCCCGACACCTACTTCCAGTCCCGGGAAGCGACCAATCCGTGGTATGACGCGGTGTACAGCCACGTCGAACAGGCCATGGACGACTTCGCCGCCGCCACCGGCCGCCGTTACCGGCCGTTTGAGTACTACGGCCATCCGCAGGCGGAGCGGGTGATCGTCCTGATGGGCTCGGCTATCGGCACCTGCGAGGAGGTCGTGGATGAGTTGCTGATCCGCGGAGAGAAGGTCGGCGTGCTGAAGGTGCGCCTCTATCGTCCGTTCTCGGCGGCGCACCTGCTGCAGGCCCTGCCGGCGTCGGCGAAAAGCGTGGCGGTACTTGACCGCACCAAAGAGCCGGGGGCGCTGGCCGAGCCGCTGTACCTCGACGTAATGACCGCCCTGGCGGAAGCCGTCAGCCGCGGCGAGCGGGATGCGCTGCCGAAAGTCATCGGCGGCCGCTACGGCCTGTCGTCGAAAGAGTTTGGCCCGGAGTGCGCGCTGGCGGTGTTTAAAGAACTCGCCGCCGCGCAGCCGAAGCCGCGCTTCACGGTCGGCATCTACGATGACGTCACCCACCTCTCCCTTCCGCTGCCAGAGAATACCCTGCCCTCCACCGCCCGGCTGGAGGCGCTGTTTTACGGCCTCGGCAGCGACGGCAGCGTGTCGGCCACCAAGAACAATATCAAGATCATCGGCAACGCCACGCCGTGGTACGCCCAGGGCTATTTCGTCTATGACTCGAAGAAGGCGGGCGGGCTGACCGTCTCCCATCTGCGGGTCTCGGAGCAGCCGATCCGCTCCGCCTATCTGGTCTCGCAGGCGGACTTTGTCGGCTGCCACCAGCTGCAGTTTATCGACAAGTATCAGATGGCCGAGCGCCTGAAGCCCGGCGGCACCTTCCTGCTCAACACGCCCTACAGCGCCGACGAGGTGTGGTCGCGGCTGCCGCAGGAGGTGCAGGCGACGCTCAACCAGAAGCAGGCGCGCTTCTTCGTGGTTAATGCCGCAAAAATCGCCCGCGAGTGCGGGCTGGGCGCGCGCATCAATACCGTGATGCAGATGGCGTTCTTCGAGCTGACCCAGGTACTGCCCGACGGCTCGGCGCTGACCGCGCTGCAGAATGCCATCGCCAACAGCTACAGCAGTAAAGGCCAGGAACTGGTAGAGCGCAACTGGCAGGCGCTGGCCCTGGCGCGCGAGTCGCTGGCGGAGGTCGCCCTGCGCCCGGTTGACGTCGCCAGCCACCCGCGGCCGCCGATCGTCTCCGACGCCGCGCCGGATTTCGTGAAAACCGTCACCGCCGCGATGCTCGCCGGGCTCGGCGATGCGCTGCCGGTCTCGGCCCTGCCGCCGGACGGCACCTGGCCGGTGGGCACCACCCGCTGGGAGAAGCGCAACATCGCCGAGGCGATCCCGGTGTGGAAAGAGGCGCTCTGCACCCAGTGCAACCACTGCGTGGCCGCCTGCCCGCACTCGGCGATCCGCGCCAAGGTGGTGGCGCCGGAGGCGATGGCCGACGCGCCCGCCAGCCTGCACGCTCTGGACGTAAAGTCCCGCGATATGCGCGGCCAGAAGTACGTCCTGCAGGTGGCCCCGGAAGACTGCACCGGCTGCAACCTCTGCGTCGAGGTCTGCCCGGCGAAAGACCGCCAGAACCCGGATATTAAGGCCATCAACATGCTCTCCCGCCTTGAGCACGTTGAAGAAGAGAAGGTCAACTACGACTACTTCCTCGCCCTGCCGGAAATGGAACGCAGCGCGCTGGAGCGCATTGATATCCGCACCTCCCAGCTGCTGACGCCGCTGTTTGAGTACTCCGGCGCCTGCTCCGGCTGCGGCGAGACGCCGTACATCAAGCTGCTGACCCAGCTGTACGGCGATCGGATGCTGATTGCCAACGCCACCGGCTGTTCGTCGATCTACGGCGGCAACCTGCCCTCAACGCCCTACACCACCGATGCCAGCGGACGCGGCCCGGCGTGGGCCAATTCGCTGTTCGAGGACAACGCCGAGTTCGGCCTCGGCTTCCGCCTGTCGGTGGATCAGCACCGCCGCCGCGCGATGCGCCTGCTGGAGCGGTTCGCCGAACGCCTGCCGGCTGAACTGAACGATGCCCTGCGCGCCGAAGCGACGCCGGAGCTGCGCCGCGAACAGGTTGCCGCCCTGCGCCAGCATCTGGCGGGCGTGGAGGGCGCGGAGGAGCTGCTGACCGATGCCGACGCGCTGGTGGAGAAATCCATCTGGCTTATCGGCGGCGACGGCTGGGCCTACGACATCGGCTTCGGCGGGCTGGATCACGTGATGAGCCTGACGGAAAACGTCAATATCCTGGTGCTCGACACTCAGTGTTACTCCAACACCGGCGGCCAGGCCTCGAAGGCGACGCCGCTCGGGGCGGTCACCAAGTTTGGCGAGCACGGCAAGCGCAAGGCGCGTAAAGATCTGGGCGTCAGCATGATGATGTACGGCCACGTCTACGTGGCGCAGATTTCGCTGGGGGCGCAGCTTAACCAGACGGTGAAGGCGATTCAGGAGGCCGAAGCCTATCCCGGCCCGTCGCTGATCATCGCCTACAGCCCCTGCGAGGAGCACGGCTACGACCTGGCGCTGAGCCACGATCAGATGCGCCAGCTGACCGCCACCGGCTTCTGGCCGCTGTTCCGCTTCGATCCGCGCCGCGAAGAAGAGGGAAAAGTGCCGATGGTGCTGGATTCGCGCCCGCCGTCCGACGCGCTGGCCGATACGCTGATGAAAGAGCAGCGATTCCGCCGCCTGAACGCCCAGCAGCCGGAGGTGGCCGAGCAGCTGTGGAAGGACGCCGCGCAAGATCTGCAGAAGCGCTATGACTTCCTGGCCCTGCTGGCGGGTAAAGCGGAGAAAGCGGCGGCGGATTAACCGCCGCAGAGCAAACGGCCCGGCATGGCGCCGGGCCGTTTTTCACCTCAGGCGGCAGCAATCCTGCGTAGCTGGAAGCTATAGCCGAGGGTCGCCGTCAGGCACAGCATGTAGCCGTACATTTCACACCCCTCTTCAACGGCGTTTTTCGCCTCCCGCACGAAGCCGTCCTGCAGAATAAAGTTCCACAGCTCGCCCATGCCCAGCAGGCGCGAGAAGACGAGGATCGTCATCAGCCCCGCCAGCATCATGCCGTAGCCGGGGGTCTGCGCATACTGCTCAAGCTGCGCGACGGTTGTTTTCCACTTCGCGACGGGCCAGATAAGCGCAATAACCGACGTTGTTAAGGCAAACCAGACCCAGCAGCCGTGCGAAATCGTATCAAAGACGGCATCAAGTTCGCGGATAAGCATAGCGAGGAACAGGCCACCAATCAGAATATTGCACAGGCGCAGCGGGACGTACTTTTTGGCCAGAACAAAATGGATAACCATAACGGCAGCCAGAACCAGCTCCTGGACAATTTCAGTCACCGAGATTTCAGTAACCGTATCGCGGAAGAAATTAAGATCCAGCCACAGGCAAAATACGGTGAGAACCGGCCCGAAACAGGCCACGACAAAAAAAAGAAAGTGTTTAAATAGCGACATTACAACCACGTGAATCATACAAAATCAGCATTATAGTGGCTGACTCAGACTTCCTTATTCACTTTGTGCTTGTTACGGCAATAGCGGCGAATTTCAGCGATTTATCGTACAACTCGTAAGATGGAATAATGGTCCGAAGCCGGAGTTTAGCGCGGGGTTATTATCAGGCATACTCATGCCGGGTATTTTGAAGAGGCAAAAGATGATGAGAGTAATTTTTATCGCAGCGCTGCTGCAAATAGCAGGCTGCGCGGGAACCAGCGTTGGCGCGTCCGGCGGTTCATCAAGCGGGCACGTCGGGGTCAGCACCGGCATCGGTTTTTAAGCGGGCCCTGACGCGGGGTCAGGGCCCTTTATTGACTCAGGCGGGGAAGTATTTCTCCACCAGCGCATAGAGAATGGCGGCCGTCTCTATATCGACCGCGCCGTCATACTTCTGCTGGCGGAAGTGGAGCTGAAAAGCGCGCACCAGCGCCCGATAGCCCTCATCTGTACCGGCCTCCGCAGTGCTGTAGCCGTAGGTGCCGAGCCTGGCGACAATATCTGCTTTTTCAGGAATACCGCCGCCGCTGAACTGCTTGCAGTATTTATCACGGGTCTCTTCGTCATACCACGCCCCGATGCCCAGATCGTAGAACTCCTTCCACGGGAACGCCGCGCCGGGATCGCTTTTGCGCCCCGGCGAGATGTCCGAGTGGGCCACAATATTGACCGGCGTCATATCCGGATAGCGCTGCACGATATTCAGCGCCAGCTGCTTGACGGCGGCAATCTGCTCCTCGTTAAACGGCGGAAAGACGAACTCCCCGGTTTCATCCGAGGCGAGATTAACAATCTCGATGCCGATGGCGGTATCGTTAAGATTGCTGCGGCCTGCCCAGCTGCTGACGCCCGCGTGCCACGCGCGCTCGCTTTCATCAACCAGATTAAAAATGCGCAGATCGTTAAAACCGGCATCAATATAGGTCTGGTCCGTCGGGTCGGGCACCAGGTAGTGGGCGCTGGCGCCGCCGTCGCCGGAGAGCAGGCGCGCGGAGGTGGCAAAATCCACCGCCGTGTAGTGCATCACGAGAAACCGCACCCGGCGGCTGTAGCCCTTCACGGAACGGTAAGAGTTGTAATCAATCTGGTACATAACGCTTCTCCTTGATCGGTCCCGCGCCGCTGGCGGAGGCGGGGCCGGTGATTTTTTCCACAGCGATTGTGCAACAGGTTACGGAGGTTAAAAACCGGAGCACGCTGTGGGTATTGAATGTCGATACAATGAGAGTAAGCGGAGAGCGACACAGGAAGGAGTGGTGGGCTGTGAGGGGTTCGAACCCGCGACCAATTGATTAAGAGTCAACTGCTCTACCAGCTGAGCTAACAGCCCACGCCGTTTGTGCGACAAGGACTTTACGCCTGCCGGCACGTCGGCGCAAGATCGTTCTGGCATAAGCCAGGCTCCCTCATAGCCCAGGGGCATAAAAACCCCTTTCCGCCGCTATTCCGCCTGTTCTCTGTTCAGGTCACGCCTTCTGGCGCAGCGCAATCACGTAGCCGCCGGTAAATTCCAGCACCGCGCGGGGATGGCGCGAGTGGCCTGCCTCTGGCGGCACCAGTACCGACACCTGACTGGCTTGCGCCAGGGCGATGACTTTCGCCAGATCGTCAACCACGAAGTCGGTTTTTATATCGCGCCACGGCGAGGCCAGGCGCGCCCGCTGGGCGTCGCTGAGAATAATGACGTTGAACAGTCCCGCCGATGAAGCGAGCCACACCCGGTGGAACGACTCACCCGGCAGGCCCACCTCCTCACCCGCATGGCGCGCATCACCAACGATCCGACCGCCGGTCACCGCCAGGAAGGTTTTAATGAACCTTTCGGCCGCGCGGGGCGTGAGATAATAGCGGGTATTCGACACCGACTCGCGAACGGCGATCTCGGGCGGCGTGCCGGCATAGGCGTAAAACTGAATGCGCAGGCCGTCCAGCCACTCGGTCATCGCCTCCTGGTTGCCCATTACCTCCCAGCGGGCGAGGATCTTCACTCCGTGCTCCTCGGCAACCCGCACCGCGTTGTCCATATCCCGCACCGCCACGCCGACGCTCTCCTGCCCCATTGGGTACGGCGGTTTACCGTCCTTATAGGCCTGGGCCGAAAAGGCGCCGATGGCGGTGTAAATATCGCTGAACTGCATCTCGGCCGGCACCGCCGCCAGATTGATATCGCTTATCGGATCTGCCGTGCCGTCAAAGACGGCCGTCATCTGGTTAATAAAGGTCTGCAGCTGATCGGGATTAACAAATACGTGCGGCAGGGCGTACTGCTTGCCGTCGCCAAATATCGCTTTTTGCCCATGATGAATACACATAGAAATATCCTCTTTGACGGAATAAAAAAGCCCCGCGAATGCGGGGCATGATGACTGCACAATTAAAACGTCGTAATGGTCTTTGCACCTCCTCTAATTCCCCTATTTATTATCCGGATCCTGCCCCGCGCCCAGACGCCTGCTGAGATAATGCGAAAGCCAGGCCCTGATTGTTTTAACGCCAATAAAGCCAATCAGCCCGCCGATGGCGACCGTCAGCATTTTCGGCACGTGCAGATAATCAATGGCGGAATAGGCGCACAGTGCCAGCGCAGCGCACAGCAGGCCTTCCAGAACGATATCCCGCCGCCGGTGGCCAAAATAGCTCATACGCAGTACGGCCATTGCCGCCGCCATAATCACGCCGCCGGCGGGTACCTCGCCGCGCCACCAGCAGGCCGCCGTCTCCCTGACGGCGTCCCAGACGGGCGCAATGGCTAAAGAGATCATCTTTCTCCTCCGGGTTTAATCATGTTGATTGTGAGAGAAAGGCGCTGTGCCGCTGCGGATAAGCAGAATGAGCGGGTTCAGAAAAGCAAAAACCCGCGCGGTGGCGGGTTTTAAGATTCATCACCCCGCGATACAGCTTTGCGAAGGATAGAGTGATTACAGCAGATACTGGATAAATATACAATAGTTTTTTGGTGAAAAATTTACGCGTCGCCGTCGCCCAGGCGAAGCGGATCGAGGCCAAACGCCGCGCACAGCGGGCGGTAGAGCAGATATTCTGCCGTCGCCAGCCAGCTGTCAATGCGGTTTCTGCAGGTTGGCAGGCTCCACTCCGGGTGGCGCAGATGCAGCGCCTGGGCCATCGCGCGCTTGCTTTTGCCCCTGCCGCAGTAGCGCTGCTGCAGCAGCGCGATCAGCGCCGGGCTGCCGCGCAGCGTCTCGGCCACCGTGCGATCGACCAGCAGCCCTTCGCTATCGCTGCAGTGGGCGAGCGGACTTTTATAGCGCCCGCGGGCCATCTCGCCGAGAAAGGCCTCCAGTTCCGCCTCGCTGACGCCGGCGTCCAGCAGACGCTGCAGAACCTCTCCGATGGATTTACGGGTCAGCGGGCCGGACCTCAGCAGCTGGTTAAAAATGTTGCCGGTATGGCCGCCGCCAATGTACGACCAGCGGCCCCACATTTTTAACCGGCCCTGGACCATGGCGCTTTCGAGCGGCCCTAGGCGGGCGGCGCTGGCCCTCTCTTTACTGGCGGTCGGATAGATCATTGTTGCTACCTCCATGCAATTAGCTGTACATATATACAGTATACTTGCGGCATAAAATGATCAATGTCATAACATTATCCGGGCGGCTTATCGGATTAACCTGCCGTCAGAAGATGAAAACGGCAACGCCGGGAATTGAAAAGCCCGCGCGGTGGGCCGGCGGGCTTCAGATACGTACCGTGCGGCTTATCGGAGGGCAGAACTCAGGGGAACCTCAGCGTCCGGCTCGCGGGTGATCCTGTTGCGCAAGTCGCGGCGAATGATCTCGATGGACCAGAACCAGACCAGGTGGCCCACTATCTCAGAGACGTTCTCATACCACGGCAGTTCGAAAAGCGGCGGCGTGAGGCCCATCAGCGGGAATGAAATCATGTGGACAAAAAGCTGCGCCAGCGCGCCGGCAAGCAGCC
This sequence comes from Pluralibacter gergoviae ATCC 33028 = NBRC 105706, assembly GCF_001598855.1. Classification (GTDB taxonomy): domain Bacteria; phylum Pseudomonadota; class Gammaproteobacteria; order Enterobacterales; family Enterobacteriaceae; genus Pluralibacter; species Pluralibacter gergoviae. The sequence goes on along the minus strand of NZ_BCZS01000003.1, from coordinate 32,924 downwards.
CCTGCCAGAGCTTGATCTTCGGGAAAATTTCGGCAACCACGCAATAGCCCACGGCGAAGACGACGGAGAAGACGATATGCGTTACGCCAACCCAGTTGAACACGTGCCCGGCGAAGGTATAGACCGCAGCGTTCGGGTCTGCTAATCCCAGCCAGTCCCGCAGAAAAATGTAGGGCGGATTGAGGAAATTCCGCGAGCAGTCGATCTGCCCGGCGGCGCGGATCAGGGCTTCCGGCCCGCATGCGCCGGTGAAGATGTCCACCGGGCTGCGCGGCGGCAGCGGGACCTCGGCGCCCCACTTCACAAAGGCCGAAACGATACCGGACACGAGCCCAACGAATAGCGCGACGCCGTAGTGCCGCCTGTGCGGCTCCGTCTGTACAAAAAAGTCTTTTAACGCCATAAAAAACCACCACTTAGAAGAATATTTACAGTTCCTTAATATTCCTTAAGTTGGATGATTATCATTTTGATTTAGATCACTATTAGCATTTGTCGGATGCGGAAATTTTTTCAACTGGATTTGCTAGGTGAGAAGGATGATATGCCCTGCGGACGCGCGGTCTGCTTCCTGTGGACATAAAAGGCCAACTGCAGAAGGCACTGATCATTTATCAGGATGTGAAGTCCTGGTGACCAGAGTAGGCTGTATTTACCACAGTAAAAAGGAGGTTTTATGTCTGGTCTGATAAATCCAAAAGATGTTCCGGAAGATGCTGCTTACGCGCTGATCATTGAGTTAGTCAGGGCTCAGCGTGTTCCGGTCTACTCTTCCAGTATCTCTGAGCTGATGTCCTTGTACGACGAAGCCGTCAAGCATTTTAAGAAAGATGAAGAAGCGTGAGAGTTCGCAGGTCACTCAGCAAAAAATCGCGAACGGATACAGTAATAGCCATTAACGCAAAAACCCGCCGGGGCGGGTTTTACGATAGAACTACCCTCTTCTATCACCGGGAATACGTTAAGACCGAACGGCAGGGGCTGCGCTTTGTTTTTATACCCGGAGCGCGCAAAGCATTCCAAAACCCTATTACAGCGCGTCGGGCATCGCCGCCAGATGCCCCCTGACGTAAAACGTGCTGGCATTCGCCGCCGGAATCCGTACCATACGCGGCATACTTTACCGGCCGGCGCGCGGCGCCCGCGCGGAACACCCTTTATCGCCAACCGGGCGAAAGGCGGCAACGCGCTGCCGCGCTCGTAGTCGCGCGGTGTCAGAGATAGCGAATAATGCAAGAAAATCAGCAAGCTACCCAATTTTTCAGCCTCGTCATCTCCGATAACGCGCCTGATATTATCCTTATACTCAGCATCTGATACTATTATCGGGGCATTCGCAAGGTAGGCGTTTTTCCAGTACGCTGACGCTGTTCCCAGCGACGTATTACCAGTAACAACATCCGGGCCTAGTACGACACCATCAGAGCTGGCGGTGAGCTGTATTTTCGCATTGGTATAATTATTAGGGAACTGGAATGTAAATTTATTTGTGTAGTTTACGACCCCGCCAAGAATGAACGACACCCGAATTGTGGTGTCAGAATTAGATACCACATCAAGGGAGCCTGTACACCATTCTGTGTAAATGCCTTTTCTCAGAAGTGACCGTCCAGGCGGACACCGAACTCGATGATAAATGGGTTCAGGCCTCCGGGCTGGATTAACAACAGCACACGTCGATGATTGTTCCCGGGGCCTGAAAATAGAAAGGCCCGCCGAAGCGAGCCTGTAAGATTTATAAATCAGAGTTATTTATAATAGTAATTGCGGTGTCCGCTATACCAAACAATTGGGCTCTTCCGATAATTAGGATCATAAGCAGTGATCATTATACATTGCTCTGCATTCCCTTCATCCCCATAGCTACAACTTATTTTTTGCCAGAATGCGTACTTAGACGATGAAAAGGCGACATCCCAATCCAGAAATTGCTCACTTGGTTGTGGATAATGGTATCGACGTTCTTTATTATCTTTATAGTTTTTATAACGTATCGGAAATTGTCCGTGACCATATTCATACCGCTCCTTGAGAACCCCATTACGCCGATCCGTCACTGTTTCTAACAAACCACGAACGTTATAACTCAGGAGGTATGATCCTGTATCATCATTCAACTCGGTAATTTCACACCTACTATTAACTTTGCCAGTTATATTTAACGTTTTCTCTTTCGAGTCTTTTTTCTTAACTGAACTTATTACGCCATTTTTGTTTTCAATATGGATTCCTTCACTGCTCACTTTTTTACTAATATCAATGCTCGTGAAACACCCATTTCGATCGTAGGTAATGTCGACAACGGCTATTAACGAACCGTCACTACTTCTAATCCATTGCAGGCTACTTTTAACATCACCGAGAACGGGGTCATAATTAAATAAAAGCGAGGCATTAAGCACCGCAGGCTTGAATTGCACAACTGCCGCCGCATGGGCTGATAAAAAGAAGCAAGAAATGGCGGAGAATAAAATTAATGGCTTCATACTGTTCCCTCAGATTCGTCTGGTATTTAACCATTTTATGACTCTTCGAAGGATAGTTCTACTGTCAAAAGCAAAAACCCACACTGCCGAGTGTTATTTATAGCTGGCTAACTCAAAGTGATTCAAAGTGATGATACGCTTTCAGTAACTCATCTTCCGTGCGTGGGCATTCCAAGTTAATGCCAGTGTCATTCTCGATTTTAATCATAAGTGCTTCTCTCGTCATGCCAACGCGATTGGCTACATGGTTGACGCAACTTCTTGCATGCGAAGCCCGGGAGGTAAGTGGTAGAGTCGAGTCCAGTACCTTTTTTCTTGATGATGAGTGGGACATATGGCCCTTACGAAGAGTAAAAACCCTGCCGGACGGCAGGGTTTTTAGTTAGTTTCATTTGGATGCAAGTATCCATGATTAGAATCATACAGGGCAATTTTATGCAAAGTCAACACGAACATGCAAAAAATGTCGCTATATGATCCGATATTTTCAGTAAGAGGTCGCTTTCTCAAATTCCGCTGCTGCTTGCCTCTCACCCTTGTGAAGCGTATCCACCAGCCCCTCATAGAACGGCTTCCAGTTGCGTGACCAGGATGACTGGTGCAATCCTGGTACGCGGCCCTGTACAGCCCGATGAACGTTTGCCGATTTGATCGAGGTGAAGCCGCCGCCAGAGCAACGCTCGCAGGTTTTGAAAACAGGGGCCCCCGTCTCTTTCGTAGCCTTGCGATCGAGCACCTCCCCCCTGCCACCGCAACGGCAGCGTGCGGTGATTATCCCCTTCCCGTCGCAGGTTTCGCATTTTGCCGGTACTGTCTGCTCAACTTCCCTCCAGTGTTCCCAGTCAGAAGGGCGAGCAACGCGGGATTTGCTGGCCCAGTATGGAGGGCGGCCCCACGGATAAAAGACTTTTCTCACTATCTGCACTTTCGTTATCTATCTTGGCCTGTTCGATGATGCCGAATATCGCAAAGACAACGCGACCGCATTTGTCCTTTCAAATGCGTCGGATAGAGCCGGAGATATCATTCGCATTCGCAAAGAACTGGATGAGCGAATCGAACGCAATCTTGAGGTTATTCGCACTGCGGTAACACCAAATGAGGCTAAAGGTGTTTACAGCACCATCACCCGAGAGGTTGACGTATACCGCAAGGACGCTAAGGCAAAAGCCGACGTCGAGTTTGACGAGTATCTGAAAAAACGGCTCCTGGCCCTACATCGCGCCGTAGAGCAGAGAGTGAGTGAGCTTGATAAAACATCCGAACAGGAGCAATCAGCATGAGCCAGAACACTACCGCAATCGCCATCGCCGCCAACATGAACAAGCTGCTGGCGCTCGTTGAGGCCGGGGAATTTTCCCCGGAGGACATCGCCGACACCATCGAGGGAGAGGAGTTGGCGCTGGGCGACAAGTTCGACGGCATCATGTCACTGGTGCGTAACCTTGAGGGCCAGGCAAAAACCGTAGCAGAAGAAGCAGCGCGCCTTAGCGACCGCAAAAAGTCATTTGAGGGTCAGGCCAAAAACCTCAAGGGCTACATCCTGAAGTGCATGCAGGCTGCCGAACTGAAGTCATTTAAAACTGAGCGCAACACGCTCACCGTCCGCGAGGGATCGCTGTCGGTGATTATTGACGACGAGAATCAACGCCCCGACGAGTTGGTAAGCGTAGTGACCGTCGTAGCCCCGGATAAGAATACAATTAAAGCGGCGATCGAGGCCGGCACTGAAGTTAAGGGCGCGCACCTTGAAGTTGGCGCCGAAACTCTTCAGGTCAGATAAGGGGGATCGGGTATGGCTAAAAATTCCGTAGAAGCTTATGGCGCCAGCGGGAAAAGCAATGTGCTTTTTTTTGAGCCGGACGCGCTTCACCTTGTCGATGATCGCCAGAAAAGAGGCCCTGATTGTCGATCAGGAAAAGCGAGGTCTATGGCGCCGGGCACTGACAGAGCTTGGATTCCTCGCCGGGATGCAGAAGACAGCCATCGGCGTTGGCCTGATCGCTCAGCGGCGCATCATGTGCATGCGGAAGCTGGCAAAGTGAATTTTGGTAATCAGTTTATTGCGGGAGGTGTACTGATAATTCCTCCCGCTAAGAGGTGAATATGTCTCAAGTTCATTTCAACGTTGAGTGGGTAGTTGAGCAGGGTCTCACTACATTGACAGGGCTCGGGCCGCGGCAGATTGAGAACTACCGGCTGGAGTGCTGGGTGGAGGGAGTTCACTTCAAGAGGGTTTCTTCCAAGGGTAACTCAGCCAGTAAGCGGGGTACCACCTGGTGTAACTACCCAAAGATCAATAAATTTATTCAGGATTCATAGTTATGGCATCACTACCAACAGGTGTTGAAATAAGAGGTAAAAGCATCTGTATCTGGTTTATGTACCGCGGTAAGAGATGTCGTGAGATCCTCAAGGGCTGGCTGATAACGCCAGCCAATATCAAAAAGGCTGGCAATCTCCGCGCGCTGATCCTCAGTGAAATAAACCTGGGCGAATTCGACTATCAGCAGCGCTTCCCGGAATCAAAAAAAGGGACAAAGGTAGTCACAACCACATCGGTGCGGACTTTTGAAGATCTGTGCACTCTTTGGTTGAAAGTGAAGGAGACTGAGTTAGCAGCCAACACGCTGCGCAAGACAGGCTTTCAGATAGGAACACTCAAGCTTATCGTGAACTCTAACACCCCAATCGCAAGTATTCGGCACAGCGATATTCTTAATTATCGCAACGAATTGCTGAGTGGTGAAACCAATTACCGGAATGCCAGCAGGGGCAATAAAGTCGGGAGAACCGTGCGCACCGTAGAGAATTATATTTCGCTGCTGTGCACTATGTTACGGTTCGCGCATCACTCAGGATACATCAGAAACACGCCGTTCGAAGGCGTTCGCAAGCTGCAGAAGACAAGAGCAAAGCCAGATCCGCTGACCAAAAATGAGTTTCAGGAGCTAATGAACAGCGAGAAAGGTCAAAGCCAGAATTTGTGGAAATTTGCCATTTACTCCGGCCTGCGTCATGGTGAACTGGCCGCGCTGGCATGGGAAGATGTCAATTTTGAGGAAGGCACCGTCGAGGTCAGACGTAATCTGACGGGGATCGGAACGTTCGGGCCGCCAAAAACGGATGCCGGCATAAGGAAAATAAAGCTTCTTGAGCCGGCGCTGGAAGCACTTAAGGCGCAGCGGGAGCTGACAGCCCTGCAACCCAGGAGCGAAATCCTCTTCCATCACCGGGAGTACGGTAAAACCGAACGGCAGAGGTTGCGCTTTGTTTTTATTCCCCGGGTGCGTAAAGGAGTTCAGAAACCCTATTATAACGTATCCAGTATAGGTGACAGGTGGAACGCCGCGGTAAAACGTGCTGGCATTCGCCGCCGGAATCCGTACCATACGCGGCATACTTTTGCCTGCTGGCTGCTGTCGGCCGGCGCAAACCCCTCTTTTATTGCAAGCCAGATGGGGCATGAGAACGCGCAAATGGTCTATGAGGTCTATGGCGCATGGATTGAAGAGCTTAACGGCGATCAGGTGTCGATGCTGAACAATAAGCTGGCGCTCTGACAAAAGTTTGCCCCTTATATGCCCCTTTTGGTTTTTGAGATAGTGAATAATGCAAGAAAATCAGCAAGTTAACAAAAAAGAGCAGTACAACATCAATAAACTCCAGAAGCGCCTGCGCCGCAACGTCGGCGAGGCGATTGCCGACTTCAATATGATTGAAGAGGGCGACCGCATTATGGTCTGCCTCTCCGGCGGGAAAGACAGCTACACCATGCTGGAGATTTTACGCAATCTGCAGCAGAGCGCGCCGGTTAACTTCAGCCTGGTGGCGGTGAATCTCGATCAGAAGCAGCCGGGCTTCCCGGAGCACATTCTGCCGGCGTACCTGGACGCGCTGGGCGTCGAGTACAAAATCGTCGAAGAGAATACCTACGGCATCGTAAAAGAGAAGATCCCGGAGGGGAAAACCACCTGCTCGCTCTGCTCCCGCCTGCGCCGCGGCATTCTCTACCGCACTGCCACCGAGCTTGGCGCCACCAAGATTGCGCTGGGGCACCACCGGGACGATATTTTGCAGACGCTGTTCCTCAATATGTTCTACGGCGGAAAAATGAAGGGGATGCCGCCGAAGCTGATGAGCGATGACGGCAAGCACATCGTTATTCGTCCGCTGGCCTACTGCCGCGAGAAGGACATTGAGCGCTTCGCTCAGGCGAAGGCGTTCCCTATTATTCCGTGCAATCTCTGCGGGTCGCAGCCGAACCTGCAGCGCCAGGTGATTGGCGATATGCTGCGCGACTGGGATAAGCGCTATCCGGGGCGCATCGAAACCATGTTCAGCGCCATGCAAAACGTCGTCCCGTCGCACCTGTGCGATACAGAACTGTTTGATTTTAAAGGGCTACACCACGGGTCGGAAGTGGTAAACGGCGGTGACCTGGCCTTTGACCGCGAAGAGATCCCGCTCAATCCCGTCGGCTGGCAGCCGGAAGAGGACGAGCACGATCCTGCTGCACACCGTCTTGATGTGCTCGAGATTAAGTAAGCCGCCGTCCGGCGAGAGCCCTCCGCACGGAGGGCTTTTTTTGCCTGCCGTTAGCGGTGCGGCGGCGGGTCGATGATCGGATGCGGATCGGGATCGGCCGGCGGGTCCGGTATCGGCTGGGGCCTTGGTATCGGGTCTGGTACCGGCACCGGATCGGTGGGAAGATCGCTCATTTGCCGTACATTAACTGCTGTCATCGCTGCCTCCACGCTTGCGGGTATCTCCCTTAAGGGTAGAAGCTGGACAAAAAAAAGCCGACTTAGTTAAGTCGGCGTCGTACGAATCAATTGTGCTATGCAGTAATTCAAAAAAGGAAGTAAGACAATATGGAGCGCAACGCCCATCGCTTGACGTTGCATTCACCTGCGAGAGAGATATTGCCCTGAATGGGTAGAAGGTTTCTTGATTTTGCTCAATTATTGCCGCATTTCATTCGTAATCCCGCACCTGAAAGTGATTTTTTTACAACCATTTACTGCGGTGTAACCACCAGATAACACCAACAATCAGTACCACTAACCCAAAGCAGAACAGCGAGAAGCCAAACCGCCACGCGCCGCCGGGAATGCCGCCGAGGTTGACGCCGAACAGTCCGGTCAGGAAAGTGCTGGGCAGAAATACCATTGCCATCAGCGACATGGTGTAGCTCCTGCGGGTCAGCGACTCCTGCATCAGCTGCGCGACTTCGTCCGCCATCACGTCCGTTCTGGCAATGCAGGCGTCTATTTCGTCCAGCCCGCGTCCGAGACGGTCGGCGATATCCTGCATCCGCCGGCGCTGGTCGTCATTCATCCACGGCAGCCTTTCGCTGGAGATGCGGGCGTAGACGTCGCGCTGCGGCGCCATATAGCGGCGCATCACGATAAGCTGCTTGCGCAGCAGCGCCAGCAGGCCGCGCTGGGGCACCTGCTGGTCCAGCAGATTGTCCTCCAGATCGATAATCTTGTCGTGCAGCTCTTCAATAAACTCGCTGGCGTGGTCGGTCAGCGCATCGCAGACGTCCACCAGCCAGCCGCCGATGTCGGTGGGCCCGGTGCCCTCTTCCAGATCCTTAACGATATCATCGAGGGCGAGCACCTTACGCTGGCGGGTGGAGACAATAAGCCGCTCGTCGACGTAGACCCGCATGGCAACCAGCTGGTCCGGCCGCTCATCGGTGCTGCCGTTGATGCAGCGCAGCGTAATCAGCGTCCCGTCGCCCATGCGCGTAACCCGGGGACGCAGGCTGTCGCCGGCCAGCGCATCGCGCACGGTGTTGGGCAGCAGCGGAGTACTCTCCAGCCAGCGGGCGCTGTCGGGATGGGTGTAGTTCAGATGCAGCCAGCACGGATTATCTTTATCAATAACATCGCTGTCCTGAAGCGGTTTTACCCCGCCCTTACCGTCCAGCAGCCACGCGAACACGGCGTCCGGCACATTGACATCGCTCCCTTTAATGGCTTCCACGGTGCCTCCATAAACGTTGAGTTACGCAATACGCCCAGGCTGATCGGATCGGTGAGCAGCAGCCATGGGGGTCATCACGCTGAATTTATTGATTATAGTCACATTATCAGCAGGCGCCGCCAGGGGCACAATGGAAAAATCGTTAACGGCAGTTAACGATAACCGGCCCGCGCTGGCGGCGGGTCCGGCGGCAGGTAATCAGGCATCAAGCGGCTGTCGCGTCACCAGACGCCTTTCGCCACGCGCCGCTGCGGGTGAATCAGCGGCCAGCCGGAAGCCTGCGGTCCGCTGCTGTAGACTCAGCACCTGATTTTTAAGCGTGGCGGAGGATCCGGCCAGCGCATCAACCATCGTCACGTTGCTCTGGGTCACGCGCTCCAGCTCACCCAGCGCCAGGGTTATCTGCGAAATACCCCGCTCCTGCTGGAGCGTTGCGCAGGCAACTTCCTCCATCAGCGCGCTCAACTGCTGCGAGCCTGCGACAATCTGCCGCATATTCTCTTCGGCCCGGGCCACGACCTCTGCGCCTTCGGTGACATTCGTCTGCGTCACGGTAATAAGCTGCTTAATATTTTTCGCCGCTTCAGCGCTGCGATGCGCCAGCGTGCGGACTTCCCCCGCCACCACCGAGAAGCCTTTTCCCTGCTCACCCGCCCTCGCCGCTTCGACGGCGGCGTTCAGTGCCAGGATGTTGGTCTGAAAGGCGATGCTGTCGATAAGCGAGATGATCTCGGCCATCTGCCGGGCGCTGTCGGTGATCGACTGCATGTTGGCGGCAACGTTATTCATCAGCTGCCCGCCGCGGCTGGCGCAGGCGGTCGCCTCGCCGGCCCGCGCGGTGGCAAGGCGGGTATTGTCGGCGCTGTTTTTGGTCCCTGCCGCTATCTCCTCCATGCTGGCGGCGGTCTCGATAAGGGTAGCGGACTGCTGCTCACTTTTTACCGCCAGATCGGCGCTTTGACTCGCCAGCAGCCCCGACAGCGCCATCGCCTCGCCGGAGGTGTCGCGGATTTCGCCAACCAGCATAGAGATGCTGCGCGCCAGCGCATTAATGCCCGGGATTAGCTTACCGGCGCAGTTATTGCCAAAGTGCGGGATTGAAACGGTAAGGTTACCGCGGTTAACCTCATCAATACTCTCTTTAACCGCATTGATGGGCCGCACCAGGTAGCGGGTTAAATAGATCCACAGCAGCGTCAGCACAATTAGCCAGGCAGTGTTAAGCATAATCAGCAGCGCGGCATCGGCAGACACGATCAGGCAGGCAATATCAATGGCGGCGAATGCGCAGGCCAGGTAGGCAATCATCAAAGTACGGACACTCATATCCCGAAGCATTTTTTTACTCGCAGATACATATGCAGATTACAGGGTTATAGCAGCCGTTAGCGCCTTTGCAATTGGCAGACGGCGAGAAAAAGAGATTCACCCTATCCGCGCGGCAGTTTTATTTTAGAAAGCAGGAAATACTTTTTCACCGCGCGCTGCCTGCAGCAAAAATGAGCGGCAATAGCCGCGCTTTGAGTGGTATCTTTCCCAGGTCATCTGTTACATTAGCGCAACAAAATTTTACCAATGTGGATGACTTAATGCTGTACGTCTCCTGGGATCCGGTACTCATTGGCATATCGATTTTAGTGTCGTTTGTGGCTTCCTTTGTGGCCCTCGACAGCGCAGCCAGAATGGTTTCCGCCGGCTTACGGGCGGCCCTTTTCTGGCGCCTGGCCGGCGGCGTTACCCTCGGGCTGGGTATCTGGTCGATGCACTTCATCGGCATGCTGGCGATGAAGATGCCGATGGTGATGCATTACGATCTGCCGATCACCGTCTTCTCGCTGCTGGTGGCCATGTTCGCGTCCACCCTTTCCATCAACATCGCCATGCAGGGCGAACGGCTGTCGGCCCGCCGCCTGATGCTGGCGACCGCTATCCTCAGCAGCGGCGTGGTCACTATGCACTACGTAGGCATGTCGGCGCTGATGATCCACGACGGTATCCGCTGGAATTATGCCCTGATTGCGCTCTCGGCGCTGATTGCCGTTGCGGCCTCCGGCGCAGGCCTGTGGCTCGCCTTCAGCCTGCGTCGCCAGAGTAAGCGGATCATCGTCAACCGGCTGCTGGCGGCCGTGGTCATGGGATGCGCCATTGCCGCAATGCACTATACCGGCATGAGCGCTGCCACCTTCACCGGCAGTATGCATACGGCGGTCAGCGGCATCAGCGAAGCCGGCCTCTCCATCTGGGTGTCGGCCGTGACCCTTGCCATCCTCGGCATCATGCTGATCATCTCGATGATCGATTCGCAGCAGCGCACCAGCCGCCTGACGGATAACCTGCTCCAGCTTAACCAGCAGCTGGAGCAGCAGGCGCGCTTCGACGGCCTGACCGGCCTTGCGAACCGCAGCCATATCGACAGGTGCATGGAAGAGTGTCTCCAGCAGGCGCAGAGCACCCGACGCACCTTTGCGGTAGTGTTTATGGATCTGGATCGCTTCAAGCTGGTGAACGACGCCTGGGGGCACCACGTCGGCGACCAGCTGCTGGTGGCGGTAACGACGCGCCTTCGCGCCTGCCTGCGCCCCGGAATGACTCTGGCGCGGCTGGGCGGCGACGAGTTTATTCTGCTGGTACCGGAAACCGATGCAGGTGAAATGGAGGATCTGGCCGCCCGCATGGTAGATACCATTCGCCGCCCGTTCTATGAAGGCCGCCAGCTTTTGCAGGTCTCCCTGAGCGTCGGAATAAGCCTCTGGCCCGAGCACGGCGCAACGCTGCAGGCGCTAAAGCTCAAGGCCGATACCGCGATGTATAACGTTAAGCAGCAGGGGCGCAACGGCTGGATGTTTTACCATCCCGATATGATGAACAAGATACACAATGCCGCCGGCTTTCTTCAGGACCTTACTCTGGCGCTGGAGAGAGAGCAGTTTGAACTCTGGTATCAGCCCGTGTACCGCGCCGGCAGTGCAGAAATAAGCGGCTTTGAAGCCCTGCTGCGCTGGCGCCACCCTACCCGCGGTCTTTTGCTGCCGGAGCTGTTTCTTGAAACCCTCGAAAGTACCGGACTTATCATTCCCGTCGGCAGCTGGATCATCGACCGCGCCTGTATGCAGCTTCGCCAGTGGCAGGCGGAGGGCTACGGTAGCTGGAGCCTCTCCATCAACCTTTCCGCCACGCAGTTTGAGCAGCACGATATCTACGCTATCGTCTCCGGCGCGCTGTCGCACTATGCCGTTGCGCCGTCGCGGCTCATCATCGAACTCACCGAAAGCACCGCCCTGAGGGATATCGCCCACAGCATCAGCGTGATGAATGCCTTTAATCAGCTCGGCGTGAGGATTTCCATTGATGATTTCGGCACCGGCTTCTCCAATATGCTCTCTCTGAGAAACCTCCCGGCCCGGGAGTTAAAAATTGATAAAAGCTTCGTCCGCGACCTGCGCGAAAGCGGTAAGAACGTCAAGATTGTCTCGACGATTATCGACATTGCGCAGTCCATGAATATGCGCGTTGTCGCTGAAGGGGTTGAAACGGAGGAGCAGCGCCAGCTGATGACTCAACTTGGCTGCGGGTATCTCCAGGGATTCCTGTTTGCCGAGCCGATGCCTGCCGGCGAGATCCCCCAGCTGCTGGCACAACTGCGTGCCGAAAAAGGCCAATAAAGGCTCCGGGCGACGGCGAATGTTTAGAAAACATATTTTTGCATGAAAAGTTAAATATTTTTAACTCGCGCAAACAACTTTATTCTTTTTTATTCTACAATTGCCATTGCTAAGGCAAAAAACTCTCGTCAACCTAACAAGGATGCTCTTAAATGAAAAAATTAGTCCTGGCAACTTCTCTGCTGGCGTCAGTGTTCTCTTTTGGCGCGATTGCCGCACAGCAAATCTCGCAGCAGGAAGTCGATCACTTTAAACTGGTTAAATTGGGCACGGTATCAGTATCTCAAACGGGCGGGGCCGTCTCTTCACCGAGCGATCTGCATGACGCGCTGTCTAAAAAAGCCGATGAAAAAGGCGGAACTTACTACCGCGTTATCGCCGGCCGCCAGCACGGTCCTAATTTCGAGGCAATTGCTGAAGTCTATAAAGACGCCAACAAATAATCACTACCGCAAATATTTAAAAACCACGCAAATGCGTGGTTTTTTATTTAGCGTGCTAATTAACTGCCGGCTTAATGTTTAATTATGTACATCGTCCGGCTATAAGCGACATCTTCCGGATTGTCGATCGGGTAGCCCTTCAGATAGGGTTTAATCAGCCGGCCGTTAGTGTACTGGTAAATCGGCGCAATCGGCGCTTCGGTCGCAATAATCTTCTCCGCCTCGTTGTAGTCGGCGTTGCGGGCCTGCTCCGTGGATTCCAGCGTGGCCTGGTTGATCACCTTATCGTAAGCCGGATTGCTGAAGCGCGAAATGTTGCCGCTGTGGGTCGAGGTCAGCAGCGACAGGAAGGTTGACGGCTCATTGTAATCGCCGACCCACGAAGCGCGGATCACGTCGAAATTGCCGGTGTTGCGGCTGTCGATATAGGTTTTCCACTCCTGGTTCTGCAGCTTGACGTCAACGCCGAGGTTCTTCTTCCACATTGAGGCCACGGCAATGGCGATTTTCTGATGGTTCTCAGAGGTGTTGTACAGCAGCGTCAGCTTCAGCGGACGGTTGGGACCGTAGCCCGCGGCCTGCAGCAGCGTTTTGGCCTGCGCATTCAGCTCATCCTGGCTCATGCCCTCCATCGGCGACGGCTGCGGGGTAAAGCCCGCGGTGACGTCCGGCGTAAAGCGCCACGCCGGTTTCTCGCCGGTGCCGAGCACCTTCTCCGCCATGATGCGCCGATCGATCGTCATGCTCAGCGCCAGGCGCACGCGGGCATCGGCGGTCGGCCCTTTGCGGGTGTTGAACGCGTAATAGTAGGTGCCGAGCTGCGGCGGCGTGAACACCTGCCCCGGCAGCTGCTTGAGCAGTTGATGATACTGATTTTTCGGGAAGGATTCGGTAATGTCGATATCTCCCGCCAGGTAGCGCTTGGTGGCCGTTGACTCCTGGTTGATCGGCACAAAGGTCACCTGCTTAATCACCGTTTTAGCGTTATCCCAGTAGGAGGCATTCAGCACGGCGACCAGCTTTTCGTTAACCACCCGCTCTTTCAGCACGTAGGCGCCGTTGCCCACCAGCTTGCCGGGGCGGGTCCAGTTCGCGTCGCTCTCGACGTTGGCCTTCTGCACAGGAAACAGCGAGAAGTTAGCGGTCAGATTGACAAACCACGGCAGCGGCTTATCGAGCTGAACCCGCAGGGTGCGGGCATCGACCGCCGTCACGCCGAGGGTATCGGGCGCGGCTTTGCCGTCGATGATATTTTGCGCGTTGCTGATGCCCGCCAGCGCCGCAAACCAGGCAAACGGCGAGGTGGTTTTCGGATCCACCAGCCGCCGCCAGCTGTAGACGAAGTCCTGCGCCGTGACCGGCGTGCCGTCGGACCATTTGGCGTCGCTGCGCAGGGTGAAGATCCAGATGCGGTTATCGTTGCTTTGCCAGCGGGTGGCGACGCCCGGAATAATATTGCCCTTGCTGTCCTGATTGACCAGCCCCTCAAACAGATCGCGGATCACCTCTATTTCCGGCAGGCCGACCGCTTTGGCCGGATCGAGCGATGCGGGTTCGTCTTTAATATGGCGGACCAGCACCTGCTGCTGCGCCAGCGCGGTGCCGGGCGGCACGTCCGCCGCCAGCGCGAGCGGAGAAAGGCCGCCCAGCGCCAGCGCGCAGCAAATCGGTAAAACAGATAACTTCATGCGATCTCCTTGATTTCAGAGGAACCCAGCCGGATGCGTGGAATGATTATTTGTTTGCCCAGGTCTAAATGCAAATGACTTCTGGTAAAAACTTGATGTCCCATCGGCCCGGGCGTAAAAAAATGACCGCGCCGGAAACCATTTGATTCCCGGCGGGTTTTGCACAACACTGCCTGCAACGACTCCCTGTTCAGGAAATGGCTATGTCCATCACCCGTCCCCGCACGCAGCGCGGCGCATTTCCGCCGGGCACGCAGCACTACGGCAGCTCCCTGCTGGGCGCGCCGCTTATCTGGTTCCCCGCCCCGCAGGCAAGCCGCGACAGCGGCCTGATCATTGCGGGCACCCACGGCGATGAAAATTCATCCGTGGTCACCCTCTCCTGCGCCCTGCGCACCCTGTCGCCCGAACTGCGCCGCCACCACGTGGTGCTGGCGGTGAATCCGGACGGCTGTCAGCTGGGGCTGCGGGCGAATGCCAACGGCGTCGATCTGAACCGCAACTTCCCGGCCGCCAACTGGAAGGCGGGTGAGACGGTTTATCGCTGGAACAGTGCGGCAGAAAGCCGCGATGTGGTACTGCTGACCGGCGATGCGCCCGGCTCGGAACCGGAAACCCGGGCCCTGTGCCAGCTGATCCACAAGACGCATCCGGCCTGGGTGGTCTCCTTTCACGATCCGCTGGCCTGCATTGAAGACCCTGAGCAGAGCCCGCTCGGCCAGTGGCTGGCCGACGCGTTTTCGCTGCCGCTGGTGACCAGCGTCGGCTACGCCACGCCGGGCTCTTTCGGCAGCTGGTGTGCCGACATCGGCCTGCACTGCATTACGGCGGAGTTTCCGCCTATCTCCTCAGACGAAGCCAGCGAGAGCTACCTTGCCGCGATGATCGGGCTGCTGCGCTGGCGCCCGGAGAATTAGAGATGCAGCGTGCCGCCGTCAAACTGCAGGGCGGGTTCGGCGTCTACCGCAAGCCAGGTCGGGCCATCGAGATCGGCGAAGCGCACGCCCGGCGTCAGCGGCAGCGCGGCGCGAATGGCGCGCGACGTGCAGAGCATACAGCCCAGCATCCGGCTGAACCCCTGCGCCTGCGCCTCAGACGCCAGCGCCAGCGCTTCGGTCAGGCCGCCGGTTTTATCCAGCTTGATGTTGACCATTTCGTAGCGCCCCTGCAGTCCGGCAAGATCCGCCCGGGTGTGGCAGCTCTCGTCGGCGCAGATTGGCAGCGGATGAATAAAGTGGCCGAGAGCCGCATCTTCGCCTACCGGCAGGGGCTGCTCAAGCATCGCCACGCCCAGGTCGGCCAGCAGCTGGCAGCGGGAGGCCAGCCCTTCGCCGCGCCAAGATTCGTTGGCATCGACGATAAGCGTCGCCTCCGGCACCGCGCTGCGGATGGCCACCATCCGCTCGCTGATAAGATGATCGTCGAGTTTGACCTTCAGCAGGCGGGAGCCGCGGTCCCACAGCGCGCTGGCGCTGCAGGCCATCTGCTCCGGCGTGCCGATAACCACCGTCTGCGCGGTGGTCAGCGACGGAGCCAGCGCCGCGCCGGTCAGCGCTGCCAGCGTCAGCCCTCTTCTGCGGGCTTCCAGATCCCACAGCGCGCAGTCCACGGCATTGCGCGCGGCCCCGGCGGGCAGCAGCATCTGCAGCTGCGCACGGTCGGCGCCCGCCTCCAGCTGTTCGCCGATGCTCATTATCTGGGCCATCACCGAGGCGATCGTTTCGCCGTAGCGCAGATAGGGCGTGCACTCGCCGACGCCCTTGATACCGTCATCGTCCAGCTCAACGACGACGACCTTCGCCTCGCTCCGGCTGCCGCGGGCGATGACGAACGGCGAATGCAGCGGCCAGGCCTCTTCGAACACTCTTACACTTCTCATTCCCGGCTCCTTAAGACAGACGCTAAAAGCATTTGCCGTGTTTGTGGTTGATGTCTTACACTAGCCACGACGTTAACTATATGTAAACAGGAAGATAATCATGTCACAAACTGTGCATTTTCAGGGCAACCCCGTACCCGTACAGGGCGCCATCCCTCAGTCAGGCGATAAAGCACCGGCCTTTACGCTGGTGGCTAAAGATCTCTCCGACGTCGCGCTGAGCCAGTTCGCTGGTAAACGTAAAGTATTGAACATTTTCCCGAGTATCGATACCGGCGTTTGCGCCGCTTCCGTGCGCAAATTCAATCAGCTGGCTAACGATATCGATAATAGCGTAGTGCTGTGCATCTCCGCCGACCTGCCGTTCGCCCAGTCCCGCTTCTGCGGCGCTGAAGGCCTGAGCAACGTCGTCACCCTCTCTACCCTGCGCGCGCCGGAGTTCCTGAGCCAGTACGGCGTAGGCATTGCCGACGGTGCCCTGAAGGGCCTTACCGCCCGTGCGGTGGTAGTGGTTGATGAGAATGACCAGGTGGTTTACAGCCAGCTGGTCGATGAAATTACCAACGAGCCGGATTACGACGCTGCGCTGGCCGCGCTGAAGGCGTAATCATCACTGTCCTGGCCACCGGTCAGGACAGCTTTTCCCGACACCCGCCCGGTGCGGCATAGCGCGAAATAAAGCGCGCCAGCAGCGGTCCCGCCAGCAATATGCTGAACAGCCTCAGCGTCTGCATCGCCATAATAAACGACATATCCGCCCGACTGCCCGCCGCAATAATCGCCACCGTATCGATGCCGCCGGGGCTGGTCGCCAGATAGGCCGTCATGTAGTCCATTCCCAGCGCGTACGTCAGGCCCCACGCCATCAGGGCGCAGAGCAGGATCATGCCGACGATAGACAGGACAATCTGCGGCAGCGTTTTCAGGGCAAGAAGAAAGATGGGCCTGCTGAAGCGCAGCCCGACGCTCCAGCCGATGGCCAGATAGGCCAGGGCCAGCAGCCACTCGGGCAGCGCAATCTGCATCCAGCCGCCGCTCTGCAGCGCCGCGCCGGCGAGCATGGGCAGCAGCATCACCCCGGAAGGAAAGCGGCTCACTTTGCCCAGCGCGCCCGCGGCGGCGATCAGCAGCAGCGTCAGCGCGAAATTGCCGTTCAGGGAAGGAAACCAGACGATATGCGCAGCGGCGCTCTGCGTCCCGCCGCCGAGGGTAAGGCCCACCACCAGCGCCGCGGAGCCGGCCACGAACAGCACCCGCAGGTACTGCATAAAGGCCACCAGCCGCACGTCGGCGCCGTAGTCCTCGGCCATCGCCACCATTGCCGACGCGCCGCCGGGCGAGGTGCCCCAGGCCCCGGTGGCGCCCGGCAGCGCGCTGTAGCGCACCAGCAGCCAGCCGGCGAGACCGCTGGCCCCGAGAGTCGCCAGCAGCACGCCGAGCACCACCGGCCAGTCCGCCAGCAGGACGCCGAACACCGAAGGCGACAGCGTCCCGGCAATCATCGCCCCGATAACCGCCTGGGCGGCAAGAAAGCAGGGCCGCGGCACGCGCAGGCTGGCGCCGCACAGGCTGCAGATAATGCCGGCAATCATCGGCCCGAGCAGCAGCGCCGCCGGAAGATGGCACCAGAGCAGCGCCGCCGATATCCCCGCCGTCAGCAGCAGCAGACGCCCCCACTGCGCCGGCGCCTTACTCATCGCTCTTTTTCTGATTCAGCCCGTACTCGCGCAGCTTGTTGGCAATGGCGGTGTGCGAGACGCCCAGCCGCTTCGCCAGCTTGCGGGTACTCGGAAAACTGCGGTAGAGCTGGGTCAGCACCGAGCGCTCGAAGCGGCGGGTGATGTCGTCCAGCGACCCCTCCATAGCGTCCTCGCCCACCGCCATCGAAGCGGTATCGTAGTCCGGCAGCAGAATGTCCTGCGCCCGCAGTTCGTAACCCTCAAGCTGGGTCAGCGCCCGGTAAACCGCGTTTTTCAGCTGCCGCACGTTGCCCGGCCAGCCGTAGCGGGTCAGCACCATATTCAGATCGGCCGAGAGCTTCGGCCTGGCAATCCCCTGCTCGTCGGCAAAGCGGGCGATAAACAGTTCGGTCAGCGGCATGATGTCCTGCGGGCGATCGCGCAGCGGCGGCAGGTTCAGCGTCAGCACGTTGAGGCGATAATAGAGGTCTTCGCGAAACAGCCCCTTCTGCACCAGCTCGACCAGGTTCTTCTGGGTGGCGCAGATCACCCGCACGTCCACGTGAACCTCGTGCTCCTCGCCGACCCGGCGGAAAGTGCCGTCGTTGAGAAAGCGCAGCAGCTTGGTCTGCATGCCCGGCGACATTTCGCCGATTTCGTCCAGCAGCACCGAGCCGCCGTTGGCCTCCTCAAAAAAGCCCTTTTTACCCGACGGCGCGTGGCCGAACAGCTCGCTCTCTACCGCGTCTTCCGGAATAGAGGCGCAGTTGAGGGCCATCCACGGCTTCGCGGCCCGGGGACTGGCGAGGTGGCAGGCGTGGGCCAGCTGGTCCTTGCCGGTGCCGGTCTCGCCGACGATCAGCAGCGGCGCGTTAAGCAGCGCCAGCTTGCGGGCCTGGTCAATGACGTGGCGCATACGCGGGCTGACGGCGACTATCTGGCTGAAGGCGCTGACATCCTGGCTGGTCATGGTCTGCAGCTGGCGGCCCATGCGCAGCGTGGAGCGCAGCATCACCACCGCGCCCATAAACACCCGGGCGGCGCCCTCGCCCTCCAGCGCCACCGGTGTGAGATCCATCAGGAAATTCTGCCCGTTAATCACCACGTGCTCGCTGTGCGGCGCGCTGGGCGCATCCTCCAGCCAGCGCTGAAAATTGAATCCGCCGATCAGCTGACCGGCCGTGTGGCTGAGCAGCCGGCTCTGGCTCTGGCCGAACAGCTGGCAGCTGGCGGGATTAGCCACTTCGACTTTGCTGCGGGTATCGAGGGAGAGCACCGGCTCCGGCATCGCTTCCAGCAGCGCGCTAAGCGCCAGGTGTTCGCGCTCGGAGGGCATCCACGGCACGGTGCGTACGTCGGTAACGCCGGCAATGCGGCGGATTTCCGCCATCAGGGAGCTGAAGATGGTGAAGTCCAGCTCGGCAAAATTAAGGTAGATTCGGCCAACGGGATCGATATCGATGCCGCGCAGATCGATGCCGCGCAGGACCAGCAAATCGAGTAATTCACGGGTCAGACCAAGGCGGTCCTCACAAAACACTTCAAGACGCATGGGAAATATCACCCTTAAGAGCCAAAGACGAGGTGGATGATAAGACAGTTCCCGGGAGACGGGAAGATAACTGTCAACAATTATTGACAGTATGGCGGAAAATCAGGCGCTTTGCCGTAAAGAAGCGCCTTCAGAGCACAAAGCGTTCACGCCGGCGGCCCGGCGCGACGGTTATGACGATTTTTTATTCAGCGTCTCTTTCAGCTGGCCGATAAGCTCCCGGCGGAAATCCCCGAGCTTCGGCTTATCGCCGTCGATCCACGGCAGCGGGCGGCACACCTCCATGGCCTTAATGCCAAGCCTGGCAGTCAGCAGACCGGCGCCGATGCCCTGCGCGGCGCGGGCGGAGAGTCTGGCGGCCAGGTCCTGCGACATCCAGTCCATGCCCACCTCGCGCACCAGTTCGCTGGCGCCGGCGAAGGCGATGTTGAGCAGCACCAGCCGGAACAGGCGCAGGCGGCTGTAGTAGCCAAGTTCGATACCGTAGAGGGCGGCAATGCGATTAATCAGGCGCAGGTTGCGCCAGGCGATAAACGCCATGTCCACCAGCGCCAGCGGGCTGACGGCGATCATCAGCGTCGATTCCGCCGCCGAGCGGCTGATTTCGCGCCGCGCCTGGGCGTCCATCACCGGCTGTACCAGGTGGGCGTAGAGGGAGACCACCTCCCGATCGCTCTGGGTTTCATGAATAGCCGCGTACCAGCGCTGCAGCGCCGGATGGGACTGGTCCAGCCCCGCCTGCGCCGCCAGCTGTTCGCAAAACGCCCGCCCCTTCCCGGCGCCGTGACTATGCAGCAGATCTCGCGCTTCGTCCCGCTCATGCGCGCGCTGGCGCAGCCGCCACAGCCGCCGCCACTCGGTCGCCACCGAACCGACCCCGGCGCCGATAATCAGCGCGCCGGCGGCGCAGCCGCCGAGGCCGATCCAGTCCTGGGTCTGCCAGGCGTGCGCCGTCCACTGCACGCCCTGCGCCACGACGCTTGCGCCAAACAGCGCCAGCCCGGCGCCGACCATCCTGCGCCACAGGCTGCGCTTCGGGCGCAGGGCCGCCTCGACCACCGCCTCGGCGGGGCCTTCGTCGTCCAGCGGCGAGCCTACTACTGCCGGGGCAAAAGCGTCGGCGTCGGTAAAGGCCCGCGCCGCCTTAAACTGTTCGAGGGTTTCCGCTTCCAGCGGGCCGGCAAAATCAATGCGCGGCTTAATCGGCTCGCTCATCGCAGCTTGTCTCCTATTAAAAATTCCAGCGCGCTGTCGAGGCGAATGTGCGGCAGCGGCTTATCGACGTCCATCGCCCGCGGGCGGAACGCCTCAAACTGAAAGCCCTGCTGCTCCCAGAACGCCTGGCCCGGCAGGCGCGCCGGGACTTCGCCCGGATAGACCGTCAGCGGCTCGCCGTCGCGCAGACGGTTGCCGCGCAGGGCGGGTATTTTCTCGCCGTTAACGTCAATCAGCCCGCTTTCGGTGGCCTGCACCGAGGCCAGCCCCAGGCAGTCCATGCTGATGCCTTCAAAGGCGGCGTTCTGCCACGCGTCCTGAATCAGCTGCTGCAGGAGCGACACCATATTGGCGTGCTGATCGACGGTCACGTGATCGGCTTTGGTCGCGGCAAACAGCAGCTTGTCGATCACCGGCGAAAACAGGCGGCGGAACAGCGTCCTCTGGCCGTAGTGAAAGCTTTGCATCAGTTGGGTCAGCGCGAGGCGCATATCGTTAAACGCCTGCGGCCCGCTGTTGAGGGGCTGCAGGCAGTCCACCAGCACAATCTGGCGATCGAAGCGCAGGAAGTGGTTCTTATAAAAGCCCTTAACCACGTGCTCGCAGTAGTAGTTAAAGCGGGCCCTGAGCATCCCGGCGTTGGTGTTCTTTTCCGCCTGCGCTAGCCGCGCCTCGCCCGCCGCGTCGACATCGGGCCAGGGGAAGAACTGCAGCGCCGGGGCGCCCGCCATGTCCCCCGGCAGCACGAAGCGGCCCGGCTGGATAAAGTGCAGGCCCTCTTTCTTGCAGGTGTGCAGATAGTCGGTCCAGGCCTGGGCTATCTCCGCCAGCCGGTTCTCGTCGGCGGGAGCCAGCGGATCCAGCCCCGCGCACAGCTGCCGCCAGCGCGCGGACCACTCGCCGCGCTGCCCCTTCAGCAGGCCGGTCATCTGCCGCGACCAGCTGAGATAGTCCTGAGCCAGCATCGGCAGATCCAGCAGCCATTCGCCGGGGTAATCGACAATCTCCAGATAGAGCGTCGAGGTCTCCTTAAAGTAGCGCAGCAGGGAGTCATTCGAGCGGTAGCGCAGGGCGAGACGGATTTCGCTGACGCCGCGGGTCGGCGTCGGCCAGGCGGGCGGTTCGCCGTAGAGCTGCGCCAGCCCTTCGTCATAGGTAAAGCGCGGGATGCCAAAATCGCGCTGCGGCACGCGCTTGACGCCCAGCAGCCGCTCTTCGCGCACAGCCCCGAGCAGCGGCAGCCGCGCCCCGGCGTGCAGGTTGAGCAACTGATTGACCATCGAGGTGATAAACGCCGTTTTGCCGCTGCGGCTCAGCCCGGTGACCGCCAGGCGCAGATGTCGATCCACGCCGCGGTTCACCAGAGCATTAAATTCGCTTTTAAGTCGCTTCATCGCCATCCGGTTGCGCCCTGAAGTGTTTAGTAATGAAAGGATTATAACATGGGGTCAGTCTGCAAGGTTGCAAGGCATCAGGCACAGCCTCCGGCTGCGCCCCGGTGTTATTTCATGCCGCGCGCCAGCCGGTTGGCCAGCTTCGCGAGCAGCGGCTCCAGCGCCACCGCCAGCAGCATTTTCAGCGGCCGGCGGGCCACCGATTTGATTGCCCAGCCGGCAACGCCCGCCGGGCCGTAGCGTAAAGCGCTTAGCAGGGCCAGTCGGCCCGCCCACTTCAGGCCGGGCTTCACTTTTTGCCCGGCGCGCTGCCATTTCTGGTTCATTGCCTCTCCTCGGATTGATTAAAGCTGGCGAAAACGGCTGCGCAGCGAGAAGGTATCGGAGGTCACGTAGCGCTCCATCTCACGCAGGCGCTGTTCGCCGGCGGCCAGTTCGGCGTCCACCGCGTCCAGCAGCTCGCCGCTGGTGGGGTTTTTGTCACCGTACAGCTCGCTCTGCGGGATCGGATCCAGCGCAAACGTCAGCACGATGTAGGCGGCAAGCACCACAAAAAACAGACCGCAGACGGCCGCCAGCACGGTGGCGATGCGCACCAGCTTAACCGGGACGCCCAGCCAGTCGGCGATGCCCGCGCAGACGCCCTTCACCATGCCCTTCTGCGGGATGCGCCAGAGTTTTTTGCTGAAATCGAGTATCGCCATTATTTTTCTCTCCAGTTCGGATGCTCCGCGTCAAGAATGTCTTCCAGGGTCTGAATGCGATCGCGCATCCGCTTTGCGTCGTCATTCAGCTGCTGCAGGCGGAGCTGGTCGCTCTGCGACAGTTCGCCGCCGGAGCGGTTGCTGTAGTGCAGCCACAGCCATACCGGCAAAACGAACAGCACGAACAGCGTCAGCGGTATGGCTAAAAAAAGCGCGCTCATAGGGTCTCCTTACGGGTGATGAGCGGCGGCACGTAGCGTGCCGCCCGGCGTTATTATTGGTTATCCTGCTTCATTTTAGCCTTCAGCGCCGCCAGCTGAGCGGCAATCTCATCGTCGGCCTTAAGGTCGGCAAACTGCTGATCCAGCGACCTCTGCTTGCCGAAGTTGTGGCTTTCGGCTTCGGCTTCCATCTGGTCGATGCGGCGCTCGAAGGACTCAAAGCGGGCCATCGCTTCGTCCAGCTTGCCGCTGTCGAGCTGGCGGCGCACGTCGCGGGACGAGTTCGCGGCCTGGTGGCGCAGGGTCAGCGCCTGCTGACGGGCGCGGGTTTCGCTGAGCTTGTTCTCCAGCTCGGCGATCTCTTTTTTCATCCGGTCCAGGGTTTCGCCCACCAGGGTGATTTCATTTTCCAGGGTGGTGATGACGTCGGTCAGCTTCTGCTTTTCAATCAGCGCGGCGCGGGCCAGATCGTCTTTATCTTTACGCAGGGCCAGCTCGGCTTTCTCCTGCCACTCGGCCTGCTGCGCGGTCGCCTGTTCGATCCGGCGGGTGAGCTGCTTCTTCTCGGCCAGCGCGCGGGCGGAGGTGGAGCGCACCTCAACCAGCGTATCTTCCATCTCCTGAATCATCAGGCGGACCAGCTTCTGCGGATCCTCCGCCTTCTCCAGCAGGGAGTTGATGTTGGCGTTCACGATATCGGCAAAGCGAGAAAAAATTCCCATAATCACATCCTCATTCGGTCAGTTCTGTTATCGGGCGTGGCCCTTGCTCAATGAATAATACAAATGGCGTGCCAACTTTTTATCTTATTGATTTATCTGATTATGATTGAAAATAAGGCGGCTATTGGCTACAGTGATATGGCGAATATCACTAACATATGGTGAATTTCATCATGGCTGAATACAAAGATAACCTCCTCGGCGAGGCCAACAGCTTTCTTGAGGTGCTGGAGCAGGTCTCGCGGCTGGCGCCGCTCGATAAGCCGGTGCTGGTGGTAGGCGAGCGCGGCACCGGCAAGGAGCTTATCGCCAACCGCCTGCACTTCCTCTCTTCCCGCTGGCAGGGGCCGTTCATTTCGCTCAACTGCGCGGCGCTTAACGAGAACCTGCTCGACTCCGAGCTGTTCGGCCACGAGGCCGGCGCCTTTACCGGCGCGCAGAAGCGCCATCCCGGCCGCTTCGAGCGGGCCGACGGCGGGACGCTGTTTCTCGACGAGCTGGCGACGGCGCCGATGCTGGTGCAGGAGAAGCTGCTGCGGGTTATCGAGTACGGCGAGCTGGAGCGCGTCGGCGGCAGCCAGCCGCTGCAGGTCAACGTCCGGCTGGTGTGCGCCACCAACGCCGATCTACCGCAGATGGTCAGCGAGGGCAGCTTCCGCGCCGACCTGCTGGACCGGCTGGCCTTCGACGTGGTGCAGCTGCCGCCCCTGCGCGAGCGTCAGAGCGACATCTTATTAATGGCGGACCACTTCGCCATTCAGATGTGCCGCGAGCTGGGGCTGCCGCTGTTCCCCGGCTTTACCGAAGCCGCCCGCGAAACGCTGCTCGGCTATGCGTGGCCGGGCAATATCCGCGAGCTGAAAAACGTCGTCGAGCGCTCGGTCTACCGCCACGGCAGCAGCGAGGCGCCGCTGGATGATATCGTCATCGACCCGTTCCGCCGCGCGCGGGCCCCGGACGCCAACCCTGAGGTAAAAGAGAGCGCCGCCGCCCTGCCGCTGGACCTGCGGGAGTTTCAGTTGGCGCAGGAGAAAGACCTGCTGCAGAAGGCGCTGGAGCAGGCCCGGTTTAATCAGAAGAAAGCGGCGGATCTGCTGGGGCTGACCTATCACCAGCTGCGGGCGCTGGTGAAGAAGCATCAGCTCTGAGGAGACGCGGGCAGCAGGCGCCAGGTGACCAGCGTCGAACAGAGGCAGATGGCGCAGTTAACCAGCAGAGCATACTGGGCCGCACTGGCCATCCCCAGCGGTAAAAACAGCGCAAAAAGTGACGATGTCACGGCAATGCCCATCGCGCCCCCCAGCGAACTTCCCATCTTGTAGATGCCCGACGCCACGCCGACCTTGTTCGCCGGGGCGTGGAGCACCGCCGTATCCGTGGAGGGGGTTGCGTAGCAGCCGAGCCCCAGCCCGAACAGAACATTGCCGATAAGCACGGTGATAATATAGGTCTCTTTAGCCAGAAAGGTGCAGGAGATAAGCAGGATGGCAAGCACCGTAATCACCGGGCCGAACATCATCGGCAGGCGGGCCCCGTAGCGCTGCAGCAGCTTCTCTCCGACGCGGATCATGCTCAGGACCGCCACCAGATAGCCCAGCGTCATCATTCCGGTCTGCAGCGGCGAAAGATGATGCCCTCTCTGGAGCCAGATGCTGGCAATCATCATCGTGCCAATGCAGCCGTTGAGCAGAAAATTCGACAACACCGCCGCGCTGTAGGCGCGATTGCGGAACAAACCAAAGTCAATCAGCGCCGCCTCGCCCTTGCGCAGCCCGGAAACCACGAACCACGCCATCGCCAGTCCCGCCCCGGCCAGCATCAGCAGCGTCGTTGCGCTGCCCCAGCCCCAGACGTGTCCTTTGGTAATAAACAGGTTCAGCAGCACCAGACCGATGACCAGGCTCAGCAATCCGCTGAGGTCCAGCCGGTGCTCCGCCGCGCCTTCGCTGCGGCTCTCCGGCGTTCCGCGGATCAGCGCCATCGCCGCCAGCGCGGTGGCGATGGAAAAGATGAAGATCCACCGCCAGCCCAGCCCGGTGGCAATCGCCCCGCCGACAAAGGAGCACAGGCCGCTGCCGCCCCAGGAGCCGATGACCCAAAAGCTCACCGCCCGCTGGCGGGCTTTGCCGTCGTACCAGGTTTTAATCAGCGACAGCGTCGCGGGCATAATGCAGGCGGCGGAGAGCCCCTGCAGGGCGCGCCCGGCCAGAAACAGCGCCGGTCCGTCGGCGAACACCAGCAGCGCGCTGCCGATGATACTGAGCGAGAGCCCGGCGAGCGTCATGCGCACGCGTCCAAACCGATCGGCAAGCCCGCCGCTGGCCACAATAAAGCAGCCGCTGAACAGCGCGCTGAGGCTCACGGCAAGCGTCAGCGTCTCAAGCGAAATCGCCAGGCTGCTTTTCATCGCCGGCACGACGTTGATCACCGATTGGGCGAAAAGCCAGAAAGTAAGTACGCTCAGCACAATGCCCACCAGCAGACGATCATTTCCGGTGAAGGGGCGGGTTTCAGTCAGGGGAACGGTACTCATGCAGCACTCCTCCTCGCGACGCCGTTAGCGCAGGACGCCGTTAGCGCAAATAGTATTCCGTAAGGCCGGCCCAGATAGCGGCCCCGGTTTTCAGGATCTGGTCATTAAAGTCGTAGCCGGGATTGTGCACCATGCAGCGATCCGGTTCGTCGCCGGCGCCGATGGTGAAGTAGCAGCCGTTGGGGTTTCTTTCGAGCATAAAAGCGAAGTCTTCACTGCCCATAAAGGGCGGGATTTCCGCCGTCGCATCCTGACCGAAAAGATCGGTTGCTACGGCACGCACCATCTCAACGGCCTGCGGGTCGTTATTCAGCACCGGACTGCCGTGAATATGGCTAATGGTTGCCGTGGCGCCAAAGCTCTGCGCCTGGGCGGTGGCGATATCGTGCACCCGCTGCAGCACCTTCTCGCGCACCGCCTCGTTCAGGGTGCGTACCGTCAGCTTCATCAGCACTTTTTCATTGATGATATTGGGCGCGTGCCCGGCCTGAATACTGCCCACCGTGACCACCGCAGGCGCAAACGGCGTAATGTTTCGCGAAACGATGGACTGCAGCGCCAGGGTGATGTGGCAGGCAACCAGGGTCGCATCAACGGTATGCTCCGGCACGGCGCCGTGACCGCCAACGCCGTTAACCTCAATGTGCAGCGTATCAGCGGACGCCATCATCGGGCCCGCGCGCAGCCCGATTTTGCCCAGTTTTTGCCCCGGCATGTTGTGCAGGCCGAAGATATGGTCGCAGGGAAAGCGGTCGAACAGTCCATCCTCCAGCATCACGCGTCCGCCGTACAGCAGCTCTTCCGCCGGCTGGAAGATAAGGTGCAGCGTGCCGTTAAAATGACGCTTTCGCGCCAGATACTCAGCGGCGTACAGCAGCGTCGTGGTGTGCCCGTCGTGACCGCAGCCGTGAAATTTACCGTCGGTGGCGCTGGCCCAGGCTTTGCCGCTCATCTCCTGCATCGGCAGCGCGTCCATATCGGCCCGCAGGCCCAGACGCTTACCGCCGCTGCCGACTTTCAGCGTGCCCACCACGCCGGTGCCCGCCAGTCCGCGATTGACCTCATACCCCCATTCCGCCAGCAGCTCAGCCACGCGATCGCTGGTGAGGTGCTCTTCAAAACCGAGCTCCGGGTGCTGGTGAAAGTGGTGGCGTAATGCGATGAACCGCTCTTCACTGTCCTGTAGTGCAGAAACAATTGAATGTGTCATTTTTGTTAATCTCAGGTTACTTACAGGGATTAAGCACGAGTCTAAGCCGACATACGGGTATGATTGAGCTGTTTTTTAATGTGAAATAACGCATTATTGATGATTGTTTTTCATACAATTCAGTTATGACAAAAAATAACCGCAGTTTTTTGTCTTCAGGGGGTACGGGATGGCGCAGAGCGATAGCGAGTTTTCGGTAGATGTCGGGGAGATCATCTCTCTCAGCGAGGAAGGTAAAAGCGCCCTGACGCTGCTGTGGGTCCTTGAGGGGACGCAAACGCTGGAGGTGGAAGGCGAAAGCCGCCGACTCGACCAAAACGCTCTGCATATTATTAACGGCCACCAGCGCTGGACGCTTTCCGGCTCGCCTGACAACGTCACCCTGCGGCTTGTCCTCTCTGCCGCCTGGCTTTGTCAGCTCTACCCCGAATTTTTCGGCCACGCGTATGCGGTTCCTGACGAAAGCGATGGCCGCCTGCCGCACTGCGACGCGCTGCGCCATCTGCTGCACCAGCTGCTGGCGGGCACGCTGCTCAATCACTCGCCCCGCTACCGGCTGGAGGCGACCCGCTGGATCAGCGAGATCCTGCTGCTGCTCACCGGCCGTTTTCAGCAGCCGCCCGCTCTGCGGGTTCGTCAACAAAATCCCGGATGGAGCCGCCGGATTAGCCATGTCGTTGAGCGCATAAACGCCGGCTACACCCGCCGCATTACGCTGGCGGAAATTGCCCGCGCGGAGTTCGTGTCTGAACCCTGGCTCTCCCGCCTGTTCCATAAAGAAGTCGGCATCAGCTTTATGCAGTACATCACCCGCCTGCGGCTGGAAAAAGCCGCCGCGGCCCTGCGCAGCAGCAATCAACCCCTGCACCAGATAGCCCAGGCGCACGGATTCGCCAGCACCCGAATGATGAGCGACCTTTTTCGACGCCACTACGCGATGACGCCGGGCAAATTTCGCCGGCAAAAGCCTCCTGCTGAAAACATCGCGCGTCCGCGCGGGAAGCGTGAAAACCTTCGCCCTGTCGCCCCTGACCGCCTTTTTCACCTGCTCAATACGCCAGAGCCGCAGGGGTGGGAAAACTATGCGAATACGCTAAACCAGGTCCATGAAAGGCGTATCGAACTGGATCACCTCTCCGGGCAGGGCGTCCGGCTCGCCCGCAGCGGTGTTGTCGTCACGCTGCGGGAGCTGGACGATTTACTCCGCGGCGACGTTCGGCGGGATCTGGATGCCCTGCGGGCGGAAATTAGCATCAGCGGAATAGATATTGCCGAGCCCTTTCTCAGCAGCCGGCTCTTTGCCCACGGCTGGGACGATCCGCAGATGATGGGCTACGCAAGCTGGTACAATCTGCATCAGATTTTCACCTGGCTTGCAGAAAGAGAGCTTTCGGTTCTGCTCCACACCAGCCAGACCACCCGCAGCGATCTGCTGCAGCGCTTCATCGAGTGCGCGTGCGGCCATTTTCCGCCGACGGTCACCCGCCAGTGGGATTTTGTTTTTCACTGGTCACCGCAGGCCGAGGATGCGCCGCGGCAGGCGGCATGGCAGAGCCAGCGCGCCATGCTGAAGAACATGCTGCCCGGGTCCAGAGTGGGGATATGGCACCGCTTTGCGCCCGATGCCTTTTCTGAAAAGGATGTTGCGCTATTGAGGCAGCTCCCGCGGCTGCAGGCTGATTTTCTTGCCTGCTCCGCCGACAGCAATGAGCTGCTTAATTTTGCGCAACTCCGCCATGCCCACCTCGCGGCGGCAGAAAATTATCCCGTGAAGCGCGTCGAGCAGATTCAGAATGCGCTTCGCGAAGAGGGGCGGCCTCTCCCCCTCTGGCTTCTCTCCTGGAATACGCTCACCGGCGAGACCCGCACGACCAACGGCAGCTTTTTCCGCGGCGCGCTGCTGATGCAAAACCTGCTGGGCCTTTCGACAAAGGTCGCCGTGACCGGCTTCTGGCTCAATTCAAGCCTGCAGGGAGAGACCCGCAGCAGCGGCACTATCGATACCTCAAGCCTCGCCCTGCAGTACAATCACGGCCTGCCGCGGCCGATTTTCTGGGTGCTCTGGCTGTGGCAGCGCCTGCGCGGAGAGATCATTCTGCAGGATCGGCACCTGCTCTTTCTCCGCCACCAGCGGGGGTATCAGCTGCTGGTGCACAATGCCGCCATCTTCAATCCCTGGCTATCCGGCGAAGAGGCGTTCCTGCAGCGCTTTCGCCAGCAGTATCTGATCCGGATAGCGGGCATTCAGGGGCGGTGGCGCGTAAAGAGCCATCTTTTCGATCTGCGAAACGGCGCGCTTTTCCCACTGCTGCAGGCATTCCAGGCGCAAAGCGGGCCAGATGAAGAGGTGCTGAACTGGGTCTTTCACAAAGCGCGGCCGACGCTCTCGGTTCACGATGAACAGCTGCAGGCGGGCTGGCAGGCTTCGGGCGCCCTTGAGAGCAATGCGCTGATGCTCTATGAGCTGACGCCCGTCGCTCAAAGCGCCGAGATCGCTTCGACTTCGTGCTGAAACACGTAGGGATCGGACAGCAGACGATATTTATCATCTTCGGGGTAGGTTACCGCAATATGGTAGTTCTCTCCGGCAAATGCTTTTACGGACGCCAGGCTGTCCCACCAGGTGGCGAGAAAAAAGTGCGCCCAATCGCCCTGCGTTTCTCGCCTGACGCTGGCGCCGAGGTTTCCCTCAATACTTTCAGAGTGCCTGACGCCAGTAACCTGCAGGTGCGCGGCGAACCCTTCGGCAAATTCGCGGGGTACGCAGCCATGCCATGTTCTTACAATCATCTTCGCTCCATCGTCGTTAATTTAACTCATTGATATTGGTCTGTGTCAGCTAACAATAATTCTGCTGACTTTTCCACCATTCAATCTCAGACTTTTGTACCTCCCTGCCCCAAGTGCGATACACTTTGCAGATCGGTCCGAACAATGAATCCATTATGCACCTGAAATTAACATCCCTCCTCGCAGCGATGGGGCTGCTGTGCGGCGCTGCCGCAGCGGCAACGCCGCCTGCACAGCTGGCCCACGGCGATATCCGCAGCAGCGGCTTCGTCTACTGCGTTAGCGGGCAGGTTAATACCTTTAATCCGCAGAAAGCGGGCAGCGGCCTGATTGTCGATACCCTGGCGGCGCAGCTCTACGATCGCCTGCTGGATGTCGATCCCTATACTTACCGGCTGGTACCGGAGCTGGCGGAGAGCTGGGAGGTGCTGGACAACGGCGCCACTTACCGCTTTCATCTGCGCAGCGGCGTGCAGTTTCAGAGCACGCCGTGGTTTAAGCCCAGCCGCGCGCTGAATGCCGACGACGTAGTGTTTACCTTCGAGCGCATCTTTAACCGCCATCATCCTTGGCACAATATCAACGGCGACAGCTTTCCCTATTTTGACAGCCTGCAGTTTGCCGACAGCGTCGACAGCGTGCGCAAGCTTGATAACCGCACGGTCGAGTTTCGCCTGAAGAAGCCGGACGCCTCGTTTCTCTGGCACCTGGCGACCCACTACGCGTCGGTAATGTCGGCGGAGTACGCCGCCGACCTGACCAAAACCGATCGCCAGGAGCAGCTGGACCGCCAGCCGGTGGGCACCGGCCCGTATCAGCTCTCGGAGTACCACGCCGGGCAGTATATCCGCCTGCAGCGCCATCCCGGCTACTGGCGCGGTACGCCGCTGATGCCGCAGGTGGTGGTCGATCTTGGCTCCGGCGGTACCGGGCGGCTTTCCAAACTGTTGACCGGAGAGTGCGATGTGCTGGCCTGGCCCGCCGCCAGCCAGCTCACTATCCTGCGCGACGATCCGCGCCTGCGCCTGACCCTGCGCCCGGGAATGAACATTGCCTATCTGGCGTTCAATACCGATAAACCACCGCTGAATAATCCCGAAGTGCGCCACGCCCTGGCGCTGTCGATCAATAACCAGCGGCTGATGCAGTCCATCTATTACGGCACGGCGGAAACGGCGGCTTCAATTCTGCCCCGCGCGTCGTGGGCCTACGATAATGAGGCGAAGATCACCGAGTACAATCCGCAGAAGTCCCGCGACCTGCTGAAGAAGCTGGGCATCGAGAACCTGACCCTGCACCTGTGGGTGCCGAGCAGCTCCCAGGCGTGGAACCCCAGCCCGCTGAAAACCGCCGAGCTGCTGCAGGCGGATCTGGCCCAGGTCGGGGTGAAGGTGGTGATTGTGCCGGTAGAGGGCCGCTTCCAGGAGGCGCGGCTCAACGCCATGAACCACGACCTGACCCTCACCGGATGGGCAACGGACAGTAACGATCCGGACAGCTTCTTCCGCCCGCTGCTGAGCTGCGCCGCCATCGGGTCCCAGACCAACTACGCCCACTGGTGTAACCGCGATTTCGACGCGGTGCTGCAAAAGGCGCTGGCCTCCCAGCAGCTGTCGTCACGGGTCGATGCCTACAGCGAGGCCCAGCACATTCTCGCCCGCGAGCTGCCGGTGCTGCCGCTGGCCTCCTCGCTGCGGCTGCAGGCCTACCGCTATGATATTAAGGGGCTGGTGCTGAGCCCCTTCGGCAACTCCTCCTTTGCGGGCGTGTCGCGCGAAGGCACCGAAGAGGTGAAAAAACCATGATTATTTTTACTCTTCGCCGCCTGCTGCTGCTGGTGGTGACGCTCTTTTTTCTGACCTTCGTCGCCTTTAGTCTGAGCTACTTCACGCCCCACGCGCCGCTGCAGGGCGCGTCGGTGTTCAACGCCTGGCTGTTCTGGTTCGAAGGGCTGCTGCACTGGGACTTCGGCGTGTCGAGCATCAACGGGCAGCTGATCTCCGAACAGCTGAAAGAGGTGTTTCCCGCCACGATGGAGCTGTGCTTTCTCGCCTTTGGCTTTGCGCTGCTGGTCGGCATTCCGGTGGGGATGCTGGCGGGCATCATGCGCTACAAGTGGCAGGACAAGTTCATCAGCGCCCTCGCCCTGCTCGGTTTTTCAATGCCGGTGTTCTGGCTGGCGCTGCTGCTGACGCTGTTCTTCTCCCTGACCCTCGGCTGGCTGCCGGTGTCCGGGCGCTACGACCTGCTCTATGAGGTGAAAAGCGTCACCGGCTTTGCGCTGATCGACACCTGGCTGTCGGATTCGCCGTGGCGCCACGAGATGTTTATCAGCGCCTTAACCCACATGGTGCTGCCGGTGCTGACGCTGTCGGTGGCGCCGACGATGGAAGTGATCCGCCTGATGCGCCTCAGCACGATCGACGTGTACGACACTAACTACATCAAGGCCGCCGCGACCCGCGGCATTTCCCGTCTGACTATCTTGCGCCGCCACGTGCTGCACAACGCCCTGCCGCCGGTGATCCCGCGTCTGGGCCTGCAGTTCTCCACCATGCTGACGCTGGCGATGATCACCGAGATGGTGTTCAGCTGGCCGGGCCTGGGGCGCTGGGTGATTAATGCCATTCGCCAGCAGGACTACGCCGCCATTTCGGCAGGCGTGATGGTGATCGGCGCGCTGGTGATTATTGTGAACGTGATCTCTGACATTCTGGGCGCCATGGCCAACCCATTGAAACATAAGGAATGG
>NZ_BCZS01000002.1 GCF_001598855.1 Pluralibacter gergoviae ATCC 33028 = NBRC 105706 | reverse complement strand
CCAGCTGGCTGCAACTGTTTATTAAAAACACAGCACTGTGCAAACACGAAAGTGGACGTATACGGTGTGACGCCTGCCCGGTGCCGGAAGGTTAATTGGCGGAGGCGCGGGCAGAACAGCTGGTGACCCGCACGCTGCTGCCCGGTGGTAGAAGCCCTGGAAGCAACCGGCGACATCAACGGTAAGCTTATCTGGAGCAACACCGGCTATCTGATCAACTGGTATCTCGGCGACCTCCGGCCGCTGCTCGGCGATGCGCTGGTCAACGCACTGCGCCAGCACCTCTTATTCTCTCCGCGTTTTTCCGACGGCCGCGATAATCCGCTGTGGCGCACGGTCGTCATGCGCGACGGCGCGCTGGTGCGCCGCACCTGCTGCCAGCGCTACCGCCTGCCGGATGTCCAGCCGTGCGGCGACTGCACGCTGAAGTAGCCGGGCCCGGGTCCGTTACGCCACCTGCTCCCCCTCCTGCGCCGCGCGCTGCGCCTCTTCCGCCTCCTGCGCCAGCAGTTGCTTCTCATACACCTTGAAGAACGGGAAGTAGATAATGGCCGATACGCAGGCCAGCAGCACCACGAGGATCACCGCCCGGAAGTCCCAGCCCAGCGCCCAGGCCGCCCCCACCGGCGCGGGTGCGGTCCACGGCACCACCGAGATCACCCGGCCAATCAGATCGAGCTTCATTGCCGCCCAGGCGAGCGTGGCGTTGACCATCGGCGCCAGCAGGAAGGGAATAAAGAACACCGGATTCATGACGATAGGCGTGCCAAAAATCACCGGCTCGTTAATATTAAAGAAGCTCGGCACCACGCCCAGGCGGCCAATTGAGCGCAGATGGGCGGAGCGGCTGCGCAGGTAGCAGATGACCAGCCCCATCGTCGCCCCGGAGCCGCCGATGACGATGAAGAAGGTCCAGAACGCCTCCATGAAGATGTGCGGCAGCGGCGCGCCCTGCGCCAGCGCGGTCTGGTTGAGGCCGAGGTTGGTCAGCCAGAACATCTGCAGCATCCCGGAGACAATGGCCGCCCCGTGGATACCCGCGAACCACAGCAGATGGCCAATCAGCACCGCCAGCAGGATCGCCGGCAGCGAGTCCGCCGCCGACACCAGCGGCTTAAACAGCGCCATGATCGCCTGCGGGATCAGCATCCCGAACTGGCTCTGGATCAGCAGACTCAGCGGGTAGAGGGTCACCACCACCACCAGCACCGGGATCAGCAGATCGAATGAATTTTTGATCATCGGCGGCACCTGGTCCGGCAGGCGGATGCCGATATTGCGCACCTTCAGAAAGCGCATCATCTCCACGCAGTAGAGCGCCACCAGAATGGCGGTAAAAATGCCGGTGCCGCCGAGGCTGTCCACCGGCAGCGCGCCGTCGGTTTTCGGCGCCGCCACCAGCAGAAAGGCCATGATCGACAGCATGGCGCACATAAACGGATCCAGCCCGGCGCCCTTCTCGTAGTGCTTGCCGAGGTTATAGGCGATGGCCGCGCAGATGTAGATAGACATAATGCCCATCGTCATATCAAACGGCGTCAGAATACGTCCTTCGTACTCTTTGGCCAGATCCAGCCAGGCGCGGGCAAAGCCCAGGGTGGTATCTGCCGAAAAGGGCGGGTAGGCGAACACCAGCAGGAAAGAGCCGACAATCATAAACGGCATCGCGGAGATAAAGCCGTCGCGGATGGCCATGACGTGGCGCTGGGCGGAGATCCGCCCGGCAATCGGGCTAACGTAATTTTCAACAAAGCGAAAAATCAGATTAAACGCGGCGCTATTACCTGACATGGCGGCTCTCCTGCGGGAAAGGTTTCATAGGACGGCTCTTGTTTTTTATAAATGACTGAGTAGGTTACCTCTTCAGTTTTAATCCCGGTTTGCCGCATCTGCAACCGGTTACTGTAACCGGTTGCAGCGAATGTGAAGAGGATCGATAAACGGCGAAATAGCCGCTATCGTTACGGCGGATATTTACAGTACCGGCGGCTTGTGCCAGATTTACTGCGCTTATATCAGGAGAGAACCATGAGCCTTGAATCCGTGCGGCAATTTTTCTCAGACCGCGCCCCCGATATTGAAATCATCGAACTGAATCAGAGTACCGCCACCGTGGCGCTGGCGGCGGCGGCGCACAACGTCGCCCCGGGGCAGATAGCCAAAACCCTCTCCCTGAAGGTCAAGGATGCTGTGATACTGGTGGTCGCCAAAGGCGACGCCCGGCTGGACAATAAAAAGCTGAAGTCCACTTTCGGCGCCAAGGCGCGGATGCTCAGTACCGATGAGGTGGTCACCTGGACCGGCCATCCGGTCGGCGGCGTCTGCCCTTTTGGCCTGGAGAACCCGCTCGCCGTCTACTGCGATGTGTCGTTAAAAGACTATGATGAAGTGCTGCCCGCCGCCGGCGCCATCCACAGCGCCGTGCGCCTCTCGCCGCAGCGGCTGGCGGAACTGACGGACGCCGAGTGGGTTGACGTCTGCCAGTAGCCCCGGCTACGAGTCGGCCATCAGCCGCTGGCGAAACCGCCCCGGCGCCTCGCCGCGGTAGCGGCGAAAAAAGCGCGAAAAGTAGGTCGCATCGCTGAATCCGAGAAAGTCGGCAATTTGCCGTACGCTCATGCTGGTGTGGCGCAGGCTGCGCTCCGCCTCCAGCATCAGGCGCCGGTGCAGCACGCCCAGCGCGCTGCAGCCGTGCAGCTCCCGGCACAGCGTATTGAGGTGGGTCACCGACAGCCCGATCCGCCGGGCGTACTCCGCCAGCGGCAGGTGCTCCCGGTAGTGGCTCTCAATCAGCCGGGCGAACTGGCGCATCACCGTGCGCTTGCGTTCACCGCCCGCTTCAGCCGGCGGCGGCGCCTGCACCTGGCGATTGAGCCACACCAGCAGCGCGCTGAGCATAGCGTGCAGCATCATCTCCCTGGCGTCCTGCTCCTGCTGATACTCCGCCAGCAGCGTCGCGAACAGGGCGTCGATATGCTTTTTCGACGCTTTCACCGCCACGCAGCCCGGGCGGTTGAGCACCTCGAGCTGGCGGCCAAACTGCGCCTCAAAGCGGCCCAGCAGCGGCAGGGAGAGCGACAGCACGTAGCCCTGGGTGCCGGGCGAGAAGCGAAAGCCGTGCACGCACAGCGCGGGCACCACCTGCAGGCTGGCCTCGCGGCAGATAATCGTCTCCCCTTCCACCATAATCTCCGCCTGCCCCTTCTGCAGGTAGAGCATCTGCACCAGCTCCGCGTGCTGGTGTACGCGAATGTGCCACCCGTGCAGGCTGCTGCGCTCAAAAATAGACTCACAGTGCAGCAGCTCCGGTGTCGGCCAGTCCGCCGCCTCGCCGTACAGCTTAAACGTCGGGACTTTACTGCTCCGGGGCATCAAGCCTCCTGTTAACGTCGGATCAGGCAACCGTCTCGTAGGGCAGCCCGACATAGTTTTCGGCAATGGTCGTCAGCCCGGCCCGGGAGCCGAGGTAGTAGCGGCGATCCGCCTGCTGCATTTTGCGGTCAAACGGGCTCTTCTCGCTGAAGTCGTGCAGCAGATGGGTCATAAACCAGCTGAAGCGCTCGCCCTTCCACACCCGGTCCAGCGCGTAGCCGGAGTAGCGGGCCAGCAGGTCGCCGCGTCCGCGCAGGTAGTACTCGCGCAGGATCCGCCACAGGTAGTTAACGTCCGAGGCGGCGAGGTTCAGCCCCTTGGCGCCGGTCGGCGGCACGATGTGCGCCGCATCGCCCACCAGAAACAGCCTGCCGTACTGCATCGGCTCCACCACGTAGCTGCGCAGCGGGGCAATGCTCTTCTCCAGTGAGTGACCGGTCACTAACTTATTGCCCAGATCTGCCGGCAGCCTGCGCGTCAGCTCCTGCCAGAAGCGTTCGTCAGACCACTGTTCAACGCGGTCGCTGAGCGGTACCTGCAGGTAGTAGCGGCTTCGGGTAAGTGAGCGCTGACTGCAAAGCACGAATCCGCGTTCATGATGGGCGTAAATCAGCTCCGGATTCACCGGCGGCGTATCGGCCAGCATCCCCAGCCAGCCAAACGGCCAGACGCTTTCGAACTCGCGCCGCGACGCGGCGGGAATGCTCTGGCGCGAGACGCCGTGAAAGCCGTCGCAGCCGGCGATAAAGTCGCACTCCACCCGGCACGGCTCGCCCTCTTTATCAAAGGTCACGTACGGCCGGTCCGACTTCATGTCGTGCAGAACGACGTTGTCCGCGCCGTAAATAACCGGCGCCCCGCTGTCGGCCCGCGCCGCCATCAGGTCCCGGGTCACCTCGGTCTGGCCGTAGACCATTACGCTCTTGCCGCCGGTCAGCGCGCTGAGCGACACCGGCGTGCGCTGCCCGTCGAACAGAAACTCGACGCCGTGATGGACCAGCCCTTCGGCGTCCATTCGCACCCCGACGCCCGCTTCCCGCAGCAGGGCAACGGTGCCGCTCTCCAGAATGCCCGCCCGGATGCGCCCCAGCACATACTCCGGCGTCCGGCGCTCAATAATCAGGTTATCGATCCCCGCCCGGTGCAGCAGCTGCCCCAGCAGCAGACCCGAGGGACCTGCGCCAATAATCACGACCTGGGTTTTCACGCTTGCAGCCTCCAATGGTTAATTATTTGTTTTATTTTTGTATCAACAAAGTGTCTTAATGCATTTTTGATAACCCGGCCGTAAAAAAGAAGGCCAAAAATCACGGTAAACGTGCACTTTCCAACGATTTACAAAAAGTGTGGCGTAGTTCAAAATCTGTTCCGTTACGGCTCAGTAGCCATAAAGGAACGGATGCAAATGGACCAACGACACGTCACGCGGCTGTGCATTCAGTGCGCGCTGCTGCTGTTACAGCACGGCGCCGAGAGCGCGCTGGTGGACGAGCTTTCCAGCCGCCTCGGGCTGGCGCTGGGGATGGACAGCGTGGAGAGCGCCATCTCCTCGAACGCCATCGTGCTGACGACGCTCTATCGCGGCGAGTGCCTCACCTCCACGCGCAAAAATCACGATCGCGGCATTAATATGCACGTTGTCACCAAGGTGCAGCATATTGTCATCATGGCCGAACACGCGCTGCTGGACGCCGACGACGTTGGCAAACGCCTGAGCCATATCCAGCCCCTGCGCTACCCGCGCTGGCTGGTCGTCAGCATGGTGGCGCTCTCCTGCGCCTGCTTCTGCCGCCTCAACGGCGGCGGCTGGGACGGGGCACTGGTCACCTTCTGCGCCAGCGCCGTTGCCATGTATATCCGCCAGCTGCTAACCCACCGCGGGCTGCATCCGCAGATAAACTTCTGCATTACCGCCTTTGCCGCCACCACCGTCTCCGGGCTGCTGCTGCGCCTGCCGCCGTTTGTCCAGACCTCGACGATCGCCATGGCGGCCAGCGTCCTGCTGCTGGTGCCGGGCTTTCCGCTGATCAACGCGGTGGCGGACATGTTTAAGGGTCACGTCAATACCGGCCTGGCGCGCTGGGCGATCGCCAGTATGCTGACCCTGGCCACCTGCATCGGCGTGGTGCTGGCGATGGCGCTGTGGGGGCTGCGCGGATGGGCATAATTCCTTTTTTACTGGCGCTGGCGCAGGATATGCTGCTGTCCGCCGTGCCGGCGGTGGGCTTTGCCATTGTCTTTAACGTCCCCGCCCGCGCGCTGCCGTGGTGCGCGCTGCTCGGCGCCATCGGCCACGGCTCGCGGATGCTGATGATGCACAGCGGCCTCAGCGTGGAGTGGGCGACGTTTTTTGCGGCGATCCTGGTGGGCTGCATCGGCATCCGCTGGTCGCGCTGGTATCTGGCGCACCCGAAAATTTTTACCGTTGCCGCCGTCATTCCGATGTTTCCCGGTATCTCCGCCTACACGGCGATGATTTCGGCGGTAAAAATCAGCCACTTCGGCTACAGCGAAGCGCTGATGGAGACCCTGCTCGGCAACTTCTTTAAAGCCATCTCCATCGTCGGCGCGCTGTCGATAGGGCTGTCGCTGCCCGGCCTGTGGCTCTACCGCAAGCGTCCCCGGGTCTGATCTTTCGCCCGGGTCTGTGCTACTATCTGCCGATGTTCTGCCACTCCTGAATTTGCGCTATGTCTTCCAGAATTTTGACCGCCAGCGTCATCGGCGTTGATGCGTTTAACGACGACCCCGACGGC
Source organism: Pluralibacter gergoviae ATCC 33028 = NBRC 105706 (assembly GCF_001598855.1). Taxonomy (GTDB): domain Bacteria; phylum Pseudomonadota; class Gammaproteobacteria; order Enterobacterales; family Enterobacteriaceae; genus Pluralibacter; species Pluralibacter gergoviae. Next base: position 389,410 of record NZ_BCZS01000002.1, on the reverse strand, counting down.
GTGTTAAAGAAAGCCGAAAACGGCACTGTTGCGGTGTTTGCTAACAATGCCCCGGCGTTTTACGCCCTCACGCCCGCGCGGCTGGCGCAGCTGCTGGATCTTGAGGCAAAACTCGCCCGCCCCGGCAGCGACGTGGCGCTGGACGGCGCGCTGTTTAACGATCCGACGCCCGCGCCCGTCGCGGTGCCGCTGGGTAAATTCGCCATGTACGACGGCTGGCAGCCGGACGCCGACTTTCAGCGGATGGCGGCCCTGTGGGGCATTGCCCTGACCGCGCCTGCCACGCCGGAGGAGCTGGCGTCGTTTGTCGCCTACTGGCAGGCGGAAGGCAAAGTGTTTCACCACGTGCAGTGGCAGCAGAAGCTGGCCCGCAGCCTGCAAATTGGCCGCGCCGGCAACAACGGCCAGCCGAAGCGCGATATGAACGCCATTTCTGAACCTGACAACCACATTCCCCCCGGCTTTCGAGGTTAAGTGATGAAAAATATTGGCGACGTAATGCAGCGTCTGCAGAAAATGATGCCGAAGCACATCGAACCGGCGTTCAAAACCGGCGAAGAGCTGCTGGCCTGGCAAAAAGAGCAGGGCCAGCTGCGCTCGGCGGCGCTGGAGCGCGAGAACCGGGCCATGAAGATGCAGCGCACCTTCAACCGCTCCGGCATTCGCCCGCTGCACCAGAACTGCTCCTTCGATAACTACCATATCGAGTGCGACGGGCAGATGAATGCCCTGGCCAAAGCGCGCCAGTACGTGGAGGAGTTTGACGGCAACATCGCCAGCTTTATCTTCTCCGGCAAGCCGGGGACGGGGAAAAACCACCTCGCCGCCGCCATCTGCAACGAGCTGCTGCTGCGCGGCAAGTCGGTGCTGATCATCACCGTCGCCGATATCATGTCGGCGATGAAAGAGACCTTCGGCAACCGGGAGAGCAGCGAAGAGCAACTGCTTAACGATCTCAGCAACGTCGATCTGCTGGTGATTGACGAAATCGGCGTCCAGACCGAGTCCCGCTACGAAAAAGTGATTATCAATCAGATCGTCGACCGCCGCTCCTCCTCCAAGCGCCCTACCGGCATGCTGACCAACAGCAACATGGAGGAAATGAATAAACTGCTGGGCGAGCGGGTGATGGACCGCATGCGGCTGGGCAACAGCCTGTGGGTCATCTTCAACTGGGGCAGCTACCGCAGCCGCGTCACCGGTAAAGAGTATTAGGACCAATCCTGGCGGATGACGCTGTATACTTCGCAAGTTAACGTTGAAAGGAGTCCGACATGATGAAATCTGCAAAACGCACCCTCTGCGCCGCAGCTGCGGCCTGTGCGCTGCTCTCCGGCGGGGCGATGGCCTCTTCCCTGACCGATTCGCTTTCCAGCGCCGCCAGCCAGCTCGGCGCTCAGAGCGGCCAGCAGGGCGGTACTTCCCTCTCCTCGCTGGCCGGCCTGCTGAACGGCAACGGCCAGGCGCTGAGCGCCAGCAACATGAACAATGCCGCCGGTATTTTGCAGTACTGCGCCAATCAGAAGCTGACCGACGCTACCGACGCGCAGAACGTGAAGGATAAGGTGCTCGACAAGCTCGGCCTGACCAGCAGCGAACAGCAGAAGCAGGATACCGACTACACCAGCGGCATTCAGGGCCTGCTCAACGCCCAGAACGGCCAGCAGCTGAACCTCAGCACGCTGGGCAACACTGAGCTGGGTAAAAAGGTGAAAACCAAGGCCTGCGACCTCGTCCTCAAGCAGGGCGCCAGTTTTATCTCCTGATCCCCGCCTCAGCGCCCGCCCACGCCGAACGTGAGCGGGCTAAAACCTCTGCACTTCTCAGCCAAATCTTAGGCGATCCGCAATTTCATGACGCTACAATTGCAGCAATATTGCGCAACCATTAAAGTGTAGCGTCGAAATTGCTATGCCCGCCAGAGGATGGCGGGCCTCACTGAGGATGTGCCGTGTCCGAGCTTGTCTCCATTGCTCTGTTTCTCGCGTCCGTGACGCTCTACTCATGGAAAGCGGGCCGCAACGCCTGGTGGTTTTCCGCCACCCTGGCGGTGCTTGGCCTGTTTGTTGTTCTGAATCTGACGCTTTACGCCAGCAACTACTTTACCGGCGACGGCATCAACGATGCCGTGCTCTATACGCTGACCAACAGCCTCACCGGCGCGGGCTTCGGCAAATATCTCCTGCCGGGCGCTGGGCTGATTCTGACGCTGGTACTGGTGTTCGGCGGGCTGGGCTGGCTGCTGCGCCGCCGCCGCCGTCCGCACCACTTTGGCTACAGCCTGCTGGCGCTGTGCCTGGCCCTGGCCTCCGTTGACGCCAGCCCGGCCTTCCGCCAGCTGACGGAGCTGGTGAAGTCCCAGGCTCGCGACGGCGATCCGGACTTTGCCGCCTGGTACAAAGAGCCGTCGAAAACCATTCCCCATCCGCAGCTGAACCTGGTCTATATCTACGGCGAAAGCCTGGAACGCACCTACTTCAACAACGACGCCTTCCCGGACCTCGCGCCGGAAATGAATAAGCTCAGAAGCGAGAGCGTCGACTTCAGCCACACCATGCAGCTGCCGGGCACCGACTACACCATCGCCGGTATGGTTGCCTCCCAGTGCGGCATCCCGCTGTTTGCGCCGTTTGAGGGCAACGCCTCGGCGTCGGTCTCCAGCTTCTTCCCGCAGAATGTCTGCCTCGGCGACATCCTGAAAAATTCCGGCTATCAGAACTACTTTATGCAGGGCGCCAACCTGCGCTTCGCCGGCAAAGATGTGTTTCTCCGATCCCACGGTTTCGATCATCTGTACGGTTCAGAAGAGCTCAAAAGCGTGGTGGCCGACCCGGCTTACCGCAACGACTGGGGCTTCTACGATGACACCGTCCTCGACGAGGTGTGGCAAAAGTATGAAGAGCTGTCGAAGTCCGGCCAGCGCTTCTCGCTGTTTACCCTGACGGTGGATACTCACCATCCGGACGGCTTCGTTTCCCGCACCTGCCAGCGCAAAAAGTACGAAATCGGCGGCAAGGTGAACCAGTCCTTCAGCGCGGTAAGCTGCAGCCAGGAGCACATCGCGGCGCTGATCGAAAAAATTAAGGCCTCGCCGTACTTTAAAAATACGGTGATCGTGGTGTCGTCGGACCATCTGGCAATGAAGAACACCGCCTGGGATTACCTCAACAAGCAGGACCGCAATAACCTGTTTATGATCATTCGCGGCGTTAAGCCGCAGCAGGAGGTGGTCGGCGTGAAGCGCAGCTCGCTGGATAACGGCGCCACGGTGCTCGATATTCTCGGCGGCGATAACTATCTCGGCCTCGGGCGCAGCAGCCTCTCAGGGCAGTCGCTGGCGGAGGTGTTCCTCAATATGAAGGAGAAGGTGCTGGCGTGGAAGCCGGACATCATCCGCCTGTGGAACTTCCCCAAGTCGATCAAGGACTACACCATCGACAGCCAGAAAAACATGATTGCTTTCTCCGGCAGCCACTTCCGCCTGCCGCTGCTGCTGCGGGTCTCCGATAAGCGCGTCGAGCCGCTGCCGGAGAGCGAATACTCCGCGCCGCTGCGCTTCCAGCTGGCGGGCTTCGCCCCGCGCGACAACTTTATGTGGATCGACCGCTGCTACAAGATGGGCCAGCTGTGGTCGCCCGCGCTGGCGCTGTCAACCGACTGGTGCGTCTCTTCCGGCCAGCTGGGCGGCGAGCAGAAGGTGGAGCACGTCAATCAGCCGCTGTGGAAAGGCAAAGCGGCGTTTAAGGAGACGGTGATTGACGTCGCCCGCTATCAGCACAACGTCGATACGCTGAAAATTGTCGATAACGACATCCGCTACAAGGCCGACAGCTTTATCTTTAACGTCGCCGGCGCGCCGGAGGAGGTGAAGCAGTTCAGCGGTATCTCCCGCCCGGAGCTGTGGGGCCGCTGGTCCAACGCCCAGCTCGGCGACGCAGTGAAAATTGAGTATAAAGACCCGCTGCCGGCCAGGTTCGACCTGATTATTACCGCCCGCGCCTTCGGCCAGAACGCCGATAAGCCGGTGCCGGTGCGGGTCGGCGACAGCGAGCAGACTCTGACCCTAAGCCACGAGATAACCACCACCACGCTGCACTTCGATAACCCGACCGGCAGCCGCCTGCTGACCATCGTCCCGCCTGCGCCGCAGGCCACCAACGAGGGCAATATCCTCGGCCACGCGCCGCGCAGGCTGGGGATCGGGATGGTGGAAATTAAGATAGTGAAAAGCGAGGGGTAGCCCCCCTCGCCCGCCGCCCGATGAAAAACGCGATCGCCGTTCGTCCGCCCCGGCCCGCCGACATTGCCCATCTGCCCGCCGTTGAACGCTCGGCGGCGCAGGCGTTTCTTGCGATCCCCGCCCTGGCCTGGCTGGCGCAGGCGCCGGTCATCGATGCCGCGCGTCACCGGCAGTACCGGGCGCGGGGCCGCAGCCTGGTGGCCGTACAGGAAGGGGTTCCGGTCGGCTTTGTGCTCCTCGACGCCGCTGACGATGCCCTGTTTATCGCCGAACTCTCCGTACGCCGCGATCGGCAGGGCCAGGGCGCGGGCCGCAGTTTACTGAATGCCGCCGCCGCCCGCGCCAGGCATAACGGACTGGCTGCGCTCACGCTGACCACTTTCCGCCACGTACCGTGGAATGCGCCGTTCTACGCCCGGCTGGGATTTACTGTTGTTGAAGAGGAGGCTCTGACGCCGGAGCTGAAGCAGCGGCTGGAGGAGGAAGCGGCGCACGGCCTGGCGCGCGAGATGCGCTGCGCCATGCGCCTGACGCTGTAGCCCGGCGCGGCGCGCCGGGCCATTCACATCAGAAGGTTTCCCAGTTGTCTTCGCCATCGGCCACCGCCGGCTTGCGCAGCGCGACGGGCGCAGGGCTGGCTTTTACCGGCGCGGCCTCGCGGCCTGCCGGCTGCCGCGCCTGTTCAATGCGGAACACCGCAACGGCCTGCGTCAGGCGGCTCGCCTGCTCTTCCAGCGCCGCCGCCGCCGCCGCCGACTCTTCAACCAGCGAGGCGTTCTGCTGAGTCACGCGATCCATCTCGGCCACCGCCAGGCCAACCTGATCGATGCCGCGGCTCTGCTCGTCGGAGGCAGAGGCGATCTCGCCCATAATATCGGTCACGCGGGTGACGGCGTTGACGATTTCGGCCATGGTTTCGCCCGCGCCTTCGACCAGCGTGGAGCCGACATCGACCCGGCTGACGGAGTCTTCAATCAGACTCTTGATCTCGCGGGCCGCCTGGGCGCTGCGCTGGGCAAGGTTGCGCACCTCACCCGCCACCACCGCAAAGCCGCGCCCCTGTTCACCGGCGCGCGCCGCTTCCACCGCCGCGTTAAGGGCCAGAATATTGGTCTGGAAGGCAATGCCGTCGATAACGCTGATAATGTCGGCAATCTTCTGCGAGCTGGTAGTGATTTCGCGCATCGTCTGCACAACATTGTCCACCACCTTGCCGCCCTTCTGCGCCGTTTCGGAAGCATTGAGCGCCAGGTTGCTGGCCTGGCGGGCGTTCTCCGCATTCTGCTTCACGGTCGCCGTCAGCTGTTCCATGCTGGCCGCCGTCTCTTCCAGCGACGCCGCCTGCTGCTCGGTGCGGGAAGAGAGATCGTTATTGCCCATCGCAATCTCGCTGGCGCCGCTGTAAATCGCATCGGCGCCGCTGCGCACTTCGCCGACGGTGCGCGCCAGCTCACCCTGCATGTGGCGCAGGGAGTCCGCCAGGCGGCCCATCTCATTGGTGCCGTGCACGTCGATAGGCTTCAGCAGGTCGCCGCCGGCAATGTGGCGAATACTCTCCATCAGGCGATGCAGCGGGCGGATCACCGAGTGGTTGATACCCGTCCACACCACCAGAATAATTACCAGCACCGTCACCAGCACGCCCACCAGGATCCAGATAGCCTGGTTATAAGAGCGCTGGTTATCTCCCACGGCCTGCTCGTAAAGGCGGTCGTTTTGCTGGAAGTAGTTGACGTAAGCCTTTTCAAAACCATCCTGATAACCCTGGGTTGGCTGATCGAAGAAGGCGTTGATTTTTCCCGCTTTTAGCAACTCAATCAGCTCCGCCAGCGCGCCGTGATAGATATCGTAGTTGCGCTTGATGTCGAGCGCCGAGGCCTCGCTCTGGCGCGGATCCCGCGGCTGGCTCTGATATTCCGCCCAGCGTTTTTCAGCCTCCTGCAGCGACAGGCTGGCGGTCTGCATCAGTTCGGCAACCGTCGCGCCGCTGCCGATATTGTTCTGATCCATCATGTAGCGGATCCCGGCGCGGTTCAGCGTATTGCGGGTCTGCAGCAGCGCCACCCAGCTGCCGTTCAGCGTCGACTGCTGCTGGCGGATGACTTTCTGAACGTTGAAGTTTTCTTTGTCATTTTTCAGGGCGCTGAAGAAAAGGCCGCCGGAGGTCAGTTGTAAAAGACCAAACAGCACTAATACCAGCACCAGGCTGGTGACTATCTTGATACGGTTAAGCATGTCGTTTCATTCCAGTGAGCAGATTAAAGAATTAACGGCCTGCCGTGAAAAAACTTTAATCATTTTGATCCTGCTCATGGGCGGTAACAGAGATTTTTTTTGCGCAGAAGCTGCGCTGCGGCATCGACGCATCTGTGGTACAAAGTACCATGATTAATCAACGCAGTGATACCGCACATGGCCTGGACTATCGACATCATCTCCTGCATCACCGACCGCTTTATGTCGCTGACCGCCACCGAAAAGCGCATCGCCCAGTTTATCCTCGACGACGCGGCGGCCGCCGCCGAACTGCCGATTGCCGGGCTGGCGCGCCTGACCGGCACCAGCCAGGCGTCGGTGACCCGCTTTGCCCGCGCGCTGGGCTGTAAGGACGTGCGCGAACTAAAGCTGCGGCTGGCCCAGTCGCTGGCGGTGGGACAGCGCTTTATTCTCGATGTGCCCGATCTGGAGGGCGTGCAGGGGATCTATGAATCGATTATCAGCGTACTGGAGACCAACCGCCGGGCGCTGGATGCCGGGGCCCTGAGTCAGGCGGTCGCCCTGCTCAGCGGCGCCCGGCAGATCCTCGCCATCGGCATGGGCGGCGGATCCACCATCTGCGCAATGGAGATGCAGTACCGCCTGTTCCGCCTCGGCCTGCCGGTGGTCAGCCAGAGCGACGGCCTGCTGGCGCGGATGATGTGCGCGGCGGTGGCGCCGAAAGACGTGGTGGTGGCGCTCTCTCTCGGCGGCTATACCCAGGAGATCACCGAGAGCGCCGCCATCGCCCGCCAGTACGGCGCAAAGGTTATCGCCATCGCGCCGGAAGGCACGCCGCTGGCGGAGCAGGCCGATCTGCTGCTGCCGCTGCTGGTGCGGGAAAACGACTATATCTTTAAGCCCAGTACCTCGCGCTACGCGATGCTGGCGATGGTAGACGTGCTGGCCACCGAACTGGCGATGGCCAATAAAGCGCAGGCAAAGGACCGCATTCGCCGTATCAAGCTGGCGCTGGACAGCCACCGGGGCGGTGCCGATCGCCAACCGCTGGGCGACTAGCGCGCGTCGCGCCAGGCCGCGAGATAGCGCCGGGCCTGCTGGCGGGTCTGCGCCGCGCTCTGCCCGGCGCGGTAGAGATCGCTCCCCAGCCCCGCCCCGGCGCAGCCCGCCGCCAGATAGTCGGCCAGGTTCTCCGGGGTGATGCCGCCCACCGCCAGCACCGGCACCTCCGGGGGCAGGACCGCCTTCAGGGCGGCAATATAGCCCGGTCCGAACGCCGACGAGGGAAAAATTTTCAGCCACTGCGCCCCGGCCTCCAGGGCGTTAAACGCCTCGGTCGCCGTGGCACAGCCCGCGCAGACGAGAATGCCCTTTGCCACCGCCCGGCGGATGGTCGCCGGCTGCGTATTGGGCGTGACGATAAGCGCGGCGCCCGCCTCGGCCAGCGTCTCCACCTGTGCGGCGGTGAGCACCGTGCCCGCGCCAATCACCGCCCGCTCCCCGTAGCGCTTCACCATCTGCGGAATGCTATGCTGCCAGTCCGGAGAGTTGAGCGGGATCTCAACGTAGCGAAAGCCCTCTTCAATCAGGGCGCCGACGTGATCGGCGGCCTCGGCGGGACGGATCCCGCGCAGGATCGCCACCAGTTTAATATCGTCCATCAATAATGCTCCTTATGCCCTGTAAAAATGCCGCCTCGCCAGGACAGAGGCTGACGGCGGTGCCCAGGCGGGCGAACGCCTGGCGGTAGCGGGGCGCGAGCGCGTCGCTTGCCACCAGCGTTATCTGTTCCGCCCGGTAGCGGCGGCTGAACGTCGCTACCTCGGCGCCGATCAGCAGACCGGAAAGCGCATCGGCCACGGCGGTCTCCGCCAGCGCGCCCAGCACTCTTGCGGCGCGGGTCGCGAACAGCGCATTCACCAGCGACGGTTCGCCAAGCCCCTTCTCCAGGCCGCGTGTAAAGGCGCGGTCGTCGCGCCGCTGCGCGGGCAGCCCTTTGCCGATCAGCGAATGGTGCATCAGCAGGTGGTGCAGCTCGCCGGTCATCGCCGTATCGAAGCGCTCCACGCTGCCGCCGCTGAGGCCGACCCACTTGCTGTGGGTGCCGGGCATCACGCAGCAGGCCGCGGGCGCCAGACGCATCGCCCCCAGCAGTTGGGTCTCTTCCCCGCGCATCACGCCGTACTCGCCCTCCCGCTCCAGCTTCAGGCCGGGGACGATCCACACCTGCTCCTCAACCTCATACAGCCCGCGGCCAATCCCGGCCAGCGGCAGCGGGCAGGCCAGATAGGGCACGGGCCGCCAGCCCGCGTCGCTGCCGATCATCCCCGCCATCACCACCGGCAGCGGCGACGCCCCGCACCAGGGGGCGATGTGGCGGCGAAAAATCTCCGGCGCCTCGCCCGGCGCAATGCGGGTCACGCCGTAAGGCAGGCTGAGGCGGTTAACGCACGCGCCGTCGGCAATGTGCCAGGCCCGCAGGTGGCTCGATCCCCAGTCAACGGCAATGTAGTTCTCCATTACCGGCCTCCGGCGGGACTGCGCTTGCCAGCGCGCAGGCTGCGCACGTCCGGCTGAGCCTCGCGCTCGCGGGTGATCATCGCCAGCGCCTCTTCGCGGCTGACGCGGCTGGCGGGGGTCAGTAGCGTCACCGCCACGCCAAAGACCAGGCTGGCAATGACCGACGGAATGCAGGGGTTGCCCCAGCGCGCCAGCCAGGCATCGTTCATCAGCATGGCGGCTGAGACCGCCATACCGCTAATCAGCGAAGTCAGCGCTCCCTGCCAGTTAAAGCGCGGCCAGAAGCGGCCGAGGATGGAGCAGACAAACAGGCCCGACATCAGCATCGAGATCATTTTGGTGATGTAGCTGATGATATCGTCCGAGGTGAGCGCAAACAGCAGCGCCAGGCCGATGACCGCCGCCAGCATCCAGCGTGAAAGGGTGATGGCGCGGTTCTCCGGCGGCATTCTGCCGACGATCATCGTATACAGGTCGCGCATCATGATGGCGACCGCAGCGATGGCGTCAGAGCTGGCGGAGGACATGGTGGCCGACAGCCCGGCGATCAGCACCACCAGCCCGAGGATCGCCGGCAGGAAGCTGGTGGCGAACAGGAAGGCGTAGTTGCTGTTGGCCAGGTGCGGGTTCATGGTGAAGGCCGCCATGCCGATAATGGCGGGCAATATTGAGAAGAAAAGATAAAGCACGCCGGTATAGACAAACGAGCGGCGCACCGACGGCACATCCTTACCGGAATAGATGCGCTGGCGGTAAGAGGGCGTCGCCAGTACGCCAACGCCAATCACCGTCGCAAGCGACAGCGCCGGCAGAACGCCCATCTTATCGACGGCAAACAGGCTCAGCGCCCGCGGATCCATCGCCTGCTCAATAGCGCTCCAGCCGCCGACGTGCACCACGGCAAGCACGGCCATCAGGATAAAGCCGAAGAACAGGATCAGCGCCTGGATCGTATCGGTCCACACCACCGCCGAATAGCCGCCGATAATAACGTAAATCGCGAAGGCCAGAGCAATAATCACTTTCGCCAGCGTCAGGTTAATTCCGGTGGCCCACGCCAGATACATACTGCCGCCGAGAATATGCGCCCCGAGCCAGCCAATCGAGGCGATAAATATCATCAGGCCGACAATATTCTTAATAAGGTGGCTGCCGCCGGTATAATAAGAAAGTTCTTCACTCATGGTCATAAAGCGTAATTTACGCACCGGCGCGAACAGCCACGCCACCAGCAAAATCCCGACCGCGCCGCCGATGCCGTAGAGCATGCCCGCCCAGCCGTTGCTGTAGCCAAAGCCGACGGCGCCCATACTGGAGCCGGTGCCGACCATGGTGGCAACCGTCGAACCGAGGGTCAGGAACATCGGCAGCGAACGGCCGCCGAGCAGGAAATCCTCGCCGCTTTTCTGATTGCGCGAAACAAACCAGCCGAGCCAGATCATTGCCAGCGCGTAAATAATAAAGCCGACTAAAAAGATATGATTATTCATAAGTCACATCCTGCCAGTTGAAGGGTATTTGAGATAAAAAGGTGCCGCCCCGCCGTTCAGCGAAGGCGGATAAAGTCATCGTTATTTTTTGTTGTTACGGCCGGCGGCAATCAGGTTGATTAACGCCGGCGAAATTCTTTAGATTCGCGACGAGTTAAAACATTTCACATCCACTTCGACCTTGCAGTCGACCACCAGGTCCGCCACGCAGCAGATGCGCGCCGGCGGGTTATCGCCGAAAAATTCGCGGAACACCTTATTGAAGGACTGAAAGTAGCGCGCGTCGGTAAGAATAACGCTGACGTGCACCACGTCCGCCAGGCTATAGCCCGCCTCGGTCATGATATCGACGCAGTTCTGGATAGCCAGCCGGGACTGTTCGACGATCCCGCCCTCGACCACTTCACCGTTTTTCATCGGCGTCTGGCCGGAAACGTACAGCCAGCCTCCCGCCTCCACCGCTCTGGCAAACGGCAGGTGCTGCCCGCCGGTGCCGGTACCGCCCTCTGTGCCGTAGCGCTTAATGCTCATACTTGCTCCTTTATCGTATCCTGGCGGCGCAGGAAGCGCCCTGCCCGCCCAATAATCTGCTGATTGCCGTCATAGCTCATTACGCCGTTAACCATCACCGCCTCAATGCCCGCCGCGGGGCGCTTGGGATCGGCGAAGCTCGCCACGTCCTTCACCGTCAGCGGATCGAAGAGTACCAGATCGGCGTAGTAGCCCACCTTGACCAGACCCCGGCGCGGCAGCTGAAAGCGGGCCGCCGACAGGCCGGTCATCTTATGAATGGCCTGGGTGAGCGGGAAGAGCCGCTCCTCCCGGCAGTAGTGGCCGAGCACGCGCGGGAAGGCACCCCACAGCCTCGGATGCGGCATCGGATCGTTAGGCAAGCCATCGGATCCAATCATCGTCACCGGATAGCGCAGCACCCGCCGCACGTCCTGCTCGTCCATGTTGTAGTAGATAGCCCCTGCGGGCATCAGCCGCCTGCCCGCCTCGTGCAGCGACATCTGCCAGCCGTCGGCGATCTGCGCCAGCGTCTGCCCGGCCACTTCCGGATGCGGCTCCGACCAGGTGATGACGATATCGAACTCGTCGGTTATCTGCTTCATGTCCAGCGTCGAGGAGCTGGCGGAGTAGGGGTAGCAGTCGCAGGCGATCTCCTGCTGCCGGCGCATCTTGTCGAAAAAGGCCAGCGTCTCTTTGGTGCGGCCCCAGTTCTTCGCCCCGGCGCACTTGTGATGCGACACCACCACCGGCACCCGGCCGTGGCGGCCGATGCGAAACGCCTCGTCCAGCGCGTCGAGAATCGGCGCAAACTCCGAGCGCAGGTGGGTGGTGTAGATGCCGTTCTCCGCCGCCAGGGTTTCCGCCAGGGCCATCACCTCTTCGGTGGGGGCGCAGTTGGCGCTGGCATAGGCCAGGCCGGTGCTCAGCCCGAGCGCCCCCTGCTGCAGCGCCGCGCTGAGCTGTTCGCGCATGGCGGAGATTTCGCCCTCGGTAGCTGCGCGGTAGAGAGAGTCCATGTGATTGTTGCGCAGCGTGGTATGACCTATCAGCGTGCCGACGTTGATGGCCGGGCGGGCCTTTTCCACCGCCCGCGCGTAGGCGTCTACGCTGGGATAGATAAACTGCGGCTTCTCGCCGAGCAGGTTCATCGGATCGGGCACGGCGTCGCCGATGGTGGCGCAGGCGGCGCTGATGCCGCAGTTGCCGACAATCACCGTGGTCACGCCCTGGCTGATTTTCGGCAGGTACTCCGGGATGCGGATAACGTTGATATCGTCGTGGGTGTGGACATCAATAAACCCCGGCGCCAGCACGCGCCCTTCGCCGTCGATGACCTGCCCGGCCTCGACCTCCAGCGCCGGCGCAATCGCCACAATCCGTTCGCCGCTTACCGCCACGTCCGCGCGGTACTCCGCGCCGCTGCTGCCGTCGACAACGGTCACATTTCTGAATAGCCAGTCAACCTTCATCGCCACTTACTCCTCATTTTTCTGTGGGTAAGTTAACCATTTACAAGTGAGAAAAACAGCGGGAAACTACGCAAAAGAAAGAGTAAAAAGTGATACTTTAATTCACAAAATGAAGAAAAACACAAAAATAATCATTTTTATCAACACCATAAATATGATACCAAAACTTAAATCCGTTAAATTACGATGAGATAAATGATATGAAGTATCAAGATAACCTTCTGTTTCCCGGCAAGTCCGCCCCGCTCTTCTCGCCCGCCAATGTGCTGGCGGAAGAGGTCTGCCTGCCCGCGGCGGTGATTAAGCAATCGGCGCTGGAGAATAATATTCAGTGGATGCAGCGCTACGCCGACGCGCGCGACGTGTCTCTGGCGCCGCACGGAAAAACCACCATGACGCCGTGGATCTTTCAGGCCCAGCAGCGGGCGGGCGCGTGGGCCATCGGCGTCGGCAGCGCCTGGCAGGCCTGCGCGGCGATGGCCAGCGGCGTGCAGCGGGTGCTGATGGTCAACCAGCTGGTAGGAAAGGCCAATATGGCGATGGTCGCGCAGCTGAAGGCGCACTATCGCGAGGTGGATTTTATCTGCTGCGTGGACAGCGAAGCCAACGCCCGCGCGCTCTCCGACTTTTTTGCCGCCCGCCGCCAGCGGCTGGACGTAATGATTGAGCTCGGCGTCCCCGGGGGCCGCTGCGGCTGCCGAACCACGGCGCAGGGGCTGGCGCTGGCGCAGTCTGTTGCCCGCCTTCCCGGCCTGCGCCTGCGCGGCCTGGAGCTGTATGAGGGCGTGCTGCACGGCGACAACCCGCAGCCGCAGGTGGAGGCGCTGCTGCGCGACGCCGCCGCGCTGGCCTGCGAAATGGCGCCCTACGTCGACGGGGAGTTTATTCTGACCGGGGCGGGCAGCGTCTGGTATGACGTGGTGTGTAATGTCTGGCTGGCGGCGGAGCGGCCGCCGCAGTGCCGGGTGGTCATTCGCCCCGGATGCTATATCACCCACGATACCGGGATCTACGACGAATCGCAGCAGCAGCTCCGGGCCCGCGATGCCACCGCCTGCGATCTGGGCGGCGATCTCGCTTCGGCGCTGGAGCTGGTGGCAATGGTGCAGTCGGTGCCGGAGCCGGGGCGCGCGGTGGTCAACTTCGGCAAGCGCGACAGTGCCTTCGACGCCGGGCTGCCGCAGCCGACCGCCCACTACCGGGATGGAAAAGCGCTGGCGCTGGACGCGGGCGCGCTGAAAAGCGTCGGCATCATGGATCAGCACTGCATGCTGAACGTCGCGCCCGGCTGCGATGTGCAGGTCGGCGATATTCTGATTTTTGGCACCTCGCACCCCTGCCTGACCTTCGACAAGTGGAAGACGCTGCTGCTGGTGGATGATGAGTATCGGGTGGTTGAGGAGCTGGAGACGCTGTTTTAAATAAGGCGAGTATTCATCAGCCGTCCTGAAACACCAGCGCGGCTGATGAAGCGTTATTTGCCCGCTAATCCCTGCCAGTAGCGATTTGCCATCGCGCTGTAGATATCTTCGTCGGCGGCGGAGGCGCCATACTGGCGCTGAAAAGCGCGTTCGCTTTCCGCCGCGCGGCTGCTGACTCTCTTTTCCTTCATTGGGGAGCCAACCTCAACAAGAATCGGGAGCTGAAGCTGATGAGGATCATTTTTACTCATGCTGTTCACCTTCTGGTGCTATGACTTTCGGAAAGCGGAAAGCCTTCTCTTTTACTTCTGCGACGACAACTTCCTCGAGCCTCGGGATCGCCCTCAGACTCACGTTGGTCGCCGGCAGCGCGATCTCTTTAGCGCTCAACTTTAGCACTCCCCCTGCCGCTTTACGAGATCCTGAGTCGAACAGGTCGAGGTAGCGCCTGGGCGCTACGCCATCAAACTGAATCAATCTGACCCGTCTATCGCCCGCAGCCTGCGCCTCCGTCATTGCGTCGTCATGCAAACGCGTCGCCAGGCTTTTCCTGTAGGGTTCAATGTAATAAACCTCCTGCAAACCGGCGGCGATAATATGCCTGGCGCAAGCGTGGCAGGGATAGGTTGTAACGAAAATCTTTCCGCCAACAATGCGCTCCCCGGCCACGCGAGAGGCGGTCAGGATCGCATGCATTTCGGCATGGACGGCGCGAGAAAACTCGATTAAATCTTTGAGCCGGGTATTTTTTATCATTGCCTCAACGGCCTGGCACTGCTTTTTTTGCGGAATAATTTTATCGCTGACCAGATTGCTGACAATCATACCCGCAATCGCCCTCTTTTCGGCATCATTGTGACACTTCACGCCTTTTTTTGCATAGCAGCGGGCATCCGGATTTTTATGTCCATTTACGGCTAATTTTCCGTATAGCCCTCCGCCGCTGTTAGGTACATCATTCCATCCGATAGCCAGCAGCTCACCGTTACTGGACGTCACAGAAGCACCGACCTGGCGGGAGAGGCAGGCGGAATTGCGGGCCGCTGACGCGGCGGCATACATCGCACTTTCTTCCAGAGTCGGTGAGACAACCGCCGTGCGAAACAACAGCGACAGCAGGCGCTGCAGGCTGGTCTCTATCTGGCTACGCGCATTGATTCCCTGCGGGCCGTTAACGCCGTCGTCCACCCGTAAAAAATAGTCACAAAGCGGAAAGGTATCCCGCACGGATTGCCCGTGGCTGAACTCTTCACCGGAATCAGTATCAATTAGCAGTTCAATATCGGATGCGGAAAGTTCTTCTGAATGTTCCAGATTCATTTTCCGCGTTTCAACAGGAGAAAATACGCCGATGGCAAATAGCGCGTCGCCGTATATATTGCGCAGCAGCGTAAGCTCATCGCTGTTTTTAATAGAGTCAATAATATGGCAAATGCGATGACTCGCTATTTTTCGCGCATCGGCGGCCAGGCTCTCAGCGGGAGTGTCGTCAAACTCACCATAGTGGAAGGTTCTATCAGCGCCAATTTTGGCGATTGCCATTTTAGCCAGAATATCATTTCCGTAGCGCTCTCTCAGCGCATCACCGCCGCGAATGAGTGAGTCAATTTCCGCATGCCGGGAATGTGAATCGACGCTCGCGGCGACTAACGGCATATTGAGGCGAATAATTTCGCTTAAGCGAATAATTTCGGCATGATAGCTGAACTCCTCAATCAGCTTACAAACATGCCCTGCGGTCTCATGCAGCGGAGAGCCAATGGGACCACAAAGTGCAATCACCAGCTCCGGCGTCATGCTGGCCAATGCCTCCTGGGTAGAGTCAATCGTCCGCACGGCAATCGATTGTTTTTTTACGGCACTTATTTCTCTTGCGGCTCCCTGCATCTCTTCCTCCTTATTTGTGCTGCGCACATTACGCGTAATATGCGCGTAATCAAAATCTTAAGCGTGATTTGAATCACAATTTCAGTTGTCGGAATCAGTACAAAAAACCGCTCAGCCGGAAAAATAACCGCTCGCCCCGCCATACAACCACTCACCCATAATCAGACGCGCACGCACCCGCGCGTCTGGCACGATAGCCATAGCATCCGTTAACAGCACCCAGCAATAAACAAAACAATATCTCCTCTCTACTCTCAGTCAGGTTGTTACTATGGACATGAAAAAACTCATCCGCCATCTCCCCTGGGCAGCGCTCGGCATACTCGGCGCGTTCTGTCTGGCGGTGGTGGCCCTGCGCCGGGGCGAGCACGTCAGCGCCCTGTGGATCGTCGTCGCCTCGGTCTCGGTTTATCTGGTGGCCTACCGCTACTACAGCCTCTACATCGCCCAGAAGGTGATGAAGCTGGACCCGACCCGCGCGACGCCGGCGGTTATCAATAACGACGGCCTCAACTACGTGCCAACCAATCGCTACGTGCTGTTCGGCCACCACTTTGCCGCCATCGCCGGCGCGGGCCCGCTGGTGGGCCCGGTGCTGGCGGCGCAGATGGGCTATCTGCCCGGCACGCTGTGGCTGCTGGCGGGCGTAGTGCTCGCGGGTGCCGTACAGGACTTTATGGTGCTGTTTATCTCTTCGCGGCGGAACGGCTCGTCGCTCGGCGAGATGATCAAAGAGGAGATGGGCCGGGTGCCCGGCTCCATTGCCCTGTTCGGCTGCTTCCTGATCATGATTATTATCCTCGCGGTGCTGGCGCTTATCGTCGTCAAGGCGCTGGCGGAAAGCCCGTGGGGCGTGTTTACGGTCTGCTCGACGGTGCCGATTGCCCTGCTGATGGGCATTTATATGCGCTTTATTCGCCCCGGCCGCGTCGGCGAAGTGTCGGTTATCGGCATCGTGCTGCTGGTGGCCGCCATCTGGTTCGGCGGCGTCATCGCTCACGACCCGTACTGGGGCCCGGCGCTGACCTTTAAGGACACCACCATCACCTTCACCCTGATCGGCTACGCGTTTATCTCCGCCCTGCTGCCGGTGTGGCTGATTCTGGCGCCGCGCGACTATCTGGCGACCTTCCTCAAGATTGGCGTTATCGTCGGGCTGGCGATCGGCATCGTTATCCTCAATCCGGATCTGAAAATGCCGGCGATGACTCAGTACGTCGACGGCACCGGCCCGCTGTGGAAAGGCGCGCTGTTCCCGTTCCTGTTTATTACCATCGCCTGCGGCGCGGTCTCCGGCTTCCACGCCCTGATTGCCTCGGGCACCACGCCGAAGCTGCTGGCCAATGAAACCGATGCCCGCTTTATCGGCTACGGCGCGATGCTGATGGAATCCTTCGTGGCGATCATGGCGCTGGTGGCGGCCTCGATTATCGAGCCGGGCCTCTACTTTGCGATGAACACCCCGCCGGCGGGCCTCGGCATCACCATGCCGAACCTGCACGAGATGGGCGGCGAGAACGCGGCGCTGATCATGGCCCAGCTGAAAGACGTTAGCGTTCACGCGGCGGCCACCGTCAGCTCCTGGGGCTTCGTGATTTCGCCGGAAGAGATCATGCAGACCGCGAAAGATATCGGCGAACCGTCGGTACTCAACCGCGCGGGCGGCGCGCCGACCCTGGCGGTGGGTATCGCCCACGTCTTCCACAAGGTACTGCCGTGGGCCGATATGGGCTTCTGGTATCACTTCGGCATCCTGTTTGAAGCGCTGTTTATCCTCACCGCGCTGGATGCGGGCACCCGCGCGGGCCGCTTTATGCTGCAGGATCTGCTCGGCAACTTTATCCCGTTCCTCAAGAAAACCGATTCGCTGGTAGCGGGCGTGCTGGGTACCGCGGGCTGCGTCGGCCTGTGGGGCTACCTGCTCTATCAGGGCGTGGTGGATCCGCTGGGCGGCGTGAAGAGCCTGTGGCCGCTGTTCGGTATCTCTAACCAGATGCTGGCCGCGGTGGCGCTGGTGCTCGGTACGGTAATTCTGGTGAAGATGAAGCGCAGCAAGTATATCTGGGTCACCGTGATCCCGGCGGTATGGCTGCTGCTGTGCACCACCTGGGCGCTGGGCCTGAAGCTGTTCAGCAGCAATCCGCAGCTGGAGGGCTTCCTCTACATGGCTAACCAGTATAAAGAGAAGATTGCCAGCGGCAGCGCGGACCTGACCGCGACGCAGATTGCCAACATGAACCATATCGTGGTGAACAACTACACCAACGCCGGGCTGAGCATTCTGTTCCTGGTGGTGGTGTACAGCATCATCTTCTACGGTATTAAGACCTGGCTGAAGGTGCGCAATATCGACAAACGCACCGACCAGGAGACACCTTACGTGCCGGTGCCGGAGGGTGGCGTGAAGACCTCCTCTCATCATTAATCCAACATGGCCCCGCAAACGCGGGGCCTTCACTTATCAGGCGCCGCGTAGTCTGCTAACGTGGACGAAAAATCCCAAGGAGCCGCACATGCCCCCTATCGCCGTCACCCTACTCACCGGCTTTCTCGGCGCCGGAAAAACGACCCTGCTGCGCCATATCCTCAACGCGCAGCACGGCCACAAAATTGCCGTCATTGAAAACGAATTTGGCGAAGTTTCTATTGATAGTCAGCTGGTCGGCGACCGTGCGACGCAGATCAAAACGCTGACCAACGGCTGCATCTGCTGCAGCCGTTCAAACGAGCTGGAAGACGCCCTGCTGGATCTGCTCGACGGCCGCGATCGCGGGGATCTCGACTTTGACCGGCTGATCGTCGAGTGCACCGGCATGGCCGATCCCGGCCCGATCGTCCAGACCTTTTTCTCCCACGAGGTGATTTGCCAGCGCTACCTGCTCGACGGCGTGATCGCCCTGGTCGACGCGGTGCACGCCGACGGGCAGATGAACCAGTACACTCTCGCCCAGTCGCAGGTAGGCTACGCGGACCGCATTCTGCTGACCAAGACGGACGTGGCGGGCGACAGCGAAAAACTGCGCGAGCGGCTGGCGCGCATTAACGCCAGGGCGCCGATTTATACCGTGACCCACGGCGATATCGACCTCGGACTGCTGTTTGATACCGGCGGCTTTATGCTGGAAGAGAAGGTGGTGCAGCCCGGGCCGCGCTTCCACTTCGTGGCGGAGAAGCAGAACGATATAGCCTCCATCGTAGTCGACCTCGACTACCCGGTAGACATCAGCGAGGTGTCGCGGGTGATGGAAAATCTGCTGCTCACATACTCGGAGCAGCTTCTGCGCTACAAGGGCATGCTGTGGATCGACGGCGAGCCAAACCGGCTGCTGTTTCAGGGCGTGCAGCGCCTCTACAGCGCCGACTGGGACCGCCCCTGGGGCGACGAGGCGCCGCACAGCGTGATGGTGTTTATCGGCGTCGAACTGCCGGAGGCGGAGATCCGGGCGGCGTTTGCGGGGCTGAAGAAAGCGTAATCTGCCCCGCAAGCGGTATCAGAAATCGTAGTACACCGAGAGCCAGGTGGTGTCCGCTTCGTTATCGGAAGTGGATGCCAGCGTGCGCTCCAGATAGAACGAGAAGCCGTAGGCTATCTGGGTGTACATGCCCAGATAGACGTGGTTGGCGTGGTAGTTCTCCTCCCCCTTCAGGCGCAGGGTATCGGCGCCCAGATAGGGCTGCACGGACTGCAGCAGCGGCTTGTCGATATGGAAGGTGTAGCCCGCGAAACTCTCCAGCCCGTAGCCGTCGCCTGCAAAGTAGCGATCCACCGTCGCGGTTCTTTTGGTCGGCACGTAGTGCTTGTACCAGGTCGCGGTGCCGACCAGATACCAGTTATCCGGCTGCCAGGTCAGCGCCGCCCCGGAGTACTGCTGATGGTAACCCTTCTGCTCCCCGGCGCTGTTCTTGATGGTCGCTTTGGTCTGGTTCCAGGCCGCGCTGACGGTGAGATCCTTTTCCAGCTGGTAGTCAAAGCCAATCCCGCCCCCGTGGTTGCGGCGATAGCGCATATCGTCCCCCATCCACTTCTCGTCCACGGGCATCAGGTAGTCGGCGTAAAGCGTCAGGTCGCCAAAGGTATTGGTGTATTTGAGGGTGTTTTTCGGCCGCTCGCCGCCGTCGTAGTCCCCGCCGACGCCGATCCAGTTGGCGCTGGCGTGGCCGTCGTTGTCCCAGACATCGCTTTTTACCCCCACCGCATCGTAGTAGGCGCCGTACTGATGGCCGTAGGTCAGGGTACCGTAGCGATCGTCTTTGATACCGCCGTAGAGCTGGCGCTGGAAGTCGTCGGGCGCGTCATGATCGTAGTGGCTGCTCATACCGAGCACGTGGGCGATATCCACTCCCCACTCATAGTAGCCCACCACCGAGGTGTGCGGCGCGAGGGCGTAGTCGGCGGTAAAGCGAAAGCGCGTTCCGCCGTCGTGACCATTTTTGTCATATCCCGGCTCGGGGCCGTTATTCCAGATAAATTCTGGCCGGATGCTGCCGCCGACTTCCAGACTCAGGGGATCCAGCAGGGTATTATTAAACTGTTTTTTTTCCAGAACGGTGACTTCAGCGTGAGTGGAAAAAGTACTCACAGAACTAAATAGTACCAGAGCCGAATAATATCTGATGCGACGCAAAATGCTCTCCAGCCATTAACTCATCCTAATCGTGTCGAAATGATACCAGAGTTTAAAATTCCCTCTTTTCCATTGCGAGGCATTAAATCGCGCGCAGTCGCGCATTTTAGCGATTATCAGTTAAAAGGGTGAACGCTCATTAATTAATGGCAGAGGCCTTACGCTAAAGAAGAAAATATGAGGGAAAGGTGTGTCTGTAGATAATTAATCTGCATTTATGACCGGGAAAAAAATATGATTAGCTGCGCCACAGCCATTATTTCTCAGACAGCATTGCGGACGGTATGAAAAGACGCGCCGTCGGCAGACTCTGCCGACGGCGCGCGCGTGCTGCTTTAGCCCGGAATAAGAATCATCCCTTGCGGACCACCACCAGCTTCTGGTTCACAAACTCCTTGATCCCCAGATCCGACAGCTCGCGCCCGTAGCCGGAACGCTTGACGCCGCCGAACGGCAGTTCTGCGGCGGTATCGGTCAGCCAGTTGATGTAGACCATCCCGGTTTCGATTCGCGAGGCCATTTTTTTAGCGCGATCGATGTTCTGGCTGAACACCGCGCCGCCGAGGCCGTAGTGGGAATCGTTGGCGAGCTTCACCGCCGCGTCATCGTCTTTCACTACGTACACCTGCGCCACCGGGCCGAAGAACTCCTCGAAGTAGGCCGGGTTATCGCGGGCGATATCGGTGAGGATCGTCGGCTCGAAGAAGCTGCCCTCGCCCTGCACCGGCTTACCGCCGAGCTTCAGGGTGGCGCCGTTTTTAACGGCTTCATTAACCTGCTTCGTCAGGGTTTCCTGCGCCTCTTTCGAGGAGAGCGGCCCAAGCTTCGTGCTTTCGTCCAGCGGATCGCCAATCTTCACCGCCTGGAATGCCTGCGTGAACTTATCGAGGAACGCGTCGGCGATTTTCTCATGCAGGATAAAGCGCTTGGCGGCGGTACACACCTGGCCGGCATTCTGCAGGCGCGCCTGCACGCCGATTTTCACCGCCTTTTCAAGATCGGCATCATCCAGCACCACGAAGACGTCGTTACCGCCCAGTTCGAGGGTCGATTTTTTGACGTATTTAGCGGCCTGAGAGGCCACCGCGCTGCCCGCTTTTTCCGAACCGGTCAGGGCCGCACCCTGCACGCGGTCGTCGGCGATAATATTCGCCACCTGATCCGAGGAGATAAACAGGTTCGTCCACGCCCCTTCCGGCGCGCCCGCTTCGCGCACCAGGTGCGCGAACACCTCGGCGCAGTGCGGCACAATGCTGGCGTGCTTGACCAGCACCGGGTTGCCCGCCGCCAGGTTCGGCGCCAGAACGCGCATCAGCTGATAGTAGGGGAAGTTCCACGGCTCCACGGCCATCAGTACGCCGATGGGATGGTGCTCAACCCACGCCTCGCCCAGCTCGCTCTGGTAGGGCACCGGCTTAAGAAATTCTTTCGCGTTATCCGCGTAGTAGCGGGCGATCTGCGCGCAGAGCTTCACTTCGCCGCGGCTCTGCCCGATGAGCTTACCCATCTCTTCGCTGGCAATTTTCGCCAGTTCTTCAACGCGGCTATCGATAAGATCCGCCAGCCTGTGCAGGACGGGCAGGCGCTGGTCAATACTGCCTTTCGCCCAGTCGGATTTGTACAGCGCGTGGGCGGTCTTCAGGGCGGCTTCCACGTCCGCATCTGAATGATTGTCGTAGGCTTTGATCAGTTTGTTGGTAGCGGGGTTCACTGTCTGGTATGCCATCTGTGGTCTCCTTCCGTCTGATTGCAGTTAGAAATTTGGCGTAGACAGTTAAGCGTAGTTGAGATGGCTGGAGTCGGCGGGATTTACGGAGGGTTCTGAAAATACGGCGGCGCAGGGCCGCCCTGACATTCGGTTAGGCAGGGTCAGAATCCGCCGTGCACCAACGTCCCCGTACTGTCCGTAGTCCAGGTAATCGCTCCCGGGCAGGCGTCTGAACCGCGGTTAAGGCCAGAGATCGTCCCCTGTATTTTGCCATCATTACCCGTAGGAGGTAAAAATTTAACCTCATAGTAAGGCCAGCCGGTACTATCGCAGGTCAGCTTATAATTCGCGTTGTTCATTTTGTAGTTTTCAATCCAGGCGATTTGCGAATGTGCTAAAGAGCCGGCAGAGGTGCCAACGGTCCAGACCCCGATAATATCCTTACGACCGGTAGTGAGGTTTTCAACCACACCGGACACCCTTTCACCTACTTTAGTCACCTCAAACCGGAAAGTGTCGCCCAGAGAACCGGGAACAAGAATACGGCACGTTGTACCCGCTTTCGCACCATCAGCACCGCCAGAGCACGTTGGGTATTGCGGGAAGGAGTCGCTGCGGAAGCTGCTAAATAATACCCTGAACTGCCGTTCACCGGTTTGTGTATTAACGGTGGGCTGAATCCCCGTATAACCTATATCACCACCATTAGTGAAGCTGAACTGATTAGCAAAATAGAATTGATCTCTTGCTGCTGCCGCGTTGATAGTCACTCCAAAGGTTATTTGATTCAACTCTTCGCTTCCTGGCAATTTCCACGAAAGACCTGGCGTTGCTGCGAATGCTGGCATTACGGCACTTAACAAACTGGTTGCCAGTAGTAATTTTTTAAACATACCCCACCTTTAATAAAGCAATAATAACCATAAAAAAAACAGGACGATGAAAAGATCATCGTCAAAAAAAATACCCGGAAGAATGTCTATCGTCAATTTATATTGATTAAATAAACCCGATGACATTACAGAATAATAAATAGCATTTAATTATATAAAGCGACCACAATCAACCCGGCATTAAATACACATTAATAAAGCTGAGGTTATATAGCACTCATTTCTGATAGATGTACTATTTACGCGCAGGCGTGAGACCGGTTAATCGCTTGCCGATGAATCTTGTTGGCAGGAAAAGAGGGAGGCGGGGTGAGGGGAACCAGGCTCACGCCCTTCCCCTCCCCTCATCAGAACATCGCTTTACCGTATTCCATCGGCGAGGTGCCGAAATATTTCGCCAGCGTCTGGCCGATATCGGCAAACGTTTCCCGGTGGCCCAGCGAGCCCGGTTTCATCTTCGGCCCGTACACCAGCACCGGTATGTGCTCGCGGGTATGGTCAGTGCCGCTCCACGTCGGATCGCAGCCGTGGTCCGCGGTCAGAATGAGAATATCATCCTCGCCCACCAGCGCCATCAGCTCCGGCAGGCGGCGGTCAAACAGCTCCAGGCCCGCGGCGTAGCCCGCCACGTCGCGGCGGTGGCCCCACGAGGAGTCGAAGTCGACGAAGTTGGTGAAGACGATGGTGTCGTCTCCGGCCTCTTTCATCTCCTTAACCGTCGCGTCAAACAGCGCGTCGAGGCCGGTGGCCTTCACTTTTTTGGTAATGCCGCAGTTGGCGTAGATATCGGCGATTTTACCCACCGACACCACCTGGCCGCGCTTCTCGTCCACCAGCTTCTGCAGCACCGTCGGCGCCGGCGGCTCGACCGCCAGGTCGTGGCGGTTGCCGGTGCGCTGGAAGTGACCCGCTTTATCACCGATAAACGGCCGGGCAATCACCCGCCCGATGTTGTAACCGCCTTCCGTCAGCTCCTCGCGGGCGATTTCGCACAACTCGTACAGCTTATCAAGCCCGAAGGTCTCTTCGTGGCAGGCAATCTGGAACACCGAGTCCGCCGAGGTGTAAAAAATCGGCTTGCCGGTCTTCATGTGCTCCTCGCCCAGCGCGTCGAGAATGACGGTGCCGGAGGAGTGGCAGTTGCCGAGGTAGCCCGGCAGGTTCGCGCGTGCAACCAGCCTGTCGAGCAGCGCCTGCGGGAAGCTGTTCTCATGCGCCGGGAAGTAGCCCCAGTCGAACAGCACCGGCACGCCGGCGATTTCCCAGTGGCCCGACGGCGTGTCTTTCCCGGAGGAGAGTTCGTGCGCCCAGGCGTAGGCGCCGACGATATCGGCGCTGCCGTCCATGCCCGCCGGGATCTCGCCGGTGGCGCCTTCGTGGGCCTTCGCCAGGCCCAGGCGGGTCAGGTTCGGCAGGTTCAGCGGCCCTTTGCGGCCGTGATCGGCTTCGCCTCTGGCGCAGGCTTCTGCAATGTGGCCCAGCGTGTCGGCCCCGACGTCGCCAAAGCGATCCGCGTCTTCGGTAGCGCCGATACCAAACGAGTCCAGCACCATAATAAATGCACGTTTCATAAGTTCTCCGGTACGTAATGTGATATTCAGATACGCCTGACCGTACCGCGCTCAACCACATCGGGAAAATAGAGCACGCTGGCAATATCTTTATTTTTGGTTATCTTTTCGTGGATCGCCATGCAGGCGCTGCGGCCTATCTGCCGCAAATTTTGCGATACGGTGGTCAGCGCCATGTACTCGGCTATCTCGATGTTCTGAAAGCCAATCAGCGAGATATCATCGGGAACGGACAGGCCCATTTCGTTAGCGCGCTTCATTGCCCCGATAGCCATCCGGTCGCAGTGTGAAAAAATAGCGGTAGGCCTTTCGGGAAGGCGCATGAAATAGTCCATGGCTTTCTCGCCAGCGCGAAAGCTGAAATCACCGTAGTAGTTCCATGACATATCGACGGTAACCCCCGCCTGGCGCAGCGCGCTTTTATAACCCATATTTCTGAGCTCAACGAGCTTTAGCGACTTATCGCCGAGAATTTGCCCAATGCGCCGATGCCCGCGTTCGCACAAATATTTTGTCGCGGTATGCGCGGCCTGCAGATTATCAATCTTAATACTGGGCGCCGTCGCATCCATAATTGAGTCACCGATAAAAATATAGGGGACGCCTAATTCTTTCACCGAACCGTTACAGGATCTTTCGCCGATAAAAATAATCGCGCTGGCGATGGGCTCTATTTTTTCGCGGATAAAATTATTGGCATTCAGCTTAAACTCAACAAGGCTGTAGCCAAACTCACTGCACAGGCTGTTGATCCCCTCAATCACTTCGTGGTGGAAGGGATCGTTGCGGCCATCGCTGACCACCACGATAAG
This sequence comes from Pluralibacter gergoviae ATCC 33028 = NBRC 105706, assembly GCF_001598855.1. GTDB lineage: Bacteria > Pseudomonadota > Gammaproteobacteria > Enterobacterales > Enterobacteriaceae > Pluralibacter > Pluralibacter gergoviae. The sequence continues at coordinate 364,044 of NZ_BCZS01000002.1, read as the reverse complement.
ATTATGATAGGCTTTAACGCCGCCCATAATACCGAGCGCTTTAGCTGCCGCCAGCACCGCTTCTCTTTTTTCAGCTGATACATTCGCAGAGCGATTTAATACCCGTGAGATTGTTGAAACAGACAGGCCGGTGGCTACAGAGAGTCTGCTTAATTTACCCATTGATATATTCCCCCCACGGCAGGCTAAATGTACTACGCTAAGTATATCCGGGTTTTATCAAAAATCGTAGCCAATAATAAAATAGCCGCCCCAGCCGGTATTGCGGGTTGTAAAATTACCGTTACCAAAATTTAACGTCGCGCCGTCTGTCCACTGTCCGCCGTGGTGCCAGTAACGTGCTACAGCAGCATAGTGCCAGTGGGCATAATTAAGCGTAAGAATATGCGTTGAGGCCACTGAATTATTGCTGCGGATATGATTGCCGTTTATATCGCGGGCGCTGTCAGAACCTAATGAAGATCCCCAGTCTATATTAGTAAAACCAACATAGCTTAAATTACCGCCCCACAGCGGGGTAATCGGAACGAAATATTTAATTTTGAAGCGATAGCCATCCCACTCATTCTCATTAGTGGCGCCATAGTTCTTCCACTGATATTTGGCATAAACATTCAGCGACAGGCTCATGGGTAAATGGGTGTCGACATCTGTCCCCAGTCCCATATACCACGTGCTTTGTCGGGAGTCGGAGTTCCGCCCGGCATCAAAGATATAGTTATTAGCGAAGTACCACTCTTTAAAGGGGCCAAAGCCAAGATGGCTATCGGTTAATTTATCGATGGAAAATCGTGGCTCTATCTCGACGAAAAGCGGAGAGCCTTTGTTCCAGATCCCCTTAGCCGTAGAGTTACCGCCGAAAAAAACCGGGAGGTCGGCGTAGCCGTAAAAGTCAAACCAGTCCTTGCGGGCCAGCGCCGTATATTCCAGGTAGGTATCATTGCGGATCTGCGGGCCAAAGCGGGTGTGGTAGCTGCCCACCACATTGACGCTTTGGTGCCACCAGTCAGATAAATATTGTGGGCTATTGCTCTCTGCAGCCATAGCGTTAAAGGAAAAAACAGAGAGGAGCAGAGAGCCGAGTGCAGCAACGTTGGTTTTCATATCATTATCCCTGACGTAAATCAGACAGATCCTTTCGCATCACAACACTCCGCTTTTATTACGACAGGATCCAAAATTTCGCGTCGTTATTTTGTCCGTGCTCCGCACCCGGCATGACATTGCCGGGTGCGGCCAGGGGGATTAGGCCCGCTTCTGCTTATCGCTCAGAATCAGCTGACGCATGGCTTCAATACCCACTTCGATACCTTTATGAATGTGCTCGCGCGGATAACCGTCGGCGGTTGGCGCTGCCTTCACGGTCTGCTTAGCTTTAACGTCAGGGCCGGTATAATCGGTCGCGCACACCAGTACGGAGCCCATGCGATAGTTAAAGGAGGTACCGATAACAAAGAGCACGGCCTCTTCCATACTGGTAATGATCGCCCCGCCCTTCACATAAGATTCCCACTTGTGCTTAAGCTCCCAGCCGTTCGGACGCGTTTCCGGCTCAATCTGGGTAAAGAAGGAGTCCTTGGTGATAGAGATGCCGACTTTGTAATTAAAACCGAGCTTCCGGGAGGCTTTATCCAGCTCCGTTAAGACCTGGTAGTCCGGCACCGCCGGAAACTCCATCGGGACGTAGTGAGAGCTGGTGCCTTCCATGCGTACGGTGCCGTTCAGGATCACCAGGTCACCCTTGTTGACGTCCGGAGAGGTCGAAGCGCCGGTACCGATGCGGATAAAGGTATCCACGCCCAGCTTGCCCAGTTCCTCGGTACAGATAGCGGAGGAGGAGCCGCCCATTCCGGTAGAGGTCACCAGCACCAGCTCACCTTCGAGATAGCCGCTGTAGGTCGTGTGCTCGCGATGCTGCATCACCTTTTTAAAATCGTCGAGATACTCTGCAATCAGCGGCACGCGCTCCGGGCTGCCGGGTAAAAACGCGTAGCGGCCAACATCATTTTCATCTAAATGGGTATGTAACATCTTAGCCATGATATAACTCCTGGTTAAATACAGTGATAATTAGGTTAACGATATAAATGGTCGATCAGTGTGCCGCACTGGCTTTTTCGCTGTGGTTGACGCCAATCTCTTTAATTTCTTTGTAGTACACGGTAATGAACGCTAAAAATACCGAGAGATAAGAAATAAACACCAGCAGCATCGATACTTTCAGGCTCAACAGATGAACAATAAAGGCAGAAACAGCCGGTGCGATCATTGCGCCGATGGTCCCGGACAACAGCAGAAAGGTAACCAGCCGCGGCGGCGCATTTTTAACCTGCATAGAGCCAATCGCAATGCCCATTTTAAAGATGCAGGAAGTGAAAAAGCCTAACAGGGTAGTTGCCGCAATAAATACGTTAAACGACGGTGCGGTATACATGGTAAACGTCAGGAGCGTCCCCATGCTGGTGGCAAATATCATAAACTTACGCGGCGGGATCTTCATGACGATAATAGAAGAGAGAATTAGACCAATCACTGCCGCGCCCCAGTAATAGCTGATAACCATATTACTTTCCGTCGCCGTAACGCTGAATCTCTCAATCAGATAGTTAGGCCCCCAGGTCATCAGCACATTCTGCCCGATGAGGTACATGCACAGCAGGAAACCGTACAGGAAAACCCGCCCGATCCAGATAGACTGCGTGGAGTACTCAACGCGCTGCTCCGCGCCCATCTGCTCCTTCTTCGATACCTTCGGGAAGGTGACAAACGGCAGCGCCAGCAGGATCAGGACGATACACACCAGCGCAGCCGTAAAGCCATACTTCCAGCTTAAACCCACCGCCAGAGTAAAGGTGGTCATCCCCGGATAAATAAAGCCGGAGAGGCTGAATGCGCAGTCGGTGATCATAAACATGGAGGCACGCTGATTATCGTCAAAGGTTTTCGAAATAATCACCGCACCGGCAGATAAACCAGCCCCACAGCCAATACCAAGAATAAACATGGCGGCGCTGAGAATATGTATATTCGGCGTTAAAGATATAATCGCGCCACAAACCAGTAGCGGTATATACAAAATCATGTATGACCGTTTAATACTGAATTTATCAAACATAAATAGCGCAATAAACGTTCCGGTTAAGGTTCCGGCAGTAAGAAAAGAGAATCGCGCGCCCATCTCCACCGCAGAAACCCCAAAATAAGACGCCATCGGAGATATCAATATACCAATCTGGGTAACAAACGCTGCCATTCCCATATAGGAAAGGAACGCAATTACCATCATAATCGCCTTTTGCCTCATAATTACCTCAGCACAACGCCAATTAGAGTTAACATTTAATACCCAAGTGCGTAAGCCTATCGAGTAAACTTGAAATGAGATTAAGCAGCCGTTTAATTTAAGACAAAAGTTATTAACGCCTTTTGGTGGAATATTTGATAGGCCTTCCGGCTTATCCCCGCTTGGCGCAAAATTTTCATGGATTGGCTTTTTTTTGTGATCGGCTTCAATAGGCGCTCAAAAAAATAGCGCGCTGATCCACTGGCCCGGCGTGAGGTTTATCAGGCCGCTTGAGACCGTTCCCGCCGGCCTCTACACCCTGTGGTACGACGAACCGCTCCCGGACCACCTTGCGCGCATTCTCCAGGCGCTGCGCGGCTAGCGGCTATCTTCCCGCCGCTGCCACCTCCGCCCGGCCGGTGGCAGTATCGTCAAGGCCGCCGGCGCGGCCCTGCTTTAGAATCTGCCTGAGAAGATCCACCACGGGAGATCGGGCATGACAGCCAAGACGCTCAGCGTTCACGATTTTGGCGCCACCGGCCGCGGCCTGCGCCGCGATACGGCGGCAATTCAGCGGGCCATTGATGCCGGAGCCGCCGACGGCTGCGAGGTCATAATTCCGCAGGGAACCTGGCTTACCGGCGCCCTTTTTCTGCGCACCGGCAGCCGCCTGCGCCTGGCGGCGGGCGCGACGCTGCTCGGCGCCACCGACATTGCCGATTATCCGGAAATATTCAGCCGGATTGCGGGCGTTGAGATGCGCTGGCCCGCCGCGATCCTCAACGCCATCGACGTCAGCGGCGTTGAGATTACCGGCGGCGGCACGATTGACGGTCAGGGACCGCACTGGTGGAACCTCTACTGGGGCGAAAATCAAAACGGCGGCCTGCGCCGGGAGTACGATGAACAGGGCCTGCGCTGGATAGCGGACTACCTGATCAAGCGCCCGCGCGCCTGCCTGCTGCACAATGTGCGCGGCGCGCGCGTGGCGGACATCACCTTCCGCCGCTCTGGTTTCTGGAATCTGCAAATCACCTACTGCGAGGACGTGCTGGTCAGCGGCGTCACTATTCGCGATAACCACGGCCCCAGCACCGACGGAATCGATATCGACTCCTCGAGGCGGGTGCGCGTTACCGGCTGCGATATCGTCTGCGGGGATGACGGCATCGCGGTGAAGTCGGGCCGCGACGGCGACGGCCTGCGGGTCAACAGGCCGTCAGAGGCAATTGAAATCGACCGCTGCGTCATCCGCTCCGGCTACGGCGTAACGCTGGGCAGCGAGGTGAGCGGCGGCATCCGCAATGTCCATATCCACGACATCGATTTTGACGGCGCCGCCTGCGGCCTGCGGATGAAGTCCGCCCGCGAACGCGGGGGCGTGATTGAAAACGTGCGGGCTGAAAACCTGCGCATGCGCAACGTGCAGTTCCCCTTCTCGTGGATCATGGACTGGCACAACGCCTACAACCGCAAGCGGATCAATAACCCTGACGCGCTGCCGGAGAGCTGGCGGGCGGTAGCGAGCCGGGTGCCGGAGGCGATGGAGATGACGCGGGTGCGCAATATCGCAGTCAGCGGCGTCGAGGCGACGCTCAGCGAGGACTACGCCCTGCCCGCCCGGGCCTTCGATCTGGTGGCCTTTCCCGAACGGCCGATGCAGAACGTCAGCTTTTCAGACTGCCGCATCGCGGCCGGGGAGTTCGGCAGGATTGTCGCCGTGGAGGGGATGAACTTCAGCAACGTGCAGGTTTCCGTCAGCGGCAACAACGATGCCGGTAACGATACCTTCGACAACCGCTGAGAAAGCGCGCGAAGGCGGACCTTCGCGCGCCTGATTTAACGCGCCTTGCGCGCCGCCAGCGAGCGCAGCAGCACGCCGAGCGTCGTGCCGTTGTGCAGCAGGGCGCTGCTCCCCGGCGACAGCCAGCCGAGGGCGGCGGCCAGCATAATGGCGCTGTTGACCCACTCGGTGATTTTGATGTTGCTGTTGACCAGCTTCATCGCCTGCTGCGCCAGTTCGCGGGCGACGGTGACGCCGTGCAGGTTGTCCTGCAGCAGCACCGCGTCCGCCGCCTGCTGGGCAAGCTCGGTGCTCTTGTTCATCGCCAGACCGATATCGGCCTGGGTCAGCACCGGCGCATCGTTGATGCCGTCGCCGACGAACAGCACCCGGCGGCCCTGGGCCTGCAGCTGGCGCACCACCTCGACCTTGCTCTCCGGCGTCGACTGGGCGTAGTAGCGGTCGATGCCCAGCTCGCCCGAGAGCTGCTGCGCCTTGCGCTCGCTGTCGCCGGTCAGCAGGATCACCTCGCCGATACCGCCATCGCGCAGGGCGGCGATGATCTCCGCCGCCTCTGGCCGGACGTTGTCCTGCAGGCCAATCATCCCCACCAGCCGGTTATCGAGGGCGATAAACAGCAGGTGCCGCCCCTGCTGCTCCAGCTGGGCGATATCGGCCTGATTGGCCGAGAAGTCAATCTGGTAGTGCTCGCTGAGAAAGTGGCGGCTGCCGATCTGCATGCTGTGTCCGTCCAGCTCGCAGATCAGGCCGTGGGCGATAACGTACTCCACCTCGCCGTGGTTGATGTGCGGCAGGTCGTGATCTTCCGCCGCCGCCACGATAGCGTGGGCCAGCGGATGGTTGCTGTGCTCCTCGACGGAGGCGGCGATCGCCAGCAGCCGCTCGGCCCAGGTGTGCTGCGGGTCGAAGCTCACCACGTCGGTGACCAGCATGTCGCCCATGGTCAGGGTGCCGGTCTTATCAAACACCACTGTGTCCACGGCGGCCAGCTGCTCAATCGCCCGGCCGCCCTTCAGCAGCAGACCGCTGCGCGCCGCCCGGTACATGATCGACTTAAAGGCGATCGGCGTACTGAGCTTGAGGGCGCAGGAGTAGTCCACCAGGAAAACGGAGGCCAGGCGGCGCATATCGCGGGTCATGGCGAAGACGGCGGCGCCGACGCCGAGCGTGATCGCCACCCGGCGGTCGGCCATCTTCTGGGTGACCTGCTGGGTTTCGCTGCGCTGGCCGAGGGACTCGGTAATAAAGCGGCGGATGTTGGCGGTTGACGAGGCGTCGCCCACTTTCTCCGCCACCACCGCGATGTTGCCCTCCTGCACCTGGGTACCCGCATACAGCCAGGCCCCGCGCTCGCGGCGCACCGGCACGCTTTCGCCGGTCATCGACGACTGGTTAATCAGCCCGACGCCGCGCAGCACCTTGCCGTCGGCCGGAATGCTGTCGCCCGGCCCCAGCAGCATCACGTCGCCTTCCGCCAGTTCGCTGGAGGCGATCTCAATGCTTTCGCCGCCGCGCTCGACCCATACAGGATGATCCTGCGGCTGCATCAGGCTGGCCAGCAGGGCGTCGGAGTGGCGGCTGGTCTGCTGCTCCATATACTCGCCGAGGGTCAGCAGCGACTGGGTGACCATCGCGGTGCGGTGATCGCCCCGGCTCATGGAGATACCGAGCGCCAGGGCGTCCAGCACTTCGGTCTTCAGCTGGCGCTGCGAAAGAGTATCCAGGCCGTCAATCAGGGTCGGCGCGGTGAGCAGCAGCGTCGACAGCCCGCCCCACTTCTTCGGCAGGAGCTGGGCCAGCGCCAGGCCGCCGGCGTTGACCAGGTTATCGGCCATGCAGTATTCCGGCTCGTACTCGCCTTCGCTGCGCTGCCGCCAGTCGATGTCGGCTATCTGCGCCAGCAGCGCCTCCGCCCCGCTGACCCGCGGGTCAAACTCTACCACCGCCGAGCGGGCGGCCGGGCGCAGGCGCACGCCGGTGACCCCGGGCAGCGCCAGCAGCTGCTGGCGGAACCAGCCTGCGCCGTCCGGGCAGCTCGCCAGCTGCGGAACGCGCAGGCGCAGGCGCCCCGGCAGGCGGTGAACAATGCTTATCGATTCAGTCGCTGGATGACTCACTCGCTGTCCTGCTCCTGGCCGCGGTAGTACTCCAGCTCGGCCTGCAGATCCGCCATGCGCTCCTTCATCTCCTCCACTTCGCCGCGCACGCTGCCCCACACCTTGCCCGCCGCGCCGGAGATACCCTGCTGCACCTGGCGATTGGTCAGCAGATAGGTAATGGCGGCGCCCGCCACCAGCCCGCTGATAAGGTGGGTGCGGCCGTTCGCCCGGCGATAGGCGGCCTGCGGCTGCGGGGCGACCGGCTGCTGGCCCGGATAAGGCATATAGGCCACCTGGCCATTTGGCAGGAGGTAAGGGTACAGGTATTGATTGTTATTCATGGTTTTCACGCTCATTTTTCTTCTTTATTTCATCCAGCAGGTACATGCTGGCCACGCCGGCGCTGATAATGGCAAGCGTAGAGAGTAAGGGGCGTCCGGCCCCGGCCCGGGAGATCGCCATCACGCCGCCGCCGATCGCCGCGCCTTTGGCGGCATCGCGGGCGACGTTCAGCGCGGTCATGTTCAGCGACTGTTCCCCGGACCGGTAGTTTTTCCACTGCGCAATGCACGAGCCGGTAGCGCCCACCAGCGCCCCGGCGACCAGCGCCCGGTTTACCGGACTAAAATCATCACGACTGTTGCTCATCGCCGTCATCTCCGCACTCAGGCTCTGCCGCTTTACGGTTGCGGGCGACGGACTCCTGGAAGCCCTCTTTGCCGGCGCTGACGGTATCGCGGAAGATAGTGCCGCCGGTGGCTGCGGTCTCGCGGATGGAGCCCGCGCCGCTCATCACCGCCTCCTTCACCTTGCTGCCGCCGGTTTTAAGCATTTCACCGGTGCCGGAGAGGGTCTGCATCAGCATGCCGCGCACGCTGTCGTTGGTCAGCAGCAGGGTCGCCGCCGCGCCGATCATCGCCCCTTTCCAGAACTCTTTATCGTCGATGCCGATCATGCTGACGATGTTTTTCAGCATCCCCGCCTGCTCGCCCATCATCTCTTCCACCATGCCCTGCGCGTGCTGGCTCCAGTCAAAGCCCGGCGCCGGCTGGTGGCAGTGCTGATGGCCCTGCGGCGGCATGACCGGCTGCTGAGGCATCATCGGCTGCGGCGGCATCGGGTAGCCCATCGGCACATAGCCCGGCATCATCTGGCCCGGCCAGACCGGCGGCTGCGGCCAGCCCATCGGCGGCATTTGCGGCTGTTCTGGCGCCTGCTGCGACGGCTGCGGATAAACGTAGCCGTAAGGCGTCCAGTAAGGAGGCATCGGATTTGGCTGGGAATTGTTGCTCATCATCGTTCTCTTTATGTTAGGGGTTATTGCGGGGTTAAAAGGGTATGGATAGCGGCCAGCGCCTCGCCGGCCCGGGCGTCATCGGCGCCAAACAGCTGCGTCAGCAGCGCAGGCGAAAGCGCCCGGGCGTTGTATTCAAGCAGCAGGCTGCCGGTCCCGGTATTCAGGGTATAGCTGTGCAGATAACCTTCCGCTGAACAGAGGGAGTCCAGGCCGCTGAGGCGGCTTTTGCTCAGCGCGGAGACCAGTTTGCTGGTAAAGCGCAGGCGCAGGCGGCCGGGAATATGGTGGGCAATCTCAACGTAGCGGCGAAGCGTCATCAGATTGTTCAAATCATCGAACTGCATGCGGGTACCTGTACGGAAAAGGGTGGTCATCATTTGGATATGGTGCGCGCAATGGCGGGGGGTAATTTACCTTAAGCGGAGACGTAATACCCACGAAGAGCAGGGTTATCTGACGCGGGCTTGCCTCAGGTCAAATATCCACGCGGGCGACAAAAAGTTGAATACATAAGCACAATGATTATGCTAGATATAAGGTAAATCATTATCATTACCAGTGACCTGCAGGATGACGTTATGGCCCCCTATCTGCATCAGACTCAGAACCGACTTCGCGTACGCTCCGACTTTATTCTGCGCAATCCGCAGCAGGTCGCGCTGCAGCTTGCGCAGTTAAAAGGCGCGGCGGGCGTCAAGGAGGTTATCTACCGACGCTATGCGGGTTCAGTGGCGGTGCGCTTCGACGAGAGCCGAGTCAGCGGCAGCGCGCTGCTGGCGCAGATGGAAGGCTTCGGCTGGCTCACCGCGCGCAACGATAATGCCTATATCGATACCACCGTCCGTCAGCTGGCCCGCAGCATGGTGAAAGGCGCGGCAATGCTGACGCTCAACGCGGTGGTCAAACCTTCGCTGCTGAAAATGGTGCTGCGGTAAGCCGCGTTTTCCCTGCCTATGGATAAATTAGCCCAGCTCCGGCGGGTCAAGCTGCTGGCGCTCTCCCTGCTGCTGATCGCCGCCGCCGTCTTTACTACTACGCTGTTTCTGCCGCCCGCCCGCTGGGTGCAGGCGCTGAAGGCCATTTCTGAAGCCGCGATGGTCGGCGCGCTGGCGGACTGGTTCGCGGTAGTGGCGCTGTTTCGCCGCGTGCCGCTGCCGTTTATCGCCCGCCACACCGCGATCATTCCCCGCAACAAGACGCGCATTGCCGATAATCTCGGCCTTTTCGTGCAGGAGAAGTTTCTCGATACCGGCTCGCTGGTGGGGCTGATTGAGAAGCACGATCCCGCCCGCATGCTCGGACGCTGGTTCAGCCAGCCGGAAAACGCCCGCCGGGTCGGCCAGCATCTGATCCAGGTGATGGGCGGTTTTCTGGAACTGACCGACGATGCGCGCATTCAGGGCCTGCTCAAGCGCGCGGTGCACAAGGCGATTGATAAGGTCGATCTTACCGGTACCGGGGCGCTGATGCTGGAGAGCATGACCAAAAATCAGCGCCACCAGCAGCTGCTCGACGCGATGATTGCCCAGCTTGTCGCCCTGCTGCAAAAAGAGAGCAGCCGGGAATTTATCGCCCGGCAGATTATCCGCTGGCTGGAGCGGGAGCACCCGCTGAAGGCCAGGCTCCTGCCCCGGGAGTGGCTGGGGGAGCACAGCGCAGACCTGGTGGCCGATGCGGTCAATACGCTGCTGGACGATGTCAGCCACGACAGCCATCATCAATTGCGCCACGCTTTCGATAGCGCGGTGCGCAAGCTGATCGATAACCTGCAGCACTCCCCGGAGATGGCCGAGCGCGCCGAAAGCATCAAGCTCTGGCTGAAAAATGACGAGGCGTTTAACCGCTACATCGGCGAGCTGTGGGCCGATTTACGCGGCTGGCTGAAAGAGGATATGGCATCTGCGGACTCGCGGGTCGAGCAGCGCATCAGCGAGGCCGGGCTATGGTTCGGCGAAACGCTGATGAGTGACGACGCCCTGCGCGCCTCGCTCAACGCCCACCTGGCGCAGGCCGGCCGCCGCGCCGCCCCGGAGTTCGCCGCCTTCCTCACCCGCCACATCAGCGATACGGTAAAAAGCTGGGACGCGCGGGACATGTCGCGCCAGATTGAGCTGAACATCGGCAAAGATCTGCAGTTTATTCGTATCAACGGCACCCTGGTCGGCGGTACGATAGGCCTGATCCTGTGGCTGCTGTCGCAGATCCCCACGCTGATACACTGATTCCGGGAGTACCGATGAGCGCCGTCACCCTTACGCCAGCGCAGCGAGAGCTGCTGCGGCAGAAGCTGGAAACCTACTGTGACGAACAGTTCGATTTACAGCTCGAACAGTTCGACGCCGAGTTTTTCGCCGACTTCATCATCGACCAGCTCGGCCCGCTGTTTTTTAACGCCGGTATTGATGAGGCAATCCGCACGCACCTGGCGTACAGCGATCGCATTCAGGAAGAGATGGACTTAAAGAAAATCTACTGAGAAGAGCCGGCCGCGTTTCCGCGGCCGGTCCCCTGGTGTTGGCGAAAGGCTCGCCCATTTTTAAGTCGAACAGTTGCCAAGGCGTATTATCACCGCGCTGACCTAATGAATAATAATTCGCCATCCGGGGAATTGAGACCAAAAATATTTGCCGGACTTATTCAAAAAAACAGAATGTTATTTTCATCATCTCTCTTGTGCGGGGATTAAACCCCTCATGAGCAATGGCTGCATTGAGCAAATTGATTCAGGATCGCCACGCGCCATCAGGCGTGCGGCACTGAATACTTTACCCTGGCTTATGAATTAAGTCATGACGATACATTACGGTTTCTGATATCGCATCATGGTCATTGAAGAGGGCTTAATGCAGCCCATAAAGGTTCTGGCCGCCGCGCTTAATGTTTAAGGTCGCGACGTCAATAATCGTCGGCCAGCTGGCCGACGGCAAAATCAGCGCCCGCGGATCAGGCCATTAATGTCATCATACAGCGAGCGCTGCAGCACAACCCCCTGCTGCTCGCTGCGCGCCCGCGCCTGAAAGCGGCGCTCGCCGGGGAGCCTTGCGCCCTGCGCCTGCATGTCGGTAAACAGCGCCTCCGCCCGCGCCAGGTGCGCCGGCGCTTCGTCGCCGAGAAAGCGGGCGGGATCGAGAGCCAGAATCAGTTCCCCGCCGAAAGGCAGCGCCCCGGCCCCGTCGTCCCAGGCCAGCGATTCGGCGCTGGTCATATCGCCAATCAGCGGACCGGCGATCAGCTCAACCATTGCCGCCAGGGCCGAGCCCTTGTGGCCGCCGAAGGTCAGCATCGCCCCGTCCAGTACCGCCTGCGGATCGGTGCTGGGCCTGCCGCGGCTGTCGATACCCCAGCCCTCCGGCAGCGGCGTGCCGTGCCGCTGGTGCAGCTGGATCTCGCCCCGCGCGGCGGCGCTGGTGGCCATATCAAAAATAAACGGCGGCTTGCCGGCGCGCGGCCAGCCGAAAGCGATGGGATTGGTGCCAAACAGCGGCCGGCTGCCGCCCTGCGGCGCAACCCAGGCGTGGGAGGGCGTGCAGGCAAGCCCTACCAGCCCGGCATCGGTAAGCGGCTCAATATCGGCAAACAGCGCGGAAAAGTGCATGCAGCGGTTTATCGCCAGGGCGGCGATCCCGCCCTGGCGCGCTTTGTCAATCAGCACCGGCAGCCCCAGCTGCCAGGCCAGCAGGGAGCAGCCGCCCCGGGCGTCAACCTGCACCACGGCGGGCGCCTTATCGCGCAGCACCGGGCGCGCATCCGGCGACACTTTACCCTTGCGCAGCGTGTCGACAATCCCCAGCAGCCGCCAGAGGCCGTGGGAAGCGGCCCCGTCGCGCTCCCCGGCGGTCACATTGGCGGCAATCGCCGCCGCGTGATCGTCGCTGAAGCCGTTGCTGAGCAGCACGGTGAGGGCCAGCGCGTTTGCCTCTGACAGCGATAGCGTTATTGTTTCCATAACATCTCCTCTTCTTCGCTTTCGATAGATGCGGTAGAGCGCCCGGGCCGCTGCACCGGACCATCATAGTGGCGCAGGACAGCCCCGACGGCAAATGGAGGGAGGACAGGCTGAAGATGTTTCGCCAGCGGCTCATCCGCTGGCGACAAAAGACAAAAAATCAGTGCTGCAACTGTACCAACTCGGCTTCGCTCAGGCCGGTCGCTTCCAGAATAGCGTCGTGGGGCAGGCCCATTTTTAGCAGACGGCGGGCAACGTCGAGCTTTTCTTCACTACGACCTTCCTCCCGGCCTTCCTCTCTGCCCTGCTCAATGCCCTGCTTGATACCTTTCTCGATACCCTGCTGTTCCAGCTGTTGTGCAATTGTCATAAGAGTGTCTCCGTGTTGCGGCACTCGCCGCGCCATTTCGCGGACAAAAGTTCCGGCGTCGGCGGTTTCGCCAGTCTGTAAAATGTAGTGTACCAGCGATACAACCTGGTCTGAAGAGAGATATCCGGCCAGCAGTATAGGTGCCAGTCTGTCAACCAACCCGGCCATGTCGCGCTGGTGAATATGCTTTTGCAGCAGCGTCAGCGCCGCCATGCTGCGGTGAGTGGCGATTTCATCATCCGGGATCGCGGTGATATCCACTAGCGGAAAAGCGCCGCCGTAGAGGCTGGCCGCGAGTTCAGGATCGTCGAACTCATCCAGCCAGCGGGTCGACCACGGGTAAGGGCTTCGCCTGCCGGTGTAAAACAGCACCGGTATCACCAGCGGTAGTCTTTTATGTCCCGCCTGAAGATGTCGCTGCATCGCGGCAACGGCGTAGCGCAGCAGCCTGAACGCCATATGGCGGTCAGGCGTTGACTGATGCTCGATAAGCACATGAACATAGCCGTCCCCGGCGGTCGTTTTCAGGCTGTAAAGTACGTCGCTAAAATATTGCCGCAGATCCTCTTCCACAAAGGAACCGGACTCCAGCTTTAGCGTGTCGAGATCGCAGATAGCGAGCAGCGCCGGCGGCAGATGAATGGTCATAAAGTCCCTGGCAATATCCGGCTGCGTCAAAAACTGACGAAAAGCGGCATCGTGGGGCGTAGGCGTTCTAGCGTTGTTCTCCATCAGTACATTCCTCATCATCCTTGATAGTCTCCGCGCCATTTCCCAGAGCAATAAACTCCTCCAGCAGGCCGGTCAGCTGGCGCATTTTCGCTTCGCTAAAGGTCGATTCAATTTGCCGGTAGGCGGCCTCGACTTCCGCCTGGGCTTTACCGTAGAGCGCCTGGCCGGCGGGCGTCAGGGAGAGGTAGAGCTTGCGCTGGTCGTTGACCGGCTTAAGCCGCAGCACCAGCCCGTCACGCTCCATGCGCGTCAGAATCCCGGTCAGGCTCGGGCGCAGAATGCAGGTACGAAACGCCAGCTCGTGGAAGTCCATCGAGGGGTTTTCCGCCAGCACCCGCACGATGCGCCACTGCTGCTCGGTAAGATTGTGCCGCTTGACGATCGGACGGAACCAGGACATTGCCGCTTCCCGCGCCTGCAGTAGCGAAATAGTTAAAGACTCGTGCATCGGTTTTCTCGCGGTTTCTGATTATTAACAGGTAAATGATTCCCCACTCCGGCACTGATTTGCAACCTGAGATTGACTTTAAAAACAGCAGCGGCAAGCGAATTTCCGTTAATAGGTTGAATAATAAGGATTGATGTAAAATTATCGTTAATTAGATCACAAATCATTCACATAAAATTGCCAACGGCGCGGCCAGGGAATAAAAGATATTCATTAACATATTAATGAAATCACTCACCGGCTATTGAAGCCGAAGGAGCCGCAATGAAAGGAACCGTTTTCGCCGTCGCGCTGAACCACCGCAGCCAGACCGACGCCTGGCAGGCCGCGTTTACCCGCGCGCCCTATAACACGCCCCCCAAAACCGCCGTCTGGTTTATTAAGCCGCGCAATACGGTGGCGGCCAGCGGGGACGCTATTCCCCATCCCGCCGGCGAGCAGGTGCTAAGCGGCGCGACCGTGGCGCTGATCGTTGGCAAAACCGCCAGCAGGATCGCGCCGGAGGCGGCCGCAGACTACATCGCGGGCTACGCGCTGGCCAACGAGGTCAGCCTGCCGGAAGAGAGCTTTTATCGCCCGGCAATCAAGGCCAAGTGCCGGGACGGCTTCTGCCCGATCGGCGAAAGCGCCGCGCTTGATAGCGCCGATAACCTGACGATCGTCACCGAAATCAACGGCCGCGAAGTCGACCGCTGGCACACCGCCGACCTGCACCGTAGCGCCGCCGACCTGCTGAGCGCCCTGAGCGAGTTCGCCACCCTCCAGCCCGGCGACGCCATCCTGATCGGCACCCCGCAGCAGCGCGTCGCCCTGAACCCCAGCGATCGCGTACGCATCACCGCCGCTGGCCTGCCGCCGCTGGAAAATACGGTGGTGGCAGAAAGCGAGGCTCCCCCCGCGCCGGCGCCGGCGCAGCGGGCCGGCACCCTGTTTGCCCTCGGCCTGAACTACGCCGACCACGCCAGCGAGCTGGAATTCAAGCCGCCGGAAGAGCCGCTGGTATTTATCAAAGCGCCGAACACGGTAACCGGCGATAACCAGACCTCCGTGCGCCCGGATAACGTCGAGTACATGCACTACGAGGCGGAGCTGGTGGTGGTCATCGGCAAGCAGGCGCGCAGCGTCAGCGAGGCCGATGCCATGGACTATGTCGCCGGTTACACGGTGTGCAACGACTACGCCATTCGCGACTACCTGGAGAACTACTACCGCCCCAACCTGCGGGTAAAAAGCCGCGACGGACTGACGCCGCTGCTTGCGACCGTGGTGCCTAAAGCGGCGGTCCCCGATCCGCACAATCTGACCCTGCGCACCTTTGTGAACGGCGAGCTGCGCCAGCGGGGCACCACCGCCGATCTGATCTTCAGCGTCCCGTACCTCATCGCTTACCTCAGCAGTTTTATGACCCTTAATCCGGGCGACATGATCGCCACCGGCACGCCGAAGGGGCTGTCGGACGTGGTGCCGGGAGACGAGGTGGTGGTTGAAGTGGAGGGCGTAGGAAGACTGGTGAACCGAATTGTCAGCGAGGAGAGCGCGAAATGAAAAAGATTAACCACTGGATAGACGGCAAAAGCGTTGCCAGCAAAGACTATTTCCAGACCACCAACCCCGCCACCGGCGAGGTGCTGGCGGAGGTCGCCTCCGGCGGCGAAGCGGAGATCCAGCAGGCCGTCGCGGCGGCAAAGGCGGCGTTTCCGAAATGGGCCAACCTGCCGATGAAAGAGCGCGCGAAGCTGATGCGCAGGCTCGGGGATCTGATCGACCAGAACGTACCGGAGATCGCCGCCGTGGAGACCGCCGACACCGGCCTGCCGATCCACCAGACCAAAAACGTGCTGATCCCGCGCGCTTCGCACAACTTCGAGTTCTTCGCCGAAGTGTGCCAGCAGATGAACGGCAAAACCTATCCGGTTGACGACAAGATGCTCAACTACACCCTGGTGCAGCCGGTGGGCGTCTGCGCGCTGGTGTCGCCGTGGAACGTGCCGTTTATGACCGCCACCTGGAAAGTAGCGCCCTGCCTGGCGCTGGGCAATACCGCGGTGCTGAAGATGTCCGAACTGTCGCCGCTGACCGCCGACCGCCTCGGCGAGCTGGCGCTGGAAGCGGGCATCCCGGCAGGCGTGCTGAACGTGGTGCAGGGCTACGGCGCGACGGCGGGCGACGCGCTGGTGCGCCATCACGACGTGCGCGCCGTATCGTTCACCGGCGGCACCGCCACCGGGCGCAAGATTATGCAGAGCGCCGGGCTGAAGAAGTACTCGATGGAGCTAGGCGGCAAGTCGCCGGTGCTGATTTTTGAAGACGCCGATATCGAACGGGCGATGGACGCCGCGCTGTTTACCATCTTCTCGCTGAACGGCGAGCGCTGCACCGCGGGCTCGCGCATCTTCATTCAGCAGAGCATCTATCCCGAATTCGTTAAGCGCTTCGCCGAGCGCGCCAGCCGCCTGCGGGTCGGCGATCCGACCGATCCGAATACCCAGGTAGGCTCGCTGATTAGCCAGCAGCACTGGGAGAAAGTCTCCGGCTACATCCGCCTCGGCATTGAGGAAGGCGCCACGCTGCTGGCCGGCGGCCCGGACAAGCCTGCGGACCTGCCCGCGCATCTGAAGGGCGGCCACTTCCTGCGCCCGACGGTGCTGGCGGACGTCGATAACCGGATGCGCGTCGCCCAGGAGGAGATTTTTGGCCCGGTGGCCTGCCTGCTGCCGTTTAAGGACGAGGCCGAGGGGCTGCGGCTGGCGAATGACGTTGAGTACGGCCTGGCCTCCTATATCTGGACCCAGGACGTGAGCAAGGTGCTGCGCCTGGCGCGCGGCATTGAAGCCGGCATGGTCTTCGTCAACACCCAGAACGTACGCGACCTGCGCCAGCCGTTCGGCGGGGTGAAGGCCTCCGGCACCGGCCGCGAAGGCGGCGAGTACAGCTTCGAGGTGTTTGCGGAGATGAAGAACGTCTGCATCTCCATGGGCGACCATCCGATCCCGAAATGGGGCGTCTGACCCCCGGTTTTACGATTAAAAAGAAAGAGATGACAACAATGACAAGCAAACTGACGACGACCGCTGTTCCCGCTCCCGACGTTGTGCGCTGCGCCTATATGGAAATTCAGGTCACCAGCCTGAAGGCGGCCCGCGAGTTTTACGTCGATATTCTTGGCCTGGTGGTGACCGCCGAGGATGACAAGACCCTCTACCTGCGTTCAATGGAAGAGTTTATTCACCACAACCTGATCCTGCGTGAAGGCCCGGTGGCCGCCGTCGCCGCCTTTGCCTTCCGCGTGCGCGCCCCGGAGGATGTCGATCGCGCCGAAGCCTACTTTAAGGCGCTGGGCTGCCGCACGGAGCGCCGGGTTAACGGCTTTGTGAAGGGCATCGGCGATGCGGTGCGCGTCGAAGATCCCCTCGGCTTCCCCTACGAGTTCTTCTACGACGTGCAGCACGTCGAGCGCCTGGCCTGGCGCTACGATCTTTACACGCCGGGCGCGCTGGTGCGCCTCGATCACTTTAATCAGATAACCCCGGACGTGCCGCGCGCCGTGGAATATATCGAGGGGCTGGGCTTCCGGGTCACGGAAGATATTCGCGACGATGCCGGGGTGGTGTACGCCGCCTGGATGCGCCGCAAGGCCACCGTGCACGATACCGCCATGACCGGCGGCGCCGGGCCGCGCATGCACCACATCGCCTTCGCCACCCACGAAAAACACAACATTCTGGCGATCTGCGACAAGCTCGGCGCCCTGCGCAAGTCAGACCTTATTGAACGCGGGCCGGGCCGCCACGGCGTCTCTAACGCCTTCTATCTCTACCTGCGCGATCCTGACGGTCACCGCATCGAGATCTACACCCAGGATTACTACACCGGCGATCCGGATAACCCGGTCGTAACCTGGAACGTACACGACAACCAGCGTCGCGATTGGTGGGGCAACCCGGTGGTGCCGAGCTGGTACACCGAAGGCTCGCTGGTGCTGGATCTCGACGGCCAGCCGCAGCCGGTGGTCGAACGCGAGGCGCCCAGCGAAATGGCCGTCACCATCGGCGCCGACGGCTTTTCCTGGACCCGCGAGGGCGATACGGAAAAGGGCTTTAAGCTCGGCAACTCTCTGTAACCTCCGCGCGCGGGATGTTCCCGCGCGCCTCTGCCCCCGGAGGGCGCTATGCCGCATTTTATTGCTGAATGCACCGACAACATCCGCAGCGAAGCCGATCTCCCCGGCCTGTTCGCCAAGGTCAACGAGGCGCTGGCCGCCACCGGCATCTTCCCCATCGGCGGAATACGCAGCCGGGCGCACTGGCTGGATACCTGGCAGATGGCCGACGGCAGGCACGATTACGCCTTCGTCCATATGACGCTGAAGATCGGCAGCGGCCGCAGCCTGGAAAGCCGCCAGCAAACCGGAGAGATGCTGTTCGGGCTGATCAAGCAGCACTTCGCCGCCCTGATGGAGAGCCGCTATCTGGCGCTCTCTTTTGAGATCGAAGAGCTGCACCCGACGCTGAACTACAAACAGAACAACGTGCACGCGCTGTTTAAGTAACGGTTTCTGACCCTCTTTGCAGCGGGAGAGGGAAACCGTGCGGTACTCACAGGAAGCCATCATGCTCGATAAACAGACCCACACCCTGATAGCCCAGCGGCTGAACCAGGCGGAAAAGCAGCGGGAGCAGATCCGCGCCGTCTCGCTTGACTACCCGACCATCACCATTGAAGACGCCTACGCCGTCCAGCGCGAGTGGGTGGCGATGAAAATCGCCGAAGGCCGCACCCTGAAGGGCCACAAAATCGGCCTGACCTCTAAGGCGATGCAGGCCAGCTCGCAGATAAGCGAACCGGACTACGGCGCCCTGCTCGACGACATGTTCTTTCACGACGGCAGCGATATTCCCACCGACCGCTTTATCGTCCCGCGCATCGAGGTGGAGCTGGCCTTCGTACTGGCGAAACCGCTGCGCGGGCCGAACTGCACCCTGTTCGACGTCTATAACGCCACCGACTACGTGATCCCGGCCCTGGAGCTGATCGACGCCCGCTGCCACAACGTTGACCCGGAAACCGGCCGTCCGCGCCAGGTGTTCGACACCATCTCCGACAACGCGGCCAATGCCGGGGTGATCCTCGGCGGCCGGCCGATCAGGCCAGACGCGCTGGATCTGCGCTGGATCTCCGCCCTGCTCTACCGCAACGGCGTCATTGAAGAGACCGGCGTCGCGGCGGGCGTGCTCAACCACCCGGCCAACGGCGTGGCGTGGCTGGCCAACAAGCTCGCCCCCTACGACGTCCAGCTCGATGCCGGGCAGATTATCCTCGGCGGCTCCTTTACCCGCCCGGTGCCCGCGCGACGGGGCGATACCTTCCACGTTGACTACGGCAACATGGGCGCCATCAGCTGCCGCTTCGTTTAAGGAGAAGAAGATGAATAACACGTTTAAAGCCGCGCTGAAGGCCGGCAAACCGCAGATTGGCCTGTGGCTGGGGCTGTGCAGCAGCTACAGTGCCGAACTGCTGGCGGGCGCAGGCTTCGACTGGCTGCTGATCGACGGCGAGCACGCGCCGAATAATGTGCAGACGGTCCTGACCCAGCTGCAGGCCGTGGCTCCCTATCCCGGCCAGCCGGTGGTGCGCCCGTCGTGGAACGATCCGGTGCAGATCAAGCAGCTGCTGGACGTCGGCGCGCAGACCCTGCTGGTGCCGATGGTGCAGAACGCCGACGAGGCCCGGCTGGCGGTGCGCGCCACCCGCTATCCGCCGGAGGGGATCCGCGGCGTCGGCAGCGCGCTGGCCCGCGCCTCGCGCTGGAACCGGGTGCCGAACTATCTGCAGGAGGCCAACGACGCCATGTGCGTGCTGGTGCAGATTGAGACCCGCGAGGCGCTGAAAAATCTGCCGCAGATCCTCGACGTCGACGGCGTGGACGGGGTATTTATCGGCCCCGCCGACCTCAGCGCCGATATGGGCTTCGGCGGCAACCCGCAGCACCCGGAGGTGCAGGCGGCGATTGAGAGCGCCATCGCGCAAATTCGCGCAGCCGGGAAAGCGCCGGGGATCCTGATGGCGAACGAGCCGCTGGCGAAGCGCTATCTCGAACTCGGGGCGCTGTTTGTGGCGGTCGGCGTTGATACCACCCTGCTGGCGCGGAGCGCGGAGGCGCTGGCGGCGCGCTTTAACGCCGGGCGCGATACTGCAGCTGACAATAATAAATCCGTCTACTGAGCGGAGACCCGGAGCGCATCATGACAGCCTCTTCCCTGCATCCTGATAACCACAGCGCTGGCGGGATCGAACAGCGCGTAATAAAAAAACTGTTTCGCCGTCTGATTACCTTTCTGTTCGTCCTGTTCGTCTTCTCCTTCCTCGACAGGATCAACATCGGCTTCGCCGGGCTGACCATGGGCAAGGATCTGGGCCTGACCTCAACGATGTTCGGCCTGGCGGCGACCCTGTTCTATGTCACCTACGTGCTGTGCGGCATCCCCAGCAATATCATGCTGGCGAAGGTCGGCGCCCGCCGCTGGATTGCCGGGATCATGGTGGTGTGGGGTATCGCCTCGACCTGTACCCTGTTCGCCACCAGCCCGCAGACGCTCTACCTGCTGCGGATGCTGGTCGGCATTGCCGAGGCGGGCTTTCTGCCGGGGGTGCTGGTCTATCTCACCTGGTGGTTTCCGGCCTGGCACCGGGCGCGGGCCAACGCGCTGTTTATGATAGCGATGCCGGTAACGATGATGTTCGGATCGCTGCTCTCCGGCTACATCCTGGCCCTTGACGGCCTGTGGCATTTAAAAGGCTGGCAGTGGCTCTTTCTGCTGGAGGGGCTGCCCTCGGTCCTCCTCGGCGTTGTGACCTGGTTTTTCCTTAACGACACCCCGGACCAGGCCGGCTGGCTGGACGACGATGAGAAGCGGGCGCTGAAGCAGATGCTCGATCGGGAGCGCAGCGCTGCCGCTGCTCCCCGGAGCGCACCGCGCTCCACCCTGCGGGAAGTGCTGACGCCCGCCGTGCTGCTCTACACGCTCGCCTACTTCTGCCTGACCAACACCCTGAGCGCCATCAACATCTGGACGCCGCAGATCCTGCAGAGCTTTAACACCGGCAGCAGCAACATCATGATTGGCCTGCTGGCGGCTATTCCTCAGTTCTGCACCATTTTCGGCATGATCTGGTGGAGCCGCCGCTCTGACCGGCGCAGCGAGCGCAAGCTGCACACTATCCTGCCCTACCTGTTCGCCGCCGCCGGCTGGCTGCTGGCATCAGCAAGCGGCAGTAACCTGATCCAGCTGCTGGGGATCGTCATGGCGTCGACGGGATCGTTTACCGCCATGGCGATCTTCTGGACCACGCCGGACAGGGTAATCAGCCTGCGGGCGAGGGCCGTGGCGCTGGCGACGATCAACGCCGTTGGCAACGTCGGATCCGCCGTCAGCCCGCTGCTGATCGGCATTCTGCGCGACAGCACCGGGAGCTTCAGCGCCGGGCTGTGGTTCGTCGCCGGGCTGCTGATAGCCGGCGCGCTGGTGCTGACCGCCATTCCAATGGGCGGCCGCCGCGAACCGCAAACGGCGGTGATTTCTGTAGCGGAGAAGCGGGCATGACCGCGGAGGCGGCCTTTGCGCACGGCTACCAGAATATCGATCTGGTGCGGGAGTATGACGCCCGCTACGCCGGGGAGGACGTGCACTACGAAACCTTCGCCCGGCTGGCGGCGTTCTTCGGGCGCGATATGCGCCCCCACTGGCACGACCGCTACTTCCAGCTGCATTTTCTCGCCACCGGACGCATCACCCTGCAGCTGGACGCCCACTACTACGCGGTGCGCGCGCCGCTGTTTATCCTCACCCCGCCCTCGGTGCCGCACGCCTTTTTTACCGAGCCGGACAGCGACGGCCACGTACTGACCGTGCGCCAGGAGCTGGTCTGGCCGCTGATTGAGAGCCTGTGGCCCGGCAGCGGCGAGGCGGCGATGCTGCAGGGGATCTGCCTGTCGCTGGAGAATCTGCCCGCCACCCTGAGCGCGCTCAACCACCTCTGGCCAACGATTGCCGATGAATTTCGCCATCGGCGCCCCGGCCGCGAGCTGCTGCTGCAGTCCCTCGCCCGCAGCGTCTTTACCCTACTGCTGCGCGAGGCGCCGCCGTGCGACAGAGCGCCAAGCGGCGTGCGCGGCGAGATGCGGCTGTTTCAGAAGTTTAATCGCCTGGTGGACGAACGCTTTCGCCAGCACCTGACGGTGCCGGCCTACGCCGACATGCTGGGGATGAGCGAATCCCGCCTGACGGAGCTGTGCCGCCGCTTCGCCAACCAGCCGCCGAAGCGGCTGATCTTCGAGCGCGTCAGCCGGGAGGCCCGGCGCCTGCTGCGCTTCAGCGAACTGAGCGTCAACCAGATTGCGCTGGAGCTGGGGTATAAGGATCCGGCCTACTTTGCGCGCTTTTTTCACCGCATGGAGGGGTGCTCGCCGACGGGGTATCGGGGGAGTTAGGCTGGGTCTCTTAACTGGCTTTGTTGAATAAATCAGATTTTGGTTTGCAGACTTCCTCCGTCAGGACTGACGGCGTGCGAACGTGCACATCGTGGATCTTACGGCGGGCGCGAGCCCAGAGGGTAGCCTCCGCTATCCAGCCATTGCGGTAAAGCGCGTTGAACCCGTTGCCGCAGCGCCAGCGCCTCGGGATAGTCGATGGCCACCGCCGTAGGCCGGAGCCGGCCGCCCGGGAATGACCAGATACGCGCTCACGATGTCACCCAGTCCGGCTTCGCCGGCGGCGGCGTCAGCTGCCAGGGCCGGGCAGCCCCCAGGGCCCGCAGCTGCGGCGCCAGGCTGCCGGCACTGCCGAAGCTGAATCCAGGCCAGCGCTGGCGCACGTAGCAGTACGCCAGAAACCCCTCATCGCGGATCCGCGTTACGCCCCCTACTGGCGCCGGGGCTAACCTGTCACCAGCATAACTGTCCCAGCCGCAGGACAGGGCGAGCAGGCTCCAGTGCGCCAGTTCCGGATAGAGGGCCTGCATGTCCCTCAGGCTGAGGCGGACCTGGCGCCCCAGGTCGCATGCAGACCAGCGGCACCGTGCAGTGAACGTTGTCTCGCAGAACTCAAACTGCACCATCGTAGATACTCCCATCATTCATCCTCCCCGGGCGGTTCCTTACTGCAGAACTGCGGCGCCTCCCCGGGCGTGAGGACGATATAGCCCGGAAACCGGGCGATTGTGGTGTGGCTGTAAGGCTCAAATTTTTCACCATCTGTCATTCTGGCCCGGAACCCCTGCAGCACAGTTTTAACAGCCTCACTGCCGACGCCGGGCCATGAGACGCGCATGCTGTCGGGATCAATAAGTGAATACTGTCCCTCCTCGTCGCTGCGCTGGCGCATCCGGAAGTTCAGCGTCAATCCGGAGGTGCTTCCCTTAGTGAGCCAGGTGACGCTGACGTCAAAGACCCGGCGATCGGCGGCGCTTTCAACTACCCGGGGTCGAGTCCGTCAAGGTGGTGTAAATTCAGTTCCAGCTCTCCGGTCCGGTAATATGCCTGTTATGCGCTGACTGGCAGCGCCTCAATCACTTCAGTTTCAGCGGTCTGCTCTATCTCCGCCATGGTGTGTTGCGGCAGATAGCGATTCTGCAACAGCCACTCCTCATTTTGCTCCGTCAGCACTGCGCCCAGTAGCCGCGTAATGCTCTCTTCATTGGGGAAGATGCCCACCACGTCTGCACGTCGCTTCACCTCTTTGTTCAGCCGCTCCAGCGTATTCGTCGAGTGGATTTTCACCCTGTACGCCTTCGGGAAGCCGAAGTACGCCAGCACGTCCGCTTCCGCCTCATCCATCATCTCTGCGACCGACGGGAAGCGCTTCTCCAGCTGGGCAGCTACATCGCGCCAGGTGGCATGAGCACTCTTCGCCTCCGTCTGGACGAACACCTGCTGCAGGGCAGCACGAACTACTGACTGACAGGCCCTGTTGACGCGCCCCATGACGTTACGCATGAAGTGGACCCGACACCGCAGCCAGCTGGCGCAGAACACCTGCTGTATCGCCGCTTTCAGGCCGCTGTGCGCGTCAGAGATGACCAGCTTCACGCCCTCCAGACCGCGCTCTTTAAGGCTCAGCAGGAAGGCCAGCCAGAACGCTTTAGCTTCTGACTCACCGATACCCATCCCGATAATCTTCCGGCGACCGTCCAGGCTGACCGCGCAGGCGATTATTACCGCCACGCTGTCCACCCGGCCGTTTTTGCGGACCTTAACCCAGGTCGCATCCAGCCACAGGTAGGGCCATTCTCCCTCCAGCGGCCGGTTCAGGAACGCGTGTACGCGCTCATCGATACTGCGGCAAATGGACGATACCTGGCTGCGTGAGATGCCGGTCATGCCCATCGACTGAACCAGTGCGTCCACTTTGCGGGTAGAGACACCGTTTATCCACGCTTCCTGAATAACCGCATTCAGCGCCTTCTCAGACAGTCTGCGAGCCTCAAGGAAAGGCGGGAAATAAGAGCCTTCGCGCAGCTTCGGGATACGCAGGTCCAGCGTACCGGGTCGGGTGTTGTACTGTCGGTCACGGTAGCCGTTCCGGTAGGTCTCGCGCTTCTCACTGCGCTCGTGAGGCTCTGCGTTGATGCGCTGAGTAACGTCGGCCTCCATGATGCGGTTAAGCATAAATTCGGTAAGTTCCCGTAGAAAATCTTCACCGCCGAGTTGGATCAGAGCGTTGCTGAATGTCATTCTGTTATCAGCCATCGGTTGATTCCTTCTTAAGATAATGTCTTCGTAACCATTACCTTACCGGATTAGCCGATGGCTCTCACCATTCTCCGAATTTACACCACGCCTTAAGACTCTACCCAGTTCGATCGTCTGCTGAAGAAAATCAGCGTTGAGGCGGCCCTCAATGCCGGGATGTCTCACCATCTGGGCTACGATAAAAATCAGCCTAAACCGGGCTCCAACACCCGCAATGGCTACTCAACAAAGACCGTAGCCACTGCGGATGGTCCACTTGAACTGCGTACTCCCCGGGATCGCGAAGCCACCTTTGAACCCCAGTTGCTGAAGAAAAACCAGACCTGCATCACCGGGTGGATAACCAGATTTTATCCCTGTACGCCAGGGGATGACCACACGCGAGATAACGGCTGCGTTCAAAGAGATGTACGACGCCGATGTCTCGCCAGCGCTGGTCTCAAAAGTCACTGACGCCGTCATGGAGCAGGTTGTTGAGTGGCAAAATCGGCCACTGGATGCCATCTATCCTATTGTTTACCTTGACTGTATTGTCCTTAAGGTCCGGCAGGACAGTCGCGTCATCAATAAATCCGTGTTTCTGGCTCTGGGCATCAACATCGAAGGCCAGAAAGAACTGCTGGGTATGTGGCTGGCCGAAAATGAAGGCGCGAAGTTCTGGCTGAATGTGCTGACAGAACTGAAGAATCGCGGCCTGAACGACATCCTCATCGCCTGCGTCGATAGCCTGAAAGGCTTCCCGGACGCCATAAACGCGGTGTATCGGGAAGCCCGTATCCAGCTGAGCATTGTGCATATGGATGCGCAACAGCCTGCGGTTCGTCTCCTGGAAAGATTACAAGGCCGTTACCCGCGATTTGAAGGCGATTTACCAGGCACCGACGGAAGAAGCAGGTCTGCAGGCGCTGGAAGCGTTCGCCAGCGCCTGGGACAGTCGCTATCCGCAGATAAGCCGGAGCTGGACGGCAAACTGGGTGAACCTTGCGACGTTTTTCGGCTACCCGGCAGATATCCGCAAAGTCATCTACACGACCAACGCCATTAAGTCACTGAACAGCGTGATCAGGCATGCAATCAAAAAGCGCAAGGTGTTCCCGACGGACGAGTCAGTGAAAAAGGTCGTGTGGCTGGCAATCCAGGCCGCCTCACAAAAATGGACGATGCCGCTGAGGGACTGGCGCATGGCAATGAGCCGTTTTATCATCGAGCTCGGTGACCGCCTGAGCGGTCACTTCTGAGAAAAGGCATTTACACAATCTCGTCTCATCGTCATCGTCATCCTCGTCGTCATCCTCGTCGTCATCCTCGTCGTCATCCTCGTCGTCATCCTCATCGTCATCCTCATCGTCATCCTCATCGTCATCCTCATCGTCATCCTCATCGTCATCCTCATCTACGTAGTAATAACCATCACCATCACAACGAGGACAAACGTCAACGTCTTCTTCACCTTCTCCGTAACAAGTGTGGCACTGCGCGAACGGCTTATCATCTTCTGGGTCATAACCTGAACCATTGCAGTTACTGCATGTAATAATTACGTCACTACCACGCCCATGGCATAATGAGCAAATTACTTTTTTCATGATCTATCTCACTTTTGTGTATACGAACGGTTCCCAGACCACCAACGAGCCATTTTATGTACGGATGGTGCTGTATGATTGTCTTAAGAGTCAAAACTCATAAGAGTAGGCATGTTAATCACCAACGATTAAGCTAACCACTCGAGTTATTTTTCTACTTATGTATTGCAATTTTCGAGGAAGTGTGGATGAAAAAAATCGTTTTAGAGTTAAGTGAGGCTGAAAATGTGTTGAGAGAATGGTTTGAAGCTGGAATAGCCTTCAATCTAATTTTTGGACCTTTAGATTTTAGAAAAGAATCAGGTTTGATTCACTTAAGAAAACGTTTTGCCAAAATCCCTCTAGCCCACAGGCCTTACTACTATGACATATTAGAAAAAGCATTTAGCCCACGGCATAACACACTAGATATACTACTTGGACATTATGATAATTCATTGCTGTTGAGAGGTGATTTGTATATATACGCTGAATGCCTTGCTAATAACTATCCCAAAATGCCACTTAATTTATTACTTACTGCAGCAGCAACTAATTCCGTCCTAGACCCACAAAAAATTGTTCACGCTTACTATAAAGTTCGTATAGAATTAGAAAAAAATAATCGCCAGAAACTAGATATTACAATCGAAGATCCTACTCTAATTGAGTTATGTAAAATAGTTAGTGAACGGCAACTTACATCAAACTTGGTTGACATCGAGTATGGTAATCCTCAAGGCGAAATGACTCCATTTAGGATTCACTCCTTCGATTTATTCACTAATAAATACCAAAGATTAGTTGATAAAGAATTTAGCCTTGATCAGGTCCACGGGCACTTTATAAGTATAGCTAATAAGCTTGCTTTAGGTCGAGATCCTTTAAACGATGTATCGCATCCACTACTAAAAGACAAAAAATATACTCAGTGGGCACCAATACTACATGCATTATGTCGAAAACATGAGAATAGTACACAGGTCGAACACCAAGAAAAATATAGCAAAATAATCCCAAGTAAATACCAACATGAGTTATACAGTAATAGTATTAATCATCAGATTAAAAAATTAAGTAAGCGAGCTAGTTCTCTATTTCGATTCCTGAATCCTAGCCCCGATGACTTCGCTCAAAACCAACGAAATGCACTAAAGACTACGCCCCCTGAAGTGATGCAGAAAATGATAATATATCATATGATTATGTTTTATTTTTCACTCATGAAAAATGCTGCTTGGTACATTAAAGTAAGAGATTTCATGACAAGACTAAAAGTGAGTTATCCTCAAGACTATACGTCAAAACTCCTCACTTTTTCTAATAGAAATGAATGTATGGATGATACATTATACAATAGTTTTAACGAAATATTCAGTGCCAATCCTGTCGGTCTTTTCCCTTGGATGTTTTCGGGTGTACTACCAGAACCGATAGAGTTAATGACTCATTATTTCAGCAATAAAAAAAATAAAGACATTGAGCTTATAGATAAAAAAAATAGGTCTTTTAGAAACATTAATTTAGCAGCTTCTGCACTAACAATACCTAACTTTCTTAACAGTTTAGATCGTGCGCAAGGGAGAAATCCTGGTATTATGGTTCAACTACCCTCAAGCAATTCAGAAACGTGTATTTTTTACACAGCCACAGGCATATCAAAACAAGAAAGATTATATCTTGCTGAACTGTTTAGTAAGGGGTTGTATTTTCAAAGAAATCTAGAAGAAAGCTTAACGATGGAACTGAGCGAAATTGAAGATCTACTACTCGGAATTTGTTTCCTTTGGCATGAAAGCTTTGTAGGTAAAATATCTCGGAGTAAGTTCGTTAATATCCTACAAGAAAATAAAATTAATGATATTAGCGAAAGAACTTTAAAAGCAAGAGAGGATAAAGCCAAATATTGGCTTATGCAATGGCCTAGTCAGCGTCCCTTAACAGCCTGAGATATAGGATTATGGCTCCAATTAGTTGAAAATATACTTTTCTATGAATGAGCCGATCGCTTTTTCGTGGACCTTAATGGAACGTGGAAAGTAAATCGTTTTGCGGGCCACATGCTTAATGTGAGTATGGGTGTCAGGTGTTTTTTTTATTTAACAATCCCAGACCGCTCGCTAGTATGTCACATTAGGGTATACCTAAATCGTATGTACAAAACCGACCGGTTTCGTACACCACTAACAGCATCTGAAGTGTTTCGCACGTGGCCTGATGCTGCTGACGTTCTGCGGTCAGCGCATTTCCCTGCGATTCAAGGTGGGTAAGGAGAGTAGCTTGCTTAACGTTGTGAAGGTACTCTTGTAAGCACACCAGTTTTAGTGGGCCTGTACACCATTCTGTGTAAATGCCTTTTCTCAGAAGTGACCGTCGAGGCGGTCACCGAACTCGATGATAAAACGGCTCATTGCCATGCGCCAGTCCCTCAGCGGCATCGTCCATTTTTGTGAGGCGGCCTGGATTGCCAGCCACACGACCTTTTTCACTGACTCGTCCGTCGGGAACACCTTGCGCTTTTTGATTGCATGCCTGATCACGCTGTTCAGTGATTCAATGGCGTTGGTGGTGTAGATGACTTTGCGGATATCTGCCGGGTAGCCGAAAAACGTCGCAAGGTTTAACCAGTTTGCCGTCCAGCTCCGGCTTATCTGCGGATAGCGGCTGTCCCAGGCGCTGGCGAACACTTCCAGTGCCTGCAGACCTGCTTCTTCCGTCGGCGCTTGGTAAATCGCCTTCAAATCGCGGGTAACGGCCTTGTAATCTTTCCAGGAGACGAACCGCAGGCTGTTGCGCACCATATGTACGATGCACAGCTGGATGCGGGCCTCCGGATATACCGCGTTTATGGCGTCCGGGAAGCTTTTCAGTCCGTCGACGCAGGCGATGAGGATGTCGTTCAGGCCGCGATTCTTCAGTTCTGTCAGCACATTCAGCCAGAACTTCGCGCCTTCATTTTCGGCCAGCCACATACCCAGCAGTTCTTTCTGGCCTTCGATGTTGATGCCCAGAGCCAGAAACACGGATTTATTGATGACGCGACTGTCCTGCCGGACTTTAAGGACAATACAGTCAAGGTAAACAATAGGATAGATGGCATCCAGTGGCCGGTTTTGCCACTCAACAACCTGCTCCATGACGGCGTCAGTGACTTTTGAGACCAGCGCCGGCGAGACATCCGCGTCGTACATCTCTTTGAACGCAACTGCTATCTCGCGGGTGGTCATCCCTTTGGCGTACAGGGATAAAATCTGGTTATCCATCCCGGTAATACGGGTCTGGTTTTTCTTCAGCAACTGGGGTTCAAAGGTGGCTTCGCGATCCCGGGGAGTACGCAGTTCAAGTGGACCATCCGCAGTGGCTACGGTCTTTGTTGAGTAGCCGTTGCGGGTGTTGGAGCCCGGTTCAGGCTGATTTTTATCGTAGCCCAGATGGTGAGACATCCCGGCATTGAGGGCCGCCTCAACGCTGATTTTCTTCAGCAGACGATCGAACTGGCTGAGATCGTCGGGAGTTTTGACATTTTTGGCCAGTTCATTAGCCAGAGCCTGCAACTGTTTTTCGTCCATAAAGTAACCTGCCTGTGATGTTGAATTGAACATATCAAAATCAGGCAATTACACAAATTTATGTACAGGCTCCTCAGACCTGATCTGACAGTTACCGGTTATTTATACAGGTATCTGTTAGATTACATCTGGTCTAAATTTTTCTCAGTCCAGACGTGCTTTCCATCAATTAACGTTTCCTGATCCTCCCCTCATAATGTGGACACGCGACTAAGTGATTAAACTCTCAGACAGAGGTGACTCACATGACTAAATCAGCAAACGTAAGTAAGAAGCCAAGAAAACAGTATTCGCCTGAATACCGCAGCGAAGCCCTGAAGCTTGCTGAGCGAATAGGCGTTGCCGCCGCTGCCCGCGAACTCTCCCTTTATGAGTCTCAGCTTTATGCCTGGCGTCGCCGCTGCCGCGTGATTAATGCACGCCAGCGTTTCCGCGACGATTGCGACAGCATTGCCCACGACGCATTCCTTCAGGCGAAACAGCGCTACGGTGCACCCCGGCTGGCAGAGGTACTACGCGAGCAGGGCCTGACGTATAACATGAAAACGATAGCCTCAAGCCTGCGCCGTCAGGGACTGCGGGCGAAGGCCCCACGTCGCTTCAGCCCGGTCAGCTACCGTGAGCACGGCCTGCCGGTCTCAGAGAATCTGTTGAAACAGGATTTTTTCGCCAGTGGCCCGAACCAGAAGTGGTGTGGTGACATCACTTACTTACGTACTGAGGAGGGCTGGCTTTATCTTGCCGTGGTCATCGACCTGTGGTCACGTGCGGTTATCGGCTGGTCGATGTCCTCACGGATGACGGCGCAGCTTGCCTGCGATGCACTTCAGATGGCCCTGTGGCGGCGTAAACGACCAGAAGAGGTTATCGTTCACACGGATCGCGGCGGGCAGTACTGTTCAGCAGATTATCAGGCACTGCTGAAGCGGCACAAACTGCATGGAAGCATGAGCGCCAGAGGCAACTGCTACGATAACGCATGTGCGGAAAGCTTCTTTCACACGCTGAAAGTGGAATGCATCCACGGCGAGCACTTTATTAGCCGGGAAATTATGCGGACAACGGTATTTAATTATATCGAGTGTGATTACAATCGGTGGCGTCGTCACAGTGCCTGCGGCGGTCTCAGTCCGGAACAATTTGAAAATGAAAACCTCGCTTAGAGCTGTGTCCACATTACATGGGTAGGATCACTTACCCTTGTAAGTGACCGTCTTGCGGGTGCGCCTGCCCAGCGCGTCGTAGTGGTACTGTGCGCTGAAGTCGCCCTGCGGGCCGGGGCCGCTGGCCTGCAGCAGCCGGTTGTCCGCGCCGTAGACGTAGTGCTGCTCATTCAGGGCGCTGCGGCGGCTGACCAGGTTACCCCAGGCGTCGTAGCGGTAAAACAGCCGCTGCCAGTGCGCCAGCCGGTTGCTGACCACCGGGACGGGAGGCTCATCGACCAGGTTGTCCGCCAGGTCGTACTGCAGGCGGCGGGCCAGCGGATTCTGCCGCGGCTCCAGGTGCTGCAGCAGGCACCTCTCCGGGTCGTGGCCGTAGTGGACGTCGCCGCGCAGCCCGTCGCGGACCGAATCCAGCTCGCCCCGGCCGGTGTAGCGGAAGGTGCGCCACAGCACGCCCTTCTTCGAAACTGTGATAGTGGAGGAAGCTAACATCAGCAATGCTAACTGCTTTCATTGTGTGCACCTCTGCGTAATTAGAGTCAATACAGCGTGCTATGACATGGTCAGAAAGGCAGCAAAGAAGCTTTTAGATTTTTCAGTCCTGAAAATCATCGTTTTCGATGTAATAACGCACTGCGTTTAGAAGTTCGTCACCTCCGGAAGAAGGATTATGCTCTAGCTTATTGTCAATAATGGCCTTAAAAATCGGCGCTTCAAGGAAAGTGCCGTAGTTATCTTCAAAATCCATTTCCTCATCTTCATTTTGAGCAAGGTAATAACTACCATTGACTATATTTTCTTTTGAAGAAAGATTAAACGATGGCGCAACATACAGCCAACCTACATCAGGCAAACTATCTTTCATTTGCAGTAACTTATTAAAACCTTCAATAACAATCATTTAACACTCCTCTATTTTCTGCAAGATGTCCCGCCACCCCATTTGTTACGACCACCAGTACCATCTGGATGATAAATTTTATGGTAATTTTTGTGATCATTAAAATCAGCAAGCTGTAGTGAT
Source organism: Pluralibacter gergoviae ATCC 33028 = NBRC 105706 (assembly GCF_001598855.1). GTDB lineage: Bacteria > Pseudomonadota > Gammaproteobacteria > Enterobacterales > Enterobacteriaceae > Pluralibacter > Pluralibacter gergoviae. The sequence continues at coordinate 331,997 of NZ_BCZS01000002.1, read as the reverse complement.
CCAGGGGAGTCGCCATGATGCCACGTCATCCCTTTAGGTGATGATCCTCTGAATTTACCATTTTTCATTGGTTGTACGTGTTCCACAACACCAGGGTATTTAACCTGTAACTCTCGTTTAAAGTCAGGGTCTACTTGTAAACGCTTATATACTGATTCATTTGCACGACTAAAGTGCTCTTTATCCGTCATCTTGTATTCAGAGGAGTCGAGCATATGCTCATGAAAAACATGATATTTCCCTAGATCACGTTCTCCCTCACCATTATATAATCCTAAAGGATCCACCCAACCCATAGGATTCGGCGCATACGAGTAGAGATTCAACCCACCCGCCAGCCCTATCGGATCCTGCACCGTAAACCGCCCCACCTCCGGATCGTAGTACCGGAACAGATTATAGTGCAGCCCGCTCTCGGCGTCCTCGTACTGCCCGGCGTAGCGCAGCGGCTGGTCATACGTGGCGCCCTCGCGCAGCGCGGCGCCGGCTATGGTCTGCCCCTTCAGCCTGCCGAAGGTGTCGTACTGCCCGGACCAGCGCAGATGACCGTCGGCGTCGGTGACCTCCAGCGGGGCGCTGTTCAGGTCAGCGTGCAGCCAGTAGATATCCGCCTGCGGGCCGCCGTCCGCCTGCTCGATGGCCGCCAGCGGCGTCCACGGACTGGCCGGGTCATAGGCCCAGCTGCGCCGCGTGCCGTTGTCCCGCTGCTCCTGCAGCAGCCGGTAGCCCTGCCACAGGAAGCGGGTGGTCTGCGGGCGCTTACCCTTATAAGCGACCGTCTTGCGGGTGCGCCGGCCCAGCGCGTCGTAGTGGTACTGTGCGCTGAAGTCACCCTGCGGGCCGTGGCCGCTGGCCCGCAGCAGCCGGTTGTCCGCGTCGTAGACGTAGTGCTGCTCGCTCAGGCCGCTGCGGCGGCTGACCAGGTTGCCCCAGGCGTCGTAGCGGTAAAACAGCCGCTGCCAGTGCGCCAGCCGGTTGCTGACCACTGGGACGGGGGGCGCATCGACCAGGTTGTCCGCCTGGTCGTACTGCAGGCGGCGGGCCAGCGGATTCTGCCTCGGCTCAAGGTGCTGCAGCAGGCGCCCCTCCGGGTCGTAGCCGTAGTGGACGTCGCCGCGTAGCGCATCATGTACCGATTCCAGCTCGCCCCGGCCGGTGTAACGGAAGGTGCGCCACAGCACGCCCTCTTCCGGGCGGGTAACGATCCCCTGCGCAAAGCCGCTGCTCTGCCAGCTGCGGCGGCCCAGCGCGTCGTAGCCGCGCCGCTGGTACAGCGCGCCCTGGCTGCGGCCGGTCTCCCGGTGCAGACGGTCGCGGGTGAATTCGCTTAACAGCTGGTCGTTGAACTTCATCGCGCTGGCGTGGCCGGAACCGTAGTACAGCCACGCCAGCCGGTCGCCCTGCGGCAGGGTCAGACTCTGCAGGTTGGACAAGGCGTCCCAGGCGTAGCCCACCTCGCCGTTAACGCCCCGCTCGCTCAGCAGGTTGCCGGCCTTGTCATACGCCAGCTCTACGATGTCTTCCTCAATGCCCAGCGCCGCGCCGGCGGCGGTGGGCGCGCGCGTCGCGGCGGTCATCCGCCCGGCCGGGTCGTAGCGATATTCCCATTCCGCATCGTCACTGCCGCGCCAGACCAGCTGGCCCGCGGCGTCGAAGCGGAAGCGGTGCAGGCGGTGGGCCGGCGGCGCGGAGGCGTTGTGCGGACCGGTCTCGCGGTGCTCCGTCAGCTGGCCGTCGGCGCCGTAGAGATAAAAATGGTCGCTGTGGTCCGGGCGGCGCTCGCCGGTGAGGCGCCCCACGGCATCGTGGCTGAACTGATAGTCGCCGCCGTTGCCGTTCTCCAGCCGGGTGAGCCAGCCGCGCGGGCCGTAGTGATAGCGGCGGGTGCGGCCGATGCGGTCGGTGATGCTCACCGGCTGCCCCAGCGGGTTGTACTGCCAGCGGGTCTCGCTGCCGAGCGGGTCGCGGTGGGCCGCCAGCTGCCCGCAGGCGTTCCAGTCAAACTGCTCCTCGCTGCCGTCCGGGTGCAGGATGGCCTGCAGCTCGCCGATGCTGTTCCAGCGGTAGCGGGTGAGGTGCCCCTCGGCGTCGGTGAGGTGCGTCAGCTGGCCGAGGGCATCGTACGCGTACGCCGTTACGCTGCCGGAGCAGTCCACGTAGCGGGTCAGCAGCCCCTGCGCGCTCCACTCAAGCCGCACCTCGCCGCCCAGCGCGTCGGTGATGGCCGACGGCAGGCTCTCCTCGTCGTCGGGATAGCTGTAGCGGGTGACGTTGCCCTGGGCGTCGGTCTGCTGCGTCAGCCGGCCCAGCGGGTCCCACTGCTGGAACTGCCGGCTGCCGTCGGGGAGCGTCAGCGAAAACAGGCGGCCGCTGTTGCGCGAATACTGATACGTCGTGGTGCGGCCCAGCGGGTCGGTTTCGCTCAGCAGGCGGCCGTAGTTGTCCCACTCGCTCTGGCGCAGACCGCCGCCGGGGAGCACCACGCCGCACAGCTCGCCGCGCTCATAGATAAAGGCCGTCTTTCGACCGTCGAAGTCGGTAAACTGCGCCACGTTATCGTCGTCATCGAGCTGCCAGACGGCCTGCCTGCCGTCGTCGCGCACCGCCCGGCGCACGCCCGCATCAAAGTCGTAGTGCAGCGTCAGCGACTCTCCGGCGCTGTGCCGCCAGGCCACCACGCGCGGCAGGCCGTCAATCTCCTGCCAGCGGTACTCGTTCAGCAGACCGTTGCGGTCCTGATGACTGACCATCAGCCCGTCCCGCCAGCCGAAGCGGCGGGTCGCCTCGCCGGCGGCGTTGAGGACCGCCGTCAGCTGGCCCTCGTCGTCATAGTCGTAGCGCACCCGCAGCAGCTCCCCCTGCGGGCTATGCTGCAGGACGGCGGCGAGGCGGACGTGGCCATTTGCAGTAGTGAGATAGCGGCAGAAGAGGCGCTGCCCGGCGCTGTCCACCAGCTCGCTGAGGTGGCCCGCGTCGTTATAAAACAGCGAGGTGGCGTTGCCGGTGGCGTCGGTCATCATGCTCAGGCGGGCCGGGGCGCCATCGGGCAACGGCGGGTAGTGCCAGGCCTCCTCGCTGACGTCGAACACCTGCCAGCTGCCGTCCGGGTTGTGCATCAGCCAGCACTTTTCCGCCTCGCAGTAAGTCTTGTGCCCGCGCGGTACGCGGGGAAAGGAGACGTAGTCCCCGGAGGGCGCGCGCCACACCAGGCCGTCCTGATACGGTTCGAGGGTGCTCTCCCAGAACAGGCTCCAGCCGCGGCCCAGCACGCTCTCCGCCGGGTTACCGCTGCGCCAGTAGCGCTGCCACTCGACCGGCAGGCGCGAGGGGAGCGTGAAGTCCAGGTCGTCCTCGCCGGAGAGGAACTTCTGTCCGCTGGTGATATCCACCGGGCGGGCGATGATGCCCGCCGCGGCGCTGGCGGTCATCAGGGTGCCAAAGCGGCAGGCGACGCGGCCTATTTTGTTAATGCCGGGGATTTTACTCAGCAGTTTGCCAAGCTTACCGACTTTACTCGCCGCCCCGCCAAGCCCCCCCACCAGGCCGGCAAACAGCAGCGTCAGGTCGGAAACCTTATACAGCCAGTCCGGCACTTCGGGCTTGATGGGCAGCGTGGTGGCGGTGCCGCCGCCGATGCGGACGTTGGGAGAGCCCTCCATCACCTGAGCGTCGCAGTTGGTTTTATCGCCAATGCGGGAGGCGGGCTGGCCGTTGATAAAGACGCTGTCAGAGCCCTGCGCCATCTGCATCGCCGGGCCGTCCTGGTCGCACTCAACCCGGCTGACGGTGGCGATAGCGGCGGGCTTACCGTTAATAAAAACATTGGGGGAGCCGGTCAGGATGACACCCGAGGGCGACAGGCTGCCGGCGCCCGCCTCCGCGATGCCGTCCCTCGCGGCGGTCGCCAGTTCTCCGGTGAGATAACCCAGGCCGATACTGGCCCCCACCAGCAGCACGCCAATCCCGAAACAGGATGACGCCAGTCCCGCCGCAAACAGGACGCCGGAGGCAACGGCGCCGGCAGCGGCGATAAGCCCGCCGACAATCGTCCCGGCAATCATCCCCGCCAGGGCGTGGGAGTGGCCGATGGCATCGCCGACGCGCGCCGCCTCACCCACCGAGGTTCTCCTGCGGCGGCTGCCAGCTGTCCAGCACCTGCGCCAGCAGCGCTTCGTCGTCCGGGGTCAGCTTGCGGGTATGGGCCAGGGTAAAGACCAGTACCGGTCCATCCGGCAGGGCAAACACCGCCTGCTGCTGCCAGATGCGCTTGCCGTCGCGCAGGTAGCTGGCGGTGACGCGCTCACCGCGGTGCACGCTACCGCCGAGGGCGGCAGGATCGCGCCCCTTCAGAACCCAGCCCTTAAGCGCCTTCGACAGAGACTCGAGCTGGCGGTCAATGTAGTCGGCGAGCGTCTCATCCGCATGCAACCCATCGCGGGAAATGTTGACGGAAGGTGAAAAATCGTCACCGGCCAGCAGCACGTTAACGGTACGGTCGCGGTAGCCTTCCGGCAGGGCGACGCTGCCTTCGCTGAAGGCGCAGCGGGCGTAATCAGGCATTATGCAAGGTCCTTTTACGTAATCAGGGCCCGAGCATCGCATAAAGTGACGTGAAAATAAAATCGCCGGCGCTCCGAAAATCGCCGCCCTGTGCGCACAAAACCGCTAAGCAAAATGGTTCGCTCCCCCCACCCATCCGATCCCGCGCACACTTTCCCACGCCGACCCTCTCCGCTGGTGAAAAGTACCCGCTATCGCCCGAAACGTCTCTTCACGGCGCGCGCCTTAGCGCCTTCAATTAGACAACAAAAACAAAACATAAATTTAACATTAAATCCGATGACCCGAGGCCTGCAATGAAACCAGAAGATTACCGTAGTGATGCCAGACGTCCGCTGACCGGAGAAGAGTACCTGAAGAGCCTGCAGGACGGCCGCGAGATCTATATTTACGGCGAGCGCGTGAAAGACGTTACCACCCATCCGGCGTTCCGCAATGCCGCCGCCTCGGTGGCCCAGCTCTACGACGCCCTGCACAAACCGGAGATGCAGGACAGCCTGTGCTGGAATACCGACACCGGCAGCGGCGGCTATACGCATAAGTTTTTCCGGGTGGCGAAAAGTGCCGACGACCTGCGCCAGCAGCGCGACGCCATCGCCGAATGGTCGCGCCTGAGCTACGGCTGGATGGGCCGCACGCCGGACTACAAGGCGGCGTTTGGCAGCGCGCTCGGCGCAAATCCCGGCTTTTACGGCCAGTTCGAGCAGAACGCCCGCAACTGGTACACCCGCATTCAGGAGTGCGGGCTCTACTTTAACCACGCCATCGTGAACCCGCCTATCGACCGCCACAAACCCGCCGATGAGGTGAAGGACGTTTTCATTAAGGTAGAAAAAGAGACCGACGCCGGGATTATCGTCAGCGGCGCGAAGGTGGTGGCCACCAACTCGGCCCTGACCCACTACAACATGATAGGCTTCGGCTCTGCCCAGGTGATGGGCGAGAATCCCGACTTCGCGCTGATGTTCGTCGCCCCGATGGATGCCGACGGCGTGAAGCTTATCTCCCGCGCCTCCTACGAGATGGTGGCCGGTGCGACCGGTTCGCCTTACGACTACCCGCTCTCCAGCCGCTTCGACGAGAACGACGCGATCCTGGTGATGGATAATGTGCTGATCCCGTGGGAAAACGTGCTGATCTACCGCGATTTCGACCGCTGCCGCCGCTGGAGCATGGAGGGCGGCTTCGCTCGCATGTACCCGCTGCAGGCCTGCGTGCGCCTGGGCGTCAAGCTGGACTTCATTACCGCCCTGCTGAAAAAGTCGCTGGAGTGCACCGGTACCGCCGAGTTTCGCGGCGTGCAGGCGGATCTCGGCGAGGTGGTGGCCTGGCGCAACATGTTCTGGGCGCTGAGTGATTCCATGTGCTCGGAGGCGACGCCGTGGGTTAACGGCGCGTACCTGCCGGACCACGCCGCACTGCAGACCTACCGCGTGATGGCCCCGATGGCCTACGCCAAGATCAAAAATATCATTGAGCGCAACGTCACCAGCGGCCTTATCTACCTGCCGTCCAGCGCCCGGGATCTGCATAACCCGCAGATCGATAAGTACCTGGCGAAGTACGTGCGCGGGTCGAACGGCATGGATCACGTAGAGCGGATCAAGATCCTCAAGCTGATGTGGGACGCCATCGGCAGCGAGTTCGGCGGCCGCCACGAGCTGTACGAGATCAACTACTCCGGCAGCCAGGACGAGGTACGCCTGCAGTGCCTGCGCCAGGCGCAGACCTCCGGCAACATGGACAAAATGATGGCGATGGTCGACCGCTGCCTGGCGGAATACGATCAGCACGGCTGGACCGTGCCGCACCTGCACAATAATACCGATATCAACATGCTCGATAAGCTGCTGAAATAGCGGCGGGAGAAAGCTATGCAACTGGATGAACAGCGCCTGCGCTTTCGCGAGGCCATGGCCAGCCTGTCGGCGGCGGTCAATATTGTCACTACCGAAGGGAAAGCGGGCCAGTGCGGGATCACCGCCACCGCCGTCTGCTCGGTAACCGATACGCCGCCGTCGCTGATGGTGTGCATTAACGCCAGCAGCGCCATGAACCCGGTGTTCCGGGGCAACGGCAGGATGTGCGTAAACGTACTCAACCATGAGCAGGAGCTGATGGCGCGCCACTTTGCCGGGATGACCGGGATGGCGATGGCCGAGCGCTTCAGTCAATCCTGCTGGCAGCGCGGCCCGCTGAAGCAACCGGTACTGAAGGGCGCGCTGGCGAGCCTGGAGGGCAAAATCAGCCAGGTGCAGACCATCGGCACGCACCTTGTCTATCTGGTGGAGATCGAGAATATTATCCTCAGCGACGACGGGCACGGCCTGATCTATTTCCGGCGGCAATTTCATCCGGTCATGCTGGCCGCAGAAACGGCATAACGCCCTCAGGCCTGAACGCGCCGGCGTTCAGGCCCGTATCTCTTAGAATGAATAGCGGCTCTCCGGCAACCCCCCGCTGTTGTTATTCATCACCAGCGCATCCCTCTTTTTCAGCGGCTTTATCCTCTGTTCCACAAAGGTGGCTGTCCGAGGCTATTTCGCCGCCTGCGCCGGGTCGGTGACGATAAACCGCGTCGGCGCGAAGAGATTGAGGATCCGGTGGACCAGAAATACCACCGTGAGGGTGACCAGCAGCGAAACGGTGACCGAGGCGACGCGATAGAGATCGCTGAACACCAGGTCCTGCTCCGGATGCATATTCTGCCCGAACATAATGCCGATGGTGGTGATGCTCGAAAAACCCACCCCGGCCCCGACCTTCTCCATTACGTGCAGCCGGGCGCTGAAGGCAAGGCCGAGGCCGATCAGCGGCATCATCAGCACCATGTGGCTGCTGTGATCGTAGAGCAGGATCTGCACCAGCAGGATATAGAGGCACGACAGCGCCACGCCGACCACCCGCCACAGGGAGCTGAGCACCGCGCCGCGATAGGTCATCGGAAACAGCACCAGAATGCTGGCCATCAGCGCCGACAGCGAATCGCTGAGATCGCACACCTGAAATACCACGAAGTTAATGGTCGCCACCGTGCCGGCCAGCAGATATTCGTGGCGGATACGGGCGGCGTCTTTCTCAATGCGCGGCGGCGGCTGGCGCGGCTCAACGTCCGGCAGGAGGTAGTTCATCAGCGCGCTGAGCGCCACCGCCAGCAGGCAGGCCTCCATATTGGAAAACAGCAGCGTGTGCCAGCTGTTGGTCGAATAGCTCATAAAGTTGAGCATCGTGCTCTGACACACCACGCCCATCGAACCGAAGAGGAACAGCGGCCCCTTGCTCATAAAGCGAAAACGTATCGTGTAGAGGGCAAAAACCACCATCGTCATGATAACCGGCCAGCGTGAAAGATAGCCGGCAATCAGCACCATTTCGACGCAGTTCACCGCCGCGCTGGCGATAAACTGCCGGGCGACGTGGGCGCTAAATACCGGCACCAGCGACAGCAGCATCACCGGATAAACCACATAGAAGACGCCGAACTGCACGTTATAAAAGGTGGAGATGCTCAGGGCGATGGTCCCGGCAAAGGCAATGCGCAGGGTCTGACGAAAGTCGTTGGCGGTGAACATCACGTTGTCGTGGGGCGTGAAGACCCGCGCCAGGGTATTGATCGAGTCCATCTTATTAGTAGACATAGTGGAGAATGCTGATCAGGCGGATCTGCAGCCCGGCGCAGAAGCTCGCCAGCGGACCTTCGCGGTTATAGAGCTGTACCGTGGCCCGCGCGCCGGTGGGCAGCTGAATATCCAGCGGCTCGTCGAGCACCACGTGAATGCGCATCCGCTGGGCGTCGCGCACCCAGCGGTTGGAGGTCTCCGGCTGCGACAGCTGGCCGCTAACCGCCTCCTGTCCGGCCAGCACCCCGGCATCGCGGCTGGAAACGTGGGCGCGGAACACCTTGCCCGGCAGGGCGTCAAACACCACCGCCGCGTCGGTGCCGGGCCGGGTGTGGCGCAGACTCTTTTCACGGAAGTCGGCCACGATGTCGTTACGTTCGCTGACCAGCGCCAGCACCGCAGTGCCCGCCGACGCATACACCCCAGGATTAAGCTGCAGGTTGCTGACGGTACCGTCGGTCTCCGCCCGCACCTGCGCCCAGCCGAGATCGAGCTGCGCCTGCTCCAGCGCGTTGCGGTACTTCTGGATGGTCACGTTGCGATCCTCATCCGACTCGCCGCGCTGGATCTGCAGATTGCGGATGGTCGCCCGCAGCTGGCTTATCGCCTGCTCGCTGCTCTGCCAGGTGGTGCGCACCCGGTCGAGATCCTGCTGCGACACGTTCTGCATCTTGCCGAGCCGCTGGTAGCGCTCGAAGGTGACCCGATCGTTGCGGGCGTTCAGCTCGGCGGTTTTCAGGTTCGCCCGCTGGGCGGCTATCTGCGCATCCAGCTGCTGATTACTGAGCCGGGCCTGCTCAAGGGCGATGGTCGCCGCCTCGACGCGATTGATAAACGGCGTCGGATCCAGTTCGTAGAGCAGATCGCCCTGCTTCACCGCGCTGTTGTTGTGCACGTAGACGCGGGAGACGTAGCCGGAAACCCTTGAGGAGACCGGCGTCACCCCGCGCATGACGGTGGAGTCCGGCGTCAGCGGGATCCAGATGTCGGCGAGGATAAACCAGCCGAACATCAGCAGGAAGATGGCAATACTGACCCGCACCCAGCGGGCAAACTTCTGTTCAGGCGTCATCATGTTTACTGTCTTTTATCGTTATTTGCGCAGGTGGCGCATATTGCAGGCGAGCTGGTTGAGCGTATTGCTGAAGGTGTCCATATCCGCAGCGGGAATGTTTTGTGTTACCCGCTGCTGGGACGCTTCGATAACCTCGGTTAGCGTTTGCAGCAGCGCGCGCCCCTTCGGCGTCAGCTGCAGCAGGCGGCAGCGCTTGTCGTACGGCGATATCGTACGCAGCAGGTAGCCCTGCTTTTCAAGCTGGGCAAGGGTACGCATCAGCGGCGGTAGTTCAATGCCCTGCACCTCCGCCAGTTCGCTGACCGAGACGTTATCCCCGAGCTGGGAGAGCTGCATCATCACCGTCCAGCTTGACTGGGTCAGGCCGGTGTCGGTCACGGCATCGTCAATAATGGCCCGCCACTGGCGCACCACCATCGCCATGCGCATCCCCAGCGTGCGGCGGTTAAACAGTTCATCTTCAGTCATTGTTGCGCCCTTGTTTATCACGGTTATTAACTTAATAGTTATCGTGATAAGTATCAAGGAACGATATTTAACAACGCAGGTATTGGATAAAATTTGCCCGGCAGGATAGCCGGGCGGCGGGGTTAACACACGTCATCGCGGCGCAGACCTACGTCTTTAAGCTGCTCATCGCTAAGGCGTCTCAGCGCCCGTCGGGTGTGCCAGATGCGCCACTGCTGGCGCAGCCAGCGCCCCAGCAGAATATAGAAAATAAATGGCCGTCTGGCCCGGTTTACGTCGTACTCCATGCTGCACCTCCTCATCGCGTCTGTGGGGCTATCATCGCCGCAAGAGGAGGTTGCAATACAGATTCAAATTATACTTTTTTTTAACATACAGATCGGGTAATACTGGCGCTGAACGGCGCTACGGATCTCTATCTGTACTGCTCACCCGCATCTGTATGGTAAACGCGAGGATACAGCATGACCCGATACCAGCATCTGGCAGACCTGCTTGCCGCGCGCATTGAGCAGGGGCTGTACGGCGAGAAGGAGAAGCTGCCGTCGGTCCGGACGCTGAGCCGGCAGCACGGCGTCAGCATCAGCACCGTCCAGCAGGCCTACCGGCTGCTGGAGAGCCGTCGGCTCATTGTGCCGCAGCCGCGCTCGGGCTATTTCGTCGCCCCGCGCCAGGCGCTGCCGCCGGTGCCGGCGATGACCCGTCCGGCCCAGCGGCCCGTCGAGGTGACCCAGTGGGATCAGGTGCTGACCATGCTCGATGCCCGGCACGATAAAACCATCACCGCCTTCGGCGGCGGCTCGCCGGACGTTGAGCAGCCCACGCTGCGGCCGCTGTGGCGGGAGATGAGCCGGGTTATCCAGCACAATCCGGGCGAGATCTTCAGCTACGACTCGCTGCCCGGCCGCCGCGAGCTGCGCGAACAGATCGCCCGCCTGATGCTCGACGGCGGGACGGTCGCCGGCGCCGACGATATCGTCGTGACCAGCGGCTGCCACGCGGCGCTCTCTATCGCCCTGCTGGCCGTCTGCAAGCCGGGCGATATCGTGGCGGTTGAGTCCCCCTGCTACTACGGCACCATGCAGATGCTGCGCGGGTTTGATATCAAGGCCATCGAGATCCCCACCGACCCGCAGACCGGCATCAGCGTCGAAGCGCTGGAGATGGCCCTCGAGCAGTGGCCGATCAAAGGCGTGATTCTCGTCGCCAACTGCAACAATCCGCTCGGCTTTGTAATGCCGGACGCCCGCAAGCGCCAGGTGCTGTCGCTGGCCCAGCGCTACGATATCGCCATTTTTGAAGACGATATCTACGGCGAGCTTGCCAACGACTATCCGCGCCCGCGCACCCTCAAATCCTGGGACATCGACGGCCGGGTGCTGCTGTGCAGCTCCTTTACCAAAACCGTGGCCCCGGGCCTGCGCGTCGGCTGGGTGGTGCCGGGCCGCTACCGTGACCGGGTGCTGCACATGAAGTATGCCGCCAGCGCCACCAACGTACCGTCGACCCAGCTGGCGGTGGCGGCCTTCGTGCGCGAAGGGCACTATCACCGCCACCTGCGTAAAATGCGCCAGATTTATCAGGCAAATATCGAGATCTACAGCGGCTGGTGCCGCCAGTATTTCCCCTGTGGCATCTGCCTGACCCGGCCGCAGGGCGGCTATATGCTGTGGGTCGAGCTGCCGGAAGAGGTCGATATGGTCTGCGTCGCCACCCAGCTGCGGCGCCTGAAAATTCAGGTGGCCCCCGGCTCGCTGTTCTCCGCCTCCGGCAAGTACCGCAACTGCCTGCGTATCAACTGCGCCCTGCCGCCGGACGAGAAGCACCGGGCGGTGATGGCGCAACTTGGGGAGGCGATTTATCGGGCGATAGAGGCGCCGGAGGAAAGTGTTGTGATGGCAAATGGCGCGATTAACGGATTCAGACAATAAAAAAACGCCTGCATCAATCCCGGTTCCGCAGAACCGGGGTGGCATATGCAGGCGCTGCAACATCCTGTCGCGTATCACCAATAGCTGTTCCAGGATGTCATCGCCCTGGTTATGGCCTCCATAAGGTAATAATCACCCCACGAACAACACTCGTTCACGCCCACGTTCCCGTTGAAGTGGTACACGGAATGCTTTAAAAGTCCCTCGCCCGCCCGGTGCTGCTTATTGAGATAGTCGTCAATCATCTTCTCAAGGGTGCGCAGCGCCACCGCTTCGTAGCTTTCGCGATCCGGGTTGCTGACCGGCAGCTGGCGCACCAGCTCCAGCAGGCCGCAGGCCAGAATGGCGCTGGCGGAGCTGTCGCGCTCGCTGCGGGGATCGGTCAGGGCCAGGTCCCAGTAGCAGATAAGATCTTCCGGCAGGCGGTTGATAAAGTAGTTGGCCAGCGTCTGGCTCAGCGCCAGCAGCTTTTCATCGCCGGTGTAGAGGTAGTTAAGCAGAAAACCGTACACGCCCCACGCCTGGCCGCGCGACCAGCAGGAGTCGTCGGAGAACCCCTGGTGGGTGTTGCCAAAGCGCGGCTCGCCGGTGCGCACGTCCATATAGTAAGTATGGAAAGTGGAACCGTCCTCGCGCACGATATAGCGCCGGGCCTGCTCAATGTGCTGTTCGGCCGCGCGGCGGTAGCGGTCGTCGCCGGTCATTAAGGACGCCTGGTAGAGCAGCGGCAGATTCATATTGCAGTCGATGATCATCCGCCCCTGCTGCTCGGGGTTGTTGAGCTCGCCCCAGGCCTGAATAATGCCGCACTTCTCGTGGTAGCGCTCCATCAGTACTTCTGCCGCCTGCAGGGCGATGTACTTCGCCTCACGGCTGCCGGTCAATTTGTTGGCGGCGATGCAGGAGAGGCTGTAGAGAAAGCCGAGATCGTGATGGTTGGTATGGTCGCGCCTGGCGATACGTACGCCAAACGATCGCACGTGCTCCTCCGCCAGCGCGCGGTAGGCGGGCTGGCCGCTCCACTCCCAGGCCAGCCACAGCTGGCCGGTCCAGAAGCTGGTGGTCCACTCCTGATTGTCGATAATCGGATAAACACCGTCCCTGCAGGCGGCATCCGGGAAACGCTGGCCGAAGTAGTCGCGGTTGCGGTCAACCGCGGCCAGGATCACCGGCATGGCGTCGCGGATTTTGCGGGTGATCGCGATGCGCTCCCCGGCGCCCAGACGCTGCGGGACAATGACTTCTTTATGGATAGTGTCAGACATCAGTTTCTCACTTCTTTGCTTTAGTGAACGGCTTTCTGCTCGCGGCGGGGCACTACCGGCGGCTGCCTGTGTTGGGTACAGGCCGACAGGGTCATCGTCGAGATACCGGTAAATAACAGCGCGATCAGGCCCATAATCAGATAGGTGTGCTCAAAGCCGATGGTCTGGTAGCCGTAGCCCGCCGGCGGCGCAATCACCACGGAGCCCACGTAAACCATCGCCTGGTAGCCCAGCAGATACATAGTGGCGTTAACGCGCTTGTCGAAGTGCTCGGCGATGTACTTGAATACCGAGACCAGAATCAGGGCAATTTCAATGCCGTACAGCGGCTTGACCAGGCAGATGATCAGCGGATCGGTCGTCAGGCCGGAGACGATAAGCCGCAGGCTGATGACCAGCCCGGTGAGGATCATCCCCTGCTTGGCGCCGATGCGGTTAACGACGGCGGGCACCAGCATCATGCCGAAGAACTCGGTCGCGGACTGCACGGTGCTCATGTAGCCGAACATGGCGTTGCCCTCCTCTTTGCTGCTGAAGAAGGTGACGAAGTAGCGGGAGAACTGCTGCTCGGCGATAAACATCATCCACGCCACGCCGGCGATGTAGAGGGCAAAGGTCCAGAACTTGCGGTTGCGGAACAGGGCAAACACGTCGCCGATAACAATCTTCTCTTTCGACAGGACGTTATTTTCCTCTTTACCGAACTGATCGACCTTCAGGGTCAGCAGCACGCAGAACATGCACAGGGCGGCCACAGAGCTGATGGTGAAGTTAATCTCCGGCGAGATGTTGTAGAGGTAGCCGGAGAACGAGGAGGCCGTCGCCCAGCCCAGCGCCGCCCACATGCGGATGCGGCCAAACTCCATATCGTACAGGCGGCTGAAGCGGTCGGTATAGGACTCTTCCGCCGCCACGCCGGCATACCAGCCGAGGCTGAAGAACAGCGCGCCGACGATCATCCCGGTGACGAAGTGGGCCTCAAGCAGCGGTAAATAGACCCAGATATAGAACGGCGCCATCAGGGCCGAGACCAGGCAGACAAAATAGAGCAGGTGCTTCTTCATGCCTATTTTATCCATGATGTAGCCGTAGACCGGCTTAATCAGCACCGCGAAAACGCCGTTAACGGCAAAGACGGTCCCGATCTCCACGCCGTTGAGGCCCGCCTTATCGCCAAGCCAGATAGCGTACAGACCGAAGCTTGCGGCCCAGGTAAAGGTAAAGAGGAAAACAAATAAGCTGAGTTTAATGTAGGCCGACCGGGTCGACTGTACGGGGTTTATCATTGTTATCTCCACGCGCACGCGGGTGCGTCACTTATTTTATCTGTAGGGTTTTCTCATCAAGGGTGAGCACCTGGTTTACGCTATCGAATGACACCCCTGGTGAAGGCGGCAACGCAGGCGATAGCACGGCGCGGACCAAACAGCCCAGCCAGTGCGTTCCCGGTTGAAGCGTGGTGCTCAGACAGGGGATCTCCCCCGGTGCTGCATACAAAATATTGCTGTTCGGCGGCGTCGTGACGCTGAGCGGCTGGCGGTCGGCCAGCAGGTCGGCTATCTGGCAGCTGCCGGAGGTAGTATTTAGCGTAATGCCGTGCGCCGTCTGATGTACGCTCAGACTATGGTGGCGGTTAACGGCGAATCCTCCTTCTGTACAATCAAGCGGACGCGGGGTTTCAACCCGATGAATACGCACGTGGCCCTGCTCGTGGGCAATCAGCCACGTGGTGACCACAACGTCTTTCCAGGGACGCCAGACGCTGCGGATCGCGCTACCGCTCATCGTCACCGACTCGCAGTCGCGGCGTCCGCGCCAGTAGCCGTCCTGTTCGCTGAACATCAGCGTTGAATCGCAGGCGACGTGGTTCAGGCCGTAGAGACCGCGTTCGACGGTAAAGCCGAAATGGCTTGAGTAGGCGAATTTGCAGTACTTGGCGTCAAAATTAACGAAGTTATTCCGGTCATACTGCCCGGACATCACCATCCAGACGTGGCGATTTTCCTCGGCGTGAACGATGATCTGCCCCGCTTCGGGGACCGGATGGACGGTCTCCAGCGCAGGCAGCGCCGCCGCCTCGCACTGCCAGAACTCGCTTTCCGCAGGCAGGGCAAGGATCAGCAGCGCCTTACCGGCCCAGTAGGGCGATCCCGGCGCGTTGTAGTCTTCGGTCATCACCAGATTCGGATAGGTGTAGCCGAGGCTGAACAGGCCGTCGCGGCTGATAAAGGGCTGCTCAAGCCACCAGTCGAGATGACGCAGGATCAGCCCCTTGAGCACCGGCATGGGGAAGACGTCCAGCCCGGTAAAGGCGGCGGCGCTCCAGAACGCCACCTGCACGAAACGGTAGATCAGGCTGCGGCCAAAAGGCACGGCGCTGCCCCCGGCGGTAAAGTAGTGCACGTAATCCTGGGCAAACTGGCGGGCACGCTGGCGGTAGCAGAGCGCCCGCGCCGGATCGATGTCCTGCATAAAGTGGGCGTAGAGCAGGCTGTAGAAATGAAAGGCGCTGGAGATGTAGTAGTCGCGCGGCTTACCGTGGCCGTCGCAGTACCAGCCGTTGCCCAGCCAGAAAGATTCAAGGGCGTTAAGGTGATGGTCAATCACCGCCATGTCGTAACGGCAGCCCGCGCACTTGAGGCCGACCTGCACCAGCACCGGAAAGAAGTGCCAGTTGTTGTCCGGCATGCTGACGTCGGTGCTCTGATTGAGCCAGCGCTGCAGATTTTGCTGCTCATCCGCGCTGAGCGCGGACCACAGGCCGGCACCGGGCATGGACAGCGCGATGCCGAAGGCCGCCATCTCAACCAGGCGCTGATCGTTATCCGCCAGATCGCCCCAGTAGTCCGGAGAGTGGGGATCGGTACCGCGGCGAATGCCGTCAACGAAGGTATCGCGCAGTTGCCCGGCCTCGCCGCCGCCGAGCAGCGGTACCAGGATCCACAGCAGGCGTATAAAGCCCTCCATACCCGCGACGTCGGCCGGGTAGGTCGCCGCCGTTTCACCGGCGTTAAGCCGCGTGTTTCCCCGGGTGAGCCAGGGCAGCGCGTCGGTTAACCACCGTTCGGCAATCTGGCAATACTCTTCTCTTGTCCGCATTTTGAAACCCCGTTTCATTCCTTGTTGCGGATATATGATAGGGAGTCCATCGGTAACGTAAATGTGACAATCGTCGTATTTCTAAACTAACCACGCGATGATGAACAACATTTCAGGCCGATCTGGCGTTAAAGTTTCACTCCGGTGATAAAAATTTAAGTTTGTTAACCTTGCGGGTCCGTTCATGAGCAACCGAAGCCCTCAGGCGGCCGACGGCAGCTACCTGGAAAAAATCAGCCTCAACGACAAGTCGATCTATTTCAACCGCATGAAAAACATGCCGGCCAACTACTACCACTGGCACCAGTGCGTGGAGATCCTCTCTATTTCTCAGGGAGTCGGCGTGGCGCTGATGGAGAATCAGCAGTACACCGTCAAGCCCGGTCGGGTGTTTATTTTTCCGCCGGGTAAAATCCACAAAGTGTTTGTCGAGCAGGATGAGCACAACCTCTACCACCGCACGACCCTGCACTTTGACCGGCTCGTTATCGAACAGTACCTGCGCGATTTTCCGCGCCAGCAGATGCTGCTGCACCATCTGTGCGGCCACGGCGAGAGGGCGCGGGTCTTCGACGTTGAGGCGGAGCAGCCGATGATCGAGGCGCTGCTCGCGCGCTTTGAAACGCTGAGCAAAAGCGATTCCTTCAGCATCAGCGACAGCGCGTTTCTGATCATGCAGCTGCTCAGCCTGCTGCCCCACCAGGAGGTCGTCCGGGGGCACAACACCTTTTCGGCCTCGGTCATCCGCTGGATCGAGAGCCACTTTCACGAACGCTGCTCGCTGGAGGAGATCGCCCGCGAGATGGGCTGTTCGCGGGGCCACACCTCCCGGCGCTTTCACAGCGAAACCGGCGGCACCATTCAGGAGTACCTGATGATGCGGCGCATTCGCCAGGCCTGCGATCTGCTGCTGCATACGCCGCTCTCCGTGCGGGAGATCGCAGAACGGGTCGGTTTCCCTGAATATGCCTGGTTTATTACCTGCTTTCGCAAAAATATGGGCAAAACCCCGCTACAATATCGGAAAGCGTATGCGCCTGTCTGACGCTGAACGACAGGCATATCAAAGGGTTAAACTCATGAGTCGTAAGATACTCGTTGCCATGTTGTCGGATAAGAATCAGGCCTACGATGTGAGCCAGGCGCTAAAGGCGCTATCGAGAGACGCCGACAGCCCCTTCGTGATCCACGCCGGGGCGGCGCTGTATAAAAATGCCAGCGGCGCGCTTGAGGTTCTGAAAGAGAAAGACAGGCCGCTGCTGGGCACCGTCAGCAGCGCGGCTATCGGCGGCCTTATCGGCCTGCTGGCGGGCCCGGCGGGGGCGTTTACCGGCGCTTCGCTCGGCGCGCTGCTGGGCGCGTTTCGCGATGCCTTTGACGGCGCCCTCGACGGCGGCGTTATCCAGTCGCTGCTGGCAAACGTTGGGACCGGCAGCGCGCTGGTGATTGTCGACGTCGACGAGGAGACCCCTCAGGCGGTCGACGCGCTGGTCCGCGCCTGCGGCGGCACGCTGCTGCGGCCGCAGGCTGACTGACCGTTAGATATCCTCCAGATCCACGCCGCGGGTTTTCGGCCCGAAAATACCGATGGTCAGCATCACGATAAGCATACTCACTACGATAAAGGCGATGGCGCTGCTTGCGCCGCTGTACTGCAGGATAAGCCCAATGATGATGCTGCTGAACACCGTCGACAGGCGGCTGAAGGAGTAGCAAAAGCCGACCGCCCTGGCGCGGATGTGGGTCGGAAACACCTCCGACTGATAGGAGTGGTAGCTGTAGGTCAGCCAGGCGTTAGACCAGGTGATGAAAAAGCCGCACAGAATGAGCCAGGCGGGATTGCTCTGCATGGCGAACAGCGTGCCAAATACCACCGTTGTCAGGCAGGAGAGTACGATCTGCCATTTGTTTTCCATCCGGTCGGCGTAGCGGCTGCAGATAAGCGCGCCTAATGGATAGGCCAGGGTAATAAAGAAGGCGTACAGCAGGCTGTGGGTCACCGACGCCCCCTTGCCCGACAGCAGCGCGGGCAGCCAGTTACCGAAGCCAAAAAAGCCGATGGCCTGAAAGAAGTTCATCACCACCAGCATCATCGTCCGCCCGCGGTAGCGCGGAGACCAGATATCTTTAAAGCGGCCGCGGACCGGCTCAAGCGAGGCGGCCTCGCTGCTGGCCGGGAAATCGGCGGCGGCGCTGACGCCGCAGCGCCGCTCCATCTCTGCCATCACCTGCCGGGTCTCCTGAAAGCGCCGCTGCTGCAGCAGCCAGCGGGGAGATTCGGGCAGCCCCTTGCGCACTACCCAGATGATAAGCGACGCCACGGCGCCAATAATCACCACGTAGCGCCAGCCGCTGAGGCCAAAAATCGTCTGCGGCACCAGCCACCACGACATCAGGGCCACCGCCGGCACCGACAAAAACTGGATAAAGAAAGCAAAGGCGAAGGCGCGGGTGCGCAGGTGCGCGGGCACCCATTCGGAAAGATAGGTATCAATTGTCACCAGCTCCACGCCGAGGCCGATGCCGACCATAAAGCGCAGGAAAATCACCCACTCGGCCTGGTGCTGAAAGGCCATCAGCAGCGAAAACAGCCCGTACCAGAGCAGAGCGTACATAAAGGTCGCCCGCCGCCCGATCCTGTCGGCCCACGGGCTCAGCAGGCTGGCGCCGACAAACAGGCCCAGAAAGGTCGCCGAGGCAAACGCCGCCTGGTCCGCAACGCCGAACACGCCCGCGGCGCCGAGGTGAAAAATACCGTCGGCCACCAGCCCGCCGCTGATATAGCCGGTCTGAAAGAGATCGTACAGTTCAAAAAAGCCGCCCAGCGACAGCAGAATAATAAATTTCCACAGCCCTGCCGACGCCGGAAGGGCGTCAATTCTTGCCGCCAGATCCTGTTGCTGAAAAGGCCGATGGACGGTCTCCGCGCCATTGCCGGCGGCCACATACTCACTCATTACCAACCCCTGTTTCGTTTTTTTATTAGAACCAACATGCTAGAGGGAAACGCGCGGTTTTAAATTTTTAATTAGGCAGGCAGGTGCAAAAAATAAGCATAAAAAACTAGCGCTGATAAATATTGGCGCAGAACTCTCAAATTTATTGATGTTGTTATTAAATGACGCAGTAAAAATTTGAACGTCATTATTTTCCGCCAGCAGAATGTCACGCCGGAACTTTACGGAGATATTTTAATTATTAAAAGAATGCGGGAAATAAAGGCATGAAGTGTGGGGATATTACGTAAAGGCAGGAATCCTTTCCTGCCGGATCGCGCGGAATTAGTTCTTCTTTGCTTCTTCCTGAGCGCGAACGAAGCTCTGAATCAGGTTGGAGTATGGCGCGATGTGCGGCCCCAGAATACCGGCAAAGCCTTCCATGTCGTTACGCCAGTCGCGCTGCAGCTCACCAGCGGCGGCGAACCAGGTCAGGATCTGCGCGCCTGCGGCCTGCATTCTGTCCAGCGCAGCCTGACGGGAGATTTCATCGAAAGTCGCGGAAGCGTCAGCAATAACAAAGACTTCATAGCCTTCAGCCAGCGCGGACAGGGTCGGGAACGCCACGCAGACTTCGGTTACGACGCCGGCGATGATCAGCTGTTTCTTGCCGGTTGCCTTTACGGCTTTGACGAAGTCTTCGTTGTCCCAGGCGTTGATCTGACCCGGGCGGGCGATGAACGGCGCGTCCGGGAAAAGCTCAACCAGTTCAGGCACGATAGGACCGTTCGGGCCGTTTTCGAAACTGGTGGTCAGTACAACCGGCAGATTGAAGAACTTGGCCAGGTGGCCGAGGCCGATAACGCGGTTTTTCAACTGGTCGGGGTTGAAGTCACGGGTAATGTTGATCAGGCCAGACTGATGGTCAACAAGCAGTACGGCGGCGTTGTCTTTATCAAGACGTACATAAGGCTTAGTCATTTTATTTCCTCTGGTTGAAATAGAGATGGGACTTGTTAATTGGACCCATAATTCGGTCCGCAACATTAAATACAGCATAGCTCATTACCATCATAGCCATATCAGGGTAGTGGTTATTTTTGAGAATGCCAAATTAATGAGTGGGTATAGTCAACAAGCCTCACCTTGTCAAATAATGAAAGGCACAATGATAAGCATATAATTCACAAGCTTATTTTGCAGTATTAATTTCATTATCAAAAAAGTAAGTGCTGACGATAACGTACATTGAATAAAAATTAAAGCCTGAGAGTTATATTTCGCATCGAGTTTTGTAATGATTTGTAGGAGGCAGGTTTTCCCTGTTAATAGCGAGGTTATTTGCAGGCAAGTGGCCGGGCAGCCTTTAATACATAAATAAAAGTGAATAATAATATCGCCATAATTAAGCAAAGCGATCGATTCGTGGGGGGCCCTGAGCCCCCCACGAACTGTCCGCTACTTACGATGCCAGTAGGCCTGGGAGCGAACCAGATGCGGATTAATGGCGTCGGTGACAAAACCGTCCACCACATTTTTCACCACGCTGCCCTCTCCGGTCATCCAGATAAAGTAATCCTCCGCCGGTACGCTAACCGCCGCCAGCGCCCGGACAATGGCCGCTTCATCGTGGCCGACTATCCACGTAATCGCAAACCCGCAGTCGGCGAGATAGTCCTGACACGCCGCGTCGGCAACGGTGACGATCGCTTTCACTTCAGGACGAACTGACAGCTTCTGCAGCCCCTCAAGGCGGCGGCGCAGCGCCGGCATGCCGGACTCATCGCAGACGTACAGCTGCCAGGCGTAATCTTCCGGCACCACCAGCGATCCGCGCGGCCCGGCGATGGTCAGCGTATCGCCGACCTTTGCCCCCATCGCCCAGTCGCTGGCCACGCCGCCGTCGTGAATAAAGAAGTCGTAGGTCAACTCCCCGCGGGCGGCATCGAACAGCGGCGTATAGTCGCGGCTGGCCGGGCGCGGGCCGTCGGCCCAGACAATACCTTCGTCCGTGACCTCCGGCGGCGTGAAGCGCACGCCCGGCTGCGGGAAGAATAGCTTGGTGTGATCGTCAAAACCCTGCGAGGTAAAGCCTTCCAGCGCCTCGCCGCCCAGTACGATGCGCTGGAATCCGCTGCCCGCGCGCTCCACCCGCAGCACGGTAAGTTCGCGAAAGCGCAGTTCGTTGCGCACGCGCTGGGGATATTTTGTTTGCTGTTGACTCGTTGCCATGGAAAGACCTCGCACAATAAATAGATATATCTAAAACTGATGAGAATGATAATGATTGCTATCTGTACAGAAAGCAAGTTTTTTTTGATATAGCGCAGGCAATGACAGACATTATCAATAAATGATTAAATATCAACTAATTATAAACTCAATTCTTAATTATTTGCCTCTCTTCCACTTTTAGATATAGATTAGATATATCTATATAAGAGAGTTTTCCCATGAAACAGCATGACGTAACCGCCGACCGCCACGGCTCCCGCCGCCAGCGCTTCTTTGGACACGGAGAGCTGCGGCTGGTGCTGCTGGAGCTTCTCAACCGTCGCGCCAGCCACGGCTATGAGCTGATTAAAGAGATAGAGGGCCTGACCCACGGCCACTACAGCCCCAGTCCCGGCGTTATCTATCCGACGCTCGAACTGCTGCAGGATCAGGCGCTGGTGACCATTGACGTTGGAGAGGGCGGGCGCAAGCGCATCGCCATCAGCGAAGAGGGGCGCCGGGTGCTGGACGAGAACCGCCCGCAGCTTGACCTGATAGCCCAGCGCCTGCAGGCAAAGCAGGTTGGCCACGCGCTGCGCAAGGATCCGCAGATGAAGCGGGCGCTGGAGAATTTTAAAGCCGTACTCGATCTGCGAATCAACCACCGCCCCATCGACGACGCACAGCTAAAAAAAATCATCACCATCATCGATCGGGCCGCAATGGCCATTTCCCGCCTGGAGTGATGCACCGTATATTCTGCTGATGCCTCATCCTGGTGCATTTGCGCACCAGAATGAGGCAAACCGTTCAAAATAGTGAACGTCCCCCGCTAGCGGCTGCAGGAGTAAACACGCAGCAGAATGTTCTCAAAATGATAAAATACTGTGTCTTGATGTTTCATCCTGGCGTTTATCCCGATTTTATCGCCCCCCTTCTCACTGGCGTAAACCCTGCAATACTTAAATCAGTATCATGTGATACGCGATGGCAAGGAGAATATTTTGAACAGGTTACCTTCCAGCGCCTCGGCGTTAGCCTGCAGCGCACACGCACTGAACCTCATTGAAAAGCGCGAGCTTGACCATGATGAGATGAAAGCCCTCAATCAGGAGGTGCGAGAGTACTTTAAAGAACATGTGAATCCGGGGTTTCTTGAGTATCGCAAATCTGTAACCGCCGGCGGGGATTACGGAGCCGTAGAATGGCAGGCGGGAGGTCTCAATACGCTTGTCGACACCCAGGGGCAGGAGTTCCTTGACTGCCTGGGTGGCTTCGGCATCTTTAACGTGGGGCACCGTAATCCAGCAGTGGTATCCGCCGTACAGAATCAGCTCAATAAACAACCGCTTCACAGCCAGGAAATGCTTGACCCGCTGCGGGCCATGCTGGCTAAGACCCTGGCGGCGCTGACGCCCGGCAAACTGAAGTACAGCTTCTTTTGCAACAGCGGCACCGAATCGGTTGAGGCGGCGCTGAAGCTGGCGAAAGCCTACCAGGCTCCGCGCGGTAAATTTACCTTCGTTGCCACCAGCGGCGCGTTCCACGGCAAATCGCTGGGCGCCCTGTCGGCCACCGCCAAATCCACCTTCCGCAAGCCGTTTATGCCGCTGCTGCCGGGCTTCCGCCACGTGCCGTTTGGCGATATCAGCGCCATGCGCAGCGTGCTGAGCGAATGTAAGAAGACCGGCGATGACGTCGCGGCGGTGATCCTTGAGCCTATTCAGGGTGAAGGCGGCGTGATCCTGCCGCCGCAGGGCTATCTCCCCGCAGTGCGTAAGCTGTGCGACGAGTTCGGCGCCCTGCTGATTTTCGACGAGGTGCAGACCGGCATGGGCCGTACCGGCAAAATGTTCGCCTGCGAACACGAAAACGTCCATCCGGACATCCTGTGCCTGGCGAAGGCGCTCGGCGGCGGCGTAATGCCGATTGGCGCCACGGTGGCGACGGAAGAGGTGTTCTCGGTGCTGTTCGATAACCCGTTCCTGCACACCACCACCTTCGGCGGCAACCCGCTGGCCTGTGCGGCGGCGCTGGCGACCATCAACCTGCTGCTGGAAGAAAATTTGCCCGCCCAGGCGGAGCAGAAAGGCGACATGCTGCTGGACGGCTTCCGCCAGTTGGCGCGCGAATACCCGGATCTTATCCAGGAAGCGCGCGGCAAGGGGATGCTGATGGCGATAGAGTTTGTTGATAACGAAATCGGCTATACCTTCGCGAGCGAAATGTTCCGCCAGAAGGTGCTGGTTGCCGGTACGCTCAACAATGCCAAAACCATCCGCGTTGAACCGCCGCTGACGCTGACCATCGAGCAGTGTGAACAGGTGCTGAAAGCCGCGCGCACCGCGCTGGCCGCCCTCAGGGTCTCCGTGGAGCAGGCCTGAAGATAGTCGTCTGAAAGCCCGGTGATAGCCACTATCGCCGGGCTTTGTTTTTTTATCGCTCAAGGACCGCCATGCCTAAGAACCTTTTTCAGGGACTCTGCGCCTTCCCGCTGACCCCGCTGCGCGACCAGTACATTGATGAAGCCGCCTTTACGGCGCTGCTGGCCAGGCTTACCGATGCCGGGGTAGATGCCCTGGGCGTACTCGGCTCAACCGGCAGCTACGCCTACCTGACCCGCGAAGAGCGGGCCCGCATTACCCGCCTCGCGGTGGAGAACGCCGGCGACACGCCGGTGATGGTCAGCATCGGCGCTCTGCGCCTTGATGACATCCTGTACCTGGCCGACGACGCCCAGCGCGCGGGGGTCAGCGGGGTGATGCTCGCGCCGGTCAGCTACCAGACGCCGACCCAGGACGAAGCCTTTCGCCTTTACGAGCGCGTTACTGCCGCCCTCTCCGTTCCGCTGTGCGTCTATGAAAACGTCCCGACCACCGGGTTTACCTTCAGCGACGAGCTGCTTACCCAGGTCGCGCGCCTGCCCGGCATCGGCGCGGTCAAGCTCAACCGCCTCCCGGCGGATAAAGCCGGGTTTGCCGCCGAATTACGTACGCGCCTGCCTGCAGGCGTCGCGCTCGGCGTCAGCGGCGACAGGCAGTCCCCCGCCGCGCTGGAGGCCGGATTTGACGTCTGGTTTTCGGTACTCGGCGGGCTGTTTCCCCGGGTCTGTCTGGCGATGACGCGGGCCGCCCGGCGCGGCGATCCGCGCGGTGAAGAGGCGCTGGCGCCGCTGTGGGCGCTGTTTGATGCCCACGGCAGCCTGCGGGTGGTGGCCGCCGCCGCGGAGATCATGGGCGTCGCCGCCGCGCCCGCCCTACCGTTCCCGCTGCAGGCCATCGGCGGTGAAGATCGCCGCGCGCTGGAAACCTTTCTGGCGACGGGACTGCTAAGTTAGGTGGCACGGCAGGCTTCCCGGAGCCTGCTTGTATTTAACGTCTCTTGCCCGCTCTCCAGACCGCCGCAGCGTAAGGCAGCGTCTCACAACCCTCTTTCACTAAAAATGAAACATAGTTTTAATTATTCACTTTGCGTGATTACGATCACTGTACAGAGACCCTGCGTTTGTTATGTTCTTTCGGCCACTGAGGGTTAAACGACAGGCCGCTGCGCGCCATCAGCACATCACCGGCGGTAATTTTTTAAATTAACAATAACGACGAATACCATTGACTGGAGTCAGAATGTCTTTTCTTACGCTGTTTTCTCTGCAAGATAAAGTTGCCCTGGTGACGGGCGCATCCTACGGCATCGGTTTTGAGATTGCGAAAGCGCTCAGCGGCGCAGGCGCGACCATCGTCTTTAATGACGTGGTAGAAGAGAATCTGCATAAAGGGCTGGGGGCCTACCGCGAAGCGGGAATTCATGCCCGCGGCTATCTCTTCGATATTACCGACGAGCAGGCGGTGGCTGAGCACATCAGGCGCATTGAAGAGGAAGTCGGCGTGATTGATATCCTGGTCAATAACGCCGGCATCATTCAGCGTAAACCGATGTTAGAAACCACGGCGGCCGATTACCGCAAAATCATTGATATTGACCTTACCGGGCAGTTCATCATGGCAAAGGCCGTCCTGCCGTCGATGATTAAAAAGGGCCACGGCAAGATTATCAATATCTGCTCGATGATGAGCGAGCTGGGCCGCGAAACCGTGGTCGGCTACGCCTCCGCCAAGGGCGGCCTGAAGATGCTGACCAAAAATATCTGCGCTGAATTCGGCGGGCAAAACATTCAGTGTAACGGCATCGGCCCCGGCTATATCGCCACCCCGCAGACCGCTCCCCTGCGCGAACCGCAGGCCGACGGCAGCCGCCATCCGTTCGATCAGTTTATCGTCTCCAAAACGCCCGCCGGGCGCTGGGGCAATCCTGACGATCTCGCCGGGGCGGCGATCTTCCTCGCCTCAGACGCCTCGAATTTCGTCAACGGCCACGTCATGTACGTTGACGGCGGCATTCTGGCCTATATTGGCAAGCAGCCGTAAGACCTTCAGCGCCACGCCCCGCGGGTGGCGCTGCCCCTCAGCGTTAATCTTTGACTCCCATCACAATCACCGCACGCCCCTTTTCCCTTTTGCCGCGCGATCGCTACAGTAAACTCATCGGACCACATAACAATTATTTTACATACCGGAAGAGAGAATGATGAGCTATCCGTCGCTGTTTGCCCCCCTCGACCTGGGGTTTACCACCCTGAAAAATCGCGTGCTGATGGGCTCGATGCACACCGGACTTGAGGAGCGTCCGGACGGTACGGCGCGGCTGGCGGCCTTTTACGCCGAGCGCGCCCGCCACGGCGTGGCGCTGATTGTCACCGGCGGCGTGGCGCCCGCGCTTTCCGGCGTGACGATGGCGGGCGGCGCGGTGCTCAACGACGCCAGCCAGCTGGCGCACCACCGCCCGGTCACCGACGCGGTGCACCAGGCCGGCGGCAAAATCGCCCTGCAGATCCTGCATACCGGCCGCTACAGCTACCAGCCCAATCCGGTGGCGCCCTCCGCGATCCAGGCGCCGATTAACCGCTTTGCGCCCCAGGCCCTGAGCGATGAGGAGATCGTGACGCTGATTGACGACTTCGCCCGCTGCGCCCGGCTGGCGCAGGAGGCGGGCTACGACGGCGTGGAGGTGATGGGCTCGGAGGGCTACCTGATTAACGAATTTCTCGCCGCGCGCACCAACCGGCGCGAAGACCGCTGGGGCGGCAGCTGGGCCAACCGCATGCGCTTTGCCGTTGAGGTAGTGCGCGCCGTGCGCAGCCGCGTCGGCGAAGAGTTCATTATTATCTACCGCCTGTCGATGCTCGATCTGGTGGAGGGCGGCGGCGATTTTGACCAGGTGGTGGAGCTGGCGCAGGCGATTGAAGCCGCGGGCGCCACCCTTATCAATACCGGCATCGGCTGGCACGAAGCGCGGGTGCCGACCATCGCCACGGCGGTGCCGCGCGGCGCGTTCAGCTGGGTGACCCGCAAGCTAAAGGGCCATGTCTCAATACCGCTTATTACCACTAACCGCATCAACGATCCGCAGGTGGCCGACGATATTCTCACCCGCGGCGATGCCGATATGGTGTCGATGGCGCGGCCGTTTCTCGCCGATCCCGAGCTGCTCTCCAAGGCGCAGAGCGGCCGCGCCGACGAGATCAACACCTGCATCGGCTGCAACCAGGCCTGCCTGGACCAGGTTTTTGCCGGAAAAGTGACCTCCTGCCTGGTCAACCCCCGCGCCTGCCACGAAACCAAAATGCCGCTGCGGGCGGCGGCGCGCAAAAAGGCGCTGGCGGTGGTCGGCGCCGGACCGGCGGGGCTGGCGTTCGCCGTCAACGCGGCGACGCGCGGCCACGCCGTGACGCTGTTCGACGCTGCCGCAGAAATAGGCGGCCAGTTTAATATCGCCAAGCAGATCCCCGGCAAAGAGGAGTTCTATGAAACCCTGCGCTACTTCCGCCGTATGCTGGAGCTGACCGGCGTCGAACTGCGGCTCGGCCAGCGGGTCGGCGCGGAAGATCTGGCCGCCTTCGACGAGACTGTTCTCGCCACCGGCATTGAGCCTCGCCTGCCCGCCATTGAGGGCATTACGCATCCGAAGGTGCTGACCTATCTCGATGTGCTGCGTGATAAAAAGCCGGTCGGCGAGCGGGTGGCGATTATCGGCTGCGGCGGCATCGGCTTCGATACCGCGATGTACCTGAGCCAGTCGGGGGACGCCACCCGCCAGAATATCGCCGAGTTTTGCGCCGAGTGGGGGATTGATACCAGCCTGCGGCAGCCGGGCGGCCTGCGGCCCGGGGGCGCGCAGCAGCCGAAAAGCCCGCGCCAGATAGTGATGCTGCAGCGCAAGGCCAGCAAACCCGGCGACGGACTGGGGAAAACCACCGGCTGGATCCACCGCACTACCCTGCTGGCGCGCGGCGTGAAAATGATCCCGGCGGTCAGCTATCAGAAGATCGACGACGCCGGCCTGCACGTATTCATTGACGGCGAGCCTCAGCTGCTGGCGGTGGATAACGTCATCCTCTGCGCGGGCCAGGAGCCGAGGCGCGAGCTGGCGGAGCCGCTGCGCGCCGCCGGCAGGCCGCTGCACCTGATCGGCGGCTGCGATGTGGCCGCCGAGCTGGACGCCCGGCGGGCGATTGCCCAGGGCACCCGGCTGGCGCTGGAGATTTAATCGCGGCGGCTGGCCTGCTCAATCCTGCCGCGCAGGGAGCGCGCGCAAACGATAGCCGCTGCTTAAATAATCGCTTGATCGTCGCCGCTGGCTGCGTATAATCGCCGTCGATTTGCCGGGAGGAAGTATGGTCAATAGCGTTCGACATTCTGTCTTACCGCGTCTGAAAGCAGACGCCGGCCTGCCGTTTTTCTTTCCGCTGCATTCCCAAATTCTTAAGCCCCTTTTTAAAAGGGGCTTTTTTTTGCCCTGGCGTCAGGAGATAGACATGGCTAATCCGCTGTATCACAAACACATCATCTCAATAAACGATCTCAGCCGCGAAGACCTTGAACTGGTGCTGGCTACGGCCGCAAAACTGAAAGCTAACCCGCAGCCGGAGCTGCTTAAGCATAAGGTCATTGCCAGCTGCTTCTTTGAGGCATCGACCCGCACCCGCCTGTCGTTTGAGACCTCCATGCACCGCCTCGGCGCAAGCGTGGTCGGTTTCTCCGACAGCGCCAACACGTCGCTTGGCAAAAAAGGCGAGACCCTGGCCGACACCATCTCTGTTATCAGCACCTACGTGGACGCCATCGTGATGCGTCACCCGCAGGAGGGCGCCTCGCGCCTGGCGACCGAGTTTTCCGGCGGCGTGCCGGTGCTCAACGCCGGCGACGGCTCCAACCAGCATCCGACCCAGACGCTGCTGGATCTGTTTACCATTCAGGAAACTCAGGGGCGGCTGGAAAACCTCAACGTGGCGATGGTCGGCGACCTGAAATATGGCCGCACCGTCCACTCCCTGACCCAGGCGCTGGCGAAATTTAACGGCAACCGCTTCTACTTTATCGCCCCGGACGCGCTGGCGATGCCGCAGTACATCCTCGATATGCTCGACGAGAAGGGCATCGCCTGGAGCCTGCACGGTTCGTTTGATGAGGTGATGGGCGAAGTGGATATTCTTTACATGACCCGGGTGCAGAAAGAGCGCCTGGATCCGTCCGAGTACGCCAACGTCAAAGCGCAGTTCGTCCTGCGCGCCGCCGATCTGGAAGGCGCGCGCGGCAACATGAAGGTGCTGCACCCGCTGCCGCGCATCGACGAGATCACCACCGATGTCGATAAGACGCCGCACGCCTGGTACTTCCAGCAGGCGGGCAACGGCATCTTCGCCCGCCAGGCGCTCCTGGCACTGGTTCTTAACCGCGATCTGGCTCTGTAAGGGGGAAACAACAATGACGCACGATAATAAACTGCAGGTCGAAGCCATCAAGCGCGGCACCGTCATCGATCACATTCCGGCCCAGGTCGGCTTTAAGCTGCTGACCCTGTTCAAGCTGACCGAAACCGATCAGCGTATTACCATCGGCCTCAACCTGCCCTCCGGCGAGATGGGCCGTAAGGATCTGATTAAGATCGAAAATACCTTCCTCACCGACGAGCAGGTCAACCAGCTGTCGCTGTACGCCCCGCAGGCGACGGTAAACCGGATCGATAACTACGAGGTGGTCGGCAAATCCCGCCCGGCGCTGCCGGAGCGCATCGACGGCGTGCTGGTCTGCCC
Organism: Pluralibacter gergoviae ATCC 33028 = NBRC 105706; assembly: GCF_001598855.1. Lineage (GTDB taxonomy): Bacteria > Pseudomonadota > Gammaproteobacteria > Enterobacterales > Enterobacteriaceae > Pluralibacter > Pluralibacter gergoviae. Next base: position 302,680 of record NZ_BCZS01000002.1, on the reverse strand, counting down.
GAACAGCAACTGCATCAGCCACGCCGAGCCGGTGGCGTCGAGCTTCAGCGTTAAAAAGCGCGAGCAGGATATTGCGCTGAAATGCAAATACTGCGAGAAGGCGTTTTCTCATAACGTGGTGCTGGCGAACTAATTAGGTTGTATCGGATCCCCGGCCTCCTATAATGGCCGGGTACCTTAATCAATAACCTACTGTCATCAAGGAGAAAATAATGAGCAAAAGTATCGCGACAGAAAAGGCACCGGCAGCCATTGGTCCTTACGTGCAGGGCGTTGACCTCGGCAGCATGATCATTACCTCCGGCCAGATCCCGGTCGATCCGAAAACCGGCGCTGTTGCCGACGACATTGCCGCCCAGGCCCGCCAGTCGCTGGAAAACGTGCAGGCTATTGTTGAGGCCGCCGGTCTGAAAGTGGGCGATATCGTGAAAACCACCGTTTTCGTTAAAGATCTCAACGATTTCGCCACCGTGAACGCCACTTACGAAGCCTTCTTCACCGAGCACAACGCCAGCTTCCCGGCACGCTCCTGCGTGGAAGTGGCCCGCCTGCCGAAAGACGTGAAGATTGAAATCGAGGCGATTGCGGTCCGTCGCTAACGCCCCGTCTCCTTAGCGGCACACTCCCTGGCCTGCGGCCAGAGAGTGTGGTTTCGCGTCCCGACGACCGGCGCGCTATTTCGCCGGATCTTGCGCCTCGGCGTGGCTTTCCATCTGGAAGGTCCAGTGCTTGCCGTAAGGCTGCGCCTCCATCATCAGCCAGCCCGTCGTATTATCGTTGCCGCTTCCGTGCGCGGCCGCCATCTTCTCAACATCGCGCGCGGTGATATCCGCGGCGCTGCGATGGCCCCACGCGCTGCGCAAATAGTTAACCAGATCGGCGGTCTGCTGTGCGCTCAGCGTGTTCGCATAGGCGGGCATACTGACCGTAGAGGGCGCCCAGTTGTCAGCGGGCAGGGTCGCGCCCTCGCGAATGATCTTTACCAGCGAATCAGGCAGCGGCCCAGTTACCGCCGAGTTTTGCCTCAGCTTCGGGAACATGCGGGCGATGCCCTCCCCCTGACGGCCGTGACACATCGCGCAGTTATCCATATAAACCTGCTCCCCGGCCCGGGCAACCGCAGCCGGCGGGGGAGCGGCTTTTTCTGCCGGCGACGGCCCGGCAGGAAGGGTTTTCAGATAGCGCGCCATCGCATGAAGATCGGCATCGGTAAGGTATCGGGTACTCCAGCTGACAACATCGCTCATCGCGCCAAAGGCGGCAGTGTTATCGGTACGCCCGGTTTTAAGATAGTGGGCCAGTTCCCCGACAGACCAGCGCCCCAGCCCGTTATCGTTATCCCCGCGCAGCGAGGGAACCGACCAGCCGTCGATGACCGACCCACCGGCCAGCCACGCCTCTCCCTGCGTCTCATCAAGCGCCTGCTCCTGAAGGGCAAAGCCTCTCGGCGTATGGCAGGAGCCGCAGTGCCCTAAGCCCTGCACCAGATAGGCGCCTCTGGCGACGGTAGCATCGGGATACTTGCTGGCATCGAAAGGCGCGGCATCCGGTGCGAAGGTCATGCGCCACAGGCTCAGCGGCCAGCGCAGCGACAGCGGCCAGGGGATGTCCGCCTCTTTATTTTCGACGGCTTCCGCTTTCACGCCATGCATAAAGTAGGCGTACAGGGCGGCAATATCGTCATCGCTGAGCCGGGAGTAGCTCGGATAGGGCATCGCCGGATAGAGCGCGGAGCCGTCCTTGCGAATACCGCGCCGTACCGCCTGGCTGAATTCATCCAGCGTATAGGCGCCAATACCGTCGCGCTTATCGGGGGTAATGTTCGTGGAATAAATGACCCCGACCGGGGACTTAATGGCCAGCCCGCCGGCGAAAGGTTTACCGTGAATGCGGGTATGGCAGGCGACGCAGTCCCCGGCCCGCGCCAGATATTCGCCTTTCTGAATCAGCTGCTGTTCATCGTCCGCCAGCGCGGCGCCGGCCGACGTCAGGCTGAGGAGAGTCAGGGTAAAGAGAAGGCGCCTCATTGCACACCTCCCTGAGAAAAATCAGGGCCAATGATTATCTGGCCGGGGATCTGCTGCTGATTCTCGCGGGCTTTCACTTCCCGATCGTAGGTCGCACCGGCGCGTCCGACCAGGAACTGGCGAATCGTCTCGATCTGCTGCGGCGTCATGGCATCCTTAAAGCCCACCATGCCGTAAGCCGTCAGCGCGCCGTCTCCGACCACGCGATAAAACGCGTCCGGATCGCGAATGGCGCCTGACCAGCGAAGGTCGGGCAAGACGCCGCCCGATTCACCGTTGTCGCCGTGGCAGGCCGCGCAGTAATCCATATAGTGGGCGTAACCCGCTTTCGCCTGCGCCGCGTCGAAATCGTGCGGCGGCTTCACCGGCAGAAAGCCTTTTTTATTCACCGGCGGCAGCTGCTTATCGCCATCCAGCGAAAAGACCACTAAACGCGATTTATTGACCGTCCAGCCGCCGGTGCGCGCCATGCCGCCCATTAACAGGGGGTAGATGCCGCCCCAGCCTACCTCTACCGCGATATACTGCTTGCCGTTGACGGCGTAGGCGATCGGCGCGGCCATCACCGCACTCTGTAGCGGGATCTGCCACAGCTGTTTACCGGTCCGGGCATCGTAGGCATTAAACAAGCCGTTGGTGAGCCCCTGGAAAACCAGATTGCCCGCCGTCGCCAGAACGCCGCCATTCCACGGCCCCTGATGATCGACGGTGAACGCCGGCGCCTGCTTCACCGGATCCCAGGCGATCAGCCAGCCCTTCAGCAGCCCGGCAAACTGCGTTTTCACTTTCGCATCATCCGGCGCGCCAATTTTTGACATATCAAGACCGAGGTTCAGGCCCTTTGACTTCATGTTACTGTCGGTGCCGGGGACATAATTAAACGGGATTTGCTGCGCCGGAATATAGACATAGCCGGTTTTAGGGCTGTAGGCCATCGGCTGCCAGTTGTGGCCGCCTAAGTCTCCCGGAAAACTCAGCCAGGGCTTGCCGGTCAGCGAATAGAGCGCCTCAGGAACCGTATTGGGACGTCCGGTCTGCGGATTGACGCCCTTCGCCCAGTTAACGTCCACGTAGTTTTTTGCGGAGAGAAACTTGCCGGTTTTCGCATCCAGAATATAGAAAAAGCCGTTTTTGGGGGCGTGCATCACCACGTGGCGGGGCTTGCCATCCAGCAGTATGTCGGCGGTCATGATCTGTTGCGTGGAGGTGAAGTCCCACTGATCCTGCGGCGTCTCCTGGAAGTGCCAGACATACTCCCCGGTTTCGGGGCGCAGGGCGACGATACTGCCGAGGAAGAGGTTATCGCCAACGCCGCCGGAGCGCAGTTTATAGTTCCAGGGCGAACCGTTGCCGACGCCAATATAGACGAGATCGGTTTGCGGATCGTAGGTAATGGCATCCCACACCGTACCGCCGCCCCCGGATTTTACCCAGTTGCCCGGCCCCCATGTTTTGTAGGCAAGCGTTGAGAGCGGGCCATCGGATACCGCACGATCCGGTTTATTATCAGGCGCGGGCACCGTGAAAAAGCGCCACCGGAGTTTACCGGTTTCGGCATCAAAGCCGGAGACAAAACCTCTGGCGCCAAATTCCGCCCCGCCATTGCCGATAATCACCACGCCTTTCGCCACCCGGGGCGCGCCGTCCACGATGTAGCTGCGGACATCCCCCAGCTGCGCGTCCTGCGGGATCGTATTGACCTCCCAGACTGGCTGGCCAGTTTTCGCATTCAGCGCGACCAGCCGGCCATCAAAGGTGCCGATAATGATCTTACCGTTCCAGTAAGCCGCCCCGCGATTGACGGTATCGCAGCATCCTCTCACGGCAGTATCGCCCGGCACTCTCGGATCGTATTGCCAGAGCAGCTCGCCGGTATCGGCTTTATAGGCCCGGACCTTACTCCAGTTCGTGGTGGCATAGAGCACGCCATCAACCACCAGCGGCGTGCCCTCCTGGCCGCGATTCGTGTCAAAATCCTGATACCAGGCGATTTTAAGCTGGCCAACGTTGCGTTCGTTAATGCTGTCTAACGGCGAGTAGCGCTGTTCTGAATAGGTACGTCCGTAGGTCAGCCAGTCCTGCGGCCGCTTATCCGCATTGATAATCTCACGCCCGGTGTCCTCATGTGCCGATGCGGCGGCAAATGCGATAGTACTGAGAAAGCAGGTGAAAATGCCGATGAATGCGATGCATCCCCGCACTTTTTTTATGATATTGCGCATGATTCATTGCTCCTGTGACGCTTCCTTAAAACATTTGCATCACTCTGAAATTAAAAACGCTCTCGTTCTTAAATCCGTTATCTATGCTGGCATCGCGCCCCCAGGTCGCCATGAGCTGCGTTTTGCTCGCGAACATCCAGGCCCCGCCGACGCTGTATTTCTGTTCACCCGGCTTGCCCTGGCTGATGCCGTCTACGGAAGTGTTGCCTCCCCAGAGCTTTGAGTAAGACGTTCTGATATCGAACGCCGGCGTTAGCTGGTAGCGCAGGTGAACCTGCCCCTGATACAGGGTGCCCTCCGAAAGCCGGCTGGATGACGCCCCATAATTGTTGTTATCGCCAAACCAGGTGGCGTCCGCCCCGATATCAAAAAGCAGATTTTCGACAATCGGCGTGGTAAATGCCGCCTGCAGCGAATATTTCCAGCGGTGCTCTCCCATGTTCAGCGCATCGTCATGGCTGTAGTTTCCGGTAGGGACATAGATAAAGGGGGTGATCCCGAACCAGGTGCGGGTAGACGGGTTGTTGTAAAGCCACAGCGTCGACGCCAGAATCAAATCCCCGACACCGTGCGCCGTTCCCATGCTGTTGCCGCTCATCCTGCCGTGGACGCGCCCGAACGGCAGCAGGAACTGCGGATCGACAGTAAAACCGCCGATAGTGGTAAAGTGAATCATACGAAGAATAGAGACGTCCTGCGTCAGACTTGTATCATGTTTTACCTGCTGACCTCCCGCATAATAAGAGCCGCTTTTCGCATGGGTATAGTAGAGCAGCCCGAGGTTGGTCCCCTCCGGCATTGCGGTGTAATCTCCGGCATCAAAATCAATTGCCATCGCCACCTTGCCGAACCCGAAAAACAGACAGACAAACAGAGCCTTACCATATTTTCCCGCCATAATACCCTTACCTTATCTTATTGATATTTGTGTTATTACTCAGGATCTGATGGCACGAATACCCGGAAGAAAAGAGCCGATGAGCCGCCGATCCCCGCCTAAGAAAAGGTGGGCGCGGTGAGTGGAAATTGGCTCACCGCACCAAATGGTGATACACATTTAAAACAAAAAATTAAAAATATGTATCACTAATTATCACCTTTTATTAACGCAATACATAAGAGATCGCGCATTGGATGATAAAGCTCACAATAAAAATCATTGTGAAGCTGTCGGGGAAGGGAAAGTGGGGGGAGCCAGCCTGAAAAGCGGCGGGTGTCAGCGTGAAGCGATGGCCGGGGGAAGATTGGCCTCGCCCCGGCAGTTATGAAAACATCCTCACTCGATGCGCGTTGCCCGCAGCAGTTTCTCCAGCGGATAGACCGCCGCAATCACCAGCTCATCCTGGGTTTTCGCCGCTTCGTCCAGCTGGGTCTGGAGGGAGGCATACTCTTTGTCATCCAGCGTCCCCTGGCGCGCCACCAGATCGGTCAGGCGCAGGCCGAGCGCGGCCAGCTTGTCCACCTGCAGCACCACCGGCTTGATGGCGGACAGCAGGTAGCTGGCGTCGGTGAGCGGCATCACGTCGGCGGTGTTGTTCTGCCAGCGGGTGAAGACGTGACGCAGGGCGTCGGCGCTTTCGTTGTCCTCCGGATCGCTTATCAGGTTATCCGCCCACTGGTCGAGGCCGCGCACGGTATTGCTCTCCGCCGGCAGGGCGTCGGCCAGCCGGTTCAGCGGTTCAAGCTGGGTGTAGTTGCCCGCCTGGAACTTGAGGTGCTGGCGGGTGTAGTAGTGGGCGGGCTCCAGCGCCTGGGCGAGGATCTGCAGCGGCAGCGTTCCGCCGCCGTTGGCCAGCCGGGTGAACTGCACCAGCTGCTGGGTATGCTGCTGCAGGCCGACGGAGACCGTTGACCAGCCGTCGATGGCCTGCAGGCGCTGGTACATATTGTCGGTATCGTTGACGTCCTTCGCCGACCACAGCCGCTCCGCCACCGCGAAGGCGCGGGGCCAGAGGCGGATATCGAGCACCGGGGCAACCACGTTTTCGCTCCACAGCGCCGCTTCGCCGCCGAGCAGATTTTTCTCCTGCTCCGCGCTGAGCACCGTCGGCGCAATGCCTTTCGGCACCTCGTCGAGGCTGCTGCCGGTCACCGGGTAGCGGGTATTGCCCAGCAGGAAGTAGCCTTTAATCTGGTCATCGTGGATATTCAGCACCGGCCGGGTTTCGCCCATCCAGCTATCAACGGTGAAGGTCACCTGGTCCGGCGTCAGCCACTCGATGTCCTGCACCGCGCGGCGCGTTTTGCCGCTGAAGTCGATAAAGCCGCGCCACTCGTCCTTGCCCTTCACCAGCGTGAAGCTGCCGGTAACCGGGCTGCCCTTGAGGCGCGGCATCGAGAAGCTCCAGCTCTGGGCGCTCTCCGTCTCACCAATATTGTCCACGCCGTCCAGCCCCTGCGGCACCGGCTCGTTGCGATAGTGGTAGGCGGTGTACTGAGGCTGGTCGAGATAGAAGCCGGTGGAGAGAATGCCCCGGTAGCCGTTTTTCGCCACCTCGGCCAGCGCGTCCTGCCCCTGCCAGGACTGGATCAGGATGCTCTTCGGCAGGTCGGGATGGTAGATCTCATCCCAGCCCACCATCTGGCGGTGGTGCTTTTCCAGAATGGTTTCAAGACGGCGGTTAAAGTACGCCTGCAGGGCGCCGCTGTCCGCCAGCCGGTGCTCGCGCATAAAGCGCTGGATATCCGGGTTATTTTTCCACTGGCTGTCGTCCACCTCATCGCCGCCGATATGCAGATAAGGGTCGGGGAAAATGGCCGCCAGCTCGCTGACCATCGCCTCGGCGAAGGCGTAGGTCGCCTCTTTGGTCGGATCGAGCACCGGCTTGAGCACGCCCCAGCGGCGCTCCATCTGATACGGGCCCGGAGCGCTCATCAGCTCCGGATAGGCCACCGCGATGGCAGAGGCATGGCCCGGCATATCGATCTCCGGCACCACGCGGATGCCGCGTTCGGCGGCGTAGCGCACCACCTCTTTCATCTGCGCCTGGGTGTAGTACTGCCCGTCGCTCGCCAGCTGCTGCAGCTTCGGATAGCGGGTGGAGGCGAAGCGCCAGCCCTGATCGTCGGTCAGGTGCCAGTGCAGGACGTTAAGCTTGGCCGCCGCCATGCCGTCAATCTGCCGCTTGATGTCCTCAACCGGCAGAAAGTGGCGGGCGGGGTCGAGCAGCAGCCCGCGCCAGGGGAAGCGCGGCGCGTCGTCGATGGTGACGTAAGGGATGGCGGTATTGTTCGGACCATTATGGATCAGCTGCAGCAGCGTCTCTATGCCGTGCAGAGCGCCGAAGCGGGTATTCGCGGTGAGCTTCACGCCGTTCTCATCGACCACCAGCTTATAGCGCTCGTCGCTGTCGGGGAGCGGCACGGGCGGCACCTTTTTCGCAATGACGATCGCGATGGTCGGGTTTTTAACCTCCGGCGGCTGGGGCAGCATCTCCCAGCCGGTCTGGCGGGCGATGCGCCCGCGCAGACGGTCGGCGGCATCGCCGAGGTCGTCGCCGGTGATGCTGACGGTAAGGGTGTTATTGAGGATCAGCGCCCCTTCAGCGGCGGGGCGCGCCACCTGCGAGGGCCAGGGCATCAGGGGCAGATCGCCCGCGGGGGCCGCCAGCGCGGCACCGGCCAGCAGCAGTCCGGTGGACAGCAGGCTGTAGCGCACGGTTTTTAGCATGAGAGTTCCTTTATGACGGGCCAAAAAATGCAAGCTACTGAGGTATCACGCGGAAATTAGGGGGTCAAGGGCGGATTCGTGTTTCCGCATCTGTCCCCTCATTCCAGCCCCCCTCCCTACTGCCACCCGTACCGGCGGCTGTAAATCCCTTTCACCATCTGCGTCAGCGTCATATACCCCGCAAGAATCGCCACCAGCCACGGGAAGTAGCTCAGCGGCAGCGCCTGCAGCGACAGATACGGCGCCAGCGGCGAGAACGGCAGCGTAATGCCGACGACCATCACCACCAGGGTCATCACGCACAGCGGCCAGGCGGCGCGGCTCTGGATGAACGGGATGCGGCGGGTGCGGATCATATGCACAATCAGCGTCTGCGACAGCAGGCCCACCACGAACCAGCCGGACTGGAACAGGGTCTGCTGCTCCGGCGTATTGGCGTGGAACACGAACCACATCAGGCAGAAGGTCAGAATGTCGAAAATCGAACTGATCGGCCCAAAGAAGATCATAAAGCGCCCGAGATCGGCCGGGTTCCAGCGCTGCGGTTTACGGATCTGCTCTTCATCGACGTTATCAAACGGGATCGCCACCTGGGATACATCGTACAGCAGGTTCTGGATCAGCAGATGCAGCGGCAGCATCGGCAGGAACGGCAGGAAGGCGCTGGCCACCAGCACGCTAAAGACGTTGCCGAAGTTGGAGCTGGCGGTCATCTTGATGTACTTGAGCATGTTGGCAAAGGTGCGCCGGCCCTCGATGACGCCCTGCTCCAGCACCATCAGGCTCTTCTCCAGCAGGATGATGTCGGCGGCTTCGCGGGCGATGTCCACCGCGCCGTCAACCGAAATGCCGATATCGGCGGCGCGCAGGGCCGGAGCGTCGTTAATGCCGTCGCCCATAAAGCCGACCACGTGCCCTTCCCGCTTGAGCAGCGTTACGATGCGCTCTTTGTGCATCGGCGTCAGGCGGGCAAACAGCGTGGTGCTTTTCGCCAGCGCCGCCAGCGCATCGTCAGAGAGGGCGTCAACCTGGCTGCCGACGATAACCTCGCCCGCATCCAGCCCGACGTCGCGGCACACCTTCGCCGCCACCAGCTCGCTGTCGCCGGTGAGAATTTTAACGGTGATGCCGCTGGCCTTCAGCGCCTTCAGCGCCGGGGCAGTGCTCTCTTTCGGCGGATCGAGGAAGGCGATATAGCCTTCGAGGATCAGATCCGATTCGTCGACGCGCTGGTAATCCCCGCTGCGGGCGGGCAGGGTTTTGGTCGCTACCGCCACCACCCGCAGTCCCTGGCGGTTGAGGGTATCGGTCACCCGGCCGATGCGCCGCAGCATGGCATCATCAAGAGGAATGACTTCACCTTTAAAGCGTACCTGGGTACAAACGCCAAGGATCTCCTGCAGGGCGCCCTTGCAGATCAGACGGTGCTGCTCTGCCTCTTCGGCCACCACGACCGACATTCGGCGGCGCTCAAAATCAAAGGGGATCTCGTCCACCTTCTGCCACTGCTGCGCAAGGGTGCGGGCCTCGGCCTCGTCCACGCCCTCCAGCACGGCGGTATCCAGCAGGTTCTTGAGGCCGGTCTGGTAGTGGCTGTTGAGCCAGGCGCAGTGCAGCACCCGCTCGCTGGTTTTGCCCGAGATATCGGTGTGATTTTCCAGCACGATTTTATCCCGGGTCAGGGTGCCGGTTTTGTCGGTGCAGAGGATATCCATCGCGCCAAAGTTCTGGATAGCGTCGAGGTGCTTGACGATCACTTTCTGCTTCGACAGCTTCACCGCCCCGCGCGCCAGGGTCGAGGTGACGATCATCGGCAGCATCTCCGGGGTCAGTCCGACCGCCACCGACAGCGCGAACAGCGCCGCTTCCCACCAGTCGCCCTTGGTATAGCCGTTGATCAGCAGCACCACCGGGGTCATCACCAGCATAAAGCGGATCAGCAGCAGGCTGACGCGGCTGATGCCTTTCTGAAAGGCGTTCGCCTCCGTCGGCTGCTCGCTGACGCGGCCCGCCAGCTGGCCGAACCAGGTTTCGCCGGCGGTGGCAAAAACAATCGCCTGCGCCGTGCCGCTCACTACGTTGGTGCCCATAAAGCAGAGGTTATCCCGCTCCAGCGGATTGCTCTGCTGCGGGCAGCGGCTGCGGGCTACTTTCTCCACCGGCAGCGATTCGCCGGTGAGCGAGGCCTGGGCGACGAACAGATCCCGGGCCTGGATCACCCGCAGATCGGCGGGGATCATATCGCCCGCCGACAGCTTAACGATGTCGCCGCGCACCAGCCTGTCGAGGGGGATCTCCACCCAGCGGCTCTCGCCCAGATCGTTGATGACCCGCAGGACGGTGGCGGTGTTGCTGACCATCGCCTTCAGCGCATCCGCCGCTTTGGTGGAGCGCGCCTCCTGAACAAAGTTCAGCAGCGTCGCTATCGCCACCATCAGAGCGATCACCCCGGCGGCAAACAGATCTTCGGTGGCGTAGGAGATAACGCCCAGCAGCGTCAGCAGCAGGTTGAACGGATTGCGGTAGCAGCGCCACAGGTGCGCCCACCAGGGCGCGGGCTTCTGCGCCGGGATGACGTTTTCACCGTGCGCCTGGCGGGAGGCCTCAACCTCCTGCGGGTTAAGCCCTTCCGGGTGGCTGTTGAACGCGCGCCAGATTTCGCGTTCGTCCATGTCGGCAACGTCGAGGCAGCGCCGACTCAGGGTTTCCGGCATGGGCGCCCCGGCCAGGATTTTGCCATCGGGCAGCGGATCGCGGGCGATAAGACGGCGCGGTAAGCGGCGGCCAAGCTGCGTGAGCAGCTGCCGGGTAATATTTTTCAGCATATGTAGTCCCTCAGCGCTCGCCGTCCGGCGATCGCGGGTCACTGTCAGGCGCGCCAGAGGCGTACCTGAGGTACTTATTTTTAAAACAGGGACATCGTGAAAGACGTCACTGCCTCACGCGTCTCCGGTAAGGCAGCGAACGGGCGGCTTACCGGAGAGAGATGTTGCTCCATCGATGATGGGAAGTGGGATCGGGATCCATTGCGCCTCCGGTAAGTGGACTGGTTAACGGTGAAATCATAACGCCGGGTGATTAAACGGTATCTATACCGCACGCATCTGCAACAAGATTTTGCCGCAGGCGTCCGGGTTGAGTAGGATGACCCACACTTTACATTGCCAGCAGCCCGGAACCTGAAATGACAAACCGCCTGACCATTAAAGATATTGCCCGCCTGAGCGGCGTGGGGAAATCCACCGTCTCCCGGGTGCTGAACAACGAAAGCGGCGTCAGCCAGGAGACCCGCGAGCGGGTCGAGGCGGTGATGAACGAGCACGGCTTCTCGCCGTCGCGCTCGGCGCGGGCCATGCGCGGCCAGAGCGATAAAGTGGTGGCGATTATCGTCACCCGCCTCGATTCGCTGTCGGAAAACCTCGCCGTACAGACCATGCTGCCCGCCTTCTACGCCGAGGGCTACGATCCGATCATGATGGAGAGCCAGTTCAGCGCGGAAAAAGTCGCCGAGTATCTCGGGATGCTGCGGCGGCGCAACGTCGACGGCGTGGTGCTGTTCGGCTTTAGCGGCATCAGCCAGAAAATGCTTGCCCCCTGGCAGGAGATGCTGGTGATGCTGGCCCGCGACGCGAAAGGTATTGCCTCGGTCTGCTACGACGATAAGGGCGCCATCACCCAGCTGATGCAGAGGCTGTACGAAGAGGGCCACCGCCGCATCAGCTTTCTCGGCGCGCCGCACCATGATGAAACCACCGGCAGGCGCCGCCACGAGGCTTACCTGCAGTTTTGCAAAAAACGCGGCCTTGCCCCCGCCGCCGCCCTGCCCGGCCTGACCATGAAGCAGGGCTACGATGCGGTCGCCGGGGTGCTGACGCCCGATACCACCGCCCTGCTGTGCGCTACCGACACGCTGGCGCTGGGCGCCAGTAAATACCTGCAGGAGCAGCGCATCGACACCCTGCAGCTGGCGAGCGTCGGCAGCACGCCGCTGATGACCTTCCTGCACCCGGAGATCATCACCGCCAACCCCGGCTACGGCGAGGCCGGACGCCAGGCGGCGCAGCAGCTGATCGAACAGATCGGCGGCCGCCGCAAGCCCCGCCAGATAGTCATTCCCGCCGCGCTGAACTGACCCTCCCGACGAAATAGTGTGATCGTCGCCGGGTTTCGGGAACGTTCCCATTCACGCTATATCAGGAAGCGGATAGATTACGACTCAGGCTACTCCTTCCCTCTTCACGGTCATGAGGCTTCATGATGAGCAAAGTAAATCAACAGGATATTGACAGATTGATCGCGCTGGTGGGCGGCCGCGATAATATCGCCACCGTCAGCCACTGCATTACCCGTCTGCGCTTCGTGCTTAACGATCCGGCGAAGGCCGACCCGAAAAGCATCGACACCCTGCCGATGGTTAAAGGCTGCTTCACCAACGCCGGGCAGTTTCAGGTAGTGATCGGCACCGATGTCGGCGACTGGTATAAAGTACTGCTGGCCAGCACCGGCCAGGCTTCCGCCGATAAAGAGCAGGCGAAGCGGGCGGCGCGGCAGAATATGAAGTGGCACGAGCGGATGATTTCGCACTTCGCGGAGATCTTCTTCCCGCTGCTGCCGGCGCTGATCAGCGGCGGCCTGATCCTCGGCTTTCGCAACGTCATCGGCGACGTGCCGATGAGCAGCGGCCAGACCCTGGCCCAGACCTATCCGGGAATGAAGACCCTCTACGACTTCCTGTGGCTTATCGGCGAGGCGATTTTCTTCTATCTGCCGGTGGGCATCTGCTGGTCGGCGGTGAAGAAGATGGGCGGCACGCCGATTCTCGGTATCGTGCTGGGCGTCACCCTGGTGTCGCCGCAGCTGATGAACGCCTACGAGCTGGGCAGCAAAATTCCCGAGGCGTGGAACTTCGGCCTGTTCGCCATTGAAAAAGTGGGCTATCAGGCGCAGGTGATCCCGGCCCTGCTGGCGGGCCTGGCGCTGGGAATGATTGAGACGCGCCTCAAGCGCATCGTGCCGGATTATCTCTATCTGGTGGTGGTGCCGGTGTGCTCCCTGATCCTCGCCGTTTTCCTCGCCCACGCCTTTATCGGTCCGTTTGGCCGGATGATTGGCGACGGCGTGGCCTTCGCGGTGCGCCACCTGATGACCGGCAGCTTCGCCCCCATCGGCGCGGCGCTGTTCGGCTTCCTGTACGCGCCGCTGGTGATCACCGGCGTCCATCAGACCACGCTGGCGATTGATATGCAGATGATCCAGAGCATGGGCGGCACCCCGGTGTGGCCGCTGATTGCGCTGTCCAATATCGCCCAGGCCTCGGCGGTAGTCGGCATCATTATCTGCAGCCGCAAGAAGAACGAGCGCGAAATCTCGGTCCCGGCGGCGATCGCTGCCTATCTCGGGGTCACGGAGCCCGCGATGTACGGCATCAACCTTAAGTATCGCTTCCCGATGCTCTGCGCGATGGTCGGATCCGGCCTCGCGGGCCTGCTGTGCGGCCTCAGCGGCGTGATGGCCAACGGCATCGGCGTCGGCGGCCTGCCGGGCATTCTCTCCATTCAGCCGACCTTCTGGCAGGTGTACACCACGGCGATGGCCATCTGCATTATCGTCCCCATCGTGCTGACCTCCGCGGTTTACCAGCGCAAGCTGCGCCAGGGCACGCTGCAGGCAGCGTAAGGCATTTCGGGGCGCACCCGCGCCCCGCATTTCATTGACCAGGACCGTCTTATGAACAACCTTCCCCACTGGTGGCAGAACGGCGTCATCTATCAGATCTACCCGAAAAGCTTTCAGGACACCACCGGCAGCGGCACCGGCGACCTGCCGGGCGTCACCCGGCGGCTCGACTATCTGCAAACCCTCGGCGTAGACGCAATCTGGCTGACGCCGTTTTACGTTTCGCCGCAGGTGGACAACGGCTACGACGTCGCAAACTACACGGCTATCGACCCCGCCTACGGCACGCTGGACGACTTTGATGAACTGGTAGCGCAGGCGAAAGCGCGCAATATCCGCATTATTCTGGATATGGTGTTTAACCACACCTCAACCCAGCATCCGTGGTTTCGCGAGGCGCTGGACCCGGACAGCCCGTACCGCGAGTTCTATATCTGGCGCGACGGCAAGTCGGGCGCGCGGCCCAACGGCTGGCGCTCGAAGTTCGGCGGCAGCGCCTGGCAGTGGCACCCGGAAAGCGAGCAGTACTATCTGCATCTGTTCGCCCCGGAGCAGGCGGATCTCAACTGGGAGAATCCGGCGGTGCGCCGTGAGCTTAAAAAGGTGTGCGAGTTCTGGGCGGATCGCGGCGTCGACGGCCTGCGCCTCGACGTAGTGAATCTGATCTCCAAAGATCAATCTTTCCCGGACGATCCGCAGGGCGACGGCCGCCGCTTCTACACCGACGGCCCGCGCGTGCATGAATTTCTGCAGGAGATGAGCCGCGAGGTCTTCTCCCCGCGCGGGCTAATGACCGTGGGCGAGATGTCGTCAACGACGCTCGAGCACTGCCGGCAGTACGCCGCCCTCGATGGCCGCGAACTGTCGATGACCTTTAACTTCCACCACCTTAAGGTGGACTATCCCGGCGGCGAAAAGTGGACGCTGGCAAAACCGGATTTCGTCGCGCTGAAGGCCCTGTTCAGCCACTGGCAGCAGGGTATGCATAACACGGCGTGGAACGCGCTGTTCTGGTGTAACCACGACCAGCCGCGCATCGTCTCGCGCTTCGGCGACGAGGGCGAATATCGCGTGCAGTCCGCTAAAATGCTGGCGATGGTGCTGCACGGTATGCAGGGCACGCCCTATATCTATCAGGGCGAAGAGCTGGGGATGACTAACCCGCACTTTACCGCCATCGCCGACTACCGGGATGTGGAAAGCCACAATATGTACGCTGAACTGCGGGCGCAGGGCCGGGACGCCGGGGAGCTCATGGCGATCCTCGCCAGCAAGTCCCGGGACAACGGCCGCACGCCGATGCCGTGGAGCGCCGAAGCTAACGGCGGCTTTACCGACGGCACGCCGTGGATCGGCCTGTGCCGGAACTATGAGAGCGTCAACGCCGAAGCGGCGCTGGCCGCGCCAGATTCGGTCTTTCACGCCTACCGGCGGCTGATTGCCCTGCGCAAGCGCGAGCCGCTGCTCACCCTGGGCCGCTACGAAGATCTGCTTCCTGAGCATCCGTCGCTGTGGTGCTACCGGCGCCGGTGGCAGGACCAGACGCTGATCGTCGCAGCGAACCTGAGCCGCGAGCCACAGACGTGGGTGCCAGAGGAAACGGGCGGCGAGTGGGTGCTGGTGATGAGCAACTATGACGACGCCTGCAGGCAGCCCTGCGCCATGACGCTGCGGCCCTTTGAGGCCGCGTGGTGGATACGCGGTGCGTAAAATCGTCTTTTATATATCTTAACGGCATCCTTTACAGCGATCCTGACGGAGCGGCTATCCTTATCGCAATCTATGTCGTGATAAAAAATAAGAAAAAATAGCCGCCGCTCTTCTGACAAACGCCCGCCGGTAGTGCGATTTACCGGCAGGCGTTCATCATTAAGGGTTTTCAGCGCGATTGACGGTCAGGCGGCACAGCGTTACTGCTGCTGGCCGACAACGTAAGGCGTATACACCCCGTTCAGGCTCTGCAGGAAGGCGACGATATCATCCACATCCTTCTGGGGCAGGTCTGTCCCTACCTGATAGCGCAGCATCTTCTTCACGGCCTCATCCAGCGTGGCAACGTCGCCGCGGTGGAAGTACGGCGCGGTGAGCGCCACGTTACGCAGGCCCGGCACCTTCTGACGCAGCTTATCGCGCGTTTCTTTCGTCACGTTCATGCGGCCAATATCCGCCGCCGTCATCTGACCAAAGTCGAAGTCCTTCTTCAGGCCCAGCGGCTCAAAGGAGCGGCCGCCGAGGATGATCCCGCCGTGGCAGGTGGCGCACTTGTTATCCTTGAACAGCTGATAGCCGTGCTTCTGCTGCGCCGTCATGGCGCTCTCCTCGCCGCGCAGCCACTTATCAAAGGCCGAATTCGGCGTGATTAGCGTCTTTTCAAACTCGGCAATTGCGTCGGTGATGCTATCCCCGGTGAATCCCTCCGGGTAGACCGCGACGAAGTTCGCCTTCAGCACCGGGTCTTTGTCGAGTTTGCCGACAATCTCATCCCAGGACTTAGAGGCCATCTCAATAGGGTTCAGCGGCGGCCCGCCTGCCTGTGCCTGCAGGTTGGGCGCGCGGCCGTCCCAGAACTGCTCAACGTTAAAGGCCGCGTTAAAGACCGTCGGCGCGTTAATCGGGCCAATCGCGCCGCCGACGCCAATCGACGTTTTCCTGCCGTCCACGCCGCCCGCGTTCAGGGCGTGACAGTGGGCGCAGGAGATGGTGCTGTCGCCGGACAGGCGCGGATCGTGATACAGCGTGAAGCCCAGCGCCACTTTCCGCGCGTCAGTCGGCAGCGATTCCGGAATCGGCTGCACCGGCTCGTTGCGGTGCGCGGGCGCCATGTCCTTACTGGCGTAGTAGCGCTCCCGTTGGTTGGCTATCCAGCCGAGCAGGTCTTCCCGCTCTTCGCCGCTGACCGATGCCGCCCAGTGCAGGGCGGTATAGCGCGTCGGCGGCATGGTGTCGTGCTGCATGACCCACTCGATCTTGTTGAGATCGCTCTGCGAAACGGGTTTATCCGCCACCAGCGCGGCGCGCACGTCTTCCAGATTAAAGGACTTGTAGCCCAGCTGGATGTCGTAGTTCATCAGCTGTTTGGCCACCGGGAAAGAGGCGTAAAAAGGCAGCTCGGCGGAGGGCGTGTGGCAGTAGTCGCAGCCCTTCTCGCGCAGAAAGCCGAGCACTTTATTGTTCTCTTCGCTGGAGGAGGCCTGTACCGAGGCTTCCTGGCTGCGGTGGCTGTCGTGATACCAGACGTAGGCCGACAGCCCGAGATAGCAGACCACGACGCCGGAGGCGGCAATGGCGGCAAAACGGGTAAATTTTTTCATTATTTTTCCTCACTGAAGTGAGTGATGGACCCTGAGTATGAGATGAAGATGTAACTATTCGTTACCGAACGAGGTGATGATAAAGGAGGGAAAAGAGGCCAATTTTGTCGTTAATCAATGAATTAGGCAGCCAATGGCTATTAATCAGATAGGCCACGCCTATCTGTCAGCCAGGCGTATTATCCGCGATGGGTAAAAAGCGTGAGTCATAAGACGCGGGCTAGCGGAGCGTCGTTAAGGTGCCGCACCCGACGGCCGCGGCGATGAAAAAAAGCCCCCGCAATCGCGAGGGCAAGCCATATCCGAAACAACATTTCGAATCAGTTAAACACCATACCGCCGTCGATCAGCAGGGACTGGCCGGTCATATAGTCGGAGTCCGGACCAGCGAGGTAGGAGACGCAGGCAGCAACGTCTTCCGGCTCGGAGAGGCGGCCGAGGGTGATTTTTTTAGCGAACTGCTCGGTGCCGTAGCCCAGCGGTTTGCCGGCGGCTTCGGAGACCTGGCGGTCGATTTCGTCCCACATCGGGGTTTTGACGATGCCCGGGCAGTAGGCGTTGACGGTAATGCCCAGCGGTGCCAGATCGCGGGCGGCGGTCTGGGTCAGGCCGCGCACGGCGAATTTACTGGAGCTGTAGACCGCCAGCTCCGGGTTGCCGGTGTGGCCCGCCTGAGAGCAGGCGTTGATGATTTTGCCGCCGTGGCCGGCTTTTTTGAAGGCGTCGATGGCGGCCTGGATGCCCCAGATAACGCCTTTGACGTTGATGTTGTAAACCTTGTCGATAACCTCTTCGGTGATCGATTCAATCGGCGTGGAGGGCGCGACGCCCGCATTGTTGACGATAACGTTGAAGTCGCCGAAGGTGGCGCGGGTTTTCTCAACCGCCGCAAACACCTGGTCGCGGCTGGAGACATCCACTTTGATCGCCAGCGCCTTGCCGCCGCTGCTGTTAATTTCCTGAGCAACGTCTTCGGCCGTATTGATGTTGTAATCGGCGATGGCCACCGCAAAACCGTCTTTTGCCAGGCGCAGCGCAATCGCTTTACCAATGCCCTGACCGGAGCCCGTCACGAATGCTACCTTTTGCATATCAGTATCCTTTCGTTGATTCTCGTTGATTCAAAGTAACTGGCTGAGATGGAGTTGTCCCATCAGCAGCGGGTTATCGCTGTAATCGACCGGTATCGCCACTACGGCGGGACCGTCTGTATCCATTGCTGCACGCAAAACAGGTTCCAGCGCCTCCGCACTTTCAACGGCAAAACCCTTCGCGCCGAAGGCCTCGGCGTAGACTTTAAAATCCACCGGCCCAAAATCGACGCCGGAGGTCCGCTGGTATTTTTTCTCTTCCTGAATAGCCACCATATTATAGGCGTTATCCACCCACACGATGTGCAGGATGTTGGCTTTTAGCCGCACGGCGGTCTCCAGCTCCATGCTCGACTGCAGGAAGCCGCCGTCGCCGGAAACCGAGACTACCTTGCGGCCCGGGTTCACCAGCCAGGCGCCAATCGCCCACGGCAGGGCGACGCCCATGGTCTGCTGGCCGTTGGAGATCATCACCTGACGGGCGCGGAAGCTGTAGAGATAGCGGGCTATCCAGATGTGGAAACTGCCCATATCAACCGTCAGGGTGACGTCGTTGTTCACGATGTCCTGCATGGCGTGAACGATGCGCAGCGGATGCAGGGCAAATTGATTGAGGTGCGCGCCGCGGCGGGTCAGCAGCTCGCGCTGATGCTGACGGTCCACCAGGATCTCGGAAGCGCGCGGGCTCAGATCCAGCGGCGAATGAATGTTGGCGGTCAGCTTTTTCAGCGTGCCGGCAATGTCGCCCACCAGCTCGATATCCGGCGCGTAGCTGCGCTCCTCGTAGGCGGGCAGCACGTCGATGTGAACGAGGGTCGCCTCGCCGGTGTTCCACTTCTCAGGCTCGTACTCTACCGGGCTGTAGCCGATACAGATAATCAGGTCAGCCAGGTGCAGCAGGCGGTCCCCGGCCTGGTTGTTAAACAGCCCCACGCGTCCGGCGAAGCGGGTAAAGTGCTCCTGATGCACCGCGCCGGCGGCCTGATAGGTGCTGGTCACCGGAATGCGGCTTTTTTCCAGCAGCTGGTGCAGCACGGCGCTGTTCTCCTGGCGGCTGGCCATCAGGCCCAGCAGGATCACCGGATTTTTCGCTTTATCAATCATCGCCGCTACCTGGGCGATAGCCTCATCCGGCGCGGCGCCCATCTGCAGGTTGGCAGAAGGCGGCAGGATTGTGCCGGTCACCGGACCGTCGACGATATCCTGCGGCAGGCTGACGAAGGCGCTGCCCGGACGGCCCTGCTCGGCCACGCGAAAGGCGTTGGAGACCACTTCAGAAAGCGCATCCGGAGCGGTGACCTCCACCGAATATTTGGTTACCGGGCTGAACATGGTGACAGTATCCATGCTCTGGTGCACCAGCTTGGCTTTATCCGCGCGTTTCACCGCGCCGCCGAGGGCCACCACCGGGTCGCCTTCGCTGTTGGCGGTCGCCATGCCGGTGACCAGGTTCGAGCAGCCGGGACCGGAGGTGACCAGCGCCACCCCGGCCTTGCCGGTGATGCGCCCCACCGCCCCGGCCATAAAGGCGGCATTGGCCTCGTGGCGGACGGGAATAAGCTGAATCGGCGAATCCACAAGGGAGTCAAACACCTTGTCGATTTTCGCGCCGGGAATGCCGAAGACGTGCTTCACGCCCTGGGCCTCAAGCTGGGCAACCACCAGATCGGCACCGTGCTGCCACTCTTTTACGCGACGTTCGTGACTCATGATTCTCTCCTGTTAGCTCTCAACTGAGCGAATAGCCGCATCAAGATCGTCAGGATGCAGGTTGGCATTAAGGAAGGCGCTGTCGGCCGGAAGATCGATCATCAACTTGTGGATCTCGCCGAAGGTCAGCACGCCGCTATCGAGCTGGTAGTCAAGCAGGTGGCCGCCGCCCTTGCGGTCATCGGTAATGAAGTGTTCGTGATAGCCCGCAACGTTGATGCCCTGCATATGCTGCGGCGAGCGGAAGCCCACCAGCACGCCCTGGCGGCTGTTGAAGCGAAAGACCGGCTGATCGTCGAGGACGTCGGTCATGGCGCGGTAGGGCGGCGTCTGGCGCGGGACGGTGCGGGTGTGGGCGTGGCGGAAGTCGCCGTCGATGCGCAGGGCGCAGAAGAGGTTATCGGAGGGGATCTTGCTGTCGATAATGTCGTGCAGCTTCTGGCGTCCGGTCGGCTGGGTAATCTCCAGCCGGTACTGCGGCTTAAACCAGGTCACCACCGCAAACGGCGTTTTCTGATCCGGGCGCGCGACCCTGGCGCTGCCGTCCGAGCGCAGCTGATATACTTCACTGTTGAAGGCGATCATTTCGCCATCGAGGCCGTTGAAGGTGCCAACGCCAAAGTCGCCGTGGGTCATCAGCTCCGCGATAGTGGTACTGCCCTCATACACGCCGCTGAGCAGCGCGCTCATCAGCGAGGTCTGGTAAAGAACGCTGTCGGGATGCTGGGCTTTGAAGCCGCGCAGCGTTTCGATAAGGCTCTCTTCGCAGGTGCATTCTGTTGAATGGTTCATTGTGGACTTCCTCGTTCAACAAATTTAAGAAAGATTCAATAAATGTTGACGCGATTCAGTTCACAATTCCAATATACAAATACGTCAGGTTCGAGACCTTTTATATATGGAACATCGTTATCTACGCTATTTCGTGGCTATCGCCCGCACCCGCAACTTCACCCGCGCCGCCGAGGAGCTGGGGATCTCGCAGCCGCCGCTCAGCCAGCAGATCCAGCGCCTGGAGCGGGAGGTCGGCACGCCGCTGCTGCGCCGCCTGCCCCGCGGCGTCGAGCTGACGGAGGCGGGCGAGGCCTTTTACGTTGACGCCTGCCAGATCCTCGCCCTCACCGATGCGGCGATGGAGAAAGTGAAGGGCATCGCGCGGGGGATTAACGGCAGCCTGTCGATGGGTATCGCCAGCTCGGATGCCTTCCATCCGAAGATCTTCGCCCTGCTCCACCAGTTTCAGCAGAGCCATCCCGGGGTCAGCGTCCAGCAGCGGGAGGGCAATATGGCGACGCTGATGGGCGCCCTGCGCGAAGGCGAGCTGGATATCGCCTTTATCCGCCTGCCCTGCGAGCACAGCAAGGTGTTCAACCTGCGGATCATCGACGAAGAGCCGATGGTCATTGCCCTGCACCGCGCGCATCCGCTCTCGGGTGAAAAAGCCCTGCGGCTGGACAGGCTGCGGGACGTGCCGCTGGTGCTGTTTCCGGAGTCCATTGCGCCGGGTATCTATGAGCTGGTGTACAACAGCTGCCTGCGGGCGGGCATCGATATGAACCGCACCCAGCAGGCGTCGCAGCTCTCCGCCTCCCTGAGCATGGTGGCCGCCGGGTTCGGCTTTTCGCTGGTGCCGAAATCAATGATGTGCATCAGCCATCCGGACGTGACCTGGCATCCGATTGCCGACAGCACGGTGACGACCGACATCGCCATCGCCTGGCGACGCTTTGAGCGGTCGCGCACCGTGAAGGCCTTTCTCGACGAACACGAAAAATCGACGCGCTAAAAAGCAGCGATTTTTCCCACCGCCGGCGCTGCTTTTTTCCCCGCTTGCGCCGCAGAAAAAAATTGCGCTAATTTTTGCGGCCCGGCTTACGGGCCGTCGCGGTTTTACTTTGTTCTGAATCAAAAAAATCGTAAACATCTTTGATGCAAATCACTACATATAGACTTTAGAATGCACGCCAGCCCTACATCTTGTATTAATCATCTATTCTCAACACAACGCCTGCGGACGCGGGCGGTTTGTTGTGTGGATAAAAGGGGCCGGGATTGCGGGAAGTGGTTGGCCGATAAGCCAAATGCCTTCTGCGGTTCGCCTTCGACCTTTGTGGATAACCTGTTCTTACTATATGGAGCTATCATGACACCGCATGTTATGAAACGAGACGGCTGTAAAGCGCCTTTCAAATCAGCGCGCATCCAGGAAGCCATCCTGCGTGCCGCCAAAGCAGCGGGAGTCGATGACGCAGACTATTGCGCCACCGTCGCAGAAGTCGTCAGCCAGCAGATGCAGGGCCGCGACCAGGTGGATATCAGCGAGATCCAGATTGCCGTTGAAAACCAGCTGATGGCCGGTCCCTACAAGCAGCTTGCCCGCGCCTATATTGAGTACCGCCACGACCGCGACGTGCAGCGCGAAAAGCGCGGCCGCCTGAACCAGGAGATTCGCGGCCTGGTGGAGCAGACCAACTCGGCGCTGCTCAACGAGAACGCCAACAAAGACAGTAAGGTGATCCCGACCCAGCGCGATCTGCTGGCCGGCATCGTTGCCAAGCACTACGCCCGCCAGCACCTGCTGCCCTACGATGTGGTGCAGGCCCACGAGCGCGGCGAGATCCACTATCACGATCTCGACTACTCGCCGTTCTTCCCGATGTTCAACTGCATGCTTATCGACCTTAAGGGCATGCTGACCCAGGGCTTTAAGATGGGCAACGCGGAGATTGAGCCGCCGAAGTCCATCTCTACCGCCACGGCGGTCACCGCGCAGATCATCGCCCAGGTGGCGAGCCACATCTACGGCGGCACCACTATCAACCGCATTGATGAAGTGCTGGCCCCGTTTGTGACGGCAAGCTTTGAAAAGCACCGCAAAACCGCCGAAGAGTGGCAGATCCCCGATGCCGAAGGCTACGCCCACGCGCGCACCGAAAAAGAGTGCTACGACGCGTTCCAGTCGCTGGAGTATGAGGTTAATACCCTGCACACCGCCAACGGCCAGACGCCGTTCGTCACCTTTGGCTTTGGTCTCGGCACCAGCTGGCAGTCGCGCCTTATCCAGCAGTCGATTCTGCGCAACCGCATTGCGGGGCTGGGCAAAAACCGCAAAACGGCGGTATTCCCGAAGCTGGTGTTCGCCATTCGCGACGGCCTCAACCACAAGCCGGGCGACGCCAACTACGACATTAAGCAGCTGGCGCTGGAGTGCGCGAGCAAGCGTATGTACCCGGATATTCTCAACTACGACAAAGTGGTTGAAGTCACCGGCTCCTTCAAAACGCCGATGGGCTGCCGCAGCTTCCTCGGGGTGTGGGAGAATGAAAACGGCGAGCAGGTGCACGATGGGCGCAACAACCTCGGCGTCATCAGCCTCAACCTGCCGCGCATCGCCCTGGAAGCGAAAGGCGACGAAACCGCCTTCTGGACGCTTTTGGACGAACGCCTGACGCTGGCGCGCAAAGCGCTGATGACCCGCATCGCCCGCCTTGAGGGCGTGAAGGCCCGCGTGGCGCCTATCCTCTATATGGAAGGGGCCTGCGGCGTGCGCCTGAAGGCCGATGACGAGGTGTCGGAGATCTTCAAAAACGGCCGCGCCTCTATTTCGCTGGGCTATATCGGCATCCACGAGACCATCAACGCCCTGTTCGGCAATCAGCATATGTACGACAGCGACGCGCTGCGGGCGAAAGGCATCGCCATCGTCCAGCGCCTGCGCGATGCGGTCGATCGGTGGAAAGAGGAGACCGGCTACGGCTTCAGCCTCTACAGCACGCCGAGCGAGAACCTGTGCGACCGCTTCTGCCGCCTCGATACCGCCCAGTTCGGGCTGGTGGACGGCGTCACCGACAAGGGGTACTACACCAACAGCTTCCACCTCGACGTCGAGAAGAAGGTCAATCCGTACGATAAAATCGATTTCGAAGCGGGCTACCCGCCGATCGCCAACGGCGGCTTTATCTGCTACGGCGAGTACCCGAACATTCAGCACAACCTGAAGGCGCTGGAAGACGTGTGGGACTACAGCTATCAGCATGTGCCGTACTACGGCACCAACACGCCGATCGACGAGTGCTACGAGTGCGGCTTCACCGGCGAGTTCGAGTGCACCAGCAAAGGCTTCACCTGCCCGAAATGCGGCAACCACGACGCCGCCCGCGTGTCGGTCACCCGCCGGGTGTGCGGCTATCTCGGCAGCCCGGACGCCCGTCCGTTTAACGCCGGCAAGCAGGAAGAGGTGAAGCGCCGGGTTAAGCACCTGGGGAACGGGCAGATCGGCTGATGCGCTATCACCAGTACTATCCCGTCGACATCGTCAACGGGCCCGGTACGCGATGCACCCTGTTTGTATCAGGGTGCGTCCACGAATGCCCCGGGTGCTACAACAAAAGCACCTGGCGGCTGAACTCCGGACAGCCGTTCACCCAGGAGATGGAAGACCGCATCATCGCCGACCTCAACGACACCCGCGTGAAGCGCCAGGGCGTATCGCTCTCCGGCGGCGACCCGCTGCATCCGGCCAACGTCGCGGATATTCTGCGGCTGGTCAAAAGGGTGCGCGCCGAGTGTCCGGGCAAAGATATCTGGGTGTGGACCGGCTATAAGATTGGCGAGCTTGATGCGGCGCAGCAGGAGGTCGTTGATCTGATTAACGTGCTGGTGGACGGCAAGTTTGTGCAGGATTTAAAGGACCCGGCGCTGATTTGGCGGGGGAGCAGTAATCAGGTTGTGCATAAGCTGCGCTAGCGGTAAGCTGTTCACCCTTCTGCCAGCATCCTTATAGACCGCGGCCCTCTCCCGTTTGCCGATGGCGATAACCAGCACGGTTATCTTCTCATCCTGGACCTGATAAACCAGCCGATACCCCGAGCTTTTCAGCTTAATTTTGTAGCAGTCGGGCAGCCCGCGCAGCCTGGCTGAGGTCTGCCTTGGCTGGCAAAGCACCTCTGCCAGCTTCTTTTTAAACTGCGCGCGCACGGTATCGCCCAGCTTATGCCACTCCTTCAGCGCCCGCGGGTCAAAAACCAGTTCATAGATCATCCAGCCGAACCTTCACGCCCGGCAGCGGGTCGGCCAGCCGCTCTCTGACGGTGCGCAGGAGCGCCTCTTCACTGTCGCTGATGGTCACCGTTTTGACCGGCATGCGGCCATTTTCGGCGAGATACTGAAACAGCAGGCGTACGGCCTCTGTGGGTGAGATATTGAGTTTTGCTAGCACGGTACAGGCCTCTTCTTTGAGTTTATCGTCCAGACGGACATTCAGCGTCGCCATTATGAGCTCCAGAAAAACAAAAGGTGTAATGCATAATAGCATTACACCTGCATTACATCCTATTCTGGAATCACGCTCTCAAAACCGGCTCACGCTCTCCATCGCCACGTCCTTAAACTCGGCAAAATCTTTGCACACGCACAGGCGCGCCATCGCCCGCTCGCGCAGAAACGTCACGAAGATATCGTAAATCGCCATCGCCTCTTCATATTCGCTTTTGCTGATCGCCAGCAGGAAGATCACGTGCGCGGTTTCGTCGCCCCAGGCGATGCCCTGCGGGGCCAGCACCGTGTAGACCACGGTCTTTTTCGCCAGCAGCCCCAGGGCGTGCGGCAGAGCGATACCGTCGCCGAGCATGGTGCTGACGATGGCCTCACGCTCGATAACCGACCCGACAAACTCCGCGTCAACAAATCCCTCATCGGTGAGCTGCTGGCACAGCTGGCTGAACAGCGTCTGCTGGTCCATCCGGCTGTCGATAATGCGGAAGTGGCGGGCGTCGAAGTATTTATCCAGCATCCACGGCCGGGTGCGGTCCACCAGCACCAGCTTGCCGATCTGCTCCAGCTGATACTCGGTGGGGAACGGCGACATCACCACCACCGGCTTGTCCTTTTCGGCGATGCGGGCGGTGGAGACCACGAAGTCCTCGCAGATAGTTTCGCGCTGCTCGTACTCGCGCAGGGTGATGGTGGCGGTCACCTCCAGCTGCGGGTACTTGCGCTGCAGCACCGCCTCGATCATCCGCACCATCGCGTTGCCGGCGTCGCACACCAGCAGCACCCGCGGCTGGCGCTGGTAGCCGATGTTGTAATGGCGCTCCAGCCCGACGCCGATGTGCAGCACCAGGAAGCCAATCTCATTTTCGCTGATGGTCCACGGCGTGTATTTGCTCCAGCCGGAGACCGCCGCCAGGGTCATGTCCCAGGCCATCGGATAGTGCTGCTTGATGTTATCCAGCAGCGGATTGGGGATCATTATCTGGTAGCGCACGCGGGTGATCATGGTCTTGATGTGGGTAAGCAGATCGGCGTGCAGCTGCGCGTCGTCGAGCAGGTTGTAGTTATAGTGGGTGTTGATGTACTGCAGGATATAGTTGACCAGCGCTTCGTCGTCGTCGGCGTTGATCTGGCTGGGCGCCACTTCCTGCACCCGGCGGGCGGCAATGTGCACCCGCAGCCAGTTCTCTTCCGACGCCGCGAGGGTTTTGCCCGCCAGACGCTGAATGACGACCGCAATATCATGCGCGGCGTGGCGCACGTCGTCAGAGACGTCGTCGGCGGTAAACTCCGACAGCGGATAGCCTTCGCTGACGCGCCGCACGGCCACCGCACAGTAGAGGCGCAGGAACAGCTCCCCTTCATCCGTCAGGCGAATATGCCAGCGCCCCAGCGTCTCCTGCAGCGCAAGCGATAGCTGCTCGGGCACGCCGGCGTTGAGCGCCTCCTGCGTCAGCAGCGGATTGGCGCTATCCTGCTGCGCCAGCTGCCACAGCAGATCGGTCAGGCAGGCGCGGATCGCCGTTTCGCTGCCGAACAGCTTCACGCCGTGGCGCGGGCGGGTCTCCAGGGTCAGCTGATAGCGGGCAAGGTATTCGCGCACCTCTGCCATGTCGCTCTGAATGGTGGCCCGGCTGACGAACCACTCATCGGCCAGGTCCTCAAGCTTCAGTGAGAAGGCCGAGGTGAGAAAGCGCACCAGCAGGTAGTGAACCCGTTCACTGCCGGTGCGGGGAATGCGCAGCGCGCGCGGGTGCGCCTCCAGCAGCGCCTGGTAGCGCGCGGGATCGTCCACCCGCAGCCGGTAGCCGCTGCCGCGCGCGAGGACAAACTGCGCTCCGCTCTGGGCCAGCAGCGCGTTGAGGGCGGTAATGTCCGCCCGAACCGTACGCGTAGAGACGCCCAGCCGCTGCGCAAGCTCGTCCTGCGGCAGGGTTTCGTTTTGCAGCATGTCAAACAGCTGCGCCAGGCGCTGGTTCGGGAATCGCACTTCCGCTGTCCTCTTAATTATTGTGCCGGTGAGATCACCATCTGCGACGGACTGCCGACGGCAACATAGCCCGGCTCAAAGGTCAGCTTGCCGCCGTGCGGCGCCACCTTAAAGCGGGTGATGTTGTCGCTGCGCTGGTTCATCACGTACAGCCATTGACCGGTTGGATCGAGCGTCACGGTGCGCGGGTAGTCTCCCCGGGTCCAGATATCGTCCTGATGAATCAGCTCGCCGTCGGCGGATACGGTAAAGTGCGCGACGCTGTTATGCAAACGGTTGGCGACATAAAGCTGTTTCCCGTCACGGCTGAGCGCCATTCCGGCGGCAAAACTGGTGCCTTTATACCCTTCCGGCAGCGCGGAGACGGTTTTGCCTTCGCTGAGCGTTCCTTTTGCCGTATCCAGACGATAGTGGGTCAGGGTTGACGCCTCTTCATTAATCAGCCAGATGCCGTCGCCCTTGGGCGTAAACACAAAATGGCGCGGCCCGGCGCCTTGTGACGAAGCGGCGATAAACGGCGGATCGTTCGGCGTCAGCTTGCCGGCGGCGTCATCAAGCCGGTACTGATAGATCCTGTCCAGCCCGAGATCGGTGGAGAAAACGTATTTTCCCTGCGGATCGGCGGCGATCATGTGCGCGTGCGGCCCGTTGTGGTCGCTGATGGCAAAGCTGCCCTCGGCCGCCGCCGCCGGTTTGCCCGCGCCCGCCGGACCTTCATCCTGATGTTTATCTGTCGCCTCGCCCAGGCTGCCGTCCTCCTTGACCGGCAGCACGGCGATGCTGCCGCTGACGTAGTTAGCCACCAGCAGGTGGCGGCCGTTCGGCGTCAGCGAGAGATAGACCGGCCCGGCGCCGCCGGAAGAGACCTGGTTCAGCTCGGTCAGCGCACCGTCTGCGCCGATCTTCATAGCCTGCACCACGCCCTTCTCTGCTTCGCTGGCGACGTAAAGGACTTTGCCGTCGGCGGAAACGGTGAGCTGGGCGGCGTTGGGAAGCCGGCTGACGAGAGTTTTATCGTGCAGATCGCCGGTTTTCGCATCGACAGTGAAGCGGTAAACGCCTTCACCGTTGGGATTGTAGGTGCCAACCCAGGCATATTGCGCATGTGCGGCGGTAGCGAGCAGGGAGAGTGAAGCGACAAGCAGGTGGCGTGCGGACGGCATGGTGGACTCCTTGACGATGGGTGAGATGCTCTCCGCGATGGAGAGCATCGGGGACGGGGGCTTAACCCACCAGCTTTTTCGTCATCTCCAGCAGGGCGCGAACGTCGTCGGGACGGGTATCGCCGCTGGCCTTATCAATGATCGAGCTGTAAATATGCGGGATCACCTTCTTCACACCCGCATCCAGCGCAATCTTGAGGATCTCGCTGAAGTTCTGCAGATCGATTCCGCCGGTCGGCTCCAGCCAGAAGTCGTTGCGCGCGCAGGCTTCGGCGACCACTTTATACTCCTCGACGTGCTTCAGACCGCCCATCGGGAAATACTTGATAGAGCTGCAGCCCATATCCTTCAGCAGCGCGATGGCGGTATCGACAGGCACAATGCCGTCCGGCGCCTTGCTGCTCAGCGGGCCGGTGGAGATCTTCACCATCCCCGGCGTGCCGGTCGGCGACACCAGACCGTTGACCACGGTTTCATTCTGGCCCAGCAGGGCGCGGCTCGGGCCAACGCCGGTAAACACCTGGTTGACGTGCTGCGGCTGCACCTCGGCGGAGATGGCGCTGACCATCGCCGACTGGTTCGGATCGCCGGCGCCGAGGCCGACGGAGAGCGCGTTATCAATCAGCTTTGCGTACTCGCGCATGTCGGCCACCGCCGTCGGCACGTCCGGATAATTTTTGGAGAGCACGCCGACCAGCACGTGGCCTTCTGCCGCTTCGTATACCGCGCTGGCGTTGGCCTTAGAGCCCGCCAGCACGTTCAGGCAGACGCGGTCACGGTAAAAGTTCGGGGTCAGTTTCATGCGTTTTTCTCCTTGTTAAGCACGGCTTCGATGCGCTTCGCCACGATCTCAAGCTGCTGCGCGTTAACGCTGCGCACGTCGGCTTCAATGATACCTTCGTTGGCCTTGTAGCCGCGGAAGTAGATGGCGTATTCGCCCTTTTTCAGTTCGTTGACCAGTTCGCCGGTGGCGATTTTAGTGACGGCTTCGTCAAATTTGATTTCCGTACGGGCGATATCGCGCCCGGCGGCGTCCCACACCACGCGGGCGGTCACGCCGTTGAGCGCGTTCAGGGCGTCGATAAACGGCGTCATCTTCTCCACCATCTGCGCCCCGCTCTCTTTCTCGGCGGTGAGGTAGTGTTCGATGGCGCAGGTCAGGCCCAGAATGCCCTCTTTACCCACCTTCATGGCGCGGCCAATGCCGTTTGACTGGCGCTTGACCCACTCCACGTACTGGGTTTTGCCGATCACCAGGCCGCTGGTCGGCCCTTCAATGGCCTTGGCGCCGCTGTAGATCACCAGATCGGCGCCGAAGCGGTAGTAGCACTGCAGATCCTCTTCCGCCGCCGCGTCGACGATCAGCGGCAGATTGTGGTGGCGGGCAACCACCGCCGCCTGCTCGACGCTGAGCATACTCTTCTGCACGCAGTGGTGGGACTTGATGTACAGAATGGCCGCCGTGCGCGGGGTAATCGCCGCCGCCAGTTGGTCGGCGGAACACTCGTTGGCGTAGCCCGCCTCCACCAGCTTGCCGCCGCCCAGCGCGACCATAGTGCTGACCGGCGCGCCGAAGTTGACGTTGTGCCCGCGCGGCAGGACGATTTCGTTATTCTCCACCGGCGTAACGTGCAGGTTCTCCAGCAGCCAGTCGCTGTCTTTCACCAGCACCGCCGCCACCGATTGGGCAATGCCCGCCGAGGCGCAGGAGACCACCGTCGCGCCCTCGACGTCGAGCAGCTTCGCGATGTACTCGCCGGTTTTGTTGACCAGGTCCTTCATCTCGAAATAGTGGTTCATCCCGGCCATCGCCGCCTCAACCACTTCCGGGCGCGGCGTGGAGACGCCGAGGATAGTCATGCGCCCGGAGGCGTTAATGACCTGTTTTAAATTGTACTTCTCATAAATCGAAGGCATGTAATGCGCTCCCCTGTTCGGTCATGTAGCCCTTGCCCGCGCGGATAGCGGCCAGCGGCACCAGCTCCCGGTCGGCGTGCAGGACGTCTTTTTCAGCATCCACCAGCTCAAGCGGCTGATGTTTAAGGGTGAAGAGAGTCAGATCGGCGTCGTAGCCCACCGCCAGCTTGCCCTTGTTGTTCAGGCGCACGGCGGCAGCCGCGTGCGAGGTCACGCAGTCGATCACCTGCGGCAGGGTCATGCCCAGCGCGAGGAACTTGGCCATTACCCGCGCCAGGGAGTAAACCGGGCCGTCGATGCGGTTGCGGCAGTAAATATCCGAGCTGATGGTATTCGGCAGAATGCCCATGCCGATGGCCTGCTTCGCCACCGCAAAGCTGAGGCTGGCGGAGCCGTGGCCGACGTCGAGCTTCACGCCGCGCTTGAGCGCAGCGGAAACCGAGGCCCGCAGCTCGCCCGCGGGCGTCAGGATACGGTTCGGCTTGCCGTTATAGCAGTGGGTAATGATATCGCCGGCGGTCAGCAGATCGGCGATCTCGTCGAGGTTCGGCGGGTTGTTGCCAATGTGCACCATCAGCGGCAGATCGCCGTTGGCTTTCTGGAACTGTTTGGCCTTCTCCAGCGGCGTAATGCCGTTGTCGCCCACCACGCTGCTGCTCATCCGCGCCTTAAGGCCGACGATAAAGTCCGGATGGCGCTTCACCGCCGCCGCGAAGGCGTCGGCGTCGATGTTGGCCATGTTCGCCAGCTCGTTCTGGGCGATCAGGCCAACCCGCGAGATGTTGAGCAGAGCGTACACGTCGGTGGCGCATTTGCGGGTCAGTTCATAGAACGTATCCACGTCGTCTGCCCCGGTGCTGCCCGCGTCAATCACCGTGGTGACGCCGGTTTTGATGCCCACGCTATCCGGCTCGTCGTGGTAGATCGGCGACTGCGGATAGCAGTGGACGTGCAGGTCAATCCAGCCGGCGCTGACGTAGTGCTCGCCGTTCAGGGAGACGACTTTCGCCGCCTCCGCGTTTTCAAGGTTGCCCAGGGCGGCGATTTTGCCATCCTGAATGGCGATATCCGTTACCGTATCGTCAGCCAGGCGCGCGCCCTTCAGCAGTAAATCAAACATCGCGTTCTCCTTTGGCTCAGGCAATTGCCACCGGGAAGATGGAGCCGAGGATCATCGCCCCGAGAATAGCCCCGCCGGTAATCGGCTTCTGCCAGATGTAAAAAATCAGGGCGCCAACCAGCGAGCCGATGCCGATTGGAATGGAGGCGGTCATGGCGCTGAGGATAATCAACGGCCCGAGGAAACGGCCGGAGGTGTTGCCCGCGCCCATCATCACGTCGGCGCCGTAGGTGGAGTTACTCTGGTTAATGGTGAACTTGCGCGCCAGGATAATGATATAGCCGATCGCCAGGCCCAAAATCAGGCCGGTCGCCAGCGAGGCGGCAAAGTTGGCCACCGGGAAGACAAAGCCCGCGCCCAGCAGCAGGGCCGGAACCCCGAGGCCGATCCCGGTCTGAATGGCTCCGCCGATATCGAGAATACCCACCAGCGAGCCTTCGATAATACGGGCGAACAGGAAGCTGGCGCCGAACGCGGCCACCGCGCCGTAAACCCCGGTATCAATTCCGGACTTGAGCATCGCCACGAAGGCCACTTCGTTGAAGGCGCCAATGCCGTACAGGTAGTACATGTGCGTCCCGGCGAACACGCCGGAGGAGAGCAGACCGACGAAGATCGGGAAGGACCAGTCTGCGTACCAAAAACCTTTATTCTGTTCCATTTGCTATCCCCTTATTTGCCGCTCAGCGCGTTGTGCAGCAGATCCAGCCAGTTCGGCACCGTCATGTGGAAGGATTCGATCATCTTCATGTCGAAGCCGCGGAAGAAGCCGCTCAGTACAAACAGCACGATAATCGCCGCCATCATTACTTTGGTGACGCGGTTCCAGCCCGCCTCTTCCACGCCTTTACCGATCAGGATGCCCAGCACCAGGCCCGGTACGGCGTTGCCCATAATCAGCTGCGCGGCGCCGCCGAAGATGGTCGCCCAGAAGCCCGACTTCTTACCGGCATCAATCGCCGCCAGCCAGAAAATCACCGGCATGATGATGTTGACCAGCAGATTCGCCGCCGGCACCAGCACTTTGACCGCAGTGACCTGCAGCGCCGCCGGAACCGCAGAGGCGGTGGAGTTAAGGAAGGCAACGACGATCATGCCGATGATGCCGCAGGCAATCGCCATCTTTTTCGGATCGTGCAGGGTCTCTGCCAGATTGCGGTTTTTCACCATCAGCGCCGCCGCGCCCCAGTTGGGGATGATGCGGTGGTCAACGTCCTGGGTGAATGCACCGGCCGCGACGGACGATGCCCAGGCGTTAAAGAAGAATCCGAGACCAAAGGAGAAATGCGACGCCGGGTCACCCTCGCAGGAGTTCAGTTCGCCCAACGTACGAAAAGCACCCATCCCTTGCGTGGTGGGTGCGTGAAACATGCGTGCAGCGCCGGCGCCCACGCCGACGCCGACCAGGCCGCCGATGATAAGCGATTTAATGAGTATAATCAGGAACATGACTCTGCCCTTTTCTAATGGTTATGGGTTCGCGACGAAGTCCACTTTATCGAGATTCAGTGCCGTCACGTTGACGGTCACGTCCAGCTCAACGCTGAACGTCCGCCGCTCGCGGCGCAGGAAGATAAACAGAAATGCCTCTTTGCGCACTGCTACCTGCGCCTGAACCACCGCCACATCCTGGGGTTCAATGCGGAGTAAGATGCGCGGTGACGCCTTCATCACCGCAGCCTGGACATGGTTCAGGGCATCGGCAAAGGCGCGTGCTTTATCCTCGCCTTTGCCCTTGACCCTCACCGTGGTGGTGAACTGTTCTTTCATGCTCAGGCGCCGTACTTCTTCTGCCACGCCTGCACCAGGCGCTCGCCCAGCTCTTCTTTGTCCATAAAGCCAAAGCCCAGCACGTTGGCGCCTTCGTTGATGGCGGTCACGCCTTCGTCAACGGAGCGCATGCCGTATTTGGCTTTATAGCCGTGCTTGGTCTGGGCAGTGATAGCGCCCGCGCCGCCGGAGCCGCAGAAAGAGATGCCGAAGGTGGCGTTTTCTGCTTTCATCACGTCGCCAAGTTTCATATCCGCTGCGACGCCCGGTACGACAACCGCGCGGCCGCCCGCTTTCTCAACGCCTGCCGCCACTTTCTGACCTTTGCCCAGACGGTCGCCAATCACTACGGTAATCTGTGTCATGTATTGCTCCTTAAAGGTTCTCTTTCGCCACTTCGAAGTGCACTGACAGCAGCCAGGCTTCTTCATCCGGAAGGTTGCCGAACTGCGCGACCACTTCCCGGGCAAGTGCCATTGATTCGGGTGAAATTTCTTCAAACAGGCTGGCTTCTACTTCCGGCAGCGGCTCCCCGGTCACCGACCGGTGCGCCATGGCGCGGACGTGGGAGGTCAGCATCTGTTCCTGCACGGCGTTTGGGATGATGCCGCGGCTTTTCAGCAGGCTGTACACCTGACCCAGCATGCGGGTAGCAAGCTCTTCGGTCTGGCTCCCTGCGTCGGTAATCACTGCTCCGTTATTCACTGTTCTGGCCCCGTTGATTTGCGTCTGGATTAACAGTACCGGGCGGCTTGGAGGGTTTGTAGCGAGTTGTTTTCCACTTCGAAGTGGAAACGGGGGCGGTGAAGGTGATCTATTCCACAGATTTTTGATGGTTAAGCATAATTCGCTGGGTTTATGTGATTCTCATCACGGGAATAGCGGAAATCGGCGACGCAAAACGCAGGATCGCGGCGGCAGATCTGTTGCAAAAGTGTGAGATGGATAAGGTTTTGTTATGACCCCGGCGCGCTGCCTGCGGGTTAACCGGAAAAAGTGGATGAAGATCACTCTTTATCGCTACCCTATAACCACATTATAAAAAAGGATTAAAGCCTGGCAAAAAAGAGTGAGGACTCACGTGGCGTATTTGTTACTGGCCCTGGCGGCCATTTTCTGGGGCGGCAACTATGTTGTCGGCCATCTGCTGGTCCAGTCGATCGATCCCTTTGGTCTGAGCCTGATCCGCTGGGGGTTAACCACCCTGCTGATGGTTGCCCTGTACCGCAAAACCTTTATCAGCGATCTTCCCCGCCTGCGCCAGCAGCTCGGCATTAACACCCTGTTCGCCCTGCTCGGCCAGGTGAGCTTTCCGCTAACCCTCTATATCGGCCTGCAGTACACCTCCTCGCTCAATGCCGCTATCTATATCAGCAGCACGCCCTGCCTGGTGCTGCTGATTAACGCCTGCTTGTTCCGCGAGACTATCTCCCCCCGTAACGTGCTCGGCGTCGCCGCCAGCACCGCCGGCGTTCTGTATCTGGCCTTTTCCAGCGGCCACGGCAGCGTACAGCGCTTCGGCTGGGGCGATGTGCTGACCATTATCTCGGCCCTGAGCTGGGCGCTGTACTGCGCGCTGCTGCGCTTTAAGGATCGCGAAGTCAGCAACACCTCGTTTGTCGCCTTCTGCTCGCTGCTCGGTACGGTGATACTGCTGCCGCTGTTTCTCGCCCACGCGGCGCTGGCCGAAAGCTATCGCGGCGTGGTTTACGCGACGTCGCCTGCCGTTATCGCCGGCATTCTCTACCTGGTGATTTTCCCTTCGTGGCTGGCCTACGTTTTCTGGAGCAAGGGCGTGTCGATGATAGGCACTACCCGCAGCGAAATTTTCACTCACCTTATTCCGGTATCGGGCGGGCTGATGGGAATTGTATTTTTGGGAAACCGGCTGGAGGTGTACCACCTGATAACGCTGGGGCTGATTATCTTCGGCATCGGCTGCTGCTCGACCAAAAAGCCAGGGCCCGCGCGGAAGGTGCGGCCCTGACGATCAATCAACGATACTTCTTATGATACGCATTCCTGGTTTTTACCAGCTCATCTGCCGCCGCCTTCGCTTCCTTCACCTTACCCTCATTGGCGAACTTCAGCGCGCCGTCAATCTGGCCGACCAGAATGTCAAAGCCGTGGCGGAAATCCTTCATCTCCGCGCTGTCGGCGGCCTTGTTTTCCAGCTTCGGCGGGGTCTGCTTCTGCGCATCGAGCGCGGCGGTGCGCATCTCTTTCAGCGCCGCGGTCATTTTGGCCGCATCGTCGGTCTTCTGCACCACCTTCAGGTTGGCAGACAGAGTATCCATATCATCTTCGAGATCGGCCAGCGCCGGCGCGGCGGCCAGTACCAGGGCAGATGCGGTCAGCATTGCCAGCAGTTTTTTGTTCATTGCTCACTTCCTTCTTTTTATAAAAAAGGCGCCGCAGTTGGCGCCCTGTAGGGTATATCTTAGTTATTGTCCGGCGATTTTCATCTCCGGCAGCAGCACCGAGCCGCACTGAATGTTGCTGCGGGTCTCGATATCGTCGGCGACGGTGGCGATATTGCGCCACATCTCTTTCAGGTTGCCGGCGATGGTGATTTCGCTTACCGGATACTGGATTTCGCCGTTCTCTACCCAGAAGCCGGAGGCGCCGCGCGAGTAGTCGCCGGTGACGCCGCTGACGCCCTGCCCCATCAGTTCGGTGACCACCAGGCCGGTGCCCATCTCTTTCAGCAGCTGTTCGAAGCTCAGCCCCTGCCCCTTGATGCGCCAGTTGTGGATGCCGCCCGCGTGGCCGGTGCTTTTCAGGCCCAGCTTGCGCGCCGAGTAGTTGGTCAGCAGCCACTGGGTCAGCACGCCGTCTTTAATGATGTCGCGGCGCTCCGTGCGCACGCCTTCGCTGTCGAATGGCGTGGAAGCCAGCCCCTTCAGCAGGTGCGGATGCTCTTCAATGGTCAGCCACGCCGGCAGGATCTGCTGGCCGAGTGAGTCCAGCAGGAAGGTAGACTTGCGGTACACCGCGCCGCCGGCAATCGCGCCGACCAGGTGGCCGAACAGGCCGGTCGCCACTTCACTGGCGAAAATCACCGGCGCCTTCATGGTCGAAAGCTTGCGCGGCGCCAGGCGCGCCAGGGTACGGCGGGCGCATTCGGCGCCGACCGCTTCCGGGCTCTGCAGCTTGTCCAGCTCGCGGCTGATGGTGTAGGCGTAGTCGCGCTCCATATCGCCGTTCTCTTCGGCAATCACGCAGCTCGAAAGCGAATGGCGGGTGGAGCAGTAGCTCTGCAACATGCCGTGGCTGTTGCCGAAAACACGGATGCCGTAGTGGCTGTTGAAGCTGCCGCCCTCGGTATTGGTAATGCGCTTATCGGCCTGCAGTGATGCCTGCTCGGCGCGGGCCGCCAGCTCGATAGCCTCATCGGGGCTGACTTCCGCCGGATGAAAAAGGTCGAGATCCGGGGCATCGAAGGCCAGCAGATCTTTCTCGGCCACGCCCGCGCACGGGTCCGGCGAGGTGTAGCGGGCAATGTCCAGCGCCGCCTGCACGGTGCGGGCGATGGCCTCCTGGCTCAGATCCGTAGACGACGCGCTGCCCTTGCGGTTCTGGTGATAGACGGTGATGCCCAGCGCCCCGTCGCTGTTGAATTCCACATTCTCCACTTCGCCATAGCGGGTACTGACGCCAATACCTGTGGTTTTGCTCACCGAGACTTCTGCGCCATCAGATTTGCCCGACGCCAGCTCCAGCGCGGTGGAGACGGCTTTTTCCAGTGCCTTACGCTGTTCTGCAACCTGTGTGATTACTTTCATCGCCAATGCCATAATGTAGAAAGGAGTTTCAGTTGAGTCTAACAGATAACCGTTTTTCAGTGCTCGCCTTAACTGATAACATATGCCTCTTTTTTAAGGAGCCTGAGATGACCAAGCAGCCCAAAGACTGGCTCGACGACGTGCCCGGCGATGATGAAATCGACGATGAAGATGATGAAATCATCTGGGTCAGCAAAAGCGAAATTAAGCGCGATGCTGAAGAATTAAAGCAGCTCGGCGCCGAGCTGGTAGATCTGGGCAAAAACGCCCTCGACCGCATCCCGCTGGATGACGACCTGCGCGCGGCCATTGAACTGGCGCAGCGCATCAAGAAAGAGGGCCGCCGCCGCCAGCTGCAGCTTATCGGGAAACTGCTGCGCAGCCGCGACGTAGACCCGATTCGCCAGGCGCTCGACAAGCTGAAGAACCGCCACAATCAGCAGGTGGCGCTGTTCCATAAGCTGGAGCAGCTTCGCGATCGCCTGATCGATGAAGGCGATGACGCGGTGGCCGACGTGCTGAACCTGTGGCCGGACGCCGACCGCCAGCAGCTGCGTTCGCTTATCCGCAACGCCAAAAAAGAGAAGGAAGGCAACAAGCCGCCGAAATCCTCCCGCCAGATCTTCCAGTATCTGCGCGAGCTTGCCGAAAGTGACGAGTAAGTTTCCCGGCCCGAAGCCGCCGCTTCGGGCCTCGCCTCCCCGCGAGAACGCGCTGTCGCCGTCCTGTCGGCTGAATGTCGCCCGGCTGTCGTGTCCCTGTCCCCGCCAAATGTGCCAGACTCTCTTTATCGAATAATCACTGAGAGCCCCATCATGAATACCGCTGAAAAAGTCAAAATGTACCGCCTGCGTAACGCCTGGTAGCAGGAGCAGCTGGCCGATCTCACGTCGCTGTCGGCGCGCACCGTCCAGCGTATTGAAAGCGGGCAGAAGCCCGGTCTGGAAACGCTGGCGGCGCTGGCTTCGGCGTTTGAACTTCACGCCGCCGATCTGCAGGACGATCCTGACGAACAGCCCGACTCGCCGCCGCCCTCTCCGCCCGCCGCCGCATCCGCGTCACAGGCGCGTTTTTTTCGCAAACTGGCCTCTTTTATCATCGTGTGCGCCGCGCTGCTGATGATCAATTATCTCTTCTCGCCGCACAGCCGCTGGGCGCTTATCGTGACGCTGGTCTGGGGCCTGCTGCTTGCCGTGCGCGCATTCAACCTGTTTGTGCTGGCGAAAATATTCCCGGAAGCGCGCGTGCTGCCCGATATCAGGCGCTAGTTAAGGCGCCCCTTTAGCTGAATCGTTCAGCCTATTCACTGGTGAGATCACATAAATGGTGATCTCATCAGCCACTTTTTCACCAAAAACTACTTAAAAGTCACATTTAATAGCTTAAAAACGCCTGTTTACTCATCAGGTGAGCCATCTCACGTTTTACATAATTGTTAACATTTAGATTTCCTTTACCAACGACACAATCGTTTCAGCAAAAGGAATGAAAAATGAAAAAAGCGTTAGTTTTATCGGCCATCGCGCTGCTGGTTTCCGGCCCTGCGCTGGCAAAAACCTGGGTGCTGACCAGCGCTGAAAGCGGCGTAGATAAAGGAAACTGGAAAATTGACAGTCAGGAGCTGAACGCGAAAGGCGACAGCTTCAGCATCGAGCAGAAAGTGCTCCACGGCGGCAGGCAGGAAGGCAGTAAAATTATCACTATCAGCAGTAAAAATGGCCTGACGATTACCCTCAGCCCGACCCGGGGCATGAACCTGCTGCACGTAGAAGGTTTTGGTTCGCGAATGGGCTGGGATTCGCCGGTAAAAGAGGTGGTGAACCCGGCGTTTATTAACCTTGAAAGCCGCAACGGCCTCGGATGGCTGGAAGGTTTCAACGAAATGATGGTGCGCTGCGGCTACGAGTGGACCGGCCACCCGGTCACCGCCGACGGGCAGATCTACACCCTGCACGGCAAAGCGGGCAACACCCCGGCCTCGCAGGTGGAAGTGGAAGTAGCCGACGCCGCACCGCACGAAATTCGCATTCGCGGGCTCATTAAAGAGAGCACCTTCAAGAAGGCCGACCTGCAGACGATGACCGAGCTGCGCTACGTGCCGGGCAGCAACAGCTTCAGCCTGCACGATGTGCTGACCAACCATGCCGACTATCCGCACGACTACCAGATCATCTATCACAGCAACTTCAGCACGCCGATCCTCGAAGAGGGCGCGCGCTTCCTCGCGCCGATGACCGCCATCAGCCCGTTCAACGACTACGCGAAGGCGGGCCTGAAAACGTGGCAGACCTACGCCGGGCCAACCAAAGGCTTCGATGAGATGGTGTTTAACATCCGGCCCATCGCCGGCGGCGACCACAAAACCCTGGCCGCCATCGTCAACAAAGCCGGTGATAAGGGCGCGGCCATTGAATTTGATACCCGCCAGCTGCCGGTCCTGACCCTGTGGAAAAACACCGACACCCTCAAACAGGGCTACGTGACCGGCATCGAGCCGGGCACCAGCTACGCCTATCCGGTCACCATCGAACGAGAGCAGAAGCGCGTGAAGCAGCTGCAGCCGGGCGAGAGCACCCGCTTCGATCTGACCTATACCCTGCTGCACGACAGTAAGCAGGTGGCGGACGTGGAGAAGAAAATCAGCGGCCTGCAGGGCGATAAGCAGGTTGAGCTGAACGAAACGCCGATCGCCAAAGAGTAGCACGCCGCGCCGCTCTGCCCGTCGTCCGGGCGCGCGGCGCTATTTTCCCCACGCCGTAGTCCGATCTACCCCCTTCGTTATATAGATACTTATATATCGATTGTGTTAGAGTATTTGTCATACTAATAAGCTACCACTCTGACTACCCTGCGGGAGACGGCAGGCCCCGACCGGGCCTGCCGCCGGTGACTCCATAAGATCCGCGTAAACTATGTTCTCAACTCACAAAAAAGCCTCCCTGCTGGGGCTGCTGGTACTTCCTTGCCTGAGCGCCGCGCACAGCGCGAAGGCTGAAGACACGATGCTCGTTACCGCCGCGCCCCCCGGCAGCGGCGCTGAAGCACCGGCGGCAGAAAAGCAGGCCACGCTCGGTAACCTCGGCAAGCGCAGCGTCGCGGACGTGCCCTACTCGGTGCAGACCGTCTCTTCTTCGCTGATTGAACAGCAGCAGCTCAGAAACGTGAAGGACGTCTACCGCTACTTGCCCTCGGTGCAGGGTGACGGCGTACGCCCGCAGACCCGGGGGATGCAGGGCAGCGTGGTACAAAACAGTATGATTGACGGCCTGAACGCCGTCTCGACCACTGAATATGCGGCCGAACAGTTTCAGCAAGTGGAGGTGCTCAGCGGACTCGGCAGCGCCATGTACGGCCCGGCGAATCCGGCAGGCATGTTTAACCTCGTCTCGAAGCGCCCGACGGATGCGCCCCTGTACCGCTTTACCGGCGGCGGCAGCACCGGTAACGGCGGGCTGGCGGCGATGGATATCGGTGGCCCGCTGGACGACGGCGACCGGGTAAAGTACCGGCTCAATATGCTTAACGACGAGGGACACGGCTACACCCACGGGAGCCATAAGCGCCGCCGGCTGGTCGATCTCGGGCTTGATTTCCAGCTCACCGATAGCACGGTGCTGGAGACCAACTTTAGCCACTATCGCTACTACGACCGGGGCCTGCCCGCCAGCTTTGCCCTCGGCAAAGGCGTCCACTTTCCCGGATCGCTGAACCCGACGAAGCGTAAATACGCCCAGTCGTTCGCCGGTAATGACGATAAGACGACCACCGCTATCGCCCACCTGAAGCACGATTTTGACGGCAACTGGCTGCTGGATATCGGCGTTCTGCGCCAGATCGCCGACCGCGAATCCACGACCATGACCAATACGCTGACGGATAACGACGGAAACTATAAAACCACTACCGCCAACTCCGCCGCCAGCCGCTTTACCATCAACAGCTATATGGCGAACCTGACCGGCAGCGTTGATACCGGCGGGCTGCACCACGATCTGGCGATGGGCGTGCGCGGCTTTGTGTGGCAGAACTTCAACCCGGTCAACGGCGGCAGCTACACGGTCGGCGAAGGCTCGCTCGGCCACCGCACGCGCTACAACAAGCCGGACTTCCCCAACTTCAAGCACCGCTTCCACTCGGCGACCACCACCCAGCATTCGTTTTTGCTGAGCGATACGCTCACCTTTAATCCGCAGTGGAGCCTGCTGCTTTCGGGTAGCGAAAACCGTTTTAACGTCAACAACTACGCCAACAAAAAGCCGAACACCACTAACAAAGGGCTGCGGGCCAGCGCCTCCCGCGACAGCGGCGCCAGCGGCTCCGCCAGCCTGATGTACCGGCCCGTCGACAGCCTGATGCTCTACACCACCTACGCCGACAGCCTGCAGCAGGGCGATACCGCCCCGGCCACCGCCCACAACGCCGGTCAGGTGCTTAACCCCTACCGCAGCAGGCAGATTGAAGTCGGCGCTAAATACGCCGTTAACCGCGACCTGCTGCTTACCGCCGCGCTGTTCCGGGCGAAGCGCCCGTTTGCCTACGTGCAGGACGACGGCAATTTTTCCGAAGACGGCAAGCAGAAAAACCGCGGCGTGGAGCTGATGGTGGACGGCCGCGTGAGCGATAATCTGCGCCTGTTCGGCGGCGTGACCTGGCTCGATGCCCGCCTGCACAACACCGCCGACGCCTCGGCCAGCGGCAAGCGGGTGGTCGGCCTGCCGCGCTATACCGCCAATATGCTGGCAGTCTACAGCCTGCCGCAGGTGCAGGGGCTGGATCTGGATACCAATATCCACTACGCCGGCAAGCGCTACACCGACAACGGGAATGATACCTCCGTCGGCGGCTACACCACCGTGGATGCCGGCACCGGCTACCGCACCACCCTGCCGGGCACGCGGACGCCGGTCACCTGGCGCTTTGACGTCACCAATCTGACCAACCGCCACTACTGGACCAATATTGTCCCCGGGGCGCTCACCGGCTACACCGGTACGGGAGCGGCCAGCGCCCAACTGGGCGCGCCGCGCCAGGCGCAGGTCTCCATGACCATTGAGTTCTGAGGGGGAGTGAAAATGAAAAAATGCTACGCCTGGCTGCTCTGCGCCGGGCTTGCCCTTCCCGCCCTGGCCGCGCGCCGGGCGGTGGATGACGCCGGGCGGTCGGTTATCCTGCCCGACAGTATTCAGCGCATCGCCGAGGGATGGTACGCCCACCACTCGCTGCTGGTCGCCCTCGGCGCCGGCGGGCAAATTATTGCCACCGTTAACCGCGAGAAGGACCGCCCCTGGATGTCGCGGGTCACGCCGGAGCTTAAGAGTGCCGTGCACGCCCAGGGCGCCGCGTTCAGCGCCGAGGCGCTGCTCGCCCGGCACGCGGACGTGGTGTTCGTCGCCAGGGGCAATCCGCAGGCGGAGGGCTACCGCCAGGCGGGGCTGCCGGTGGTCGCGCTGTCGTTTACCGATTTCCCCGGCCTGATGCGCGACATGACCACCACGGCGCAGGTGCTCGGCACGCCGCGCGCGCGGGAGCGGGCGGCGGACTATAACCGCTATCTCAGCGCAACCCTGCGCCTGGTTGAACAGAAAACGGCCGGGCTGGCGGAGAACAGCCGCCCCCGGGTGCTGCACATTCAGTCGCTCAATCCGCTGAAGGTCGACGGCAGCGGAACGCTGATTGATACCTGGATCCGACTCGCGG
The DNA here is from genome assembly GCF_001598855.1 of Pluralibacter gergoviae ATCC 33028 = NBRC 105706. GTDB lineage: Bacteria > Pseudomonadota > Gammaproteobacteria > Enterobacterales > Enterobacteriaceae > Pluralibacter > Pluralibacter gergoviae. The sequence goes on along the minus strand of NZ_BCZS01000002.1, from coordinate 260,260 downwards.
GCGGGCGCAACGCCGCCGCCGGGATTACGGGGAATATGAAGGAGGTGTCGCCGGAGAAGGTGCTGCTCTGGCAGCCGGACGTGATTATTCTCGGCGAAGGCTGCGGAAGCCTCGATCATTCGGCCTACGCCGGGCTATTCAGCGGCCTCAGCGCGGTGAAGCAGCACAGGGTCTTCGCTAATCCGGCGGGCGTTTTCCCCTGGGACCGCTACGGCGTGGAGAGCGCCCTGCAGGTCCCGTGGGCGGCGCAGGTGCTGCATCCGGCGCTGTTTGCCGATGTCGATATGGTAAAAATGACGCGCGACTTCTATCAGCGCTTCTTTGACTACCCGCTAACGGCGGCGCAGGCGCAGCGCATCCTGCACGCCCTGCCGCCGCAGTAGACCGCCGCCGGGGGCGCGGCTCAGTCCGCCGCCGCTCCCCGCATCACCGTCCCGCACAGGTCGTCATTAAAGCGGCGGTACGCCTTCGCGTCCAGCGCCGTCGGATAGCTCAGGACAATCAGCGCGTGCCCGGCGGTCTGCGCGTGATAGGCCGGGTGCACGTGCGGCCAGGGATTGGCGACGAAGCCCATCGATTCATAGAAGCGCAGGCGGCGGCGGGCAATCCCGGTGGTCAGCGGGTCAATCTCCAGCACCGTTACCGGCTCGCGGCTGAGGATCTGCGCCAGCAGGCGCTTGCCGTAGCCCTGCGAGCGCAGCGCGCCGTCCACCGCCAGGTGCTCGACGTAGAGATAGCCGTCGAAGACCCAGCAGCCGCTGAGGCCGACAAACTGTTCGCCGTCAAACCACGCCTCGAGGGCGTAGTGCGCATCGGCCATCGCCGCGCGCTTGGCCCGCGGCTCGCGCTGCTCGTGCCACGGAAACGCCGCAGCGTACAGGCTGTCCAGGCGCGAAAACAGCGCCTGATCCACGGAGGTGATTTTTTGGCTGGTCAGCATGGGCGCCTCAATCAATCAGGTGCGACAGGTCGTCGCGCTTCACCGACGGCAGCGGCCTGCTCAGGCCGCGGGTCATTACCAGCAGCCAGATAACGCCGACCGCCAGCCACACCAGGCCGACAATCAGCGCATCCGTTGCCAGGCTGGTCCACAGCCACACCGACATGCCGACGCCCATCAGCGGCAGCAGGCCGTAGCGGACAAGGGCCGCCCCGCCGCGCTGCTTCTCGTTAATCAGGAAGTGTTTGATCACGCTGAGGTTAACGAAGGTAAAGGCCACCAGCGCGCCGAAGCTAATCATCGACACCACCAGATCGAGGTTCAGCTCAAGGGCGGTCAGGGAGATAAGCGCCACGAAGATAATCGCCCGGTTCGGGGTGCGAAAGCGCGGGTGCAGGTGATAGAAAATCTTCTTCGGCAGCACGCCCTCGCGGCCCATGGCGTAAAAAATGCGCGAGACGCCGGTCTGGGCGGTCATCGCCGAAGCGTAGACGCCGGTCAGGTAGGCGGCCATAAAGAAGTTGTACATCCACTTGCCGCCCGCCTTCTCGGAGACAACCAGGCTGGCGGTGTCCTGCACCGGGATCAGCGCCCGCCAGTCCGGGTAGATCAGGTGCGCGGCGTAGGAGACGGCGATAAAGATAACCCCCGCCAGCAGGACGGTGATGATGATCGCCTTCGGCAGCGTGCGCTTCGCATCATCGGCTTCTTCGGCCATGGTGGCGATGGCGTCGAAGCCGAGGAAGGCCAGGCACAGTACCGCCGCGCCGGCCAGCAGGCCGCCGAGGTGGCTGCCGTTGACCATCAGCGGGCGCATCAGCGCTTCCGGGCTGAGATCCGCGTGGCTGAAGGAGAGCGCGATAAACAGCACGATAAACACCAGCTGGGCGGCAATCAGGGTAAAGTTCACCGAGGTCAGCAGCCGCACGCCGATAACGTTGAGGAAGCTGACGGAAAGAATCGAGGCCAGCACGAATACCGGCGCCGGAATGGCCGGAAATGCCTCATGCAGGAAAATACCTAAAACCAGATAGTTGAGGATCGGCAGAAACAGATAGTCAAGGATCTGCGCCCAGCCGACCAGAAAGCCCATTTTACCGCCGAAGCTGCGCTGCACGTAGGAGTAAGCCGATCCCGCCAGCGGCAGGGCGCTGGCCATCCGGCAGTAGCTCAGGGCGGTAAACAGGATCGTCACAATGGTGACAAGGTAGGCAATCGGCAGATGTCCTTCACTGAGGACGGTCACCTGGCCGTAGGTGGTAAAGACGCCAAGCGGCACCATATAGGCCAGCCCGAACGCGACCAGCGCGGGGGTTTTAAGCACTCTTCTTAACTGCAGTGTTTGCGGCATTCCCGTATCATCTCCTGGCGCAATCTGTGGCACCGTTAAACGCGAAAAAAGAGGGCGGATTTTTGCATACGGGCGGGGGTTTGGAAAGCAAAACGGCGCTCCCATTCTGGCCTTATATCCCTGCCGGTAGTGCGCGTCTCCTGATAAGTAAAGCGGCCCGCGCGGGCCGCTGCGGGTTATGCGTCCTGCCAGACGACTTTGCCGCCAATCACCGTGCGCATCACCCGGGTTCTGAACAGGGTTTCCGGCGGATGGCTGAAGATATCGTCGCGCAGCACGATAAGGTCCGCCAGCTTGCCCGGCTCCAGGGAGCCGACCTCGCGGTCGCGGGCGATCATAAAGGCGGCGTCGATGGTCGCCGAGCGCAGCACTTCAATCAGCGTCAGGTTGCGGTCGTTGTCCAGACGCGGCCCGGCGGGCTGGCCGTCGGCGTCCCAGGCGCGGCGGGTCATCGCCACCTGCAGGTTGTACCATTCATCGAGGCGGTCAATCGGCCAGTCGCTGCCGTAGGCCAGCCGCGCCCCGGCGTCGAGGAAGCGCCCCTGCGGTTCGAGGTGCGGGAAGCGATCTTCGCCAAGCATCTCGCGCTCTTCGCTAATCAGCACGCCCGGCAGGCCGGCCCACTGGTAGGAGAGCACCGCCGTGGCGTCCAGTTCGGCAAAGCGGGCGTACTGGTGGGCCGCCGCCAGCTCGTTGTGGGCCAGGCCCGGGCGGACGTCTTTGCCCGGATAGCGCTGGCGCATCTGCGCCAGGGCATCAAGCGTCACCTCGATAGCGCCGTCGCCGACGGTGTGCATGTGCGGATGCACGCCGCGGCGGCCGCACTCGTCGATCAGGGCGTTGAACACCTCGGTGGTGAAGTAAAGATCTCCGCAGCTGTCGCTCTGCTGCCAGTCCGGCGCGTCGTGGCTGCCGCGATTTTTGCGGTAGGGCTGCAGCAGGGCGGCGGTCATGGTTGGCGGCTGCAGCACGCCGTCCACGAAGAACTTGACGTGGCTGAGGCCGAAGCCCGGCGCGGGCGTCCACTGCGGGTCGTTCCAGCGCTGGTTAAAGGCGACGATCTCGTCCATCGCCCGGGCGGCGTCCTGCGGGCCGGCCACGCTGTCCGGAGTGATTTCGCGCGCGCCGCACATCCGCAGGGTCAGCTCGCCGCGATCGCGCAGGGCGGCAAAGGCAATCAGCTGCTCGTCGTAGACGCGGGTGTCCATCACCGTGGTGACGCCCTGCTGGTTGAGCACTTTCTGCACGTGGCGGGCGATCAGCACGCACTGCTCCGGCGTACCGGTCGGAATGCTGTCGAAGGCGCGCATCGCCGGGGCGTCTTCAATAATGCCGTTCAGGCGGCCGCTTTCGTCGCGGCCAATTTTACCGTCCGCCGGCGGCGGCGTATTTTCGTCGATACCCAGCATCTCCAGCGCCCGGCTGTTGCCCGCCAGGGTGTGGCAGTCGTTGGAAAAGAGCACCACCGGGCGGCGGGTATTGAGGGTATCGAGCAGGTCGCGGCTCATGTCGGCCCCGGCGGGCACCATGCCCTGGCGCTGCCAGGCGCGCACCGGGAGCCAGTCGTCCTCTTCCTTGAGCGGATCGTCATCGAGATGCTTCTGGATAATCGCCAGCGTCTCTTCCACGGTCAGCGCCGCGTAGTTGAGGTTGCAGCCGCGTAGCTGCTTGCCGCCCCAGAACGGGTGCATGTGGCTGTCGATAAGGCCGGGCAGCACTACCCGCCCCTCCAGATCAATCACCTCCGTGTGGCTTCCCGCAAGTCCGAGCAGCGCCTCGCTGCTGCCCGTCGCCGTGATAAAGCCCTGCGTAATCGCAATTGCTTCACAGAAGCTGTCGCGCTTGTCCGCCGTATAGATTTTGCCGCTGTGATAAATCACGTCAGGATTCAGGGAGTCAGTCGTCATGAATGTTGCTCCGGGTCCAAAAAGATATAAAAAAGGCCAGAGGAAGCCGCTGGCCGTGAAAAAAAGTGCTGCTTACGCCTGCGCTTTCGCCGCCAGCTTGTCGAGCAACTTCTGGTGGATGCCGCCGAAGCCACCGTTGCTCATCACCAGAATATGGTCGCCCGGCTGGGCGGTTTTCACCACCATATCGGCCAGGGTATCGACATCGGCGCTCCAGTGGGCGGGCTGCACGCAGGCGTCAGCGACGTCCACCACCTGCCACGGAATGTGCTGCGGCTGCAGCAGGAACACCTCGTCGGCGCGGCCCAGAGACGGGGCCAGATCGTCTTTGCTGACGCCCATCTTCATGGTGTTGGAGCGCGGCTCCAGCACCGCCAGGATGCGCGCCGTGCCGCCAACCTTGCCGCGCAGCGCCTGCAGGGTCGCCAGGATCGCGGTCGGATGGTGGGCGAAATCGTCATAGACGGTAACGCCGTTGGCTTCGCCGCGCAGCTCCAGGCGGCGGCGGGCATTGATAAAGCTGCCCAGCGCGTCGGCGGCATCGGCCGGCGCGACGCCGACGTGGCGGGCGGCGGCAATCGCCATCAGGCCGTTATGCATGTTGTGCTCGCCCACCAGCGCCCACTTAACGTGCCCGACCTTCTCGCCGTCGAGCAGTACGTCCCACTCGGAGGCGTCGGTGGTGGTTTTCTTCGCCTGCCAGTGGCCCTGCTCGCCCACCAGCTCCTGCTCGCTCCAGCAGCCCATCGCCAGGGTGTGCTTAAGATTGATGTCGCTTTCCGGCCAGATGATACGCCCCTGCCCCGGCACGATGCGCACCAGGTGGTGGAACTGTTTCTGAATGGCCTTCAGGTCGTCGAAAATGTCCGCGTGATCGAACTCAAGATTATTGAGGATCAGCGTGCGCGGGCAGTAGTGAACGAACTTGGAGCGCTTGTCGAAGAAGGCGCAGTCGTACTCGTCCGCTTCGATAACGAAGAACGGGCTGTCGCCCAGCCGCGCAGATACGTCGAAATTCCCCGGTACGCCGCCGATAACAAAGCCTGGTTTGTAACCGCATACTTCAAGGATCCAGGTCGCCATGCCGGCGGTTGTGGTCTTGCCGTGGGTGCCGGCCACCGCCACGACCCAGCGGTCGCGCAGCACGAAGTCGTGCAGCCACTGCGGGCCCGACATAAACGGAATATTTTTCTCCAGCACCGCCTCGACGCACGGATTGCCGCGGGTCATGGCGTTGCCGATAATCACCAGATCCGGCTGCGGTTCCAGCTGACTGGCGTCATAGCCCTGGATAAGCGCAATGCCCTGCTCTTCTAGCAGGGTGCTCATCGGCGGGTAGACATTGGCGTCAGAGCCGGTCACTTCATGCCCCAGCGAGCGGGCAAGCATCGCCAGACCGCCCATAAAGGTGCCGCAGATCCCCAAAATATGAATGCGCATACTTCTCTGTTCCTCTTTTATCAGCGGCACATTTTACCCATATGTCTGCATACGGTGAAACGCATTTCGGACAATTGTTACCGTTGCTGGCGCGATTCACCTGTACGCCTGGATTTGATAGTTTGTTAAGATTGTTGGCTCAAACAGCATTACTCCATCTCAATTGCAGGGAATGTGTTATGAAAACGTTAGGTGAATTTATTGTTGAGAAGCAGCACGAGTTTTCTCACGCGACGGGCGAACTCACTGCTTTGCTGTCGGCAATAAAGCTCGGTGCCAAGATTATCCATCGCGATATCAATAAGGCCGGTCTGGTGGATATCCTCGGCGCCAGCGGCGTTGAGAACGTGCAGGGTGAAACGCAGCAGAAGCTGGATCTTTTCGCGAATGAGAAGCTGAAAGCCGCGCTGAAGGCCCGCGATATCGTCGCCGGTATCGCCTCAGAGGAAGAGGACGATATCGTTGTCTTCGAAGGCTGCGAGCACGCCAAATACGTGGTGCTGATGGATCCGCTCGACGGCTCCTCCAACATCGACGTTAACGTCTCGGTGGGGACCATCTTCTCTATCTACAGCCGCGTGACGCCGGTCGGTACGCCGGTCACCGAAGAAGATTTCCTGCAGCCCGGCAGCAAGCAGGTGGCCGCCGGCTACGTGGTGTACGGCTCCTCCACCATGCTGGTGTACACCACCGGCTGCGGCGTGCACGCCTTCACCTACGATCCGTCACTGGGCGTTTTCTGCTTAAGCCAGGAGCGGATGGAGTTCCCGGAGAAGGGCAACACCTACTCCATTAACGAAGGCAACTACATCAAGTTCCCGAACGGCGTGAAGAAGTACCTCAAGTTCTGCCAGGAAGAGGATAAAGCCACCAACCGTCCTTACACCTCGCGCTACATCGGCTCGCTGGTCGCCGATTTCCACCGCAACCTGCTCAAGGGCGGCATCTATCTCTACCCGAGCACCGCCAGCCATCCGGAAGGCAAGCTGCGCCTGCTGTACGAGTGCAACCCGATGGCGTTCCTCGCCGAGCAGGCGGGCGGCAAGGCCAGCGACGGTAAAGAACGTATTCTGGATATTATTCCGACGGCCCTGCACCAGCGCCGCCCGTTCTTCGTCGGCTCTGACCACATGGTGGACGACGTTGAGCGCTTTATCCGCGAATATCCCGACGCCTAAGGGCTGAACGGACGTGAAAGAGAGCCGCAGCCGGTCCGCCGCTGCGGCTTTTTTATTTAGCCCACCGCCCCCATTTCCGCCGCCTCCGGCTGCGCGCCGTCGCGCCGCCCGCTGAGGAACGCCGCGCCGAACAGCAGCATCAGAAAGACAATGCCGGAAATAACGTAGAACACGGTACGGTAGCCGGCGGCGTCGAACAGCATGCCCACCGGCAGCGACAGCGCCACGATGCCCACCGAGCTGGCTATCTGAAAGCCGACCAGATAGATAGTCGATGAGAGGCGGCGGTCAAAGTTGGCGACCGCGTACTTAAATACCGAAATGACGCCCAGCGGCACCTCGATAGCGTGCAGCAGCTTAACCAGCGAGATAACCCACGGGTCGCTGAACACCGCGCAGGAGAAGATGCGCAGCATCATGATAGCCACACTGAGCAGCAGGCCGTTCTTGGGACCGATGCGGTTGATAAGAAAGGGAATAACCGCCATGCACAGCGCCTCGAGCACCACCTGAAAGGCGTTCAGATAGCCATACACTCTGGCACCCAGCGCCGGGGAGTCAAACAGACCGGCGTAGAACACCGGAAACAGCTGCTGATCGTAAATGGTGTAGAAGGACCAGGAGCCGATAATAAACAGCACCAGGATCCAGAAGTTGGCGTCTTTAAACACGGCGGCAAAATCTGTCCGGCTCACCTTTGCCGCCTCCGCGCAGCGGGCCGTTGTCCGGTCTGGCCGAAAGCGCAGATTGATCAGCATGAACAGCGCGCCGAACAGCGACACCAGCCAGAAGTTGATGTGCGGATTGATGCTGAACAGCACCCCGGCGCACAGGGCGCCAATGGCGTAGCCGAACGAGCCCCAGGCGCGGGCGGTGCCGTACTCAAAATCCCACCGCCGCGACATTTTCTCGATAAAGCTGTCCAGCAGACCGTTGCCCGCCAGATAGCCGAGGCCGAAGAAGACCGATCCCAGCAGCAGCCCGGCGGTAAAGTGGCTTTTCAGCAGCGGTTCGTAGAGATAGATGATAAACGGCCCGGTGAGCAGCAGGATCGCCCCCATGCCCCAGATCAGCCGCTTATTAAGACCCAGCCGGTCCTGCACCACGCCGTAAACCACCATAAACAGCATGCTGGTGAACTGATTGACCGAATAGAGCGTTCCCAGCGCCGCGCCGCTCAGTCCGAGGGAGCCCTTCAGCCAGATGGCGTACAGCGACCACCACAGGGACCATGAAATAAAAAACAGAAACGAGTAGCCGGAGGCAAACCGGTAGCAGGGATTGCGCAGCGGAATATTGAGCGTCATACGTCATCTCCGGACGTGGTGAGTAGGGTCAGCGGCCCGGCCCGGGCCGCCGGTTGTATTAAATATCGCGGCGGTACGGCAGCGCGGTCATTGCGCCTCTGGCGGTCACCGCCAGCGCTCCGCAGCGCTGCGCCAGGGCAACGGGCTGCTCAAGCGCCGCGCGTGAACGGGGAAGACCGTTCTCAGCGAGCGCCGCCAGCAGACCGGCAACAAAGGCATCGCCCGCGCCGGTGGTATCAACCGCCGCTGCGGGAACGGCGGCGAAGCGGTCGACTTCGCCCTGCCAGCAGACGCGCACCCCGGCTTTACCCTCTGTGACCAGCAGCAGCCCGATGTCGTACCCGGCGGCCAGCCGGCAAATATCCGTATCCTGGTCACCGCCGCCGCTGAGGAACTGCAGCTCGTCAACCGAAAGCTTCACCACGTCGGCCAGGGCCAGCGCCCGCTGCAGACAGTGGCGCAGACTCTCCTCGTCCTGCCAGAGATCTGCGCGAATATTGGGATCGAAGCTGATAAATCCGCCTGCCGCGCGCAGCGTTTCTGCGGCGCAAAAGGCCGCCGAGCGCGACGGCTCTGCCGACAGGGCAATCGAGCAAAAGTGCAGCCAGCTGCCCGCCGCAAACGGCGGCAGATCCTGCACGCTGAGAAAGAGATCGGCGCCCGGCCTGACCATAAAAGTGAAGGTGCGTTCACCTTCGTCACCCAGCGCCACCAGCACCGTCGAGGTGCGGCGCTGCTCGTCGCAGATCATATAGCGCACATCCACGCCCTCAGCCGCCAGCGTCTGCATCAGCATCTGGCCAAAGGGATCGCCGCCGACCCGCCCGATAAATGCGCTCTCGCCGCCGAGGCGCGCAATGCCCACGGCGACATTGGCCGGCGCGCCGCCGGGGCACGGCTGCAGCAGCCCGCCCTCCGCCGGCAGTAAATCGACAACCGCATCCCCCAGTACCCATACTTTGGCTGACATGATCTTTTCCTCGCTAAGCTAATGCGCCATTGATAAACCGTTTTGTGGGCAAAAGAAGTTTTTTTGCTGCAGGGTGTAATTTTGATCACAAAACCACTAAGTTAACGTTAACAATCGTGATTAACCTCACAATTACAGAAGTTCATGACTTTATCTTGCAAAAAGTTAACGTTAACAATCAGTGCCAGACTACAGACATATTTAAGGTGAGACGATGAAGCAGGAACTACAGCGCGCGCAGGCCGGAGTGGAGGCAATGCGCGCCCGCCGCGGCAGCGCATTTTATCCCGGCTACCATCTGGCGCCGCCGGCGGGCTGGATGAACGATCCGAACGGCCTGATCTGGTTCGGCGGCCAGTACCACGCCTTCTATCAGCACCACCCCTACAGCGCCGACTGGGGCCCGATGCACTGGGGGCACGCGACCAGCGAGGATATGGTTCACTGGCAGCAGCAGCCCATTGCGCTGGCGCCGGGCGATGAAGAGGACCGCGACGGCTGCTTCTCCGGCAGCGCCGTGGACGATGACGGCGTGCTGTCGCTTATCTACACCGGCCACGTCTGGCTCGACGGCGAGGGCAACGACAGCGCCATCCGCGAAGTGCAGTGTCTGGCCACCAGCCGGGACGGCATCCACTTCGAAAAACAGGGCGAGGTGCTGCTGCCTCCGGAGGGGATCATGCACTTCCGCGATCCGAAAGTCTGGCGCCAGGACGGCGCGTGGTGGATGGTCATCGGCGCCCGCGACCGGCACGACAGCGGCCAGGTGCTGCTCTATCGCGGCAGCAGCCTGCGCAACTGGACCTTTGACCGGGTGCTGGCCGGGGCGAAGCCCGGCGAGAGCTATATGTGGGAGTGCCCGGACTTTTTCCCGCTCGGCCAGCAGCAGTACCTGATGTTCTCTCCCCAGGGAATGCGCCCCGCCGGCTACGACTACCGCAACCGCTTCCAGAGCGGCGTGATTGCCGGGCGCTGGCTGCCCGGCGGCGGCTTCACGCCGCAGTCGTCCTTCCGCGAGCTGGATCGCGGCCACGACTTTTACGCTCCGCAGAGCTTCAGCGCCGCCGACGGCAGGCGCGTTATCATCGCGTGGATGGATATGTGGGAGTCGCCGATGCCCTCGAAGCTTGAGGGCTGGGCGGGCTGCATGACCGTTGCGCGCGAGTTAAAAGAGGTGGACGGCGAACTGCGCCAGCTGCCGGTAGCGGAGCTGCTCTCCCTGCGCCGGCAGGCGACGGCGATTGAGGCCGGGACGCTCGTCGGCGAGCGGCAGCTTGCCGACGGCGTGAAGTGCCACGAGCTGCTGCTGACCTGGGACACCCAGGCAAGCGATGCCGAACACTACGGCGTGCGTCTCGGCAACAGCCTGCGGCTGTACGTGGATAATCAGGCACGCCGGCTGGTGCTGTGGCGAGATTCGCCGGATGCGGCGCTGGACGGCTACCGCAGCATTCCCCTCCCCGGCGGCGTACTGCTGAGCCTGCGCATCTTCTTCGACAGTTCGTCGGTGGAGGTCTTCGTCAACGACGGCGAGGCGGTGCTCAGCAGCCGCATCTACCCGCAGGAGGGCGATCGCGCGCTGCGGCTCTACGCCGCACACGGCGAGGCGATGCTCTGTAAAGGTGAACTCTGGGCGCTGGCGGCGATTCAGGCCGACTGACGGGCCAGCAGTGGACAGGTAATGCGCCGCAGCCCGCCGCCGCTGCGCCCTTCAATAATGTGCAGCGCCGCCTCGCGGCCAATCACGTCGTGGGGCAGCTGCAGGGTGGTGAGCGGCGGCAGAAACAGATCGCCGACGCCGACCATATTGTCAAAGCCCAGCACCGCCACGTCCTGCGGCACGCGCAGGCCGCTGGCAAACAGCACCTGATAGGCAACGAACGCCGCCCGGTCGTTGCCGCAGATCAGCACATCAAAATCGGGCCTGCCGGAGGCCAGCATCGGCGCCAGCAGCGCCGCCAGATCGGTATAGTGCTCATCCCCCGGCAGCATATGGTGCTGGCCCACAACATCAAGGCTGTACCCCGCCTCCTGCCAGGCTAGCTCAAAGCCGCGGCGGCGCTCGCCGGTGGCAATGGCCCCCTCAGGCAGCCAGAAGCAGAGCGGCCGCCGGTAGCCTTTCTCTATCAGATAGCGCGTTGCCCGGTACTGGGCCTCAAAGTCGTCGGGGATATAGCCCGGCAGTGAGGCGCCGCGGCTGATGCAGTTCGCCAGCACGCAGTTCTCGCCCTCAAGCGCGGCGGGCAGCGTCACCTCGCGCAGTCCCATCGTGGTATAGATGATGCCGTCCGGGCGGTGGGCCAGCAGCTGGCGGGTAGCGCGATCGGCATCGTCGGCGGAGAAGATATTGATCAGGAAGCTGCTCCAGCCGCACTCGCCGGCGGTCTGCTCAATCGCCAGCAGCATCTCTACCGAGAAGGGCGTGGTGGCGGTGTCCTGCGCCAGCACGGCGAGGGTCGAGGGGCGGGAGCCCTGGTTGCGCACCCGGCGCGCGGAGAGATCCGGGACGTAGTTCAGGGCTTCAACGGCCTGCATCACCCGCTCGCGGGTCGCGTCCGAGACGGCGCCCGTCTGGTTGATCACCCGCGAGACGGTCATCATCGACACCCCCGCCAGCTGCGCTACATCCTTTAAAGAAGCCATACCCGCCCCGCTCAGTTCAGACTGCGGGCACTGTAGCAAAAGTTGCCTGCGCTGTCTTGAGGGGGCGAGCGCGCAGGGTATGATGTAGCAAATCACAGCTGAATAAAGTGTAAATATTTTAGCCTTATCATGCGATAAAAAGCTAAAATATTAGCATTATGGCGAAAAAAACGGCTCCACTTCTTCCCGATACCACTGCGCTGCTTGTCGATTTTGGCGAGCGGCTGAGGCTCGCGCGCCTGCGCCGCAGGCTCACCGCCAGGCAGGTAGCCGAGCGCGCGGGGATGTCGCCCATGACGCTGCGCTCGCTGGAGTCCGGCGGGGCCGGCGTTACCATCGGTGCCTGGCTATCGGTGATGCAGGTACTGGGACTTGAAGAGGATCTAAACAAGCTGGCCGCCGAAGATTTGGTCGGTCGTCAGCTTCAGGACTCTCGCCTCGCCTTGCCACCGCAATCCCGCGCGCGTCGGCAGGATGCTCCGCGGGAGACGCCATCAAAAATGCGCCCGCGGGCCGCATCGCGTCAGCGGAACAGCGAAAGCGATATTGAAAATACCTCATCCGCCCTTGCGGCATTACTAAAACGCCCGGGGGCAGCCACAAAAGGAGATTGAGCATGGCAACGATCGGCGTGTATGCAGACTGGGACGGTCTGCGCGGCCCGAGGCGAATCGGTTTTCTGCACGGCCGGCGAACACGCGCGCGCGAGCTTTTTGAATTTGAATACGATCCGCAGGCGCTAAACGATCCTGCGCTTAACTTTTTGCCTCTGGATCCGGAAATCGCAATGTTTACGGGCGCGCAATATCCCGCCCAGCCTCGGGACAAGTTTGGCGTGTTCGCAGATTCCTGCCCCGACCGCTGGGGACGAATGCTCATGAAGCGGCGCCTGGAGCGGGATATTCGCGCCGGCGCTCTGCCGCCGGGAACCCAGCTTTACGAATCCGATTATCTGCTGGGCGTCCACGATCTCTATCGCGTTGGCGCGCTGCGCTACAGGCTGGAGGATCGCGGCGCGTTTCTCGATAACCGCACGGATACTGCAGCGCCTCCTTTTACCGAACTCCCTGCCCTGGAAAGGGCCAGCCTGGCGCTGGAAAACGACGTAGACAATAGCGCGCTCATGGGCCAGCAGTGGCTCAGAATGCTGATTGCGCCCGGCGGTTCGCTGGGCGGTGCCCGGCCGAAGGCCAGCGTCGTCGATGACAGCGGCCAGCTGTATATTGCTAAATTTCCCAGCGCCCGGGATGACTATGACGTTGGCGGCTGGGAAATGGTGGTGAACGCCCTCGCGGTCGGCTGTGGACTGAATGTCGCTCCCGCCCAGGCGCGCAAATTTGCCAGCCCTTACCACACCTTCCTCGTCCGCCGCTTCGACAGAACGCCGTCCGGACAGCGCTTTCACTTTGCATCCGCCATGACCCTGACCCGACACCAGGACGATGATGATGCCGCCACAGGCGTCAGCTACCTGGAGCTTGCCGATGTTCTGATAAGACACGGCGCGCAAACACAGGCCGATCTACGCGAGCTGTGGTCGCGGATCGTCTTTAATCTTCTCGTCTCTAATGCCGACGATCACCTGCGTAATCATGGTTTTATTCTGGTTCCGGGAAGAGGCTGGCGGCTCAGCGAGGCCTACGATATCAACCCGGTCGCCCGCGCCGATGGGCTAAAGCTCAATATTACGCAGGCCGATAACGCGCTCGATCTCGAACTGGCTCGCGAGGTGGCGGGCTATTTTCGCCTCGGCCTGGCCGAGGCGGACGGCATTATTGCCGACTTCAGAGCGATCGTCAGCCAGTGGCAAACGATCGCCCATCATCTCGCCCTTCCCGCCCGCGAACAGGAGGCAATGTCGCAGGCCTTCACGCTGGCGGGCGGATAGCCACCCGCTTCACCGGCGCGTTCTGCCGCTGCTCCCACAGCACCGTCAGGCCGCGCTGCAGGGCAATAAAGATAAACAGCAGGATGCCGATGGCGATTTTGGTCCACCACGAACTGAGCGTGCCGTCGAAGTTGATATAGGTCTGAATAAGCCCCTGAATGCCGACGCCGAACAGCGTGCCGAGTACCGTGCCGACGCCGCCGCTGAGCAGCGTGCCGCCAATCACCACCGAGGCGATGGCGTCCAGCTCGACGCCGACTCCGGCCAGGGCGTAGCCCGCCTGGGTGTAGACGGAGAAGACAATTCCGGCGAGGGTCGCAAGGCCTGTCGACAGCATATAGATGCGCACGGTGGTGCTGCGGGTGGAGATCCCCATCAGGTTTGCCGAACTGGCGCTGCCGCCGATGGCGTAGACCTGATTGCCGAAGCGGGTGCGGTGGGCGAGGAAAATCCCCGCCACCACCACCAGCAGCATTAGCAGCCCCATTGCGCTCAGCCGCCCGCCGCCGGGGATCATCCACGCCATATCGGAAAGCTGCTCGTAGACCGGATGATTAATCGGAATCGACTCTTCGGAGATCAGATAGCTGACCCCGCGCAGGAAGAACATTCCGGCGAGGGTAATAATAAAGGCCGGGATTTTTAGCCCGTCGATAAGCAGGCCCATGAAGGCGCCGAAAGCGCAGCCCATCACCAGCACCAGCGGAAAGGCCATCAGCGGCGACATCCCCCAGAAACCGATCGCCTTAGCGAGAAAGACACCGGTAAAGGCGATCGCTGACCCGACCGAAAGGTCGATGCCGCCGGAGAGGATCACGAACGTCATGCCCACGGCGATAATGCCGAGGAAAGCGTTGTCGGTCAGGATATTGCAGATGACCCGCGTCGAGGCAAAGCCCGGAAACTGGGTCAGGCAGTAGAGATAGCCGAGGATAAACACCCCGAGCGTGATCATCAGCGGCAGATTACGTTTTAGCATGGCCCCGCCCTCTTTTTAACAGCGCGATAAAACGCGGCGACTGCACCACCAGCACGCAGAGCACCACCACCGCCTTCACCACCTGATTCAGCTCCGGCTGGAAGCCGGAGAGCAGAATACCGGTATTCATCCCCTGAATAATCAGCGCCCCCACCACCGACAGCAGCATATTGAAGCGCCCGCCCATCAGCGAACCGCCGCCGATAACTACCGCCAGAATGGCGTCCAGCTCCAGCCACAGTCCGGCGTTGTTGGCGTCCGCACCGCGAATGTCCGCCGCCACGATCACCCCGGCGATAGCGGCGCAGACGCCGCTCAGCACGTAGCTCAGCATCACCACCAGCCGGGTATTGACCCCGGCGTTTTTTGCCGCGCGAATGTTAATGCCGACCGCTTCGATAAACATCCCCAGCGCGGTTTTGCGGATAAACAGCCAGAAGACGATCAGCGTCAGCAGGGCAATGATCACCGGCGCCGGAAACAGCAGCAGCTTGCCGCTGCCGAGCCAGGCCAGCGACGGCGCGTCGAAGGTAACAATCTGCCCGGCGGTGATCAGCTGCGCCACGCCGCGCCCGGCGACCATCAGGATCAGGGTGGCGACGAAGGGCTGAATTTTCAGCACCGCCACCAGAATGCCGTTCCACAGGCCGGCCAGCACACCGGTGGCCAGCGCAGCCAGCAGCACCAGCGGCAGGCCGTGCCCGGCCACCACCATCGACGCCGCCGTGGCGCCGGCAATGGCCATCACCGCGCCGACGGAGAGGTCTATACCGCCGGTGGCGATCACCAGCGTCATGCCGATCGCCAGCAGCGCCACCGGCGCGGCGCGATTGAGGATGTCGATCGGGCTGCCGAACAGCCGGCCATCCTGCAGGGCTATCTGGAAAAAGTGCGGCGAGACGAGGCTATCGACCGCCAGCACCAGCAGCAGGGCCACGATTTGCGGTGTCCCGGTGGGCCAGCGGAAAGTGCGCTTTGTGCGCTCTGCCTGGGGAACAGATTGGGGCATCACGGGTGCCTCCTTAAGCCGCAATGGCATTCATGATGGCCGTCACCGACAGCGCCTCCAGCGGGATCTCCGCCACCTGTCTGCGGTCGCGCAGGATAATGACCCGATCCGCATAGCCCACCAGCTCCTCCAGCTCGGAGGAGATCACCAGCAGCGCCAGGCCGTCGGCGCAGAGGGTTTCGATCAGGCGAATAATCTCCGCGTGCGCCCCGACGTCGATGCCGCGGGTGGGCTCATCGAGGATCAGAAACTGGGGTTTAGTCAGCAGCCAGCGCGACAGCAGCACCTTCTGCTGATTGCCGCCGGAGAGGAACTCGATCGGCTGTTCGGCGCTGGGGGTGCGGATGCCGAGCTGGCGAATAAAGCGTTCGGCGATAGCGTTCTGCTCGCGGCGGGGGATCGGCCGCAGCCAGCCGCGCTGCGCCTGCAGAGCGAGAATGATGTTCTCCCGCACCGAGGCGGCGGCGATAATACCGTCGGTTTTGCGATCCTCCGGGCAAAAGCCGATCCCGGCGCAGGAGGCCCGGTGCGGGGAACGCAGCCTGATCGGATTGCCCTTAATCTCCGCCGTACCGCTGTCGGCGGTTTTCACGCCGAAAATAACCTCCGCCGTCTCGGTGCGCCCGGATCCCAGCAGCCCCGCCAGGCCGACAATCTCGCCCGGCCTGACCTGCAGGTCGAAAGGTTCGATGACGCCCTTCTTGCCGTAGCCGTGAAATGCCGCCACCGGCCTGTCGCTCAGCAGCGTGCGCCCGGCGCGCTGCAGGGCGTTGGTCTCCAGCTCGCGGCCGAGCATCATTTTCACCAGCTCAATCTCCGGCAGTTCCGCCGTTTCGCGACAGCCGACGAAGCCGCCGTTGCGCAGGACGGTGATGCGGTCGCTGACCTGGTAGACCTGATCGAGAAAGTGGGTAACGAAGATCAGGCTGACGCCACGATCGCGCAGCTGGCGCATCAGGGTGAACAGCATCTCCACTTCCTGGGCGTCGAGGCTGGCGGTGGGTTCGTCGAGGATCAGCACTTTGGCGGAGAGATCGATAGCCCGGCAGATGGCGACGATCTGCTGCATCGCCACCGAGAAGCGATTAAGCGGCTGGCTGACGTCCAGCGAGAAGCCGTAGGCGGCCATCAGCGCGGTGGCGCGCTGCTGCATTTCGCGGCGGCGAAGCAGGCCGAAGCGCCGGGGCTCCCGGCCAATAAACAGGTTATCCGCCACCGACATATTCGGCAGCAGGTTAACCTCCTGATACACCGTGCCGATACCGAGCATCTGGGCGTGGGCGGTATTTTTCGGCGAGATGGTTTCGCCCTCCAGCCAGATGGTGCCGCGATCGGCGTGATACACCCCGGTCAGGACCTTAATAAGCGTGGATTTCCCGGCGCCGTTTTCGCCGAGCAGGGCCATGATCTCGCCGCGCCGCAGGCTGAAGTTGACGTTATCCAGCGCCTTGACGCCGGGGAAGAATTTGCTCAGTCCTTCGGTGCGAAGTATGTCCTGGCGTTGGGATATTTCGCTCATGGTTCTGCTCACTGTGTCACCCTCACCCCGGCCTTCTCCCTGCGGGAGAAAACCTCGCTAACCTGCCCCTCTCCCCGCGCGGAGAGGGAGAAAACTCCGCTAACCGGTCCCCTCTTCCCTACGGGGAGAGGGTTAGGGTGAAGGGGAAAGAGTAAACTCAGTACCCCATATCCTTTTTCTTATCCAGCTGCGCCTGGGCATCCGCCGGCAGATAGAGCTGCGAGTGCGTCAGGGTCAGCTTCGGCGGCACGGTGCCGTCCTTTTTGAATTTCTCCAGCGCGTCAAACGCCGGACCCGCCATGTTTGGCGTCAGCTCAACGTTGGCGTTCGCCTCACCCGCGAGCATCGCCTTATAGATATCCGGCACGCCGTCGATAGATCCGGTGAGAATATCTTTGCCCGGCTTGAGCCCCGCCTCTTTTATCGCCTGAATGGCGCCGATGGCCATATCGTCGTTGTGGGCGTACACCATGCAGATGTTTTTGCCGTTATTCTCGGCCTTGATAAAGCTCTCCATGACTTCTTTACCCTTGCTGCGGGTAAAGTCGCCGGACTGGGAGCGGATAATCTTGATGTTTGGCGCTTTAGCTATCGCCTCGGCGAAGCCCTTCTTACGGTCAATCGCCACGCTGGCGCCCACGGTGCCCTGCAGCTCGACGACGTTACACGGCTTGCCGTTTTCGGTCTTCACCAGCCAGTCGCCGATAAGCTTGCCTTCCAGCACGTTGTCGGCGGTAACCGTTGTCATATACAGCGACTTGTCTTTCACATCGATGGAGCGGTCCAGCAGGAAGACCGGAATCTTGGCCTGCTTCGCCTCTTTCAGCACCGGCTCCCAGCCGGTCGCCACGACCGGCGCGATAAAGATAGCGTCAACGCCCTGGGCAATAAACGAGCGCACGGCCTTGATCTGGTTCTCCTGCTTCTGCTGGCCGTCGGCGATTTTCAGAGTAATGCCGCGCTTGCTGGCCTCGCTTTTCGCCACGCTGGTTTCGGCGGCGCGCCAGCCCGACTCGGAACCCACCTGTGAAAAACCGACAGTTAACGGAGCGGCGACTGCCGCGGACGACGCGGCGGCGGTGACGGCAGAGACAAGAAGTAAGCGCTTCCACATAAGAGGTATCCTCGCGGGGTTATTGTTGTTAAAAGCGTCAACTGCCGAAACTATAGACAATGCCCGAATGAACGAAATGCGCGAGGTCACAGTTCCGCAAAGAGCCGCCGTTATTTGTAAGCGCTTTCATATGGGTATTCAGCAGGCCGCTATGTTTATGGATTTTTCGCCTTTTACCGGCGGCGGCGGAGAAAAGAGTTCAGGACTTTTAAGCACAGTTGGCTATAATGTCCGGCACTTGATCGAACGACATTTTAAGGAATCAGACATGAGCTTACTCAACGTCCCGGCGGGCAAAGAGCTGCCTGAAGACATCTACGTAGTTATCGAAATCCCGGCCAATGCCGACCCAATCAAATACGAAGTGGATAAAGAGAGCGGCGCGCTGTTCGTTGACCGCTTCATGTCTACCGCCATGTTCTACCCGTGCAACTACGGCTACATCAACCACACGCTCTCCCTGGACGGCGACCCGGTTGACGTACTGGTCCCGACCCCGTATCCGCTGGAGCCGGGCTCAGTGATCCGCTGCCGTCCGGTTGGCGTGCTGAAAATGACCGACGAATCCGGTGAAGATGCCAAGCTGGTTGCGGTTCCGCACACCAAGCTGAGCAAAGAGTACGATCACATCAAAGACGTGAACGACCTGCCGGACCTGCTGAAAGCGCAGATCACCCACTTCTTTGAGCACTACAAAGATCTGGAAAGCGGCAAGTGGGTTAAAGTTGACGGCTGGGATAACGCTGACGCGGCCAAAGCTGAAATCATCGCCTCCTTCGAGCGCGCGCAGAAGAAATAAGTTTCTGCCAGAAATAGAAAATGGCCACCGCTTGCGGTGGCCATTTTTTTCACGCTTTTCCTACCAGCTGTACTTCACGCCCAGCATCGCTTCCGTATTGCTGTATTTATGATCGCCAAGCTGCTGGCCGACGTTGCCCCACGCGGTGAGGTTATTGCTCAGCTTGCCCTCAACCCCGGTCTTGACCTCGCCCAGGTTGCGCGCCCCCTCCTGGCTCAGGCGCACGCCGTCCATTTTGGTGCTGAAGCGGCGGGTATTGTGGATCCAGTTAGCCTCGATAAAGGGCTGGAACTCGCGCTGTTTGCCCTCATCGAGCTTGCTGTAGCTGTTGAGATAAGCCCGGGCGCCGAGGCGGGTCAGCACGTTGCCGTCGCCGTCGCTGCTGACGCGGGTCCCGTTATCCTCGGTGTGGTTCTTCGCCCTGACGCCCATCCAGATAGCCTGCGCCTGCGGCTGGATGTAGACCTTACTCAGCGTCCCCTTGCTGCCGTAGAACTCGCCGACCTGCCAGGTGTAGCCGGTCTCCAGCGAGCCGGTGAAGCCCTTAGAGTGATAGCTTTCGCTGGCGAGATCTTCACCGTTGACCGAGTTTTTCAGCCAGCTGTAGCTCGCCCAGGTATCCACGTACAGGCCGGTCTTATCGGCGTCGTTGGCGTACCAGGTGCCGTAAATGCCGACGTTATAGCCGTGCACTTTGCCGTCTGAGCCGTAGCCCGTGGCGCTGGAGTGCGTATGGCTGCTGTTGTTGCCGTAGCCCGCCATCAGCCCGAGGTGGCCGCGGTCGAGACCGCTGCTGCTCCACTGCGCCACGTCGCCGCCAAGCATAATAACGTACTGGTTGCTGCGGGTTTTCAACTGCCCGGAGCTGTCCTTCCAGCGGTTGTGGGTGCCCACCTGGCGCATCCACAGGCTGGTCACCCGCTGCTCGCCGGTCAGGGCGTCGGTGTACTGGGTTTCGCCCAGCCTGTCGTGCAGGCGGGTGATAAACATGGTGTTGGCCGCCGCGATATTGGCGATGTAGCTCCCGGCCTCCGGACGGTAGGCGGGCTTCGCTGGCGCAGTTGGCGGCGTGCCCGGGTTGGTCGGCTCGCCTGGATCCGTCGGACTGGTCGGATTGCCGGGATCGACCGGCGGCGTGCCGGGATCGCCCGGATCGGTTGGATTACCCGGATCGACCGGCGGCGTACCGGGATCGCCCGGGTCCGTAGGATCGGTTGGCTCGGTCGGGTTTGTCGGCTCCGTCGCTTCGTTGGTCAGGTACCAGTTTTTATTGCTCGCCGCCCCGACGCCGCGCCCCAGCGTATAGTCGTAGGCGCCCGCCGCGATGCGTCCGTCCTGCACGAACTCCCCTGCGGAATTTCCGTTAACCGCAATCAGTTCAATGCCGTTGAGGGTCCGCGCGCCGGTGCCGCCGGCGTTGGCGACGCTGACCAGGGTGGTGCCGCTGGTATCGCCCTCCACGGTCATGTGGTCGGTCAGTGAACTATCGTCGCCGAGCACGGTGTTAAAGCGGATTTTGCCGCCGTTGCCGGCATAGTTGCCGTTCACCGTCAGCGTATTGCCCACCTGCGCATCGCTGCCGATCTGGGCCAGCTGGACGGTGCCGCTGTTGCTCAGGTCGCCGCGCGGACCGCGTTCGCCGGCTCCGCAGCGGGGAGGCCGCTCTGACCCACCTGCAGGGTGCCTTTGTTGTCAACGCCGCCGCTGACGGTGCCGTTAGCCGCCATCATCGCCCCTGCGGCGATATTAACCTGGGATGAGGCGAGGGTTGACGGCGCCTCGCGGGAGCCGAAGCGCAGGCCGCCGCTGAGAATATCGGTACTGCCGGTATAGGCCAGATTGGGATCGGTCAGCGTCAGGGTACCCGCGCCGTCTTTGACCAGGTTGCCGCTGCCGTCCACGACGTTCGCCAGCGTCCAGTCGCTATCCGTCACCAGCGCCAGGGTGCCCTCATCGTGCACGGCGGCGCTGCCGAGGTGGGACGCCTGGGCTGCCGTCAGGCGGCTGTCCTTGTCGATGCTGAATTCGCCGCTGAACTGAGTGTTGTCGCCGGAGAGCTGCACCTGGCTGCCGGTAAGATTGATTTTGCCGCTATTGCTGACGCTGTTGGCGAAGGTCCCTCTGGCGGCGTTAAGGTTGACGGTTCCGCCGTTGTCGATGGCGCCGGAGCCCAGCCCCTGGGTGTTGTCCAGCGTGGCGGCGGCCCCACTGTTCACCGCTGTAGTGGCGCTTAGCCCGGTATTCGCGCCGGTGACGGTAAGCTCTCCGCCCTCAAGGGACAGCGTTCCCGCCCCCTGCATATGGCCCTGCACCGTGCCGCCGCTGTTAATCGTCAGATTACCGCCCGCGATATCGACCAGCGATCCGGCCGCCGTCGCCACCGCGCCGACGGTCTGGGTATGCCCCGCCATCTTCAGCCCGGTACCGTCCGCCAGCTTCAGCAGGGAGGTGTTGCCCAGCACGCTGTCGTTATTCATCTGCAGCGTACCGCCGCGCACGTCGGTGACGCCGCGGTAGTCGTTGCTGCTGTTGGAAAGGGAGACCGTGCCGCCGGTTATCGCCAGATCGCCCGCGCCGGTCACTTTCGCGCTGAGATCGGCGGCGCTGCCGGTATCGGTGCCGCTGTTAAGCGCCAGCGCATCGCTGCCCGCGCCCTTCAGGTTCACCTCTTTCAGGGCGTAAGTGACGTACAGCCCGTCGTGACCGGTACCGTCAGACAGCTTCCAGTCCCAGGTGCCTTCGGCCACCGTCGGGCCGCCGGCGGTATTAACAATATGGGTCATTTTGCCGCTGCTGATGACGCTGCCGCTGCTGTCTTTCAGGGTGAGCGCGCTGCCGTTGCCGGTCACCGTACCGCCTGAGCCCACCAGCTTAATCAGGTTCTCGCCGTCATCCTGCTTGAGCAGCTGGACCTTATCATTGACGTCAGGGGCATAGTTGACCGCGTCGCCCAGACTCACCTTCACGCTGCCCTTGCCGCTGATATCGAGATTCTTGCTGGTCTGGATGGTATTGTCGCTAACGGTGTTGCCCGGCGCCACCGCACCGAAGACGACGGTACCGCCGTTGAAGGTCAGCCCGCCGATCGTCTGCTGACCGCTGCCGACGGTGGTAATGCTTTTGTCGTCCGCGCGCAGCGTTGCATTTTTCAGCGCCTGGGTGTTCACTCCCGCCAGCGCCAGGGTGCTGTTGCCCAGCGCCAGGGTGCCGCCGAAGCCGTCGGCCTTATTGTTATTGGTGAAGTTAAACGCCTTGCCGCTGGTATTGGTGCTGACGGTGCCGGTACCGCTGAGGTGGCCGGTGAAATCGGTTGCCGCGCCGTTTTCAATAGCCAGCGTGCTGCCCGAGTCAATGCTGAAGCCGGTACTGGCATTGTCGTCCTGGCTATCCCCCAGCTTGAGAATATTGTTGCGCAGGGTCAGCGTAGAGCCGTTGGTCAAATCCACGTGCTCAAACCCCGCCAGCAGGTTGGCATCGCTGTGCACGTACTGGCTGTTGTCGAGCATGATGGAGTCATCGCCATTACCACCGTCAATCAGCGGCGATGAGTCGGTGATGTTGGTCCCCACGCCCACCAGCTCCACGCGGTCGTTATCCGCCTCCATCTTTACTGCCCCACCGACGCTGCCGCCCTCCCAGCGGAACAGGTCGTCGCCGGTGGACATACGGATCTCATTAACGATGGTCCCGCTTTTCAGCGTCACGCTGTCCTTCTCCGCGCCGGTGCTGATCGAATTACCGATTTTTGCATCGCCGCGAATGATATAGGTATCTTTTCCCAAGCCGGAGGAGACGTTGCCGTCCACGCTGCCGCCGCTCATATCGAAGAAATTGTCTGCCGCCTTCAGTTGAACGTTGCCGATGCGCCCGCCGGTCATCTCCGCATGGTCGCCGTCTTCAAAGGCCCCTTTAATCCAGCCGCCGGTCATGCGAAAGGTATCCTGAGAGCCGCCCTGCTGCAGGGAGCCAATAGTGCCGCCGGTCATCTCGAAGTCATCAATACCTTCACCCTGGGTAATGCCGCCGGTAATGGTTCCACCTTCAATTAGCACCTTATCGCTGGCAAAGTCATCGCCGTTGGCCTCCGTCACGCCCTGAATGACATCGCCGTCAATCGTACCGTCAACCATGTGCAGCGTATCGGCTCCCCTGCCCTGATTGACAATGCCGGTAATGGTCCCACCGGTGACGGTCAGCGTGTCGTCGCCGTCGCCAAACAGAGTAGCGGTGCCGCTCGTGCCTTCACCGCTGCTGATATTACCGGAATTAGTGATAGCAGTATTACCTTTAGCATTAATACGGATCCCCGGCCCCGCCGTACCGGTAATCGAACCGCTATTATTGATAGTATTTTCCGCGCTCCCTTCGCGCAGCAGAATACCGGCGCTGGTGCCGGAAATTATGCCGGTATTGCGAATGGTCGAGCTATCGCCAAGCGAGATGGCCGGGCCGCTGCTGACGTCCAGCGTGCCATCCTGCTGAACAGTGACGCCCGAGACCCCGTCTGCGCTAACGACAGCGGTATTGCCTACCTGGTCAGCAGAACAGGTTACCTTATCACCATTACCCGGCGAGGTATTGTCGCAGGCGGCATACGCCTGAGAAGATCCGACGGCAAGGCAGATACACGAGGCCAGAAAAGAGAGCCGGTAGGTTGATTTCATACGCACTCCTGATCATCAAAGAATGGAAAAAATGGCGCATGAAGCAGGAATATATTTTATATTCTGCCGGCCATTTAATTTAATAAATAAGCGGTTTCCCGCACTGCTATACCAGGTGCGATATAACAGCGTGGATGCCGTAAAAAATACAACGCGCCTTTTAAAAAGGTATTCCGGGATAATATGAATATTAAAGGTATAGCCGACTTGCTAAATCACCATTCAGGGTGCGCGGGAAATTGAGTCAGGTCGCAATATCAAAAAAATCGTCCGCTGATAGCGAATATCTTAATGACAGCAGGCGGAAGGATGTCTAGCGGCCTGCGGGAACGCAGGCCGCCGGGAAAAGATCAGCTGTCGCGCCGGATCTTCTTGATGATATTGGTAGTCGAGCAGCCGTCTTCGAAGTTAAGGACCATCACTTCGCCGCCGTTGGCCCACACCTCTTTGCTGCCGGCAATCTGCTCAGGCTTATAGTCGCCGCCCTTCACCAGCAGGTCCGGCAGAATGCCGGCGATCAGGCGCTGGGGCGTATCCTCTTCAAAGGAGACGACCCAGTCTACGGCCTCCAGCGCGCCGAGGACGATCATCCGCTGATCGAGCGGATTGACCGGCCGGGTGTCGCCCTTCAGGCGCTTCGTGGAGGCATCGCTGTTGACCGCCACGATCAGCCGGTCGCCGAGGCGGCGGGCGTTGGCCAGGTAGGAGACGTGCCCGGCGTGCAGAATGTCAAACACGCCGTTGGTCATGACCACCTTCTCACCGCGCTGGCGGGCGGCGGCCACCGCCTGCTTCAGCTCGCTTTCGCTCATCACGCCGAAGCCGGTGTCGGCGCGGCCGCGCACGGCGTTCTCCAGCTCAATCGGCGACACGGTTGAGGTACCGAGCTTGCCAACCACCACGCCCGCCGCGGCGTTGGCGAAGAAGCAGGCCTCTTCGAGAGAGTTGCCCGCCGCCAGCGTCGCCGCCAGCACGCCGATCACCGTATCGCCGGCGCCGGTGACGTCATACACTTCCTGCGCCTGGGTCGGCATGTGCAGCGGCGCTTTGCCCGGCTGCAGCAGCGTCATGCCCTGCTCGGAGCGGGTAACCAGCAGGGCGGAGAGATCGTAATCGGCAATAATCTTCATGCCGCGCTCGACCAGCTGGGCTTCATCCTGACACTTACCGGCCACCGCCTCGAACTCAGAGAGGTTCGGGGTCAGCAGGGTCGCGCCGCGATAGCGCTCAAAGTCGGTGCCTTTCGGATCAATCAGCACCGGCACGCCCGCCTCGCGGGCAAGCCCGATCATCGCCTGCACGCTCTCCAGCGCCCCTTTGGCATAGTCGGAGAGCACCAGCGCGCCGACGCTGCCCAGTGACTGGCGAATGCGGTCGTGCATCGGCTGCGGATCGACGCCGGCAAAGCCCTCTTCAAAGTCGAGGCGGATCAGCTGCTGGTTGCGCGACAGCACGCGCAGCTTGGTGATGGTCGGATGGGTCGGCACGGCGACGAACTCGCACTGCACCTTCACATTCGCCAGCGCCTTCGCCAGCGCCTGCGCGGCGTCATCGACGCCGGTCAGGCCCACCAGCCGCGAGCTGGCGCCGAGGGCGGCGATGTTCATCGCCACGTTGGCCGCGCCGCCGGGGCGCTCCTCAATGGTATCCACCTTCACCACCGGCACCGGGGCCTCCGGCGAGATGCGGCTGGTTGGGCCATACCAGTAGCGGTCCAGCATCACATCGCCAACCACCATGACGCCTGCGCGTGTAAACTCCGGCAGCGTTACTTTCATTCCTGACTCCTGCTAGATTCTTCAGTTGCGCGCGATAATAGCATAACTCAGCCCGCGACCAGCCACTTCTGCCAGCAGGCGCGCACCAGCTCACGCTCGGCGTGAAACGCGTCCGGCGCGACGTGGCCCGGCGCCTCCTGCAGCGCCAGGTGGTGCAGCGCATCGCGAAGCGTGGTGTAGGCCCGGCTCAGCGCCAGCGCCTCTTCGTCGTCCATGATGCCGTTCTGCGCCAGCAGCTCCAGAATGCGCACGTTATCGGACCAGCGGGTCAGCTTCGGCCTGTCGTGGGCGTAGCGCAGCACCAGGTACTGGGTAATAAATTCAATGTCGGTAATGCCGCCCTCGTCGGCTTTGATGTCGAAGCGGTCCCGGTGTTTGCCCCCGAGGTGGGCGCGCATCTTCTCGCGCATTTCGCGCACCTCGGTCTGCAGCGTCGGGCCATCGCGCTCAATGGCGAGGATAGCTTTGCGGATAGCGTCGAACTGCCCGTGCAGCTGGCCGTCGCCGTAGACCACCCGGGCGCGCACCAGCGCCTGATGCTCCCAGGTCCAGGCCTCGCTGCGCTGATAGTCGGCAAAAGCATCGGCGGTGGTGACCAGCATACCCGCCGCCCCGGAGGGACGTAAGCGAGCGTCCACTTCGTACAGAATGCCCGACGACGTGCGGGTGCTGAACAGGTGAATGATGCGCTGCACCAGCCGGAGATAGAACTGGCGGCCGTCGATTTCGCGCGGACCGTCGGTCGTCACGTCCGCCGGGCAGTCGTGGAGGAACACCAGATCGAGGTCAGAGCCGTAGCCCAGCTCCCAGCCGCCGAGCTTGCCGTAGCCGATGACCGCAAAGCCGCGCCCTTCGCGCCCGGCCAGGTGGCGCGGCTGGCCGAAGCGGGCCACGGTGTGGGTCCACGCCTGCTGCACCACGGCGTCGATCATCGCCTCGGCCAGCCAGGTTAAGTGATCGCTCACTTTCATTACCGGCAGCGTGCCGGCAATGTCCGCCGCCGCCACCCGCAGCATCTGCGCCTGCTTAAACTGGCGCAGCGCCTCCAGCTGCTGCTCCTCATCCTCTTCCGGCACCCGCAGCAGGTACTGGCGCAGCTCGTCGCGGTAGGCGTCGGTGGCGGTGGGCTGGTAGAGGGTGTTGGGGTCCAGCAGTTCGTCAAGCAGCAGCGGATAGCGCGCCAGCTGGCTGGCGACCATCGGCGAGGCGGCGCAGAGGCGGATCAGGTGCTTGAGCGCGCCGGGGAATTCGCTCAGCAGCTCCAGATAAGTGGTGCGGCTGGCGATGCCGGTCAGCAGCGGCATAATGCGCGACAGCGGCAGCGGAGCGTCATCGCGCGCGCAAATCTCGCTCAGCAGATGCGGCATCAGGGTATCCAGCACCTGGCGGCCGCGCGGGCCGATAGTGCGGCGGTCCAGCTCTTTGCGGAAATCGGCGATCTCCGCCACCACCCGATGGCGGTCCTCATCGCTGAGGTGGGCCAGCACCGGCGTGGTGTCGTCCTCCTGCAGCGCGTCCTGCCACAGTTCGCGCCACTGCTCAGAAAGCTGCTCGTCGGCGGTGGCTTCTTCATCGTCGCCGATCAGGGCGTTAAAGATACGGCGCACGGCGGCCATCTTCCCGGCGAGCGCGGTGTAGAGCGAGTCCCAGTCGCGGCAGCCCATGCCCCACGCCAGCCGGGCGCGGTTAAGGTCGTCTTCCGGCAGGGTCTGGGTCTGCTCGTCGTTAATGCTCTGTAGCAGGTTCTCCAGCCGGCGCAGGAACAGGTAGGCGTCGCGCAGCTGCCCGGCCTCGCCCTCCGGCAGCAGGTGCAGCGCGTCGATGGCGTCCAGGGTCGGCAGCAGGGAGCGGCTCTGCAGCGACGGCTCGCGTCCGCCGCGGATCAGCTGGAAGACCTGGACGATAAACTCGATTTCGCGAATGCCGCCCGCGCCGAGCTTGATGTTGTCCTTCAGGCCCCGGCGGCGCACTTCGCGGGCGATCATGCCCTTCAT
Organism: Pluralibacter gergoviae ATCC 33028 = NBRC 105706; assembly: GCF_001598855.1. Classification (GTDB taxonomy): domain Bacteria; phylum Pseudomonadota; class Gammaproteobacteria; order Enterobacterales; family Enterobacteriaceae; genus Pluralibacter; species Pluralibacter gergoviae. The sequence continues at coordinate 232,780 of NZ_BCZS01000002.1, read as the reverse complement.
ATTGCGCAGGGACTGGATGACGCTGAAGTCGATATAGCGGCGGAAGACGAACGGGCGCAGCATGGCGCGCAGCTCGTCGCCGTAGGCGCCGCCGCTGTCGCCGAGCACCTTCGCCTTGACCATCGCGTAGCGCTCCCAGTCGCGGCCCTGCTCCTGGTAGTAGTCCTCCAGCGCGGCAAAGCTCAGCACCAGCGGACCGCTGTCGCCGAACGGGCGCAGGCGCATATCCACGCGGTAGACGAAGCCGTCCTGGGTGGCCTGGTCCAGCACCTTGATCAGCCGCTGGCCCATGCGGGTAAAGAACTGGCCGTTGTCCAGCTCCCGGCGCCCGCCAGCGGTCGCCCCGTGCTCGGGCCAGGCAAAAATCAGGTCGATATCCGAGGAGAAGTTCAGCTCGCCGCCGCCGAGCTTGCCCATGCCGAGGATCAGCAGCGGCTGCGCCTCGCCGCGGGTGCTGGTCGGGGTGCCCCACTCGCGGCAGCAGGCGGCGTACAGCCAGTCGCGGGCGCCGACGATCAGCGTCTCGGCAAGCTGGCTCAGCTGCTGCAGGCTCTCTTCGGTCGGGACCTGCGACAGCGCCTGGGCCCAGGCGATGCGCACCATCACCCGGCGGCGAAACAGCCGCAGGGCGCGCATCAGGGCCGCCTCGTCGTTGACATCGGCCAGCGCCTGCGCCAGCCAGTCGCCGTAGTGCCGCCACTCGCCGGGCGCCACCGGCGCCTGCGCCAGCTCTTCGAGCCACTGCGGGTGCGCGGCCAGACTGTCGGCAATGAAATCGCTAAAGGCCATCGCCGCCCGCGCCTCGGGGCGCAGGTCGGCGGCGGGGAAGTCGTCCGGCAGCCGGTCGGCTACCGTCTGCCAGTGCTGCTGCAGCGGTGAAGAGAGCGCGGTCATGGCGTTCCTCTATTAATGTTATCGTCCGGTGACAAGAAAAGCGGTGAGCATCAGTTTGGCGCGCGCCACCTGCGGGTTAAAAGCGGCATCGGCGGCGGTAGACGCATCGCTGATGATCTGCGCAACCTGCGCCATCTGCTCGGCGGCCATCTCGTGTTCGGCGGCGAGCGTTTTACCGATAAAGGCCACGGCGTCAGCGACCTGCGCTTTCGCATCAGCGCTGCCGCGCAGCCACAGCTCTTCGTGATACTGCCAGTGGGCCAGCGCCGCCTCAAGGCCGGCATTGTCCTGCGCGCCGTAGGCCGGGGCTCGCGGCTCGCGGGGCGGATTGCCCTTCGCCAGATGGTAGCCGCGGGCGGCCTTGCTCAGGCTTCCCTGCCGCAGAACGCCGCTCTCCAGCAGCTCGCCCGCCAGGGCCAGAACATCCTCAACCCGGCCGCTCAGCAGCTCCAGCTCCAGTTCGCCGATAGGCTCCCGGTGCTCGCCCGCTTTGACTTCGCCGTTATCCAGCGCAATTTCAATCCGGCTTTCGCCGCAGTCCACCAGCCACTTCTCGCGCTGAAAATCGGTGCTGAACAGCGGCTTCACCCGCCCGGCAAGATCGGCGGGCAGGCTGCCGCCGGGCCAGACGTCGGCGGGCAGCTTCTCCAGCGCCAGCTCGGGCTTCGTAAGGGGAATATTGTACTCCGGGCGCTGGTTAAGGCCGCCGACGGAGCGGCCGGCGGTCTTGAGGGTCATCTCATAGGTTTTGCCCTGGCCGCGAATGCGCAGGCCCATATCGTGACCGCGCAGCCAGCCGTCGTCGGTTTCGTAATAGATGTTGAGCAGCTGCGCGGCGGGCACGTGCTGCGCGCTGAGGGCGCCGAGCCGCTGGCGGAGGGTCTCTGTACCGCGCGGATCGACGATGAACTTCAATTCGATTTCCTGTTCCATGTCCAGTTTTCTTATCGTTGAGTGACCGGGATTGGTAATGACGCCGAACTTACACGCATAATTCTTGTCAGTAGAGTGTATTTCTCCGCACTTTGCCATGCAATCTCCTCCTGGAGGATTCCGATTGCAGCAGAATGCCTGGCGTCGTCAGACTGATGCCACTACTATCTCGTGCGACTTTTTTCGTTCCACCTAATGACCAAAATGACGACCTGATGCTTAAATTACGCCTGATTGGACTGACTTTACTTGCACTTAGCGCTTCCACCATCGCCCACGCTGATGAAAAACGTTATGTCTCCGATGAACTGAACACCTGGGTACGCAGCGGCCCGGGCGATAACTACCGCCTGGTCGGCACCGTGAACGCCGGAGAAGAAGTGCAGCTCCTGCAAACCAATAATGACACCCAGTACGCCCAGGTGAAAGACAGCAGCGGCCGCACCGCCTGGATCCCGCTGAAGGAGCTGAGCACCAGCCCAAGCCTGAAAACCCGCGTGCCGGACCTCGAAAATCAGGTCAAAACCCTGACCGATAAGCTGAACAATATTGATAATACCTGGAATCAGCGCACCGCCGATATGCAGCAGAAAGTGGCCGGTAGCGATAGCGTCATTAACGGCCTGAAAGAAGAGAATCAGAAGCTGAAGAATGAGCTTATCGTCGCGCAGAAGAAGGTGAACGCCGCCAACCTGCAGCTGGACGATAAGCAGCGCACGATTATTATGCAGTGGTTTATGTACGGCGGCGGCGTGCTCGGCGCGGGCCTGATCCTCGGCCTGGTGCTGCCGCACCTGGTGCCGAGCCGCAAGCGCAAAGACCGCTGGATGAACTGATGCCCGATTCGCCATCTCCTCTACACTTGCGTATTATCGGGTGATTTTTCAGTAAGGGGATGGCGGCGTGAAGCAGTATCTGGTTGGCGGGGCGGTGCGCGATGCGCTACTGGGCCTGGCGGTAAAAGACAAAGATTGGGTTGTTGTCGGCGCTACGCCGCAGCAGATGCTTGACGCGGGCTACCAGCAGGTAGGCCGCGATTTTCCTGTGTTTCTGCACCCGCACACCCACGAGGAGTACGCCCTCGCCCGCACCGAGCGCAAGTCCGGCTCAGGCTATACCGGTTTTACCTGCTACGCCGCCCCCGATGTCACCCTCGAGCAGGACCTGCTGCGTCGGGACCTCACCGTAAACGCGCTCGCGCAGGACGACGCGGGCGCGATTATCGATCCCTACGGCGGCCAGCGGGACCTGCAGGCGCGCCTGCTGCGCCACGTTTCGCCGGCCTTCAGCGAAGATCCGCTGCGGGTGCTGCGGGTGGCCCGCTTTGCCGCCCGCTACGCCCACCTCGGCTTTCGCATTGCCGATGAGACGATGGCCCTGATGCAGGCGATGACCGCCGCCGGGGAGCTGGAGCATCTGATCCCGGAGCGGGTGTGGAAAGAGACGGAGAGCGCGCTCGGCACCCGCAACCCGCAGGTCTACTTCCAGACCCTGCGCGACTGCGGCGCCCTGAAAGTGCTGTTTCCCGAAATTGACGCCCTGTTCGGCGTGCCCGCCCCGGCTAAATGGCACCCGGAGATCGACACCGGCGTCCACGTCCTGATGACCCTCTCCATGGCGGCAATGCTGACCCCGGCCGTCGACGTGCGCTTCGCCACGCTGTGCCACGACCTCGGTAAAGGGCTGACGCCGAAGGCGCTGTGGCCCCGCCACCACGGCCACGGCCCGGCGGGCGTCAAGCTGGTGGAAAACCTCTGCGCCCGGCTGCGCATACCCAACGAGATGCGCGATCTGGCGAAGCTGGTGGCGGAGTACCACGACTTGATACACACCTTCCCGGTTCTCAAGCCCGCCACGGTGGTGAAGCTGTTTGACGCCATTGATGCCTGGCGCAGGCCGCAGCGGGTGGAGCAGCTGGCGCTCACCAGCGAAGCCGACGTGCGCGGGCGCACCGGCTTTGAGGCGCGCGACTATCCGCAAGGCAGACTGCTGCGCGAAGCGTGGGAGGTGGCGCGGGCGGTACCGACGAAACCGGTGATTGACGCGGGCTTTAAGGGGCCGGAGGTGCGGGAGGAGCTGACGCGACGCCGGGTGGCCGCCGTCGCGCAGTGGAAAGAACAGCGCTGTCCGCAGACTACATAAACACCGCGTAGACCGCCGCCGCCACGATAAAGCGGTAGATGGCGAACGGAATAAAGGTGATGCGCTTGATGATGTGCAGGAAGGTTTTAATCGCAATCAGCGCCACGATAAAGGCGGTGACGAACCCGACCGCAAACATCGGAATGTCGGCCGCCGTCAGGAAGCCGAGGCTCTTGTAGATGTCCAGCGCGGTGGCGCCCATCATCATCGGCACCGCCAGCAGGAAGGAGAACTCCGCCGCCACGTAGCGGCTGATGCCGAGCAGCATGCCGCCGGCGATAGTAGAGCCCGAGCGGGAGAAGCCCGGCCACAGCGCCAGGCACTGGAAGCAGCCGATCAAAAATGCCTGGCGGTAGGTCATATCGTCCAGACCCTGGGTCTTCGGCTCCTTCGGCTTGAACAGCTCGGCGGCGATCAGCAGCAGGCCGCCGACCACCAGGGCGTACATCACGGTTACCGGGTTAAACAGCGATTTAATAAAATCGTGGAACACCAGCCCCAGCACCACCGCCGGGACCATAGCCAGCAGAACGTGAATCAGCGACAGGCGCCCGGCGCCCAGGCCTTCGTGCACCGGCGGGCGGCCAAAGTGGATGCCGATAAGGCCGAACAGGCGGCGCCAGAACATCACCACCACCGCGAGGATCGATCCCAGCTGGATCACCACCTCAAACGTTTTGGCGGTGTCGCCCTCAAAGCCCAGCAGGTGGCCGACGATGATCATGTGGCCGGTGCTGGAAACGGGTAAAAACTCAGTCACTCCTTCGACCACACCCAAAATTGCCGCTATCAGCAGCGAGTGCATATCGTTCATTACATTAACCCTTAAAAAATAACAAGAAAAAAGCCGTTCAACATTGTCCGGCTGTTAAGACACGAATAGCGCTATTTTGTTTAAAAAAGATGAAATTATTATGAGTTTTCCAGAATTTGCTCACGCTCAATCACGACGCCGACGTTGGCCGCCCGCACCACAGCGCCGGGTTTACTGACCTTGATTCTGACCCACGGCGAGTTAAAGCGGCTTAACAGCAGCTGAGCGACCTCTTCCGCCACCCGCTCCACCAGCGCAAATTTACCGCCCTCAACGTGGGCAATCACCGCTTCGCTGATATCGGCATAGCTCAGGCAGTCCTCTACCGCATCGCTGGCAGCCGCTTTACGATTGTCCCACGCCATTTCGATATCGAACACCAGCCGCTGTTCAATGGTCTGCTCCCAGTCGTACACACCGATGGTGGTGATGACCGAAAGTTGCTCTAAAAACACAATATCCATCACGCCCTGCCTGCTTTTTGTCCCGGCCGGATACCACTTCCGGCGATTTATGCGTATTATCCACAGATGAAGAGAATACCGATACATTTTCTAAACGGAACAGAGTCATGAGTGTAATCGCGCCAGGAATGGTTCTCCTCGCCTACCTTTGCGGCTCCATCTCCAGCGCCATTCTGGTCAGCCGCATCGCGGGTCTTCCCGATCCGCGCCTCAACGGCTCCGGCAACCCCGGCGCAACCAACGTGCTGCGCCTCGGCGGCAAGGGCGCGGCGGTCGCGGTACTGGTTTTCGACATCCTTAAAGGCATGTTGCCCACCTGGGGCGCATGGGGCCTGGGGCTCACGCCGTTCTGGATAGGTATGGTGGCACTTGCCGCCTGTATCGGCCATATCTGGCCGGTATTCTTCGGCTTTCGCGGCGGCAAGGGCGTCGCCACCGCCTTCGGCGCCATCGCGCCCATCGGCTGGGATCTGACCGGCGTGATGGCGGGCACCTGGCTGCTGACCGTGCTGCTCAGCGGCTACTCCTCGCTGGGCGCCATCGTCAGCGCGCTGGTGGCCCCGTTCTACGTCTGGTGGTTTAAGCCCCAGTACACCTTCCCGGTCTCCATGCTCTCCTGCCTGATCCTGCTGCGCCACCACGACAATATCCAGCGCCTGTGGCGGCGGGAAGAGAGCCGCATCTGGTCGAAGCTGGGGCGCAAGAAAGCGCCCGCAGAGAAGGATCCGGAGTAATTCCGGGTTTTTTACATCTTTTGGTTATAACACATAACCATCTCGCCTTTTAGACGTCTATATGTCTGTGAGATGCTCTGCGCTAATTTCCCATAAGCGCAGAACAACACCATGACAGACGTACTTCCAACCGCGGCCGCCGTTGCACCGCAAAATTCCGGCGAGATCCAGTGGGTGCGCAGCGCCGCCGACGTCTCGCGGCTGGTTAACGACGCCACCCAGGCGCGCAGCAATGCCCGCATCGTCATCGCCATCGCGCTGGGCGGCATTTTCCTCGATGCCTACGATCTCGGGGCGCTGGCCTTCGGCCTGAAAGATATCACCCGCGAGTTCGGCCTGACGCCGGCCGGCACCGGCATGGTCGCCTCGGCCATTACCTTCGGCGCCATCGTCGGCGCGCTGCTCGGCGGCTACCTGACGGATAAAATTGGCCGCTACCGGGTCTTTATGGCCGATATGGTGTTCTTCGTGGTCGCGGCCATCGCCTGCGCCCTGGCGCCGAACGAATACGTGCTGGCGGGGGCGCGCTTTGTGATGGGTTTGGGCGTCGGCATCGATCTGCCGGTGGCGATGGCCTTCCTCAGCGAGTTTGCCCGCCTGAAAGGACCGGGCAATAAGGCCGCCAGCGTCGCCATGTGGTGCCCGACGTGGTATGCGGCAATCAGTATCTCCTACCTGCTGGTACTGCTGTTCTACACCGTGCTGCCCGCCTCCCACAGCGACTGGCTGTGGCGGATTATCCTCGGCTTTGGCGCGGTGCCCGCGCTGGTGATTATCGCCATCCGCAGCCGCTACATGAGCGAATCGCCGGTATGGGCTGCCAATCAGGGCAACCTGCAGGAGGCCGCCGCAATCCTGCGCAAAGCGTACAACATCAACGCCCGCGTGCCGCAGGAGGCGCTGGCTGCGCCCGCTCCGGTGGTGCACCGGGCCCGCTGGGGGAACTACCTCAGCCTGTTTCGCGGCCGCTATCTGCGGCGCACGACGCTGGCGACGCTGCTCTCCATGGTGTCCTCGTTCGCCTACAACGCCGTGGCCTTCGGCCTGCCGGTGATTATCGCCAGCTTCTTCGTCCAGTCGATGCTGACCACCATTCTGATCTCGCTGGCGCTGAACCTGCTGTTCGCCTTTACCGGCGGCCTGCTGGCGGTGCGGCTGGTGCCGCGCATCGGGGCGTGGAAAATGTCGCTGGGCGGCTACGCCTGCCAGCTGACGGCGCTGGTAGTCCTGGCGATTATCGGCCGCCCGGCGGACGCCGCCGACGGCATTATCGCCGTGGCGATGCTGGCGCTGTTCCTGTTCGGCCAGGGCTTCGGCCCCGGGGCCCACACCATGACTTTCGCCTCGCTGAGCTACCCGACCTCCCTGCGCGGCGTCGGCGTCGGCCTCAATCAGACGCTGATGCGCAGCAGCTCGACCCTGTCGCTGTTCCTGTTCCCGCTGCTGGTGGCCGCCTTTGACACCGGCGTATTCTGGGTAATCGCCGCCGCGCCGCTGATTGGCCTGCTGTCGCTGCTGGCGATCCGCTGGGAGCCGTCGGGCTATGATATTGATGCGGAGGATTATCGGGGGTAGCGGCGTGGGCCAGGCGCTTTTCAATATATCCAGCGCCGGGCCTTTGCTGAGGCAATCAGCATAGATAAGGTAAGTGGCTCCGGCATGCCGGGATATACGCGCTTTGAGCGAGGCCGCAGAAAATTCGGGATAATGCCCTTTTCGACGGGCCAGTAGCGGATAAGGTCAAATCCAGCGGGGTTGACGTCAAAACGGGCAAAAAAATCACGCATAATGTCGTCACCCGCTTCAGGCGCCCACGGGCTATCCCCCGTGTTTAGCGCGGTCTCTGGCGAGAGAGGATGCTGTTTCCCGGTGATGCCCGGTAAATTCCAGGTTTGCGCATACCAGTCAAGCACTTCAGCTTCGATTCGATTGCTCATGACCATAGCTTGTCATTTTTCCTGGCTATCGTGTTATATGTCATGGTGGCCCTGGCGGCGATGTAGCTCACTTCTCCTATCATATACATAATACCAAGCACCGGTATCCATCGACCGGCAAACGCGCCTAAGTTAGTCACGTAGCTAAACTTCAGCCGACTGATCGATCCCGTCGTTAATGTTGGTCATCTTCTTCCCGTTTCGATATCGAGCAGCCGCCTTAAATTACTGCTCAAAATACTGGTCCCTTTCGTTGAGCCAATGGGCTTGCCTCTTGTTCCGAGTGTCGGCTGTCCCAATATGATGAGTGCGAGAGCAACAATGTCTTCTACACCAAAGTGTTGCTGAGCTTTTTCAAGAAAGACCCAAAAAAACAGCTCTCCCGCAGTCAAATTATTCATCCCTTTATAGAAATAAGTTTCACCAAGCTCTTCGGTCGTATCCATAACCTTGCTCCGATAACATTCATGTTATCAATTAGGTAACACAGGCTTTCGTTTTAATCACCAGAATATTAATCAGAACCTATCCGAAAATGGCCCGCTTTTCTGCTGTTGACGATCCATTGCCTCTCTCCAGACTATGCTACTCATGCCGGGCATTATCAGCCCTCATCGCCGCCCCACTCATAAGCTTTTCATATGACCAGTGGGCCGCCGGGCCGATCAATACTCACCCTAACTGTATCTACCGTTTATTAGAGGCACTCACGTGCAGGGCAACGCATCCTCCTGTAGCAGAGTCGGCTGGCAAGCATCGCTGAGTCTGCAGTTTCGCCGGGACTCCGAGCGCACGGTGCTGGCCCGCGCGGCCCACGTCGGGCCGCTGACCGTGCAGCGCCCGTTCTATCCCGAAGGGGAAACCTGTCACCTTTATCTGCTGCACCCGCCCGGCGGCATCGTCGGCGGCGACGAGCTGGATATTGAGGTCACGCTTGAGGCGGGCAGCCACGCGCTGATCACCATGCCCGGCGCCAGCAAGTTTTACCGCAGCGCCGGGGCGGAGGGCCGGCTCAGCCAGCGCATGACGGTGGGCGAAAACGCCACCCTCGAATGGCTGCCGCAGGACACGATCTTCTTTCCGGCTGCCCGCGCCCGGCTCAGCACCCGCTTTCAGCTCACCTCGGGCTCGCGGCTGCTGGCCTGGGAGCTGTTCTGCCTCGGCAGGCCGGTGAACGGTGTCGCCTTCAGCGAAGGCGAGATCGTCAACCGGCTGGAGGTGTGGCTCGACGACGCGCCGCTGCTGATCGAGCGCCTGACCCTTGCCGACGGCGATCTCAGCCCGGTGGCGAATCAGCCCTGGGTCGGCACGCTGCTGTTTTACCCCGCCGACGAGGCGATACTTGAAACCGTGCGCGGGGCGCTGGCGCCGTTGGAAAGCTACGCCGGGGCGACGCTGACCGACGCGCTGATGAGCGTGCGCTTTCTCAGCGACGATAACCTTATCTGCCAGCGCGCGATGCGCACCGTCTGGCAGCTGATGCGCCCGGCCCTGCTGCACAAAGACCCCGTCCCTCCCCGCATCTGGCTGACATAACAAAGAGACAACCATGGAACTGACGCCCAGAGAAAAAGACAAACTGCTGCTGTTTACCGCCGCGCTGGTGGCCGAGCGCCGCCTCGCCCGCGGGGTGAAGCTCAACTATCCCGAGTCGGTGGCGCTGATCAGCGCCTTCATTATGGAAGGCGCCCGCGATGGCAAAACCGTCGCCTCGCTGATGCAGGAGGGCCGCCACGTGCTGAACCGCGATCAGGTGATGGAGGGCGTGCCGGAGATGATCCCCGACATTCAGGTGGAAGCCACGTTCCCGGACGGCACCAAGCTGGTGACCGTTCACAACCCGATCCTGTAAGGAGGAGGCGGCGATGATCCCAGGAGAATACCGGATCCAGTCCGGCAATATTGATATCAACGTCGGGCGCGAGACCCGCACCGCGATCGTCGAAAACCACGGCGATCGCCCGATCCAGGTCGGCTCCCACTACCACTTTTACGAGGTTAATCCGGCGCTGAAATTCGACCGCGAGCCGTGCCGGGGCTTTCGCCTCAATATCCCCGCCGGCACCGCCGTGCGCTTTGAGCCGGGCCAGAAGCGGGAAGTGGAGCTGGTGGCCGTCGGCGGCGACCGGCGCATCTTCGGCTTTCGCGCCGGGGTCATGGGCGAGCTGGAGGCAAAATCATGAGCAGCCTTTCACGCCAGGCTTACGCGGACATGTTCGGGCCGACCACCGGCGATAAGGTGCGGCTGGCGGATACCGACCTGTGGATCGAAGTGGAAAACGATCTCACCACCTACGGCGAGGAGGTCAAGTTCGGCGGCGGAAAAGTGATCCGCGACGGCATGGGCCAGGGGCAGATGCTGGCCGACGACTGCGCCGATCTGGTGCTGACCAACGCGCTGATCGTCGATCACTGGGGGATCGTCAAAGCCGACATCGGCGTTAAGGACGGCCGGATCGTCGCCGTCGGCAAGGCGGGCAACCCGGACATTCAGCCGGACGTCACCATCCCCATCGGCGCAGCCACCGAAATTATCGGCGCCGAGGGCAAAATAGTCACCGCCGGCGGGATAGACACCCACATCCACTGGATCTCGCCCCAGCAGGCGGAAGAGGCGCTGGTCTCCGGGGTCACCACCATGATCGGCGGCGGCACCGGCCCGGCGGCGGGCACCCTCGCCACCACCTGTACGCCGGGGCCGTGGTATCTCAGCCGGATGCTGCAGGCCGTCGACAGCCTGCCGGTCAATGTCGGCCTGCTGGGCAAGGGCAATAGCGCCAACCCGGCGGCCCTGCGCGAACAGGTGGCGGCGGGCGCCATCGGCCTGAAAATACACGAAGACTGGGGCGCCACGCCCGCCGCCATCGACTGCGCCCTGACGGTGGCCGATGAGATGGACGTCCAGGTAGCGCTGCACAGCGACACCCTCAACGAATCCGGCTTTGTGGAAGATACCCTGGCGGCCATCGGCGGCCGCACCATTCACACCTTCCACACCGAAGGCGCCGGCGGCGGCCACGCGCCGGATATCATCACCGCCTGCGCGCACCCGAATATCCTGCCCTCCTCCACCAACCCGACGCTGCCCTACACGGTGAATACCGTCGATGAGCACCTCGATATGCTGATGGTCTGCCACCACCTGTCGCCGGACATCGCTGAGGACGTGGCGTTTGCCGAGTCCCGCATCCGCCGGGAGACCATCGCCGCCGAAGACGTGCTGCACGACATGGGCGCCTTCTCGCTGACCTCTTCCGACTCGCAGGCGATGGGGCGCGTCGGCGAGGTTATCCTGCGCACCTGGCAGGTGGCGCACCGGATGAAGGTCCAGCGCGGGGCGCTGGCGGAGGAGACCGGCGATAACGACAACTTCCGCGTCAAGCGCTTTGTCGCCAAGTACACCATCAACCCGGCCCTGACCCACGGCATCGCCCACGAGGTCGGCTCTATCGAGGCGGGCAAGCTGGCGGATCTGGTGGTCTGGTCTCCGGCGTTCTTCGGCGTCAAGCCCGCCTGCATCATCAAGGGCGGAATGATCGCCACCGCGCCGATGGGCGATATCAACGGCTCGATCCCCACCCCACAGCCGGTGCACTACCGGCCGATGTTCGGCGCGCTGGGCGGCGCCCGCCACCACACCCGGCTGACCTTTCTGCCGCAGGCGGCGATCGACAACAACCTTGCCGACCGGCTGGCGCTTAAAAGCCGGATTGCGGCGGTGAAGGGCTGCCGGACGGTGAAGAAGCGCGACATGATCCACAATGACTATCAGCCGGACATTACCGTCGATGCCCAGACTTACGAGGTGCGGGTGGACGGCAAGGCCATCGTCAGCGAGCCGGCCGAGGTGCTGCCGATGGCGCAGCGCTATTTTCTGTTTTAAGGAGCAACGATGCTGTATCTGACCCAGCGCCTTGACCACGCGCACACCATCACCGCCCGCGTCACGCTGCCGATTGACGTGCGGGTGAAGAGCCGGGCGAAAGTGACCCTCAGCGACGGCCGCGAGGCCGGGCTGATGCTGCCCCGCGGCCTGCTGCTGCGCGGCGGCGATATTCTCGGCAGCGAAGACGGCAGCGAGCGCGTGGAAGTGGTTGCCGCCGCCGAAGCGGTGTCGGTAGTGCGCTGCGACGACCCGTTCCAGCTGGCCAGGGCCTGCTACCACCTCGGCAACCGCCACGTGCCGCTGCAGATCCTGCCCAACGAGCTGCGCTACCACCACGACCACGTGCTGGATGAGATGCTCACCCTGATGGGGCTGACGGTCGAGTTCGCCGACCTGCCCTTTGAGCCGGAGGCCGGAGCCTACACCAGCGAAGCGCAGGGACATCACCACCATCATCATCACGACCACTGATGGGGCCGTCGCTACAGCAGCTGCGCCTCTTTCAGCTGGCCAGCAGCAACCTGCCGGTGGGCGGCTACAGCTGGTCCCAGGGGCTGGAGTGGGCCGTCGAGGCGGGGTGGGTCACCGGCGCCGACGCCTTTGCCCGCTGGCAGACCCAGCAGATGGAGAAGAGCTTTTTTCACGTCGACCTGCCGCTGTTCGCCCGGCTGTACCGCGCCTGCGAGCAGGACGATATTGCGGCGGCGGCGCGCTGGAGCGGCTGGCTGCTGGCCTGCCGGGAGACCAAAGAGCTGCGCGACGAGGAGCGCAACCGCGGCGCGGCCTTTACCCGGCTGGTCTGCGACTGGTGCCCGGAAGCCGCCCCCGAATGGCGCGCGCTGTTTCGCCAGAGCCAGCTGTGCGGCATGGCGTGGCTCGGCGTCCAGTGGCAGATCCCGCTCAGGGATCTGGCGCTGGTGCTGGGCTACAGCTGGATAGAGAGCGCGGTGATGGCGGGCGTCAAGCTGGTGCCCTTCGGCCAGCAGGCGGCCCAGCAGCTGATTTTAACCCTGTGCGAACGCTACGCCGACGGCGTCGACCGCGGGCTGAACTGCCCCGACGACGCCATCGGCTCGGCGACGCCGCTGGCGGCTATCGCCTCGGCGCGCCACGAAACGCAATATTCCCGACTGTTCCGTTCCTGAGGAGAAGGTATGGCAAGCTATAAACATCCGCTGCGCGTCGGCGTCGGCGGCCCGGTAGGCTCCGGCAAAACCGCCCTGCTGGAGGCGCTGTGCAAGGCGATGCGCGACCGCTACCAGCTGGCGGTGGTGACCAACGATATCTACACCAAAGAGGATCAGCGCATCCTCACCGAAGCCGGAGCACTGGAGCCGGAGCGCATCGTCGGCGTCGAAACCGGCGGCTGCCCGCACACGGCGATCCGCGAGGACGCCTCGATGAACCTCGCCGCCGTCGAGGCGCTGAGCGAGAAGTTCGGCAACCTGGAGCTTATCTTCGTCGAGAGCGGCGGCGATAACCTGAGCGCCACCTTCAGCCCGGAGCTGGCGGACCTGACCATCTACGTGATTGACGTGGCGGAAGGAGAGAAGATCCCGCGCAAGGGCGGGCCGGGGATCACCAAATCCGATTTTCTGGTGATCAACAAGACCGACCTCGCCCCCTACGTCGGCGCCTCGCTGGAGGTGATGGCGCGCGACACCAACCGCATGCGCGGCGACAAGCCCTGGACCTTCAGCAACCTGAAGGCGGGCGAAGGCCTGCAGACAATTATCGCCTTTCTTGAAGATAAAGGGATGCTGAAGGCGTAGCAGGAGACGCTCCGGGCGATATGTCGATAAAACGTTTTTTTTTAAACATATCGCCCGAACAGGTTTATCGCATCGACACGTTTTGACGACGTGTCGATAAAACGCGTTTTTTTAAACATGTTGGCGTGACATGTTTATGGTATCGACATATGATGACCATATGTCGATAAAAACGGTTTTTTTAAACATATGACCTGGCAGCCAAACATCCTATATAACAACCTGCCGCTGCTGCCGCCTGAGCCTGAACAGGTTGAGACCCGCGATGTGCTGAAAGCCTGCATCAGCGCGCGGGCGGCGCTGGCGGAGCTGAAAACGGCGGGTGAACTGCTTCCCGACCAGGGACTGCTGATCAATATTCTGCCTATGCTGGAGGCGAAGGACTCTTCGCGCATTGAGAATATCGTCACCACCAGCGACAGGCTGTTTCAGTACGCCGATCGCGAAGAGGGCGCAGACCCGGCCACCAAAGAGGCGCTGCGCTACCGGACGGCGCTCTACGACAGCTATCGGCATCTTGAAACGTATCCGCTCTGCACCAGTACGGCGCTCCTCATCTGCACCACCCTGCGCGAAGTGCAGACTGACGTTCGCAAAACGCCGGGCACCGTCCTGCGCGATCGCGATAAGGCGATTGTTTACACGCCTCCTGAAGGCGAAGAGGCGATCCGCGGCCTGCTGGCAAACTGGGAGCGGTTCATCCACGGCGATGACGATCTCGATCCGCTGATTAAGATGGCGATTGCCCACTACCAGTTCGAGTGCATCCACCCATTCCACGACGGCAACGGTCGCACCGGGCGGATCCTTAATATCCTCTATCTAATCCAGGCAGAGCTTCTCTCTCTGCCAATCCTCTATCTCTCACGCTTTATTCTTGAACGGCGAGATGATTACTACACTCTTCTGCGCAACGTCACCGCAGAGGGAGACTGGCAGCCCTGGATACGGTTCATGCTGGAGGCGGTAGAAAACACCGCCCGCTGGACGACAGAAAAAATTGCGGTTATCCGGGCGCTGATTGCTGAAACAACGGAATATGTGCGCGAGAAGCTGCCAAAAATTTACAGCTATGAGCTTGTTCAGGCGCTGTTTGCCCAGCCCTATTGCCGGATCGATAACCTCGTTGAGCGCGGCGTCGCGAAGCGGCAGACGGCGTCAGCCTACCTGAAGCAGCTGGTGGAGATCGGCGTGCTGGAGGAGATGAGTGCCGGAAGAGAAAAACTGTATCTCAACACCCGACTGCTGCGGGAATTGAACGCGTAGCCCCGGCAAGCGCAGCGCCGCCGGGGAACGGTAGGCTCAGGCGGCGGGCAGCTCCGCCAGCGGCCAGCGCGGGCGGACGGTAACGCCGAGATCGGCGCGGGCGCCCGCCTTCAGGCGCACCATGCCCGCATAGGCGATCATCGCCCCGTTGTCGGTGCAGAATTCGGGCCGGGCGTAGAACACCTCGCCCTTGCGCTTGTGCATCATCTCCGCGAGCTTCGCCCGCAGGGTGCGGTTGGCGCTGACGCCGCCCGCCATCACCAGGCGCTTAAAGCCGGTCTGATCCAGCGCCCGGCGGCATTTGATCATCAGCGTGTCCACTACCGCATCCTCAAAGGCGCGGGCGATATCGGCCCGGGTCTGATCGTCGGTGCCGTTGTCGCGGATAGTGTTGGCGGCAAAGGTTTTCAGGCCGGAGAAGCTAAAGTCCAGTCCCGGACGGTCCGTCATCGGACGCGGGAACACAAAGCGCTTCTCAACGCCCTGAGCGGCCATCTTCGACAGCAGCGGGCCGCCGGGATAGTCGAGGCCCAGCAGCTTGGCGGTTTTGTCGAAGGCTTCGCCGGCGGCGTCGTCGATGGATTCGCCGAGCAGCTGGTATTCACCGATGCCGGTGACGCTAATCAGCTGGGTGTGGCCGCCGGAAACCAGCAGGGCGACAAACGGATACGCCGGCGGGTTCTCTTCCAGCATCGGCGCCAGCAGGTGCCCTTCCATATGGTGTACCGGAATGGCCGGGCGGTCCCAGGCGAAGGCCAGCGCGCGGCCGACGGTGGCGCCAACCAGCAGAGCCCCCACCAGGCCCGGCCCCGCGGTATAGGCCACGGCGTCGATGTCGTTTGGCGCGAGATTCGCCTCTTTCATCGCGGCCTGGATAAGCGGCACGGTTTTACGCACGTGATCGCGGGAGGCCAGCTCCGGCACCACGCCGCCGTAGTCGGCGTGCAGTTTCACCTGACTATACAGTTGGTTGGCTAAAAGCCCCTTTTCATCGTCATAAATAGCGATGCCGGTTTCATCGCAGGATGTTTCGATTCCCAGTACGCGCATGGTTCGTTTTACCTCATTTCAATACCGCGCAGTGTAGGGCGAATGCGGGTCGATGTATACCCTGAGGGGCCACTTCGTGTATACTCTTCCCCCTTACAAAAGTCCCGTTCAAAAACGGCATTGGTGCTTTACAAAGCAGCAGCAGTTGCAGTAAAATTCCGCACCATTTTGAAATAAGCTGGCGTTGATGCCAGCGGCAAACCGAATTTATTAAGGTGAGAGTTACATGCCGGTAATTAAAGTACGTGAAAACGAGCCGTTCGACGTAGCACTGCGTCGCTTCAAGCGTTCCTGCGAAAAAGCGGGTGTTCTGGCTGAAGTTCGTCGTCGTGAGTTCTATGAAAAACCGACTACCGAACGTAAGCGCGCTAAAGCTTCTGCTGTGAAACGTCACGCGAAGAAACTGGCTCGCGAAAACGCACGCCGCACTCGTCTGTACTAATCTGTTGAGGGCAACGGCCCTCAATTCAGACCGAGTTTACGCTGTAAAGGCCGTGCTTCCGGAAGGAATGCGCGGCTTATTTTCGTTTATACATTAGTATACGCACTCTCGTTCAGGCGTCCCTCACCGCAGCGCGGGTAGCCCGGAAGATAGCGTATCAAGTTGCGGGGCTTATGGCTGGACGTATCCCACGTGTCTTTATTAATGACCTGCTGGCAAGAACCGACATCGTCGATCTGATCGATGCGCGGGTGAAGCTGAAAAAGCAGGGCAAGAATTTTCACGCGTGCTGTCCCTTCCATAACGAAAAGACCCCCTCCTTCACCGTCAACGGTGAAAAACAGTTTTACCACTGCTTCGGCTGCGGCGCGCACGGCAACGCCATCGACTTTCTGATGAACTACGACAAGCTCGAGTTTGTCGAAACCGTCGAAGAGCTGGCGGCAATGCACAACCTTGAAGTGCCGTATGAAGCAGGTTCCGGCCCTACGCAGATTGAGCGCCATCAGCGGCAAAATCTCTACCAACTGATGGAGGGCCTGAACGCGTTTTACCAGCAATCCCTGAATCAGCCCAATGCCGACCCCGCCCGCCAGTATCTGGCAAAGCGCGGACTGAGCAGCGAGGTGATTAGCCGCTTTGCCATTGGCTACGCCCCGCCCGGCTGGGACAACGTGCTTAAGCGTTTTGGCGCCAACCGCGAGAATAAGCAGTCGCTTATCGATGCGGGCATGCTGGTGACCAACGATCAGGGACGCAGCTACGACCGCTTCCGCGAACGGGTAATGTTCCCCATCCGCGACAAGCGTGGCCGGGTGATAGGCTTTGGCGGACGCGTCCTCGGTGACGGCATGCCGAAGTACCTCAACTCCCCGGAAACCGATATTTTCCATAAGGGCCGCCAGCTGTACGGCCTTTATGAAGCGCAGCAGGCGGCCGCTGAACCGCAGCGCCTGCTGGTGGTCGAAGGCTATATGGACGTGGTGGCGCTGGCGCAGTACGACATTAATTACGCCGTTGCCTCACTCGGCACCTCGACCACCGCCGATCATATCCAGCTGCTGTTTCGGGTGACCCATAACGTCATCTGCTGCTATGACGGCGATCGGGCCGGACGCGACGCCGCCTGGCGCGCGCTGGAGACCGCGCTGCCGTATATGACCGACGGCCGCCAGCTGCGCTTTATGTTTCTGCCCGACGGCGAAGATCCGGATACGCTGGTGCGCAAAGAGGGTAAAGCGGCGTTTGAAGCGCGGATGGAGCAGGCCCAGCCGCTCTCCACGTTTCTGTTTAACAGCTTACTGCCGCAGGCGGATCTCACCTCGCCCGATGGCAAAACCCAGCTGGCCGCCCTGTCGCTGCCGCTGATAACCCAGATACCGGGTGAGACGCTGCGGATCCAGCTTCGGCAGATCCTCAGCAACAAAATCGGCATATTCGACGACACGCAGCTGGATCGTCTTATTCCGAAACAGGCAGAAAATGGCGCTAACCGCCCGGCTCCGCAGCTAAAACGTACGCCTATGCGTATACTTATAGGGCTTCTGGTCCAGAATCCCGAGCTTGCCGCCGTGGTGCCGCCGCTTTCGGGACTTGACCCGAAAAAGCAGCCCGGACTTGGTTTATTCTCCGAGCTGGTCAACACTTGTTTATCACAGCCTGGTTTGACCACCGGCCAGCTGCTGGAGCAGTATCGCGGCACCAATGAGGCCGCAACCCTTGAAAAGCTGTCGGTGTGGACCGATATAAGAGACGAAAACGTCGAAAAAATGTTCACGGACACGTTGAACCACATTCTGGACTCGATACTCGAGCTGCGGCAGGAAGAGCTTATTGCCCGCGACCGCACGCATGGCCTGAGTAACGAGGAGCGCATGGAGTTCTGGCAAATTCGCCAGGCGCTCGAGAAAAAATAGAATTTAACGGCTTAACTGCCGAATACTACTCGGGTAGACCCCGACAGCCGCACCGAGGCGCAGCGGCAAAAATATAAGCAGGCCCTCGCTTTAAAAGTCGGTTGTTCAATTCGCCGACCGACACCAATCAATGAATTAAGTGTGGATACCGTCTTATGGAGCAAAACCCGCAGTCACAGCTCAAGCTTCTTGTTACCCGTGGTAAGGAGCAAGGCTATCTGACCTATGCTGAGGTCAATGACCATCTGCCGGAAGATATCGTCGACTCCGATCAGATTGAAGACATTATTCAGATGATCAACGACATGGGCATCCAGGTGATGGAAGAAGCACCGGACGCCGATGATCTGCTGCTTGCTGAAAACTCCAACAACACCGATGAAGACGCGGAAGAAGCCGCGGCTCAGGTGCTGTCCAGCGTTGAATCTGAAATCGGACGCACAACCGACCCGGTGCGCATGTACATGCGTGAAATGGGTACCGTTGAGCTGCTGACCCGCGAAGGCGAAATTGACATCGCCAAGCGCATCGAAGACGGTATTAACCAGGTTCAGTGCTCAGTTGCCGAATATCCGGAAGCGATCACCTATCTGCTGGAGCAGTACGACCGCGTAGAAGCCGGCGATGCCCGCCTCTCCGACTTGATCACCGGCTTTGTCGATCCGAACGCCGAAGAAGATATGGCGCCGACCGCCACCCACGTTGGCTCCGAGCTCTCTCAGGAAGAGCTGGACGACGACGACGATGAAGACGAAGAGAGCGACGACGACTCCAGCGACGATGACAACAGCATCGATCCGGAGCTGGCCCGCGAGAAGTTTGGCGAACTGCGCACCCAGCACGAGCTGGCCCGCGACACCATCAAGGCCAAAGGCCGCAGCCACGCCGCCGCGCAGGAAGAGATCCTCAAGCTCTCTGAAGTGTTCAAGCAGTTCCGCCTGGTGCCGAAGCAGTTCGACTACCTGGTCAACAGCATGCGCGTCATGATGGACCGCGTCCGTACTCAGGAACGCATCATCATGAAGCTGTGCGTTGAGCAGTGCAAAATGCCGAAGAAGAACTTCATCACCCTATTCACCGGCAACGAAACCAGCGAAACCTGGTTCAACGCCGCCGTAGCGATGAACAAGCCGTGGTCTGAAAAGCTGAACGACGTGAAGGAAGACGTGCAGCGCGGCCTGCAGAAGCTGCAGCAAATTGAAGAAGAGACTGGCCTGACCATCGAGCAGGTCAAAGACATCAACCGCCGCATGTCCATCGGCGAAGCCAAGGCCCGCCGGGCGAAGAAAGAGATGGTAGAGGCGAACCTGCGTCTGGTTATCTCGATCGCCAAGAAGTACACCAACCGCGGCCTGCAGTTCCTCGACCTGATTCAGGAAGGCAACATCGGCCTGATGAAGGCGGTGGATAAGTTTGAATACCGCCGCGGCTACAAGTTCTCCACCTATGCAACCTGGTGGATCCGTCAGGCGATCACCCGCTCTATCGCGGATCAGGCGCGCACCATCCGTATTCCGGTGCATATGATTGAGACCATCAACAAGCTCAACCGTATTTCCCGCCAGATGCTGCAGGAGATGGGCCGCGAGCCGACGCCGGAAGAGCTGGCCGAACGCATGCTGATGCCGGAAGACAAGATCCGCAAAGTGCTGAAGATTGCCAAAGAGCCTATCTCGATGGAGACGCCGATCGGCGACGACGAAGATTCGCATCTGGGCGATTTCATCGAGGACACCACCCTCGAACTGCCGCTGGACTCTGCCACCACCGAGAGCCTGCGCGCCGCCACCCACGACGTGCTGGCGGGCCTGACCGCCCGTGAGGCCAAAGTCCTGCGCATGCGCTTCGGTATCGACATGAATACCGACCACACGCTGGAAGAGGTCGGCAAGCAGTTCGACGTTACCCGCGAACGTATCCGTCAGATCGAAGCAAAAGCGCTGCGTAAGCTGCGCCACCCGAGCCGCTCGGAAGTGCTGCGCAGCTTCCTCGACGATTAATGCCTGTTTAATCGTACAAAAGGGCCATACGCGAGTATGGCCCTTTTTCATTTTCAGCCGGCGGAGATTTCGCGTCCCTATCGCCGATTTAACGGCCCCCGCCGGGCGCTTATGCCACTTTTTATCACCCAGCCCTTCGGCATATACTCCCCGCGTAAATGTCACTTTACTGACCGCATCGTATTTTTTGTGCTGACGCCTGCTGTAAAATCACGATTTTCTGTCGTCACTCACGACAACGTCTACCTTACAGGGATGAACTTGCAATGAAAAAAACATGGCTGATGATGCTGTGCCTCTCTCTCGCCGGCTGTGCGGGAAAATCAGAAAACGCGCCGGTGTCTCTGGTAACACCCCAACAGACTGCGCCGGTCAAAGCCGAACCGCGCGCTGAAACCAGCCTGACGGCCAATGAAACCTGCGTGAAGGAACTTGCCGCCCTGCGCATCTATAACCGCAAGGCCTGGAACCGCTACAGCGACGAGATGAAAACGCTCACCGGCCAGACCAGCCTGTTTATTTCCGTGAAAGAGGGCGTCGACCCCGGCATCAGCAATATCGTTGCCAACACTTACTCCTCGCGCATGCAGACCCTGTGCTACCGCATTCAGAGTACGCTGGGCCAGGCAATGGTGAGCCAGTCAGAGCGCCTCTGACGGCCTTACCCCTCTTCCTTTTCAGGAAGAGGGTATTCTCACAGCCTACATCCCCCGCGCCGCCAGCGCCTCATCCAGCTCGCGGTAGGCCGCCACCAGCTTCTCCAGCGTCGCCCGATTCAGCCCGCTCGGATTCGGCAGCACCCACACCTGCGTCGCGCCGATGGTCTGCGGCTGCCTGCCCCACTGCGCCCCGCGCTGATTAAACGCCTGCCCGTAGGCCTGCTTGCCCAGCACCGCCAGCGCGGCCGGCTGGTACTCCTCAATCTTCTGCACCAGCTCCCGCCCGCCGCTGCGCAGCTCGCGCAGGTCCACTTCGCTGGCCTGCACCGTCGGGCGCTCCACCAGCATCGTTATCCCGCAGCGGGTATCCAGCAGGTGCCTCTCCTCCTCCGGCTTCAGCTGCCGCTCGGTAAACCCGGCCTGGTGGATCACCTTCCAGAAGCGGTTGCCGGGATGGGCGAAGTGAAAGCCGGTATGGGCCGAGGATTTGCCGGGATTGATGCCGCAGAAGACCACCCGCAGCCCGGGGGCCAGAATATCGTTGATCATGACGTTGTCCGTATCGTTAAACTCTGGAGAGAGTATAACGGATTGAAATTTCGCTGTTTATAAAAACAGCAACCATGCGTTACGGGCTGGATTGGCGGCCAGAGTTACTTTATAATCCTCCCCCTCAGGCCCCTTAGCTCAGTGGTTAGAGCAGGCGACTCATAATCGCTTGGTCGTTGGTTCAAACCCAACAGGGGCCACCAGATTTTAGCTTTAAAAGCATATAGTTAAGCCACTCGATTGAGTGGCTTTTTTGTTGTCGCGATAGCAGAGGGCAGCAGGGGTTTTTAAACCCGCCATACTTTGACCATAAAGAATCAACTCAAAATGTCATGCCTTCCGTCAAAGCAGAGCGCCATGCGGGTTAACCGACCAGCAGGTTTATTTACCGTTAGCGCGCGTTAACCCCTGATAAATCCGACTCACAACATACACTCCAACGACCGCGCTCAGGATGGATGCAACGCCGATAAAAATCATCACTGAAAGGAAGGGGCTGAGCAGACCGCCTAAACTCGTAAATTCGCTCAGAGCGACGAGAGCTTCACCTGATATCGTCCTTAAAACAATCTCAGGAAGTACCAGAAATGACATAATCACGGCTAAAACGTATATGAGTACTTTTCGGCTTTTTTTCATCTTTATCCTTGCTCCCGCGAGCGATCGTGACCAGTCATTGAGTAATAATATTGTAACAAAGCAATGAAAACAATATCATATAAAGGTACCCCCCTCAAAAATATGCTTTTTTACTTAATGAAAGCGTCTGTACAAGCAGACACCAAACCTTTAAGGAAAAAAAGTGCCGATTAGCTGATTTCTACTCATCGATAAAATACTTTTCTCTGTATCCATCAATTTTCCTGAGCTCACTAGCTCATTTTTTGCCACTTCAAACCTTGAATCTCCGGCAAGGTAAAGCGCAATAATATAATTATCATCTTCTTTATTATTTTTTTCAAAAAGAGAGACTGCATATTTATAGCAGCTCGCAGCATCTTTATCATTCCGCTCGACCAACATGCACTCTGTAAGTTTGGAAACCGGCTTTGGATTGACCTTGTTGATTATTTTTAATTGTTCCAGTCCCAATAAATACTTTTTATCAGCAAGCAGTATATTGGTATACATATTTCTAACATTAATGTTATTCGGATACTTAATCGTCATATCTTCTAATTGCTTCACATATCCCTCTTTGTCAGCATCGTCAGAAAGCGTGTACTTAGCGACCAGATTCGCGGCATCCTCTGTCGGCTTATCTTGATAGACCGTACCATTGATAGCAATAGCGGCTATCGGAATAAAAAAAAGCAGAAAAGTAATTAAAGAATATTTAATTTTAATCGACAACCTCAGAGTAAAATTGTAGTAATTTTTTCTCGTTTTATGATGCGAGGCGTAGAAACTACTAGCCGAATACCAGAGTATGAATGCTATTATCTGTATTAGTCGCGACTTGATCTGACACATGGCCTTGAAAGGTTGAGAGTTACCGGTTTTGATATGGGTGTCGAATCCTTATACAAAACACGAGGTAACTCTCATGCTTCATACTACCAATCCGGTCATCAAACACAAAGCCGGTTTACTCAATCTGGCTGAAGAACTTAGCAACGTATCAAAAGCCTGTAAAATCATGGGCGTTTCGCGTGATACGTTTTATCGTTACCGCGAACTGGCCGATGAAGGCGGTGTGGATGCGCTGATTAATCGCAGTCGCCGCATACCTAACCTTAAGAACCGTACCGATGATGCAACCGAACAGGCTGTTATTGATTACGCCATCGCTTTCCCGGCACACGGTCAGCACCGGACCAGCAACGATCTGCGTAAACAGGGCGTTTTTATCTCCGGTAGTGGTGTCCGTTCTATCTGGTTACGCCATAACCTTGAGAATTTCAAAAAACGGCTAAAAGCACTGGAAGAAAAAGTGGCCCGTGATGGCATTGAACTGACCGACAGCCAGATCGCAGCACTGGAGCGTAAAGCGTGTGATGACGAGGCCTGTGGCGAAATCGAAACCGCTCATCCGGGATACCTGGGTTCGCAGGACACGTTCTATGTAGGCAACCTGAAAGGTGTCGGCCGTATTTATCAGCAGACATTCGTTGATACGTACTCGAAAGTGGCTCACTGTAAGCTTTACGTCACCAAAACACCGATTACAGCGGCTGACTTACTGAACGATCGTGTGCTGCCGTTTTATGCTTCACAGGGCCTGCCGATGCTGAGAATACTGACCGACAGAGGCACAGAGTACTGTGGCAAAGTGGAACAGCATGATTATCAGCTTTATCTGGCAATAAACGACATAGAGCACACGAAAACGAAGGCGATGTCCCCGCAGACCAACGGCATCTGCGAGCGGTTCCATAAAACAATACTGAACGAATTTTATCAGGTAACGTTCCGTAAAAAGCTGTACGGCGATCTTGATACATTACAGTCGGATCTTGATGAATGGCTGGCTCACTATAATAATGAGCGAACCCATCAGGGAAAAATGTGCTGTGGCCGGACGCCGATGGAAACGTTACTTGATGGAAAGTACGTCTGGGCTGAGAAAAATTTAGACCAGATGTAATCTAACAGATACCTGTATAAATAACCGGTAACTGTCAGATCAGGTCTGAGCTAATACATATTATCGTTCTAAGACCACGAGTGGCAGCGCCTTCACTTTTCCCTTGCTACTCGATCGAGGATGATCAATCATTTCATGTCCAGATTTTTAAAAGGTTAAAAAATATGGTTTACAAAATAATTATGCGCTCAATATTATGGTTACTACAATCATTTATCTATCTGGTACCTTTAGCATTTATCGGAATCGGTGTATATATTTTCGCTTGTTTCTTCCCCGACCATTTTGGGATCCTTAGCTTTTCGTGGGCTTTATTTATTTCCTTTATTTATATCAAATATAACCGTTGGTATTAATTTCGATATTATATATTTCGCTTGCCTATAAAACATCCAGAGCAAGAACCACATTAAAATTTAGTTACCTACGGCTAAAATCAGTAAATCAAGAAGAATTAACAATAATTAGGGCTAAAGGGCCCCGAAAAAAACATGGCCGAAAACGGCATCAATATTTTTACTGTGTTCCCTTGGAATAAGAGACGCTCAAGTAGACCTCGACGGCATTTCACTGTTCTGCCCGCCTTATAAACCGGCTTTAGTGCAGTTACCTGATCACTGTGGCTCGTACATAGCGAAAAAACACTAACTCGGCCAATTAATGATTTCATTGAGTCCTGAAAGCAGCGCCGGAAAGTAACTTTCATCCATACCGAGACAGTCACTGACAATAATACTTTCAGCGGAGTTTTCCGGTCTGAGAGTTAATGTTAATAATACGCCTTTCCTTAATGATGGCGAGAATATCAGATTCAACTGATTTTCCATGCTGTCAAACACAATCTCATTTGCTATCTTACCCTTAACTAAATTCATATATAATCCTGTGAGATTATTTTTGAGAAGGTTAAGCTCACCAGCAGTAAATGAGGCCTGATATTGAATCTTAATCTCAGGCAGCATGTACTCCACATAGACCTGTATCCAGTCAGATTCAGGTATGTCAGGCGTATTCTCTCGCTGAAAAGGAGTAATCCGCAGTATTTTCTTATCTTTAATTATTTCAATCATATTCCCTCATCATTTATAAATAAAGTTAGCTATTGCCCCCTTCTCATCTGAAAGGTATAAAAACGTCCCGGTTCATCAGTAATCAATCCAACACTCATTGCTATGGTTCCCTTTTGAGCCCGTGCGCCACAGCCTTGCCAGCGCCTCTCCACCGGACTAGAATCACTCCGTAAACAGCGAGGCGATATAATGACTCACAAGACATCCCATGCCCGGATAACAAAAAAACAGATCCTGCGCACCGTGGCCAGCTCAACGGCTATCGAAACAGGCGTGCCCATTGAAAAAATTGAGCAGCAGCTCAAGCGCACTCAGCAACGGGCTAAGGCTATTGGCCTTGCGCGTTAATCCGTAAGGATGTCGCTCATCAACCGTATCATGTGCTCAAAGTTGCCCGACACACCCGCCTGAATAGCTTTAAAATAAAACGTTCTGTGTTCATCCAGCAAGCTATAGTCCAGCACGCCTGCCCCGGCTTGCGCTGCCAGTACATCAAGAAGCAAGCGCGATAAACGGCCGTTGCCCTCCCGAAAGGGATGAATCAAAATAAATTCCACATGGCATTCAGCCAGATAACGAATCAATTCCGGGCGAGATAGCGTTTTTAGTTCAGTAAACCGGGAGAGAAAGCGTGCCTCGAACCCTGTAATAAGCAGCGGTATCCTGCCAGCCGCAGCAAACCGAAACCCCTCTTTCGCCAGATTGGCGTTACGGAGTCTCCCGGCCCAGGGGTAGATATTCCCCAGCCACTTGCGATGCCACGCGCAGACATGGTCAAAGGTCAAAATAGCGGGAAGCTGACCCTCGATGAACATCTGCTCGTAAAGCATGAGCAGCAGCCCAGACTCGAGCGCATCCATTTCAGCCGGATCAACAATGTTTAACTTATTCGCCAGCACGAGATTATCAGAACCCGGCTGATATCGCTCCTCCGCTGAGCTTAATTCATACTTCGCCAATGATGGCCTCCGCCCGGGCAAAGTCTCTCCCGCTGCCTGTTGAATCAGGCAGCCATCTTATTTCGGCAGCGTATCCTTTAAAACAAGACGCTGCGTACGATTACGGACCTCCCCCTACTCCCCCAGCACCCGCCTCACCTCCCCCAGCGCCCCCGGATCCTCAATGGTCGTCAGATCCCCCGGATCGCGCCCTTCGCACAGCGCCTGCATCGTGCGCCGCAGCATCTTCCCGGATCGGGTTTTCGGCAGGCGGGATACGAAGTACACCTTCTCCGGCCGCCCGAAGGATCCTATCTGCTCGCCGACCTGCTGCTGGATGGCCTGCGCCTCCTGCTGCGCGACGTCGGGCAGGATCAGGCTGTCGCCCTGCTTTGGGATGACGAAGGCGACGGCCACCTGGCCTTTAACCGCATCCTTAACGCCGACCACCGCCACTTCGGCGACGTTACCGTAGCCCGCGATGCTCTCTTCGATTTCACGGGTGCCGAGGCGGTGCCCGGCGATGTTGATCACGTCGTCGGTGCGCCCGAGGATAAAGTAGTAGCCGTCGGCGTCGCGGATGCCCCAGTCGAAGGTGGCGTACAGCGGTCGGTCGAACAGCGACCAGTAGGTGTCGATAAAGCGCCGGTCGTCGCCCCAGATAGTCTGAATGCAGCCCGGCGGCAGCGGCCCCGCAATCGCCACCATACCCTTTTCGTTGACGCCGCAGGGCTGGCCGCTGCTTTCGTTTACCAGCTGCACGTTGTAGCCAAACATCGGTACACCGGGGCTGCCGGGGCGCGACGGCCGGTCGTCCAGCGCGCGGGCGAGGGCCATGATCGGCCAGCCGGACTCGGTCTGCCAGTAGTTATCAATCACCGGAATGCCTAACGTCTCCGTAACCCAGGCGGCGGTCGGTTCGTCCAGCGGTTCACCGGCGAGGTAGAGCGCCTCCAGCGAGGAGATATCGTGAGAGCGGATCTGCGCCGTGGGAAATTTCTTCAGCACCCGCACGGCGGTGGGCGCGGAAAACATCCGGCTGACGCCGTACTTCTCGACGATGCGCCACCAGACGCCGCAGTCGGGCCAGACCGGCGTGCCCTCAAACACCACCGTCGCCATGCCCGCCAGCAGCGGGGCGTAGACGATATAGGAGTGACCCACGACCCAGCCTATATCCGAGGTGCAGAAGAAGACGCCGCCGGGCCGGCCGCCGAAAATCGTCGCCATGGTGGTCGCCAGCGCCACCGCGTAGCCGCCGACGTCGCGCTGCACACCTTTGGGCCTGCCGGTGGTGCCGGAGGTATACAGAATGCAGGAGACCTCGCTGGCCTCCAGCCAGGTGACCGGCACCTCTGCGTTCAGGTGCTGCTCGCGCAGGAGGGCGTAGTCCACGTCGCGCTCCGCCACCGGGCGCATCTCCGCCAGGCCGCGGTCCACCAGCAGCACGTGCCGCGGCGCGTAGCGGCACTGGTCGATGGCCGCGTCCAGCAGCGGCTTATACGGAATGATTTTCCCCGCCCGGCTGCCCGCATCGGCGGAAACAATCAGCGCCGGGCGCGCGTCGTCGATGCGCGCCGCCAGGCTGTGGGAGGCGAAGCCGCCGAACACCACCGAGTGGATAGCGCCGATGCGCGCGCAGGCAAGCAGAAGGATCTGCGCCTCGGCGATCATCGGCATATAGACCAGCACCCGGTCGCCGCGCCCGATGCCGAGCGTCAGCAGCACCGCCGCCGCCCGGTTTACTTCGGCGTGCAGCTGGCGAAAAGTGAAGGTGCGCTCCTCACCGGTCTCCGCCGAGACGGCGATTAGCGCCAGCGCCTCGGGCTGGCTCGCCAGCCAGCGGTCGACGGCGTTGTGGCACAGGTTGGTGGTGCCCCCGCAGAACCAGCGCGCGAACGGCGGGTTATCGTAGTCCAGCGCGCGGGTAAACGGCGTTTGCCAGTCGATGCGGCCGGCCTGCTCCGCCCAGAAACCGCCGGGATCGTTAATCGAGCGCTGATACCAGGATTCATAAGACATAGCGGCCTCCGGATCAGATAACGAACAGGTCGAGGTACACATTGACCGGCATCTGCTCCAGCCGCGCTCTGTCCAGCGAGGCGTCGAGGATGCGCTGCTGCTGGCGGGCCGGGAACTGGCGCGCCAGGTTGGTCCTGAACTTCTCTACCAGCAGCGGAATACCCTCCTCGCGGCGGCGGGCGTGGCCGATGGGATACTCGACCACCTCCTCGTCCAGGCGGCTGCCGTCGGCGAAGGTCACGGTCAGCGCGTTGGCGATAGAGCGCTTGTCCGGGTCGTGATAGTCGCGGGTGAACTGCGGGTCTTCCCGGCATTCAATGCGGGCGCGCAGAGCATCAATCGCCGGATCGGCCGCTGCGCCGTCCTCGTAGTCGGCGGCGGTCAGCCGCCCCCAGAGCAGCGGCACCGCGACCATATACTGAATACAGTGGTCCCGGTCGGCCGGGTTATTGAGCGGCCCCTGCTTGTCGATAATGCGGATACAGGCTTCGTGGGTGCGGATGGTGACCCGCTCGATATCCGCCGCCGATTTACCGGCCTCGCGCATCCTGTGGTGCAGGGTCATCGCCGCCTCGACGGCGGTCTGGGCGTGGAACTCCGCCGGGAAGGAGATTTTAAACAGCACGTTCTCCATCACGTAAGCGCCGTACGGGCGCTGGAAGCGGAACACCTCGCCTTTAAAAGAGACATCGTAGAAGCCCCAGGTTTTAGCCGTCAGCGCCGTGGGATAGCCCATCTCGCCGGTGCACGCCATCAGCGCCAGGCGCACCGCCCGCGAGGTGGCGTCCCCGGCGGCCCAGGACTTGCGGCTGCCGGCGTTGGGCGCGTGGCGATAGGTGCGCAGCGCCTGGCCGTCTACCCACGCCAGCGACACGGCGTTGAGGATCTCTTCCCGGCTCAGGCCCAGCATCTCTGCGACCACGGCGGTAGAGGCCACCTTCACCAGCAGGACATGATCCAGCCCGACGCGGTTGAAGGCGTTCTCCAGGGCGATGACGCCCTGGATCTCGTGGGCCTTGATCATGCCGTTCAGCACTGCCTTCATGGTCAGCGGCGGCCTGCCGGCGGCCACCGCGCTACGCGACAGCCAGTCGGCCACCGCCAGAATGCCGCCGAGGTTATCGGAGGGATGCCCCCACTCCGCCGCCAGCCAGGTGTCGTTAAAGTCGAGCCAGCGGATCATCACCCCGATGTTAAAGGCCGCCTGCACCGGATCGAGCTGAAACTGGGTGCCGGGCACCCGGGCGCCGTTCGGCACCACCGTGCCGGGAACAACGGGCCCCATCAGCTTTTTGCAGGCCGGGTACTCCAGCGCCTCCAGCCCGCAGCCGAGGGTATCCAGCAGGCAGTAGTGGGCGGTGCGCCAGGCAACGTCGGACTCAATGCGGTAGTTCATTACGTAATCAACAATATCGACCATTTCCCGGTCAAAGGGTGCGCGCTGCGCGGCAACAGGCTGAGACATCACGGTTTCCTTTTTAAAGATTACGGGCGCTGCGCCAGGGCAACAAAGGGGCGTTCTTCCGGTCCGGTGTAGTTGGCCGAAGGGCGAATGATTTTGTTGTCCTGCCGCTGCTCGATGATGTGCGCCGACCAGCCGCAGACGCGGGCCATCACAAACAGCGGAGTGAACATCTCGGTGGGGACGCCCATCATGTTGTAGGAGACCGCCGAGAACCAGTCGAGGTTGGGGAACATCTTCTTGGTCTCCTGCATCACCGCCTCCAGCCGGTCGGCGATGTCGTACATCTTCATCGATCCGGCCTCCTGCGACAGCTGCCGGGCGATGGTCTTGATCACCTCGTGGCGCGGATCGGAAATCGTGTAGACCGGATGGCCGAAGCCGATCACCACCTCTTTGTTTTCAATGCGGCGGCGAATGTCCTGCTCGGCTTCGTCGGGGGTCTCGTAGCGCTGCTGGATCTCCAGCGACACCTCGTTGGCGCCGCCGTGCTTCGGCCCGCGCAGCGCGCCGATGCCGCCGATAATAGCGGAATAGATATCCGACCCGGTGCCGGCGATCACCCGGCTGGTAAAGGTCGAGGCGTTGAACTCGTGTTCAGCGTAGAGGATAAGCGAAGCGTGCATCGCCTTAATGTGGCTCTCCGACGGCGCCCTGCCGTGCAGCAGGTGCAGGAAGTGGCCGCCGACCGTGTCATCGTCGGTCTCCGGTTGAACGCGCTCGCCGTTGTGACTGTAGTGATACCAGTAGAGCAGGATGGAACCCAGCGAGGCCAGCAGCTTATCGGCGATATCCCGCGCTCCTGAGACGGTGTGCCCCTCCTTCTCCGGCAGGGTGCAGCCCAGCGCCGACACGCCGGTGCGCATCACGTCCATCGGATGCGACGCGGCGGGGAGCGACTCCAGCACCGTGCGCACGTTGGCGGGGAGCCCGCGCAGCGCCTTCAGCCGGGTCTTATAGGCCAGTAGCTCATCGCGGTTGGGCAGCTTGCCGTGGATCAGCAGCCAGGCCACCTCTTCAAACTCGCAGTGGCGGGCAAGGTCGAGAATATCGTAGCCGCGATAGTGCAGATCGTTGCCGCTGCGGCCTACCGAGCAGAGGGCGGTATTGCCCGCCGGCACGCCGGAGAGGGCGACGGACTTTTTCGGTTTACTGCCATTCGTACTTTGTAAAAGGGTCGTTTCACTCATACTGGCCTCATTCTTATTTTTTGGTAATGCAGGTGTAGGGTAAGGCTTGCTGCGCGGCCCTAGCGGCCGCCGCCCCTGGCGAACAGGGCGTCGAGCTTCTCTTCAAACTGGTAGTAGTTGATGCTGTCGTAGAGTTCGCTGCGGGTCTGCATGCTGTCGATAACGGCCTGCTGGGTCCCGTCCCGGCGCAGGGCGCCGTAGACCCGCTCCGCCGCGCGGTTCATAGCACGAAACGCCGACAGCGGATAGAGCGCCATCGCCACGTTCACCGAGCGCAGTTCCTCGGTGGTGAACAGCGGCGTGGCGCCGAACTCGGTGATATTGGCGAGGATCGGCACCCGCACCGCGTCGGCAAACTGGCGGTACATCGCAAGCTCGGTGATCGCCTCGGGAAACAGCATGTCGGCCCCGGCCTCGATGTAGGCCATCGACCGCTCCAGCGCGGCCTCCAGCCCCTCCACCGCCAGGGCGTCGGTGCGGGCCATAATCACGAAATCGTCATCGGGGCGGGCGTCCACCGCCGCTTTAATGCGGTCCACCATCTCCGCCGTTGGCACAATGGCCTTGTTAGGGCGGTGGCCGCAGCGCTTGGCGCCCACCTGATCCTCAATATGCAGCGCGGCGGCCCCCGCCTTGCTCACCGACTTCACGGTGCGGGCGACGTTAAACGCCGAGGCGCCGAAGCCGCTGTCGACGTCGACCAGCAGCGGCAGCGGGCAGACGTCGGTAATGCGGCGGATATCGGTCAGCACGTCGTCGAGCGTGGAGATGCCGAGATCCGGCAGGCCCAGCGAACCCGCCGCCACGCCGCCGCCGGAAAGGTAAATCGCCTCAAAACCCGCCCGCTGCGCCAGCAGGGCGTGGTTGGCGTTAATCGCGCCGGCAATCTGCAGCGGCTTCTCTTTACTGAGGGCGGCGCGAAACGCCTGTCCCGGTGATCGTGTGCCCATGGCAGCACCCTTTTGTTATTTAAATGTAAACACAAAGGAGCAAGAGGTATGCCAGAAAACGGATCTCACCAGCCTTACTGACTAACGCCATGAAAAAAATCACTTTATTATTCACTGAGCTAAGAGAATGGTGAAAAGGTGCAACGGCTCGCGTTTCATAACGCGTTTCATCGGTTAAAATTGCAACATTCATGAAACAAACTCGGTGATTCGCTATGTCTGACGCCAGCCCTGTCCCCCACGCCGACCGGCCGGTTATCTGGACCGTCTCCATTACCCGGCTGTTCGATCTCTTCCGCGATATCAGCCTTGAGTTCGACCACCTTGCCACCATTACGCCGATCCAGCTCGGCTTCGAAAAAGCGGTGCAGTACATCCGCAAGAAACTCACCACCGAGCACTGCGACGCCATCATTGCCGCCGGCTCCAACGGCGCATATCTCAAGAGCCGCCTGTCGGTGCCGGTGATCCTGATCCGCCCCGGCGGCTTCGATCTGCTCCAGGCCCTGAGCAAGGCGCGGCGGGTCAGCGAGCGCATCGGCGTCATCACCTATAAAACGCCGCTGCCGGCGCTGCAGGAGTTTCAGACCGCCTTTGGGCTACCGCTGGAGCAGCGCAGCTACGTCACCGAAGAGGACGCCCGCGGGCAGATAGGCGAACTGAAGGCCGCCGGGATAAACACCGTCGTCGGCGCCGGGCTGGTGACCGAACTGGCCGAGGAAGCGGGCATGACCGCCATCTTTCTCTATTCGGCGACCACCATCCGGGAAGCCTTCAGCGACGCGCTGGATCTCACCCGCCTGTCGCTGGGCGGCGCGCAGCGCCGCGCCGCCGGCCGCCGGCGCGATACGCTCAGGGCGCGCTACGGCCTGGCGGATTTACAGGGCGACTCGCCGCCGATGGTGCGGGTGCGCAATACCATCATGCTCTACGCCCGCTCGCCGGCGGCGGTGCTGATTGAGGGTGAGACCGGCACCGGCAAAGAGCTGGCCGCCCAGGCCCTGCACCAGGAGTACTTCGCCCGCCGCGGCGCCGCCGGACGCGGGCGGCAGCCGCCGTTCGTGGCGATCAACTGCGGGGCCATCGCCGAATCGCTGCTGGAGGCCGAGCTGTTCGGCTATGAAGAGGGGGCGTTCACCGGCTCGCGGCGCGGCGGGCGCAGCGGGCTGCTGGAGGTGGCCAGCGGCGGCACGCTGTTTCTCGACGAGATCGGCGAGATGCCGCTGCATCTGCAGACCCGACTCCTGCGGGTGCTTGAGGAGCGGCGCGTCACCCGCGTCGGCGGCCATCAGCCCATCGACGTCGAGTTCCGAGTGATCAGCGCCACCCACTGCAACCTCGACCGCGACATTGCCGAGGGCCGCTTCCGCGCCGACCTGTTCTACCGCCTGAGCGCGCTGCGCCTGCCGCTCCCGCCGCTGCGCGCACGCGGAGAGGATATCCGCCTGCTGGCCAGGGAGAGTATTTATCGCGCGCTGGCGGCGATGGCGGTGACGCCCGGCGAGCCGCTGGCCCGGCGGCTGGAGCAGTACATCACTCCGCTGCTGGACTACGCCTGGCCGGGCAATATTCGCGAGCTGCGCAACGTCGCCGAGCGGCTGGCGCTGCTGCTGGCAAACGGCGGCCCGCAGGATGCGCGCGATCTGAAGATGGTGGTGCCGGAGATCTATGCCCGGCAGGATGCGGTCCCGGCAGTTGTGCCGCTAACGGCCAGCGAGACGCTGGCGCTGTGCAAAGGCGACAGGCAGGCCGCCGCCCGGCGGCTCGGCATCAGCCGGACCACCCTCTGGCGGCGTCTGAAGGAGGAGCGGGACTAGCCGGCCTTCGCCTCTTTCTCCAGCAGCGCCCGCTTGCGCTCGACGCCCCAGCGGTAGCCCGACAGTGCGCCGTCGTTGCGCACCACCCGGTGGCAGGGGATCGCCACTGCCAGTTTATTAGCGGCGCAGGCCCCGGCGACGGCGCGCACGGCATTCGGCGAACCGATGCGGCGGGCGACCTCGGCGTAGCTGACGGTAGCCCCCGGCGGAATATCGCGCAGCGCCTGCCACACCCGCTGCTGGAAGGCGGTGCCGCGGATGTCCAGCGGCAGCCCGAGGCCAGCCTGCGGATGCTCGATAAAGCCCACCACCCGGGCAACGACCTGCTCAAACGCCGCGTCGCCGCCCACCAGCTCCGCCTGCGGGAAGCTGTCCTGCAGCTCGCGCAACAGAGCGTCGGCATCCTCCCCGAGCAGGATGGCGCAGATACCCTTTGCGCTCTGCGCCACCAGAATATCGCCCAGCGAGCAGGCCCCGAGGGCAAACCAGATGCGCACGCCCTCGCCTCCGGCCCGCCAGTTTTTCGGCGTCATGCCGAGCATCGCCGGCGCGCTTTCATAAAAACGGCCGCTGGAGCCGAAGCCGGCATCAACGAAAGCATCGGTGACGCGCTGAGCCTCGCGCAGCCGGCCGCGCAGGCGCTGGCTGCGGTGCGCGGCGGCATAGGCCTTCGGCGTCAGGCCGGTGGCAGCCCTGAACAGGCGGTGAAAGTGGAAGGCGCTCATTCCCGCGCGGGCGGCGATATCGGCCAGGGTCGGCGGATCGTCGCACGCTTCGATATAGCGGCAGGCGCGGGCAATGGCCGCCGCCGGATCGCTCGCCTGCTGGCGTAGAAAGCGCTTGCCGGGGCGATAGCCCTGCGATTCGGCCTCTGCCGGCGAGTCGAAGAACTCAACATTCTCGCGCTTTGGCAGACGCGCAGAACCGGACGGCAGGCAGTAGAGGCCGGTGGTGCGCACGCCGTAGACGAAGTGTCCGTCAGCGGCTTTGTTGCGCTCGACCACCGCCTGCCAGCGGGCATCGTCGGTGGCCCAGGGGGTACGTTTTGACATCATAACCGTCCTCTGCGCTGTGGCTGAAAAGAGAGTAACACAGTCGCAGTGTGGCCGCTTTCGCGTGGCAAAACACTCCGGAGATTGCTTTTTAATTCTGCGGCGTACAAGTGCGGCAGGGAGGCCGCGGCGCCGATCCGGACACATCCGGCAATCTTTCCCCATACCTGTTATTAATTTGTAACAAACTATTCTTAGTCTGGTCAGCACATTCACCTCTTAACGTCACAATAACAGGAAGCCGCAATGGGCAGACCGCTAAAATCCGTTTTCAAAAACGAGCACCGCGCCGATATCAGCAACCGCAGCGTCAATCCGGCGTTTTCGGAGGTGGCAGATGCCTACCTCTCACGCCGCCGCTTTCTGCAGCTGGGCGCGGTGGCCGGGGCCGGCGTTGCTTTTCCCTTTCTGACCGGCACCGGCAGCGCCTTAGCGTCTGCTCCGCAGACCACGCCGCTGGCGAAGGCCGTGGCGCTGGGATTTACCAGCATTCCCGTCTCCACGGCGGATACCGTCACCGTGCCGCCGGGCTACGTCGCGCGCCCCTTTTACCGCTGGGGCGACGCCACCGGTATCGCGGGCGGGATGCCCGACTTCAAACCGGACGCCAGCAACAGCAGCGACGAGCAGGCGCTGCAGGCCGGTATGCACCACGACGGCATGGCCTGGTTCAGCCTGCCGCAGGGCGGCGACGGCCCGGACCACGGCCTGCTGGCCCTCAACCACGAATACATTGATAACGGCATGCTGTTCAAAGACGGCACCGCCGACTGGAGCCTGGACAAGGCGCGCAAGGGGCAGAACGCCATGGGCGTGTCGGTGATTGAAGTGAAGAAGGCGGACAGCGGCTGGCAGGTGGTGCGCCCCTCGGCCTTTGCCCGGCGGATAACCGTCAATACGCCGATGCTGCTCACCGGCCCCGCCCGCCACCAGACGCTGATGAAAACGGCGGCGGACCCGCTGGGCGAGCGCGTGCTCGGCACCATGCAGAACTGCGCCAACGGCCGCACGCCGTGGGGCACCTACCTGACCTGCGAAGAGAACTGGTCGGATATTTTTGTTAAAAAAGCCGCCGCCACGACGCTTGAGAAACGCTACGGTATCAGCGACAGCGACGCCTCCTACCGCTGGAGCGAAGTGGATGACCGCTTCAGCGTCGATAAGACCCCCAACGAGCCGAACCGCTTTGGCTGGGTGGTGGAGATCGATCCCTACGATCCGCACTCCACGCCGCGCAAGCACACGGCGCTCGGCCGCTTCAAGCACGAAGGCGCCGCCGTCACCCTGGCGGCCGATAAGCGGGCGGTGGTGTACATGGGCGACGATCAGAAGTTCGAGTACATCTATAAATTTGTCTCTGATAAAAAATACGATCCCGCCGATCGCCGGGCCGGCATGGACCTGCTGACGTCGGGAACGCTGTACGTCGCCCGCTTCAACCCGGACGGAACCGGCGACTGGCTGCCGCTGACGTTCGGTGAAAACGGCCTGGATCAGGCCCACGGCTTCGACAGCCAGGGGGATCTGCTGATCAAAACCCGGCTGGCCGCCGACGCGGTGGGGGCCACCAAAATGGATCGCCCGGAGTGGATCGCCGTCGATCCCCACGCCAGCGGCAGCGTCTACTGCACGCTGACCAACAACAGCGATCGCGGTAAAGAAGGCAAGGCACCGCCGGACGCCGCCAACCCGCGCGCCAATAATCTGTTCGGCCACATCATGCACTGGCGCGAAGACGGCTCGGATCCGGCCGCCGCGCGTTTTGCGTGGGACATTCTGGTGCTGGCCGGACGCCCCGACAGCGCCGACCCGGCAAGCAAAGGCAATATGCAGGGCGCGGCGTTCGGCAGCCCCGACGGCCTCGCCTTCGACCACCGCGGCGTACTGTGGATCCAGACCGACGTCTCCTCCAGCACCATCAATAAAAAGGCTTACGAAGGCATGGGCAACAACCAGATGGTGGCGACCCTCCCCGGCAGCAACGACTACCGCCGCTTCCTCACCGGCCCCTGCGGCTGCGAAATCACCGGCATCGCCTTTACGCCGGATAACCGCACGCTGTTTATCAACATTCAGCATCCGGGCGAAGGCGGCGACGATATTACCGATCCCGCCAATCCGCGGGCGGTCTCCAACTGGCCGGACGGCCGGGCCGACGGGAGGCCGAGGTCGGCAACGGTGGTGATTGTGAAAGAGGATGGCGGGGTGATAGGTAGTTAAGCATTAAGAAACAGAGCAGCCCGCGGGCTGCTTTAGTCGTTTTAGATCGGGCGATTTTAAGCAACAGACGGGTTACAATTCAGCTGCGGTAAGTCCACTTTATATCTATCAGAGGTGACATGAAGCAGCTCAGAGCCAGCATGGCGCGGATGAAACGCTTTGAGATGCAGCTCAGGCAAGGAAATGCGCCGGGTGTCGATCCCATGACTCACGCGCTTTCGCCGGCCATAAGACATCAGCTCCTGTTCTCGTGGCCGCTCGTGGTCAGTATGTTTTGCGCGCTTATCAGCTTCACCCACCCGCTGTTCTTTATCTGGCGGGGCATTTTCACACTCGCGGAATGGCCAGAATATGCTGTTATGGCCGGCGTTGTCCCCAGTATCCTGCTATTTTGCCCTTTGTTATATGCGCCTGTAATTATGCTCGGCAGAGGATATTCCAGGGCGCTCACAGGATATTTAATCCTGGTCTGCGGCCTGGCTGCGCTCTCTTCAGGCTATATCGTTTTTGCTTTAACGCAGGCGTTCGGCGGTACTGAGAACCGGCTATTCTATCTGATTACGGCTTTGCTTAATGCCGGGCTGAGTATTGCCTCGATTGCGCTTCTCAATACCCGGTGGTTTGCGCAAGCGGTAGACGATTTCTTATGCCTCCGGGCGTGGCGGATATCGTGGAAGCGAAAGCGTGAATTGGTGCAGAAGCGGCTAAAATAGCCGCTGTCTGCAAGATTGAATATCCCGTCATGGATAATGCCCTGTCTGAGCGGCTAGCCCTATTCCCGTGTAGTCTAAACAAAGCTACTTTTGAGCCCACTTCGCCGGGTAGGGATCTTCGACTTCCCGATCCCGAACGGGTTGCCGTAGCCACTGCCGCCAGCCTGAGGTACTCTCCTGAGTATCGATTTCGCGATTGAAACGTTGGGTTTCACAGTTATCCAGCTTCTCCTCCACGGCGTACTTATGCCGGATAAATGAAGCCAGCTGATCCTGATCGAATGAGCCTGCAAGATAGGGATAATTAATCACCAGCTCGGCATTGCTGCTCTCTTCGAGCAGCCTGTTTACGCAGCCGAAGAGACGGTCGACGCGGCCATTACGCTGCTCATTATCACCAGGCGTCCAGGCAATGCCGTAGTGATGGACTTTATGACACTGCAGATGCAGGTTTACGCCTTCCTGCATTACCGAAGTTGCCACCAGCACATCCGGGAAGAATGGCGAGTTAAATCCGCGTATAAGCCGTTCGCGATTATGAGACTCCCCGCTGGCGTACCATGCCGGACTGTTCAGGCTGCTGAGCTCGCGCCAGGCATATAGGCTATTATCTAGCCGTTGCCCGACAATCTTCTCGCACAGCGTTTCAAAGGTCTCGATAGCTGCCGAGAAGTAGCGCAGCATCAGCGAATGCTTAAGCTTCGGCGTAACCCACGCGATAAAATGCAAATACCGCTGTTGGGCATCGCCGCGCTGGGGTTCACGATTAAATTCTGTGAACCAGCAGTAAAGCTCGACCATCACCGGGCTGGCGAACAGATAGCCGATGCGCAGATAGTTAGCAAAGTTCTCGATTATTGCCATGCCGTTCGACTGCGCTTTCCATGCTTTTATCTGCTGCTGATGCCGCTCAGGAAGTAAATCGAACATAATTCCCCAGGCCGTTGGCATAGGGTGGGCATAGTTTGCAACATTCTCCCCCAGCCTTTCCTGACGAGTATCTCTCGCGGCATCACTATAGCTATCGCGCATCCGATCGCCGGACTCCCTGCGATAATATTGCGTATAGGCCCCCACAAAACCATCGCAAGCCGGCTCCAGAAACAGCGACAGCAGACTTTCAGGGCGACGAAAACGCAGGCTGACGTTGCTGCAGTCCGTGCGCCGCAGCGGGCCGCTCTTTTGGGTCACAAACAGGGCCGCAATCCTGCTGGAAAGCTTGGCTTCGTTTTCTTCGTCGTCATCGTCCGGCAGGCTCTCTTCGGCAGGCTCATCCGGCTCGTGAGAGTGGATAGCCTTTATCGATATCAGGTTTTCATACTCATCCCTGGACCAGCGCGTACTACGCCATTTCTCTAACGCCTCCGGCGGCAGTTGCCAAAGCCGGATTAAGCGCTCGGCCATCATTTCATCATAGCGAGCATTTATGCGCTGCGTTATCTCGCGCACTGACGGGATGCGACGGACAAAGACCAGGTGCTTGCGGTCATAAAGCGCCCCAGACATGAAGGGATCGCCGGACATGCACGTGTTGACCAGAACATCATATTTCGGATGGTCCGGAAAACGGTGATAAACGTTATGAAACTGCCGGGTTAATTCGGTTAATAACTCCGAATCTGCCGCATGGTTAAAATCACTGTTTGCATCTGCGTTATCATGTATGTCCTGAATTTTCTCAATATTACCAATGGATTCAAAACCCTCCAGGTATCCATACATCATTCGCTTGTCGCCGGTGCCCTTATTATTTTCATCCAGTTCTTTAACCAGACTTTTTTGATACAGGGCAAAAAACAATTCTGCATCAATATTGCCGGTAAAGCTGGCGCCTGTAGCCTGCTCCCGGCGATACGCATATTTACTGTAATGCTGGTTATCGCTTCCTGACATCTTACGCAATCGACGGATGGCGAAGTTTTCCATCAAAGAACGCACGTCATCTTCGTCATAGGTCTGCTTGATATCGATAAAGTAACTTAATATATCGTATACATTACGGGCGGCAGAGTGATTTGGCGTGGCAGTAAGCAGAAGCGCATTGCTGGACAGGCGATCATGCCCTTCGCCAAAAAAAGTCTGCGCGGCGGCGGCTCGCTGGCTGCCCTCACGATTGCGGAAATAGTGGGCTTCGTCGATGATGATTAAATCAAAACCTACGCCGTCGAGAGCCGCTTTTATTTTTTTTCGATATACCTCTCCATTCATCTCAGCAATGGAGATTACATCGCCCTCTTTTTGCCCCTTAGGCACTAGCCCACTCAACGAATAGATCGTGGTCAAAAAGAAATGGTGAGACTTCTCTCCAACGGCAGCGCTTAACTCCGCCAACCGACCGTGAAACTGCGGTGCATATTTTTCCTTTCCTTCCTGAGACGTAAAAGGGTTCTCTTTCATCCTGAGATGCTTATGGACAAAGGTAGAGAACTCGGTCTGCCAGTTGTTGCACAACGTCGCGTTAGGTGCCATGACCAAAATGCGCGCATCGGGCTTTAACTGCCACATCAGCAGCATCACCGCGATTGCCTGGTAGGTTTTCCCCATCCCGACTTCATCGGCAAGCAAGGCTACCCGCTTCTGAGTAAGTAAGTTCCACAGGCCAGCCACGCCTTCCGCCTGCTTAGCCGCCATGCTGGTACTGCCGGCCTCGTAGCGCCACGCGGTATTTGCAGCATCAAAGTTCATTTTTTTCGCGACACAATGCGGCGTTATTAGCTTAGGGAGTTTAGTGGTCATAGCTGCACTCCTTGCGGATGATATTCAGATAACGATGGGTCCCTTTTTTCCCTTTTAGAGGCGGAGGAGCCACGTACAGAGAGCGCCACTGATGCACGGTAATATCTGCAGCGTCCGCTGTATTTGACCGCTTAATCTGATCAAATCGCACCTTTGCCCGATCCGCCATGCTATTGACCTCTTGCGCCAGAAACCAGCCAAATACCGAGCCGGGCTGCTGCTCAAGCAGGGCACGGACCATCTCAGCCAGCTCCAGCAGGCAGCCGGGATCGCTGAAAAGGCGACGATGCAGCTGCTTACTCTCTTTTATGGTCGACAGCCCATTTCCGCGCAGCCGCATTGCCTGAAACAGCCGAAAGTAGCTGGTGCTTTCCGGGCTTGCGGATGCGACCTCTTCCAGTGATTCGCTCAGCAGTTCATCCTGTCCCGCCGCGCTGCGGAGCATCAGATTATCGCTTTGTTCAGGTTCAGAGGCGTTCATATAGCTGTCGAGAATATCGTCCAGGGATTTAAAGCGCAGGGCGCGGCGGTATTCTGCACCTGTTTCAACAATAGTCCCGGTCCAGTCGGCTTCACCGGCTTTACGCAGCGTGTAGAAAGGGCTGTCCAGCAGCGCGGCGCTTTGCTCAACGTTTATTTTTAAGGGGGATTTCAGCACACCGTCAGCAACGTTCCAGGAAAGCCTGACCGGCTTTTTGACCCCGGGAAGAATCAGCAGATGACCCTCCTGTGGCTTACCGAGGAACCACTCTCCTGACAGCCTGTACTCGCAGCGCTGCCAGTCAAAAACGACCGTCAAGTCGAAAGGTGGCAGACTGCCGGGTACCAGTGCTTCCTCCTCCAGCAACTCTTCGCAGGCAAAGTCGCCTTCACTCACGGCCCAAGGCGCTGAGCACAGCTTCGTCCCTTTGCTGACGGGGTGCACGATCCCGGCTTCAACATTTCTGCCCTTTACTGGCAGGCTACTGCATCCCGGGCCGGTAAAATTCCAGGAACCAATCGCCAGGTGACGGCCCGCACTACTCTCTGCCAGCCACAGCTTGGCGTGTGTCATCATGATTCGCGGATCGCGCTCGGCGGGAGGCCTGAATAACGTCAATCGCTGCGAGGCAATGAGCGTCTGTAGCTCCTCTCCCCAGCGGGTGCGAATAAATTGTCCGGCGGCGAGATCGGGCACGAGCTCAACGCGCAGCTCAGGGCCCGCCAGCTTCGATATCAGCACAGGCAAGCTGTCGGCAAGGTAGGGGGACCAGACGCTGAGTTTTGTCAGCTCTCCTCCCGCCGCTAGCGCATCTAATAATGTGTGCTGATTGAGACTGTGAATGAACGACCAGTCAGGATCGTCACCATAAAATTTGCGTCGCACCGGGAAAAAGTCCCCGTAGCTAAGCTCCTCATCAAGAAGCCCCATAAAAAACTGTTTTATCTGCTGATACTGCGCATTGCTGGAAACCGTCCGAAAGTCTACGGCCTCCTGATTCCTTCCCCAGCCGCTGAGCGTAAGGTTCGCGCTCCCGGCGCCGAGAACAATTTTTTTACTATTATCTTCAAGATAAAACACTTTTGGGTGAAACAGGCTGCGTTCACCGTCCAGGTATAGTGCTTCATCAACAGCAAGCTTGCGCACCGACACCGGATAGATCCCTATAGAGGTTCTTTTGGGCTTCACAATGTCGATCATTCGCGGATCGCAATAGATTCGGAAATCAATACCACTGTCACTTAATGCCCTCTGCAGCCCTTCATAGTCCATCCGCCCCGTGGGCGGGTCCATATCCAAAACGGCGGGAAGGATACGGCTTTCAACAAAGGCAATATCGAGGTTAAAGGTGGTGAGCCAGACGCGCTTCAGCGGCCCCATTTGCGCTATCTGCTTCTTAAACATATCCAGAAGCTTCATGTCTTATCTCCCCATAATCCATCCAGTAAATTACGGAATTGCGGGATGTAATAATGATTTACCCAATCGCCACTCTTGCGCTCGCGATCGATAATGGCGGGAGATGTCTGCAGCGTGAGGGTATCGCCATCAAGTCCAAGCCAGGGAAACTGTCCGCGAATCTCCATCAGCTCATTGTGATAGTTCAGCAGCCCGCGCACCTGTTCCTCCAGTGAGGGGCGGCTGGCAAGCTCAAGGAGTTGCCTGAAGCGTTTGCCGGGGGTACCGGAAAGCGATGCGACAAGGTCAGCGTTTTGTGCCAGCTTTGCCGACAGTTCAGGTAAACTCTGCTCCGTCAGTCCATGTTCCTTCCAGAATTGTGCAAAGTCGGCGAGGGTCTGCTGGCTCTGCCGCCTGAGCCCTGCGAACATCAGGTCGGCTAAAGAGAGAAATGGTTCAGCCTCAATGATATAGTCCAGCGTTCGGCGCTCGCCATCATCCATCTCCGCCATGAGATCGGAATTCTTCCTGGCCTCATGAAAAACCCCCGATACCGGTAAGGGAGATTGCTCCGGGTATTCTCGTTCACGCTTCAGTACCTGATAAATAGCTCCCGCACCATTCTTATTAAGCCCGGTTCTGCCAAGCCAGAAGGCCTGCGAGTAGTTACCTACATATTTAGGATTGAGAAATGCGCTGACGAAGGCAGATTTAAGGACATCAGGAATAGCGCTGAAAAAGGGTGTAAGAGCATCCTTACTCACTTCGGCCATCAGCGGCTTAAGGTAGGCCAGTGCCGTAGTACGTAGTTCGCGTAACGCGTGGACCTGTTGAATAAAGGCTTCAGCAGCCTCCCATACGGGCTTATTATCCGGTAGATCATAATCGTAGGATGTGGTGAAAAACCTCATACTGATCATCGGCGACTTGTAGCGGCCGTTCGTCCCAAGCGCAAGCTGATTTGTCAGCAATTCACTTTCTTTGCTGTGGCCGAAAATAAGCTGAGGGTTATTGTCTGAGGTATGCCATTTTGCCCGGGCCTTATTAATCCCCTGCACGCCCGCGAGCGTTACTTCCCCCTGCTCCGCAGCCAGCATCGAATAAATATAAATATTCTCCAGATGGATAAGGCTTGCCGCGATAAACTCCCGGGCCTGCTTTTTGGGATAGCGTATTTTCATTGCACCCGCCGTTTGCACAGCATCATCCCGGATGATTTCGCGGATAACGCTGTGGTGCAGCAGGTTAAGCGTATATTGCCGGACGTCATTAGCAATTGAAGTGATGCGGCTGTGAAAGATAGCCTGGCCCCAGGATGACCAAATAACCAGCTGACCAAGAGGGTCGATATTCATCTCGCCGGTCAGCGATTCGTCGTATTCGGTTAAAAATCGATCAATATACATGCTACTGAATTCGTTAAAAAATAACGGTAAGGATAACATGATGTACGAAGGGAACCTTCTAATGAAGTCAATGTTCATCGGTGTATAACAGCCTTTAGGGTATCTTCGCATCGTCCGTGGACGTAAACCCCACTTTCATCACCATTAGACCTTCCCCCACAGGCGAGGAATAATGCCCTATCGCCACTGACGGAGTGTCACCCATGAATACGCCCGGTATCATCATCCTCGCCGCCGGACTCGGCGCCCGCTTCCGCCGGGCGGGCGGCGTCGGCAATAAGCTGCTGGCGCCCCTTGCCGATGGCGTCCTGCTGCTGGAGCAGACGCTGGCGCACGCGCAGGCCAGCGGGTTGCCGCCGGTTGTGGTTACCCGTCCTGAATATGCGGAGATCCTGACGCTGGCGCAGCGGCGCGGCGTGCGGACCGTCTGCCTGCCCAGCGGCGGCTCCGGCGAGAGCATTGCCGCCGGGGTGCGCGCCGCACAGGCGCGGGCGGGCTGGCTGATTGTGCCCGGCGATATGGCGTGGATCACGGCGGAAGATCACCGGCGGGTGGCGCAGGCGCTCGCCGAGGGCGCGGAGCAGGTCAGGCTACGCTGGCAGGGGTTCCCGGGGCATCCGGTGGGGTTCAGCGCCGCCTGGCGCGAGCGCCTGCTGGCCCTGCGCGGCGATAGCGGCGCCCGCGCGCTTCTCGATTCGGCG
The DNA here is from genome assembly GCF_001598855.1 of Pluralibacter gergoviae ATCC 33028 = NBRC 105706. Classification (GTDB taxonomy): domain Bacteria; phylum Pseudomonadota; class Gammaproteobacteria; order Enterobacterales; family Enterobacteriaceae; genus Pluralibacter; species Pluralibacter gergoviae. Next base: position 188,579 of record NZ_BCZS01000002.1, on the reverse strand, counting down.
CTGCTGCGGGCGATTGACGCCCACCCCGGCGTCATCCGCGACGCCGACCTGCCGGGCCTCAGCGGCCGTTTTTAAGTTGTACGCTCTCCGTCGGGGCTCCGCGATTCGATTCTGCCCATCGCCGGGCGGCACGCGCTAACGCAAAGACGGACTTCTGAAGATTGTCCACCTACTGCTATTTACCCTCCCCCACCGTTTACTGCTACATTCTGGAATCAATCGTTTCCTGTTACGGAGTGGCATGATGAAGATAAGCTTTTTAGGTCTCGGAACGATGGGCTGGCCGATGGCGGCTAACCTGCTGGCGGCAGGCTATGACCTGCGGGCGTGGAACCGCAGCCCGGAGCCGGGGCAGCGGCTGGCGGCGCGCGGGGCACAGGTCGCTTCTTCACCCCGCGAGGCGGTGCGGGATGCGGATGTGGTTATTCTGATCCTGGCCGACGATGCGGCTACCCGCAGTACGCTGCAGGCGGCCGACGAGGCGCTGCGCCCCGGCGCTATCGTGGTCAATATGGCCACCGTCTCCGCAGAACTCTCCGCCGTGCTGGCGGCAGATTTTGCCGGGCGCGGCATCCGCTACGTGGCGGCGCCGGTGCTGGGACGGGTCGACGTGGCCGAGGCCGGAGAGCTTAACATTCTCGCCGCCGGAGAAGCCGCTGCCATTGACACGGTGCAGCCGCTGTTCGACGTGATGGGCCGCAAAACCTGGCGCTACGGCGAGCGCCCGGAGCAGGCCAGTGTGGTGAAGCTGGCGGTGAACTTTATGATTGCCAGCGCCATCGGCGCGATGGGCGAGGCCGCGGCGCTGGTGCGCGGCCACGGCGTGGATGCCGCCGACTTTCTCGGCCTGGTGACCAGCACCGGGTTCGCCTCGCCGGTGTACCAGGGCTACGGCAGCGCTATTGCCGACGAGCGCTTCACGCCCGCAGGGTTCCGACTTGAGCTGGGCCTGAAAGACGTTAATCTCGCTATCGCGGCAGCGGAGCAGGCCCGCGTGCCCCTGACGCTCGCCAGCACGGTGCGCGATGCCATTATCGAAGGGCTGGCCCACGGCGACGGCGATCTGGACTTTGCGGCGCTGGCGCGCACCAGCGCGCGCCGGGCGGGGCAGGCGTAACGGCAGTTCGCCAGCGCGCCGCTCAGCAGGCGGGGAACCGAAATCAGCGGCGATGACCAGCCCGCCGCCGACCCGGCCTGCAAGCAGCAGTCGCGCTACGTCTGCCCGGCGTATTTCATTAACTCCCCATCATCGCTCAGGTTATATCGCGCATTCAGGTGGGGAGACTGCTCAATAAGATTTTCGATGGCGCTTAGCAGCGTCACAATATCTTCCCGGGCATCCAGCCGCCAGATGACGATAGGCTTCAGGATCCGCTCAGCGCTGGATAAGCCAGACCTGCCATCATCATCAGATACCGTCCGCAGCGGCGTCCCCTATCATTTTCAACCAACTTAATCAGGCGAAAGCTAAAAGCATTCATATTCAAATGATTATGAAGATAGGTCGCTGATTGAAATATCGCGCTACGCGTTAACGATATTTAACGGGTTCACGCACACTCTGCGCGGATATAACTACCCATCGTCGTTATAAAAGGCGCACAAAATTAACGACTTCCCCCTTTTCCGCACGGCAACAAAATGCTTAACGCAGCGGCGGCTGCCTCCCGACCGGCCCTAAAAAATATTTCTTTCCAGGTATTACAGCGGTGATATATATTTACAAATGCAAATGATAATAATTATGATTATCACAAACAATAACAATTGTCACAGCAATTTAATGGTTGAAAAGGAATCGACATGACACGGTCTACTCTGCCGGGAAACCGGTTCGTCTCTTGCGGGAAAATAGCCATCAACGGCGCGCTGGTATTCACCTTATACTCATTGAACGGTCAGGCACTTGCTGCGGCAGGTGAAGAAGAGAAAAGCGCTAATCCGCAGAATCTCAATGAAATTATTGTCACCGGGGAAAAAACCGACCGGACGCTTAAGCGAACGTCCAGCTCCGTGACCGTGATCTCCGGCGAGGCGCTGAAGGCGAGGCCCGATGCGGTCACCTTCGCCGATGCGCTACAGGGCACGCCCAACGTGCTCTACACCAGCCCCACCGGCGCGCCGACCATCCGCGGTATCGACACCAACGGCCCGCTCACCGGCGGCAACACCTTCCTCTCCAAGCCGATTCCGCGCGCGACGATCAACGTCGACGGGCGCTACATCAGCGCGGCGGAGTACGGCCTCGGCGGCGGCGCCCTGTGGGACGTCAGCTCGATGGAGGTCTACCGCGGCCCGCAGACCACCTCGCAGGGGGCGAACAGCATCGCCGGCGCTATCGTGGTCAAGACTAACGACCCGACCTTTACGCCGGAATTTGACGGCCAGGTGCTGTACGGTTCCCACGCTAAAAAGCGCGCCTCGTTTGCCGCCAGCGGCCCGGTGAGCGACGACATCGCCCTGCGCCTGGCGATGGATTACAGCGGCCGCCATGATTACATCAACTACACCAACCCGAACTACTTCGACGGCGGGCTGGATAAGCGCTATGAGAACCTCAACGCCCGCGTCAAGGCGCTGTTTCAGCCGGCGGAAAGCCCGTGGTTTAAGGCTAAGCTGACGTACTCCCACGCGATGGACGAAAGTCCGGACGCCGAGTCCGCCACCCGGCCCTACCACAAGCTACAAAATGCAGGGCTGAGCACCAACCGGTCGCGCACCACCAGCGACGTGGGGATCTTCGATCTGCAGTATGATTTCGAAAACGACATTACGCTGTCGAACCAGGCCCAGTATTCCGGCTCCCGCTACCGCTACACCTTCACCAAAATGTTCCCCGGCATCGCCCGGCGCGATTCGCACAACGTCTCCAACGAGACGCGGATGAACTTCGGTACGGAAGAGTCTCTCTGGAGCGGAATGGCGGGCGTGTTTTACTCGAGAGAGACCGCCACCAACGTGCTGGATAACGCCTTAGGTAAAGCGGACGCCGATCTGACCAACGACAGCCTGGGCATTTTCTCGGAAGTGACCCGCCGGCTGGCGGAGAAGTGGCGGCTGACCGGCGGGTTACGCTATCAGTACGACAAGGTGCAGCATAAGGGCACCACCAGCTACGTGCCCGGCGAGTATCACGACTACAGCAAAGGCTTTGACGCGGTGCTGCCGAAGGCCTCGCTCAGCTACGACATCACCGACGATGTTACGGTCGGCGCCATGGTCAGCAGGGGCTACGCGCCGGGCGGGACGGGCGTTAACTTCTCCGGCCACTCTTACTATACCTTCTCCCCGGAGAAGGCCTGGAACTACGAACTGTTCTCGCGCATCAACGCCCTGGATAACCGCCTGCTGCTGACCAGCAACCTGTTTTATTCCGACTATAAGGACTTCCAGAGTTCGGTAACCGACTACACCGCGGACAGGCCTAACGGTTCGATCCTGGTCAATGCCGATAAAGCCGTGACCTACGGACTGGAAACCAGCGCCGACTATCGGGTGCTGGACAACCTGCGCCTGCGCGGCGGCGTCGGGCTACTGCACAGCGAAATCAAGAAGTTCAACGACTATCGCGGCAACGCCTTTGAGGGCAATAAGTTCGCCAAAGCGCCGGGCTACATGTTCAACCTCGGCAGCGACTGGGACATCACCGAGCAGGTTCGCCTGAGCGGCGATATGCGCTACATCAACCGCTACTACTCCAACGATCAGAACGACCGAGACCTGCGCGTCGGCTCTTATGCCATCGCCAACCTGCGCCTGGCGTACAGCCCGACCCGGAACCTTGAGCTGTTTACCTACGTCGATAACGTCTTTGACCGCCGCACCCCGGCGACCAAGGCCAATGACCGCACGGCAGGCGTAACCGGCACGATGGTCGCGCCGCGCGAACTCGGCATCGGCATGAAGGCACGCTTCTGATAATAAATAGGGAAGGAGACGAAGATGAACCCAGCCTCAGCATTCGGACTGGTCACCAACCTGGATCAGCAGTTCTCCCGCCTGGAGACGGTCTGGTCGCCAAAAGTCATCGCCGAAACCGAAGACTATAAAGTCATTATCCTGCTCGCCGAGGGCGAGTTTATCTGGCACACCCACGAGGATGAGGACAAGCTGTTTATGGTCACCGAGGGCGAGCTGTTTATTGATTTCAGAAACGGCGAGCGGGTGTCGATTAAGCAGGGCGAGTTCTTCATCGTACCGAAGGGCGAAGAGAGCAAGCCGTGGTCTGAGGTGCGCACCCGGCTGCTGCTGATCGCGCCGATTATTGCTGGTAAGGGACAGTAATCATTACCGGGGGCCGGCAAGCGAGCGGAAGGATCGGTCGGGCAGCGTCGCGGCCCTCTATCTGCCGCGCCACCGGCAATGTGATTGCGCAGACCCGGCGACGCCGGGCGATGACCGCCGCGGATCGGGAGAAAGACGCCATCAACTGGAACCGGCTGGTGGCGCGCCACGGCGTCACCATCTGGCGCTCGGTGCCCGCCATTCTGGAGATGCTGCTCGCCTGCCGGACGGCGGGGAGCCTGAGCACCCTGCGCCTGGTCGGCCAGGGCGGGGACTATATCAAGCCGGAGACGGTGCAGACGCTGCGCGCCCTGAGTCCCGCTCTCGCGCTCTATTCCCTCAGCGGCCCCACCCGGCCTTCGTCGATATGGTGATGGTGGACTACCCCGCAGCCGGAGGTGGGGAAGCCCCCCCGGCGCGCTGTACCTGACCCGCGACGGTCGGCCGCTGCCGCTCCGGTAATCCCCCCGAAAAACCGGTGTGTTCATAAGTAGAATTTTCTCGTAACCTGAACCGGGGAGATCTCTATGAAAAAATCACGCTTTACCGACAGCCAGATCATGACCATCCTCAAGCAGGCCGAGGCCGGAACGCCAGTTGCTGAGCAATGCCGCGAGCATGGTATGAGCAGTGCCAGTTTTTATAAGTGGCGTTCACACTTTGGCGGAATGGATGCCTCAATGATGGCCCGACTAAAAGAGCTGGAAGACGAAAACCGCCGTCTCAAAAAGATGTATGCCGAAGAGCGACTAAAGGCCGAAATTATTCAGGAGGCCATGGCAAAAAAGTGGTGAAGCCATCGCATCGAAAGCGGATGGCACAGGACGCGGTCAAAAACCGAAGCGTCAGCATACGTTTTGCCTGCCAGTTGTTTGCTGTCAGCGAAACTTGCTATCGCTATCAGCCTCATCTGAATGAAGAAAACACGGTTATTGCTGACTGGCTGCTCCGCATCGCTGACGGTCAGCGCAACTGGGGTTTTGGTCTGTGCTTTTTGTACCTGCTTAACGTAAAAGGCTTTAAGTTCAATCACAAAAGGGTATACCGGATATACTGCGAATTGTCTCTGAACATGCGAATTAAACCGAAGAAACGACTGAAACGGGATAAGCCCGAACCGCTGGCAGTGCCTGAAAGCCGCAATGAATGCTGGTCAATGGACTTCATGCATGAGCAGCTATCGGATGGCCGCTCAGTCCGGTTGCTAAACGTTATTGATGACTTTAATCGTGAGGCGCTGGCCATTGAGGTGGATTTTTCTCTTCCCGCAAATCGTGTTGTGAGGACTCCCGAACAACTCATTGAGTGGAAAGGTAAACCGGCAGCAATACGATGTGATAACGGGCCAGAATATACTGGCAAGGTACTGATGTCATGGGCTGCTCAGCAGGATATCACCCTGCGTTTTATTCAACCCGGTAAACCTCAGCAGAATGCTTATATTGAGCGATATAACCGGACAGTACGTTATGACTGGCTGGGACAGCACCTGTTTACATCACTGGATGAATTGCAGGACTATGCCACACGCTGGCAATGGTTTTATAATCACGAGCGTCCGAATATGGCACTGAATGGCTTCACGCCAATGCAGCATATTCAACGCATGACCTGATTCTACTTATCGCCTCCGTTAAAAATGGGAGGATTACCCACTGTCCTTACGCCTTAAATCATCATTAGTGTAGTAAGACATGTCAAAACTTATAATATGATTGCATGTTACATACAAAAATGGCTTCTTAATAAAGAGATACTAATAATAAAAATGCAATTACAATTAAAAAAACATAGAACATCGAATCCTAACTTCAGTATAATTATTGTATTATGATATTCTCTTTAGTATAATTAACATCAACAATTTAAACGATATACTTTGACTATTACACTTTAACTCCATGCTTGATAGTTTTAATGATTTATGTTGAGGGATGAAATGAGATTAATTTATTTTTATTTGGCTAATTGCTTTGATGTTGACTTTAATTTGGGAATTAATTTCTCAGAAGATAAAGAAATAAATATCACAAACACACGTGAATTGAAGATAATTGACTTGGAATATACACCATTACAAAATTTCTATGGAAATAATATCATTAATGTAAATGCTGTCGTGGGACAAAATGGTGTAGGGAAAAGCACCATTTTTAATATACTTGGTTTGAGCCACATAGACTTACATAGTTGCTACCCTAATAGTCAATGGGTAGCCGTTTATGAACATAATGATACTTATTTTTTAGAAGGTTTTAATGCCGATAAAATTATAAATATCGGGAAAGTAAATCAATCTTATATAGCCTATAGATTAGGTAGAACAGAAAATATTCTTTACCTAGATTCATTTATCCAATTTGAAAATAACATTCAAAATAAATACTGTGTTATTCACAAACCAAATTTTTCCAATAGCATAAATGGAAAAGGACGCAGGAACATTCATGATAACGATGATAGAAACTATGGTTTTAAAAGAAATTATCTGCAAACCAACATGGCAAATTTTTATGAATTTATAACTAATAATGCCAATGATTTTTGCAGTCACATAAACAAAAAAAGCATTGATATAAAGATCGAAGCATACCAGATGCGTGAAGAAAAAAAAGAGTTTAAATTTTATAATGACTTTGATAGATATTTAGACTCTAATATCATATTATTTAATCAAAACAAACCAAAAAAAATACAAGACAGCAAAAAACTTTTTGTAATAAATTTTATGGAAGAATATATCTTACACATAATCCATAATTCTTTTGATGAAAAAAACAGAGCAATCTGTCAAGAGTTAATTAACTCTAACAGATATAATAGCGATATATTAGATTATGCTAAAATAAAATCTTTCTTGTTAAAAACAATAGACAATACTATTGAACTATTAACAAAAAATGATGATGAAATAGTTTCATATTTAGATGATATAGAATGGACCGTAGTTATAAATTTTTTAGAAAACAATGACAAATTATTTTTTACGAAAGAAGGAAACGGACTAAAAGAAAACGTAACATGTTCCATAAATCTTAATAATTATGATGACAAGGTACATTCTTTTATTACTGAAATTGGCGCTGGAAACAACCCAATTACTCTCAAGTTGCCTAAAATGAGCACAGGGGAGTTTGATATAAATAGCAAGATCGCTGGTATTAATAAAGCGATTAAACTAACCATAGAGAACAACCCAGAGATTCATGGTTTTATTATTATATTAGATGAGTATGATGAACACCTTCATCCAGAGTGGTCAAGATTATTTTTAGATTACCTACTACAATACTTGAACAAAGGTTACAATAATTATTCCTTCCAGATACTTTTATCAACACATTCACCATATGTCATCAGCGATCTGTTAAAAGAAAATGTTATAAAAATAGAATACATCCCCTCTGAAGGTAAATATTATAGTAGTAAAGCAAACCGTAGTTTTGCAAGCAATATATATGATATAATAAATGATTCATTCTTTTTATCACAACCAATTGGTGAGTTTGCTGTACGAAAATTAAATGAATTATTGACTCAAGTAGATAATGTAAACATGAATACCACTTCAAAAACTTATACTAGCCTACGTAATATAATACATTCCATTGATGATGAGTATATTAGACGAACATTGATTAATCAACTTAACGCCAATTATAATTATGATAAAAAAATGCAATTAGTTAAATTAGATGATGAAATAAACACTTTAATCAAAAAGAAAGAAAAAATCCTTAATAAAATGAATGAAAAGAAACATGATTAAATTTTCTAAAGAGCAATTTTTTAATAATGAATTTATTGTTTCACATCAACGAAAAGTTAAATCATTCATCCTGAACAAAAAATTAGGAATTGATTTTTTTAATCACTCATTTTCATTTAATGAGGTGTGCTCGGATGAACTTTTAAACTCCATCTCTTTTGATCCATTTGTTCAAAAAGGATTAATTAAGAAAAATGATGAATTTCTAAAAGACTACTACGAGATCTCAAGATTTTTATTACATGGCAATGATTATCTAAAAATAATAAAAATTCAACATAAGGTTCTAAGTGGCTCTCTGTATAAAAAAGCATTAGCTGATGAACGGATTTATATTATAGATAAATTCAGGCATAATAATATCCTAAAAAAATTTGGCATTAATAACTCAGATATTGTAAAAAACGAAAAGAACTATTTGGACTTTCATAAGAAAATAATTACCGCATTTAAAAAAAACAACAAAAGCATTGCTGCCATTTTTAACTACAATGAGTTTTTGATGTCAGTAAAAAATATAAGAAACGATATACTTAATAATATTAAAATAACTATTTGCCCTTACTGTAATAGACAATATATTGATACATACTCCTATAATGGTGAGGTAAAATCTTTAGCTCAAATTGATCATCAATTCCCAAAATTAATCTTTCCTTTATATTCACTGACCTTGTTAAACTTTATACCATCTTGTTCATATTGCAATTGCATAATAAAAAAAGACAAACTGTTCCCTTGGGCAAACATATACTCTAATAGATTAATAGATGAGAAATATTTCCATGTGATTTATAATAACGTAAAAGGACTATATGGAGACATGGATGGATTTGACTTAAAAGTAATCCCCAAGGATAAAGATGATATTAATAACTCATATTTCTTTAGACATCGGGAGATATATGAGAATCATAAATCAGACGTAGCTAACCTTCTCAAAAAACGTTTAATTTTCACCGATGGATATAGAAAATCCATAGAAAAAATCCTATCGACAAAAATGACAGAAGACGAATTTAGGCATTTCATATTTGGGGTAACAGGAAACGAACAAGATTATTCTACGATACCTTTATCGAAATTAAAGAATGATATTCTTAAAAGTTGACATACTTTAATTGTCCAATCCAGTAATTTTTGGTAGTTGTTAGAATCACAACTACCAAACTTTATCCATAGAAGATACGAACGTTTGCCGGCTATAAAATCCAATAGCCCTAATGCAGTAAACAGTAGATAAAACTTGACTATTACTAGTATCTTCCATATTAAAAATAGTGAGTTAGCATTCACAGCACCGACTAAAATCTTTTATTAGACACAAATATTTCTTCACTGTGCCACCCCAGCATCTCATCTACCCTGCCCTGAATACGCTTCAGGAAAATACTGCCATGCGACATAGTTCATTATTTCTGTTACTAACTTTTCCCATAGGGTCTCTGGCCTATGCTGATCCTACCCGCCAATAGTGGACACGCAACTAAGTGAGTAAACTCTCAGACAGAGGTGACTCACATGACTAAATCAGCAACCGTAACTAAGAAGCCACGAAAACAGTATTCTCCTGAATACCGCAGCGAAGCCCTGAAGCTTGCTGAGCGAATCGGCGTGGCCGCCGCTGCCCGCGAACTCTCCCTTTATGAGTCTCAGCTTTATGCATGGCGCAGCAAAATTCAGCAGCAGAAAACGTCCTCCGAACGAGAGAATGAGCTGGCTGCCGAAAATGCCCGCCTGAAGCGCCAGCTGGCGGAGCAGGCCGAGGAGCTGGCTATTCTCCAAAAGGCAGCGACATACTTCGCGAAGCGCCTGAAATGAAGTATGTCTTCATCGAAAAACATCGGGCAGAGTTCAGTATCAAAGCGATGTGTCGGGTGCTGCGCGTGTCCCGCAGCGGCTGTTATGCTCGCCGTAACCGTCGCGTGCAGCCGGGTACGCGTCAACAATTTCGCCAGCAGTGTGACAGGGTGGTCAGCCAGGCTTTTCATCAGGCAAAACAGCGCTACGGCGCACCGCGCATTACTGATGAGCTCCGCGAACAGGGGCTCAGGTACAACATTAAGACGGTGGCGACCAGCCTGAAACGGCAGGGGCTGAGGGCCAGAGCCGCCCGGAAATTCAATCCGGTCAGCTATAAGGCACATAATCTGCCGGTATTCGATAACCTGCTGAAGCAGGATTTCACCGCCTGCGCACCAAATCAGAAGTGGGTGCAGGACATCACCTATATACGTACCGACGAGGGCTGGCTGTATCTTGCCGTGGTGATTGACCTGTGGTCCCGTGCGGTCATTGGCTGGTCAATGTCATCCCGGATGACAGCAGAGCTGGTGTGCGATGCCCTGCAGATGGCGCTTTGGCGGCGTAAGCGGCCAATGAATGTTATTGCTCACAGCGATCGCGGCGGCCAATACTGCTCAGCAGATTATCATACCCTACTGATGCAGCACGGCCTTCGTGGCAGCATGAGTGCCAAAGGCTGCTGCTATGACAATGCCTGTGCGGAAAGTTTTTTCCACTCGCTGGAGGTGGAATGTATCCACGGTGAGTGTCTAATCAGTCGTGATGATATGCGTACCGTGGTATTTAATTACATTGAGTGCGATTACAATCGTTGGCGTCGTCACAGTGCGTGTGGCGGTCTCAGCCCGGAGCAATTTGAAAAAAAGAACCTCGCTTAGAAGCGTGTCCACATTATGAGGGGAGGATCACATGTTCCTGGAGGACGCACGGTGCAAAATCGAGGACTGGCGCATACACTATAACCAGAGACGTCCTCATTCTACGCTGGGATGGATAACCCCGTCCGAATTTGCAGAAAAATCTGTCGGTTGCCAGAATATGCAACCAACATGAAGCCGGTTATTCCTGATTATGCTTGGAGCATATTCGGGGTCAGGGTCACAAGAAGACATTACTAACATCGCGGTGTGTTAATCAACGGGAGCAGGTTAACAGCATGGATTTGCACAACAAATCTCCGTAGCTAGCTGCGTAGCCTATAAAAGACTTAAATCTTTGGATGAGGATAAATAGATTTTTAGAATTCCTCTTTAGAGGATATTTTATAATAACAAACTTGACAATAGAAGTTATTTTTTTAAAATAGAGAATTATAGAGCCTAACTAACAATAAAAGTCGTTTATTATTTATATCTAATGACATATAGTTTATATTTTCTACAATTCTGTTACTCAGGAAAAGAACTGAACTATAGATCCAATAAATAGGTATCATAAGATGGCAGATAAAAGAATATCAAAAAGCACTTTGTCAATGTTTCTAAGATCAAAGTGTGACAGAAGTTTATTTTTATCTCTTCACTAAGATTCTGAGTTGGCTACTCACAACATGCCGGTTCCCTTGCAAGCTCGACCTGGAGTTGGCGTTCTTCAAACAGCCGGTCGTGATTTTGAGGATCAGCGTAACGACCAACTGATTCGAGCTTTTGGTAGTAGAGTTATCTACCAGCCAGATAAATTAGGTACAAATAAACCGGTCAAAGCTTCTCTTTCTGATTTGTTAAAAAAAGTCAACTCTCTTCCGTCTGTCATTCTCCAAGGAAAATTTGAGCCAATAGATTTCCAAAGTGACTTTCTAAATAACATTGGACTTAATTCATCTCACTCCTCACTTATTCCTCCTATAGCAGGGCTTATACCAGATATTATTTTAGTAAGAGAGCCCAGAGAGGACGACGAGGAAATAAAACCAAATGGAAGCCGGAATGTTATACAAACTGCAACAGAAAAACGTTTTGCCCTAAGCATTATTGATATTAAACATACAAGTGAGGCAAACCCAAGTTATTCTGCTGAGGTTGCATTGTATGCGCTACTCCTTTCAAATTGGATTATTAAACAAGGGTTGCAGAATAAATATTTCGTCACCATTCGTAGTTATCTATGGACAAGATTCAAGCAAGGACAGTCCATACTTGATACGCTATTATTAAACCCTAACAACATAGCACCTGAGCAATACATCAACGCTCTTATTTCAGATAGTGAAGATGCGAATCTTCGATTTTATCTACCTACAGTGTTACATTTTTTTCGCGAAGATTTACCGCGAGTAATTTCTATTGGTGATAGTTCTAATAAAGGCTGGGAAAATCTGGAATGGCATGTTGACAGCCGATGCAGTGCCTGTGACTGGCTCGGAAATGAAGTATGGGCAAATACAAAAGATAAAACCAGAATTTCTGCCTTTCCCAATCACTACTGCTTCACAGCAGCCAAAATTACCGGCCACCTAAGCCAAATCGCAGGAATGACACGAGGGGCAAGAAAAACACTTAATCTGAACAGAATAAATTGCACAAACGATGTCGCTACATTGCCTCCTTCAGATATTGCTTTTCAATCTCATAGTCACTTAAAGAAAGAGCGCAGCCGAATCCCAGCAAGAGCAAATGCTCTTTTATCATCGAATACAAATATTGATACTTCAGCTGTACTTGCTAGCTTAGCTCCATGGCCACAACTACATTCATGTATAGCCGTTAACTTTGATCCAAGCGCCGGATTATTAACGGGATTATCAATTACAGGAAAAACAACTGCTTATATAAAAGGTCAAAGTCCACGATACTTCCCAACTAAATCGTTTGTTGTGGATCAGAAAAACTTAGACGATGAATGGAACGCTCTCGAAGGTTTATTATCTACACTATCTGATATGATTGATCAATCCGAAAAATATATTCGAGAAGCCGGAAAACCCCCCCTCACAGCTCAAATTGCATTTTGGGAAAAACGTCAGTTTGAGGAGTTATGTAATGCGATGGGGAGACATCTACCACACGTACTTGGTCTAACTGATAGAAAAACAAAAGCATTAGCATGGTTATTCCCAGCGGATGAACTTATAGAAAAACCGGATGGAGCAGTTAGCCCATGTGTAGTATTCATTGATGACATTATTAAGAGAGTTGTTTTCTCTCCATCACCTCATGTCATCACTTTATTTGACACAGCAGCAAACTATTACTTCGGGAACTTTCCTGTCGTACAAAAAGATGCTTATTATCGTGAGTTTCTTACTAATGGTATACCCCGTGAAAGAATATATGAAATATGGAGTAATGCGGCCACAATAAAAAGAGGAAGTGTCATATCTCCAAGAAATACTGTTATTCAAGAATTTGCAAACGCTTTAGAAAAACAATGTAAAGCGTTAAACAGTATTGTTGATAAATTACGATTTGACTTCAGCGGGCATTTAAAGGCAAATGCTCCTAAACTCTCTCTTTCTATCCCCAGAGGTACAACAAATGTTGCTTTTGACTCCAAACTATGGGTTTGGTGGGATGAATTACAATATCAGACAAAAAAATTAGAGTCACATCAGAGAATCGCTCTTGACGCCGAGACATTAGAGGCAAACTACGATGCTATTAGAATTACAAATGGAAAACCAACAGGTCAACCTAACGAGTATGTATTCGATGTACTAACTGGTTCTACAGAGGCTAAACTTGATGACAATGATGGTTTTTTGATTCTTGGAAAAGAAGGATTCCCTGGTTTTCCATTACAACGTGCATTAGATATCTTAAATAAGGGTATTAACTATTCTTTAATTCAAGATGCATTGTTGACCACTCCCTTATGGTCATCACTTAGCGTAACATTAATTTCATTCGATAGAAACACTCGTAAGGCAGTACTATCAATATTTAATAGAAAGCAAACTAATTTCTTTCAGTTACTTGTCGCAAATTCGCCTATAGATTTCATGAATGATGTTTTTATAACAAAAGGGCAATCATCATTTAAATGGTATGAAAAAGTAAAAAATATCTTAAGCTTAGTTGGAAATCCATCAATAGCTGTTGCAGATACTAACGCTGCACATGCAATGGGGGCTAAACCTGCAAAATCTGGTAAAGATGTTGTGACTCCTCTTGCCCGCGTATTATGGGAAGCTGATACCCTTTATAATAATTCAATAATTTCAACAGCAGATGCTAAATCTATTGCCTCATATGCGAAAGCAAAATTTGGTTTGAATGATAGCCAAAAGGCTGCTATATCACATGCTTCAGAAAAAGGATTAACGCTAATATGGGGACCACCTGGAACGGGCAAAACTCAAACATTAGCAGCATGTATTCATAGCATGGTCTATCATGCTATGAATACCAACGCCCCCTTGAAAGTCTTAGTAACAGGTCCAACATATAAAGCAGTTGAAGAACTTATAGAAAGGGTAATTAACTCACTAAGTGCGGAAAAATCGTGTAACACTGAGATATTCGTAGGATATTCACAATCTCACTCCCCAAAAAACATCTCATGTTGCACAACACACTTAAAAGTATCTTCATTTAAACTCTCAAATAGCAATAATGAAACAGCTGATTGCATTGCAAGTTTAAGGAATACAAAATCTACTACAATAGTCGCAACATCTACTATGCAAGCTTATAAACTTGCCGAATGGATGCATGGTTCTTCCGTAGCTCCTATTTTTGACATTTTAATCATAGATGAAAGCTCCCAAGTTCAAGTTACTACAGCTATTTCTCCGTTAGCTACAATAAAAGACAGCTCACGTGTTATTATCGCGGGTGATCATTTACAGATGCCGCCAATATTAGCATTAGAACCACCAAAAGGATCTGAATATTTAGTCAGCAGCATTCAAAAATATCTCATGGAACGATCCTTTGGCAGTAAAATATTGCCATGTCCATTAGAAGAAAATTATCGTTCTGCCGAAGATATTGTTGCGTATGCAAGAACTATAGGTTACAGATCTACTCTTAAAGCATCAAATGAGAAAACAAGCCTTCATTTCTTGTCTAAATATCCGAAACCACTATCAAACTATCCTAGCACCCTTCCCTGGTCTACTTTATGGTCTGATATTCTAGATGAAAACAAAAAGATATTAACATTATTACATGAAGATGAACTATCATCTCAGAGTAACATTTTCGAAGCGAAGATTGTTTCTGCTTTAACTTGGATATTAAGTCAGACAGTTAGTAATAACTTGAACGGCAGGGAAGCATGTGTTCATGATACGCCGACCGCCGAACACTTCTGGCAAAAATGCATTGGTATAGTGACGCCACATAGAGCCCAACGAGCACTGGTAATAAGAGAGCTAAAATCTATTTTTCCTGCAGATCAAGGAGAACTTATTGATAGCGCAGTGGATACTGTAGAAAAATTTCAAGGTGGTGAAAGACATACGATCATTGTAACATTTGGAGTAGGTGATGCAGATGTCATCATCGGTGAAGAGACATTTTTAATGCAACTAGAACGTACAAATGTTGCTATATCGCGTGCAATGGCCAAGTGTATTGTAGTTATGCCTCAGACTCTTGCAGGGCATGTGCCCCAAGATAAAAAAGCACTTGAGACAGCCCATGCAATAAAAGACTATGTTGATGAATTCTGTAATCAAGAAATCCTTGCACAGATTCAATATGGCTCAGAAGTTAGGAATGCTAAATTGCGATATCATGTTTAGACATTGACTGAGCTAAATTCGCTCGACATGGAAGTCATATTCTATAGCGGCAGAAGATCCTGTTCTCATTTGATGGGCTTGCCGCTTACCTGCTTCAGCACTATCAGCAGCCCGAACAGATATCAATCGCCATAGAATGTTCGATTCTTCTAGTGAATTTCTAAATATCTCTTTAGCATTCACTGATGCAGATGGAATAATTCCAAATCTAACATACATATGCAGATCATTACTTTCAGAAGCACATTTAGCAATGTTACGCCAAACCTCACCAAGTGATTTTGAAAATGTATCCTTACCAGAATGATCTAATTGTGATCCAGAACTGTAATCTACGGATTCAGGACCACCTAAAAACCAATTCCTTAGCCACTGATCTTGTACATAGGTCTTCATACCATAATAAGGAGGAGAGGTAATTATAAGTGAAGGACGCATATTCAAAGACTGAAAAACATCAGCAGACCTTGAGTCTCCTTGGATCACTTGTTTAAATGTGTCCGGAATCCCGCTTGAAAGACCGACAAGACGTTCAATTTTACGACGAAGGACTCGCAAAACATCGACTTTAGGTGGACTCATTCCTCGCTCACTCCAAAACCTTACAGCATAATCTGGTTTAGAAGCATAAGTTCGAGGCATTTGATTTGAAAAATAACTCATATTATCTATATTTCTTGCAAGAGGGCCATGCAATGCCCCTAATATTGCAGCTCTAAGTATAACGGAACTGTCTGTATCTAATGGTAATTTAGATAGTCCTTCTCTTAATGCGCAAATATCTCTTAGAGTATCAGAATGATATGCAACCCTAAAAAATGGAGTATTAGGTATTTTATTTGGATCAACTTTAGAAAGAATATTTTCTGCAAGCTCAATAGGTGACATGGGATCACAACTAGCAAGTTTCGCTCTTGCAACAGCTACTGCAACGGGTGATGAATCAATCCCCCATGCAGAAACTCCAAATGTACGAGCTGAAAAAAGCGTTGTACCTCTCCCGCAAAACGGATCTAAAACCACCGGGCGTTGTTTTTTGTATTTCTTTATTATTTTATTAGGATATTCCAACGGAAACATAGTAAAATATGGGCAAATAGCATTCAGCGCATTTTCTTTACGGTATGCAAGGGCCATGACTCTGCTCTTCCTTAAAATTTTATCTATGCTACCTCATACCAAGATATTCTACTAGCAGTAGGTGATACACACTAGTCGACGATGAAGAAGCATTCAATTTCGTTTCACAAATAAGTGCGGTGTAAGTTAGCCATTGAATAATGGCACCAATAACATAAACATACTATTTTTCAATATGTTAATTAATAAAAATACTATGTCTTTACTTTAGCAAAATCAAATAGACTAATCCCCTTCTCCCGATTCACATCCAAATAATCCGCCCACCACTGCAACATCAATCGGCGCTCATCTAAGTGCTCGGCCTTGTGAATGTAAGCCGCACGTACTAAGTTACGTTCCATATGGCTCATTTGCCGCTCTACAGCATCCCTTGACCACAGCCCTGACTCAATCAGCGAACTACATGCCATAGTCCTGAAGCCATGCCCACAAACCTCCACCTTAGTGTCATACCCCATAACACGCAGCGCCTTATTCACCGTGTTTTCACTCATCGGTTTACGAGGGTTATGATCGCCAACGAAAACAAAATCACGCTCGCCACTAAACTTGTGAACCTGTTTCAGAATTTCTAATGCCTGGCGAGACAGCGGTACTAAGTGAGGTGTACGCATTTTAGAACCTCGTTGCGAATGCTTAACACCTTCTATAGCTTCTCGTTCTGCTGGGATTGTCCACATTGCCCTTTCAAAATCGATCTCGGGCCAACGGGCAAAGCGCAACTCACTGGAACGAATAAAGATTAATAACGTGAGCTCAACAGCCAGACGGGTTAAAGGTCGTCCGGAGTAGCTATCAATTCGCTGGAGTAGTTCAGGTAAGCGTTTCAGTTCAAGTGCTGGTCGATGGACACGATTACTTGAAGCAACTGCCCCAGCCATCTCCTGAGCAGGATTGTAATCGATCAAACCGCTTTGCACTGCATAACGCATAATCGCATTGGTACGCTGCTGAAGACGCGAAGCCACTTCAAGACGCCCTGTAGCCTCAACTACTTTGATAGGGACAAGGAGATCGCGCGTACTAAAACTATCAATACTCCGCTTCCCAATTGCTGGGAACAAATTATCTTCCAAGCTCTTCAGCACCCGTCGGCTATGTTCTTCTGTCCATTTTTTATTTGCTGCGTGCCACTCTCTGGCAACTGACTCAAAGGTAATAGCCTCTTTCGTCTGCTCTTCTTTCACTGCACGTTTGTGTTCACGGGGATCGATGCCTGCAGCAACAAGCTTTCTGGCCTCTTCCCTTTTTTGACGAGCATCTGCCAGTGACGTTTCAGGATAAACCCCAAATGCCATCAGGTGCTGCTTACCACCAAAACGAAAGCGGAACCGCCAGTATTTTGAGCCGTTAGGGTGAATAAGCAAAAACATGCCATCCCCATCGACAAGGGTGTATTCCTTTTCCTGCGGTTTTGCAGAACGCACTTTGATATCTGTTAGAGCCATAAAAGTTCTCCTTCCATGTGCCGCTGTGAGTATACAACCATTATCGAACCAGCATATATACTCGGTTCTATACTCACAAGAGACTTGATGTGGGTTGAGTCAGATTGACTTCTGTTGAAAGGAAAATCGCGAAAAGCCTTGTGTGGCGCGGATTTCAGACACAAAAAAAGACGCCTTCCGCGTCTCCTTCATGTCCCACTGGTGCCGAAGGCCGGACTCGAACCGGCACGTATTTCTACGGTTGATTTTGAATCAACTGCGTCTACCGATTTCGCCACTCCGGCACGGAAGGGAATGTAAACGCCTGCGATTATACCTGTCCCGGCCCGCCATGCAAGCGGCCGCCGCGACCTCTCCCGCCAACCGTTCATAAAACCGTCACCCGGCCGTCACGCTATCGCAACCCGCCGTCCCCACACTGCCACGCCATCGAAACGTTACAACGGCCTTCACCGATGATGACAAAAAATCGCCTGCTTCCCTGGCTCATCCTCTCTCCGTCGCTGCTGTTTCTGGCGCTGTTTACCTATTTTCCGCTGGCGCGCTCGGTCTACGACAGCCTGTTCGATACCCGCATGGCGGCGGGCGGGGATGCGCCGTTTGTCGGGGCGGAGAACTTCCTGCGGCTGTTTGCCGACGGGGCATTCTGGCAGTCGCTGGTCAACAACCTTATCTATCTGCTGCTGACGGTGGTGCCCGGCGTGGCGCTGGCGCTGCTGCTGGCGGTAGCGCTGTGGGAGAACCACCGGATCAACCGCTGGCTGCGCACGGCGTTCTTCTTTCCGATGATTGTGCCGATGGTGAGCGCGGCGGCGATATGGCTGTTCATTTTTATGCCGGGGATGGGGATGCTGGACTACTACCTGGCGAAGCTGTTCGGGCCGCTGAACAATAACTGGCTGGGGGATCGCAGCAGCGCGCTGTACGCCCTGGCTCTGATCGGGGTGTGGAAGTTCGCCGGCTACTACATGCTGTTCTTTCTCGCCGGGCTGCAGGGCATTCCGGCATCGGCGCGGGAGGCGGCGATGATGGAGGGGGCGAGCAGTACGCAGATCTTCTTTAAGGTGACGCTGCCGCTGCTGCGCCCGACCCTGAGCTTCGTGGTGACCACGGCGCTTATCTATTCGATTACCCAGATTGACCACGTGGCGGTGATGACCCACGGCGGGCCGGATAACGCCACCAGCGTACTGCTGTACTACATCCAGAACCTGGCGTGGGAGACCCACGATCTTGGCAAGGCGTCGGCGGCGACGTTCCTGACGCTGGCCGGGCTGTTCGCCTTCTCATTCCTCAACCTGAAGCTGCTGGAGCGCGGAGCCCACTATGAGCGCTGAAGTTACTCCCGTTGTCTACCGGGCGCAGGCGGCGCCGCGTCCGCTGTGGCTGCGTCTGCGCTATGCGAAGTCGTTCACCCTCGCGGCGCTGATGGTCTGCCTGGCGCTGCTGTGGGTGAGCCCGTTTCTGTGGATGCTGTCGTCGGCGTTCAGCGCCGGCACCTTCTCGGCCGATATGGCGTCGGTGCTGCCGCGCCTGCCGCTGACGCTGGATAACTTCCGCGAGGCGTGGCAGAGCGCCGACTGGCTGAGCCTGTACGCCAACACCGTGATTTTTGCCTTCGGCACCTTTGCCGTGCAGCTGCTGACCATCACCACCGCGGGCTACGTCTTCGCCTGCCACGAGTTTCGCGGTAAGCAGACGCTGTTCATGCTGTTTCTGGTGCAGCTGATGATCATGCCGGTAGTGATGATGGTGCCGAACATGATGACGCTGAAGAGTCTCGGCCTGCTCAATACCCTGACCGGGGTGATGATGCCCTACTTCACCTCCGCCTTCGGCGTGTTCCTGATGCGCCAGGCGTTCCTCGCGGTGCCGAAGGAGCTGGAAGAGGCGGCGCTGATGGAGGGCTGCCGCTGGTGGCAGGTGCTGTGGCGGGTGCTGCTGCCGATGTGCTGGCCGTCGGTGCTGGCCTTCGCCACGGTAAGCATTACCTATCACTGGAACGAGTACCTGTGGCCGCTGATGATGCTTAACGATCCCGATAAGCAGGTGCTGACCGTGGGCCTCGTCTCCTTCGCGCTGGGCGCGGAGTCCGGCGGCCAGTGGGGGGTTATCTGCGCCGGTACGCTGATGGTCTGCCTGCCGCTGATGGTGGCCTTTATCACCTTCCAGAAACAGTTCCTCAGAAGCTTCGGCTTCTCCGGTATTAAATAAGGAGTTTGTCATGCTGTTAGCCCAGATATCCGATACCCACTTCCGAAGCGCCGGCGAGAAGCTGTACGGCTTTATCGACGTCAACGCCGCCAACGCGGACGCGGTGTCGCAGCTTAACGCCCTGCGCGAGCGCCCGGACGCGGTGGTGGTCAGCGGCGATATCGTCAACTGCGGCCGCCCGCAGGAGTATCAGGTGGCCCGCCGGGTGCTGGGCGGGCTGAACTACCCGCTGCTGCTCATTCCCGGCAACCACGACGATAAGGCGCACTTTCTGGAGGCGCTGTCGCCGCTCTGCCCGCAGCTGGGGCGCGATGCGCAGAATATGCGCTACGCCATCGACGACTTCGCCACCCGGCTGCTGTTTATCGACTCCAGCCTCGCCGGGGAGTCGAAGGGCTTTTTAACGCCGCAGACGCTGGAGTGGCTGGAGGCCGAGCTGGTGCGCGCCGACGGCCGCCCGACGGCGATTTTTATGCACCATCCGCCGCTGCCGCTGGGCCACGCGCAGATGGATCCCATCGCCTGCGAGAACGGCCACCTGCTGCTGGCGCTGGCGGACCGCTTTCCGGCGCTGGTGCGGGTGTTCTGTGGCCACAACCACGGCCTGGCCTTCACCCAGTACCGCCAGCTGACCATCGCCACGGTGCCGGGCACCGTCCACCAGGTGCCGTACTGCCACGAAGATCGCCGCCCTTACTACGATATGTCGCCCCCGGCCTGCGTGATGCACCGCCAGGTCGGCGACCAGTGGGTCAGCTACCAGCACTCGCTGGCGCACTACGCCGGGCCGTGGCTGTACGATGCGGCCATCAGCTGCCCGCTGGAGGACCGTCCGTGCTGAAAATCGACAACGTCAGCAAGCAGTTTGACGGCAAGGCGGCGCTCAGCGCGCTGTCGCTGACTATCCACGACGGCGAGTTCGTGGTGCTGGTCGGCCCCTCCGGCTGCGGCAAGAGCACCCTGCTGCGTCTGCTGGCCGGGCTGGAGAGCGTCAGCGATGGCGACATCTGGCTGCGCGACGAGAACATCACCGCCCTGTCGCCCCGGGAGCGCAACTTCGCGATGATCTTCCAGAACTACGCCCTGTTTCCGCACCTGTCCGTGCGGGACAACATCACCTTCGGGATGAAGATCCGCCGCGAGGAGAAGGCGACCCGGGAGCCGCGCCTGCAGCAGGTGGCGCAGATGCTGGAGCTGGAGGAGCTTCTGGACCGCAGGCCCGGGAAGCTCTCCGGCGGCCAGCGCCAGCGGGTGGCGATGGCGCGGGCCATCGTGCGCAATCCGCGGCTGTTCCTGATGGACGAACCGCTCTCCAATCTCGACGCCCGCCTGCGCAGCGACGTGCGCGACAGCATCATGGCCCTGCACCAGCAGCTGAAGATCAGCACTGTCTACGTTACCCACGATCAGACCGAGGCGATGTCGATGGCGGACCGCATCGTGGTAATGAACGGCGGTCGGGTGCAGCAGGTCGGCACGCCGGAAGAACTCTACAACAGCCCGGCAAACCTGTTCGTGGCGGGCTTTATCGGCTCGCCGGCGATGAACCTGCTGACGGTGCCCTGCCGCAATGGCGAAGTCGAAATCAGCGAGCAGCGCTACCCGCTGCCGCCCGCCTGGCGCGGCGAGCAGCAGGCGTGGCTGGGCATCCGCCCGGAGCACGTCAGCGACGCCCCGGCGCCCGATATGCTCACCCTGCCCGCCTGGGTCGAGCAGCGCGAGCTGCTGGGGGCCGACTACCTTATCCACGTCAGCACGCCCGTCGGGCCGCTGCGCTATACGCGCCGCCACCGCGGAGCCGCCCCGGAGAAGGGCGACATGCTGGTCCTCGGCTTCTCACCGGCCGATATCCATCTGTTTCACAGCAGCAACCATTGCAATTTACTCAGGGAAAATAACCATGCTTAAGCCGCTGAACGCCGCCGCCGTCGGCCTGTCGCTTATTGCCTGCGCCGGCGCGCAGGCGAAAGAGAATATCGACTTTATGTTCCCCGCGCCGATCGAGGGTAAATTCACCCAGGAGATGACGCGCATTATTAAAGAATTTAACGCCTCGCAGCAGGACGTCGAGGTGCGCGGCATATTTACCGGTAATTATGACACCACCAAAATAAAGGCCGAATCGGCGCAAAAAGCGGGCCAGCCGCCGGCGCTGGCGATCATGTCCGCCAATTTCACCACCGACCTGGCGCTGAAAAATGAAATACTGCCAATGGACGCGCTATTTAAATATGGCCCGCGCAAGGCCGGCGACGTGCTGCGCAGCGACTATTTCCCGGCGATGCAGGCCAATGCCCAGGTGAACGGCGTCACCTACGCTATTCCGTTCCACAACTCCACGCCGGTGCTCTACTACAACAAAACCCTGCTGGCGCAGAAGGGCATCAGCGAACCGCCGCAAACCTGGGACGAACTGCTGGCGGACGCCAAAAAGCTCACCGATGCGGGCAAGGGCCAGTGGGGCATCATGCTGCCCTCCACCAACGACGACTACGGCGGCTGGGTCTTCTCCTCGCTGGTGCGCGCCAACGGCGGCAGCTACTTTAACGAGAGCTATCCCGGCGAGGTTTACTACGATGCGCCGAGCACCGTGGGCGCCCTGCGCTTCTGGCAGAACCTGGTCTGGCGCGATAAGGTGATGCCCTCCGGCGTGCTCAATTCGAAGCAGATCAGCGCCCAGTTCTTTGCCGGCCACGTCGGGATGGCGATCCTCAGCACCGGATCGCTGGGCTTTATGCGCGAGAACAGCAAGGACTTTGCGCTGGGCGTGGCGATGCTGCCCGCCAAAATACGCCGCGCGGTGGGCATCGGCGGCGCCAGCCTGGTGAGCTTCAAGGGCATCACCGAGGGGCAGCAAAAAGCCGCTTACCGGTTCCTGACCTACCTCAGCAGCCCGCAGGTCAACGGCGCCTGGAGCCGCTTCTCCGGCTACTTCTCGCCGCTGAAGGCCGCCTACGACACGCCGGAAATGAAGGCCTACCTGCAGCAGGATCCCCGCGCGGAGGTGGCGCTGAAGCAGCTGCAGTACGCCCATCCGTGGTACGCCACCTACGAAACGGTAGCGGTGCGCAAAGCGATGGAGAATCAGCTGGCGGCAGTGGTTAACGACCCGAAGGTGACGCCTGAGGCCGCCGCGAAGGCCGCCCAGCAGGAGGCGGATACCCTGCTGAAGCCCTACGTCGATAAAACGGCGCTGGCGGAAGTGAAGGAGTAGCGGGGAAATAGGGGCGCCGCCGGCATTCGGCGGCACCATCAATATCATTCAGGAATAGGCTATAATAAAGCTTCATATATATGTCAGAAGCAGAATTAATATCTCAATGATAATCCAGATAATAGCCCGCTGATTTTATTATTCTTAACGAATTATTATCTGCCGCCGCCATTTTTAAAACTTTACGTTAGTGCAAAGTTTCCTAAATCCTCCGCGTTTCAGGAATATCCTCAGGCGACAAAGTTCCGGTAAATACTATTTTATTAATTGCCGTACGAGTATTGAAGGATATTTTCGCTCGTGAATTTACGCAGGAGAAACCACCTTGACGACGCTAAAACCTTTGCTGGCGAAGAACCGCAGCTGGGCGCTGCAGAAGTGCCAGCGCGACCCCGAGTATTTTGAAAAGCTGGTCGAGAGCCAGCAGCCCCATTCGCTGTGGATCGGCTGCTCCGACAGCCGCGTGCCGGCGGAGGTGCTCACCGGCGCCCAGCCGGGCGAGCTGTTCGTCCACCGCAATATCGCCAATATGATTGACCCCAACGACGATAACTTTATGAGCGTGCTGCAGTATGCCCTGCACTATCTCAACGTCGGGCAGGTGGTGCTCTGCGGCCACTACGGCTGCGGCGGAGTGCAGGCGGCGCTGTCGCTGCCGAAGATGGCGCTGGCGCAGGAGTCTTCGGCCCTTTCCAGGCGCATCGGCATGCTGCGCGCCACGCTCAATAGCGAGATCCATCGGCTGACGCCTGCGGCAGACGCGGGCGATACCGACGCCCTGAATCAGCTGGTGGAGGCCAACGTCCGCGCCCAGTTCCGCCAGCTGATGTTGTGCGAGCCGGTGCAGGCGGTGCTCGCCAGCGGCAGGCCGCTGAGTCTGCACGGCTGCGTATACGACCTGGCCTCCGGCCATCTGACCACCCTCGTTGAACATCCTGAATCCGGGGAGCAAAGCCTATGAATACGCTGCGCCAGGACGCCCTTGCCGGGGTCGTCGTCTTCCTTGTCGCCCTGCCGCTGTGCCTGGGGATCGCCCAGGCCAGCGGTCTGCCGCCGTTCGTCGGCCTGCTGACCGGCATTATCGGCGGCATCGCGGTCACCGCGCTCAGCCCGTCGCGCTTTGCGGTCAGCGGCCCCGCCGCCGGGCTGGTGACCATCGTCGTTGCCGCGATTGAAACCCTCGGCTCCTTCTCCGCCTTCCTGACCGCGCTGGCGCTGGCCGGGGTGCTGCAGCTGCTGCTCGGCGTGCTGCGCGCCGGACGCTTTATCTCTCTGGTGCCCGCCAGCGTGATCAAAGGGATGCTGGCGGCGATCGGCATCCTGCTGATCGTCCAGCAGATCCCGGTGGCGCTCGGCACTGAGGAAGAGATCCGGCTGGCCGATCTGGCGGACGGAGAGACGTCCTTCTCCACCAGCGCAATCGCCGTGGCCGCGGGCGGCCTGCTGGTGCTGTGGCTGTGGGGATCGGTGCCGATCCGCCGGATTAAGAGCCTGCGCTGGATCCCCGGGCCGCTGATCGCGGTACTGATCGGCTGCCTGACCACTCTGCTGCTGACCCGCATCGATCCGCAGGCGCTGGCGGCGCTGCCGCGAATCGCCCTGCCCGAGTTCGCCAGCCCCGGCGAGCTGGTCGGCGAGCTGGAGTCTCCGGCCTGGGGCGCCCTGCGCAACCCGGCGGTGTGGACGGTAGCGGTGACCCTGGCGCTGGTGGCCAGTCTGGAAACTCTGCTCAGCCAGGAAGCCCTGAAGAAGATGCGCCCGCAGAACCCGCCGCCGTCGCCGAACCGCGAGATGTTCGCCCAGGGCGTGGGTAACCTGCTCTCCGGCGCGCTCGGCGCGATGCCGATCACCGCGGTGATCGTCCGCAGTTCGGTGAACGTCAGCAGCGGCGCCCAGACTAAACTCTCTATCTTTATTCACGGCGCGCTGCTGCTGATCTGCGGCCTGTGGTTCAGCGGCCTGCTGACGCTGATCCCGCTGGCGAGCCTCGCGGCGGTGCTGCTGTATACCGGCTATAAGCTGGCAACCCCGCGGCTGTTCATCGAGCAGTTCCGCCAGGGCCCGGCGCAGTACGTGCCGTTCCTCGCCACCATCGCCGGGATCCTCGTCTTCGGTATGCTGGCGGGCATTGGGATCGGTATTGCGGTCCAGGTCGCCTTCAGCATCTGGCGCAGCCACCGCCACTCGCTGCAGCTGGCGCGCTATGACGACCACTACGTGCTGCGCATTCAGCAGAACCTGACCTTCCTGCACAACCCGCACCTGCTGGCGCTGCTGGCGAAGATCCCCGAGAAGAGCGTAGTGATCGTCGAGCACGACAGCGCGGGCTATCTCGATCCGGACGTGCAGGCGGTGCTTGACGACTTCGCCGAAAGCGCGCCGCAGCGCGGGATACATCTGAATCAGTGGCCGGTAGGCAGCCATTAGCCATGAACATCGGGCAACGCGCTGCCCGATGATCTACACTGCTTTTTATCTTTGCCATAACGGGAAATTGTGATGAGCATCATAAAAAGTTACGCCGCCAAAGCGGCAGGCGCCGATCTGGAAGTGTGGGAGTACGAGGCGGGCGATCTGCTGCCGGACGACGTTGAGGTGCAGGTGGACTACTGCGGCATCTGCCACTCGGATCTGTCGATGATCGATAACGAGTGGGGCATGTCGAGCTACCCGCTGGTCGCGGGCCACGAGGTGATTGGCCGGGTGGCGGCGCTGGGGACGGCGGCGGCGGACAAGGGTCTGAAGGTCGGCCAGCGGGTCGGCATCGGCTGGACGGCGCGCAGCTGCAACCACTGCGATGCCTGCATCAGCGGCAACCAAATCAACTGCCTCGAAGGCTCCCTGCCGACCATCATGAACCGCGGCGGCTTTGCCGATAAGCTGCGCGCCGACTGGCAGTGGGTGATCCCCCTGCCGGAGAACATCGATATCGCCACCGCCGGGCCGCTGCTGTGCGGGGGCATCACCGTGTTTAAACCGCTGCTGCTCAACAGCGTCACCGCCACCAGCCGGGTGGGCGTGATCGGCATCGGCGGCCTGGGGCATATCGCCATCCAGCTACTGCGGGCGATGGGCGCGGAGGTAACGGCCTTTAGCTCCAATCCGGCGAAAGAGCAGGAAGTGCGGGAGATGGGCGCCGATCGGGTGGTGAACAGCCGCGATCCGGAAGCCCTGAAGGCGCTGGCCGGGCAGTTCGATCTGATCATCAATACCGTGTCGGTGGATCTCGACTGGCAGCCCTACTTCGAGGCGCTGGCCTACGGCGGCAACTTCCACACCGTCGGCGTAGTGATGAAGCCGCTGCAGGTTCCGGCGTTTACCCTGATCGGCGGCGACCGCCGCGTTTCCGGCTCGGCGACCGGCAATCCGTCGGAGCTGCGCACGCTGATGCGCTTCGCCGGGCGGGCGAAGGTGGCGCCGGTGACCGAGGAGTATCCGATGTCGGGGATCAACGACGCCCTGCGCCACGTTCGCGAGGGCAAGGCGCGCTATCGGGTGGTGCTGAAGGCGGATTTCTGATCGCAACAGGCCCGGCGCTGCCGGGCCTGTACGCTACTGCTTCGCCACCGCTGCAAACACCTCCGCCACGGCCACCGCCCCCGGATCGGTCACGTCCTGCAGATTCGCCTTATTCACATACGACGAGCGCCCCGCCCCGGCCTTGTGCATCTTCGCCGTGTCCTCGGCGCCCTGTTTCGCCGCCTTGGCTGCAGCATTCAGATCTTTGTCGCGCAGCGCCTCCAGCGCGGGCTGCAGAGCGTCGATCAGCGTGCGATCGCCGAGATCCGCGCCGCCGTAGTGCTTCATCTGCGCCAGCCCGGCCAGCAGGGCCTCCGGCAGCGCTTTGCCGTCGCGCAGCGCCTGTCCGGCGGCGGTGAACAGAATCGACATCAGCACGCCGCTGGAGCCGCCCATCACCGTCGCCAGCCGTTCGCCGATAAGCTGCAGCAGCTGCGCGCTGTTGTTGAGCGGCAGTTCGCCCTCCTTGAGCAGCTTCGCAATATCGCGCGCGCCTTCGGCAAAGGTCGAGCCGGTGTCGCCGTCGCCGACTTTGGCGTCCAGGGCGTTGAGCCTGCTTTCAAGGTCGATAAGCGTCTGCGCCGCCGTCCCGACCACCGCTTTCACCCGGGCGTTCTCCGACGGCGTATACTCGACGCTGTCGTGAATTTTGCTGTGCCGGGCGGTCCTGAGCGCGCCGAAAGCCACCGGCGGCTGCCAGCCGATGGTTTCAACGTCGGTCCGCAGCGCCTTTTCAAAGGTCGGGTTGAGCTTGAGCACCGACAGCGAGAACCCCTTCATGTCGAGGGCGCTGACCAGCGGCGCCGGGCCGATCAGCCAGCGGATGTTCTTCGCCAGCGCCGAGTGGGCCAGTTCTTTGGTAAGCAGGGCCATCTCGAGGGCGGAGACGCCGCCGAGGTTGTTGATCAGCACCGCCAGCTCCGCGTCGCCCGCCTTCTCCTTCAGCGGTCCGACCAGCATGTCGATAATTTCCCGGCTGTTATTGGTTTCGGCGGTGGAGGCCCCCGGCTCGCCGTGGATGCCGAGGCCGACCTCGACCTGCCCGGACTTGATGCGTCCTTCATCATCGTCGCCGTCGCTATCGCCGTCCGGCAGACTGCAGGTGGTCATCGCTACGCCGAGGCTGTAGACGCTGTCGCAGGCCCGCTGCGCCAGGTCGCGCACTTCGCTGAGGGTTTTCCCCTGCTCGGCGGCGTAGCCGGCAATCTTGTGCACCAGCACCGTGCCGGCGATGCCGCGCGGCTGCTTGTTATCCGGCAGAGCGATATCGTCGCCGACAATCACCATCTCCACCTTCAGGCCGTAGCGTTTGGCCTTCTCGGCGGCGAGGCCGAAGTTGAGGCGGTCGCCGGTGTAGTTTTTCACCACCAGCAGGCAGCCGCGGTCGCCGGTCATCGCCACGATGGCGTTGAGCACCGCGTCCACGCTCGGCGAGGCAAACAGATCGCCGCAGACGGCGGCGGTGAGCATGCCTTTACCGACAAACCCGGCGTGGGCCGGCTCGTGGCCGGAGCCGCCGCCGGAGATCACCGCGACCCGGCTTTTATCCCAGTCGGCGCGGGCGATAATGCGAATGGCCGGATCGATATCCAGCCGCACCAGGTTGCCGCGCGGCGCGGACAGGACAATGCCCTCAACGGCATCGTTGACCAGCTGTTTACGGTCGTCAAAGAAGAATCTGGACATAAGCGTTCCTGATTTTGTAAGCGTCAGAAAAAAGGATAGTCTTTTTGCCGCCGGGCGCGGCAAAACTCAGCATTTGTCGGGTCTTTTCGCCGGCGCTTTCGCCTATACTCGAGCGAGGATAAACGGAGGAATGAACATGAGCGCACCCCTGCTGATTGCCCGTACCGAAGAAACGCAGCTGTTTCTGCTGCCCGGTATGGCCAACCGTCACGGACTGATCACCGGCGCCACCGGCACCGGCAAGACCGTCACCCTGCAAAAAATGGCCGAGTCCTTCTCGGAGATTGGCGTGCCGGTGTTTATGGCCGATGTGAAGGGCGACCTGACCGGCGTTGCCGAAGCGGGCCAGGCGTCGGAGAAGCTGACCGCCCGCCTGAATAAGATAGGCGTGACCGACTGGCAGCCGCACGACAACCCGGTGGTGCTCTGGGATATCTTCGGTGAAAAGGGCCATCCGGTGCGCGCCACGGTATCGGACCTCGGGCCGCTGCTGCTGGCCCGGCTGCTGGATCTCAATGAGGTGCAGACCGGGGTGCTGAATATCATCTTCCGCATCGCCGACGACCGCGGCCTGCTGCTGCTCGATTTTAAAGATCTGCGCGCCATTACCCAGTTCATCGGCGATAACGCCAAATCGTTCCAGAACCAGTACGGCAATATCAGCAGCGCTTCGGTGGGCGCCATTCAGCGCGGCCTGCTCACCCTTGAGCAGCAGGGCGCGGAGCACTTCTTCGGCGAGCCGATGCTCGATATTAAGGACTGGATGCGCACCGACGCGAACGGCAAAGGCGTCATCAATATCCTCAGCGCCGAGAAGCTGTACCAGATGCCGAAGCTGTACGCCGCCAGCCTGCTGTGGATGCTCTCCGAGCTGTACGAGCAGCTGCCGGAGGCGGGCGATCTCGATAAGCCGAAGCTGGTGTTCTTCTTCGACGAAGCGCACCTGCTGTTCAGCGACGCGCCGCAGGTGCTGCTGGACAAAATCGAGCAGGTGATCCGCCTGATCCGTTCGAAAGCGGTCGGCGTCTATTTCGTGTCGCAGAATCCGTCGGACATTCCCGACAACGTGCTGGGCCAGCTCGGCAACCGCGTGCAGCACGCCCTGCGCGCCTTTACGCCGAAGGATCAGAAGGCGGTGAAGACCGCCGCCCAGACCATGCGCGCCAACCCGGCGTTCAGCACCGAGGCGGCCATTCAGGAGCTGGGCACCGGCGAGGCGCTGGTCTCCTTCCTCGATGAGAAGGGCAGCCCGTCGGTGGTGGAGCGGGCGATGGTCATCGCCCCCTGCTCGCGGATGGGGCCGGTGACGGACGACGAGCGCAACGGGCTGATCAACCACTCGCCGCTGTACGGCAAGTACGAGGACGAGGTGGATCGCGAATCGGCGTTCGAGATGCTGCAGAAGGGCGTCCAGCAGACCACCGAGGCGCAGAACGCCCCGGCGGCAAAAAAAGCGGCGGATGAAGACGACGGTATTCTCGGCGGGCTGAAGGATATTCTGTTCGGCAGCACCGGGCCGCGCGGCGGCAAGCGCGACGGCGTGGTGCAGACCATGGCGAAGAGCGCCACCCGGCAGATAACCAATCAGATCATCCGCGGCGTGCTGGGCAGCCTGATGGGCGGGCGCAGGCGCTGAGCCTGCGGGCAATAAAAAAGGGCAGCCGCCCGGCTGCCCTCCGCAGGTTTTTTAACTGCGCCGCAGCAGCAGCCACAGGCTTATCAGCAGGAAGCTGGCGCTCGGCAGCAGCGCCCCGACGATCGGCGGGATGCCGTAGACGATGGTCAGCGGGCCGAACACCTGGTCGAGCACGTAGAAGACAAAGCCGAAGCTGATGCCGGTGATCACCCGCACGCCCATCGGCACGCTGCGCAGCGGGCCGAAGATAAACGACAGCGCCATCAGCATCATCACCGCCACCGAGAGCGGCTGGAAGATCTTGCTCCACATGTTGAGCTGGTAGCGCCCGGCATCCTGGCCGCTGGACTTCAGGTACTTGACGTAGTTGCGCAGGCCGGTGATCGACAGCGCATCCGGATCCAGCGCCACCACCCCGAGCTTGTCCGGCGTCAGGTTAGTCTTCCACAAACCGCTGACGGTCTGGGAGCCGGTGATCTGCTTCGGATCGCTAAGGTCGGATTCATCCACCATCGACAGGCGCCACTGCTTGTTGTCCTTATCGAACTTGGCGGTGGCCGCGTAGCGCACCGACTCCAGGCGACGCTGCTTGTTGAAGTTGTAGATGCTGATACCGCCCAGTTCGTCGTCGCCCTTAATGCGCTCAATGTAGATGTAGCTGTTGCCGTCCTTCGCCCATACGCCCTGCTGGGTCGAGAGCAGCGAACCGCCGTACATCGACTGGGCGCGCATGTTGCGCGCCATCTGTTCGCCCTGCGGCGCGCCCCACTCTCCGATGGCCATGGTGATGAGCACCAGCGGGATCGCGGTTTTCATCACCGACATGGCCACCTGCATGCGGGTAAAGCCGGAGGCCTGCATCACCACCAGCTCGCTGCGCTGGGCCAGCATCCCCAGGCCCATCAGCGCGCCGAGCAGGGCCGCCATCGGGAAGAAGAGCTGTACGTCTTTCGGTACGCTGAGCAGAGTGTACAGCCCGGCGCCGAGGGCATCGTAGCTCCCCTGCCCGGCTTTTTTCAGCTGGTCAACGAACTTGATGATGCCCGACAGGGACACCAGCATGAACAGCGTGAGCATGATGGTGCTGAAAATGGTTTTACCGATATAGCGGTCGAGTACGCGAAATGGCTGCATTATACCGCTCCTCTTTCGCTAAACCGCGCCCGCAGGCGGCGCACCGGCACGGTGTCCCACAGGTTGAGCGCCACCGCCAGCGCGATGTAGCCGATGTTCACGACCCACATCCACAGGGCCGGATCGAGCTTTCCTTTACCGCCGTTCGACTTGAGCGAAGTCTGGACAAGGAAGAACAGCAGGTAGAGCAGCATCGCCGGCAGCATCGAGAGCATGCGGCCCTGGCGCGGGTTAACTACGCTGAGCGGCACCACCATCAGCGCCATGATGAATACGGCTACCACCAGCGTCAGGCGCCAGTGAAACTCCGCTTTCGCGCGGCTGGTGTCGGTTTTCCACAGCGTGCTCATGTTCATTTGATCGGTATCGGTCGGATCGAAGGTCGCTGCCTGATGGCCGATAATCGCCTGGTAGCCGGTAAAGTCGGTAATGCGGAAGTCGCGCAGCATGGCGGTGCCTTCAAAGCGGGTGCCTTTGTCGAGGTTAACCACCTGGGAGCCGTCCTCGGTCTGGGAGAGGTGACCGGAATCGGCAATCACCACCGAAGGACGCTGGCTGCCGCGGGGACGTATTTGCGCCATGAATACATTGCTGAACTGGCTGCCCTTAACGTTTTCAATAAACAGCACCGAGTTGCCGTCGCTGGCCTGCTGGAACTGGCCCTGGGCCAGCGCCGCCATGCCGGGGTTGGCTTTGGCTTCCGCCAGCACTTCGTCGGTATGGCGCTCTGACCACGGCCCGACCCACATCACGTTAATCGCCGCGGCCGCGCCGGTAAACAGCGTCAGGATCATCGCCGCCTTGATCAGCACCGCCTTGCTGAGGCCGCAGGCGTGCATGACCGTAATTTCACTTTCGGTATAGAGTTTGCCCAGCGTCATCAGCAGGCCAAGGAACAGGCTGAGCGGCAGAATAAGCTGTGCCATATCCGGCACGCCCAGCCCGAGCAGAGAAAGCACGAGATTTGTCGGGATTTCGCCGTCAACCGCCGCGTCGAGGATCCTGACCAGTTTCTGACAGAAAAAGATCAGTAGCAGGATGAACAGGATAGCCAGCTGGCTTTTTAGCGTCTCCCGCACCAGGTATCTAATGATTATCACTATAAGTACGCCCGTTAAACCCGTTTTGTTACAGGAAAATTGCTTGTTTCATGGCTTAAACGTCATTTATTCTCTTTAGTCGTCGAAAAACATCGCTAAGATTAGAAGACTCAGCGGCTTTTCACAGCAGACCTTCGGTTCTGAGAAGCCAACATTGCGATATCGTTAAGACTAACACGAAGTCATCACAACGACGGTCATGAGTTACGAAAGCATGACATTCTAGCCGTAGCCACTGTCGTTGTCTTTAAGATTCAGGAGCGTAGTGCATGGAGTTCAGTGTAAAAAGTGGCAGCCCGGAGAAACAGCGGAGCGCCTGCATCGTCGTGGGCGTCTTTGAGCCGCGCCGTCTCTCCCCGATAGCCGAACAGCTCGATAAAATCAGCGATGGCTACATCAGCGCGCTGCTGCGCCGCGGCGAGCTTGAGGGCAAGCCCGGCCAGACCCTGCTGCTGCACCACGTGCCGAACGTGCTCTCGGAGCGCATTCTGCTGATTGGCTGCGGCAAAGAGCGCGAGCTGGATGAGCGCCAGTATAAGCAGGTGATTCAGAAAACCATCAATACCCTGAATGATACCGGCTCAATGGAGGCAGTCTGCTTCCTCACCGAGCTGCACGTCAAGGGCCGCAATAACTACTGGAAGGTGCGCCAGGCGGTCGAGACCGCGCAGGAGACGCTGTACAGCTTCGATCAGCTGAAAACCACCAAGAGCGAGCCGCGCCGTCCGCTGCGCAAGATGGTGTTCAACGTGCCGACCCGCCGCGAGCTGACCAGCGGCGAGCGCGCTATCCAGCACGGGCTGGCGATCGCCTCCGGTATCAAGGCGGCGAAAGATCTCGGCAATATGCCGCCGAACATCTGCAACGCGGCCTATCTGGCCTCCCAGGCGCGCCAGCTGGCGGACAGCTACAGCCAGAACGTGGTGACCCGCGTTATCGGCGAGCAGCAGATGAAAGAGCTGGGGATGCACTCCTACCTGGCGGTGGGCAACGGCTCGCAGAACGAATCCCTGATGTCGGTCATTGAATACAAGGGCAATCCGGCGGAAGATGCGCGGCCTATCGTGCTGGTCGGTAAGGGTCTGACCTTCGACTCCGGCGGTATCTCTATCAAGCCGGCCGAAGGCATGGACGAGATGAAGTACGATATGTGCGGCGCGGCGGCGGTGTACGGCGTGATGCGGATGGTGGCCGAGCTGCAGCTGCCGCTGAACGTGGTCGGCGTGCTGGCAGGCTGCGAGAACATGCCCGGCGGCCGGGCGTATCGTCCGGGCGACGTGCTGACCACCATGTCCGGCCAGACGGTCGAGGTGCTGAACACCGACGCCGAAGGCCGCCTGGTGCTGTGCGACGTGCTGACCTACGTCGAGCGCTTCGAGCCGGAAGCGGTAATTGATGTCGCGACCCTGACCGGCGCCTGCGTGATTGCCCTGGGCCACCATATCACCGGCCTGATGGCAAACCACAATCCGCTGGCCCATGAGCTTATTGGCGCCTCCGAGCAGGCGGGCGACCGCGCCTGGCGCCTGCCGCTGGCGGACGAGTTCCAGGACCAGCTGGAGTCCAACTTCGCGGATATGGCCAATATCGGCGGCCGCCCGGGCGGGGCGATCACCGCCGGCTGCTTCCTGTCGCGCTTTACCCGCAAGTACAACTGGGCGCACCTGGATATCGCCGGCACCGCGTGGCGCTCCGGCAAAGCCAAAGGCGCAACCGGTCGCCCGGTGGCGATGCTGTCGCAGTTCCTGCTGAACCGCGCCGGGTATAACGGCGAGGAGTGAGTTTTCCCTCGCCGCGGCCCTCTCCTTCGCGGGGAGGGCCTGCTCCACACCCCATTTAAAGCAACGACAAGAAGCCCCATATGATGAAGAATGCGACGTTCTACCTGCTCGATAATGACGCTACCGCCGACGGACTCAGCGCCGTGGAGCAGCTGGTGTGCGACGTGGCGGCGGAGCGCTTCCGGGCGGGCAAGCGCATTCTGATCGCCTGTGAAGACGAGCAGCAGGCCATTCGCCTCGACGAGGCGCTGTGGTCGCGCCCGGCGGAAAGTTTTGTGCCGCATAACCTGTCCGGCGAAGGGCCGCGCGGCGGCGCGCCGGTAGAGATAGCCTGGCCGCAGAAGCGCAACAGCAGCCCGCGCGATCTGCTGATCAGCCTGCGGGCGAATTTTGCAGATTTTGCCACCGCTTTCACAGAAGTGATAGACTTCGTACCCTACGAAGATTCCCTGAAACAACTGGCGCGTGAACGCTACAAGGCGTACCGCATGGCCGGTTTTAACCTGAATACGGCAACCTGGAAATAATGGAAAAGACATACAACCCACAAGATATCGAACAGCCGCTTTACGAGCACTGGGAAAAGCAGGGCTATTTCAAACCAAACGGTGATGAAAGCCAGGAAAGCTTCTGCATCATGATCCCGCCGCCGAACGTCACCGGCAGTTTGCATATGGGTCATGCTTTCCAGCAAACCATCATGGACACCATGATCCGCTACCAGCGCATGCAGGGCAAAAACACCCTGTGGCAGGCCGGTACCGACCACGCGGGTATCGCCACCCAGATGGTGGTGGAGCGTAAAATCGCCGCCGAAGAGGGAAAAACCCGCCACGACTACGGTCGCGACGCCTTCATCGACAAAATCTGGCAGTGGAAAGCGGAATCCGGCGGCACCATCACCCGCCAGATGCGCCGCCTCGGCAACTCCGTGGACTGGGAGCGCGAGCGCTTCACCATGGATGAGGGGCTTTCCAATGCCGTGAAAGAGGTCTTCGTCCGCCTGTATAAAGAGGATCTGATCTACCGCGGCAAGCGCCTGGTCAACTGGGACCCGAAACTGCGCACCGCCATCTCCGATCTGGAAGTGGAGAACCGCGAGTCGAAAGGCTCGATGTGGCACATCCGCTATCCGCTGGCCGACGGCGCGAAAACCGCCGACGGTAAAGACTACCTGGTGGTCGCCACCACCCGTCCGGAAACCCTGCTCGGCGATACCGGCGTGGCGGTGAACCCGGAAGATCCGCGCTACAAAGACCTAATCGGTAAGTTCGTGGTGCTGCCGCTGGTTAACCGCCGCATTCCGATCGTCGGCGACGAGCACGCCGACATGGAAAAGGGCACCGGCTGCGTGAAGATCACTCCGGCCCACGACTTTAACGACTACGAAGTCGGCCGCCGCCACGCGCTTCCGATGATCAACATTCTGACCTTTGACGGCGATATCCGCGAAAGCGCGGAAGTGTTCGACACCAAAGGCGAAGAGTCCGACGTCTATCCCAGCGATATCCCTGCCGAGTTCCAAAAGCTGGAGCGCTTTGCCGCCCGTAAAGCGATGGTCGCGGCGGTTGACGCCCTCGGCCTGCTGGAAGACATTAAGCCCCACGACCTGACCGTGCCATACGGCGATCGCGGCGGCGTGGTTATCGAGCCGATGCTCACCGACCAGTGGTACGTGCGCGCCGACGTGCTGGCCAAGCCTGCGGTAGAAGCGGTGCAGAACGGCGATATCCAGTTCGTGCCGAAGCAGTATGAGAACATGTACTTCTCGTGGATGCGCGACATTCAGGACTGGTGCATCTCCCGCCAGCTGTGGTGGGGCCACCGCATTCCGGCGTGGTACGACAGCGAAGGCAACGTCTTTGTTGGCCGCACCGAAGAGGAAGTGCGTCAGGAAAATAACCTCGGCGCCGACGTCGCCCTGCGCCAGGACGAAGACGTGCTCGATACCTGGTTCTCCTCCGCCCTGTGGACCTTCTCGACCCTCGGCTGGCCGGAAAATACCGACGCCCTGCGCCAGTTCCACCCGACCAGCGTGATGGTCTCCGGTTTCGACATCATCTTCTTCTGGATCGCGCGCATGATCATGATGACCATGCACTTCATCAAAGACGAAGACGGCAAGCCGCAGATCCCGTTCAAAACCATCTACATGACCGGGCTTATCCGCGACGATGAAGGGCAGAAGATGTCCAAGTCGAAGGGCAACGTTCTCGATCCGCTGGACATGGTGGACGGCATCTCCCTGCCGGAGCTGCTTGCTAAGCGCACCGGCAACATGATGCAGCCGCAGCTGGCGGAGAAAATCGCCAAACGCACCGAGAAGCAGTTCCCGAACGGCATCGAACCGCACGGCACCGACGCCCTGCGCTTCACTCTGGCCGCACTCGCCTCTACCGGCCGCGACATCAACTGGGACATGAAGCGCCTGGAAGGCTACCGCAACTTCTGCAACAAGCTGTGGAACGCCAGCCGCTTCGTGCTGATGAACACCGAAGAGCAGGACTGCGGCTTTAACGGCGGTGAAAAAGTGCTGTCGCTGGCGGACCGCTGGATCCTGGCCGAGTTTAACCAGACGATTAAAGCCTACCGTGAAGCGCTGGACAGCTTCCGCTTCGATATCGCTGCGGGCATCCTCTACGAGTTCACCTGGAACCAGTTCTGCGACTGGTATCTGGAGCTGACCAAGCCGGTGATGAACGGCGGCAGCGAGGCCGAGCTGCGCGGCACCCGCAACACGCTGGTGACGGTGCTGGAAGGCCTGCTGCGCCTGGCCCATCCGATCATTCCGTTTATTACCGAAACCATCTGGCAGCGGGTGAAGGTTATCTGCGGCAACACCGCCGATACCATTATGCTGCAGCCGTTCCCGCAGTATGACGCCTCTCAGGTCGACGAAGCGGCCCTGGCCGATACCGAGTGGCTGAAGCAGGCGATCATCGCGGTGCGCAATATTCGCGCCGAGATGAACATTGCGCCGGGCAAGCCGCTTGAGCTGCTGCTGCGCGGCTGCAGCGACGACGCCGTACGCCGCGTGAGCGAAAACCGCAGCTTCCTGCAGACCCTGGCGCGCCTGGAGAGCATCACCGTGCTGCCTGCCGATGATAAGGGCCCGGTTTCGGTAACCAAGATTATCGATGGCGCCGAGCTGCTGATCCCGATGGCCGATCTGGTCGATAAGGCCACCGAGCTGGCGCGCCTGGCGAAGGAAGTCGAGAAGGTGGAGGCGGAAATCAGCCGCGTCGAAAGCAAGCTGGCGAACGAGGGCTTTGTCGCCCGCGCCCCGGAGGCGGTGATCGCCAAAGAGCGCGAGAAGCTGGCGGGCTACGCCGAGTCGAAAGCCAAGCTGATTGAGCAGCAGGCGGTCATTGCCGCGCTGTAAGCTGTCGCTAACGTAAAAAGGCCGGGCAGCATGCCCGGCCTTTTTGTTATCAGACTTAATGATTAAATAAACGGCAGCGCCGGCGTGGTGCCTGAGGCGATAGCCGAGAAGAAGCCGGTATCCAGCTTTTCATCCGTATCTTTCAGCTCAACGGCGTCCAGATCGCCTTCTACCCACGTATTGTTTGCCATATAGCGCATCAGGCGCATCTTCGCCCACGGGTAGGCGAGACCCAGGGTAAAGGAACTGGCAATGCTCAGCACCAGGATCTGCATCAGCAGGCCGAAGAAGGTTATGCCCGAGCGGAACGTCAGCAGCTCACCGAGGCGCAGACCGTTAATAAACTGATTGCGCAGCGCGGCGACAATATAGACCGACATCAGGATCAGGCCGCCGAAATAGACCAGATAGCTCATGATAAACTGCATCTGATATCCCTCCAGCAGCGCTAATCTCGCCGACTCATCCATTCCCCCCGCCGCCTGGGTGTACATCAGCGTCATCACCACCGAACTCATCAGGCTGCCGATAACAAAGATAAAGGGAATAAGAATAAGCATGGAAACAATGCAAATGACGATGCTGCGCTTCAGCGAAATGTTGACGCTGAAACGGTGAATACCGAAGGTGGCATTATTTCCCAGCAGCTGCATCCATTTGCCGTAAACGATGCCGTTAACCACGCCAATCACTACCAGCGTCAGCAGCGCGAGAATGGCGATAGGGACAACCAGACCGGTCATCGTTTCAGCATCGGGCATGACTTTGGCGGTGAACATGATAACCATAACCGCGGCAATACCCAGCAGTACCGGCAGGCCGAGCATCACCCACAGCGCCTGACCGCTGCCGCAGTTGAAGCCAAAGCGCACCTCGTTGAGGGTAGTCATCAGCGCCTGGTAGCGCAGGCCTTTAACCGCCATGATCGGCATCAGCACCATCAGTACCAGCATCGGCAGAATAGTCAGCGCCGGGCTGATGACCGCGCACACCAGGGTGCCGAGAAACATAAAGACGCCAATCAGCAGCCAGCTGACGAAAAAGACGCCGCCGGTGGCGTTATAGCCAAAGCGCACGCCGTTCAGCTCGGTGTGCTCATAAATATAGCGGCGGCTTCTGACGAAGGCCCAGGGCAGATAGATCCCGAGGGTAATAATGGAGAGGATAAGATTTACCAGACAGATTTTAAAAAATGGCCAGCCCTTACCGTGAAAAACAAATCTGTACTGCCCGGAGGTGGTACTATTTTCGTTATTAACCATACTGAAAATATTCCTTTATCAAATAAATCACAGCAATTAAACAATTATTCTTCATTTAACGCGGCACAGTATGTCCACAAATTAAGCAGTCAACAACCCTAAAATCCAGGTATCGGTAACTTGCGCGCGCGGTATGAGAGTGGTATTAAATGCCTTTTCGAGGTGCGTTTTTTCTTAATTGAGCAACAAAATGACTGTTTCCGCTGAACCCACGCTGGCCCTGCGCCCGATAACGCCTGCTGATAACGCCGCCATCGCCGGCGTTATTCGCGCCGTGTCCGCTGAATATGGCTTAACCGCCGATAAGGGCTATACCGTTGCCGATCCCGAGCTGGATACCCTTT
Source organism: Pluralibacter gergoviae ATCC 33028 = NBRC 105706 (assembly GCF_001598855.1). GTDB lineage: Bacteria > Pseudomonadota > Gammaproteobacteria > Enterobacterales > Enterobacteriaceae > Pluralibacter > Pluralibacter gergoviae. Next base: position 149,171 of record NZ_BCZS01000002.1, on the reverse strand, counting down.
ACCAGCACTACAGCCGCCCCGGCCACGCCTACTGGGTGGTGGAGCTGGATGGCGCGGTAGTCGGCGGCGGCGGCGTTGCGCCGCTGCGCGGCGGCGAGCCGGATATCTGCGAACTGCAGAAGATGTACTTTTTACCCGCCGCCCGCGGCCGGGGAATGGCCAGAAAACTGGCGCAGCAGGCGCTGGATCACGCCCGCAGTCAGGGGTTTTCCCGCTGCTATCTGGAAACCACCGCCTTTTTGCGTGAGGCGATTGCCCTGTACGAGCGCCTCGGCTTTGCCCATATCGACCATCCGCTGGGCAGTACCGGGCACGTTGATTGCGAAGTGCGGATGCTGAAGCACCTGTAGAGTTACCGCTCAGGATATTCATTAAAAAATTGAATGAATATCATCCAATAAATGCAGTATTCACGGCGGCAGACGCCTCATAGAGTGTCTGCATCGCTTTTTTACACTCTTCACGGGTACTGCACAGAATGACTCTTATCAATAAATGTTCCTTTCGACTGGCCAGCGGCCTGCTGCTAAGCGCCATGGCCGTCAGCGCAGGCGCGAGTGAGATTACGGGCTACGCGGAGGGCGCGCAGGTCATGCGCGTCGAGAAAACGCAGGGGCGCGTTGATGCGCTCAACGATATTGTGTATAGCCAGGTTAAAAGCGCAACCGACGTGCGGCAGCTGCATATGTCGCTGCTGGTTCCGCGCAATAATAAGCTCAAGCCCGCTATCGTTTATTTCCCCGGCGGCGGCTTTACCAGCGCCTCCTGGCATAAATACATCGCCATGCGCATGGCGCTGGCTAATGCCGGATTTGTGGTGGCGTCCGCGGAATACCGCACCGTTCCGGATACCTTCCCGGCGCCTGTCGTTGACGGTAAAGCCGCCGTTCGCTACCTGCGTGAACATGCCGCCGAATACGGTATCGATCCAAAGCGCATCGGCGTGCTGGGAGACTCTGCGGGAGGCTATCTGGCGCAGATGGTCGCCCTGACGGGCGGCGAGAAACGCTTCGAACAGGGCGACTATCTGACGCAGTCATCCGCGGTCCAGGCCGCCGCCACGCTCTACGGCATCTCCGATCTGCGCAATATCGGCGAAGGGTTCCCCGAGGTCGTGCAGAACGTCCACCGGTCCCCGGCGGTCACTGAGGCGCTGCTGGTCAACGGTACCGCGTTTCGCGATTTCCCGGGCGCGGCGATCGGCAGCGATGAGAAAAAAGCGCTGGCCGCCAGCCCGATGGGCCATCTGAGCGGCAAAAAGCCGCCGTTCTTAATTATGCACGGCAGCGCCGATACGCTGGTTTCTCCTCTGCAGAGCCAGCAGCTTTATAACGCGCTGAAAAAGGCCGGCGACCGGGCCGACTATGTCATTCTGGCGGGCGCGGAGCACGGGGATGATACGTGGTATCAGACGCCGGTGATTGAGCGGGTCGTGAACTGGTTTAAAGCGACCCTCGGCGATCCGCAAAACGCGCCCGCCGCCCCGGGGGCAGCGAAGGATAAAAACGCCAATCTGTAAGCCAGCGCCGCGCCGGGGCAGTTGAACGGCCCGGCGCAGATTAAGCCGGCACGCCGCTGTGAAAGCGGAACGTCTCGTCGGGCGTGGAGATCAGCCGCGCCTCGACCTCGCCAAAAAAGCGTACCCGCGCTGCGATATCCTCATCGCAGACCCGCTGCGCCAGCGCCAGGTAGTCCTGATAGTGGCGCGCCTCGGAGCGCAGCAGCGACAGGTAGAACTTCTGCAGATCGGCATCAAGGTACGGCGCCAGAGCGGCGAAGCGCTCGCAGGAGCGGGCCTCGATATAGGCCCCGCAGATAAGCTTGTCGATAAGCGTCAGCGGCTCGTGGGTGCGCACCTCCTGCAGCAGGCCTTTGGCGTAGCGGCTGGCGGTGATTTTAACATAGGGGATATCGCGGGCGGCCATCGCTTCGCGCACCTGGCAGAAGTGGTGCAGCTCCTCTTTAATCAGCAGCACCATGCTGTCGATAAGCAGCCTGCCCCACGGGTCGTCGGTCTGCGGCATGGCGCTTTTGCCGATCTGACGGCCCAGCGCGGCAAAGTCCGGCTCCGGCCCCCGGCGAAAGGCAAAGGCCTCATAGGGCTGCAGCCACGCCAGCAGCGCGTCGGCGCCCTGTTTGTCGGCAACGTACTTGCGCACCAGCAGCATCGCCGTCTGCGCGGCCTTGAGTTCGCAAACCAGGTGGTCGGTGAGCAGCAGCGGCAGATTTTGCGGGTCCCGGGCCTTGTCCAGCCACGCCTGCGGCGTCGGGCAGTGGAGGAAGGCGAGGACGGGCGCGATTATCTGTGGGTAGTCCATGAAGAGTCTCACTGTTGGCCGCCGTCGCGGCCATGACTGAATATCTGAATCAGACGTGGATTCTGGCATATTGCGCGCGGCGAATCACGATTATGCGGCCGCTTTGCCTTTCTCAATGACCTCAAAGGCATACCTGAGCTTTGTGGCATATAGCGGATCGTCGCTGCCGTAGCGCTGCGCTATCGTCTCCGCTTCCATTGCGCGCCAGCCGGTAATGCACCGCTTAATGCTTGCCCTGCGGCATTTCAGCACCTGTCCGGCATGCAGTCGGGAGAGATCCGCCCCAGGATTCAACCTGAGCATCACTTCGACGGTCGCTCCCTGATGGCGGGCAATCTTCTCAATGCTGTCGCCGGGCTTGACCGTGATGTCAAAGATCTTACCGCCTGCGGCGACGATGCTCTGATGGGAAAAGAGCGCCATCTGCTTTAGCAAATAGCCGACGTCGGCGCGCAGGGTATATTCCGGCCTGGTGCGCACCGAACCGGAGAGCAGCAGCTTCCATGCCGGCGGAATGATCAACTCCCCACCTTCTGTACCACGGAGAAAAGCGCACAATCCGTCGTCATCCGACGCGCCGCCCCGCATCGGCCGGGTATACCATTCGCCGTGGCGGGCGCCGGTCTCCGCCCACAGGACGGCCTTAATCAACGTCCCGCTGAGCGGCTGATAGCCGGGGGTGTCGGCAAGATGTTTATTGTAGGCATCGACCGTACGCTGAATTTCGCCGTCCCAGAATCGCCAGGCGGTATCGTTAAGCGCACTATTAATACTTTCCTGCCATAGTGTTATCACTGCTTTGGCGTTTTTTTCTGGCGAAATAATCGCATCGGTCATCATAGACATATTCCGAGTATGGTCATTCTGCCGGCATGGTATGACGTGCGATTGAAGATATGAAGAGGTTTGAAAAAAAATAGAATATGCTTAGATTTTACAGGACGGGAAACAGTATGTACGACAGCGGCACGAGGCCGCTGCCGCTAAATCAGTGGCGAACGCCGTCGTCGTCTTCGTCGATGTACTCTTCGTCGCCCTCTTCGCCGTCCGGATCTTCGAAGTAGGTGCCCCAGCCGTCGTACTCAACGCCGTGCTTCTCGGCGAGGGTCATCAGCTGTTCAACCTGGGCATCGATCTGATCGGCATTCAGCGCGCACTCGGAGAGCGCGTCGCAGCAGATAACCACCTCGCCCTCTTCCACTTCCAGCTCTTCCGGCTCGGTCACTTCGTAGCCCAGCTTAAAGACCTCTACCGCCACTTTCTCAAGCGTTTCAAAGTCATCCGCAGAGAGGTGGTGCTCAATGGTATACAGCGCGTCCGGATCGCTGCCATCTTCCAGTAACTCTTCAATAATCAGGCGCGTCTCTTCACGCTGCTCTTCCAGATGCTCCGGGTTTGCCATGGCTCGTTCCTCATAAATGTGCGGCAGATAGTGCGGCAGATACGTCTATTTTCACACAGCATGATGATTGCCTCCACCTTTCCTGAAAAGATTTGTGAGACGGGGTTGCATGTGAATATTAATCCATATAAATTGAATTTTAATTCAATAAGTGGCCTAAGCCATGAGAGGGAAACATGACAACGCTCTATCAGCAATCATTTTTGAAACTGCTCGACTTCACACCTGCCGATATCAACAGCCTGCTCGCGCTGGCAGCCAAGCTTAAAGCCGATAAAAAAAGCGGCAGTGAACAAGCCCGGCTGACCGGTAAAAACATCGCGCTCATCTTCGAAAAAGACTCGACCCGCACCCGATGCTCTTTCGAAGTTGCCGCTTACGATCAGGGGGCCCGGGTAACGTATCTTGGCTCGAGCGGCAGCCAGATCGGCCACAAAGAATCCATCAAAGACACCGCCCGGGTGCTGGGCAGAATGTATGACGGTATTCAGTACCGCGGCTACGGCCAGGAGATCGTTGAAACGCTGGCGCAGTACGCCGGGGTGCCGGTGTGGAACGGGCTGACGGACGAGTTTCATCCGACCCAGCTGCTGGCGGACCTGCTGACCATGCAGGAGCACCTGCCGGGCAAGGCGTTTAACGAAATGACGCTGGTCTACGCCGGGGACGCCCGCAACAATATGGGCAACTCGATGCTTGAGGCCGCGGCGCTCACCGGCCTCGATCTGCGCCTGGTCGCGCCCAAGGCCTGCTGGCCGGAAGCGAGCCTGGTGACCGAATGCAAAGCGCTGGCGCAGAAAAACGGCGGCAATATTACGCTGACCGAAGACATCGCCGCGGGCGTGAAGGGCGCGGACTTTATCTATACCGACGTCTGGGTATCGATGGGCGAAGCGAAAGAGAAGTGGGCGGAGCGCATCGCGCTGCTGCGCGGCTACCAGGTCAATGCGCAGATGCTGGCCCTCACCGGCAACCCGCAGGTCAAGTTCCTGCACTGCCTGCCCGCCTTCCACGACGACCAGACGACGCTCGGCAAACAGATGGCCGCCGACTTTGGCCTGCACGGCGGCATGGAGGTGACCGATGAGGTGTTTGAGTCCGCCGCCAGCATCGTGTTTGACCAGGCCGAGAACCGCATGCACACCATTAAAGCGGTGATGGTCGCCACCCTCGCGAAGTAGCAACCGCGTCTCCCGGCGGGTCCGGGAGACGTTTTTTTAGCGCTTACGCCCCAGCTTTACCGCCTTCAGAATGACGAACTTCTTGTTGGTCGCCACCGTGGTGCAGTTGCCGAAAATCTTCTTCAGCTTGTGGAAATAGTCGAGGTGGCGGTTGGCCACGATCACCAGCTCGCCGTTGATTTTCAGGCAGCGGCGGGCGTGGTGGAACATCTCCCAGGCGACGCTGTCGGTCAGGGCGTGCTGCTGGTGGAACGGCGGATTGCAGAGCACCGCGTTAAAGCGGAACGGCTCGACGCCCGAGAGCGCGTTGTTGATCATAAACTCGCAGCGGTCCAGCGCCTCCGGCAGGTTGGCTTCGACGTTCATCCGGCTCGAGGCCACCGCCATCGGCGACTCATCCACAAACACGACGCGAGCCTGCGGATTTTTCTCCAGCAGGGTCATGCCGATCACGCCGTTGCCGCAGCCGAGATCGACGATTTCCCCTTCCAGATCCTGCGGCAGGTGCTCCATAAAGAAGCGCGCGCCGATATCCAGCCCGCTGCGCGAGAAGACGTTGGCGTGATTGTGGATCGTCCAGCCGGTGCCCTCCAGCGGCCAGGAGGTCACGGAGGAGGACTCTGCCAGCGCGGGCGCGGTATAGGTGCAGTTAATCAGCCGCGCCTTTTTCCACGCCAGCGTGGTGGTGGTGGTGCCGAGGATCTGTTCGAACAGCGCCAGCGTCGAGGTGTGCACATCCCGGGCCTTGGCGCCGCCGATAATCCGCGTTTGCGGGGTCACCACACCGCGCAGGGCGCGCAGCTGCTGCTCCAGCAGGGCCAGGGTTTTGGGGATTTTAATCAGCACTACCGCCGGCGCCTGCGGATAATCCGCAGTGCTATCGAGAAAGGTAACGCTGTTTTCGGCGATATCGTTATGGCGCAGGTTTTCGCGGGTCGCCAGCTCGCTGAGGTACGAGTCGCCGATGCTGTAGGGCTTATGCGCCGCCAGCGCGCAGGCCAGCGCGCCGAAGGTATCGTTAAAAATCAGAACCGGGCCGCTGATGTCGGTATCGTCCAGCTGCTGCAGCAGATACTCATCCGCCGCCTCCCACGCCTGAAGCGGGCTGACGTCGTCCGTTTCCGGAAAACGCTTAAGTGACAGTGAACGGAAACCGTTGTCTGAATGGCTCATCGGCCCTCCTGAGTGATAAAATTCTGGTCGTCCCCCGACGGGGCGCGTGAGTATACCCTTTTTTGAGCATAACCGAGACCATCATGAGCGAACTTCCCTACATTAGCGGCTATCCCGAACACCTCGTGGCGCAGGTTCGCGACCTGATCGCTCAGGATAAGCTGGGCGCCGTGCTGGCGAAGCGCTACCCGGACCGCCACGGCATCAGCAACGATAAGGCGCTGTGGGCGTTTACGCAGGATCTGAAAAACCGCTATATGCGCAGCGCGCCGCCGCTCAATAAGGTGATGTTTGATAACAAGATCCACGTACTGAAAAACGCCCTGGGGCTGCACACGGCCATCTCCCGGGTACAGGGCGGCAAGCTGAAAGCAAAGGCGGAAATCCGCGTCGCCACCGTGTTTCGCGAGGCGCCGGAGGCGTTTCTGCGCATGATCGTGGTCCACGAGCTGGCGCACCTGAAGGAGAAAGAGCACAGCAAGGCGTTCTATCAGCTCTGCTGCCACATGGAGCCGCAGTATCACCAGCTGGAGTTCGATACCCGGCTGTGGCTGACGGAGATGGCGTTGGCAGGATCTGCGTAAGCGCACGTGTTTTGTCATTTTCGCGTGCTAAAGTGATAAGAAGTTAACTATCCGGAGCACCCAACTTCTCATGATACGTCTCGCCGTGATTGGCACCAACTGGATCACCCGTCAGTTTGTCGATGCCGCCCATGAAACGGGCAAGTATAAGCTGACCGCCGTATACTCCCGCAGCGCTGAACAGGCGCAACGCTTCGGCAGCGACTATCTGGTCGACAGGCTGTTTACCTCCCTTGAAGAGATGGCGCAGAGCGATGAGATCGACGCGGTCTATATCGCCAGCCCCAATTCGCTGCACTTTGCGCAGACCGCGCTGTTTCTCGGGCACCAAAAGCACGTCATCTGCGAGAAGCCGCTGGCTTCAAACATTGACGAAGTGGAGGCGGCCATCGCGCTGGCGCGGGAAAACCAGGTGGTGCTGTTTGAAGCCTTCAAAACCGCCAGCCTGCCCAACTTTATCCAGCTGCAGCAGGCGATGCAGCGCGTCGGCAAGCTGCGCAAGGCGTTTATCAACTACTGCCAGTACTCTTCCCGCTATCAGCGCTACCTCGACGGCGAAAACCCCAACACCTTTAATCCGGCCTTCTCCAACGGCTCGATCATGGATATCGGTTTCTACTGCCTGGCGGCGGCGGTGGCGCTGTGGGGCGAGCCGCACGGCGTGCAGGCGACCGCCACACTGCTGGAGAGCGGCGTCGACGCCCACGGCGTGGCGGTGCTCGACTACGGCGATTTTAGCGTGACGCTGCAGCACTCAAAGGTGAGCGATTCGGTGCTGGCGAGCGAAATCCAGGGCGAAGAAGGCTCGCTGGTGATTGAGAAGATTTCCGAGTGTCAGAAGGTCGCCTTCGTGCCGCGCGGCGGCAAGCCGCAGGATCTGAGCCAGCCGCAGCACATCAATACCATGCTCTACGAGGCGGAGCTGTTTGCCCGCCTGGTGGCGGAGAATGAGGTCAACCATCCGGGGCTGGCGGTGAGCCGCACCACCGCCAGGCTGCTGACCGACATCCGCCGTCAGACCGGCGTGGTCTTTCCCGCCGACGGCATCAGCGCGCAGGCCATTGCGTAAAAGCGCGTAAAGGCGTTGACGCCGCCCGCCGGCTGTCATATTTTGACACACGCAAAGGGGAGTAACTTGTTCGCCGGTGGGTCGTCATTACGAAGCGTTTATCGCTTCCGGTCGCCGGGCAGCGCAACAGAGCGTCGCTGTAAGTGAGACCTTGCCGAAAGGCGAGGTCCGCGCAAAAACTCCTGCAACGGCTAACGTCTTTTGACATTAGCCGTTTTTTTTGCGTGAGGACAACGTTATGAATAGTGTCGGCAACCCGCTGCTGTGGGGCGGATTCGCGGTAGTGGTGGCCATTATGCTGGCCATCGATCTCCTGCTGCAGGGCCGTCGCGGCGCGCAGACCATGACCATGAAGCAGGCCGCCGGCTGGTCCATCGTCTGGGTGACGCTCTCCCTGCTGTTTAACCTCGCCTTCTGGTGGTATCTGAGCGCCACCCAGGGACGCGCCGTGGCCGACCCGCAGGCGATGGCCTTTCTGACCGGTTACCTGATAGAAAAAGCGCTGGCCGTGGACAACGTCTTCGTCTGGCTGATGCTGTTCAGCTACTTTGCCGTTCCGGCCGCGCTGCAGCGCCGGGTGCTGGTTTACGGCGTGCTGGGCGCTATCGTACTGCGAACCATCATGATCTTCGCCGGCAGCTGGCTGATCGCGCAGTTTGACTGGCTGCTCTATCTCTTCGGCGCCTTCCTGCTGTTTACCGGCGTCAAGATGGCGCTGGCGAAAGAGGACGAGGGCGATATTGGCGATAAGCCGATGATCCGCTGGCTGCGCAGCCGCCTGCGCATGACCGACAAAATCGAAAACGAGAGATTCTTCGTCCGCCGCAGCGGCCTGCTGTACGCCACGCCGCTGCTGCTGGTGCTGATCCTGGTGGAGCTGAGCGACGTTATCTTTGCGGTCGACAGCATCCCCGCTATCTTCGCGGTGACCACCGATCCGTTTATCGTCCTGACCTCGAACCTGTTTGCTATCCTCGGCCTGCGCGCGATGTACTTCCTGCTGGCGGGCGTAGCGGAGCGCTTCTCGATGCTCAAGTACGGCCTGTCGGTGATCCTGGTCTTTATTGGCGTCAAGATGCTGATCGTCGATTTCTACCATATCCCTGTCGCCATCTCGCTGGGCGTGGTGTTTGGCATTCTGGTGCTGACCCTGCTGATCAATACGTGGGTCAACCACAAAAATGACCAAAAAACAGCCTAAATGACGGCTGAAGCCGGGTGAACTCAGCGTCACCCGGCCTGATGCCGTAAATGAACAGTTAAAAACTATGACGCACTGCGTAAAATCCAGCATTTCACGCTTCCCCGCCGCCGTATAATCTTTATACTCATCTCTGCAAACATTTGTTACATCCGACAGCGCGGTCGCAGAATCGCCGGGATCACGCCACATAACACACGAAGGAAGAGTCATGACTACGCAACGCCCCTCGGGCCTGTTCCAGCGCATCGCGCAGGGTAGCCTGGTAAAACAAATTCTCGTCGGCCTGGTGCTGGGTATTTTACTGGCCTGGGTTTCACCTTCGGCAGCCAATGCCGTGGGTCTGCTCGGCACGCTTTTCGTCGGCGCGCTGAAAGCGGTCGCCCCGGTGCTGGTGCTGATGCTGGTGATGGCCTCCATCGCCAACCACCAGAAGGGGCAGAAAACCAGCATTCGCCCGATTCTGTTCCTCTATCTGCTGGGGACCTTCGCCGCGGCGCTCACCGCCGTGGTCGTGAGCTTCCTGTTTCCCTCTTCGCTGCATCTGGTCACCGGCGCAACCGGCGTCACGCCGCCGTCGGGGATCGTAGAGGTGCTGCGTGGCCTGCTGTTAAGCATGGTTTCGAATCCTATTGATGCCCTGCTGAACGCCAACTATATCGGTATTCTGGTCTGGGCCGTCGGCCTCGGCTTCGCGCTGCGCCACGGCAGTGAGAGCACCAAAAACCTGGTTAACGACGTGTCTCACGCGGTCACCTTTATGGTCAGAGTGGTGATCCGCTTTGCGCCGCTGGGTATTTTTGGCCTGGTCGCCTCAACGCTTGCCACCACCGGCTTCGAAACGCTGTTCAGCTACGCGCAGCTGCTGCTGGTGCTGGTGGGCTGTATGCTGTTTGTGGCCCTGGTGCTGAATCCGCTGCTGGTGTACTGGAAAATTCGCCGCAACCCCTATCCGCTGGTGCTGCTCTGCCTGCGCGAAAGCGGCGTCTACGCCTTCTTTACCCGCAGCTCGGCGGCCAATATTCCGGTGAATATGGCGCTGGCGGAAAAGCTGAATCTGGACAGGGACACCTACTCGGTCTCAATTCCGCTGGGCGCGACCATTAACATGGCCGGGGCGGCGATCACTATTACGGTACTGACGCTGGCGGCGGTGCATACGCTGGGTATTCCGGTGGATCTGCCTACCGCCCTGCTGCTGAGCGTGGTGGCGTCGCTGTGCGCCTGCGGCGCCTCCGGGGTGGCGGGCGGTTCGCTGCTGCTGATCCCGCTGGCCTGCAACATGTTCGGCATCCCGAACGATATCGCCATGCAGGTGGTGGCGGTCGGCTTTATTATCGGCGTGCTGCAGGACTCCTGCGAGACGGCGCTCAACTCGTCAACCGACGTGCTGTTTACCGCTGCCGCCTGCCAGGCCGAGGATGCCCGGCTGGCGAAAAACCCGCTGCACGGCTGATTGACCCGCTCTTCCGCTATCGGGCGGAAGAGCTCTCCTCCCTCAGCGACGCCTCCACTTTAAACGGATCGATACCGCGCCGCTGCATGCGCCAGAAGCGGATAATATTCAGGCCGTTCATCACCAGAAAGCTGCTCTCAATCAGCGAGCCGCCAATCGAGCCGAGCCAGACATTGTGGGCCACCCAGCAGGCGGTCGAGCACCAGATCACGCAGCGCATCGTCAGGCCCCGGCAGCGAAACAGCGCCCAGGTGCTGACGATGGTGCCCGCCACCGGCAGCAGTTCCATCGGATGGTGGAATTTTGCCAGCCCGATGCCGCCGGTCAGGACAATAAACAGCGCCATCACCCACAGGCTGCGGGTGCGCAGGGTAACCAGCGTGCGCACCGCGTTAAGCAGCGCGCTGGCGCCCGCCGGAAAGGCGCCCATCAGGAAAAAGTGTACGCCGATGATGGCGCTATAGACGGAAAGCTGCTTCTTGAACCGCCGCTCGTCGCGATTAATGAAGGTGGTAATGCCGACCAGAAAGGCGATGACGCCAACGCCCTGGGCAAGCCAATACGCGGTCATGATGGGTCCTTTGAATGACGCTGACAGGAAAACGGCGCTTCAGTGATGAAACGCCGTTTTATGTTAATCAGGATCAGAGCGTGACGCCAGATTTAAAAATCGCCAGTTCGCGGAAATCGTTCTTTTCGTTGCAGGTCTGCCTGCCGCTGGCAAACTCGACGATGGCATCGATGAACGCGTTAAGCACCTCCGGCATCGCCTTACCGTGGATCAGCTGGCCGGCGTCAAAGTCTATCCAGTGCTTCTTCTTCGCCGCCAGCTCGCTATTGGTGGCAATCTTCACCGTCGGCACGAAGCCGCCGTAAGGCGTGCCGCGCCCGGTGCTGAACAGCACCATGTGACAGCCCGCGCCCGCCAGGGCGCTGGTGGCGACCGCATCGTTGCCCGGCGCGCTCAGCAGATTGAGGCCGGGAGTTTTCAGACGCTCGCCGTACTTCAGCACGTCCACCACCTGACTTGAACCCGCTTTCTGAGTACAGCCCAGCGATTTCTCCTCAAGGGTAGTAATGCCGCCCGCCTTGTTGCCCGGCGACGGATTCTCGTAGATGGGCTGGTTGTGGGCGATGAAGTACTGCTTGAAGTCGTTAACCATGGTGACGGTCTTCTCAAAGGTCGCTTCATCGCGGCAGTGGCTCATCAGCAACCGCTCGGCGCCGAACATCTCCGGCACTTCGGTCAGTACCGTGGTGCCGCCGTTGCCGATCACGTAGTCGGAGAAGCGCCCCAGCATCGGGTTAGCGGTAATCCCGGACAGGCCGTCGGAGCCGCCGCACTCGAGGCCAAATTTCAGCTCGCTGAGCCTGCCCGGTTCGCGCCTGTCGTGGCGCATGGCGGCATAAAGCTGATGCAGCGCCTCAAGGCCCGCCTCCACTTCATCATCCTGCTTCTGGCAGATCATAAAGCGCACGCGGTCAGCGTCGAAATCGCCGAGGGTTTCGCGGAAGGCGTCCACCTGGTTGTTTTCACAGCCGAGGCCAATCACCAGCACCGCCCCGGCGTTGGGGTGGCGCACCATGTTCTGCAGCATGGTGCGGGTGTTGACGTGATCGTCCCCGAGCTGGGAGCAGCCGTAGGTGTGGCTGAAGAGAAACACGCCGTCGGTGCCTTCCGCGTTGTTGGTCTCTTTCAGAAAGCGATTCTGGATCTGGCGGGCGATACCGTTCACGCAGCCGACGGTCGGCAGGATCCACAGTTCGTTGCGGACCCCGACCTCGCCGCCGGGGCGGCGGTAAATCTGCACCTCGCGGTCGCCGCCCGCCTCCTGCAGCGCCTGAAAATCAGGCTGATAGCGATACTCGTCCAGATCGCTCAGGTTGGTTCTCGCGTTGTGGGAGTGAATATGTTCCCCGGGCGCAATGTCCGTCAGCGCGTGACCAATGGGCAGACCATATTTAATGACGTTTTCACCTTTCGCTATCGCCCGCAGGGCGAATTTATGCCCGCGGGCAATGTCGGACAGCAGCCGCACGGCCTTACCCTCAACGGCCACTTCCGCGCCTGCGGAGAGGTCGGCCAGAGCGACAGCCACGTTGTCCAGCGAATGGATCTTGATGTATTGCATATCAACCAGCCTCGGGTCTTTAGTTCAGCGCAATGGCGAAGTAGTCGCGCGCATTGTTAAAGCAGATATTCTTCACCATCTCGCCAAGCAGCTGCTCGTCGGCAGGCGCTTCGCCCGCGGCAACCCAGCGGCCAATCATCTGGCACAGGATGCGGCGGAAGTATTCGTGGCGGGTGTAGGAGAGGAAGCTGCGGCTGTCGGTCAGCATGCCGACAAAGCGGCTCAGCAGGCCGAGCTGCGCCAGCTGGGTCATCTGCCGCTCCATGCCGTCTTTCTGATCGTTGAACCACCAGCCGGAGCCGAACTGCATCTTGCCCGGCATCCCTTCGCCCTGGAAGTTGCCGATCATGGTGCCCAGCACCTCGTTATCGCGCGGGTTCAGGCAGTAGAGGATGGTTTTCGGCAGCAGGTTCTCTTCGTTCTGCTTGCTCAGCAGCTTCGACAGCGCCTCCGCCAGCGGGCGGTCGTTGATGGAGTCAAAGCCGACGTCCGGCCCCAGCAGCTTAAACTGGCGCTGGTTGTTGTTGCGCAGCGCGCCGATGTGGTACTGCTGCACCCAGCCGCGGCGGGCGTATTCGGCGCCCAGCCAGACCAGCACGGCGGTTTTAAACTGCGCGACTTCATGCTCGCTCAGCGCTTCGCCTGCCAGGCGGCGCGCCAGGATCGCGTCCAGCTCGGCTTCGCTGGCGTCGGCGAACAGCACGACGTCGAGGGCGTGGTCGGAAACTTTACAGCCGTGGGCTTCGAAATGATCCAGGCGCTTCGCCAGCGCGCTCTGCAGATCGGCAAAGCGGGTGATGTCTGTGTCGGAAACGTCGGCCAGCTTCGCCATGTAGTCGCTAAAGGTCGCCTGCTCGATGTTGAAGGCTTTGTCCGGGCGCCAGCTCGGCAGCACCTTGACGCTGAAGCCGTCTTCGGCGATGCGGGCGTGATGTTCGAGAGAATCAATCGGATCGTCGGTGGTGCCGACCATTTTGACGTTCATCTGCTGCATGATACCGCGGGCGGAGAAGCTCTCCTGGGCCAGCAGATCGTTGCACTGGTGCCAGATCTCATCGGCGGTCGCCGGAGAAAGCAGCTTGCCGGTAATGCCGAACGGGCGGCGCAGCTCCAGATGCGTCCAGTGGTACAGCGGGTTGCCAATGGTGTGCGGGACGGTCGCCGCCCAGGCGTCAAACTTTTCGCGATCGGACGCATCGCCGGTACACAGGCGCTCGGCCACGCCGTTGGTGCGCATCGCGCGCCACTTGTAATGATCGCCTTTCAGCCAGATGTCATACAGGTTCTGAAAACGATAGTTTTCCGCAATTTGCTGCGGCGGCAGGTGGCAATGGTAGTCAAAGATCGGCTGATCTTTGGCGTAATCGTGGTACAGACGGCGGGCAAATTCGCTGTCCAGCAGAAAATCTTCGGTCATAAACGGGGTCATTACGTCTTCCTCTCAACGAGTGCGTCAGATGCTTAACGTGTATGCTGCAAAGTTATCACACCAATTTCCAGAAACAGAAGGTTATTTAGTGAGTCAGATCAATAAAACCAGATAAAAAAAGTACCCAGAAAGAAGTAAACCTCGCTCCAGGCCGCACCAGTACTGGCTTCATCTGTCGGAGATATTGTCTACACTGTTATTCCCTCTTTTGTGACGGTTCTCACCCTTTAAAGCTGTATGACAAGTTATCGTTCAGCCCGTCGAAACCTATAAACCGACGGAATGTATTTCCGGTGACGATCGCACCGGACTTTAGCGGTACGGATACCGAATTAGCACGATGGCTACGTAAAAATTCGGGTCACCCCAGGTTCTCCTGTCAGACCCTCCGTTAATTACCCGCTTTCCTCACGGGAAAGGGTCGCGCAAAGCGCGGATATAACAAGCGATGAGGTTTTACATGCGTAAAATTAAAGGGTTGCGTTGGTATATGATCGCCCTGGTAACCTTAGGTACCGTTCTGGGCTACCTGACGCGTAATACCGTGGCAGCCGCCGCACCGACGTTTATGCAAGAGCTGCATATCTCTACCCAGCAATACTCCTACATTATTGCCGCCTACTCCGCGGCCTATACCGTGATGCAGCCGGTGGCAGGCTACGTTCTCGACCTGCTCGGCACCAAGATTGGCTATGCCATGTTTGCCGTACTGTGGGCCTGCTTCTGCGGCGCCACGGCGCTGGCGGGGAGCTGGGGCGGTCTGGCGGTAGCGCGCGGCGCGGTCGGCGCTGCCGAAGCGGCGATGATCCCGGCGGGCCTGAAGGCCAGCTCCGAGTGGTTCCCGGCAAAAGAGCGCTCCGTGGCCGTGGGCTACTTTAACGTCGGCTCCTCTATCGGGGCGATGATTGCGCCGCCGCTGGTAGTGTGGGCTATCATGGCGCACAGCTGGCAGATGGCGTTCATTATCTCCGGCGTCCTGAGCTTCGCCTGGGCGATGGCGTGGCTGATTTTCTATAAGCATCCGCGCGACCAGAAGCATTTAACCGATGAAGAGCGCGAGTACATCATCAGCGGTCAGGAAGCGCAGCACCAGACCAATAACGGCAAAAAAATGTCGGCAATGGAAATCATCCGCAACCGCCAGTTCTGGGGCATCGCGCTGCCGCGTTTCCTGGCTGAGCCGGCGTGGGGTACCTTCAACGCCTGGATCCCGCTGTTCATGTTTAAGGTTTACGGCTTTGACCTGAAGCACATCGCGATGTTTGCCTGGATGCCAATGCTGTTTGCCGACCTCGGCTGCGTGATCGGCGGCTACCTGCCGCCGCTGTTCCAGCGCTGGTTTGGCGTTAACCTGATTGTCTCCCGTAAGCTGGTGGTGACCATGGGCGCCGTACTGATGATTGGCCCCGGCATGATCGGCCTGTTTACCAGCCCGTACGTGGCCATTGCCCTGCTGTGCGTCGGCGGCTTTGCTCACCAGGCGCTGTCCGGTGCTCTGATTACGCTCTCTTCCGACGTCTTCGGCCGCAACGAAGTGGCAACCGCCAACGGTCTGACCGGGATGGCCGCCTGGACTGCCAGCACCCTGTTTGCTCTGGTGGTCGGCGCGCTGGCCGATACCCTCGGCTTCAGCCCGCTGTTCGCCGTGCTGGCAGTGTTCGACCTGCTCGGGGCGCTGGTTATCTGGACGGTACTGCAGAACAAGCCGGCCAGCGAAACCGCCGCTGCGGTGGGTGGCCCGGCAACGCAGCACTAAATTGTCATACATCTCGCAAAACAGCCGCCCGAGGGCGGCTTTTTGCTGCCCTCTGCTGGTGACGATAGCGGATAAGTGGTATAACAAATCAATACAGCCGTACAGACTGGAGCGCATATGGAAATCACGGAATCACGCCGTTTATATCAACAGCTTGCCGCTGAGCTAAAAGATCGCATCGAGAACAGCGTCTATCTTGTGGGGGACAAACTGCCCGCCGAGCGCTTTATTGCCGATGAAAAGAACGTCAGCCGCACGGTGGTGCGCGAAGCGATCATCATGCTGGAGGTTGAGGGCTACGTAGAGGTACGCAAAGGTTCCGGGATCCACGTCGTTTCAAATACCGCGAAGCACTCGCACACCCACAATGAATCCCTGGAATTTGCCAACTACGGCCCGTTCGAGCTGCTGCAGGCCCGCCAGCTGATCGAGAGCAATATCGCTGAGTTCGCCGCAACTCAGGTGACCAAGCAGGACATCATGAAGCTGATGGAGATCCAGGAGCACGCCCGCAAGGAGAAGTGCTTTCGCGACTCTGAGTGGGATCTGCAGTTTCACGTGCAGGTGGCGCTGGCGACCCACAATACGGCTCTGGCCGCCATCGTTGAGAAAATGTGGACCCAGCGCGCGCACAACCCGTACTGGAAAAAGCTCCACGAGCACATTGACCTGCGCACCGTTGACAGCTGGTGCGACGATCACGACCAGATTCTACGGGCGCTGATCCGTAAAGACCCGCATGCCGCCAAGCTTGCGATGTGGCAGCATATGGAAAACACCAAGCAGATGCTGTTTAACGAAACCAGCGACGATTTTGAATTCAACGCCGACCGCTATCTGTTTGCTGAAAATCCCGTTGTTCACCTCGACACTGCCGCTAACGCAGCGAAATAGTCTCCTGTCGCCCTCGGCGCGCCGCTGAGGGTAAGTTAACCCTATATAGTGTCAGCCTGTGTAAAAAACCTCGCCTCACCTGCCTGCAATCAGCAAAATCAACCGGCAACACCCTGCAAATTTTGTAACCCCACGGCCGAGCCTTTGTTACACTTAGATGCATTTTGTTGTGCCTTAATCAGCGTCAGCTGATTTTTCTGAACATGGAAAGTTAAGAAATAAACCCCTGCGGCCTTCATAATGAACAAAATCGCCGTCGTCAGGTCTCTTAGCGCGCTCCGCCGTGACGTTAATCGATGTACCAGGAATCATAAATGGAACTGTTGACCCAATTACTTCATGCCTTATGGAATCAGGACTTCGAAACCCTGGCGAATCCCTCAATGATTGGCATGCTTTACGTTGTATTATTTATGATTCTGTTCCTGGAGAACGGACTTTTGCCTGCCGCTTTCCTGCCTGGCGATAGCCTGCTGGTGCTGGTTGGCGTACTGATTGCCAAAGGCGCGATGGGATTTCCGCAAACCATCGCGCTGCTGACCATTGCCGCAAGCCTCGGCTGCTGGCTGAGCTATATTCAGGGACGCTGGCTGGGTAATACCCGCATCGTGCAAAACTGGCTATCGCATCTGCCCGCCCACTATCACCAGCGGGCGCATCACTTGTTTCACAAGCACGGCCTCTCGGCGCTGCTGCTGGGCCGCTTCATCGCCTTTGTCCGCACCCTGCTGCCGACTATCGCCGGCCTTTCCGGCCTCAGCAGCACCCGCTTTCAGTTTTTCAACTGGATGAGCGGCCTACTGTGGGTGCTGATTTTAACCACGCTGGGCTATCTGCTGGGCAAAACGCCGGTCTTTCTCAAGTATGAAGATGCGCTGATGTCCTGCCTGATGCTGCTGCCGGTCGTGCTGCTGGTCTTTGGCCTGATTGGCTCTTTGGTGGTGTTGTGGAAGAAAAAGCACGGAAGCCGGGGCTGACCATGCGCCTTTTCAACCGCACGTTTCGTCGTTTTACCTTCAGCCTTAGCGCGCTACTCTTGCTGGGCGTCGCGTTATGGTTTGGCACTGCCTTAAAACAGAGCGAATCCACGCTTGCTATTCGCCCGGCCAGCAGCAACGTCAGCCTGCCGGACGGGTTTTCAGTCTGGCATCACCTCGACGCAAACGGCATTCATTTTAAAAGCATTACGCCGCTGAATGATGGGCTGGTGATAAAGTTTGAATCCAGCGATCAGAGCGCGGCCGCTAAGGCCGTGCTTGACCGCTCCTTACCGCAGGGCTATATCATTGCGCTGCAGGATGATGATTCGCTGACGCTGGGGTGGCTCTCCCGGTTACGCAACTCCACCCACCGTCTCGGCTGAGCACTTCAAACATTCTGAATTTTTTCACTAATTTTGGTGATTTCACGTTTAGTTACTATGCTTGTATGAGCGGGAGTCACCGTCATTACAGTATCGACTGGATCGGATAGTGCTACGCGCTACCGCTACACAATGGAAGGTTCCTACTATGAAATACCGCATCGCTCTGGCATTTGGTCTCGCAGCATTAAGCGCACAGGCCCTGGCTTCTGCGCCCTGCCTGCAAAAGCAGCAGGATATTCAGCGTGAAATCAGCTATGCCGAAAAGCATCAGAATCAGAGACGCATTGATGGTCTGAATAAGGCGCTGCGCGAAGTGAAAGCGAACTGTAGCGACAGCAAGCTGCGCGCTGAACATCAGCAGAAAATCGCTGAGCAAAAGGAAGAGATTGCCGAGCGCCGCCGGGATCTGGCGGAAGCAAAGGAAAAAGGCGATGCGGATAAAATCAGCAAGCGTGAACACAAGCTCAGCGAAGCCCGGGATGAGCTGAAAAAGCTCGAATCCCGCACTTACTGAGTTAAAGGAAGTTTACTTGTTTAACACTGGAGAAAATCATGTCTAAAGATAATTCTGAACACCTGCGCGCAGAACTGAAATCCCTGGCAGATACGCTGGAAGAGGTGCTGAACACCTCCACCGATAAATCAAAAGAAGAGCTCGGTAAGCTGCGCAGCAAAGCTGAACGCGCGCTGAAAGAGAGCCGCTATCGCCTGGGTGAAACCGGCGACGCTATTGCTAAGCAAACCCGCGAAGCTGCGGCCCGCGCCGACGAATACGTTCGCGATAATCCGTGGCAGGGCGTGGGTATCGGCGCCGCTGTGGGTCTGGTGCTCGGCGTTCTGCTGTCGCGTCGTTAATTATGGCAAATACTCATCAACCCCAGGGCCCGGGTAAAGGCGTCTTCAGTATCGGGCAGCGGATGGTGACCATCCTCGTCGAAATGGTGGAGACCCGCCTGCGGCTGGCCGTCGTCGAACTGGAAGAGGAGAAAGCCAATCTCTTTCAGATGCTGCTGATGCTGGGCCTGACGCTGCTGTTCGCCGCATTTGGGCTGATGAGCCTGATGGTCCTGCTTATCTGGGCTATCGATCCTCAGTACCGGCTGAATGCGATGATTGCCACTACTGTGGTGCTGTTCCTGCTAGCGCTGATTGGCGGAGTCTGGACGATGGTGAGAGCGCGGCGCGCTTCTCTGCTGCGCCACACCCGCAAAGAGCTGGCAAACGACCTGGCGCTGCTGGAGAAAGACCGTGAGTAGCCGGCACGAGCTTGAGCAGCGCAAAGCGGCGCTGCTCAGCCAGATCCAGCAGCAGCGTCTCGATCTGGCCGGCTGCAGCAAAGACTGGCACCGCGTCACCAGCAGCTACGACCGCGGCTGGAACGCGCTGCTGAACCTGCGCTCCTGGGCGCTGGTCGGCAGCAGCATCATGGCCATCTGGTCCGTGCGCCATCCGCGCTTTGCCGTTCGCTGGGCTAAACGCAGCTTTGGCATCTGGAGCGCCTGGCGACTGGCCAAGAAGACGCTGCAAAAGCAGCGGCTGCGCGGCTGAACAGACGCACTGCGATAAAGCGCCTCCGGGCGCTTTTTTATTGTCTGCGATCCCCCTTCTGACAGAATCAATTTTTTTGACTTAAGCGGACAGTTTTCCTCGATAACAATTGCCTGCTCATACCATTACACTCCTCGCCATACACAGCAAGCACGTAATTCTGCATAAGAATTGCGGACTTAACGAACAGAAGTAAACTGTCTCAATCTGGAGAGAAAATGAAAAAATTAGATGATGTTGGTATTCTGGCTGCGCGTATTCTGATGCCAATCCTGTTTATTACCGCCGGCTGGGGCAAAATTACCGGCTATGCCGGCACTCAGCAGTATATGGAGGCGATGGGCGTTCCCGGCGCGCTGCTGCCGCTGACCATCCTGCTTGAATTCGGCGGCGGCCTGGCCATTCTGTTTGGCTTCCTGACCCGCACCACGGCGTTGTTTACCGCCGGCTTTACGCTGCTGACCGCTTTCCTGTTCCACAGCAATTTTGCGGATGGCGTCAACTCGCTGATGTTCATGAAAAACCTGACCATCGTGGGGGGCTACCTGCTGCTGGCCATCACCGGCCCCGGCGCGTTCAGCATCGACCGCGTATTGAATAAAAAATGGTAAGTTAGCTATACCTCAATAATTCGGGCAGCAGAACGCTATCGCGTCCGCTGCCCGAAGCAGGAAGGGTATATACTGAGTGAAATCCAGAAAGCGAGGTCAGGTCCTCGTTTTTGCCATCCAGAGAGGAAGAGAAGTATGGGACAACTGATCGACGGCGTCTGGCACGATGTCTGGTATGACACCAAATCAACCGGGGGCCGCTTTAAGCGCTCCACCTCGGCCTTTCGCAACTGGCTGACCGCTGACGGCGC
Source organism: Pluralibacter gergoviae ATCC 33028 = NBRC 105706 (assembly GCF_001598855.1). GTDB lineage: Bacteria > Pseudomonadota > Gammaproteobacteria > Enterobacterales > Enterobacteriaceae > Pluralibacter > Pluralibacter gergoviae. The sequence continues at coordinate 128,800 of NZ_BCZS01000002.1, read as the reverse complement.
GGCGGGTCCGTCCGGCGAAGGCGGTTTCGCCGCGGAGAAGGACCGCTATCACCTTTATGTTTCTCTCGCCTGTCCCTGGGCCCACCGCACGCTGATTGTCCGCAGCCTGAAAGGGCTTGAGCCGTTTATCGGCGTTTCCGTGGTCAGCCCGCTGATGCTGGAGAACGGCTGGACGTTTGAAGATACCTTTCCGGCCGCCACCGGCGACAGCCTCTATCAGCACGAATTTCTTTATCAGCTCTATCTGCACGCCGATCCGCACTACAGCGGCCGCGTGACGGTGCCCGTTCTGTGGGATAAAAAGCAGCAGACGATTGTCAGCAACGAGTCCTCAGAAATCATCCGCATGTTCAATACGGCCTTTGACGCCCTCGGCGCCAGGGCGGGAGACTACTATCCGCCCGCGCTGCGCGAGCAGATAGACGAGCTTAACGGCTGGATCTACGACAGTATCAACAACGGCGTCTATAAAGCCGGTTTCGCGACTTCGCAGGAGGCCTACGACGAAGCCGTCGCGGGCGTGTTCGACGCCCTTGAGCGCGTTGAGCAGATCCTCGGCCAGCACCGCTACCTGACGGGCAACCAGCTTACCGAAGCCGATATCCGCCTGTGGACGACGCTTATCCGCTTCGATCCGGTGTACGTCACCCACTTTAAGTGCGACAGGCACCGCATCAGCGACTATCTGAACCTGCACGGCTTCCTGCGCGACCTCTATCAGACGCCGGGCATTGCAGAGACGGTCGATTTTGCGCATATCCGCAACCACTACTTCCGCAGCCACAGGAACATCAACCCGACCGGGGTTATCTCCATCGGTCCGTGGCAGGATCTGGATGAACCGCACGGGCGCGATCTGCGCTTCGGCTAAGCGCTGGCAGCATAAAAAAGGCGATCCGCGGATCGCCTTTTTCATTTGCTGTCGGCCCTATCGTCCGGCAAACAGCTTAGGAATTTCGCGCAGGCACCAGGACTTTGCCTCGCCCATGCTGTCGCGCCGCCAGGCCATGATGATGTCCACCTGGCTTGTGGATTCCGGGCTTATCACCCGCAGTCTGCCTTCGGCAATATCCTGCTCGACCAGGTCGTAGGGCATCGTCGCCACGCCAAGCCCCGCCAGCAGCGCCGCACGCTTATCCTCGATCGTACTGACCGTCAGGCGCGGCTGCTTATCGAGCAGCTGCACGGTCAGCACCGGGCGCTCGCGGGCGGTATCCGCCACGGCGATGCCGCGATACTTCACCCGGGTCACTTCGGCGAGCGGCTCCGGCTCCTGGTGGATAGGATGATCCGGGGCGGCAACGTAGACGTTCATCACCGAATAAAGCTTGCGGGAGTTGATTTCCGACGAGGATCGAAAGTGCATGTCCGGGCCGATAACGATATCCGCCCTCCCCTGCTCCAGGCGCTCCCAGGCGCCGGCCAGCACCTCGGTTATCAGCGACAGCTGGGTGTTCGCCTTCACGGCCAGCTTGTCAATTAACGGAAAAAAGGCCGCCGTCGGCACCAGCGCTTCGGTCACCAGCGTCAGGTGCGTCTCCCAGCCGCGGGCCAGGGCCTCGGCGTCGGTGGTCAGCTTATCCGCCGCCTCCAGCAGCACGCGCCCCCGTTCGAGCAGCATACGGCCCACGTTGGTGAACTTGGTCCGATGGCCTGAGCGATCGAACAGCACCACGTCCAGCTCCTCTTCCAGCTTCTGCATGGTATAGCTCAGTGCCGAAGGCACGCGTCCCAGCTCATCTGCGGCGGCGGCAAAGCTCCCCCGGCGATCGATAGCGTCCATCACCCGCAGCGCTTCCAGCGTCAATGCTCTCTCTTTTGCCATGCTGTTCTCATTCAGGAAATTTGAATATACCGGGCAGAATATCTGGCTAACAATGCACCGTCCATACCTTTACCATTGTTTTAGTGTAAAGAGAGGTCAAAATATGATTACTACCCGAACGGCCAAACAGTGTGGACAAGCAGACTTCGGCTGGCTGCAGGCTCGATACACCTTCTCATTTGGACATTACTTCGACCCAAAACTGCTGGGCTATGCCTCCCTGCGGGTGCTCAATCAGGAAGTGCTGGCGCCGGGCGCTTCGTTCCAGCCCCGAACTTATCCGAAGGTGGACATCCTTAATCTGATCCTGGAAGGTGAAGCCGAGTATCGCGACAGCGAAGGCAACCACGTGCAGGCGAAAGCCGGAGAAGCGCTGCTGCTGGCCACCCAGCCCGGCGTCAGCTACAGCGAGCACAACCTCAGCAAAGATAAGCCCCTGACCCGCATGCAGCTGTGGCTTGATGCCTGCCCGGAGCGCGAGAATGCGTCGGTGCAGAAGCTGACCCTGGAGAGCAGCGTACATCAGCTGCTGGCCTCTCCGGACGGCAGCGAGCATAGCCTGCAACTGCGCCAGCAGGCCTGGGTTCATCAGATTGAGCTGGCAAAAGGCGAACAGGTTAGCTTTGAGATCCACGGCGCCCGCGCCTATCTGCAGTCAATACACGGCACCTTCCACGCGCTGACGCCGCAGGAAGAGAAAAAGGCGCTCACCTGCGGCGACGGCGCATTTATTCGTGACGAGCCTAACATTACGTTAGTTGCCGATACGCCGCTGCGCGCTTTGCTGATAGATTTACCGGTGTAAAAGGATGAACATCAGAAGGTCACGATGAGTAAAAAGAGCCGACGCCTGCCGAAAAACGTCCCAGAGCCAGCGATCCCGGAAGCAACCCCCGCCCCGGCGCCGCTGGCGTTTGGCTATGAAGAGATGCTTACTGAACTGGAGGCCATCGTCAGCGATGCGGAAGTGCGCAACGCCGAGGATGCGCTGAAGCAGTAGCCCAGGCTATCCGCGAAGATAAAATCGGGTAAAAGGGCGTTTAATTAAACGCTTCTTTTGCTCACGCTATTGCTCCCAGCATTTAAATCGTCTTTCTTTGCACAACCGCGCGTTAATTTCAAATAGGTGCTAAATGCGACACCGTTCTCATTATTGTTGCACCGCGTGGAATTATTATCAGGATATGGATTACCCTCACCACAATTAACAAGGAAGAGATATGTTTCCGGAATATCGAGCGTTAATTTCGCAATTAAAAACAACCCACCCGCGTTTCCAGGCGCTGTTTGAGAAACATAACGATCTTGACCATCAAATTTCCCGAATCGAAAATGGCGAAGGGCAGGGGTATGGTCAGCAGCTGGTTACCCTGAAGAAAGAGAAACTGCAGATCAAAGATGAGCTGTATAAAATTCTTCAGCAGGAGAGCCAGCACAGCAGCTAACCAACGGCGCCTGCCCGGAGGCGGCAGGCGCATCTCATCGCTAATGGTCCGTATTGGCAGAGATTTTCCCCTCCACCAGCCGCAGACACTTCTGACAGCGGTAGAGCGGCTGAACATACTGTTCAACGGCAAAGCGGCCTGCCGTAAACACCAGCCGCTCTCTTATCTCATTACGAATAAACATCAGCTCGCCCCGGCAGTACGGACAGCAGTCGACGCTGACCGGGTCGCGGCTTTGGGTTATCCGCGGCAAATGTTCAGGTAGAGGCTGACGGTGATCGTCGGCATCTGCCGCGCCGGTTTTATATGGGCAGTCCATGCATGATTCTCCCTGTAAACGATATAACTCCTTGCGCCTGTTTGACTTGCAAAGCAGGTGATTATTTTGAGCATATACTCCACGGGACGGTGATAGCAATCAGCGGATCTGCCTGTTTTCATACTTATTCAGCACAATAACCATCGCCGCCAAGGATAATTCCGGCGGCTGAAGAGAATGACGTAAAAATAAATAACTCTCTTATTTTTTAGAGATATTCCGCAAACATTTACAGTTAACTCTGAGAACAGGAATAAACAGAAGACCAGAGGCGATCATCCGCTGAGGCGCTTTCGTAACCCGAAAAGCACCTCAGCGGCTGTCAGAAGAGTGTGAAGCTGACCGGTAAGCCGGGTTCTGTCGTGGACAGTCATTCATCTAGGCCAGCAATCGCTCACTGGCTCAAGCAGCCTACCCGGGTTCAGTACGGGCCGTACCTTATGAACCCCTATTTGGCCTTGCTCCGGGTGGAGTTTACCGTGCCGCGAACTGTTGCCAGCCGCGCGGTGCGCTCTTACCGCACCCTTTCACCCTTACCTGATCCCGCTTGCGCGGGCCATCGGCGGTTTGCTCTCTGTTGCACTGGTCGTGGGCTTGCGCCCCCCAGGCGTTACCTGGCACCCTGCCCTATGGAGCCCGGACTTTCCTCCCCTGCGCCCGTCTCCCCGAAAGGACGACGACGCAGCGGCGACTGTCTGGTCAGCTTCGGCGCGAAGTATAGAGGGTTTGACGCGCGATGTCACCCTTCGTTATCCGGGCGGCGGCATCACGCCTTCACCAGCACCACCTCAGTGCCGGCGCGCTGCAGCTCCCGCAGGCTCTCCGCCGGGATCCCCTCATCGGTAATAATGGTGTCGATACGCTGGGTATCAATAATTTTGTGCAGGCTGGAGTGGTTGAACTTGCTGGAATCGGTCACCACGATGATGCGATCGGCCACTTCGCACATGCGGCGGTTGAGCCGCGCTTCGTCTTCGTTGTGGGTGCTGACCCCGCGCTCGGTGTCGATGGCGTCGACGCCGAGAAACAGGGTGTCAAAGTGGTAGTTGAGCAGCGACTGCTCGGCCTGATCGCCGTAGAACGACAGCGACTGGCGGCGCAGGTGGCCGCCGGTCATCAGCAGCTCCACGCCTTCGGCGTCCACCAGCGCGCTGCCGACGTTCATGCCGTTGGTCATGGCGATAAGATCCTGATGGTCGCGCAGCAGCAGCGCGATTTCATACGTGGTGGTGCCGGAGTCGAGGATAATGCGCTGGCCGGGGCTAATCATCGCCACCGCCGCCGCCGCAATCTTGCGCTTGAGGGCTGTATTGAGGGCGCTTTTGTCCTCAACCGACGGTTCTGCGCCCGGCGTGGGGCCGCTGCAGATAAGCGCCCCGCCGTAGGCGCGAACCGCAATTCCCTGCTTCTCCAGAAAGGCCAGGTCGTTGCGGATGGTGACCGTTGAGACGCCAAACTGCGCAGAGAGATCGTTAACCTGCACGCTTCCGTGCTGCCGCAGCCGCTGGATAATCAGCTCCCGCCTCTCGCTGGTGCCGGAGACGCGCTTACCTGCAGCAGTATCGCTACTACTCATAAAAGATCCTTTATCCGCTTCTTTCGTTTCATTTCGATTTATCTATTAACCCCTTTCTTATCGCGAAATGCAAGACCCCTCCGGTGGCAAAAATGGCCCTTTTTCGCGGGTCATAGACTTTCATTATGTTTCTTTTGTGAATCAGATCGGAAAACCATTATCTTTCGTTTTATTTTTGACGCAGGCTGGTGCGATATTAAATGAAATAAAACGAAAGATATTTGCCAGACAATCCACTATGGAGAGGAAAGTGAAACATCTTATTGATATCGTTGCTCAACACAAGCAGGGAAAACCGGGCGGCATCTATGCCATCTGCTCCGCCCATCCGCTGGTGCTGGAGGCCGCCATCCTGTTCGCCAGAGAGCAGCAGGCCCCGCTGCTGATTGAGGCCACGTCCAACCAGGTCGATCAGTTCGGCGGCTACACCGGCATGACGCCCGCCGACTTCTTTGGCTTCGTCAGCCAGATGGCGGACCGGCTCGGATTTCCGCGCGAACAGCTGATCCTCGGCGGCGATCATCTCGGGCCGAACCGCTGGCAGGGGGAACCGTCGGCGGCGGCAATGGAGAAAGCGCAAGAGCTTATCCGCAGCTACGTGGCCGCCGGCTTCAAAAAGATCCATCTCGACTGCAGCATGTCCTGCGCCGACGATCCGCTGCCGCTCACCGATGAGATCGTCGCCGCCCGCGCCGCGCGGCTGGCGAAGATCGCTGAAGAGACCTGCATTGAACAGTTCGGTGAAGCCGATCTGGTCTACATCATCGGCACCGAGGTGCCGGTGCCCGGCGGCGCCCACGAACCCCTCAGCGAGCTGGCGATCACCACGCCGGAGGCCGCAACGGCCACTCTCAGGGCCCACCGCCATGCCTTTGAGGCCGAGGGCCTGTCGGCGCTGTGGCCGCGCATCATTGGCCTGGTGGTACAGCCCGGCGTCGAGTTCGACCACAACAGCGTGATCGACTACCGCCCGGAGAAAGCGGTGGCCCTCAGCAGGATGGTCGAAAGCTACGAGACGCTGGTGTTCGAGGCCCACTCTACCGACTATCAGACCCCGCAGTCGCTGCGTCAGCTGGTGGTCGATCACTTCGCGATCCTCAAAGTGGGCCCGGCGCTGACTTTCGCCCTGCGCGAGGCGCTGTTCTCGCTGGCGGGCATCGAAGAGGAGCTGATCCCGGCGAAGTCCTGCTCCAGCCTGCGCCAGGTGCTGGAGGACGTGATGCTGGACAGACCCGAGTACTGGCAGAGCCACTATCACGGCGACAGCAATACCCGCCGCCTGGCCCGCAGCTACAGCTATTCGGACCGCATACGCTACTACTGGCCGGATGCACACATTGATGAAGCCTTCGCCCATCTGGTGCGCAATCTCGGCGATACCCCGGTACCGCTGCCGCTTATCAGCCAGTATCTGCCCCTGCAGTACACCGCCGTGCGCGAAGGCAGGCTCGCCGCCGCGCCGCAGGCGCTGATTATTGACCATATTCAGGATGTTATCCGCCAGTACCACGCCGCCTGTGCCGGCGAATAAACGCGAGGAAAATAATAATGCCAAATATCGTACTGAGCCGCATTGATGAACGCCTGGTCCACGGCCAGGTTGGCGTGCAGTGGGTCGGCTTCGCCGGCGCCAACCTGGTGCTGGTCGCCAATGATGAGGTTGCCGAAGATCCGGTGCAGCAGAATCTGATGGAGATGGTGCTGGCGGAAGGGATCGCCGCGCGCTTCTGGTCGCTGCAGAAAACCATCGACAACATTCACCGCGCCGCCGACCGGCAGAAGATCCTGCTGGTGTGCAGGACCCCGGCGGACTTCCTGCGCCTGGTGGAGGGCGGCGTGCCGATTACCCGCCTTAACGTCGGCAATATGCACTTCGCCAGCGGCAAGCGGCAGATTGCCAAAACGGTATCGGTGGATCAGGACGATATCAGCGCCTTTAACGGCCTGAAGGCGGCGGGCGTGGCGTGCTTCGTGCAGGGCGTGCCCACCGAGCCTGCCCAGGACCTGTTTACACTTCTCTGAGGAGCCAGCAATGGAAATCAGCTTACTGCAGGCCGCGGCCCTGGGGCTGCTCGCCTTTATCGCCGGGCTGGATATGTTCGACGGCCTGACGCACATGCACCGCCCGGTGGTGCTCGGCCCGCTGGTGGGCCTGATCCTGGGCGACCTGAATACCGGCATTCTTACCGGCGGCACTCTGGAGCTGGTGTGGATGGGCCTGGCGCCGCTGGCGGGCGCCCAGCCGCCGAACGTCATTATCGGCACCATCGTCGGCACCGCCTTCGCCATCAACACCGGCGTCAAGCCGGAGGTGGCGGTCGGCGTGGCCGTCCCCTTCGCCGTTGCCGTGCAGATGGGGATCACCTTCCTGTTCTCGGTGATGTCGGGAGTGATGTCGCGCTGCGACCGGATGGCGGCCAACGCCGATACCGCGGGCATTGAGCGGGTGAACTATCTGGCCATGCTCGCGCTCGGAATATTCTATTTTCTCTGCGCCTTTCTGCCGATTTACTTCGGCGCCGATCACGCCAAAACGGTGATTGACGTCCTACCCGCGCGGCTGATTGACGGCCTCGGCGTGGCGGGCGGCATCATGCCGGCCATCGGCTTCGCGGTGCTGCTGAAAATCATGATGAAGAATGTCTACATCCCCTACTTCATTCTCGGCTTCGTCGCGGCGGCCTGGCTGAAGCTGCCGGTACTGGCTATCGCCGCCGCCGCGCTGGCGATGGCGATGATTGACCTGATGCGCAAGCCTGCGGAAACCCCAGCAGCCCCGAAAGAGGAGTTCGAAGATGGAATCTAATCACAGCGCGCTGCCTGCCGTTGATAATGGCGAAGAAACGCTGCTCAGCGGCCACAATGACAACGACTATGAAGACCAGACAATCGGCGCCGGACTGACCCGCAGCGATATCAACCGCGTGGCGTGGCGCTCAATGCTGCTGCAGGCGTCCTTTAACTATGAACGTATGCAGGCTTCCGGCTGGCTCTACGGCCTGCTGCCGGCCCTGAAGAAGATCCACACCAACAAGCGCGACCTCGCCCGCGCCATGAAGGGACACATGGGCTTCTTCAATACCCACCCGTTCCTGGTGACGTTTGTTATCGGCATCATTCTGGCAATGGAGCGCTCCAAGCAGGATGTGAACAGCATTCAGAGCACCAAAATCGCCGTCGGCGCGCCGCTGGGCGGCATCGGCGATGCCATGTTCTGGCTGACCCTGCTGCCGATTTGCGGCGGCATCGGCGCCAGCCTGGCGCTGCAGGGATCGATCCTCGGCGCGGTGGTGTTCCTGCTGATGTTTAACGTCGTGCACCTCGGCCTGCGCTTCGGCCTTGCCCACTACGCGTACCGGATGGGCGTGGCGGCCATTCCGCTGATTAAGGCTAACACCAAGAAGGTCGGCCACGCGGCCTCTATCGTCGGCATGACGGTGATTGGCGCCCTGGTGGCAACCTACGTGCGGCTCAGCACCACGCTTGAAATTAACGCCGGCGATGCGGTGGTCAAGCTGCAGAGCGACGTCATCGATAAGCTGATGCCCGCCTTCCTGCCGCTGGTCTATACCCTGGCCATGTTCTGGCTGGTGCGCCGCGGCTGGAGCCCTCTGCGCCTGATCGGCATCACCGTGGTGCTGGGCGTCGTCGGCAAATTCTGCCATTTCCTGTAAGCGAAAAGAGGTCTCAGATGCTGGGTATTATTTTGACGGGTCACGGCGCTTTCGCCAGCGGAATGGAAACCGCCATGAAACAGATCCTCGGTGAGCAGCCGCAGTTCGTGGCGATCGATTTTCCGGAGGCCTCGACGACGGCCCTGCTCACCCAACAGATGGAGGAGGCGCTGTCCCGCCTCGATCCGCTGGAGGACGTGGTGTTTCTGACGGATCTGCTTGGCGGAACGCCGTTCCGCGTGGCCTCCACCCTGGCGATACAGAAGCCGGGCCGGGAGGTGATCGCCGGAACCAATCTGCAGCTGATGCTGGAAATGGTGCTGGAGCGGGACGATCTCAGCAGCGAGGCGTTTCGCAGGATGGCCCTGGAGTGCGGCCACCGCGGCCTGACCAGCCTGGTGGACGAACTGGACCGCCGCCGGGAAGCGCAAACGGCAGAGGAAGGCATATGAGCAGCGCCCTTAGCGATAGCCTGGGCCCGGAGAAGCTCCGGGCCCAGGGCCTGGCACAAACCCTGTAGCTTTACTTTCTTTTCCTTTCCATAGAAAGGATTCGTAACTTCGCTACGGACAATATTTTCGTTTCACTAACAATAGATCATTTCAATCTTCATTTTATTTTTATTTAACGCAAAAATTGACCGTGAGAAATAAAACGAAAGACAGCATTTATCTTTTACCAATGATGCCTGCCGTTGATTTCACGCAACAGAAGGACGATGTAATGCCGCAAACGCAAACGCTCTCCGGCACCGGGACCTGGACGGAAGAAGAGATCCGTCAGCAGCCCGCCAGCTGGATCCGCTCCCTGACTCATATCGACAGCATTCGCCAGCAGATCGACGCTTTTCTGGCTCCGCTGCTCACTAAAAAAGATCTGCGCATCGTCCTGACGGGCGCGGGCACTTCCGCTTTTATTGGCGATATTATCGCCCCCTGGCTTTCGCGCCACACCGGGAAAACCTTTAGCGCCATCGCCACCACCGATCTGGTGAGTAACCCGATGGATTATCTGAAAACCGACAGCCCGCTGCTGCTGGTCTCATTCGCCCGTTCCGGCAATAGCCCGGAGAGCGTCGCCGCCGTCAACCTGGCTAACCAGTTCGTCAGCGAGTGCTACCACCTGGCCATCACCTGTAACGAGGCGGGCTCGCTGTACCAGAACGCGCGGGAGGCCGATAACGCCTTCGCGCTGCTGATGCCTGCGGAAACCCACGACCGGGGCTTTGCGATGACCAGCAGCATCACCACCATGATGGCAAGCTGTCTCGCCGTCTTCGCCCCGGATGCGGTCAACAGCCGCCGCTTTCGCGACGTCGCCGGGCGCTGCCAGACCATTCTCAACGGTCTCGACGACTTCAGCGGCAACGTCTTCGGCCGCGAGCCGTGGACGCGAGTGGTCTACCTCGGCAGCGGCGGCCTGCAGGGCGCCGCGCGCGAATCCGCCCTCAAGGTGCTGGAGCTAACCGCCGGGAAAGTCGCCGCCTTTTACGACTCGCCGACGGGCTTTCGCCACGGGCCGAAGTCGCTGGTGAACGGCGAGACGCTGGTGGTGGTCTTTGTCTCCAGCCATCCCTACACCCGCCAGTACGATCTCGATCTGCTCAGCGAGCTGCGCCGCGACGGTGAGGCGCTGCGGGTTGTCGCCATCGCCGCCGGCCAGGACGCCGCCGTTACCGCCGGGCCGCATATTCTGCTGCCCGCCGCGCGCGAGTTTACCGACGTCGAGCTGGCGTTCTGCTTTCTGATATACGCCCAGGCTTTCGCCCTCAGCGAATCCCTGCACGTCGGCAATACGCCGGATACGCCCTCCGCGAACGGGACGGTCAACCGGGTGGTGAAAGGCGTAGCCATCCATCCCTGGGTAGGCTAAAGGAGTCAACGATGAGCATTATTTCAACCAAATATCTGCTGCAGGACGCTCAGGCTAAGGGCTACGCCGTGCCGGCGTTCAATATCCACAACGCCGAGACGATTCAGGCAATCGTTGAGGTGTGCAGCGAAATGCAATCGCCGGTGATCCTCGCCGGCACGCCGGGCACCTTTAAGCACATCGCGTTTGAAGAGATCTACGCCCTGTGCAGCGCCTACTCCCGCAGCTTTAAAATCCCGCTGGCGATCCACCTCGATCACCACGAAACGCTGGCCGATATCCGCCGCAAGGTCAACGCCGGCGTGCGCAGCGCGATGATCGACGGCAGCCACTTTCCGTTTGCGGAGAACGTGAAGCTGGTGAAGTCGGTAGTCGATTTCTGCCACCTAAACGACTGCAGCGTCGAGGCCGAGCTGGGGCGCCTCGGCGGCGTCGAAGATGATATGGACGTTGACGAAGAGAGCGCCTTCCTGACCGATCCGCAGGAGGCCAGGCGCTTCGTGGAACAGACCGGCGTCGATAGCCTGGCGGTAGCCATCGGCACCGCCCACGGTCTCTATACCAAAAAGCCGAAGATAGATTTTCAGCGCCTCGGGGAGATCCGGGAAGTGGTCAGCGTCCCGCTGGTGCTGCACGGCGCCAGCGACGTGCCGGACAAATACGTGCGGCGCACCATCGCCCTTGGGGTGTGCAAGGTTAACGTCGCCACCGAACTGAAAATCGCTTTCTCAAACGCCGTGAAAGCCTGGTTTGCCGACAATCCCGACGGCAACGATCCGCGCTTCTACATGCGCGTCGGCATGGAAGCGATGAAAGCGGTTGTCCGCAGCAAAATTCGCGTCTGCGGCTCCGCAGAGCGCCTGCAGCTATTGCAGGAAGCCTAACCCATAAGGATAACAGCGATGAACAAACTTCAGGGAGCCGCAGCCCTGCTGGCGGCGCTTATCTCCGCCGCCGGCTACGCCGCGCAGTACCAGCTGAGCAATGAGGGCATTGCCTTTACCTTTGACGATGCCAGCCAAAAGCTGTCGATTAAGGACGCCGGCAGCGGCCATCTGCTGTCGCCAAAAGAGCCGTTTTTTCTGACGCTGCCGGATGAAAAAGTCATCCACGCGGCGGACTTCAAAATCACCCGGGTAGAAAAGCAGAGCGATACGCTGCGGGTCGGGTACGCTCACCCGGACTACAGCGTCACCCTGACGCTGAACGTGCTGAAGGGCAAATACGCCAGCATCGGCTATACGGTTGCGGCGGTCGGTAAGCCGCGCGAAGTGGCGAAAATCACCCTCTTTCCCACCGCCGGCCAGTCCCAGGCGCCCTACGTTGACGGCGATATCAACAGTTCGCCGATCGTAGCCGACAGCTTTTTCATCATGCCGGATAAGCCTATCGTCAACACCTACGCCTACGAGGCCACCACCAACCTCAACGTCGAGCTGAAGACGCCGGTGCAGCCGGGCAGCCCGGTGAGCTATACCGTCTACTTCGGCACGTTTCCTGAAGTCAGCCAGCTGCGGCGCAGCGTAAACCTGTTTATCAACGCCGTGCGTCCGCGGCCCTATAAGCCCTATCTGCACTACAACAGCTGGATGGATATCGGCTTTTTCACCCCCTACAGCGAGCAGGATGTGATGACCCGCATGGACGAGTGGGATAAATCGTTCATCACCGGCAGGGGCGTCAGGCTCGACGCGTTTCTGCTTGATGACGGCTGGGACGACAGAAGCGGACGCTGGCTGTTCGGCCCGGCCTTCAGCAGCGGCTTTGCGGCGGTGCGGGAGAAAGCCGCCAGCATCGACAGCTCCGTCGGCCTGTGGCTGTCGCCGTGGGGCGGCTATAACAAACCGCGCGATGAGCGCGTCTCCCACGCGCAGGAGTACGGCTATGAAACCGTCGACGGCAAGTTTGCCCTCTCCGGGCCGAACTACTTTAAAAACTTCAACCAGCAGATCCTCAGCCTTATCAACAACGAGCACATTACGTCGTTTAAGCTCGACGGCATGGGCAACGCCAATTCGCATATTGCGGGCAGCCAGTTCGCCTCCGATTTTGACGCCTCTATCGCGCTGATCCACAACATGCGCAGCGCGAGGCCGGATCTGTTTATCAACCTGACCACCGGCACCAACGCCAGCCCGTCGTGGCTGTTCTATGCCGACTCCATCTGGCGCCAGGGGGACGATATCAACCTCTACGGGCCGGGTACGCCGGTGCAGCAGTGGATGACCTATCGCGATGCGGAAACCTGGCGTTCGATCGTGCGCAAGGGACCGCTGTTCCCGCTGAATTCGCTGATGTATCACGGCATCGTCAGCGCGGCGCACGCCTACTACGGGCTGGAGAAGGTGCAGACCGACGGCGATTTTGCCGACCAGGCGTGGAGCTTCTTCGCCACCGGCACCCAGCTGCAGGAGCTGTACATCACGCCATCGATGCTTAACGATGCCAAATGGAACACGCTTGCGGAGGCGGCGAAGTGGTCTCGGGCCAATGCCGACGTGCTGGTGGATACCCACTGGGTCGGCGGCAACCCGACGGCGCTGGAGGTGTACGGCTGGGCGTCGTGGCGCAAGGAGAAAGCAATCCTCGGCCTGCGCAACCCGTCGGATAAGCCGCAGCGCTTCTATCTGGATTTGAGCCGGGCGTTTGAGATCCCGTCGGGAGAAGCAACGGCCTTTACGCTCAAACCGGTCTACGGCAGCAACGATACCGTTCCGCAAAGCTACGATGCGCCAACGGTCATTACCCTCAAGCCGTTTGAAACGCTGGTGTGGGAGGCAACCCCCGCCCGCTAAGCTATCGGCCCGGATCCCCGTCCGGGCCGTTTTTCGCCGCGCGCAATTAGCGGTATACTCTGCCCTACAACCCCCCAACGCAGACACCAGGATGACAAAACTCACCCTTCAAGAGCAGATGCTGAAGGCCGGTCTGGTCAGCAGCAAAAAGATGGCGAAAGTGCAGAGAACGGCGAAGAAGTCCCGCGTTCAGGCCCGCGAGGCCCGCGAAGCCGTGGAAGAGAACAAAAAGGCGCAGGCCGAGCGCGACCGCCAGCTGAGCGAGCAGCAGAAGCAGGCTGCGCTTGCCAAAGAGTACAAGGCCCAGGTTAAGCAGCTGATTGAGATGAACCGCATCGTCATCAACCGAGGCGCGATTGATTTCAACTTCACCGACGGCAGCGTCATTAAAAAAATCGCCGTCGATAAGCAGACTCAGACCCAGCTGATTAACGGCCGCCTCGCTATCGCCCGGCTGCTGACCGCCGACGGCAAGAGCGACTATGCCATTATCCCCGCAGTGGTCGCCGAAAAAATCACCCAGCGCGATGCCGACAGCATTGTGCTGCACAGCGCGCTCAGCGAAGAGGTGCAGGATGAGGACGATCCGTACGCCGACTTTAAGATCCCGGACGATCTGATGTGGTGACAGGCCGCGGCGCTAATCGGCGCGGCACAGGATCCACTGGCCGCGCTTGGTTGAGCCGCTGCGCCGCAGGTAGCCTTTGCGCACCAGCGCGCTGAGATAGCGTTCGACGGTGCGCTGAGAAACGCCAAGCTGCGGCGCCAGCCGGGCCGCCGTCAGCTGAGGCTCCTGGCGCAGGATCCGCAGCAGCGCCCGCTCGACGTCCGACAGCGGCGCCGACATTTCTTCCGACATTTCTTCCGACATTTCTTCCGACATTTCTTCCGACACCAGTCCTGCTTTTAGCGCGTCGGTGAGATTTCCCAGCATAAACTCAACGAAGCGCGTGCAGTCGCTTGCCCGGTCGCACTCGCCGAGGATCTGATAGTAACGCGCCTGCTGGTGGTGGATCAGGGTTTCAACGGGTAGCCAGGCCAGCTCGCTGCGCCAGCAGCTGAGGATTAGCGTCTGCCACAGGCGCCCCATCCTGCCGTTACCGTCGGTAAACGGATGGATAAATTCAAACTCGTAGTGAAAGACCGAGCCCGCAATCAGCGGATGGATATCCGTCTCCTTCAGCCAGCCGAGCAGGTCGGCCATCAGGCGCGGAACCTGGGACGCCGGCGGCGCCATGTGAATCAGCGTCTTCTCGCGATAAACGCCGACGTCGCCCTGACGCAGCTGGCCCGGCATCTCCACCAGCCCCGCCATCAGCAGGCGATGCGCCGCCAGCAGATCGCCAAGCCGCCACGCCTGCCAGGCGGACATCCGATCATAGGCCAGGATGGCGTTGCGTACCTCCTGGATATCCTTTACCGGCGCCAGCACTCGCCGCCCTTCCAGGATTGCCGTTACCTGTTCGGTGCTCAGGGAGTTATGCTCAATGGCGAGCGAAGCCTGAATCGTCCGGATGCGGTTCTTTTTGCGCAGCAGCGGCGACGCGCGCCCGGCCCGGGCCGCCCAGTGGCCCAGCAGCTCTCCGGCTTCGACGATGCTGTTGAGCATCGCGGGGGTAATCGAAAACGGCGGCTGGTAGCGGCTCACGCGATCACCCCTCCTGCTGCTCCAGCGCATATTTATAGAGCGCATTTTTCTTCACGCCGTGGATCTCCGCCGCCAGCGCCGCCGCCTTCTTCAGCGGTAGCTCCGCCTGCAGCAGCGCCAGAGTACGCAGGGCCTCGGCCGGCAGAGCGTCTTCCTGTGCCTTGTGGCCTTCAACGATCAGCACCATTTCGCCCTTGCGGCGGTTTTCGTCCTCTTTGACCCACGCCAGCAGTTCGCCCACCGGCGCGCCGGTGATGGTTTCCCAGGTTTTGGTCAGCTCGCGGGCCAGTACCACGTAGCGGGACTCGCCGAGCACGGCGGCAACATCTTCCAGGCTGTCGATCAGCCGGTGGGTGGATTCGTAGAAAATCAGCGTGCGCGGCTCGTTTTCCAGCGCCCGCAGGGTATCGCGGCGGCCTTTTGATTTGGCGGGCAGGAAGCCTTCATAGCAGAAGCGGTCCGACGGCAGCCCGGCGGCGCTGAGGGCGGCAATGGCCGCGCAGGGGCCGGGCAGCGGCACCACGCGCACGCCCGCCTCGCGGCAGGTGCGCACCAGGTGATAGCCGGGGTCGTTAATCAGCGGCGTGCCGGCGTCGGAGACCAGGGCGATATTCTGCCCCTCCTGCAGTTTCGCCAGCAGCGTGTCGGCTTTTTGCTGCTCATTGTGGTCGTGGAGGGCAAAAAGGCGGGCGCTAATCGCAAAATGTTGCAGCAGCAGGCCGGTATGGCGGGTATCCTCTGCGGCAATCAAATCGACGGACTGTAATACTTCCAGCGCGCGCTGCGTGATGTCAGCCAGATTACCGATTGGCGTGGGCACGATGTAGAGCTGGCCCTGAGAATTGTCCGCTGATTCACGATGTTTCATTGTTTCGTCCGTATAGCCGATTTAATATTGAGCACTAATCTAAAAAAGAGCACTGGATACGTAATGGTACCGTTAACTTCTTTTCGTTCTAAAGCCGCGCGCTGCCTGCCTGTCGTACTGGCCGCGTTATTTTTTGCCGGCTGCGGCACTCAAAAGAGCGCCGATCAACCTGCCGCGCACCTTGAGGGGAGCGCACAGGCCGACTCTAACTACTATCTGCAGCAGATGCAGCAGAGCTCAGATGATAGCAAGACAACCTGGCAATTACTCGCCATTCGTGCCCTGCTGAAAGAGGGCCAGAGCCAGAAGGCGCAGGAGCTGTTTGGCCAGCTGCCGCAGAACCTGAGCGAGACCCAGCGCCAGGAGCAGGCGCTGCTGGCGGTCGAGCTGAAGCTGGCGCAGAACGATCCCGCCGCGGCGAAGGCGCTGCTGGCGAAGCTGGACGCGGCGTCCGTGCGTAAGGATCAGCAGGCCCGCTACTGGCAGGACGTTATCGCCGCTGAGCAGGGCAAGCCATCGCTGACGCTGCTGCGGGCGCTGATTGCCCAGCAGCCGCTGCTGACCGCAGAGCAGGATAAACAGAAGAACATTGACGCGACCTGGCAGGCCCTGGCGTCAATGAGCAAAGAGCAGGCCGCGGCGCTGGTGATTAACGCCGACGAGAACGTGCTGCAGGGCTGGCTCGATCTGCAGCGGGTGTGGTTCGACAGCCGGGGCGATGCGGAGATGCTCAAGGCCGGGATCAAGGACTGGCAGACCCGCTATCCGCAGAACCCCGCCGCGAAGATGCTGCCGAGCCAGCTTGCCAACGTACAGAACTTTAAACCGGCCTCCACCAGCAAAATCGCCCTGCTGCTGCCGCTCAACGGCCAGGCCGCCGTCTTTGGGCGCACCATCCAGCAGGGCTTTGAGGCGGCGAAAAACGGCGGCGCGGGCGCCATCAGCGGCAGCGCCGTGCCCGAGCAGTCGGCGCAGGCCGCAAACGTTGATGACACCGGCGTGGCCAGCCCCGCCGCGGCCGGGACCGACGACCTGACCCAGCAGCCGCAGGCCGCAGGTACTCAGGCCAATCCGGTGCGCGCGCCGGGATCCGAGCAGGACGGCGAAACGGTGCCGACGCCGGCGGCGGATCAGCCGCAGGATAGCGCAGCCGATAGCACGGCGAATAGCGCAGCGCCGGAGCCGCAGAGCGCCGCACCAGTCCCCTACAGCGTGCCGCCTGCTGCAGAGCCGGCTTCCACCGCCGCCTCCGCTCCCGCTCCTGCGCCCTCCTCCGTCGAACTGAAGGTGTATGACACCACCAGCGCGCCGCTGAGCCAGCTTCTGACCCAGGCGCAGCAGGACGGCGCCTCGCTGGTGGTCGGCCCGCTGCTGAAAAACGACGTTGACGGCGTGGTGAAGAGCAATACGCCGCTTAACGTGCTGGCCCTCAACCAGCCGGAGAGCGTCGAAAACCGCGCCAATATCTGCTACTTCGCGCTGTCTCCGGAAGATGAGGCCCGCGACGCCGCGCGCCACATTCACGAGCAGGGCAAGCAGGCTCCGCTGCTGCTGATCCCGCGCAGCGCGCTGGGCGATCGCGTGGCGAACGCCTTTGCCCAGGAGTGGCAGAGCCTCGGCGGCGGCGTGGTGCTGCAGCAGAAGTTTGGCTCGCTCAGCGAACTGCGCGGCGGCGTCAACGGCGGCGGCGGCATTGCCCTGACCGGCACGCCGGTGGCCGCCAGCCAGCCGCAGAGCGTGACGCTCGGCGATCTGACGATCCCCGCCCCGGCGGACACCCAGCCGGCCAGCGGCGGCAGCGTCGACGCAGCCTATATCGTCGCCACGCCGGATGAGATTGCCTACATCAAGCCGATGATCTCCATGCGCAACGGCAGCCGCAGCGGCGCGACGCTGTACGCCAGCTCGCGCAGCGCCCAGGGCACCGCCGGCCCGGACTTCCGTCTGGAAATGGACGGCCTGCAGTACAGCGAAATTCCGATGCTGGCGGGCAGCAACCCGTCGCTGATGCGCCAGGCGCTGAGTGCCGTACATAACGACTACTCGCTGGCGCGCCTGTACGCGATGGGCGCGGATGCGTGGACGCTGGCGAACCACTTCTCGCAGATGCGCCAGATGCCGGGCTACGAGCTGCGCGGCAATACCGGCGATCTGAGCGCCAATCAGGATTGTGTGATCAACAGGAAGTTGTCATGGCTCAAATACCAGCAGGGGCAGATCGTTCCCGCCAGTTAAGCCGCAAACAGACCGGCGATGCGTTTGAACAGCAGGCGCGCCGCTGGCTGGAGCGCAAGGGACTGCGTTTTATCGCCGCCGGCGTGCGCGTGCGCGGCGGCGAAATTGACCTCATCATGCGCGACGGCGCGGTGACGGTCTTTGTTGAGGTCCGCTACCGGGCCTCAGCGCACTTCGGCGGCGCGTCCGCCAGCGTGACCCGCAGCAAGCAGCTGAAGTTATTACACGCCGCCCGCCTGTGGCTCGCCCGCCACAATGGGAGTTTTGATACTGTGGATTGCCGGTTTGATGTGGTAGCCTTCACCGGCAGTGAGATCGAATGGCTGCAAAATGCCTTTGGCGAATAGCCTGACAGAAGAATTAAGGGATACCGTGCTCGACAGAATTAAAGCCTGCTTTACGGAAAGCATTCAGACCCAGATTGCCGCAGCGGAAGCGCTGCCGGATGCCATTTCCCGGGCCGCCATGACGCTGGTGCAGTCCTTGCTCAACGGCAACAAGATCCTTTGCTGCGGCAACGGCACCTCGGCGGCCAACGCCCAGCACTTTGCGGCCTGCATGATCAATCGCTTTGAAACAGAGCGTCCCGGTTTACCCGCCATTGCGCTGACTACCGATAATGTGGTGCTGACCGCCATCGCCAACGATCGTCTGCACGACGAAATCTACGCCAAGCAGGTTCGCGCCCTCGGCCACGCCGGCGACGTGCTGCTGGCTATCTCGACCCGGGGCAACAGCCGCGACATCGTTAAGGCCGTTGAGGCTGCCGTCACCCGCGATATGACCATCGTGGCGCTGACCGGCTACGACGGCGGGGAACTGGCCGGGCTGTTAGGGCCGCAGGATGTCGAGATCCGCATTCCTTCCCACCGCGGTGCCCGCATCCAGGAGATGCATATGCTGACGGTCAACTGCCTGTGCGATCTGATCGATAACACGCTTTTTCCACATCAGGACGATTAAGGAGTACTCATGAAAGCATTAGCGCCCCTCGCAGTCCTTATCTCTGCGCTGCTGCTGCAGGGCTGTATCGCAGCGGCAGTCGTCGGTACGGCGGCAGTTGGCACCAAAACGGCAACGGATGCGCGCACCGTCGGCACTCAGGTCGATGACGGTACGCTGGAGCTGCGCGTCAACAGCGCGCTGAACAAAGATGAACAGTTGAAGAAAGAGGCGCGCATCAGCGTCATGGCCTACCAGGGCAAAGTGCTGCTGATGGGCCAGGCGCCGTCAACGTCGCTGGCGTCTCAGGCCAAGCAGATCGCCATGGGCGTCGACGGCGCAACGGAAGTGTTTAACGAAATTCGCCAGGGCGCGCCGATTGGCCTGGGCACCGCCTCTTCCGATACCTGGATAACCACCAAAGTGCGCTCCCAGCTGCTGGGCAGCGATCAGGTGAAATCCTCCTCCGTGAAGGTCTCCACCGAGAACGGCGAAGTGTTCCTGATGGGGCTGGTTACCGCCCGCGAAGCGCAGGCGGCGGCAGATATCGCCAGCCGGGTTAGCGGCGTCAAGCACGTCACCACGGCGTTTACCACCATTAAGTGATCTCTCAGCCCGGCAGCCGCCGGGCTTTTCTTTCCTCACGCCAGCAGGGCAAGTCCACCCGTCACCGCCGCGCACGCCGCCACCAGCGCGCCGCTCAGCCACAGCGCCTTCGCCGGAAATGCCTTATGCAGCATCACCAGCGACGGTACGCTCAGGGCAGGCAGGGCAATCAGCAGCGCCAGCGCCGGGGCAACGCCCATCCCGGCGGCCATCATGGTCTGTACAATTGGGATCTCCGCCGCCGTCGGGATCACGAACAGGCAGCCCGCGATCGCCATGGCAATCACCCAGAACAGCGTATTGCCCACCGCGCCGTCGACGTGGGGGAACAGCCACACCCGCGCCGCGCCGAGGATCAGCACGGCGATGATATAGACCGGGATGGTATTCCAGAACAGCGTCCACAGCGCGCTGCCCCAGCGCAGCAGAAACGGCCGGTTATCCGCCTCCGGCGCAATGTCGGGCACCACCTGCGCCCGCGGCGGCTCCTTCACCCAGCGCTGTACCAGCGAGGCGACGATCAGCACCGTCGCCAGGCCGGCCGCCAGGCGGATCAGCGTAAACTGCCAGCCCAGCACGAAGCCCATGAATACCAGCGTTGCCGGATTGAGCAGCGGATTCCCCAGCCAGAACGCCAGCGCGCCGCCCATCGACACCTGCTGGCGGCGCATCCCGGCGGCCACCGGCGCCGCGCAGCAGGTGCACATCATGCCCGGCAGGGAGAACAGCGTGCCCAGCAGGGTGCCGCGAAAACGCGGCTGACCGAGCGTGCGCAGCAGCCAGTCCCGGGGGATCAGCACCTGAATCAGCGACCCCAGCAGCACGCCGAGCACCGCTGCTTTCCACACCGCGAGGAAATACACCATCGCGTAGTCGAGCGCCGCCCGCCACGGGTTATCGGCGGCGTTAGCAATAATCGATTTACCGATGCTGTGGGTATCGGCAGCGGTGAAAGCCTTACCATAATAGGGCTGCCACTTGACGTACCAGAGGCCGACGATGACAACGAGGAAAAAGAGGGCCGGTTTCCACCACGCCAGTGGGGATACCGCCCGGGAGGAAGACTGACCAGTCATACCATTAAGCTCCGGAAGATTTGCGTGGCGAGATATTACTCTTCACCTGCGGCCATTTCACGCAGTTTTGCAGAGGGAATAATCACCGTCCCGGCGGCGGAGGGGTGCTGCGCCTCCCGCAGCAGCGCCCGGGCGACGTCCCGGGCGTCGATACTTTTCAGGTTGCCGGGCAGCAGAGCGAACAGCGGCGCCAGCAGCGACTCGCCGGCGCGCCTTTTGGCCCGCTCGCCGATCAGCATTGAGGGGCGAGCAAGGGTGAGATGCGGCCAGCCCTGGGCCATCAGCGCCTCTTCCATTTCGCCCTTTACCCGGCTGTAGAAGAACGGCGAACGCGCGCTGGCGCCCATCGCGCTGACCACCAGCAGGTGGCGCGCCCCGAGGCGGAGCCCGGTGAGCGCGGTATCGACCACCAGCGCATAATCGGCGTGGACAAAAGCTTCTTTACTGCCCGCCTCGCGCCGGGTGGTGCCGAGGCAGCAAAACACCGTATCTATCGGCCCCGCGACCTGCGCCAGCGCATCGGTGAGCTGCGGATCGCAGGGGTTCTGCACCTTGTCACCGACGCCGGCAAGCGGCCGCCGGCCAGGGGCCGCTATGCGCAAAACGTCGGGCTGCTGAATCAGCATCCGAAGTAAGTGATCACCAACTAACCCAGAAGCGCCGGTTATCAGTACGTTATTCATCGCCTGCTCCTTTGCAGATTTATCCGTGTGGCGCTCGCGGCTGGGTGCGCCATGCTTAATGGTAGGTCGTAAGCTTAACTTTTTAAAACCTGAAACATAGAGGAAACCTATGAGCAAGAAGATTGCCGTACTGATTACCGATGACTTTGAGGATTCCGAATTCACCTCGCCCGCCGCGGAGTTTAAAAAGGCCGGGCACCAGGTAGTGACCATTGAGAAAGAGGCCGGCAAAACGGTTACCGGCAAGCAGGGCGAAGCGAAAGTCACCATTGATAAAGCCATTGATGAGGTGAAGCCCGGCGACTTCGACGCCCTGCTGCTGCCCGGCGGCTACTCGCCGGACGCGCTGCGCGGCGACGACCGCTTTGTCGACTTCACCCGCGAATTTATCAACAGCGGCAGGCCGGTATTCGCCATCTGCCACGGCCCGCAGCTGCTGATCAGCGCCGACGCCGTACGCGGCCGCAAGCTGACGGCGGTGAAGCCTATCGTAGTGGACGTGAAAAATGCCGGCGGCGAGTTCTACGATCAGGAAGTGGTGGTGGATAAAGACCAGCTGGTCACCAGCCGCACGCCGGATGACCTGCCCGCCTTTAACCGCGAAGCACTACGCCTGCTCGGCGCCTGAGCCTCTCGCCCAGAGCAGCTTTTTACCGAAGCCGAGAGTGTTGTCGGTGAACTTCATCTCATCAATGCGCAGCTCCCACGCCGGGGCTGCCAGCATTCTCGCTACCGGAAAGCGGCGGTTGTAGCGCTCGCGCACGGCCGCTGCCTCATCGCCCTGGAGCAGGCGGATCTCACCGCGAAACTGCACCCCGCGGATCAGCGCGACGGTTTTTGGCTGACCGTTAACGGTCCCGGCAATCGCCGCCCGGCTGCCGCTCATCTGCGCGTGGCGGGTCGATTCATCGCTGAGGATGTAGAACGCTACCTTTTCACCGTCGTAGAGATAAAACGCGCAGGCCGCCCACAGTTCGCCGTCGCGCGCTACGCTCCAGCTGACGACGTGCTGCTTCGCCAGCCAGCGGCTGATTGCGCTCAGTGACTCCATTTTTTGCCTCCCTCATGCTATGGTGCCGCTCAACTTATCACAGGAGCAGGCGCAGTGTGCTGGTTTGTCTATTTGATCCGCGCGGCGGATAACCGCCTCTATACCGGGATCACCACCGACGTCGCCCGGCGCGTGCAGCAGCATCAGAAAGGCACCGGCGCGAAGGCGCTGCGCGGCAGGGGTGAGCTGACGCTGGCCTTTTCACAGGAAGTTGGCGAGCGCTCACTTGCGTTACGCATTGAGTACCGGATTAAACAGCTGACGAAGCGCCAGAAAGAGCGCCTCGTCGCCGGAGAAACGTCGCTGGAAGCGCTGCTCGCGCCGCTCAGAAGCGATTGAAGTGGTCGCTGTACTCCACCAGGCCGTGAACGCCGTTCAGGGCATCATCCGCCAGCGGATGAACCTGGAAGGCGGCCTCGGTGCCCGGCCAGCGGCAGCGCAGATCGTAGCGGGCGGCAGGCTGAAAACCAAGCTTGCCGTACAGTGCCGGATCGCCAAGCGTAACCACGGCGGCGTAGCCAAACTCATTGAGCGAATCCAGCCCGTCGTAGACCAGCTGGCGACCGATGCCCTGGCCGCGGTACTGCGCGTCCACCGCCAGCGGCGCTAAGCCCAGCCACTGGCGCTCTTCACCGTCGATGCTGACCGGGCTGAAGGCCACGTAGCCGACCACCTGCCCTTCATCGTCCGTCGCCACCAGCCCGAGCGTGATCAGACCATCTTCCCGCAGGGAGTGAACCAGATCCGCTTCTGCGCCGCCGTCAAACGACCGGCGCAGCAGTGCATCAATTCCCGGCGCATCTATACCAATTTCTACCCGAATCAGCATGGTTCACCTACCGATGTCTGTCTGGTTTGCGGCGCGCTCGTGAGGCCCGCCTCCACAAAGTCCGCCAGCTGCAGCAGCATGACGCGCAGCGCGCCCGGCATCTGCTCCAGCTCAATAGCGTCCATCAGATTTTTAACATACAACCCAAGCTCAGTGTCACCCTCAATCACCAGCCGGCGCTGGAAAAAGAGCGTGTCAGGATCCTGCTTGCGCGCGGCGATCATCAGCAGATCGCTGGCATCGGCGCTGAAGCTAACATCTGCCGTCGCCGACGGACTAACCACCAGGCGGCCGTTTTCGACCGTGGTGAACCAGCGCAGGCCAATATCGCGCACGTCAATGCTCAGCCAGCGCCCTTCAAGAAATTCCAGCTCACCGTCGGCCAGCGCCTGGCGAAACTGCCAGCCGAGCACCTGTTCAAGCACCTGGCGCTTGAGGGCAAAAGGCGTAACCCGCACCGGGAGGCGCATTAATGTTGGGCCCATTTCAACCAGGCGTGAACGCAGTTTATTCAACACGAGCTTTACTCCCTTAAATGCAATAGTTTCTCTATTCTGCCACATCCATACTCGCACAACGCGGTATGAATCAACAATTCTGTTGGCAATCGCGGGCATTATTGATGCCATCAATACGCTTTTAACTGCCTCAAATCAAAAATTGTCGACGATGGGTTAACTAAAATCCCGGTTCCTTAACAATTCTGCGGCCCTGCGGGTCGCTGCCTTCAGGAATACTTATGGAGCTGCTCTGCCCTGCCGGAAACCTTCCGGCGCTTAAGGCGGCCATCGAAAACGGCGCCGATGCGGTCTATATCGGGCTAAAAGATGATACCAACGCCCGCCACTTTGCCGGTCTTAATTTCACCGAAAAGAAACTGCAGGACGCGGTCAGCTTTGTCCACCAGCACCGCCGCAAGCTGCACATCGCCATTAATACCTTCGCGCATCCGGACGGCTACGCCCGCTGGCAGCGCGCCGTCGATATGGCGGCGCAGCTCGGCGCCGACGCGCTGATCCTCGCCGATATTGCGATGCTGGAGTACGCAGCCGAGCGCTATCCGCACATTGAGCGCCACGTGTCGGTGCAGGCCTCCGCCACCAATGAAGAGGCGATTCGCTTCTACCAGCGCAACTTCGACGTCGCCCGCGTGGTATTGCCGCGCGTGCTCTCCATTCATCAGGTGAAGCAGTTGGCCCGCGTCACGCCGGTGCCGCTGGAGGTGTTCGCCTTCGGCAGTCTGTGCATCATGGCCGAGGGGCGCTGCTATCTCTCCTCGTACTTAACCGGCGAGTCGCCGAACACCGTTGGCGCCTGCTCGCCGGCCCGCTACGTGCGCTGGCAGCAGACGCCGCAGGGCCTGGAGTCGCGCCTTAACGAAGTGCTGATCGACCGCTATCAGGACGGCGAAAACGCCGGCTATCCGACGCTGTGTAAAGGACGCTATATGGTGGACGGCCAGCGCTATCACGCCCTGGAAGAGCCGACCAGCCTCAATACGCTGGAGCTGCTGCCGGAGCTGCTGGCGGCCAATATCGCTTCGGTGAAAATCGAGGGACGCCAGCGCAGCCCGGCCTACGTCAGCCAGGTGGCGAAGGTGTGGCGGCAGGCGATCGACCGCTGCATCGCCGACCCGCAGAACTTCGTCCCGCAGGCCGCGTGGATGGAGACGCTCGGCTCCATGTCCGAAGGCACCCAGACCACGCTGGGCGCCTACCACCGCAAATGGCAGTAGGTAACGCAATGAAATACGCATTAGGGCCGGTACTCTACTACTGGCCGAAAGAGACGCTGGAAGACTTTTACCGCCAGGCGATGAGCAGCAGCACCGATATTATCTATCTCGGCGAGGCGGTATGCAGCAAGCGCCGCGCCACCAAAGTAGGCGACTGGCTGGCGATGGCAAAAAGCGTCGCCGGCAGCGGCAAGCAGGTGGTGCTGTCAACGCTTGCGCTGGTGCAGGCCTCTTCCGAGCTCGGCGAGCTGAAGCGCTACGTCGAGAACGGCGACTTTCTGATTGAGGCCAGCGACCTGGGCGCGGTGAATATGTGCGCCGAGCGCAAATTGCCGTTTGTCGCCGGACACGCGCTCAACTGCTACAACGCCGTCACCCTGCGCCTGCTGCACAAGCAGGGCATGACGCGCTGGTGTATGCCGGTAGAGCTCTCCCGCGACTGGCTGGCGAACCTGCTGAGCCAGTGCGACGAGCTGGGCATTCGCGACAAGTTTGAGGTGGAAGTCCTGAGCTACGGCCACCTGCCGCTGGCCTACTCCGCCCGCTGCTTTACCGCCCGCTCCGAGGACAGGCCGAAGGACGAGTGCGAGACCTGCTGTATCAACTATCCCAACGGGCGGCCGATCCTCTCCCAGGAGAATCAGCAGGTGTTCGTGCTCAACGGCATTCAGACCATGAGCGGCTATGTCTACAATCTCGGCAACGAGCTGGCCTCGATGCAGGGTCTGGTTGACGTGGTGCGTCTGTCGCCGATGGGTACAGAAACCTTCGCGATGCTCGACGCCTTCCGCGCCAATGAAAACGGCGCGTCGCCGCTGAGTCTTGAGCGCAACAGCGACTGCAACGGCTACTGGAGGCGGCTGGCCGGTCTCGAACTGCAGGCATAAAAAAAGCTCACTTTGTTAACGATCGTTACGGTTTTTTCATACAGTATTAAATGTAACGAAGACAAAGTGAGCCTCTATGACCAATACACATTTCAACTTTTCGGTGCTTGATTTAGCGCCGATCCCCGAATGCTCCTCGGCGAGAGAGGCCTTCTCCCGCTCTCTCGAACTCGCCCGTCTGGCCGAGCGGCTGGGCTACCACCGCTACTGGCTGGCGGAGCACCACAACATGAGCGGCATCGCCAGCGCGGCCACCTCGGTGCTGATTGGCTACCTGGCGGCTAATACCACCACCCTGCACCTCGGCTCCGGCGGCGTGATGCTGCCCAACCACGCGCCGCTGGTGATTGCCGAGCAGTTTGGCACGCTCAACACGCTCTATCCGGGGCGTATCGACCTCGGCCTCGGCCGCGCGCCGGGCAGCGATCAGCCGACCATGCGCGCCCTGCGCCGCCACATGAGCGGCGATATCGACAATTTCCCCCGCGATGTGGCGGAGCTGGTGAACTGGTTTGACGCCTGCGATCCAGAGCCGCAGGTGCGTCCGGTGCCGGGCTACGGCGAAAAAATTCCGGTGTGGCTACTCGGATCCAGCCTCTACAGCGCCCAGCTGGCGGCGCAGCTCGGGCTGCCCTTCGCCTTCGCTTCGCACTTCGCGCCGGATATGCTGTTCCAGGCGCTGCAGCTCTATCGCAGCCAGTTCCAGCCGTCGGCGCGGCTCGCTAAACCCTACGCGATGGTCTGCGTCAACGTTATCGCCGCCGACAGCGTGCGCGACGCGGAGTTTCTGTTCACCTCCATGCAGCAGGCCTTCGTCAAACTGCGCCGGGGCGAGAGCAACCAGTTGCCGCCGCCGGTGGAGAATATGGACCACGTCTGGACGCCCGCCGAGAAGTACGGCGTTGACCGGGCGCTGGGCATGTCGATCGTCGGCGATAAGGCGAAGGTGCGCCACGGGCTGGAGTCGCTGCTGCGCGAGACCCAGGCGGATGAGGTGATGGTTAACGGGCAGATCTATGACTGCCAGGCGCGGCTGCGCTCGTTTGAGCTGGCGATGGAGGTGTACAGGGAGATGGCGTAACGGGCGCAGCGCCGGGCTCGCCCGGCGCTGCGGTATTTACTGATACACCGGCAGCAGATTAAAGCTCGCCAGGGTGTGCACAATCGCGTTGCCGACGCCAAACAGCAGGATCAGGATAATCATCGGCCTGCCGCCCCAGACCCGGAACTGCGGGCTGCCGAAGCGCTTGCGGGACTTGCGCGCCAGCAGCGCCGGCACGATGGCGGCCCAGATAGTGGCGGCCAGGCCCGCGTAGCCGATGGCGTACAGGAAGCCGTTCGGCCACAGCAGGCCGCCGACAATCGGCGGCGCAAAGGTGAGCAGCGCGGTCTTAAAGCGCCCCAGCGGCGAGTCGTTAAACTTAAACAGATCCGCCAGGTAATCAAACAGTCCCAGGGTCACGCCGAGGAAGGAGCTGGCCACCGCAAAGTTCGAGAAAATCACCAGCAGCAGATCCAGGCTGCGGCTGTTCAGCACGCCGCTCAGGGCCTGCACCAGCACGTCAATATTGCCGCCCTGCCGCACAATGCCGATAAATTCCGGGCGCGGGATGTTGCCCATGGTGCCCAGCAGCCAGATAACGTACAGGCTCAGCGCCAGCAGCGTGCCGTACACCAGGCACTTCACGATAGTGCGCGGATCCTTACCGTAGTACTTCATCAGGCTCGGCACGTTGCCGTGAAAGCCGAACGACGTCAGGCAGAACGGCAGGGTCATCAGCAGGTAAGGCAGGTAGGAGGCGTTTTTCTCCGCGACGTTAAACAGCGTCACCGGCTGGACGTGGCCCAGCAGGCTGCCGAAGGTCAGGAAGAAGGTGATCACCTTGGCGCCCAGTACGATAGCGGTCATCCGGCTTACCGCTTTGGTGCTCAGCCAGACGATAAAAGCCACCAGCAGCGCAAAGCCGAAGCCCGCCATCCGCGCCGGGACGTTCAGCGACAACTCGCTAAAGGTGTGGTGCAGAATAGAGCCGCTGGCCGAGATATAGGCGTAGGTCAGGATATAGAGCACGAAGGCAATCGAGATGCCGTTAACCAGGTTCCAGCCTTTGCCCAGCAGGTCGCGGGTAATCGTGTCGAAACTGGCGCCGGTGCGGTAGTTGAGGTTAGCCTCAAGGATCATCAGCCCGGAGTGCAGCATACAGAACCAGGTAAACAGCAGCGCCGCCAGCGACCAGAAAAACCACGCCCCGGACATGACCACCGGCAGGGAGAACATTCCTGCGCCAATTATGGTGCCGCCGATAATCACCACGCCGCCAAACAGTGACGGGTGCGATGCTGTGGTAGTGAGTGTCGCCATCAATCTTCTCCTGAGTTTACGCGAAGCACTGTACCAGTACACGAGTACAAATGGAATAAAAAAAGCCCCGATCGCGGTGACCGGGGCTGTATATTTTACTTTACGGGCCTAATCTCAGCATTTTACGCTTTGATTATGCGTCGCCGCCGAAGCGACGGCGGCTGCCGTTGTCGTCGCGGCGCGGGCCGCGGTTTTCACGACGCTCGCCGCCAAAGCTGCGGCCGCCTTCGCGACGTTCGCCGCTGAAGCGACGACCTTCAGGACGTCCGCCTTCACGACGCTCGCCGCCGAAGCTGCGGCCGCCGCCGCGGCGTTCGGTGTGCGGCTGCGCATCGCCCAGCAGCTGCATGTTCATCGGCTTGTTGAGGATGCGGGTGCGGGTAAAGTGCTGCAGTACCTCGCCCGGCATACCTTTCGGCAGCTCGATGGTGGAGTGGGAGCCGAACAGCTTGATGTTGCCGATGTAGCGGCTGCTGATGTCGCCTTCGTTAGCGATAGCGCCAACGATATGACGAACTTCAACGCCGTCATCGCGGCCCACTTCGATGCGGTACAGCTGCATGTCGCCAACGTCACGACGCTCGCGACGCGGACGGTCTTCGCGCGGACCGCGATCGTTGCGGTCACCGCGGCGGTCGTCGCGATCGCGGAATTCGCGCTTAGGACGCATCGGCGCATCCGGCGGCAGGATCAGCGGACGTTCGCCCTGGGCCATTTTCAGCAGCGCTGCGGCCAGGGTTTCCATATCCAGTTCCTGCTCTTCCTGGCCTTCCGGCTGCAGTTTAGTCAGCAGGTCGCGGTACTGGTCCAGATCGCTGCTTTCCAGCTGCTGCTGGACTTTGGCGGCGAATTTTTCCAGACGACGCTTGCCGAGCAGTTCGGCGTTCGGCAGCTCAACTTCCGGAATGGTCAGCTTCATCAGACGTTCGATGTTGCGCAGCAGGCGGCGCTCGCGGTTCTCAACGAACAGCAGGGCGCGGCCGGCGCGGCCCGCACGACCGGTACGGCCGATGCGGTGAACGTAAGATTCGGTATCCATCGGGATATCGTAGTTAACGACCAGGCTGATGCGCTCAACGTCGAGGCCGCGGGCGGCAACGTCGGTGGCGATCAGGATATCCAGACGACCGTCCTTCAGGCGATCCAGGGTCTGCTCGCGCAGGGACTGGTTCATGTCGCCGTTCAGCGCAGCGCTGTTGTAGCCGTTGCGCTCCAGGGCTTCCGCCACTTCCAGGGTCGCGTTTTTGGTGCGCACGAAGATAATCGCCGCATCAAAGTCTTCGGCTTCGAGGAAGCGCACCAGCGCTTCGTTCTTACGCATGCCCCAGACGGTCCAGTAGCTCTGGCTGATGTCCGGGCGGGTCGTCACGCTGGACTGGATGCGCACTTCCTGCGGCTCTTTCATAAAGCGGCGGGTGATACGGCGGATCGCTTCCGGCATGGTGGCGGAGAACAGGGCGGTCTGGTGACCTTCCGGGATCTCGGCCATGATGGTTTCGACGTCTTCGATAAAGCCCATGCGCAGCATTTCGTCGGCTTCATCCAGCACCAGGCCGCTCAGCTTAGAGAGGTCCAGGGTGCCGCGCTTGAGGTGATCCAGCAGGCGGCCCGGGGTACCGACCACGATCTGCGGGCCCTGGCGCAGGGCGCGCAGCTGCACGTCATAACGCTGGCCGCCGTACAGGGCCACCACGTTTACGCCGCGCATATGTTTAGAGAAATCGGTCATTGCTTCGGCAACCTGAACCGCCAGTTCGCGGGTCGGGGCCAGCACCAGGATCTGCGGTGCCTTCAGCTCAGGATCGAGGTTGTTAAGGAGCGGCAGCGAGAACGCCGCAGTTTTACCGCTACCGGTCTGGGCCATGCCCAGCACGTCGCGGCCGCCCAGCAGGTGAGGAATACACTCAGCCTGGATGGGAGATGGTTTTTCGTAACCGAGATCGGTCAGGGCTTCAAGAATAGGAGCCTTCAGGCCCAGATCTGCAAAAGTGGTTTCGAATTCAGCCATGTAGTACGTGTGCCTCAAATATGGCGGCCAGTCTACATACCTCATCGTGAAAAATTGGGGCTATTTTCATCAAAAGTGTGAACCGGCTCAAATTAGTTGAATTGACGAACAGTAAAGCCCTCACCCGCGAAGGTGATGGCAATCAAAAAAGATTTGGGCTGATTTGTTCGTCAGCTATTGCTGGTCCGATTCTGCCAGGTCGTCTTGCTCCTGGCCCAAGAGCGCTAATTCCAACAATGCGTATCGGTGCTCAACAAAGTTATGAACGTTGTTAGCAACCGCCAGTTTGAACAGTGCCGTAGCGCTGTCCCTGTCCCCCAGACTTAGGTAGTACTTACCTAAATAGAAGTTGGTTTCACTGAGATGCTCAGCGAGCGAGGTGTTATCCGTTGCGTCTGCCTTCAGTCTGTCCATCAGCGTTGCTTCGCTGATGTCACCGAGGTAGAACTCGACAATGTTCCATCCCCATTGTTCTCTGTCCGATTTTTCATAGCGCTGCCTCAGCGCGACGCTAGCCTGCTTCTCATCGAGCTTCCGCTCAACGATGTAGAGCCACAGACTACGGAAAGGATCATTGGGATCGTCTTGATAAAACGCCAGCAGATCATCTTGCGCTAACTTAGCGCGACCACCGTAATAGAGCGCGATGCCGCGGTTTAAGTGAGCGTAATTGTAAGTTGGATCAAGCTCAAGTACAGAATCAAACGCTTCATAGGCAGCATCAAAATTGCCTGCCTGCGTTAAGTAAATGCCTAAGTAATTGAATACTTCAGGCATATCCGGTCGGATGGCTAAGGCTTGCGAGAAATCATTACGCGCCAGTGCCCTCAGACCCAAACTATCATACAACACTCCGCGCTCATATAAAAGCTGTGCACGTTCATCATCGGTTAAAGCCCGACTGGCAAGAATTTGTTCCATGCGCGCCAGAATGACTTCTTGCTGCAGCGTTGGTTGCAGTGGCACCGCCAGGACTTCATTCTTACGCCAGGCAGAGGAGTCGCTGCATCCTGCCGCCAGCGTGAGTGCTGTCGCAACGAAACACCAGCGCAAAAAAGGCTTCATTTCCCACTCCCGAAGACAACGATTGGATGAACGTCCTGTTCCCCAACAGCAAACAAGCGTCCTGCCCGGAATGCGCCCTCCGCTATCGCGGAGGGCTAACGACAACGTTACTCGCCCTGTTCCGCGGCCGGTGCTTCCGGCGCGGCGGCAGGCTGAGTCTGCTCGGTCGCTTCTTTAATGCTCAGACGTACGCGGCCCTGGCGGTCAACTTCCAGAACTTTAACCGGTACTTCCTGACCCATCTGCAGGTAATCGGTCACTTTCTCTACGCGCTTGTCGGCGATCTGCGAGATGTGAACCAGACCCTCTTTACCGCCGCCGATGGCAACGAAAGCGCCAAAGTCAACGATGCGGGTTACTTTACCATTGTAGATACGGCCAACTTCGATTTCAGCGGTGATCTCTTCGATACGGCGGATAGCGTGCTGCGCTTTGTCGCCGTCGGTCGCTGCGATCTTCACGGTACCGTCATCTTCGATTTCGATGGTGGTGCCGGTCTCTTCGGTCAGCGCGCGGATCACCGAGCCGCCTTTACCGATCACGTCTTTGATCTTGTCCGGGCTGATCTTAATGGTGTGGATACGCGGTGCGAATTCAGAGATATCGCCGCGCGGCGCGTTGATCGCCTGCTCCATCACGCCCAGAATGTGCAGACGCGCACCTTTAGCCTGGTTCAGCGCCACCTGCATGATCTCTTTGGTGATGCCTTCAATTTTGATATCCATCTGCAGCGCAGAGATACCGTCGCGGGAGCCCGCCACTTTGAAGTCCATGTCGCCGAGGTGATCTTCGTCGCCGAGGATGTCAGACAGTACGACGTAGTTGTCGCCCTCTTTCACCAGACCCATCGCGATACCAGCAACCGCAGATTTCACCGGCACGCCCGCGTCCATCAGCGCCAGCGAGGCGCCGCACACGGAAGCCATGGAGGAAGAGCCGTTAGATTCGGTGATTTCAGACACCACGCGAACGGTATACGGGAACTCTTCGGTGGTCGGCATCACGGCCAGCACGCCGCGCTTCGCCAGGCGACCGTGACCAATTTCACGACGCTTCGGTGAACCGACCATGCCGGTTTCGCCGACGGAGTACGGAGGGAAGTTGTAGTGGAACAGGAAGCTGTCGGTACGTTCGCCCATCAGCTCATCGATGTTCTGCGCGTCGCGGGCGGTGCCGAGGGTCGCGGTGACCAGCGCCTGCGTTTCGCCGCGGGTGAACAGCGCGGAACCGTGGGTGCGCGGCAGTACGCCGGTGCGCACATCCAGACCGCGGATCATGTCTTTTTCACGACCGTCGATGCGCGGCTCGCCGGCCAGCACGCGGCTGCGAACGACGTTTTTCTCAATGCCGTGCAGGATGTCGCCCAGCTCGTTAGCGTCGAGGGATTCGTCTTCGGCAACCAGGGTGTCGATGACTTCAGACTTGATGACGTCAACCTGCGCGTAGCGCTCCTGCTTGTCGGTGATGCGGTAGGCGTCGCTCAGGCGAGACTGCGCCAGCTCGGTAACGCGCGCCAGCAGCGGCTCGTTAACGGCTTCAGGCTGCCAGTCCCAGCGCGGTTTGCCCGCTTCTTTCACCAGATCGTTGATGGTCTGGATGACGATCTGCTGCTGCTCGTGGCCAAATACCACGGCGCCCAGCATCTGGTCTTCGCTCAGCAGTTCGGCTTCGGATTCCACCATCAGCACGGCGGCTTCGGTACCGGCAACCACCAGGTCCAGTTTGCTGGATTTCAGCTCTTCCTGGGTCGGGTTCAGCACGTACTGGTCGTTGATGTAGCCCACGCGCGCGGCGCCGATCGGGCCGTTGAACGGAATACCGGACAGGGACAGCGCGGCAGAAGCACCGATCATCGCGACGATGTCCGGGTTAACCTGCGGGTTTACGGAAACAACAGTGGCAATAACCTGCACTTCGTTAACGAAACCTTCCGGGAACAGCGGACGAACCGGGCGGTCAATCAGACGCGCAATCAGGGTTTCGCCTTCGCTCGGACGGCCTTCGCGGCGGAAGAAGCCGCCCGGGATTTTACCGGCAGCGTAGGTACGCTCCTGATAGTTCACGGTCAGCGGGAAGAAGTCCTGGCCCGGCTTGGCTTTTTTCTGACCAACAACGGTAACGAAAACCGCAGTGTCATCCATGCTTACCATGACGGCAGCAGAAGCCTGACGCGCCATCATGCCGGTTTCGAGGGTTACGGTATGTTGACCATACTGGAACTTGCGAACGATAGGATTCAGCAAAATCTTTTCCTTTCTCAATAAGTAACGGCTGCCTTCAGCGAGCCGCTAATGGAACTTATCTTCACTGCATCCTCGCGACTAATGAGAGGCCTGCGCCAGAGTGCCCAGGACTCTCATTAGCCGCGCGAAACGCTGCACTGAAGAGTGTTAATTACAGCAACACAAACAATACATTACTTTCTGTTTAATTGCTGCCGTCAGTGTGAAAAAAGGGGCCATCAGGCCCCTCTTTCAGAAACTCGCAAGAGTTAGCGACGCAGACCCAGACGCTCGATCAGCGCAGTGTAGCGTGCAACATCTTTACGTTTCAGGTAGTCGAGCAGTTTACGACGCTGAGAAACCATGCGCAGCAGACCACGACGGCTGTGGTGATCTTTTTTGTGCTCTGCAAAGTGGCCCTGCAGGTGGTTGATCTGCGCGGTCAGCAGGGCAACCTGAACTTCGGTAGAACCGCTGTCGTTAGCACCACGACCAAACTCGGAAACGATTTTTGCTTTAGCTTCAACGCTTAGAGACATGTTGTACTCCAGATTAAAAGAAATAAAGGGGTGCCGATCTCTAATTCAGCAGCCCCGAGGTTAGCGCCCCGGCGGTTGTTTAACAAAAGCCGGACGCTAAGCGGCGATATTCTACTCGCAGCGGCCTGTTATCGCAAGATGGGCCGATTACTGCGGGTACTCAACCACCAGACGACGCGGCGCCACGCGGCCCTCGTCGTCGATTTCGCCCATGCCGATAAACTTGCCCTCTTCGCCTTCCGTCACGCGGACCAGGCCGCCTGCGGGAGCGCCGGCGGTACGTACCGGATTGCCGTTCTTAAAGTAGACCGACGAGGTCAGCGGCAGATTCACCAGCGGAAAATCGGAGGCCGGGCTGTCCATCGGCATCAGCAGCGGATCGAGCAGCTGTGCCGCCGGGATGTCGCGGGCTTCGGCCTCTGCTACCCGCGCCTGCAGCTGCTCCAGGGTCACCATGCGCTCGACCGGATAGCGGCTCACCGCCAGGCGGCGCAGCATGATGACGTGGGCGCCGCAGCCGAGCTTCTCACCGAGATCGTCGATGATGGTGCGGATGTAGGTGCCTTTGGAGCAGTGGATCTCCAGCTCCAGTTCATCGCCTTCGTGGCGGATGAACAGCAGCTCATAGACCGTGATTGGCCGCGCCTCGCGCGGCACCTCGATGCCCTGACGCGCGTACTCGTAGAGCTTTTTACCCTGGTACTTGAGCGCGGAGTACATCGACGGCACCTGCATCGTATCGCCGCGGAAGCTCTCCAGCGCGCTCGCGAGGTCGGCGTCGCTAAAGGTCAGCGGGCGCTCCTCGACCACCTGGCCATCGGCGTCGGAGGTATCGGTGCGCTGGCCGAGCTTCGCGATGACGCGATAGCGCTTGTCGGAGTCGAGCAGGTACTGAGAAAACTTGGTGGCCTCACCGAGGCAGATCGGCAGCATGCCGGTCGCCAGCGGATCCAGCGCGCCGGTATGCCCGGCGCGGTTGGCGTTGTACAGGCGCTTCACCTTCTGCAGCACGTCGTTGCTGGAGGCACCCTGCGGCTTGTCCAGCAGCAGCACGCCGTGAATATCGCGACCGCGACGACGGGGACGACTCATCAGTCCTCCTTGCTGTCGTCCGGGTTCACACGACGCTCGTCGTCATGCTTCACCACGCTGGTCACCAGGTTAGACATGCGCATACCTTCAACCAGCGAGTTGTCGTAGAAGAAGGTCAGCTCCGGCACGATGCGCAGGCGCATCGCTTTGCCGAGCAGGCTGCGGATAAAGCCGGAGGCTTCCTGCAGGGCTTTAATGCCCGCTTTGACGGAAGCTTCATCTTCATCGTTGAGGAAGGTGACGTACACTTTCGCATAGGCCAGATCGCGGGACATCTCGACGCCGGACACGGTGGTCATCAGGCCCAGACGCGGGTCCTTGATTTCGCGCTGCAGGATGATAGCAATCTCTTTCTGCATCTCCTGGGCCACGCGCTGCGGGCGACCAAATTCTTTCGCCATAGTAAATTCTCCAGATAAAAAAGGGGCTAAAAGCCCCTTTTTAAATAACTGCCGGGTGGCGCTTCGCTTACCCGGCCTACATTGATCAATCCGCTGTGGATCAATCAATACTACGTTGGATCTCGATAATCTCGAACACTTCGATCATATCGCCAACGCGAACGTCGTTGTAGTTCTTCACGCCGATACCACACTCCATGCCGTTACGGACTTCGTTAACGTCATCCTTGAAGCGGCGCAGGGATTCCAGCTCGCCTTCATAGATAACCACGTTGTCGCGCAGAACGCGGATTGGGTTGTGGCGCTTGATGATGCCCTCGGTAACCATACAGCCCGCGATCGCACCGAATTTCGGTGATTTGAACACGTCGCGCACTTCGGCCAGGCCGATGATCTGCTGCTTGAGTTCCGGAGAGAGCATGCCGCTCATCGCCGCCTTCACTTCGTCGATCAGATTATAGATGACGGAGTAGTAGCGCAGATCCAGGCTTTCCGCTTCGATAACTTTGCGCGCAGAGGCATCGGCACGCACGTTGAAGCCCACGAGGATAGCGTTGGACGCAGCCGCCAGGGTGGCGTCGGTTTCAGTGATGCCGCCCACGCCGGAGCCGATGATCTTCACCTTCACTTCGTCGGTGGAGAGCTTCAGCAGGGAGTCGGAGATCGCCTCCACGGAACCCTGTACGTCGGCCTTCAGCACCACGTTCACTTCGTGAACTTCGCCTTCGGTCATGTTGGCAAACATGTTTTCCAGCTTGGATTTCTGCTGACGCGCCAGCTTAACTTCGCGGAATTTGCCCTGACGATAGAGCGCAACTTCACGCGCTTTCTTCTCGTCGCGAACCACGGTCACTTCGTCACCGGCAGCCGGAACGCCGGACAGGCCGAGGATCTCAACCGGAATGGACGGACCCGCTTCCATCACCTCTTTGCCGAGTTCGTCGCGCATCGCACGCACGCGGCCGTACTCGAAGCCGCACAGCACGATATCGCCCTTGTGCAGGGTACCTTCGCGCACCAGCACGGTGGCAACCGGGCCACGGCCTTTGTCGAGGAAGGATTCGATAACCGCGCCGCTGGCCATACCTTTACGTACTGCTTTCAGTTCGAGCACTTCCGCCTGCAGCAGGATAGCGTTCAGCAGGTCGTCGATACCGGTACCGGCTTTCGCGGAAACCGGGATGAACTGCGCTTCGCCGCCCCACTCTTCCGGCATAACGCCGTACTGGGAGAGTTCGTTCTTCACGCGGTCCAGATCGGCTTCCGGCTTATCGATTTTGTTGACGGCAACCACCAGAGGCACCTGCGCCGCTTTCGCGTGCTGGATAGCTTCGATGGTCTGCGGCATCACGCCGTCGTCGGCAGCAACCACCAGGACCACGATATCCGTCGCCTGCGCACCGCGGGCACGCATGGAGGTAAACGCGGCGTGGCCCGGGGTATCCAGGAAGGTGATCATGCCGTTGTCGGTTTCTACGTGGTAGGCACCGATGTGCTGGGTAATACCACCCGCTTCGCCGGAGGCAACCTTAGTAGAACGAATGTAGTCGAGCAGCGAGGTTTTACCGTGGTCAACGTGACCCATGATGGTCACTACCGGTGCGCGCGGTTCAGCCGCCGCGCCGGTATCACGGTCGCTCATTACCGCTTCTTCCAGCTCGTTTTCACGACGCAGGATAACTTTGTGGCCCATCTCTTCGGCCACCAGCTGCGCGGTCTCCTGATCGATAACCTGGTTGATGGTCGCCATCGCGCCCAGCTTCATCATCGCTTTGATGACCTGAGAGCCTTTGACCGCCATCTTGTTCGCCAGCTCGCCGACGGTGATGGTTTCGCCAATCACCACGTCGCGGTTAACGGCCTGCGCCGGCTTCTGGAAGCCCTGCTGCAGAGTAGAACCTTTACGGTGCTTGCCGCCTTTACCGCCGCGAATGGCCGCACGGGCTTCTTCACGATCGGCTTTCGATTCAGAGTGCTTGTTGCCTTTCTTCTGAGGACGCGCCGCTTTCGCGCTGCGGGTGCGGGTACGGCCGCCTTCGCTTTCGCGATCGTTTTCGTCTTCAGCCTGGCGCGCGTGCTGGGAAGTGGTCACGTGATAGTCGCTGGTATCTTCTACCGGCTCAACGGTATCAACGCCGTTCTTCTCGTTCTCTTCAGCCATGCGGCGCGCTTCTTCCGCTACGCGGCGAGCTTCTTCTTCCAGCTTGCGACGCGCTTCTTCTTCCGATTTACGCTTCAGCTCGGCGGCTTCGGCTTCACGGCGGGCCTTTTCGGCCTGGGCGGTTTTGGTCATATTGTCTGTCTGTTGATTCACTGTGTCTTTTTCCGCAGCGTCACGCTTTGCTTGCTCAGCAGATTCGCGCTTGGCTTTTTCCGCGGCCTCACGTTCAGCTTTTGCCTGTGCCTCGCGTTTGGCTGCTTCTTCAGCCTCGCGGCGGGCCTGTTCTTCCGCTTCACGCTTCGCCTCTTCTTCCGCGGCCAGTCGTTCGGCTTCCTGCGGATCGCGTTTTACAAAGGTGCGCGTTTTGCGGACTTCGATCTGTACCGATTTGCTCTTACCACCGGTACCCGGGACGCTCAGGGTGCTGCGCGTTTTGCGCTGCAGCGTCAGCTTACCCGGACCGGAGTTGTTTTCACGGTTCAGGTGCGTTAACAGAGTTTGTTTCTCTTGCGGGCTTACTGCATCATCAGCCTTCTTCGGGATACCTGCATCAGCAAATTGCTGTACCAGGCGGTCCACAGAGGTCTGAATCTCAGCGGCCAGCGTTTTTACGGTTACATCGGTCATGCTGTTCCTTCCTGCTACAGTTTATTACGCTTCGTCGCCAAACCAGCAAATATTGCGTGCGGCCATGATGAGTTCGCCGGCTTTCTCGTCGGTTAACCCTTCGATATCGGCCAGATCATCAATGCCCTGCTCGGCGAGATCTTCCAGCGTACAAACACCGCGGGCGGCAAGCGTGAGCGCCAGAGGACGATCCATACCTTCAAGGTTCAGCAGATCGTCAGCCGGTTTGTTATCACCGAGGCTCTCTTCCTGGGCCAGCGCCAGCGTAGTCAATGCGTTTTTCGCGCGTTCACGGAGGGCTTCTACGGTATCTTCGTCGAGACCGTCGATTTCCAGCAGCTCTTTAATTGGCACGTAGGCCAGCTCTTCGAGGCTGGAGAAGCCTTCTTCCACCAGTACCGTGGCGAACTCTTCATCAATATCGAGATATTTGGTGAAGGTATCGATCGCCGCGTGGGCTTCCGCCTGATGCTTCGCCTGCAGGTCATCAACGGTCATGACGTTGAGATCCCAGCCGCTCAGCTGCGAGGCGAGGCGGACGTTCTGACCGTTACGGCCAATCGCCTGCGCCAGGTTGCCCGCTTCTACCGCGATATCCATGGTGTGTTTATCTTCATCAACCACGATGGATGCTACGTCAGCCGGGGCCATGGCGTTAATCACAAACTGCGCCGGGTTATCGTCCCACAGCACGATGTCGATACGCTCGCCGCCAAGCTCAGTAGAGACGGCCTGAACGCGCGCGCCGCGCATACCCACACAGGCGCCGACCGGGTCGATACGCTTGTCGTTGGTTTTTACCGCGATTTTAGCGCGGGAACCCGGATCGCGGGCGGCGGCTTTAATCTCGATAACTTCTTCACCAATTTCCGGCACTTCGATGCGGAACAGTTCAATCAGCATCTCCGGCTTGGAGCGGGTGACGAACAGCTGCGCACCGCGCGCTTCCGGACGTACGGAGTAAAGTACGCCGCGAATGCGGTCGCCCGGACGGAAGTTTTCACGCGGCAGCATGTCTTCGCGCAGAATAACGGCTTCTGCGTTATTGCCCAGATCCAGAGAGATGTTGTCGCGGTTCACTTTCTTGACCACGCCGGTGATGATTTCACCTTCGTGCTCGCGGAACTGATCGACGACCAGCGCACGCTCGGCTTCGCGCACTTTCTGCACGATAACCTGCTTGGCGGTCTGCGTGGTGATGCGGTCGAAGGTGACAGATTCAATCTGATCTTCAACGTAGTCGCCCACGTTCATGCTTTCGTCTTCGTAGCGGGCCGCTTCGAGAGTGATTTCGCGAGTCGGCATTGTGACTTCTTCGACCACTAACCAGCGGCGGAAGGTATCAAAGTCGCCGCTTCTGCGGTCGATTTCAACGCGAACGTCGATCTCTTGCTCGTATTTTTTCTTGGTCGCCGTTGCCAGAGCGCTTTCCAGTGCTTCGAAAATCT
The DNA here is from genome assembly GCF_001598855.1 of Pluralibacter gergoviae ATCC 33028 = NBRC 105706. Taxonomy (GTDB): domain Bacteria; phylum Pseudomonadota; class Gammaproteobacteria; order Enterobacterales; family Enterobacteriaceae; genus Pluralibacter; species Pluralibacter gergoviae. Next base: position 88,809 of record NZ_BCZS01000002.1, on the reverse strand, counting down.
TTTCGCGCGGCAGCGCCTTTTCGTTGGAAACGGCTTCAACAACAGCCAAAATTTCTTTGTTCATCGTGGCCTTTCACCTCAATCCAGACTGTTAAAAGTGGGGAACCAGGTTCGCCTTCTGGATGTTACTCAGCGCGAACACTTCATCTTTGCCTTCGACAGCGAGTGTAATCATTTCACCGTCTACCGCTTTGATAATGCCCTGCCATTTGCGACGGTTCTGAACCGCCATGCGCAGGACCAGAGATGCCTCTTCGCCGATAAAACGGGTGTAGTGTTCGGCAATAAACAGAGGACGGTCGAGTCCCGGTGAGGAAACTTCCAGGTTGTACGCGACGGTAATGGGGTCTTCGACATCCATGACGGCACTGACCTGGTGGCTCACATCAGCACAATCATCAACATTGATGCCATTCTCACTATCAATATAGATGCGCAGCGTCGATGTGCGACCGCGAATAAATTCGATGCCGACCAGCTCGAAGCCCAAGGCCTCAACCGGCGCCGTCAGCATCTCTGTCAATTTCTGTTCTAATGTGGACAAGCCCACCCCCAGGACATAAAAAAAGGGCATAAAGCCCAGTTATTCTTTAGTCAGATAACAAAAAACCCCGATAAATCGGGGTTTTATATAACTGAACCCTGGAACCGCAACTGCGGTTCGAGTACTTTCCGAGAGAATTTTTTCAAATTCGTCAACGATTGTGCGAAGTATATTTGAAAAAGAACTCAAAGGGAAAGTGGTTGCGGGGGCCGGATTTGAACCGACGACCTTCGGGTTATGAGCCCGACGAGCTACCAGGCTGCTCCACCCCGCGCCTGAAACGTGGCGTATTTTACCCATTTTGAGCAAAAAACGCAAATACTGCTGGGATTTGGTACCGAGACGGGACGTAAAATCGGGGTGCAGTATAGAGAAAAGGAGTGGCGTCTGTCAATGAAAGGATCGGAGGATTGCGCCCGCCGGAGAAACCTGCTGATATGCCTGTGTTAGCAAGTTGTGGCAGATTTTTTCGGTGAAACCCGACGAAGCCCTTCCTGTTACCCTAAAAAGATGATTAAATGAAAACTCACTTATTTTGCATAAACATGCAATTTCAGTAAGCGCATACACTTCAACACAGTCTGGCAAGCAGGGTTTTACTTTATGACGACGATACTCAAGCATCTTCCGGTTGGTCAACGTATTGGCATCGCTTTCTCCGGCGGTCTGGACACCAGCGCCGCACTGCTGTGGATGCGAAAAAAAGGCGCCGTGCCTTATGCCTATACCGCAAACCTGGGCCAGCCGGACGAGGATGATTACGACGCGATCCCGCGTCGGGCAATGGAATATGGCGCCGAAAATGCTCGTCTTATCGACTGCCGTAAGCAGCTGGTAGCCGAAGGCATCGCTGCGATTCAGTGCGGTGCGTTCCACAATACCACCGGCGGCCTGACCTACTTCAATACCACGCCGCTGGGCCGCGCCGTAACCGGCACCATGCTGGTCGCCGCGATGAAAGAAGATGGCGTGAACATCTGGGGCGACGGCAGCACCTACAAAGGCAACGATATCGAGCGCTTCTATCGTTACGGGCTGCTGACCAACGCCGAGCTGAAAATTTACAAGCCGTGGCTCGATACTGATTTTATCGACGAGCTGGGCGGCCGCCAGGAGATGTCAGAGTTTATGATTGCCTGCGGCTTCGATTACAAGATGTCCGTTGAGAAAGCCTACTCGACCGACTCCAACATGCTCGGTGCGACGCACGAAGCGAAGGATCTTGAGTTCCTGAACTCCAGCGTCAAAATCGTCAATCCGATCATGGGCGTGAAGTTCTGGGACGAGAATGTGAAGATCCCGGCCGAAGAAGTGACCGTGCGCTTTGAGCAGGGCCATCCGGTGGCGCTGAACGGCAAAACCTTCAGCGACGACGTCGAGCTGATGATGGAAGCCAACCGCATCGGCGGCCGCCACGGACTGGGCATGAGCGACCAGATTGAAAACCGCATCATTGAAGCCAAGAGCCGCGGTATTTATGAAGCCCCGGGCATGGCGCTGCTGCATATCGCCTACGAGCGCCTGCTGACCGGTATTCACAACGAAGACACTATCGAGCAGTACCACGCCCACGGTCGCCAGCTTGGCCGCCTGCTGTACCAGGGCCGCTGGTTTGACTCCCAGGCGCTGATGCTGCGCGATGCGCTGCAGCGCTGGGTCGCCAGCCAGATCACCGGCGAAGTGACGCTGGAGCTGCGCCGCGGCAACGACTACTCGATCCTGAATACGGTATCGGACAACCTGACCTATAAGCCGGAGCGCCTGACGATGGAGAAAGGCGACTCGGTGTTCTCGCCGGACGATCGTATCGGCCAGCTGACCATGCGTAACCTGGATATCACCGATACCCGCGAGAAGCTGTTCGGCTACGCGCGCACCGGTCTGCTCTCCAGCACCGCCGTGGACGGCATCCCGCAGGTAGAGAACCTCGAAAACGGCGATAAGTCCTGATAGTCCCTGCCGCCGGCGCCCTCCTCCGCCGGCGGCTCTCTTCTTCCGCTTATTCTTAACGTGCCGCTAAAATCCCATCTTTTGTAAAAACGATATACTCAGAATAACCATGATGGTCTATTTCTTCGCATACTGAGGAACGCCCTTATGCACGATCTGCTTATCGCCTGGAACTGGCTTCGGGGCAATGAAATTGCGTTTTCCGTGGTCGCGGTGATTTTTTTACTGCTCGCCGGTTTCGTCGCCTCAATGATCTGTAAGTTTTTTTTGCTGAACATTGTCAGACGCTTCATCCTGCACACAAAAAAATCGGACCCTCACGATAAAGATACGCGTATCGCCCGCGGCCTGGCGAACCTCGTGCCGGTCGTTACCGTGTACGTGCTGGCGCAGCTGATCGTAGGCCTGCCCGCGGGGCTGCTGGAGGCGATTAAGACCATCTGCGGCGTGCTGTTTATTATTAACCTCACCATGATGGTGATCCAGATGCTCGATCTGGTCAATATCATCTATATCAAGAAGCACGGTGAGAAGCAGCACTCGATTAAAGGCTTCATTCAGATAGCCAAAATACTGGTGTCATCCATTGCCACGATTCTGGTGATTGCCACGCTATCCAACCGCTCGCCGGTGATTATTTTCTCAAGCCTCGGCGCCGCCGCCGCCGTGCTGATGCTGGTATTTCAGCATACGCTTATCTCGCTGGTGGCCAATATTCAGGTCTCGTCTTCCAACGTGATCAAACAGGGAGACTGGATCGAAATGCCGCAAAATAATATCAGCGGCGAGGTCACGGATATTGCCCTGCATACCATCACAGTCCGCAACTGGGACAACACTGTCTCCTGGGTGCCGACCAAAAACTTTATTACCGAGTCTTATACCAACTGGCAGCCGATGTTTGAGTCCGGCGGCCGGCGTATAAAGCGCAGCTTTTTTATCGACCAGTCCAGCATTGCTTTCGCCACCATGGATCTGCTGCATTCGCTGGAAAAGATGTCGGCGGATAAATACGCCATGCTGGAAACCTGGCTTAAAACCCGGGTCGGTGAAATTAACGCTCATGAGCTGATTGAACACGGCGTAACTAACCTCGAATTGCTGAGAAAGCATTTGCTTAACTACCTTCGCCGCCGCACCGATATCCGCAACGATATGTATCTGGTGGTGCGCCAGCTTAGCCCGACCTCAGAAGGCCTGCCGCTGGAAATTTACTGCTTCACCTCGAACGTGTTCTGGACCGAATATGAGGATACGCAGTCTGAAATTTTTGAGTATGTGCTGGCAATCGCCCGCTATTTTGGTCTTGAGATATACCAGCAGCCCTCCGGTATTGATATGAAAAATATGACTATCAGGCACAACCGTAGCCGCTCGCCGCAGTAATATTTCTCCCCGGAGTTATTTCCGGGGAAATTCTCCCGCCGCAGACACTTCCGATTATTCTTAGTGAATTCACGCTATATTGCTCTATGCTTAATATCTCAGGCGTTATTTTAACTGCATAAGGAAAATTAGCATGAGTGATACTGAAATCGTTAAAACCAAAGCTGACTACCTGCGTGACGTCGCCACACAGTTAAAAGAGATGCGCCACTATGCGCAGAGCAATACCGAAACGCTCTCCAGCCACTGGCTGGCGTTTGATGAGGGCGAGTACAAGGATAAAGAGTACGCCGGTAAATTTGATACGCTGCTGAACAAGCAGGGTAAGCTGCTGGATGATATTGATGCAGTAATTCAGGATCTTGAAATCACGATTAATAATAGCGAACAGCAAAATTAACGTTATTTGCATCACGTGTTTGTGCACCAGGTAAAAAAAGCGGGCCCAGAGGGCCCGCAGTGCGCTTAGTTGGCATCAGAAAAGATATTTAATGCCAATTGCTGCTTGCGTATCGCTGTATTTTTTATCCCCCACCTGCTGGGCGACATTGCCCCACAGATTAACGTTTTGAGAGATCTGCCCTTCAACACCGGTTTTGATCTCTGCGATATTTCGGGCACCGTCCATTTTTGTGGTGACGCTGTCCATGGTGACGCCAAAGCGCTTAGTATTATGGATCCAGCTCGCCTCGACAAAGGGCTGGAAGTTTCTCTCCTTACCCTCATCCATCGCACTGTGTCCCTGCATGTAGGCCTTCATCCCCAGACGCGTCTGGATGTTGTTCTGGCCTTTACCGCGCACCCGCGTACCGTTATCTTCGGTATGCTTTTTGTCCTTAACGCCCATCCAGATCGCCTGCGCCTGAGGCTGGATCCAGTATGAGTTGACCATATTCTCTGCGGTTCGGGTCTCGCCAAGCAGGAAGCTATAGCCGCTTTCCAGGGAAGCGGTAAAGCCGCGGGAGTTGTATTTCTCTGCCGGCAGCTCATCGCCGTTCACTTTATTTTTGAACCAGCTGTACTGCACCCAGCTATCAACGTAAAGTCCCGACTTATCCGCCTCATTGGCATACCAGGTGCCATAGAGGCCCGTTGAGTAACCGTGGATTTGTCCCCGGGAGTGATAGCCCGTCAGGGACGAATGGGTCCGGCTTTTCTGGTTTGCATAACCCACCATCGCCCCCAGATGGTAGCGGTCCAGCCCGTTGCTGGTCCACTGGGCCAGATCGCCACCCAGTTGCACCACATAGCGGTTTGCCTGGGTTTTATTTTGCCCGCCGGCCATTTTACTTCTCTGGTGTCCGCCCTCATTACGCATCCACAGGCTGGTAACCTTCTGCTCACCGGTCAGGACATCGGTGTACTGCGTCTCACCCAGCCTGTCGTGCAGCGTAAGGTTAAACAGCGTATTGGCCGCCATCAGGTTAGCGGCATAGCTGCCGGTTTCCGGACGATAGACATGTTTTGCCGACCCGGAAGTGCCGCCACCGCCTCCTTTGCCACCCGGATCAACGGGCGTGACCGGCTCTGCGGGTTCGGCCGGCTTCGCGGGATCAACCGGCGTTGCCGGATCGGTTGGGGTGACCGGCTCAACGGGTTTTACCGGTTCGGTTGGCGTAACGGGATCGACCGGCGTTACCGGGTCGGTCGGCGTAGCGGGATCGACCGGTGTCACCGGATCGGTCGGCGTGACGGGATCAACCGGATCAACGGGCTTCACCGGCTCCACGTAAGTGCTGGTTAAATACCAGTTTTTATCGCGTTTTTGCAGATCGTAATCGTAGGCCCCTGCCGCAATACGGCCTGAGCGGGCAAATACGCCGTCTGACTTACCGCCTACGGCGATGAGTTCGATCCCCTCGATAGTTTGCGCGCCTTTGCCGCCGAGGTTATTGACCCGGACGTTAGAAGAACCTGCGGAATCACCGAGAATAACCAGCCTGTCGCTCTGTGAGCTATCGTCGCCGAGGACAGAATTAAAAATAATCGTCCCACCGTTACCGGTATAGTTTTGCGTCGTCAGCGTTTTATAGTGGCCGTTAACCGGAGCGGCGAAGGCAATAGTCGCTGCGTTATCAAGCGACTGGCTCAGCCTGGAGTCGCCGGTGACATTCCACGTACTGCCCGAATTAAGGGCCAGCGTCGCGCCGTTTTTCACCGCGCCGGTATATGTCGTGTTATCCAGCGTCACGGATACGCTATTGCCGTCCTCCGCAACGATATCGCCCACAAGCGCCGAATCTTTGGCGCTAAAATTCACCGTCGCGCGGTTGCCGCTCCGGTCATTCAGAGCATTGATAAGCAGGCCGCTGCCGGCGCTCTGATCTTTCACCTGGTCAAAGGCAACGTCCATCGCCGTACCTTCGGCGTGAATGGTATCGCCCTGCGCCGATTTAAGGCTACTGTTGGTGACGCGAACGGTGTTGACGGCAGCCGAGCCCGTAGAGCCATCGATGCCATCGCGGGTCGCCTGAATGGCGTGGGCATTTGCGCCCTGGGTTTGCACTTCACTTCCGCTGACGGAAATGGCGCCGCCATCATACATGGTGAGTCCGTAAGCACCTTCGCCAAGCGTGTTTACCCGGGCATCTTTAAGCGTAATCTCGCCCCCGGAGGCGGCATCCGCGCCCATGGCGTAGGCATTACGGGTCTCAACAGCGAGCCCTTCGGCGGTCAGGGAAGACCCTGCGTCTGTAACGCCAAGCCCATGGCCCTGTACGCCACTCGTGAGCACGCTACCGTTAGTCGCGACGGCATGTCCCCCTTTATTCACGAAAATGCCGTAGGCATTCTCACCGTGGGTGGTGATATCACTATTGTCCAGCGTCATTTCAGCATTACTGACATTGGCGCCCCGCGCCATCTCTCCCGATGTCTCAATGCTGACCTGTTTAACCACGGCGGATGACCCCGCATCGCCCGCGCCTACACCGTGGCTTTCTTTGCCATGAGTAATAATCGTGCCGCCAGTAACAGTCGCTTCACCGCCATCCAAAGCCACCACGCCGTAAGCGACTTCTCCTGACGTCGCAATAGTTAAGTCGGATACGTCAACAGAAGTGCCTGAATCCCGGATTGCAACCCCCACGCCTCCTTGCCCCGTCGTATTTATATTTCCACCATTAATCGCCGCAGTGGTCCCCTTTATTGCATAAGTACCATAGGCATTTTCGCCGCCGGTCTTAATATCAACGTCTTGTGCATTTAACAGTGAACCTGCATCACTGCTCGTCAGACCGTGGCTTTCCACTCCGGTAGTGGCAATAGCGCCGCCGCGTATTGTGGCCCCACTGCCCAGCGTAACGCCCACGCCAGACGCATAGTCACCTGACGTCTGTATGCTCACGTCCTGTGTCTCAACTGCGCTATCAGGATTGCGTAGAGCGATACCGCTCGCCTGCAGTCCTGTCGTGGTGATTTTTCCCCCCTGAATGGCGATTTTTCCGCCTTTCTCCGCAAGCGCGCCGTAGCCGTTTTCCCCGCCGGTCAGCACAGCCACATTTTCAGCCGTCAGCGATGAGCCAGCACCTCCCGAGGCAAGACCATACGCCTCTGGCCCCGCCGTCGTCACCGAACCACCGCGGATAGCCGCGCTGGCAGCGCCCATTACGCCAACGCCATACGCCCGCTCAGCTGAGGTTTGAATATCGACATCCTGCGCTTCAATTGATGAGCCGGTACCCGTTGAATACATACCAATGCCATTCAGGCCGGTTGTGCTGACCTTACTGCTCTGAATAACGATATGACCACTGTTCTGACTCTGCAGACCATTGGCAGCCTCACCGCTCGTTTCGATTACGCTACTTTTTGCCGTCAGTGTGGCATCGCTGCCGTAGGATACAAGGCCGTGGCTGTATAATCCGCTCGTCGTAACCGTTCCATCATTAATATCAGCAATGCCTGCATTGAGAGCCAGAACGCCATAGGCGTCTTCACCCTGAGTAGTAATACTGCCGCCATCAATAGACATAATAGATCCCGCTCCGCTAGCCACGGCGCCCCTTGCGTCGTCACCTGCAGTCGTTATCTGTCCATCGTGAATGGTGAGCTGCCCCTGATTAAAGGCGGCAACTGCATCGGCATCTTTACCCGTCGTTCCGATGGCTATATTATCGGCATCAACCCGCGCATAGTTGGCAGCAGCCCCGATGCTATCAGCTCCAGATGTATTTATGCGTCCACCATTCAGACTTATGGTCCCGGTATTAAAAGCAAGGGCTCCCCAGGCATTGTCACCGCCGGTTTCAATATTCACATTATTGGTAATGACGGAGGCTGACAAAACCTGAGCGGTAACGGCATCAACGCCATCTGCAATAGAGGAGACATAGCTATCCGTCAGGGCGATGCGTCCACCATTCTCAGCCACAACACTGTGGCCGTTATCCCCCTCTGCGGCTGTAATAATGTTGATATTAGTACCAACGATCTCCATACCCACTTCCAATGCCGATAAGTGGTCACGGGTTTCATCAGAAATGACCGTGGGATCTGCGTAAGAATACGGGATACCGGAAGCGAGGCAGGACGCGCCGATCATCAGCGTGCCTTTGATGACTCTGGCGAGAGTATTAACTTTGAAAGTGCGCATAGAGCTGATATATCCTTATTGTCCAATCGATAACGCTCTATCCTGATGTGGCTATAACAAATATATTTAGTCAGAATTACGCAGTAAAAATCCAGTACTTGAGATACAAATTAGCCACACGTGCGTGCTCGCCAGGATAGATTACAGGCAAGAGGTATTCCACAACGGCAAACTTCGTTGTTATTTTTATAAAAATAAAATATTGAATGAATTAACTTCAGCGTTAAAAAAGTGAGATAGCAAACTTCCTGGTTTCACTCCATGTATCCATACCGCTAATTAAAAGATGTGCTTATAGACGTTACTCACTATGCGATCTTTTTAAAATCACACAGCGAATGCTCAATAACATCTATGTTTTGAGCAATTTCCCATAAAATAAAAGGGTTTAACGTGATCTGCATCACATTGTATTGCGAAGTATTCATCTGCTGAATGTTATGTGCCGAATGTATTAGTGCACGTAATGATTACTCTTTATTGAATATCTTATGATCCTCCGCCGCGCGTAAAATGGCAAAATAATATATCAGAAGCACTCCCCCTGCGCACCGCTTGCCTTTTAGTACCGCCTTATTCACTTCAGCCGCAAAATAGTCATATTAAGTAAAAAGAAAATTCATAAACTATTCACGCTGATACGCTGCCAATATCCGGTCCATACTATCGTATTATTCATTTATTACACTCAAAAATAACCGTAAAATTGTCCATATGAAAAATACGATGAATAACGCCCCCACATCCTCTTTCCGCCATACGCCGGACGGCTTGCGGCAGGTTCAGGCCGAAACGGGGGCGCGGAAAAAGGGGCAGCGTAGCGGACCCGCAGTGGATGCCCATCGCGCTCTGCGCCTGAAAATACCTTTTAACGCAGAAGCGCGCCGGTTGCGTATGGCGCGCGCGGCCCGCCGCTTTCTCAGCTCCAGGCGTGACGCGGCGGCGGGGTGCCGTTGAGGTAATAATTCCCGACGTGGTAATACTTCCAGCGCACCGGATCGTGCAGCGTGTGGGTGCGCGCGTTGCGCCAATGGCGATCGAGATTAAGCTCCTGCAGCGTGGAGCGGGTACCGGCCAGCTCAAACAGCTTATTGCCGGCCAGAATGGCTATCTCCGTCGTGAGCACTTTGGCTTCCGCCGTCGCCACCGCCGCTGCGGCAACCGTCTGTTCATCGGGCTGCCGCAGGGCGAGATCGATGGCCTCCCCGGCGCGCCACAGCAGCGCCTCCGCCGCGTGAAGGCGGATCTTCAGATCGCCGACCGCGGCGAGAGTAAAGTGATCTTCCGCCGCCCGCGCCTGGCCGCTGTCCACCCAGGGGCGCGAGCGTTCGCGCACGAAGCGCAGCGTATCCTCAATCGTGCCCCGGGCAATGCCCGCATCCACTGCCGCCTGGATAATCTGCGAGACAGGGCCGGCGACCGTCGGACGCTCAAAGGCCTGAAAAACGGGGATGACCCGCGACAGTGGCGCGCGAACGTTCTCCAGCAGAACGGTGCCCGAGGCGGTGGTCCGCTGGCCGAAGCCGGACCAGTTGTTGATGACGCTCAGCCCCGGCGTATTGCGGTCCACCACGATCAGGTGCGCCCTGCCGCGCTCGTCGACGGCCACAACGTGGATCCGGTGGGCCAGCAGCGCGCCGGTGGCGTAGAACTTTTCGCCGTTAATCACGACATCGTCGCCCTCGATGTGAAAGCGGGTCCGGAATTCGGCTACCGTGCGCGAGTCTTTCTCTGAGAAAGCGTTCCCCCAGCGCAGCCCGGCCAGGACCTCTGCCAGCAGAACCTCTTTTTGTGCCGGGGTGCCGTCCTCCACCAGGTGGGCGACGCCCGCCAGGTGATTCTGCGGCAGCTGCCCGAGCGCCGGGTCGGCCGCCGAGATAATGGCGATCACTTTCGCGACCGTGACCCAGGAAACGCCCGCTCCGCCCCACGCTTTGGGAACGGTCATCGCCCACAGTCCGCTTTGCGAAAAGGCGTCCAGCTCGCGCAGGGGCAGGATGCCCTCCCGGTCGCGCAGCGCGGCCTCCGCGGCAAAACTCTCCGCCAGCCGATGGGCGACGGCAATCGCCTCCGCATCATCGCGTATCACCTGCGCCGGCCCGGCGGGCAGCGGCACCGGCGCCTCTTCCCGCTGCGTATTAACCCTGAGCGTCGTGGCATGGCTTTGCGACATATTACCTCCCGTGCATTATGTGTGGAAAAATATCCTCGCACGGCGACGGGCGGCGACATATCTCAATTGCGGCTATGCAAAGTTGCTACCCGGCACTGGCCGGCGCGGCGGGGATGAATACGGAGGGCGCGGAGAGCGGGTAATCAGCGGGAGAAAGCAGAGCGCCGGTTATCCGGATTGCGGATACAAAAAAAGACGCTTTGCAGCGTCTTTTTTCTGGAATATTGGTACCGAGGATGGGACTCGAACCCACAAGCCCGTTAGGGCACTACCACCTCAAGGTAGCGTGTCTACCAATTCCACCACCTCGGTACGGGGTACTACTTTTTACTGCGGGATATCGCTGCTCGGCTGGGCCGGGGCTGCTGGCTGAGTCTGCTCCGTCTTCGGTGCGCTCAGGTTATCCCACTCGCTTCCTTTATGAGTCTTGTTAGCATTGATATTGCCAAGAACCAGACTGATGATGAAGAACAGCGCCGCGAGGATGCCGGTCATGCGGGTCATGAAGTTGCCTGAACCACTTGAACCAAACAGCGTTCCGGATGCGCCTGCTCCGAAGGAGGCTCCCATATCAGCGCCTTTACCCTGCTGCAGCATAATAAGCCCTACGAGGCCAATCGCAACAATAAGGAAAACGACTAAAAGAGCTTCGTACATAATCAACCTGTTCCTTGCGGGATTACCGCATACCAATTGCTTCAACCAATAAAGCGGGACGTTTATTAACTTTCCCACTGAAGCGGGTGTGAATACTAACCAAAGCGAATGGGCTTCGCAAGGGCAATTTCAGCGCATTGTATCAAGTGCGGAAAAAAACAGCAAAAGACGAGACATTACGCAATTTTAAGGCGGCAAATGCCGCCTTTTTAAGCAGTTACCTGCGGATTATACGGCTTTTACCGCGTCGGCGATGCGGTGAGCAAAAGCGGTCACCTGCGCTTCATCTTCACCTTCGACCATCACGCGGATCAGCGGCTCGGTGCCGGACTTGCGCAGCAGCACGCGGCCGCGGTTGCCAAGCGCCTGTTCGACTTCATGGGCAATGGCTTTAACCGTCTCGTTTTCCAGCGGGTTCACCGCGCTGTCCTTGTAGCGGACGTTCACTAACACCTGCGGGAACATCTTCATGCCGCTGCACAGATCCTGCAGCGTCATGTGGTTACGCGCCATCGCGGCCACCACCTGCAGCGCCGCGACGATCCCGTCGCCGGTGGTGGTCTTATCCAGCAGGATAACGTGTCCGGAGTTCTCCGCGCCGATGCGCCAGTCTTTCTCCTTCATTTTTTCCATCACGTAGCGGTCGCCCACTTTCGCCCGGGTGAAGGGAATGCCAAGCTGTTTAAGCGCAACTTCAAGCCCCATGTTGCTCATCAGCGTACCGACGGCGCCGCCGCGCAGCTGGCCCTGGCGCAGGCCCTCGCGGGCGATAATGTAGAGGATCTGGTCGCCGTCGACCTTATTGCCCTCGTGGTCAACCATGATCACCCGGTCGCCGTCGCCGTCGAAGGCGATCCCGAGGTGGGCCTTCTCCGCCAACACCCGCGCCTGCAGGGCGCGAACGTCGGTCGCCCCGACTTCTTCGTTGATGTTCACCCCGTCCGGCTCGCAGCCGATAGCGATCACCTGGGCGCCCAGCTCGCGAAAGACGCTCGGCGCGATGTGGTAGGTAGCACCGTTGGCGCAGTCGACCACGATCTTCAGCTCATTGAGGCGCAGCTCGTTGGGGAAGGTGGCTTTGCAGAATTCGATATAGCGGCCGGCGGCATCGACAATGCGGCTGGCTTTGCCCAGCTCGGCGGATTCAACGCAGGTCAGCGGTTTTTCCATCTCGGCTTCAATGGCCTCCTCAACTTCGTCCGGCAGCTTGGTGCCGTCGATAGTGAAGAACTTGATGCCGTTGTCATAGTACGGGTTGTGCGAGGCGGAGATGACAATGCCCGCTTCGGCGCGGAAAGTGCGGGTCAGGTAGGCGACGGCAGGCGTCGGCATCGGGCCGGTGAAGGCCGCCGACAGGCCTGCGGCGGCAAGACCGGCCTCCAGGGCTGACTCCAGCATATAGCCGGAGATACGCGTGTCTTTGCCGATGATCACTTTGCGCGAGCCGTGGCGGGCCAGCACTTTACCGGCGGCAAAGCCGAGGCGGAGCACGAAGTCCGGCGTGACGGGCGCATCGCCGACGCGGCCGCGGATGCCGTCGGTACCAAAATATTTACGGTTACTCATAGTATCTGTTTTCCCTTGCCGACAGCGTAGCTTCCACTACGCGCATCGCTTCTACCGTTTCTTTAACATCGTGGACGCGAACGATCTGCGCCCCCTGCATTGCCGCAATCGTTGCACAGGCCAGGCTGCCGCTCAGGCGCTCAGAAGGCCCGACGTTGAGGAGCTGGCCCACCATCGACTTGCGCGACATGCCCACCAGCAGCGGCAGGCCAAAGTGATGAAACTCCGAGAGGCGCGCGAGGAGGGCATAATTGTGCCTGAGATTCTTACCGAATCCGAATCCGGGGTCGAGCAGCAATTTATCTTTTGCGATCCCCGCCCGCTCGCAGCGCGCGATCTGCTCGCTAAAGTAGCGGTTCACCTCGGCAAAGACGTCGTCATACTGCGGCGCCGCCTGCATGGTTTTCGGCTCGCCCTGCATGTGCATCAGGCACACCGGCAAACCGGTTTGCGCCGCAGCCTCCAGCGCTCCGGGCTCCGACAGGGAGCGGATATCGTTGATGAGGTGCGCCCCGACGCGGGCCGATTCGCGGATCACCTCGGGCTTAGAGGTATCGACCGAGATCCACACCTCGAAGCGCTGCGCAATCGCCTCCACCACCGGAATCACCCGCGCCAGCTCCTCGTCAACGCTGACCTCCGCCGCGCCCGGCCGCGTGGACTCGCCGCCGACGTCAACAATAGTTGCCCCGGCGTTAATCATCAGGTTGGCGTGCTTAACGGCATCGATCAGCTGATTGTGGGTGCCGCCGTCGGAGAAGGAGTCGGGCGTGACGTTGAGGATCCCCATCACGTGAGGGTGGGAAAGATCGAGTGAGGTGCCCTGGGCAAAGAGTTTCATGCGTGGTCCCTGTCTGAAAAGAAAAACCCCGGAGCAGACAAGCTGCACCGGGGTTTCGATTATAGCGATATTTCGCCGCGCTTACATGGTATTACCAGGATTCGGCGTGCGCGGTTCGTCAACCGGACGCGGCGCGCGTGGCGTACCATTGTTGTCGGAGTCTTTCGGTGCCGGCGGCTCTTCCCAGCCCGCCGGTGCCCGCACTTCGCGGCGTGCCATCAGATCGTCGATCTGCGGCGCGTCAATGGTTTCATACTTCATCAGCGCGTCTTTCATCGCGTGAAGGATGTCCATATTGTCATTCAGAATCTGGCGCGCGCGACCGTAGTTGCGCTCGATCAGGGATTTGACTTCCTGGTCGATGATGCGCGCCGTTTCGTCAGACATGTGCTTGGCTTTAGCAACCGAACGACCGAGGAACACTTCGCCCTCTTCTTCCGCATACAGCAGCGGGCCCAGCTTGTCAGAGAAGCCCCACTGGGTAACCATGTTGCGGGCCAGGTTAGTCGCCACCTTGATGTCGTTAGACGCGCCGGTGGAAACGTGCTCAGCACCGTAGATGATCTCTTCCGCCAGGCGACCGCCGTACAGCGTGGAAATCTGGCTCTCCAGCTTCTGACGGCTGGCGCTGATGGCATCGCCTTCAGGCAGGAAGAAGGTTACGCCCAGCGCGCGGCCGCGCGGGATAATCGTTACCTTGTGCACCGGATCGTGCTCCGGCACCAGGCGACCAATGATCGCATGGCCCGCTTCGTGGTACGCGGTGGACTCTTTCTGCGCTTCGGTCATCACCATGGAGCGGCGTTCCGCACCCATCATGATTTTGTCTTTCGCTTTTTCGAACTCGACCATCGACACCACGCGCTTGTTGCCGCGGGCGGCAAACAGGGCGGCTTCGTTGACCAGGTTCGCCAGATCCGCACCGGAGAAGCCCGGCGTACCGCGCGCGATGATTGCCGCGTCGATGTCCGGCGCCAGCGGTACGCGACGCATATGGACTTTCAGGATCTGCTCGCGGCCGCGAACGTCCGGCAGGCCAACCACGACCTGGCGGTCAAAGCGGCCCGGGCGCAGCAGCGCAGGGTCGAGTACGTCCGGACGGTTGGTCGCGGCGATAACGATGATACCTTCGTTACCTTCGAAGCCGTCCATCTCAACCAGCATCTGGTTCAGGGTCTGCTCGCGTTCATCGTGACCGCCGCCGAGGCCTGCGCCACGCTGGCGGCCCACGGCGTCGATTTCATCGATAAAGATGATGCACGGCGCCGCTTTCTTGGCCTGTTCGAACATGTCGCGCACGCGGGATGCGCCGACGCCGACGAACATTTCCACAAAGTCAGAACCGGAAATGGTGAAGAACGGGACTTTCGCTTCACCGGCAATGGCTTTTGCCAGCAGCGTTTTACCGGTACCCGGCGGGCCCACCATCAGCACGCCTTTAGGAATTTTACCGCCAAGCTTCTGGAAGCGGCTCGGCTCGCGCAGGTATTCCACCAGCTCGCCCACTTCCTCTTTCGCTTCGTCACAGCCGGCAACGTCTGCAAAGGTGGTTTTGATCTGATCTTCGGTCAGCATCCGCGCTTTGCTCTTACCAAACGACATTGCGCCTTTGCCGCCGCCGCCCTGCATTTGCCGCATAAAGAAGATCCAGACGCCAATCAACAGCAGCATCGGGAACCAGGAGATGAAGATAGAAGCCAGCAGGCTCGGCTCTTCCGGCGGTTCACCAACCACTTTTACGTTTTTGGTCAGCAGATTATCAAGCAGTTTGGGATCGTTTACCGGAATGTAGGTCGTGTAACGGTTACTGTCTTTCTTGGTAACGTTGATCTCACGTCCATTGATACGCGCTTCGCGAACCTGGTCCTGATTGACCTCTTGCAGGAAGGTAGAGTAATCCACCTTACGGCCATTTGACTCGCTGGGCCCAAAGCTCTGGAACACGGACATCAGCACAACTGCGATGACCAGCCAGAGTATTAGGTTTTTCGCCATGTCACTCAAGGGATTAACCTCTTATTACAACTGTGTTAATAACAGCGTCAGGTTACGCTATATCTACCGAATTTGAAACCGCGCCAGCACGGGCCGCGGCTTAGGTTCCGGTAACTATGGCTTACGCCCGGTCGCTACAATGTACACTTCACGCGAACGAGCGCGGGAAGAGTCCGGCTTACGAACTTTCACTTTCGTAAACAGGGAGCGAATTTCCTTCAGGTACTCCTCGAAACCTTCGCCCTGAAACACCTTCACTAAAAAACTGCCGCCCGGTGCCAGCACATCACGGCACATCTCAAGGGCCAGTTCCACCAGATACATGGCGCGGGGGATATCCACCGCGGGTGTTCCACACATGTTCGGTGCCATATCGGACATGACAACCTGGACTTTACTGTCGCCTACGCGTTCAAGCAGCGCTTTCAGCACTAATTCATCACGAAAATCGCCCTGAAGGAAGTCCACACCAACAATCGGATCCATCGGTAAAAGATCGCATGCGATGATGCGGCCGCTGTTACCGATCTGCGTAACAGCATACTGAGACCAGCCGCCGGGCGCAGCACCGAGATCAACAATAGTCATTCCCGGCTTAAAAAGTTTGTCACTTTGCTGTATTTCATCAAGTTTAAACCAGGCACGGGAACGTAACCCCTTTTTCTGCGCCTGCTGCACATATTTATCGCTAAAGTGTTCCTGGA
Organism: Pluralibacter gergoviae ATCC 33028 = NBRC 105706; assembly: GCF_001598855.1. Taxonomy (GTDB): domain Bacteria; phylum Pseudomonadota; class Gammaproteobacteria; order Enterobacterales; family Enterobacteriaceae; genus Pluralibacter; species Pluralibacter gergoviae. The sequence continues at coordinate 72,399 of NZ_BCZS01000002.1, read as the reverse complement.
GCCAGCGGCTGGAGCTGGCAGAACGCTTTTTACCTGTCATTTAACATTCCCGTTCGGGTAGTTCATCGTAGCAGCTGCGTAAATTTTGACGCGCTGATTTGGCGATAGTTGGGAGATGGCGGTAGAATGAGCCGTTTTCAATCCCAACGTAAGCAAAAATATACGATGAATCTGAGTACTAAACAAAAACAGCACCTGAAAGGTCTGGCACATCCGCTCAAGCCGGTAGTTATGCTTGGCAACAATGGTTTGACCGAAGGGGTACTGGCCGAGATTGAACAAGCGTTAGAGCACCACGAACTTATCAAGGTGAAGATCGCCTCGGAAGATCGCGAGACTAAAGGCCTTATCGTGGAAGCTATCGTTCGCGAAACCGGCGCCTGCAATGTCCAGGTCATCGGTAAAACGCTGGTTCTGTACCGCCCAACAGCAGAGCGTAAAATCTCGCTGCCACGTTAAGAGTAACCTGAATTGAACACATCTGATGTGTAAAACGAGGGGTTCCAGCGGGCAGGTGAGCAAAATGCCACGCTCTTAACGTTGATAAAAGGCCGCATTGCGGCCTTTTTCCTATCTTTACATTGGCGCCGAAAGCGCGCGCTTAGAGGTAGTCAACCTTGATGATTTCGTATTCCACTTCGCCGCCGGGCGTGCGGATCGTCACGACATCATCCTGCTCTTTACCGATCAGGCCGCGCGCGATAGGCGAATTCACCGAGATCAGATTTTGCTTAAAATCCGCCTCATCGTCACCCACGATGCGGTAGGTTTGCTCCTCGTCGCTGTCCAGGTTCAGCACCTGCACCGTGGCACCGAAGATGACCCGGCCGTTGTTCGGCATTTTGGTCACGTCAATCACCTGGGCATTGGAGAGCTTTGCCTCGATATCCTTGATACGGCCTTCACAGAACCCTTGCTGCTCGCGGGCTGCGTGGTATTCGGCGTTCTCTTTCAGATCGCCATGCTCGCGCGCATCGGCGATGGCCGCGATGATTTCCGGGCGACGAACCGACTTCAGAAAATCCAGCTCTTCGCGTAATTTTTCAGCACCGCGTAAGGTCATTGGGATCGCTTGCATGTGTTCTACCTCGTTCATCATTCCTTTGGGCACAGCGCAGCGCTGCACCGCGTCCTCTCCCCCTGCTGGCTGGGCCTGAGCCAGGGGAGAAGCAAAAAGAAAACTGACCCGGAACTTCAATTCCAGGTCAGCGGTAATTTTTCTGTTTGATACACATTTTACCCTGAAGTTCACTATGGGTCATCGTTTACTTTACAGGGCTTTGCGCCGTAGTATGACGGCTTGTTTCCAGGTTGTTAGCGCGAGATTATGCGATTCTCCAGATTTATCATCGGATTGACCAGCAGTTTAGCCTTCAGCGTTCAGGCCGCCAACGTTGACGAATATATCAATCAGCTTCCGGCCGGTGCCAACCTTGCTTTTATGGTACAGAAGATAGGCGCTCAGGCGCCCAGCATCGACTACCACGGTCAGCAAATGGCCCTGCCGGCAAGTACCCAGAAGGTAATCACCGCGCTGGCGGCGCTGCTGCAACTGGGTCCCGATTTCCGCTTTACCACCACGCTGGAGCGTAAGGGTAGCGTAGATGGCGGCGTTTTGAAAGGCGACCTGATTGCACGATTCGGCGGCGATCCGACGCTAAAACGCCAGGATATCCGCAACATGGTGGCGGTACTGAAAAAATCCGGCGTGGAGAAAATTGACGGCAACGTGCTTATCGACACCTCGGTATTTGCCAGCCACGATAAGGCGCCGGGCTGGCCGTGGAACGACCTGACCCAGTGCTTCAGCGCTCCCCCCGCGGCGGCGATCGTCGATCGCAACTGCTTCTCGGTATCGCTCTACAGCGCGCAAAAGCCCGGAGACCTCGCCTTTATCCGCGTGGCGTCCTACTATCCGGTGACCATGTTCAGCCAGGTGCGCACCCTGGCGCGCGGCTCCGGCGAGGCGCAGTACTGCGAACTGGACGTGGTGCCGGGCGATCTGAACCGCTACACGCTGACCGGCTGCCTGCCGCAGCGCAGCGAGCCCCTGCCCCTGGCTTTCGCCATCCAGGACGGCGCAGGCTATGCGGGGGCAATTCTTAAGGCTGAGCTGAAAGATGCCGGAATAACCTACAGCGGTACGCTGCTGCGCCAGACGCTGCCCAACGAGCCGGGCACGGTGATTGCCAGCACCCAGTCGGCGCCGCTGCACGATCTGCTGCGGATCATGCTGAAGAAGTCTGACAACATGATTGCCGATACCGTCTTCCGCACCATCGGCCACGCCCGCTTCGGCGTGCCGGGCACCTGGCGCGCGGGATCCGACGCGGTGCGGCAGATCCTGCGCCAGAAGGCGGGCGTCGATCTCGGTAACACCATTATTGCCGACGGCTCCGGCCTGTCGCGCCACAACCTGATCGCACCCGCCACCATGATGCAGGTGCTGCAGTACATCGCCCAGCACGACAGCGAGCTTAACTTCATTACCATGCTGCCGCTGGCGGGCCACGACGGCTCCCTGCAGTATCGCGCGGGCCTGCACCAGGCGGGCGTCGACGGCAAGGTATCGGCAAAAACCGGTTCGCTGCAGGGCGTGTACAACCTGGCGGGCTTTATCACCACCGCCAGCGGCCAGCGCATGGCCTTCGTCCAGTATCTGTCCGGCTACGCAGTGGAGCCCGCCGACCAGCGCAATCGCCGCATTCCGCTGGTGCGTTTTGAGAGCCGGCTGTATAAAGACATTTACCAGAACAACTGATGTGAAAAAGGCGCCGGGAGGCGCCTTTTCTGGAAGTAGCGTGATTAACGCTTATAGATGAACTCGACGCCTTCTTCGTCGTCTTCATCCCAGTCGTCGTCCCACTCTTCCTCTTCTTCCGCTTCCATTTCGTCAAGCTGCTGGCGATGGTAGTCATCCCACATAAACTCGACTTTCTCCGGCTGCTTCTCTTCTTCGGCGTGCACCACGGGGTTTTCGATGATGAAGGTCATCACGTCCCAGCACAGATCCTTCACGCCCTGCTGGCTGGCGGCGGAGATCAGGTAGAACTTCTCTTCCCAGCCCAGCGCCTCTGCAATCGCTTTGGCTTTTACTTCGGCTTCCGCTTTGTCCATCAGGTCAATTTTGTTGAAGACCAGCCAGCGCGGCTTGGAGGCCAGATTCTCGCTGTACTTCTCCAGCTCGCCGATAATGATGCGCGCATTCTCTACCGGATCGGATCCGTCGATAGGATCGATGTCGATCAGGTGCAGCAGTACGCGGCAGCGCTCCAGGTGCTTGAGGAAGCGGATGCCAAGGCCCGCGCCTTCGGCAGCGCCTTCGATAAGTCCCGGTATATCGGCGACCACGAAGCTCTTCTCGCTGTCCATGCGCACTACGCCGAGGCTCGGCACCAGGGTCGTGAACGGATAGTCCGCCACTTTCGGCTTCGCCGCAGAGACGGCGCGGATGAAGGTGGATTTACCGGCGTTCGGCATCCCCAGCATCCCGACGTCAGCCAGCAGCATCAGCTCCAGCTGCAGGTCGCGCTTGTCGCCCGGCGTCCCCATCGTCTTCTGACGCGGAGTACGGTTAACGGAGGACTTAAAGCGGGTGTTGCCCAGGCCGTGCCAGCCGCCCTTGGCGACCATCAGGCGCTGGCCGTGTTTGGTCATATCGCCCATCGTTTCGCCGGTACCCTGGTCAATCACCCGGGTGCCGACCGGCACTTTGACGGTCACGTCTTTACCGCGTTTACCGGTGCAGTCGCGGCTCTGGCCGTTCTGCCCGCGCTCGGCGCGGAAGGACTTCTCGAAGCGGTAGTCGATCAGCGTGTTCAGGTTCTCATCGGCCTCAAGCCAGACGTCACCGCCGTCGCCGCCGTCGCCGCCGTCCGGGCCGCCTTTCGGGATATACTTTTCGCGACGGAAGCTGACGCAGCCGTTGCCGCCATCACCTGCCACAACGAGGATCGTTGCTTCATCAACAAACTTCATTTTACTCTCCGTAAATCATTCGCCTGAGCGGGGTAACGGTACAACCGCTTCACGCTTACGCCACCGTCCCCAAAGACGATGGCCAATGGCGGAATACATCGCGCCCGCAACCACGACAAACGCACCGAGGTAACCGACAAGGTTCAACATCGGTCTGGCGAAGAAATCGGGCCAGGCCACTGATAATAAATCTGAAAATAACAGCGTAAACAGCGGCGTGAGCGTCACCAGCGCGCTCACCTGCGCCGCCTGCCAGCGCGCCATCGCTTCCGCCAGCGCGCCGTAGCCTACCAGCGTGTTCAGTCCGCAAAAAATCAGGCACGCCAGCTGCCAGCCGCTGAGCTGGGTAATGACGCCCGGCTTTGCCAGCGGCAGCAGCGCTATCGTACATAAAGTGTACAGCAAAAACAGGATCTGCTGTGACGCCAGGCGGCGCAATAACACCTTTTGCGCGACGCCGTAGCTGACCCAGACCGTGGCGGCGCCAACGCCAAAGATCACGCCCCAGGTGTAGTCCGTCAGCCGGGTGAAGATCTCCACCAGACTGGTGTTGAAGAACATCACCAGCCCGCACAGCAGCATGGTAGCGCCCACTATCTGGGTGCCGCGCATCTTCTCCTTGAGGATCACCACGCTGGCCACCATCATGCCAATCGGCGACAGCTGGCCTATTACCTGCGATGCTGTGGGGCTCAGGTACTGCAGGGAAGAGCTGAACAGGATAAAGTTGCCAAACAGGCCGCCGGTAGCGATAGCCAGCAGCACCAGCCAGCGGGGCTTGCGGAACAGCCGCAGCGACGGCAGCTTGCCTTTGGCGGCCAGAATAATGCCCAGCCCGATGCTGGCCATCAGAAAGCGCCAGAACACCACCGTCGGCGGCTCCATCACTACCAGCACCTGCTTCATCGCGATCGGCAACGCACCCCAGCACATCGCAGTGGTGAGGGCCAGCGCAATACCAATACCCGCCTGCTGTTTCATGCCCGTTTCCCTGTCAGAAATTTACCGGACTTCTAATGTAAAAAGCCCCGCAACACGTTGCGGGGCTTTCATCCGTTACCGGACCGAAAAACTTACTCAGCAACGATGCTGATGTATTTGCGGTTGTTCGGGCCTTTAACTTCGAATTTCACTTTACCGTCTGCTTTTGCAAACAGAGTGTGGTCACGGCCGCAACCAACGTTGTTGCCTGCGTGGAATTTGGTGCCACGCTGACGAACGATGATGCTACCTGCCAGAACGCTTTCACCGCCGAAACGTTTTACGCCCAGACGTTTTGCTTCTGAATCGCGACCGTTACGAGTTGAGCCGCCAGCCTTTTTATGTGCCATTTAATCTACTCCTCAGGTCTTAGGCGCTGATGCCAGTAATTTTCACATCAGTGAACCACTGACGATGGCCCTGCTGCTTACGATAGTGTTTACGACGACGAAACTTAACGATTTTAACTTTCTCGCCACGACCGTGAGCAACAACTTCAGCTTTGATTACGCCGCCATCAACGAAAGGAACGCCGATTTTGACTTCTTCACCGTTTGCGATCATCAGAACTTCAGCGAACTCAACAGTTTCGCCAGTTGCGATGTCCAGCTTTTCCAGGCGAACGGTCTGACCTTCGCTTACTCGGTGTTGTTTACCACCACTTTGGAAAACCGCGTACATATAAACTCCGCTTCCGCGCACATCCTCGTGTGATTCAGAGTGCGCTATAAATATTCACAATAGGGCGCGAATATTACGCAAAAGGAGAGCCTTTGACAAGTGGGATCGTCAATCCATGCAGAAAAAAACTACAACCGACACGGCAACGTTTATCTGCGTCGTTTTTTCAGTACAATCAGAGCTACAATTATGTTTCGACCCTTTCGTTATCCCGTTTGGATAAGCGGTAAATTGGACATTAAGCCCGGCATTTGCGATGAATTTAGAAAAAATCAATGAGTTAACCGCGCAAGATATGGCGGGTGTCAATGCGGCAATCCTTGAGCAACTCGATTCTGATGTCCAGCTGATAAACCAGCTGGGTTACTACATCGTCAGCGGCGGCGGCAAACGTATTCGCCCGATGATCGCTGTACTGGCAGCGCGTGCAGTGGGCTATACAGGTCACGCCCACGTCACTATCGCCGCGCTCATCGAATTTATCCACACCGCCACCCTGCTGCACGATGACGTGGTGGATGAGTCGGATATGCGCCGGGGCAAAGCCACCGCCAATGCCGCCTTCGGCAATGCGGCCAGCGTGCTGGTTGGCGATTTTATCTACACCCGCGCCTTTCAGATGATGACCAGTCTCGGATCCTTAAAGATCCTCGAAATTATGTCCGAAGCGGTTAACGTCATCGCCGAAGGCGAAGTGCTTCAGCTGATGAACGTCAACGATCCGGATATCACCGAAGAGAACTACATGCGGGTTATCTACAGTAAAACCGCCCGCCTGTTCGAGGCGGCCTCCCAGTGTTCCGGCCTGCTGGCTGACTGCACGGAAGAACAGGAAAAAGGTCTGCAGGACTACGGCCGCTATATCGGCACCGCTTTCCAGCTGATTGACGATCTTCTCGACTACAGCGCCGACGGTAAAACCCTCGGTAAGAATGTCGGCGACGATCTCAATGAGGGCAAACCGACCCTTCCGCTGCTGCACGCCATGCATCACGGTACGCCGGAGCAGGCGGCGATGATCCGCCAGGCTATTCTTGACGGCAATGGTCGCCACCTGCTTGAGCCGGTGCTGGCCGCCATGGCCGACTGCGGCTCGCTGGAGTGGACCCGCCAGCGCGCGGAAGAAGAGGCGGACAAAGCCATTGCCGCCCTGCACTCGCTGCCCGACACCCCGTGGAAAGAGGCGCTCATCGGTCTCGCCCATATCGCCGTCCAGCGCGACCGCTAACGCCCCGCTCCCAGTCCCGCGCCAGCCTGGCGCGGGAAATCTCCCTTTTCTCCACCCATCCAAGTTTTGTCTGATTTGATCATCGTTACTTGAACTTATATGAACACAAGTGGTTAAATCAGCATCACGAAGATAACCCTTACTACTGACGTGGTATTTAAGGAATGGAGAAGAGTATGGACAAGCTAATTGACTGGCATCCGGCCGATATCATTGCCGGCCTCAGAAAGAAAGGGACTTCCCTCGCCGCCGAGTCGCGCAAAAATGGCCTCAGCTCATCGACGCTGGCCAATGCACTCATCCGCTCGTGGCCGAAGGGAGAGTCGATTATTGCCGCCGCACTGGAGACCGATCCGTGGATTATCTGGCCCTCGCGCTACCACGACCCCGTGACCCACGAGTTTATTGACCGACGGCAGCGTATCCGCCATTCCGGTAAGAAGTAATGAAAAAGCCCGTACCGCAAGCGGTACGGGCTTTCACAGACAGCGGTGAGGGGCGGCTTATTCGCCCTTTACCCGCTCGATGGTCGCACCCAGCGCGCGCAGCTTATCTTCAATGCGCTCGTAGCCGCGATCGATGTGGTAGATACGGTCGACGATGGTGGTCCCTTCGGCAATGCAGCCCGCCAGCACCAGACTTGCAGAAGCGCGCAAATCGGTCGCCATCACCTGCGCGCCGGAGAGCTTCTCGACGCCGTGGCAAATGGCGGTGTTGCTTTCGATCTCCGCGCGGGCACCCATGCGGATAAGTTCCGGTAAGTGCATAAAGCGGTTTTCAAAGATGGTCTCGGTGATAACGCCGGTCCCTTCGGCCACCATGTTCAGCAGCGTGAACTGTGCCTGCATGTCGGTTGGAAAACCCGGGTGCGGCGCAGTGCGCACGTTCACGGCCTTCGGGCGCTTGCCGTGCATATCGAGGCTAATCCAGTCTTCCCCGGTTTCGATATCGGCACCGGCTTCGCGCAGCTTCGCCAGCACCGCATCCAGCGAATCCGGCTGGGCGTGGCGGCAGACGATTTTACCGCCGGAGATGGCCGCCGCCACCAGGAAGGTGCCGGTTTCGATACGGTCCGGCAGGACGCGATAAACGCCGCCGCCCAGACGCTCAACGCCTTCAATCGTGATGCGGTCGGTGCCCTGGCCGCTGATTTTCGCGCCCAGCGTATTGAGGAAGTTGGCGGTATCGACAATTTCCGGCTCGCGGGCGGCGTTTTCAATCACGGTAGTGCCTTCAGCCAGCGTTGCGGCGCTCATGATGGTCACCGTGGCGCCGACGCTCACTTTGTCCATGACGATATGCGCGCCCTTCAGGCGTCCCTCTACGGAGGCTTTGACGTAACCCTCTTCCAGCCTGATCTCAGCGCCGAGCTGCTCAAGGCCGGTAATGTGTAAATCCACCGGACGCGCGCCGATAGCGCAGCCGCCCGGCAGAGATACCTGGCCCTGGCCAAAGCGCGCCACCAGCGGTCCCAGCGCCCAGATAGAGGCGCGCATGGTTTTCACCAGCTCGTAAGGGGCGCAGAAGACGTTGACCTTGCTGGCATCAATCCACACGGAGCCGTTGCGCTCAACGCTGGTACCGAGCTGGCTCAGCAGCTTCATGGTGGTATCAATGTCTTTCAGCTTCGGCACGTTCTGGATTTCAACCGGCTCTTCGGCCAGCAGCGCGGCAAAAAGGATAGGCAGCGCGGCGTTTTTCGCGCCGGAGATGCTGACTTCGCCCTGAAGACGCGCAGGCCCCTGTACACGGAATTTATCCATTCAATAAGTCTCTTCTAAATGTGTCTGCGCAGCGGCAAGGTCCGCTGCTTAAAAACCGTTGAGTTTACGATCGCGCGCCCACTCCTGCGGCGTGTACGCCTTAATAGACAGGGCGTGGATGCGGTTATCGGCGATGTATTCCATCAGCGGCGCATAGATTGTCTGTTGTTTCTTGACCCGACTCATTCCGTCGAACAGCTCACCCACGGCAATAACCTGGAAGTGGCTGCCGTCGCCGGTGACGTGGGCTTCCTGGAGGGAGAGTGCGTTCATCAGCACTGTCTGAATTTCTTGATTTTCCATGGGTGCAATTTCATCTGAGTGTGAAAACAGCCCAACATCTTAGAGGAAAGTGGCGCAGTCTTAAACAAGCAAAAAGCCCCGAGGCACAAAACGTCGGGGCTTTTAAGAGTAATACGCTGAATCTATTAGGGGAGAGCGTCTTCAGGCAGGTTATAGAGCTGGACAAAGGTCGTCATTTTTTCGCTCTTGCCTTCAATATGGACGGTCCGCCCCTCGGCGCGGATCAGCGCAACGAGATGCACCAGCAGCGCCACGCCCGCGGTATCGACGCGGGTAATGGCGCTAATATCGATGGTTTCTGCGCCACGGGTCGCCTCTACGCGAGCGTCCCAGAGCGGGACCAGGAAATCCTGGTCCAGTTCTCCCTGTAGCGACAGCCGTCCGCCGTCGCGCGTCCAGTTCAGCGAGCTCATTACTGTTTCTTGTCCAGGGTGATAGGCTGGCTGGAGATGGACTTCAGCTGGGCGGTCAGGCCATCAATCCCTTTAGTACGCAGCAGATCGCTCCACTCATTCTGCTTAGTGGTGATCATGCTCACGCCTTCTGCAATCATATCAAACGCCTGCCAGTTGCCGGTCTGGCTGTTCTTGCGCCACTGGAAGTCCAGGCGCACCGGCGGACGGCCGTTGCTGTCGATGATGGTCACGCGGATAGGCACAATGGTGGCATCGCCCAGCGGCTTTTCCGGGGCAATCTGGTAGGTCTGACCGTTGTACATTGCCAGCGCCTGACCGTAGGCCTGCTTCAGGTACTCGCGGAAGGCGGCAAAATAGGCATCACGCTGGGCCGGCGTGGCCTCGCGATAGTAGCGGCCCAGTACCAGGGCGCCTGCGTATTTCACCTGCACATACGGCAGCAGCTCCTGGTCGACAACCTGGCGCAGATAGTCTGGATTGGCGCGGATCTTCGGCTGCTCGTGCTTGAGCCTGTCGAAGGTTTTCTTCGCGGCCTGATTCATCAGCGTGTAGGGGTTAGACTGGTCCGCAGCCGTTGCCGCCGTCAGCGGGGCAATCACCAGCATCGCAACCATTAGTAAGCGTTTAAACATCGATTCTTCTCCTGAGATTAGTGTGCGGTTCCTGCAGGTGCCGCAGCGTCAGTGTGTCCTTCGGCGGACGCCGGCGCATCGCCAGAATCCTTCTTGTCATTTCCCTTATTACTGTAAAGGAACTGGCCGATCAGGTCCTCCAGCACCATCGCTGATTTGGTGTCCTGAATCGTACTGCCCTCTTTAAGCATAGACGTTCCCATCTCAGGGTCGTCAAACCCGACGTTGAGCGCCAGGTACTGCTCACCGAGCAGGCCGGAGGTGCGGATAGCCAGCGAACTGGTATCCGGGATTTGGTTGTACTGACTTTCGATATCCAGCGTCACGCGCGGCAGATACGTTTTCTGATCCAGCGAAATATCGGCAACCCGGCCAATAACCACGCCGCCAATACGCACCGGAGAGCTGACCTTCAGGCCGCCGATGTTATCGAAGGTCGCATAGACCTGATAGGTCGGCTCAGCCCTCAGGGAGGTCACGTTCGCCGCCTTCAGGCAGACAAACAGCGCCGCCAGAAACGCCACCAGTAAAAATATCCCTACCCAGATTTCACTTTTTTTCGTTTGCATGAACTCAATTCCCAAACATCAGTGCAGTCAGCACAAAATCAAGCGCCAGCACAGCCAGCGACGCGTGCACCACGGTGCGGGTCGTTGCGCGGCTGATCCCGGCAGAAGTCGGGATCGCATCGTAGCCGTTAAACAACGCAATCCATGTTACGGTGATGGCAAACACCACGCTTTTAATGATGCAGTTAACCAGGTCCATCCGCCAGTCAACGGCATTCTGCATCGCCGACCAGAAGAAACCTGCATCAATACCTTTCCAGCTCACGCCGACCAGCCAGCCGCCCCAGACGCCGACGGCGACGAAGATGATGGTGAGCAGCGGCAGCGAGATAACCCCGGCCCAGAAGCGCGGCGAGATAACCCGGCGCAGGGGATCGACCGCCATCATCTCCATGCTGGAGAGCTGCTCGGTGGCGCGCATCAGGCCAATCTCCGCCGTCAGCGCCGAGCCGGCACGACCGGCAAACAACAGCGCCGCAACAACAGGTCCCAGCTCGCGCAGCAGTGAAAGCGCCACCAGCATACCGAGACTGGTTTCAGCACCGTAAGTCGTGAGTACCAGATACCCCTGCAGACCCAGAACCATGCCGATGAAGACCCCGGAAACCAGGATTATCACCATCGAGAGTACGCCAACGTTATACAGCTGGCGCACAAGCAGCGGTGCGTGCTTGCGAAACTCCGGTTTGCCAATAATGGCATTGAATAACATTAACCCGGCGCGGCCGAACGTCGCGAGGGTGGTAATCCCGCTGCGTCCAAGCCTTGCCAGTGCATTTAACAGCATGAGCAACTTAACTCCCTGTTCCGAGTAAATCGTGATAGTAATCGCCCGCGGGGAAGCGGAAGGGTACCGGGCCATCGGCAATGCCGTCGAGGAACTGGCGTACGCGCGGATCGCAGTTCTCCTGCAGCTCCTGAGCGCTGCCGTGGGCCACAATTTTTCGCTCCGCCACGATGTATGCGTAATCGGCAATACTGAGGACTTCCGGCACATCGTGGCTGACCACAATACAGGTCACGCCCAGCGCGCTGTTAAGTTCGGAAATCAACTTCACCAGCACGCCCATGGTAATAGGGTCCTGTCCGACGAACGGTTCATCGAACATAATCAAGTCGGGCTCAAGGGCAATGGCACGGGCCAGCGCCGCGCGCCGCGCCATACCGCCGGACAGCTCAGAAGGCATCAGCTTTGCCGCGCCGCGCAGGCCAACGGCTTCCAGCTTCATCATGACGGTAGTTTTGAGCAGCGCGGGCGGCAGCATGGTGTGCTCGCGCAGCGGGTAGGCAACATTATCGAAAACGTTCATGTCGGTGAACAGCGCGCCGGACTGAAACAGCATGCTCATGCGCTTGCGCACGTCATACAGTCGGCTACGCGACATCTCTGGCACGTTTTCGCCATCAAAAAGGATCTCACCGCTGTCCGGCGGGATCTGTCCGCCAATGAGCCGCAGCATCGTCGTTTTACCGATACCCGATGGCCCCATAATGGCCGTTATTTTACCGCGCGGCACCGACAGCGAGATGTTATCGAAAATAGGACGCCCGCTGCGCGAAAAGCTGACGTCGCGGACCTCAACTAAATTTTCCTGTGTCTGACTCATCGATACATCCCCGGAGAAATCTCTTAAGCGTAAGCATGGCGCGTAATCACGCCATCAACACATTATTTTTACAGAATCTTACCCGCCACGATTAGCGAAAGCAGGCATTTGTTTTACTTTTCCAGCGCATAAAGTCAAAATTAGCGCTTCGTCTGCGCCGCATGAGCTACTTTAGCCAGAAGACGATTATACCTGAAGAAAGGACTTTAGATGCTTTTAGCGACGGCTCTGTTAATTATTGGTTTATTCCTGGTGGTCTACAGCGCCGATCGTCTTGTCTTTTCCGCCTCTATTCTTTGCCGGGCGCTGAATATTCCACCGCTGCTTATCGGCATGACCATCGTCAGCATCGGTACCTCTCTGCCGGAGATCATTGTCTCGGTCAGCGCCTCCCTGAACGGTCAAACTGATTTGGCCATCGGAACGGCAATTGGTTCAAATATCGTCAATATGTTATTGATCCTCGGTCTTTCCGCGCTGCTGCACACATTTAGCGTCCATTCCGATATCCTGCGCCGTGAATTACCGCTAATGTTAGTGGCCAGCGTGCTTACCGGTTTTGTGTTGTATGATAGCGAGCTTTCGCGGGCGGACGGCGTTTTTCTGCTGGCGCTGGCGGCGGCATGGCTGCTCTTCATGGTGAAAATCGCCCGCCTTGCGGAAAAACAGGGCGTCGACAGCCTGACGCGGGACCAGCTGGCCGAGCTGCCGCGGGACGGATCGCTGTCGGTGGCGTTTCTGTGGCTCGGCGTTGCGCTTATCATTATGCCGATGGCGACCCGGATGGTGATTGATAATGCGACCGTGCTGGCAAACTACTTCGCCCTCAGCGAACTGACCATCGGCCTGACCGTCATCGCCGTCGGCACCAGCCTGCCGGAGCTGGCGACCGCCATCGCCGGCGCGCGTAAAGGAGAAGATGATATCGCCATCGGCAACATTATCGGCTCCAACATTTTTAACCTTGCCATCGTCCTGGGGATCCCGGCGCTGGTCGCGCCCGGCGCCTTTAATCCGCTGGCCTTTAGCCGCGATTACGGCGTGATGGTGCTGGTGAGCCTTATTTTTGCCCTGCTGTGCTGGCGACGCAAAGCGCGGATTGGCAAATGCGCGGGCGCGCTGCTCACCGGCGGCTTTTTTGTTTGGCTGGCGTTCCTGTGGTTGGGCACGCCGTTTTTCACAGAGTAAACTGGAAGATCGTTATGTCACACACAGATGTTCAGCCGGATTTTGACTTTCAGCAGGCAGGACGTGAGGTTCTGGAGATTGAACGTGAAGGTCTGGCGCAGCTTGACCAGTATATCAATCAGGACTTCGTTCTCGCCTGCCAGAAGATGGCCTCCTGCAGCGGTAAAGTGGTCGTGATGGGCATGGGGAAATCCGGCCACATCGGCCGCAAAATGGCGGCGACCTTTGCCAGCACCGGCACGCCCTCCTTCTTTGTACATCCCGGCGAAGCGGCTCACGGCGATCTTGGCATGGTCTCCGCGCAGGATATCGTCATCGCCCTCTCTAACTCCGGAGAGTCCAACGAGATCCTGGCGCTGATCCCGGTGCTCAAGCGCCTGCACGTGCCGCTCATCTGCGTCACCAGCCGCCCGGAAAGCAACATGGCGAAAGCGGCCGATATTCACCTCTGCGTCAGCGTGCCGAAAGAGGCCTGCCCGCTGGGTCTGGCGCCAACCAGCAGCACCACGGCGGCGCTGGTGATGGGCGATGCGCTGGCGGTTGCGCTGCTCAAAGCGCGCGGCTTTACGGCGGAGGATTTTGCCCTTTCTCATCCCGGCGGCGCGCTGGGACGCAAGCTGCTGCTGCGGGTTAACGATATCATGCACACCGGCGACGAAATTCCCCGCGTTAGCAAAGAGGCCTCCCTGCGCGATGCCCTGCTGGAAATCACCCGCAAAAATCTGGGCATGACCGTTATCTGCGATGAGCAGATGACGATTGAAGGTATTTTCACCGACGGCGACCTGCGTCGCGTCTTCGATATGGGCGTCGACGTGCGCAATCTGAGCATCGCCGACGTCATGACCCCCGGCGGCATCCGCGTTCGCTCCGGCATTCTTGCTGTAGATGCCCTGAACCTGATGCAGTCGCGCAATATTACCTGCGTGATGGTTGCGGATGGCGACCATCTGCTGGGTGTGGTACATATGCATGATCTGCTGCGCGCTGGCGTAGTGTAAGTAAGGATAAAAAATAATGAGCAACGCTGGCGAGTCGATATCGACCTGCTATGGCCCCGTTAGCGCCGACGTGATGGCGCGGGCGAAAAACATTCGCCTGCTGATTCTGGATGTCGATGGCGTGATGTCTGACGGCCTTATCTACATGGGCAACAACGGCGAAGAGCTGAAGGCCTTTAATGTCCGCGACGGCTACGGGATCCGCTGTGCGCTCACCTCTGGCATCGAAGTTGCCATCATCACCGGGCGAAGCGCTAAACTGGTAGAAGACCGCTGTAAAACGCTGGGTATCACCTGGCTGTGGCAGGGCCAGTCTGACAAACTCGTCGCCTACCGCGAACTGCTTGCAAAGCTGGCGCTCAGCCCCGATCGGGTCGCCTATATCGGTGATGACCTGATTGACTGGCCGGTGATGGCAAACGTCGGCCTGAGCGTGGCGGTCGCCGATGCGCATCCGCTGCTGACGCCGCGCGCCAACTACGTCACGCGGATCAACGGAGGGCGCGGCGCGGTGCGTGAAGTGTGCGATCTGCTGCTGCTGGCGCAGGGCAAGCTGGACGAGGCCAAAGGGCAATCGCTATGAGTAAAACCAGACGTTGGGTTATCATTCTGCTATCGCTGCTGGTGCTTGTCTTTATCGGTATCAACCTTGTCGATAAAGATGATGCGGTGAAGCCCGTTGTCAACAGCGGCGAGCCAACCTATCAGAGCGAGCATACCTCAACGGTTGTTTACAACCCCACAGGTGCGTTGGCCTATCATTTAATCGCCGATCACGTGGAGTATTTTTCTGAGCCGGCGGAGTCCTGGTTTATGCAGCCGGTATTAACGACATTTGACGTAAACGATGCCAATAAAGTGGCGACCTGGTCAGTCAAAGCCGACAAAGCGAAGCTGACCAACGATCGTATGCTGTATCTTTATGGTCACGTTGAGATCACGGCCCTGACCCCGGACTCGCAGTTGCGCAGAATCACAACGGATAATGCCCAGGTTAATCTGGTCACACAGGACGTAAGTTCCGACGATCTGGTTACACTTTACGGTACAACATTTAATTCCAGCGGCCTGAAGATGCGCGGCAATTTACGCAGCAAAACCGCGAAGCTGATTGAAAAGGTGAGAACCTCATATGAAACTCAGAACAACTAAACTCAGCCTTAAGCTTGTTATTGCCAGCGCCCTGCTGGCTTCCAGTCTGCCGGCGCTGGCCCTGACTGGCGATACCGATCAGCCGATCCATATCGAGTCCGATCAGCAGTCGCTGGATATGCAGGGTAACGTGGCGACCTTTACCGGCAACGTCATCGTGACCCAGGGCAGTATCAAAATTAACGCCGACAAGGTGGTCGTCACTCGCCCTAACGGCGAGAAAGGCAAAGAGATCATGGACGGCTACGGTAACCCGGCCACCTTCTATCAGATGCAGGACAGCGGCAAGCCGGTCAAAGGCCACGCCGCGAAAATGCATTATGAAACCGCCAACGACCTGGTAGTCCTGACCGGCAATGCCTATCTGGAACAGCTCGACAGCAACATTAAGGGCGACAAAATTACCTATCTGGTTAAGCAGCAGAAAATGCAGGCGTACAGCGAAAAAGGCAAACGCGTGACCACCGTTCTGGTCCCGAACCAGCTGCAGGATAAAAACAGCAGCGCCCCCGCCGGTCAAAAGAAGAGTAACTGATTCGTTATGGCAACATTAATTGCAAAAAACCTGGCGAAAGCCTACAAGGGCCGCCGGGTGGTTGAAGACGTCAGCCTGGACGTTAACTCCGGCGAGATTGTCGGCCTGCTCGGGCCGAACGGCGCCGGTAAGACCACCACCTTCTACATGGTGGTCGGCATCGTACCACGCGATGCGGGCAACATTATTATTGACGACGAAGATATCAGCCTGCTGCCGCTGCACGCCCGCGCCCGCCGCGGGATCGGCTATCTGCCGCAGGAAGCCTCCATTTTTCGCCGTCTGAGCGTTTACGATAACCTGATGGCCGTTCTGCAGATCCGCGACGATCTGAGCAGCGAGCAGCGCGTGGACCGCGCCAACGAGCTGATGGAGGAGTTCCACATTGAGCACCTGCGCGACAGCCTCGGCCAGGCGCTCTCCGGCGGTGAACGCCGCCGCGTGGAGATCGCCCGCGCGCTGGCGGCCAATCCGAAATTTATCCTTCTCGATGAGCCCTTCGCCGGCGTTGACCCGATCTCCGTTATCGATATCAAGCGCATCATCGAGCACCTGCGCGACAGCGGCCTCGGCGTGCTGATCACCGACCACAACGTCCGTGAGACGCTCGCGGTCTGTGAACGTGCCTATATCGTCAGCCAGGGCCACCTTATCGCCCACGGCACGCCAGAACAGATCCTGCAGGATGAACAAGTTAAGCGCGTCTATCTTGGGGAAGACTTCAGACTCTGATAGGGTATTGAATATCGACGTTCTGCCCGGAGAAATTGATTCTGATTATGAAGCAAGGTTTGCAACTAAGGCTCAGCCAACAGCTCGCCATGACGCCGCAATTGCAGCAGGCTATTCGTCTGCTGCAGCTCTCTACGCTGGAACTTCAGCAGGAGCTCCAGCAGGCGCTCGAGAGCAATCCCCTGCTTGAGCAAACCGATCTTCACGAAGAAGTTGAGTCGCCTGAAAGTGCCGATACCGAAGCGCTAGACAGCGTCGATGCGCTTGAGCAGAAAGAGATGCCGGAGGAGCTGCCTCTTGATGCCAGCTGGGATGAGATATACACCGCTGGCACCCCCTCGGGAAATGGCGTCGATTATCAGGACGACGAGCTGCCCGTCTATCAGGGTGAAACCACCCAGTCGCTGCAGGACTATCTGATGTGGCAGGTGGAGCTGACGCCCTTCTCGGACACCGACCGCGCCATTGCCACCTCCATCGTTGATGCCGTAGACGACACCGGCTACCTCACTATCCCTATCGAAGATATCCTTGAAAGCATCGGCGATGCGGATATCGACATTGAAGAAGTTGAAGCGGTCCTCAAGCGCATCCAGCGCTTCGATCCGATTGGCGTGGCGGCGAAAGATCTCCGCGACTGCCTGCTGATTCAGCTCTCCCAGTACGCCAGCGATACGCCCTGGCTGGCGGAAGCCAGAAGTATCGTCAGCGATCATCTGGATCTGCTGGCGAACCACGACTTTCGCAGCCTGATGCGCGTGACCCGCATGCGCGAAGAGGTGCTGAAAGAGGCGGTCACGCTTATACAGTCCCTCGACCCGCGTCCGGGACAGTCGATTCAGACCGGCGAACCGGAGTACGTCATCCCCGACGTGCTGGTGCGCAAGGTGAGCGGCCGCTGGACCGTCGAACTGAACTCCGACAGCATTCCGCGCCTGCAGATTAACCAGCACTACGCCGGGATGTGCAATAGCGCGCGCAGCGACGCCGACAGCCAGTTTATCCGCAGCAATCTGCAGGAAGCGAAGTGGCTGATTAAGAGCCTTGAGAGCCGCAACGATACCCTGCTGCGGGTCAGCCGCTGCATCGTCGAGCAACAGCAGGCGTTCTTTGATCAGGGCGAAGAGTTTATGAAGCCGATGGTGCTGGCGGACATCGCCCAGGCCGTCGAGATGCACGAATCCACGATTTCTCGCGTCACCACGCAGAAATATCTCCACAGCCCGAGGGGCATTTTTGAGCTTAAGTATTTCTTCTCCAGCCACGTAAGCACCGAGGGCGGCGGCGAAGCCTCCTCGACGGCCATTCGCGCGCTGGTGAAGAAATTAATTGCCGCGGAAAATCCCGCGAAACCGCTGAGCGACAGTAAGCTGACTACCATGCTGTCCGAGCAGGGTATCATGGTGGCACGCCGCACCGTTGCAAAGTACCGAGAGTCTTTATCCATTCCGCCGTCAAATCAGCGTAAACAGCTGGTCTGACACAACCGATAAGGAAGACACTATGCAGCTCAATATCACCGGCCATAACGTCGAAATTACTGAGGCCATGCGCGATTTCGTGAACACGAAGTTTGCCAAGCTGGAGCAGTACTTCGAACGGATAAATCAGGTCTACGTGGTGTTAAAAGTGGAAAAGGTGACCCATATCGCGGATGCCAACCTGCACGTTAACGGGGGCGAAATCCATGCCAGTGCGGAAGGGCAGGATATGTATGCCGCTATCGACGGCCTCATCGATAAGCTGGCGCGGCAGCTGAACAAGCACAAAGACAAACTAAAACAACACTAATCGTCCGGGCGTTCGCCCGCTCCGGTTAACCGGGGCGGGCGAAACGCAGGTGAAATTATGATGAACAACGATCCCGCTCTGCAACTGAGCACTGTCCTTAACCAGGAATGTACCCGCAGTGGCGTCCACTGCCAGAGTAAAAAACGCGCGCTCGAAATCATCAGCGAAATGGCGGCCAAACAGCTGAGCCTGCCGCCGCAGGTGGTTTTCGAAGCGATACTGACCCGTGAAAAGATGGGCAGTACCGGCATTGGCAACGGCATTGCGATCCCTCACGGCAAGCTCGAGGAGGATACGCTGCGGGCGGTCGGCGTGTTTGTCCAGCTTGAGACGCCCATTGCCTTCGATGCCATCGATAATCAGCCTGTGGACCTGCTGTTTGCCCTGCTGGTGCCTGCCGATCAGACGAAAACGCATCTGCACACGCTCTCTCTGGTGGCGAAACGGCTGGCGGATAAAACTATCTGCCGCCGCCTGCGCGGCGCGCAGAGCGACGAAGAGCTGTACAGGATAATTACCGGTGAAGAAGGCGATGATGACGACGCATAACGCTGCCGCTTCGGCGCAAAGGAGAAATATCGCATGGTCCTGATGATCGTCAGCGGACGCTCCGGCTCAGGGAAATCCGTCGCCCTGCGCGCGCTGGAGGATATGGGGTTCTACTGCGTCGATAACCTGCCGGTGGTGCTGCTGCCGGAGCTGGCAAAAAGCCTGGCCGATCGCCAAATCTCCGCCGCCGTCAGCATCGACGTGCGCAATATGCCAGAATCTCCGGAGATCTTCGAAACGGCCATGGCAAACCTGCCCGAGGATTTCTCGCCGCAGCTGCTGTTTCTTGATGCCGACCGCAATACGCTTATCCGCCGCTACAGCGATACCCGCCGCCTGCACCCGCTCTCAAGCAAAAATCTGTCGCTGGAAAGCGCCATCGATCAGGAGAGCGATCTTCTGGAACCGCTGCGCTCGCGGGCGGATCTGATCGTCGATACCTCGGAGATGTCCGTTCACGAACTGGCGGAAATGCTGCGCACCCGACTGCTGGGCAAGCGCGAGCGCGAACTGACGATGGTCTTCGAGTCCTTTGGCTTCAAGCACGGCATTCCCATTGACGCCGACTACGTGTTCGACGTGCGCTTTCTGCCGAACCCGCACTGGGATCCCAAGCTGCGTCCGATGACCGGACTCGACAAGCCGGTGGCGGCCTTCCTCGATCGGCATACCGAAGTCCATAACTTCATCTATCAGACCCGCAGCTATCTTGAACTCTGGCTGCCGATGCTGGAAACCAACAACCGCAGCTATCTGACGGTGGCCGTCGGCTGTACCGGCGGTAAACACCGCTCTGTCTACGTTGCCGAGCAGCTCGCGGACTACTTCCGCTCCCGCGGCAAGAACGTCCAGTCCCGGCACAGAACGCTGGAAAAACGCAAATCATGACCGTTAAGCAAACCGTTGAGATCACCAACCGGCTGGGTATGCACGCCCGCCCGGCGATGAAGCTGTTCGAACTGGTGCAGGATTATGATGCCGAAGTGCTGCTGCGCAACGATGAGGGCACAGAAGCGGAGGCCAGCAGCGTCATCGCCCTGCTGATGCTGGACTCGGCAAAGGGCCGCCAGATTGAAATTGTCGCTACCGGTCCGCAGGAAAAAGAGGCCCTCGCGGCGGTGATTGCGCTGTTCAACGCCGGCTTTGACGAAGACTGATTCCACCGCGCTTTCTCTTATTCCAAAAAGACGCCGAAAGGCGTTTTTTTATACCTTATGTACGGAGTGACGAACAAAAAGTGCTCTTTACCTACCCATATAAATATTAAGAAAACCTTAAGGCGCCGGTTTGCGCTAAATTTAGGGCTAATTCCAGGAATTAACCGAAAAAGGGAAGGCCCATGATCCATTTATCTGAAACTAAGCCGCTCGGCACCGGCAGACACCGCAAATGCTACTCGCATCCGACGGACCCTGCCCGCTGCATTAAAGTCGTCTACAACAGCGAGAGCGGCGGCGATAAAGAAATCAAGCGCGAACTGGGCTACTACCGCCATCTGTCACGTCGTCTGCAGGACTGGCGCGGCCTTCCGCGCTACTACGGCACGGTTGAAACCGACTGCGGTACCGGCTACGTGTACGACGCGATTCTGGACTTTGACGGTAAGCCCTCAGTAACCATGACCGAGTTTGCGGAAAACTGCCACTATGAAGAAGATTTCCGCACGCTTCGCCAATTGCTGAAAGCGCTGAAAACCTATCTGTATGAAAATCGCATCGTAACCATGACGCTGAAGCCGCAGAACATCCTTTGCCAGCGCATCAGCGAGTCGGAAGTGGTGCCGGTGGTCTGCGACAACATTGGCGAGAGCACGTTTTTGCCCGTGGCGACCTGGTCTGCGTGGTTTTGCCACCGCAAGCAGGCGCGCCTGTGGCAGCGATTTCTCAGGCAGCCGGCGCTGGCAACCGCGCTGAAGAGCAGCGGCGACGGCGGCAGAGATGGCATTTCAGCCCGGCAAAAAGTCACGGCATAATCTATCGCAGCCGGTGGCGGTCCATAAAGCCTTCGCCGCCGAGCTGCCCCATCTGGCGCATAATCCACGCCTGGCGGCTGCGCACGTAGCCTGAAGGGGCATCAGCGCGAAAGCGAAGCGGATTCGGCAGCACGGCGGCCAGCAGCGCGGCTTCCGACATGGTCAACCGGCTGGCGGGCTTGTGGAAATAGCGCTGCGCCGCTGCCTCGACGCCGAACACGCCGTTGCCAAACTCCGCTACGTTCAGATAGACCGTCAGGATCCGCCGCTTGCTCCACACCGTTTCGATCCCGACCGTCAGCCCCGCCTCAAGCCCCTTGCGCAGCCAGCTGCGGCCGTCCCACAGAAAAACGTTTTTCGCCGTCTGCTGCGAGAGCGTCGATGCCCCGCGAATGCGGCTATCGCTGCGCTCGTTATGCGCCAGCGCCTTTTCAATAGCCGCCACGTCAAAACCCCAGTGCTCAGGGAACTTCTGATCTTCAGCGGCGATGACCGCAAGCCCCATCCACGGCGAGATCTCATCCATGCCAACCCAGTCAGAGTGCGCCACGTAGCCAAAATCGCCGCTGAGCCAGGCCCCGAGCTGCCGCTCGACCATCACCGCCGAAAAAGGTACCGGCACAACGCTGAACAGCAGAATACCGCCGCCCCAGACGACCGCCAGCAGCAGAACGGCGCGCAGCAGAATACGGCGCAACCATCCTGCCGGAGACCGGCGCTGGCTCATTCGCTCAGCGCCAGCACGCGCGCCACCAGCTTCTCAATACCGGTCGCCGCTTCGGCAATATTCTGCGCCAGCATATAAGCGGGTGTCGTCACCACCTTGTTATCTTCATCAACCACGATATCGTCCACCGGGCAGGGAACGTGCTCGGCGCCCATCTCCTCCAGCACCTCGGCGGTATCAATATCGGTACCGATAGTAATACGCAGCGGAACGTCAAAAATCTTCGGCAGCATCGCCGGCGCAATGCACATAAAGCCCAGCGGCTTGCCCGCCTGGTGCAGCGCGAGGGCCAGCGCCTTCAGACTTTCATCGACGCGGCAGGCGCTGCCTTCGGCGGCAAAGGTGCAGAGGTTTTTCGCCGCACCGAAACCGCCGGGAACAATCAGCGCGTCCAGTTCCTCTGCCCGCGCGCCGCTCAGCGGCTGAATATCGCCGCGGGCAATTCGCGCGGACTCAATCAGTACGTTCCGCTGTTCGCAGGCCGGCTCTGCGGCGAGGTGGTTCACCACATCGGCCTGGCTCTTGTCCGGCGCAAAGCAGACCGCCTGAGCACCACTGCGGGCGATAGCCAGCAGAGTGATGACCGCCTCATGTATCTCGCTGCCGTCGTAAACGCCGCTGCCGCTCAGTACTACGCCGATTTTTTTCATTACGCGTCTCCCTTATTTTTGGTAGGACCAGGTAATTAATAATTGTGATTAAACCGCTACGCTTCACATATTTTACTGATTTATGTAACATTTACCGCAAGCTTTGCTATCTTTATCAGCGTGTAACCATTCACCGGCTGCGTGCGCCTAAAATTTATTCGAATGATTAAGCGCGGCTACGATTTCCCTGGTGTTGGCGCAACGTTCGCGCACCCCGGCCTGGCCGGGGTCATTTTTTTCTACTTTCCGGCAACCCATGCCCTGAGCGTCGCCACGTCCTGCTGCCACTCGGTTTTCATCTCTTCGACCCACTCGCCGACGTTATCCCACCACGCGGGTAAATCGGGTGACTGGATCTGCTGTCCCAGCTGCTGGATATGGCGCAGGCCGACCGATCCCGCGGCACCTTTAATCTTGTGCCCCTCTTCAACAATGCCCTTCTGGTCGCGGGCGGTGAGATTGGACTCCAGCACCGCCAGATAGCCCGGCATCATCTTCTCAAACACCGCCAGACCGTCGGTGATAAGCTTCGGCCCCACCAGCTCGATATACTGGTCGAGCATGTCGGTATCCAGTACGCTCTGCGCTTTACTGCTGTCGATTTCCGCCACGCTGTTCTCCTCATCATTACGGGTATCCCAGAACTTCTGGATCATTGCGGTCAGGGCCGGCACGGCCAGCGGTTTGCTGAGCACATCGTCCATCCCGGCATCAAGATACTCTTTCTTGTCCTTCAGCACGTTGGCCGTCAGGGCCACCAGCGGCGGCAGATCGTCCGCCTGGTAGCGCTTTTTAAGCTCGCGGGAGATATCCAGTCCGGTCATGTCCGGCAGCTGAATATCCAGCAGCACCAGGTCATATTCGCCCGGCGCGAACATCTCCAGCGCCGCCTTGCCGGTCATCGCCACGTCCACGGTGTTGCCGAGCTTCTCCAGCACCGAGCGGGCGACGATAACGTTAAGTTCAATATCCTCAACCAGCAGCACGTGCAGGGCCGGCAGCGGCATTTCGTCGTCGCTGAGGGTATCCTCCACCTCTTCCGCCACCGCCGGCGCATGGACGGTGAGCGTGAAGGTAGAGCCTTTCCCCGGCTGGCTGGCGACGGTGATATCGCCGCCCATACTCTTCGCCAGGCGGCGCGATACCGCAAGGCCGATGCCGGTGCCGGTTGCCGGCTTGCCGCCCTGGCTGTCTTTAACCTGATAGTACATGGCGAAGATCTTATCCTGCTCCTCCTGCGGGATCCCGATCCCGGAATCTTCCACCTCGAAGCGCAGCATATCGCCCTGCTGGTAGCAGATGCGCACCGTGACGCTCCCCTGCTGGGTAAACTTGACCGCATTGCTGATCAGGTTCCACAGGATCTGGCGCAGGCGCGTGCCGTCGGTAATGACTTTATGCGGCAGCGGCAGGGTCGGCTCCATGACGAAGCGCAGCCCCTTCTGCTGCGCCTGCAGGCCGGAAAGGTTTTCCAGGTCTGAAAGGATGCCGGTAAAGTCCACCGGCTGGTTATCGAGCTGCACCTTGCGGCGCTCGATTTTATCCATATCGATAATATCGTTGAAGATATTGCCGAGCGTCACCGCCGAGACGTGGATGGTTTTGAGGTATTTCTCCTGTTCGGCGGTCAGCTCGGTATCCATCAGGATGCGGCTCAGGCCCACGATGCCGTTAAGGGGCGTACGCAGCTCGTGGCTGATAGTAGAGATAAAAGTGGTCTTATCCCGGCTGGCGCGCTCCAGCGCGTCCTGATAGCGCTTACGCCCGGTAATATCGCGGCCAAAGCCCATCAGGCCGTGGCGCTTGCCGACGCGATCGTAATAGGGCACTTTGCGAATTTCAAAGCAGGCCTTGCGGCCGTCGGGATAGTCGAGCCACTGTTCGTAGGTCAGAGAAACGTTGTGGCGGAATACCTTCTCATCGGTTTCGATGACTTTTGCGGCCGCCTCTTCAGAATAGACGTCCTGCGGGCGCAGGTTAACCAGCTGCTTTTCGCTTTTGCCGGTCAGCAGCTCCATCGCGCGGTTGCAGCCGGAAAATTCTTTGTCTTCGTTGCGGTAGAACACCAGGTCCGGCGAGGCGTCGAGAAACGAGCGCAGAAACGATGACTGCTGCTCAAGCTGAATTTGGGTCTCCGCGCGCTCCTGCATCTCAATGCGCAGCTGCTCCAGGGTGGTGCGGCGCTCCGCCTCGGCTTTTTCGCGGTCGCTTATCTCCTGGTTGAGCTGGGCGATATTGTCCTTAAGCTGGACATTGAGCTTAAGATCCCTGTCGCGCATCTCCTCAAGCTTCGCCACCAGATTGGAGAGCCGCTGGCGGGACTCCTCCAGCTGTTCGACCACCACCGAGAGAAAATAGACCGCCCAGGGCGTGATCAGCAGACCAAAGAAGATGGAGCGAATAACGTCGATGCTTTCGACCTGGCCATGAAGCACCATCGTTACCGCCATCTGAACCACAATCGCCAGCACCACTAGCGCCAGCGCCAGCAGCATGGAAAAGCGTACCAGGCCGAGCTTCATCATCAGGTCGACATAGTACTGCGCAAGCTTACGGATTTGCTTCATAGGAGTTTCCTTCACCACAACGTCGCTCAATAATACTCAATTCTGAGCAACGCGTTGAAGGTTGTGCGGAAAATTGCGGGGTGATGCGCCTGGTCTACCCCAGCCAGGGCGTGCCCAGCGCCGATCCCTGAACGCCGTGCAGGCTCAGATAGCGGTCCAGCTCTACCATGCCGGTCCAGCGATTTTCGCACCACAGGGGCGCCAGCAGCGTAGGGCGGCGGGCGCTGGCGGAGATGCGGTGGTAGATAACCTCCGGCGGCGTATGGCGGATCATCTCTCCGGCGATCGTCGTATACGCCTCCAGCGCAATGCCGTCGAGCCGCCCGGCCTGCCAGGCTTTTGCCATCGTGCTGCCGGTGACGATATGCAGCGGATGCAGCTTGATGCCGTCAACGCCGGCGTCGACAACCCGCGCCAGGGTCTGCATACACTCGGGCTGTCCCTCACCGGGCAGGCCGACGATCAGATGCGCGCACACTTTCAGGCCGCGCGCCCGCGCCTGCCGGGTGGTTTGCTGATAGCAGGCAAAATCATGCCCGCGGTTGATGCGATGCAGCGTTTTATCCAGCGCGCTCTGCAGGCCCAGCTCCAGCCAGACCTCATAGCCCTGCTCTTTATATTCGCACAGCAGATCCAGTACCGCCCCCGGCACGCAATCGGGGCGCGTCCCGACGCAGAGGCCGACAATATTCGCCTGGCTGACCGCCTGCTGGTACATCCCGCGCAGCACCTGGACCTCGGCAAAGGTGCTGGTGTAGGCCTGAAAGTAGGCCAGGTAGCGCCGGGCGCGGTTAACCCGCTGCGCCTGGTGGGCCAGCTGGTCGGCGATAGAGCGATGCTGCTGCGCCTCGTCGGCAAAGGACGCCACGTTACAGAAGGTGCAGCCGCCGCGTCCGAGCGTACCGTCGCGGTTCGGGCAGCTAAAACCGCCGTGCAGGGTCAGCTTGTGGACCTTTTCGCCGTAGCGCCGCTTGAGATCCCCACCAAACATATTGACTAATTTCTGTAACTGCATAATCTGATAGGCCGCCCCGAAGAAAGGGGGCAAGCCTGCCATTTTTAGTCTCTGACGGCGATGACCTGGATCAAGCGCCGCGGGGGCAATACATCCGTTGCATAATCAGTCACGATAAACGCGATTTCATTCACCTGAAAGGTGATTACTTTTTCTTATGCCGAACGCGCTTTTTTCACTATTGTCTCCACGGCTTAAAAACAGTGACATCATGCGGGTTTAACCGCCTTAGCAGAATAATAATCTGCAAATAAAAAGCAGTTCAGCACAGACCCTCCACGCCAGCCCCGTCAGATAGTGAGTCAGATCACATAACCTCTTTGCCCGCAAAGGGATAAATACAATCTAAAAACAAAACAAATATGTTATCTATTATATAGTTAGATGACATATAGCATACTTTTTCATAAATAAGCTTGCCATTTGACCTGCGTGAATATTCCCGATAAGTTGAGGATCCGCTGGAAGCTTTCTCGATGAGCGGTCTGCTCATCATATTTATGCAGTAATTGAGATTCCCTCTGATAGCAAGTCCGAATACTTGTTTACCGAAACGAAAGGATTGTAAGAGGGCGAATGCGTGGCCCGTGCCCCGCCGCCCTGCCCTTTTTGCGCCCGCGTGCGCCGGCATCAGAGTGCATCCGTAGAGCCTGGGGAGGTTCACTGATATGTTGTACGATAAGTCTCTTGAGAGAGATAACTGTGGTTTCGGCCTGATCGCCCACATAGAAGGCGAACCTAGCCACAAGGTTGTGCGTACTGCGATCCACGCGCTGGCGCGTATGCAGCATCGCGGAGCGATCCTGGCCGACGGTAAAACCGGCGACGGCTGCGGCCTGCTGCTGCAAAAACCCGATCGCTTCTTCCGCATGGTCGCCGAAGAGCGCGGCTGGCGCTTAGCCAAAAACTACGCGGTCGGGATGCTGTTCCTGAATAAGGACACCGCCCTGGCCAGCGCCGCCCGTAAAGTGGTGGAAGAAGAGCTGCAGCGCGAAACGCTGTCGATTGCCGGCTGGCGCGATGTCCCGACCAATGAGGGTGTACTGGGTGAAGTGGCCCTCTCCTCGCTGCCGCGCATTGAGCAGATCTTCGTTAACGCCCCGGCAGGCTGGCGCCCGCGCGATATGGAGCGCCGCCTGTTTATCGCCCGCCGCCGCATCGAAAAGCGCCTGCTGGACGATAAAGAGTTCTACGTCTGCAGCCTGTCGAACCTGATTAATATCTATAAAGGTCTGTGTATGCCGGCGGATCTGCCGCGCTTCTACCTGGACCTCGCGGACCTGCGTCTGGAATCGGCCATCTGCCTGTTCCACCAGCGCTTCTCCACCAATACCGTACCGCGCTGGCCGCTGGCCCAGCCGTTCCGCTACCTGGCGCACAACGGCGAGATCAACACCATCACCGGCAACCGCCAGTGGGCCCGCGCCCGCACCTATAAGTTCCAGACGCCGCTGATCCCCGATCTGCACGACGCCGCGCCGTTCGTCAACGAAACCGGCTCCGACTCAAGCTCCATGGATAACATGCTGGAGCTGCTGCTGGCGGGCGGGATGGATATCGTGCGCGCCATGCGCCTGCTGGTGCCGCCTGCCTGGCAGAACAACCCGGATATGGACCCGGATCTGCGCGCCTTCTTCGACTTTAACTCCATGCACATGGAGCCGTGGGACGGTCCTGCGGGCATCGTGATGTCGGACGGCCGCTACGCCGCCTGTAACCTTGACCGCAACGGCCTGCGCCCGGCGCGCTACGTCATCACCAAAGACAAGCTGATCACCTGCGCCTCCGAAGTGGGCATCTGGGACTACCAGCCGGACGAAGTGGTAGAGAAAGGCCGCGTCGGCCCGGGCGAGCTGATGGTTATCGACACCCGCGTCGGCCGCATTCTGCACTCCGCTGAAACCGACTACGATCTGAAGATCCGCCACCCGTACAAAGAGTGGATGGAGCGCAACGTCCGCCGCCTGGTGCCGTTTGAAGATCTGTCAGACGCCGAGGTCGGCAGCCGCGAGATGGATGATGATACCCTCGCCAGCTACCAGAAACAGTTTGCCTACAGCTCGGAAGAGCTGGATACGGTGATCCGCGTGCTGGGCGAAAACGGCCAGGAGGCAGTCGGCTCAATGGGCGACGACACGCCGTTTGCCGTGCTCTCCAGCCAGCCGCGTATCATCTATGACTACTTCCGCCAGCAGTTCGCCCAGGTGACTAACCCGCCGATCGATCCGCTGCGCGAAGCCCACGTGATGTCGCTGGCCACCAGCATCGGCCGCGAAATGAACGTCTTCTGCGAAGCGGAAGGCCAGGCGCACCGCCTGAGCTTTAAGTCGCCTATCCTGCTCTACTCCGACTTTAAGCAGCTGACCACCATTGAAGATGAGCACTACCGCGCCGATACGCTGGACATTACCTTCGACGCTGGCGAAGCGACGCTGGAAGAGACGGTGAGAGCGCTGTGCGATAAAGCCGAGCAGATGGTGCGCGACGGCACGGTGCTGCTGGTGCTCTCCGACCGCAATATTGCCAAAAACCGCCTGCCGGTGCCCGCGCCGATGGCGGTGGGCGCCATCCAGACCCGGCTGGTGGATAAAAACCTGCGCTGCGATGCCAACATCATCGTTGAGACCGCCAGCGCCCGCGATCCGCACCACTTCGCCGTACTGCTGGGCTTTGGCGCCACCGCTATCTACCCCTACCTGGCCTATGAGACCCTGGCCAAGCTGGTCGACGGCAAAGTGATTGAAAAAGCCTACCGCCAGGTGATGCTGAACTATCGCAACGGTATCAACAAGGGCCTGTACAAAATCATGTCCAAAATGGGCATCTCGACCATCGCCTCCTACCGCTGCTCGAAGCTGTTCGAAGCGGTGGGCCTGCACGATGACGTCTCCGACCTCTGCTTCCAGGGCGTGGTCAGCCGCATCGGCGGCGCCGGCTTTGAGGACTTCCAGCAGGATCTGCAGAACCTCTCCCGCCTGGCGTGGCTGGTGCGCAAACCGCTCTCTCAGGGCGGCCTGCTCAAGTACGTCCACGGCGGCGAATACCACGCCTACAACCCGGACGTGGTGCGCACCCTGCAGAAAGCGGTGCAGAGCGGCGAGTACGCCGACTATCAGGAGTACGCCGCGCTGGTCAACGAGCGTCCGGCGGCCACCCTGCGCGATCTGCTCGCCATTAACCCGGGCGATACTGCGGTCAGCATCGACGACGTCGAACCGGCGCAGGAACTGTTCAAACGCTTTGATACGGCGGCGATGTCCATCGGCGCCCTCAGCCCGGAGGCCCACGAAGCGCTGGCCGAGGCGATGAACGGCATCGGCGGCAACTCCAACTCCGGCGAAGGCGGCGAAGATCCGGCCCGCTACGGCACCAACAAAGTGTCGCGCATCAAGCAGGTCGCCTCCGGCCGCTTCGGCGTGACGCCGGCTTATCTGGTGAATGCCGACGTTATCCAGATTAAAGTGGCCCAGGGCGCGAAGCCCGGCGAGGGCGGCCAGCTGCCCGGCGACAAAGTGACGCCGTACATCGCGAAGCTGCGCTACTCGGTGCCGGGCGTAACGCTGATTTCACCGCCGCCGCACCACGATATCTACTCGATTGAGGATCTGGCGCAGCTGATTTTCGACCTCAAGCAGGTCAATCCGCAGGCGCTTATCTCCGTGAAGCTGGTGTCCGAGCCGGGCGTCGGCACCATCGCCACCGGTGTGGCGAAAGCCTACGCCGACCTGATTACCATTGCCGGCTACGACGGCGGCACCGGCGCCAGCCCGCTGACCTCGGTGAAGTACGCGGGCTGCCCGTGGGAGCTGGGCCTGGTGGAAACCCAGCAGGCGCTGGTGGCCAACGGTCTGCGCCACAAAATCCGTCTGCAGGTGGACGGCGGTCTGAAGACCGGCGTCGATATCATCAAGGCGGCGATCCTCGGCGCGGAGAGCTTCGGCTTCGGCACCGGCCCAATGGTGGCGCTGGGCTGTAAATACCTGCGCATCTGCCACCTGAACAACTGCGCGACCGGCGTAGCAACCCAGGATGACAAGCTGCGTAAGAACCACTACCACGGCCTGCCGTTCAAAGTGACTAACTACTTTGAATTTATCGCCCGCGAAACCCGCGAGCTGATGGCGCAGCTCGGCGTTAAGCGGCTGGTGGATCTGATTGGCCGCACCGACCTGCTCAAGGAGCTGGAGGGCTTCACCGCCAGACAGCAGAAGCTTAACCTGAGCAAACTGCTGGAGACCGCCACGCCGCACGAAGGCAAGGCGCTCTACTGCACCGAGAACAACCCGCCGTTCGACAACGGGGTGCTCAACGCCCAGCTGCTACAGCAGGCGAAGCCCTTCGTGGACGAGCGGCAGAGCAAAACCTTCTGGTTTGATATCCGCAACACCGATCGCTCCGTCGGCGCGTCGCTCTCCGGCTATATCGCCCGCACCCACGGCGATCAGGGCCTGGCGTCCGACCCGATCAAGGCATATTTCAGCGGCACCGCGGGCCAGAGCTTCGGCGTCTGGAACGCCGGCGGCGTGGAGCTGCACCTGACCGGCGATGCCAACGACTACGTCGGCAAAGGGATGGCGGGAGGCCTTATCGCCATTCGTCCGCCGCTGGGCTCCGCCTACCGCAGCCACGAAGCCGTAATCATCGGTAATACCTGTCTGTACGGCGCCACCGGCGGCCGCCTGTACGCCGCGGGCCGGGCGGGCGAACGCTTCGGCGTGCGCAACTCTGGCGCCATCACCGTGGTGGAAGGCATCGGCGACAACGGCTGTGAATATATGACCGGCGGCATCGTCTGCGTGATCGGCAAAACCGGCGTCAACTTCGGCGCGGGGATGACCGGAGGCTTTGCCTACGTACTCGACGAAGACGGCGAATTCCGCAAGCGCGTTAACCCGGAGCTGGTGGAGATGCTGTACGTCGATTCGCTGGCTATCCATGAGGAGCATCTGCGCGGGCTGATCGTTGAGCACGTACAGCTCACCGGCTCCCAGCGCGGGGAAGAGATCCTCGCCAGATGGCCGGAGTTCTCTGCGAAATTCGCACTGGTTAAGCCGAAGTCCAGCGATGTCAAAGCACTGTTGGGTCACCGTAGTCGCAGCGCAGCAGAGCTGCGCGTGCAGGCGCAGTAAGGGGTAGTAATGAGTCAGAACGTTTACCAGTTTATCGACTTACAGCGCGTGGATCCGCCGAAAAAAGCGCTGAAGATCCGCAAAATTGATTTTGTCGAAATCTATGAGCCCTTCTCGGAGGGCCAGGCCAAGGCGCAGGCGGACCGCTGCCTCTCCTGCGGCAACCCGTACTGCGAATGGAAGTGTCCGGTACACAACTACATTCCCAACTGGTTGAAGCTGGCCAATGAGGGGCGCATTTTTGAAGCGGCAGAGCTGTCTCACCAGACCAACACGCTGCCGGAAGTGTGCGGTCGCGTCTGTCCCCAGGACCGCCTGTGCGAGGGTTCCTGCACCCTGAACGACGAGTTCGGCGCGGTGACCATCGGCAACATCGAACGCTACATCAACGATAAGGCGTTCGAAATGGGCTGGCGCCCGGACCTGAGCGGCGTCAAGGCAACCGGCAAGCGCGTCGCCATCATCGGCGCCGGCCCGGCGGGCCTCGCCTGCGCCGACGTGCTGACCCGCAACGGCGTCAAGGCGGTGGTCTTTGACCGCCACCCGGAGATCGGCGGCCTGCTGACTTTCGGCATTCCGGCCTTCAAGCTGGAAAAAGAGGTGATGACCCGCCGCCGCGAGATCTTCACCGATATGGGCATTGAATTTAAGCTCAATACGGAAGTCGGCCGCGACGTGCAGATCGACGAACTGCTCGGCGAGTATGACGCAGTCTTCCTCGGCGTCGGCACCTATCAGTCGATGCGCGGCGGGCTGGAGAACGAAGATGCAGAAGGCGTGTTCGACGCGCTGCCGTTCCTGATTGCCAACACTAAGCAGATCATGGGCTACGGCGAAACCGCGCACGAGCCCTACGTCAGCATGGAAGGCAAACGCGTGGTGGTCCTCGGCGGCGGCGATACGGCGATGGACTGCGTGCGCACCTCGATTCGTCAGGGCGCATCGCACGTCATCTGCGCCTACCGCCGCGACGAGCAGAACATGCCCGGCTCGAAGCGCGAGGTGAAGAACGCCCGCGAAGAGGGCGTGGAGTTCCAGTTCAACATCCAGCCGCTGGGCGTTGAAGTTAACGCCAACGGCCGTGTGTGCGGCGTGAAGATGGCGCGTACCGAAATGGGCGCGCCGGACGCGAAGGGCCGCCGCCGGGCGGAGATCGTCCCCGGCTCCGAGCACGTGATCCCGGCCGACGCCGTGGTGATGGCCTTCGGCTTTCGCCCCCACAGCATGTCGTGGCTGGAGAAGCACAGCGTTGAGCTGGATTCACAGGGCCGGGTCATCGCGCCGGAAGGCAGCGATAACCCGTTCCAGACCAGCAACCCGAAAATCTTTGCCGGCGGCGACATCGTGCGCGGCTCCGATCTGGTGGTCACCGCCATCGCCGAAGGCCGCAAGGCGGCCGACGGGATCATGAACTGGCTGGAAGTGTAATCTGACGCCGCCGCGAACGCGGCGGATCAAAAAGGCCCGGCGTGCATCAGCAGCCGGGCCTTTTCATTTTCCTGTTGCTGGCGGGCTTTACTTCACGACCCGCAGCGCCGGACGACCGCCGCGCGGCGGCGGCGTATCATCCGGATCGTGGTCGTCGTCGCTATCAGGCTTATCGCCGTCAATAACCGACATCACGGTTTCGGGTTCAGCGCTGTCCTGCCCGGCGTCGCCGTCATTCACCTGAACGGCGTCTTCGTCGTAGGCCGCCTCCGGCTCAAACATCGTACCGGCGCCGTTCTCGCGCGCGTATATCGCCAGTACGGCAGCCAGCGGCACCGATACCTGGCGCGGCACGCCGCCGAAGCGCGCGCTGAAGCGCACCTCGTCGTTAGACAGCTCAAGGTTGCCTACCGCGCGCGGCGCGATGTTCAGGACAATCTGCCCGTCGCGGGCGTACTCCATAGGGACGCGTACATCTGGCAGCGTCACGTCAACCACCAGATGCGGCGTAAGCTGGTTGTCCAGCAGCCACTCATAGAATGCCCGCAGCAGATAAGGGCGACGGGGCGTCAACTGTGACACGTCCATGGCGTTAACCCCGGCCCAGGCGCATTTCGCGCTCGGCTTCCGTCAGGGAGGCGAGGAAGGAGTCACGCTCAAAGACGCGCGTCATGTAGGCCTTCAGCTCCTTCGAACCGGCGCCAACCAGCTCAATACCCATGACCGGCAGACGCCACAGCAGCGGCGCCAGGTAGCAGTCAACGAGACTGAACTCATCGCTCAGGAAGTACGGCTTCTGCGTGAAGACCGGCGCAATGGCCAGCAGCTCTTCGCGCAGCTGCTTGCGGGCGGCATCGGCCTGTGCAGCAGTACCGTTCTCAACGGTATTCAACAGCGTGTACCAGTCTTTCTCGATGCGCTGCATGTACAGGCGGCTTTCGCCGCGCGCAACCGGATAAACCGGCATCAGCGGCGGGTGCGGGAAGCGCTCATCGAGGTACTCCATGATGATGCGGGATTCCCACAGGGTCAGCTCACGATCCACCAGGGTCGGCACGCTTTGATTCGGGTTGAGGTCAATCAGATCCTGCGGTGGATTGTCCTTCTCCACGTGCTCTATCTCAAAGCTGACACCTTTTTCGGCCAGCACAATGCGGACCTGATGGCTATAGATGTCAGTAGGACCAGAAAACAGCGTCATTACCGAACGTTTGTTGGCAGCGACAGCCATGAAAACCTCCAGGTATATTCAGAATTTGTACTGCTGCCGGCCACGGCGTGGCCAGCCAGATGTTTTAGGCCCACCTGCCGAAAGCGTATTTCGTCCGTTTACGCGACAAAAAATGAGCTATCACCGGCATTTGGGCAGAAAATTGGATGATAGTTTACCAGATTTTACGGCCTTTGTGGTGAAGGGATGTAGGAAATACCGAAAAAGGAGTAAAAACAGGGACAGTAGCTGTGGATAAGGCAGAATTTATCCATAAAAAAACCCGCCGAAGCGGGCTTTTTGGCCAATTGTTCTGCCTGAGCAGAAAACAATTAACGCTTGGAGAACTGCGGACGACGACGTGCTTTACGCAGGCCGACTTTCTTACGTTCAACCTGACGAGCGTCACGGGTAACGAAGCCTGCTTTACGCAGTTCGCCACGCAGGGACTCGTCGTACTCCATCAGCGCGCGGGTGATACCGTGACGGATCGCACCAGCCTGACCAGAGATACCACCACCTTTAACAGTGATGTACAGATCCAGTTTCTCAACCATGTCGACCAGTTCCAGCGGCTGACGAACTACCATGCGGGCAGTTTCGCGACCGAAGTACTGTTCCAGAGAACGCTGGTTGATAACGATTTTGCCGTTGCCCGGTTTGATGAACACGCGAGCTGCGGAACTTTTGCGGCGACCAGTGCCGTAGTATTGATTTTCAGCCATTGCCTATAATCCCGATTAGATGTCAAGAACTTGCGGTTGCTGTGCCGCGTGGTTGTGCTCATTGCCCGCGTAAACTTTCAGTTTACGGTACATAGCACGACCCAGCGGGCCTTTTGGCAGCATGCCTTTAACCGCGATTTCAATCACACGCTCAGGACGGCGGGCAATCATCTCTTCAAAGGTCGCTTCTTTGATACCACCGATGTGGCCGGTGTGGTGGTAGTACATTTTGTCTTCGCGCTTGTTGCCGGTAACAGCAACTTTTTCTGCGTTCAGAACGATGATGTAGTCACCGGTATCAACGTGCGGAGTATATTCCGCTTTGTGCTTACCGCGCAGGCGACGAGCCAGTTCAGTAGCCAGACGGCCCAGAGTTTTACCGGTCGCGTCAACAACATACCAGTCGCGTTTTACGGTTTCTGGTTTAGCTGTAAAAGTTTTCATTAAAAGCTTACCCAAATAATTAGTTACACGTTGGTGAACACCCAAACGCTTAAGTTGAGGTTCACACGACAAAGTCCGGCAAACCTACCCCTTCGAATAGCCTATGCCGACACTAGAAAGTTTCGGGAAAAAAACCTTCTCGTAACGTGGGGTCGCAAGATTATAGAGAAGTCGGGGTTAAAGATCGACCCCTTTTTTGGCGGGCGGTATCGACGGATGCCCTCACCCCGCCCCTCTCCCACGGGGAGAGGGTGCAAATCCCCGCTTCTGTTGCAGAGCGGCGCTTTAACCTAGGGCATATGCTCGCGCTTGAGGTACTCCTCGCTCTGCATCTCCTGCAGACGCGACAGGCAGCGCTGGAATTCAAACTTCAGCCGCTCCCCCTGATAAATGCTGTACAGCGGCGCAGCGGCGCTGACCGCAAGCTTCACGTGGCGCTCGTAAAACTCATCCACCAGCGCAATAAAACGCCGCGCTTCGCTCTCCATCAGCGGCGTCATCACCGGGACGTCGAACAGCATGACGGCGCTGTAGAGGCGGGAAAGCGCAATATAGTCATGCTGGCTGCGCGCCTCCGCGCACAGCGTAGTAAAGGAGACCGCCAGGGTCTGATTTTCAGCCCCCAGCGTCGCCAGCGGCCGGTGATTGACCTCCAGCACCGGCGGATTTTCCCCGCGCGGCGCACCTGCCAGGGCCAGCCACAGCTTCTCCATCTGCTGCTGCGTCTCGGCGTTAAGGGGCGATAGCCAGAGGTGCGCCTGGGTCAACGTGCGCAGGCGATAGTCGATACCGGCATCGACGTTCATGATATCGCAGTGGGCCTTAATCGCCTCAATCGCCGGCAGAAAGCGCGCGCGCTGCAGACCGTTGCGGTATAGCTCATCGGGCGGAATGTTCGAGGTGGCCACCAGGGTAATACCCCGGGCGAACAGCGCCTTCATCAGGCCGCCCAGCAGCATAGCGTCGGTGATGTCGGAAACAAAAAATTCGTCAAAGCAGAGCACGTCCGTTTCCGCCTTGAAGGTATCGGCGATGATCTCCAGCGGATCGCTGTGGCCCTGCAGGGCGGTCAGCTCCTCGTGCACCCGCAGCATAAAGCGGTGGAAGTGCAGGCGCTGTTTACGGCTGCCCGGAAGGCTCTGATAGAACATGTCCATCAGCCAGGTCTTGCCGCGCCCGACGCCGCCCCACATATAGAGACCGCGCACGGGCGGCGCGGCGGCAGGCGCTTCCTTTTTGCCCAGCAGCTTGCTGAAAGTTGCCCGCAGGCCGCCGGCGGGGCTGCTCTGCGGCTCTGGCCGGGCGACCAGCTGCTGATAGATGGCGTCGAGCCGGGAGACGGCATCGCGCTGGACGTCGTCGGGCTGGTGGCTGCCCTCGCGGAGGGCCTGAAGATATTGCGATGATGGCGTCATGCTTTGCATAGCGTGTTGTTATGTCCTGAAAAACCGCAGGTGGCCGTTCATAATATGTCGAAAAAAAAGCCGTTCTACACTACGCGATGTGCGCCCGGGATTCCACTTCTACAGAAATAGCGGTTATAGTGGCATTATCATCAGGCGCGGGCGATGAGCCTTACTGCCAACCCTACGGAATCACAAAACAA
This sequence comes from Pluralibacter gergoviae ATCC 33028 = NBRC 105706, assembly GCF_001598855.1. GTDB lineage: Bacteria > Pseudomonadota > Gammaproteobacteria > Enterobacterales > Enterobacteriaceae > Pluralibacter > Pluralibacter gergoviae. The sequence goes on along the minus strand of NZ_BCZS01000002.1, from coordinate 35,820 downwards.
CGGGAGAAGTTCATGACCTGGGAATATGCGCTAATTGGTTTAGTCGTCGGTATCATCATCGGTGCCGTCGCAATGCGCTTTGGTAACCGCAAGTTACGCCAGCAGCAGGCCCTGCAGTACGAACTTGAAAAGAACAAAGCAGAACTGGAAGAGTATCGCGAAGAGCTGGTCAGCCATTTTGCCCAGAGCGCCGAACTTCTCGATAACATGGCCCACGACTACCGCCAGCTGTATCAGCACATGGCGAAAAGCTCCAGCAGCCTGCTGCCCGAACTGAGCGCCGAGAGCAATCCGTTCCGCAATCGCCTTGCCGAATCCGAAGCTGGCAACGATCAGGCGCCGGTGCAGATGCCGCGCGACTATTCAGAAGGCGCATCCGGCCTGCTGCGCGGCGGCGCGCATCGCGAATAATTCGCTAAAAAAACCACGGGCGCACGCATAGCGCCTGTGTCTCCTTCCTTATCCCGGCTATCATTCATTTATACATCCAGCCCTTAGAGGCGTATCAATGAAAAATAAGACCCCCTTACTGCGTGCGATGGCATTAAGCATTGGACTGTTATCTGGCGCCGCTGCGCCGGCGTTCGCTTCCCTCCCCGCACAGATCCCCGGCCAGCCGCCGATGCCGAGCCTGGCTCCGATGCTGGCGAAAGTGCTGCCTGCCGTGGTCAGCGTGCAGGTGGAGGGCAGCGCGGCACCTGACGCCGGCCCCCAGGTTCCCGATGAACTGAAGCGTTTCTTTGGCGGTGCGGCCCCCAATGCGGCGCCTCAGCCGTTTGAAGGTCTGGGCTCGGGTATCATTATTGACGCCGCCAAAGGCTACGTGCTGACCAACAACCACGTCGTCAGCGACGCGCAGAAAATCAGCATCCTGCTTAACGATGGCCGGGAATTTACCGCCAGGCTGGTCGGCAGCGACGAGCAGAGCGATATTGCCCTGCTGCAGCTGCAGAAGGCTGACCACCTGACGCAAATCGCCATCGCCGACTCCGATAAGCTGCGGGTCGGCGATTTCGCCGTGGCCGTCGGCAACCCGTTCGGTCTCGGCCAGACTGCGACCTCCGGGATCGTCTCGGCGCTGGGGCGCAGCGGGCTGAACCTTGAGGGGCTGGAGAACTTTATCCAGACCGATGCCTCAATAAACCGCGGCAACTCCGGCGGCGCGCTGGTTAACCTCAACGGCGAGCTGATCGGCATGAACACGGCGATCCTTGCCTCCGGCGGCGGCAGCATCGGTATCGGCTTTGCCATTCCAAGTAACATGGCGATGACCCTCGCTCATCAGCTTATGCAGAGCGGCGAAGTGCAGCGCGGCCTGCTGGGCGTACGGGGCATGGAGATGAATGCCGATATCGCCAGCGCGATGAAGATGAACGTCCAGCGCGGAGCCTTTATTAGCGAAGTGGTACCCGGCTCCGGTTCAGCGAAGGCCGGCGTGCAGTCGGGCGACGTGATCGTCAGCCTCAACGGCAAGATGCTCAGCAGCTTTGCCGAACTGCGCTCGCGTATTGCCACCACGGCCCCAGGCACCAAAGTGAAGCTCGGCCTGGTGCGCGCGGGTAAACCGGTTGACGTTGAGGTCACGCTGGATAAGAGCCCTTCCACGACCGCCTCTGCCGAAGAGCTGGCCCCTGCCCTCAGCGGCGCGGCGCTGAGCGACGGCCAGATGAAGGACGGTACGCCGGGCGTCAGCGTTGAAGAGGTCGCGCCGCAGAGTCCGGCGGCGCAGAGCGGCCTGCATAAAGACGACGTCATTATCGGCATTAACCGCCAGCGCACCCGCACCCTCGCCGACATGCGCAAGGTGCTGGAAGGCAAACCCGACGTCATCGCCCTCAGCATTATGCGCGGAAATCAGAATCTCTATCTGCTGCTGCGCTAAGCCAGCTCACAGGGGGACATCACCCGCGTGTGATGTCCCCGCAACTCATGGTATGCTGCGCCAGAATCCCACTCAGTGATAACTGCATCATGCTCGTAAAGCTTATTCGTTCTATTGCTATCGGTCTGATTGTCAGCGCGATCCTGTTGGCCACCATGCCCTCTTTGCGCCAGCTCAATCCGCTGTCGTCACCGCACTATGACAGCACCGATGAATCGCCCGCCAGCTACAATCAGGCGGTGAAGCGCGCCGCGCCTGCGGTCGTGAACGTCTATAATCGGGCGCTGAATAACAGCAGCCACAATATGCTGACCCTCGGCTCCGGCGTGATTATGGACGATCGCGGCTATATCCTTACCAATAAGCACGTTATCAACGATGCGGACCAGATAATCGTCGCCCTGCAGGACGGACGCGTGTTTGAAGCCCTGCTGGTGGGCTCTGATACCCTGACCGACCTGGCGGTGCTGAAAATCAACGCCACCGGCGGCCTGCCGACGATCCCGATCAATCCCAAGCGCACGCCGCACATCGGCGATGTGGTGCTGGCTATCGGCAACCCCTACAACCTCGGGCAGACCATTACCCAGGGCATTATCAGCGCCACCGGCCGTATCGGCCTGAACCCTTCCGGGCGCCAGAACTTCCTGCAAACCGATGCCTCTATTAACCACGGCAACTCCGGCGGCGCGCTGGTAAACTCGCTCGGCGAGCTGATGGGGATCAACACGCTGTCGTTCGACAAGAGCAATGACGGGGAAACGCCGGAAGGTATCGGCTTTGCCATCCCGTTCCAGCTGGCGACGAAAATCATGGATAAACTTATCCGCGATGGCCGGGTGATCCGCGGCTATATCGGCATCAGCGGCCGTGAAATCGCCCCGCTCCATACTCAGAGCAGCGCGCTGGATCAGATCCAGGGCATCGTGGTTAACGATGTCGCCCCGGGCGGCCCGGCGGCGCAGGCGGGGATCCAGGTTAACGACGTGATTATCACCGTGAACGGCAAACCGGCCATTTCCGCGCTGGAAACCATGGATCAGGTCGCCGAGATCCGCCCGGGCTCTGAGATCCCGGTGGTCGTAATGCGCGACGACAAGAAGATAACCCTGAAGGTGACGGTGCAGGAGTATCCGGCCACCAACTGAGGGGCGAAAAAAAACCGGAGGCGCTGACGCGCTCCGGTTTTTTGCTTCAGCAGCCGGTGCTTACTTGTTGACGAACTCTTCGCCGAGAACAATATCTTTCTTCAGCGTATCCAGCATGCCTTCCAGCGCCTGCTTTTCATAAGCGCTGAGCGCGCCGATCGGCTGACGCTCTTCGATGCCGTTCTTGCCAAGCAGCAGCGGCTGGGAGAAAAAGCGGGCATATTCGCCGTCGCCTTCAACGTAGGCACACTCCACTACGCCCTTCTCGCCGTTCAGCGCCCGCACCAGCGACAGGCCAAAGCGCGCCGCGGCCTGACCCATAGAGAGCGTTGCGGACCCGCCACCGGCTTTCGCCTCAACCACTTCCGTACCCGCATTCTGAATGCGCTTCGTCAGCGAGTCGATTTCCTGATCGGAGAAGCTCACGCCCGGGATCTGCGACAGCAGCGGCAGGATGGTGACGCCCGAATGGCCGCCGATCACCGGTACGTTAACATCGGTCGGCTGTTTGCCTTTCAGCGCAGCGACAAAGGTATTGGAGCGGATGATATCCAGCGTGGTGACGCCGAAGAGTTTATTTTTGTCATACACGCCGGCTTTTTTCAGCACTTCAGCGGCAATCGCCACCGTGGTGTTGACCGGGTTCGTAATGATGCCGATGCACGCCTTCGGGCAGGTTTCGGCAATCTGCTGCACCAGGTTTTTGACGATGCCGGCGTTGACGTTGAACAAGTCAGAACGATCCATACCTGGTTTACGGGCAACACCTGCCGAGATGAGCACGACGTCAGCGCCTTCCAGCGCAGGACGGGCGTCTTCACCGGCGAAGCCTTTGATGTTCACATCAGTGGGAATATGGCTGAGATCCACCGCCACGCCCGGGGTCACCGGCGCGATGTCATACAGGGAGAGTTCTGAGCCTGAGGGCAGTTGGGTCTTAAGTAGTAGGGCAAGCGCCTGGCCGATACCGCCAGCTGCGCCGAGGACTGCAACTTTCATCCTAAACTCCTTATTATGTTTTAGTTTCATCTACCGTAACTCCGTCGCGGGAACCTTAATTCACGGACCGCTTAATAACAACTAACGTAACTAAAGAATGCGGCTCTCCCCGCATCAGAGTCGTGCTATTGCTCACTTTGCAGCCGATCAAGAGCTTACTCCGCGCGTGGTTACGGTCGATGTTGGTTACAATACACCCACCTCATCAAGCAAAACAATATCATTTTCATAACATTTAATTCACCTTTTGGCGCAATTTAACAGCGCAACGAAAGCATGTTCCCCGATAACGATTTTTGATAAAATTCGCGTCTTTCATAACATTATTTCAGCCTGACTTGTGGCAGAGTATTTGCATAAAAATTCATTTATATGCATAATAATGTTGTATCTACCGCCATAGTATGGGTGAATTATGCGAAGCTCCGCTAAGCAAGAAGAGTTAATTAAGGCGTTTAAGTCGCTGCTTAAAGAAGAGAAGTTCAGCTCGCAGGGCGAAATTGTGCAGGCCCTGCAGGAAGAGGGTTTCGATAATATCAATCAGTCGAAAGTCTCCCGCATGCTGACCAAGTTTGGCGCAGTGCGTACCCGCAACGCGAAAATGGAGATGGTCTACTGTCTGCCCGCCGAACTGGGCGTGCCGACCACCTCCAGCCCGCTCAAGAACCTGGTACTGGATATCGACTATAACGATGCCGTTGTGGTGATTCATACCAGCCCCGGCGCCGCCCAGCTTATTGCCCGCCTGCTGGACTCGCTGGGTAAAGCGGAAGGTATCCTTGGCAGCATCGCCGGGGATGACACTATTTTCACCACCCCGGCGCGCGGCTTCAGCGTCAAAGATTTGTATGAAGCCATCCTGGTGCTGTTCGAACAGGAACTGTGATCCCGCTCTCCGGCTCCCCGCCGGAGCGTTTATACCCTCTCCCGGCCATCAGCTCGCTACATTACGCCCCAAAACATTTAACACTAAGTGCGATTAACTGCTTTTTTGTCCTCATTCAGTCAATCTCGTTTTCATAATCGCACAAAAGGCTAATTTCAAGTATCTACTTGATTTAATTAGAATAACTCATTAACAGTTTCTTTTTTTATTCCATTCAGCTATTAAAAATAGCTTTTTTGTTACTTTATGACAGATGAAACAATTAGTCTGGTATTAATTTTTTGCGTTACTAGTGTATACTTAATTTTGTGATGAGGGTCACGAAACAAATGACCCCAATAAAAAATTCGACGAGGTAAGAAATCATGAAAATCAAAACAACATTAAGTGTTCTGGGTATCCTCTCCGTCATCTCGTTTGGTGCTGTCGCAGCCGACTCCATCAACCTCGACCAGGCGGCAAACCGCCAGCCGCTGGGCACCGTGTCCGTCGGCGCCATTGGCTCATCGCCGATGGATATGCGCGCGATGCTGGACCAGAAAGCTCAGGAGCAGGGCGCTTCCTCCTACCGCATCATTGAAGCCCGTACCGGCTCGCACTGGCACGCGACCGCAGAGCTCTATAAGTAAGTAACGAGCCGTATAAATAATTTTTCAGCATTGAGCAATGTCTGACGAACAACAGTGAACAGAGACGCCGCGCGGCACCAGGCATAAAAAAAGCACGTTAAACCTTCTGGCCGCAGCGTAAACAGATTGAGGAGTACAACGATGAAAATTGCAACTATCGTAGCAGCAGCAGGACTGGCATCCGTTCTTTCTTTCAGCGCCGCCGCCGCGGTGCATCAGGTTAACGCAGAGCAGGCCCAGGGCCTGCAGCCGATGGGTACCGTGACCGTTTCCCAGATTGGCAGCTCGCCGATGGATATGCGCCAGGAGCTGGCAGCCAAAGCAGAAAAACAGGGCGCCAGCAGCTACCGCGTTATCGAAGCTCATACCGGCGATAGCTGGCACGCAACCGCCGAGCTATACAAATAAACCCTCGTCGTCTTAGGTGACGACTTGCCCCCGTCCCCGGGGGCTTTTTTATGCCTGATGAATATTGAATCTCAGCTGCCCTTCCAGCTCCTCCTCGGCTTCATCAAACAGTAGAATCAGCGCCCCGTAGCGACGTCGCTGCTTTTCCGTCATGTGGACAAAGGCTATCTCCAGCGGGAGGGGAAGCTGTCCGGCAATCACCGTCTCCCACAGCGAGTCGAGATCGCTGACCTTCGCCCCTTCAAGACCGGATGCACGCGCAAACTCGCGATAGAAATCGCTGCGGCTGGCGATGGCATTAAAATCAAAAGTCCAGGTTTTCATTTTTCCACTCCCTGACGGCGGTTGGCTACGGCGGCAGTTAAGTATAGCCATAAAAAAACCGACGCCCTGAGGCGTCGGCTGTGAGAGTAATTAACTCTGCGTCAGCGCCACCTGGTACTTCCTCAGCATAGCGGTTAACCGCTCTACCGGCTCGGTGACCTGCAGCGGCGCTTCCCAGTAGCGGAGTTTCTCCTGATAGATATCCAGCTGCTCCAGCAGTTGCTCAAAGTACTGGTGCCGCTTATCGTCACTGATGGCAGAAATCAGCTTATCGGCGGTACGCCGCAGCACCCGATGATAGTCAGAGAGGTCATCGTTAACCGGCACGGGCGCGTTACGCAGGCGCTGGTGGGCGATGATCAGGTTCAGCGCCAGGCGAAACTTCGGCAAGTCGTCGGGAAACTTATTCAGCAGCAAGAACAGCTGCTGATAAAGGGCCGGCAGATGGTTGACCCTGCGCCGCGCTTTATTGGTGGTCAGGGACGACACCGCTGCCGACACAAACTGATTAAGCAGCACGCGGCCGGTACGCGCACGGGAGTTATCGCGAATCAGAAGGATAACAATCAGCGCCAGAAAACAGCCAACAATCTGGCCGAGCGCGCTATCCAGAAACTGGCTGAAGTGAAAGGTCATCGGGTTATCAAGCACAATGATGTTGATGATGTTCGCCAGTCCCCCCAGCGAGCCCAGCCGCCGCTTTTGCACCTCGATACCAATGAAGAAGGCCAGAACAGCAAGGCTGATGCAGAGCAGCAGCATACTCTGCTGCGTGGAGGGCATAATCACCAGGAAGTAAAGTGAGCCTACCGGCAGCGCAATCAGCGTCCCAACCAGAAAGTCGATAGCAACCATTTTGGGATTCGGCATCCGCATCGCAAGCGACGTGACCACGGCGATCATAATCATTGCCGTCGAGCCGGACGTCCACCCGGTCCACAGCCAGAAGACCGTTCCCAGCGCGCAGGCGAGCGTGGTTCGCCAGAAATTCACCATCGCATGATGTCGCTCGGCGGACTCCGCCTTAACCACGGCCTCGCTGCGCAAAACCTCCTCTTCCAGGGCGCTGATTTTGGTATTGCCAATGACCCCGCGCTTTAACAGAAGATAACGCGTTGCCGCCCCTACCCAACTGGAGATGGTGACGGGAATATCGTGCTGCCCGGTCCAGGAAAGAATACGCCGCATACGCTTGAGCTGTCGATGCACATCCTGGGCGGTCTCAACCGGCTGGTCGAACATTTCGCGCCAGGCGGGGGCAACCGCCTCCGGACGCGTATTCTGAATCAGATACGTTTCGCACGCCTGGGTAATCAGCGTCAGCGAGAGCGTATTGATCGCCTTCAGGCGGCGGGTAGCCTTTGCCCAGCGGGAGGACTCCATATTGAGGTTACTGCGCATTCCCGCCAGACCCTGCGTACGGCGAACCAGACCACTCCAGGATTTATCCACCTCCTCAGCGTCCTCATGACGGATGCAAAGCTGCATCAGCTGATACTGGGCAACCAGCAGGGAATCAAGCTCGCGGTCTATCTCCTGCTTGATGGATCGCGGAGAAAAGAGCAGGTCCGCTACGATAGCGCTAAGGATCCCGAGGACAATCTCGCTGCAGCGCTCCACGGCATACTGGGGTGCCAGCAGCGGCTCATACTGGATAGAGATAATGATAATCAGCGCAGTGTACCCTGACAGTCCCCATGCGTAAGAGTTTTCAACCCTGACAAGTGACGAGACCCAGGTACAGAAACCCGCCCACAGGCAGCACACCAGCAGCATGAGCAGCGGCGCGCGAATCATCATAATGATGATAATCAGCGCCGCGATACAGCCAATAAAGGTGCCGCAGATACGCAGCATACCGCGATAGCGAATCGCCCCGGAATAGGGTTCGCCTCCGGCAGCGAACGCTGGCCCCGCGGCCACGATGGCCGCTGTCAGCACCGCCCAGCGGGGGGTCTCCAGCTCAAAGTGAAAGCCAACAAACAGCGCCAGCACAAGGGCGCACGCAAGCTTGATGGCAAAGCGTAAATGCTGGCTGGCAATAGTAAAGATGCCCATGGTAATTAACCAAACTCACGCAGGCGCATACCCAGCTTCTGGAAAAAATTCATCTTATCCCGGTCGCGATCCTGCTTTCCGGTGACGATAACCGTCGCGGTTGTGCCCGCAGGCCAGAGATTATCCGTCTGCTTGTCGAGATGAATACGTACCGGCACGCGCTGCGCCAGGCGTACCCATTCGAGGTTGGAGTCAACGGTCGCCATTCCCTTAGCATCGACGGTGCTGCTGGCATTGGTTACCCCGGATGCAATACTGTCCACCGTGCCCTTCAGCACGCGGGTACTGCCAAGCGGGGTGATCTCCGCACGGTAGCCGGGACGCACGCCTTCGAGTTTGGTCTCTTCCATATAAGCCGTAACGTAGAAGGTGCCTTTCTTCACCAGCGCCACCGCGGTTGAACCGCGAGTAATAAACTCGCCGCCGTAAACGTTGAGGTTGGTTATCCAGCCGTCAGACGGGGCGCGGATCACGGTACGCTCAAGATCGATACGCGCCAGATCGCGTGTCGCCTGCGCTTTCGCCAGCTGATGTTCGACAGTCTGCAGACTGCTATTGGCCTGATCGACCTCTTCCCGCGACAGCGCCACGGGGCCGATGCGGTTGCGTCGGCCCGCTTCGCGGCGCTTTTCATCCGCCAGCGCCTGGTAGTAGGCGACGTCGGCTTCCGCTTCCGCCAGCGCCTTCTGATAGCGCGGGCGGTCAATGATGAACAGCGTCTGCCCTTTCTTCACCAGTTGGTTGTCTTTAACGTCAACTTCGGTGATCAGGCCCGACACGTCCGGCGCTATTGCGACCACATCGGCACTAAAGCGCGCGTCGCGGGTCCACGGTGACTCGGTATAGTAGACCCACGCGTGAAAAATCGCGATAAACGCCAGTATCACCAGGATGACCGTAATCGCCGTACGGGAAAATTTTCTTATGAGTGCTTTCACAACGACCTCAGACAAACAAGCGTGATATCAGGTAGAACAAACAGCAGTATAGTGCGGTGTTAAACAGCGCGGGGTGCCAGACAAAATCATAGATCCCGGTGGGAATAAGCATCCGGCGCAGGAGCCAGAAGATGGCCAGCGACAATAGCAATTCAAAGAAGATCGGCGGAAATGACAGACCGAAAATCACGATAACGGGAAACAGACTCATGTTGACCTTGAACGATTAGAGAGTGCAGGTAAGAGCGATAATTTTATTATTCAGCTAACAGTATATTATCGTAACAGTTATTGCATGATCTATATTATGTGATCTAAATCACTTTTAACTCCGAGTGAACAATGGAAAGACTAAAACGCATGTCCGTCTTCGCCAAAGTGGTGGAGCTTGGCTCCTTTACAGCGGCGGCGCGGCAGCTGGAAATGAGCGTATCGTCAATCAGCCAGACTGTTTCCCGTCTCGAAAATGAGTTGCAAGTCAAGCTGTTAAACAGAAGTACCCGCAGCCTTGGCCTCACCGAGGCGGGTAAGATTTACTACCAGGGGTGCCGGCGGATGCTGTTTGAGGTGCAGGATGTCCACGAGCAGCTGTACGCCTTTAACAACACCCCTATCGGCACACTGCGCGTTGGTTGTTCTTCAACCATGGCACAAAATGTCCTCTCAAGGATCACCGCTGAGATGCTGCGGGAGTACCCGGACCTCTCCGTGAATCTGGTAACCGGTATCCCGGCCCCGGATCTGATCTCCGACGGTCTCGATCTGGTGATCCGCGTCGGTACCCTGCAGGACTCAGGGCTGTTTTCGCGCCGCCTTGGCGCCATGCCGATGGTGCTGTGCGCCGCGCACAGTTATCTACAGCAGGCCGGCGCGCTGGAAAAACCCGCCGACCTGGCAAACCACTCCTGGCTTGAGTACAGTATTCGGGTGCACAACGAATTTGAGCTGGTCGATCCGGAAGGAAACTCGACCCGCCTCAGCCCGCAGGGGCGCTTCGTGACTAACGATCCGATGACGCTCAGCCGCTGGCTGACCGCCGGGGCAGGTATCGCCTTCGTGCCGCTGATGTGGGTCATTGATGAAATTAATCGCGGGGAGCTTGAGATCCTGCTGCCGCGCTATCAGTCCGATCCCCGCCCGGTATACGCCGTCTATACCGAGAAGGACAAGCTGCCGCTCAAAGTGCAGGTGTGCATCAACTATATGACGGATTACTTTATTGAGGTCGCGAAGCGCTTTCAGGGCATGAAGGGAAACAAGGGATAGCGGCAGAAAGCCCGCCGAAGCGGGCTATGAGAGGTTATGCGGTGCCGCCCACCGTCAGGTTATCCACCTTCAGGGTCGGCTGACCGACGCCTACCGGCAGACTCTGGCCCTCCTTGCCGCAGACGCCGACGCCGTTATCGAGCTTCAGGTCGTTGCCGACCATCGAAATCTGCTGCATTGCCTCAATGCCGGAGCCAATCAGCGTCGCGCCCTTCACCGCTTTGGTGACTTTACCCTTTTCAATCAGGTAGGCCTCCGAGGTGGAGAACACGAACTTGCCGGAGGTGATATCCACCTGGCCGCCGCCGAAGTTCGGGGCGAAGATGCCGTAATCGACCGACTCGATGATCTCCTGCGGCGTCGATTTTCCCGCCAGCATATAGGTGTTGGTCATGCGCGGCATCGGCAGGTGGGCGTAGGACTCGCGGCGGCCGTTGCCCGTCGGCTTCATGCCCATCAGGCGGGCGTTGAGCTTATCCTGCATGTAGCCCTTCAGCACGCCGTTCTCGATCAGCACGTTGTACTGTCCCGGCGTGCCCTCATCGTCAATGGCGACGGAGCCGCGGCGGTCGGCGATGGTGCCGTCATCCACCACGGTGCAGAGTTCAGACGCTACCAGCTTATCCATCTGGCCGCTGAATACCGACGTTCCGCGGCGGTTGAAGTCCCCTTCCAGACCGTGGCCGACCGCTTCGTGCAGCAGCACGCCCGGCCAGCCCGCGCCGAGCACCACCGGCAGCGTTCCCGCCGGGGCGGCAACGGCGGTGAGATTCACCAGCGCCATGCGCACCGCTTCTCTGGCCCAGGCATCGGCGCGAACGTCTCCATCAACGTCGGCGAGGAACCACTCGTAGCCGAAGCGGCCGCCGCCGCCGCTGGAGCCGCGCTCGCGCTTGCCGCCGTCCTCCACCAGCACGCTAACAGAGAGGCGCACCAGCGGACGCACGTCCGCCGCCAGGGTGCCGTCAGTCGCCGCCACCAGAATCAGTTCATAAACGCCGGTCAGGCTGGCGGAGACCTCCTGCACGCGCTTATCGGCCGCCCGCGCCGCTTTATCGACGCGGCGCAGAATATCCAGCTTCTCTTCCCGGCTCATGCTCTGCAGCGGATCGAGGCGGGTATACAGTGCCGGATGGTCTTTGCCGCCGAGGGCGTGGACTTTGCCGTCGCCGCTCTCGCGCACGATAGTGCGTGCCGCCTGTGCGCTCTGCGACAGCGCCTGCAGGCTTATCTGGTCGGCATAGGCAAAACCGGTTTTTTCACCGCTCACCGCCCGCACGCCGACGCCCTGGTCGATATTGTACGAGCCGTCTTTAATGATGCTGTCTTCCATCACCCAGGATTCGTGATAGCTCGACTGGAAGTAGAGATCGCCATAGTCGAGGCGGCGCTCGGTCAGTTGCCCAAGTATGGCGAACAGATCCTGATGGTTCAGGCCGTTCGCCGACAGCAGATGTTCACTTACCAGGTTCAGACTCATCGTTTTAATCACTTTTAGCCAGGAATACTCAGAATGGTATGAGAGTGGGGCAATTCGCGCGCCCCGTCAAATCATTGCGTTTTATCGCTGCGCGCCTGGCGCAGAACCTCGTTGATCTGCGGCTGGTCAATCGGCCCGGTAATGCGATAGCGCAGAATGGAAACCTTGTTCCACAGCGGCCCCAGCACCTTGCTGGCGGCAAAGACCGCCGCGCCGACGATCGGGTTGATAACAAAGGCCGTGGCGACGCCGACGGTCGTGGAGATTTCCGGCGCCACGATAGCTTCCATATCGACCCGCCGCTGCACCAGATCGACGGACCCCTTGAGGCCGATATCCGCCTCCAGCCCATCCACCAGCGTATCATCGGTATGCAGCTTGCCGTCTTTGATCCACGCGGTGCTGTGCACCGAGTCGTAGTAGAAGCCTTCGCTGAAGGTATCGCTGAAGTCAAAACGCAGCTTGCGCAGCAGGGCATCGAAGCTCACCAGCCGCAGCAGCTGTCCGGTATGGCCGGTGCTGATATCGGTGAACTCGCCCTTGCCGAAGTGGGTTTTGATGATGCCGTTGAGCGAGGTGACGTCCGGCGTCCACGGCGCCGCGCGCCAGTGCAGATCGTAATCAACGTCAAACGAAGAGTCGCGGATCGGCGAATCGAGACCAAAGAAGCTCACCGCCGTGTCGATTTTCTTACCGCTGAGCTTGCCCTTCAGCGCGCTGCGCTCGCCGCCGGGCGCATTGACCCATTCGCCGCTGGTCGTCAGGCGGGCAAAGCCGGTGTCCACCAGGCCGTTGCTCAGGGAGAGCGTGTCGCCCTTAATGGTGAAGTCGCCGTTAATGCGGCCATATTTTTGCCCCCACAGCCAGCACTCGGCGCAGCGCAGCTGCAGGTTTGGCCAGCCTTTGAAGTCAATGCCCGAACTGGCGCCAAACGGATTACTGCCGCCCTCGGCGCTGCCTGTCGAAGAGGAAGAGGAGGACGGGTTGTAGTAAAGGTAGCTGATGGCCGCCAGCCACGGTCCGCTGTCGCGCATCGTCAGCGAGCCGTTGATCTCCCGGCTCTGGGCCTCGACTTTCGTGCCGCCGATAACCGGCTCAGAGACAATGCTCAGGTTATTCCACTGCTGGCCGCCCATCGACAGCGCCGGCGTGCGCAGGGTGATTTTCCCCGGGAACGAGGTGGTGGCGCTAATGCCGTCGCCGGCCCCCTTGCGAAACAGTGCCAGCCACTCCATGCCGTCCATCGCCGGCAGATTCAGCTCCAGTCCGGCGCTGTCCGGCAGCGGCGGCAGTGTGCGGCTGTCGCTGGTCCAGATACCGCGATCGAGCACCAGCTTTTTATCGAGTCGCCAGCGGCTGTTGAGGTGGTTTTTGTCGCCCACGCTGCCGGTCAAATCAAAGCGATCGAGGCCGCCGCTGACGTTTACCTTCACCGGCAGCGGGTCGCCCGCCGCTTTACTCACCGGCGCCGGCAGGCGGCTGCTGATGTTCTTCAGATCGCCGGCAATATCCACCTTATAGCGGGTGCTACCTTTGTAGGGCAGGTCGATACCGACCTTGCCCTGCCACGGCACGCTGCCGGTAATGGCGTCATTGATCTGCTGCGGCAGCAGACCGGTTTTCGCGGGCTGCCAGTTGCCGTTAAGGTTAACCGCCACCTGATAGGCCTTATCGCCCTCGCGGGTGGAGAAATCGACGTTCAGCGGCTGATGAAACCAGCTGGCGCTGAGCGGGCCGCTCTGCAGATTGCCATTCTCAAAGGTAAAACCGCCGCTGAGATTTTCCAGCGTGCTGTTGAGCGGCTTAATGAACAGCGAATTGTTGGCAAGCTTCACATCGCCCTTTGCCAGCACCTGCTCGCCGTTGAGCGGAATGTCCAGATGCAGGCGGGCGCTGACGTCGCCGTCCAGCTGCAGCTCGTCGAGGGTCGCCCCGAGAGACTTTTTCAGCGGCGTCTGCTGGAAGTAGGGACCGACGGCTTTGCCCGGACCGCGAATATCCGAGTCGATAATCAGCTTGTGCTTCGAGTAATCGGGAATGGCGGCGTGAAGATCGGAGGCGGTGACGCCGCCGAGCGCAACCTTATCCGCCTGCATCCACAGACCGTCGTTGAGGAAGTTGAGATCGATATTGAGGTTAGTGAGCGCCGGCCAGCCGGGCTGGAAGGCAAAGGTCGCATTGTGCAGCGGTACCCAGACCTGGAACTGGCCTTCGTTATGCTTGTACGGGAAAAGGTGTGGATTACCGCTGTACACCAGGGTGGCACTGTCGGCCTGGCCGCCCTGAATGGCGCCGCTGAGGTAGTCCACCAGATCCTTGCCCATCAGGTTTTCCGGAAAGTAGCGCCACGCCTGGCCGCCGTCGTCGGTGCTGATGCCCGCCAGAATACCGAGCCACGGCGCGTCGCCCTCCGGCTGCAGCCAGCGGAAGCCGCCGCGGGCGCGGACGGCCTTCGCCTGAACGTCGATATCGCGGCCATCGAGCATAAAGCCTTTCTCGTTCTGCACCCAGTTTAGCGTCGCCACGCCTTTACTGATTTCCAGCGGCGCGCGAAAGACGGTTTCATACGGCATGACGGCATTCTGCATCGACACGCGGAGAATTCCATTGCCGGCGCTGCCTTCGGCTTCGCCGGAGAAGTGCTCGGCGCCCGGCAGCAGCTTCCACTGCTTCCACGCCAGGTCGCTCCACGCCGCCTTAAAGCGGGTCTTGTCCGCGGCCTGCAGCGGGATATCCAGCGCCAGCATGTCGATTTTGCCGTGAGGCTGCGTGGTCTGCCAGATATCGCCCAGCGACGGGGAGATCTTTTCGGCGATCGGCAGCAGGCCCGCCAGGCCGCCCAGCTCAAGGTTGCTGGCGCGGATGCGCACTTCGCCGTCGTCCTTCTCTTTGCCGGGGAACCAGGCCATCGCCAGCGCCCCGCGCGGCCAGCGCTGGCCGTCGATGGCGATGCGGGTATCGGGAATATGGAAAGCCCAGCCGTCGCCCTCGCGGGAAACGTGCGTGGTCAGATTATCAACCAAGAGCGTGTGCTGCTGGCGGTTAGCGCCCTGCCAGCCCGCGCCGCCCTTTTTCAGCCACACGTCGCCGCTGGTGATATCGCTCTTGTCGAGCGTCAGCCAGCCTTCCAGGCTGAAGCGGGCGGAGGTCAGGGCAACGTTATCCTGGGTCCACTTGTTAAGCCACGGCTTAACGTCGATATCGTCCGCCTGCAGCCAGACGCGGCCTTCGTTGAGCAGCCCGCCGCTGTCGCGCATGTCCATCCGCACCTTCATCACACCGTGCTGTCCGGTCAGGCTGGAGAGGCTGAGCTCGCCCTCGGCGCGGTGGCGATTTTTGCCGTTAAGCCAGGTCAGCTGCGGGATAGCCAGCTCAATGCGCTGGCCCGACATGCTCATAAAGCTCAGCTGGCTGTCGCGCAGGGTGAAGTGGTCGAACTGGCGCAAAAACAGATCGCCGACGCGGTCGGGCTTCAGCTCGTCGTCGCTGTCGTTGCTTTGCAGGGTAGAGTCGGTGTGGATTTTCAGCTGCCAGAAGGTCAGCTCGCGAAACTGCGGCCGCAGGTGCAGCAGGCTTTGCCAGACGTCAAAGGCCAGCGAGATGCGCTTTACCGAAAGCTGGCCGTTGTCTTCAAAGGTGGTCTTAAGGTCCCGGATCTCAAGCGTCGGGCCAAAGTTCTGCCAGCTGGCCTTCAGCTGCGAGGCGTCAACCGGACGCCCGGCTATCTGGCTGATCTGCGCCAGCAGCTGCGGGCGCCATTTGTCCAGATGTGGCAAAACCAGACGCAGGCCGCTGACCAGCAGCGCGACGATAACGACCAGTGTTGCCAAAGCGATCAGCAGGATCCCGGGTAAGCGCCTCACGCATCTCTCCTTGTAGCTGCTGGGATTACATCATGACCACGTCGAACTGCTCCTGATTATAGAGCGGCTCTGTTTGCACCTTGACCTGCTTACCGACAAAGATCTCCACCTCTGCCAGGGCGTGGGACTCCTCGCCCTTCAGCGCTTCGGCGACGGCAGCGGAGGCGTACACCAGGAAGCGGTCGGAGTCGTAGGCGTGGTGGACGCGCACCACCTCGCGCATGATTTCATAGCACACGGTCTCCACCGTCTTCACGCGCCCGCGCCCCTGGCAGGTCGGGCATTCGTTGCACAGCACGTGCTCCAGGCTTTCCCGGGTGCGCTTGCGGGTCATCTCGACCAGCCCCAGCTGAGAAAAGCCGTTGATGCTGGTTTTGACCCGGTCTTTACTCAGGGCCTGCTCCAGCGAATGCAGCACGCGGCGGCGGTGGTCATCGTTATTCATATCGATAAAGTCGATAATGATAATGCCGCCCAGGTTGCGCAGGCGAAGCTGGCGGGCAATCGCCTGGGTGGCTTCGATATTGGTATTGAAAATGGTGTCGTCGAGGTTGCGGTGGCCGACGAACGCGCCGGTATTGATATCGACGGTGGTCATCGCTTCGGTCTGATCGATAACCAGGTAGCCGCCGGACTTCAGCTCCACCTTGCGCTCCAGCGCGCGCTGGATTTCATTTTCGACGTCGAAGAGGTCAAAGATGGGCTGGCGGCCGCTGTAGTGCTCCAGCTTGCTGGTCATCTCCGGCATATACTCGGCGGTAAACTCCATCAGCGACTCGAAGGTCAGGCGCGAATCGACGCGGATGCGATCGAGCTGCGCGTCGGCAAAATCGCGCAGCACGCGCTGGGCCAGCGCCAGCTCACCGTACATCTTGTAGCGGGTCTGCGGGCGTTTTTTACGCTCCATCACTTTGGTCCACACCCGCTTGAGGTAGGCGGCATCGGAGGCTAAGTCGTCTTCGCACACGCCCTCGGCGGCGGTACGGATAATAAAGCCGCCCTGCTCGTCGCAGTAGTCGGTAACCACCCGCTTGAGGCGCTCGCGCTCGGCCTCGCTTTCAATGCGCTGCGAAACGCCCACGTGGGAAGCGCCCGGCATAAACACCAGATAGCGGGACGGCAGCGTAATATCGGTGGTCAGCCGCGCGCCCTTGGTGCCGAGCGGATCTTTAACCACCTGCACCATCAGATCCTGACCCTGGCGGACCAGCTCAGAGATATCGCGCACGGTAAACTGCTTCTGCTCGTCCCCGGCCACGCACTCGGTGTGCGGCATGATATCGGAGGCGTGAAGAAACGCCGCCTTATCCAGACCAATATCTACAAATGCCGCCTGCATACCCGGAAGTACGCGACTGACCCGACCCTTGTAGATATTGCCTACGATGCCACGCCGCGCTTCGCGCTCGATGTGGATCTCCTGCAAAATGCCGCCGTCAATGTACGCCACCCGCGTCTCGGAAGGTGTTACGTTTACTAATAATTCAGCCGTCATGTTTATCCCTTTTCTCACGCAATGCGTTAAAGTTACTGAGCAGCTCCCAGGTCTCCACCAGCGGCAGGCCGACGACAGCGTGATAGCTGCCGTTTATTTTTCTGACGAAACAGCCGCCAAGCCCCTGAATACCGTATGCTCCAGCCTTGTCCATCGGCTCACCGCAGGCGACGTAGCCCGCGATATCCTCGTCTGATAATACCCTGAAGGTGACGTCTGTCATCACCAGACAATCAAGGATCTGCGCGCGGTCGGCCAGCGCCACCGCCGTCATCACCTGATGCGTCTGACCGGAGAGCTGGCGCAGCATGGCGGCCGCCTCTGCTTCATCGCGCGGCTTCTCAAGTACCTGACCATTAAGCACGACAATCGTGTCTGCGCCAAGCACCGGCAGATCGCGCTCTGCCATCGCAACCCCGGCCTGCGCCTTGTCCCGCGCCAGGCGCGAGACATACTGCGACGCCGGCTCCTGCGGGCGACGCTGCTCTTCAATGCCGGGCACGATGCGCTCGAAACGCACGCCCAGCTGCGTCAGCAGCTCCTGACGACGGGGGGAGCCGGAAGCGAGATAAAGCATTGTATAGAAACCTTTTATTGTACAGCGAACTGCTGGCGAATTTTGCGCATCAGCAAAAACAGCCACGGCCAGAGCACGCCGTTGACGACGCTGCTCCAGAAGACCTCCGGCTTGAACGCAACGTCGATGACCAGAAACTCCGCCCAGAACACCACGATATCGACCGACAGGGATAGCAGCATCACCACCAGCGCCTGCTGCCAGAGCGCCAGGTTGCGGAACAGCTGATATTTGAGCGCCACCAGATAGGCGATGATGCTGAGCGACAGCGCGCGTACGCCGAGCGTTGAACCGCTGATGAGATCAAGTATGGCACCCATCACGAAACCCGTGCCGACATTCACGCGATGCGGCAGCGCGAGGATCCAGTACAGCAGGATCAGCAGCACCCAGTTAGGCCGGTAGACGATCAGGTCATCCGGCCAGGGCATAACCTGCAGCAGCAGGGCCACCAGAAACGATAGCCAGATAACCCAGCGTCCCTGGCTACGATAGCTGGCCACTATTGTCCTCCCGCAGGCGCAGACGAGGAAGTTTGCGGTGCGCTACCGGCCATGCCGGTCGCGGGCGCAGGCATCGGCGCCGGCGGGCCCATCGCATCCGGCGCAGGCAGCACCTGCGGCATCATCTGCATCAGGCGCTCGTTGGCTACGCGGTGCACCTCTTCCGGCGTCATCGGGTTTACGCCGTTACGATCGGCGCCCCACAGCAGCAGCAGGTAGCGCAGGCGCTGAAGGCCGGCGGTCGGCCGCGCCTGAATCACCGTATAGGCGCGCTGGGTATCCAGCTTAACCGAGGAGACTACGCCCACCGGATAACCTTCCGGGAAGCGGCCGCCGAGGCCGGAGGTCACCAGCACGTCGCCAACGCGGATATCGGTATTGGCGGGCAGATGCTCCAGCTGCAGATCGTCGGTGCAGCCGTTACCGGCGGCAATCACCCGGATGTCGTTGCGCAGCACCTGGATCGGCAGCGCGTGGGTCGCGTCGCAGATCAGCAGCACGCGGCTGGTCAGCTTGGCCACCGCAACGACCTGGCCCACCACGCCCTTATCGCTGATGACCGGCTGGCCTTCGTAGACGCCGTTGACGCTGCCTTTATCAATGACCACTTGGTCACTGTAAGGGTCGTTCACGGTGGAGATAACCTGGGTAACCATCTTCTGCTCGTCCTGACGCAGCGGCGAACCCAGCAGCTCGCGCAGGCGGGCGTTTTCCTGCTTGTACTGACCCAGCATCAGCAGGTCGCTGTTTTTCAGCAGCAGTTCCTGACGCAGGGCGCGGTTTTCCAGCTCAAGCTGATCGCGGGTCGCCAGGGTTTGTGAGATACCGTCAAGAAGTTCCCGGGGACCATTGGAGATAAAGTAGAAAGGGCTTACGGCTGTGTCCATGTACGTTCGGATCTGGCTGAACGTACCGAGGCGGCTGTCGGCAATAATCACGCCAAGCGCGACCAGCACCGCCAGAATCAGGCGAATCTGCAGCGATGGGCCACGGCTAAAAATGGGCTTCATAGGCTATGCGTACTCTCGCGTCAGTGAAATCAACGGAGCAGCGGAGGCTGCCCCGGACTTCTGGCTGACTACTCTTCGCTAAACAAGTCGCCGCCGTGCATGTCGATCATTTCCAGCGCCTTGCCGCCGCCGCGGGCAACACAGGTCAGTGGATCTTCTGCAACTACGACAGGAATTCCTGTCTCTTCCATTAACAGGCGGTCGAGGTTACGCAGCAGCGCACCACCACCGGTCAGCACCATACCGCGCTCGGAGATATCGGACGCCAGCTCTGGCGGGCACTGCTCAAGGGCCACCATTACCGCGCTCACGATACCGGTCAGCGGTTCCTGCAGCGCTTCCAGGATTTCGTTGGAGTTGAGGGTAAAGCCGCGCGGCACGCCCTCGGCCAGGTTACGACCGCGAACTTCGATTTCGCGCACTTCGTCGCCCGGATAGGCAGAGCCGATCTCATGCTTGATGCGCTCGGCGGTGGCTTCACCGATCAGCGAGCCGTAGTTGCGGCGCACATAATTAATGATGGCTTCGTCGAAGCGGTCGCCGCCGATGCGCACGGAAGAGGAGTAAACCACGCCGTTGAGGGAGATAACGGCCACTTCTGTCGTACCGCCGCCGATATCGACCACCATGGAACCGGTTGCTTCAGAAACCGGCAAACCCGCACCAATTGCTGCTGCCATCGGCTCTTCGATGAGGAATACTTCACGGGCGCCAGCGCCCTGTGCAGATTCGCGAATGGCGCGACGCTCAACCTGCGTGGCACCCACCGGCACGCACACCAGCACGCGCGGACTCGGGCGCATGAAGCTGTTGCTGTGAACCTGCTTGATGAAGTGCTGAAGCATCTTCTCGGTGACGAAGAAGTCGGCGATCACGCCGTCTTTCATCGGGCGGATCGCCGCGATATTGCCGGGCGTACGACCGAGCATCTGCTTCGCTTCATGACCGACGGCCGCGACGCTTTTCGGGGAACCAGCACGATCCTGACGAATGGCCACCACGGACGGCTCATTCAGTACGATGCCTTGTCCTTTTACGTAAATCAGGGTATTCGCAGTACCCAGGTCAATGGACAGGTCATTGGAAAACATGCCACGAAATTTTTTCAACATACTAAGGGATAATCCTGAAAGCTGGGGCGGAACACAAAATCCGCTTACTTTACCAACCACACGCAGCAGCGACAAGGCGCAAAAATCATCTGCAACGGTGAAAATTAGTGCAGTTCGTTTCCTTTGTTACAATTTCGGTCTGACGCCGTCAGAGCCGCAGCACTCCTCGCCGACATTGCAGCTGACTTAAAGGACGAACACTGGCTTTTCCTGAAACATTTCGGCAGGTCGCCCGCGCGGACCACCGAAGCAATAGCGCGCGTTATTCTACGTGAAATCACGCTAAACGGCAGACTAAACAGAGTATCTTTGCGAATATTTTTTCACGCTGGTATCAAGCGGCTGAACAGGCGCAAAAAATACCCCCTGACCGCCTAATACGCCGCACTCTCTTAGTACCTGCCACTCGCTGCGGCTGCAGATGCCGGTGGCATAAACCTGGGTGGATGTTCCTTTGCAGGCTTCAACCAGGCTCTGCACCAGCAGCTGATTCTCGCTACGCTTCTCTATATTACGCACCAGGCTCTGATGGAGCTTAATCACTTCAACCGACAGCTCCTTGATCCAGCTGGTGCCCACGAGGGTCAATCCGGCCTGAATAACCACCACTCTGGCGCCTAATGCCGTGATCAAACGCACCACGGGCTGTAACCGGCTGATATGTTGACAAACATCCGCCTCTGCAAGTTCAAAAATAATCCGCTTTCTCTGCGATTTTTCACACTGCATCAGCGTATCCCGCAGCCAGCGCTGGAAACGGGGGCGAATAAGCGAGGCGACGGTTACCTGCATGGCGAGGTTTTCTTCCGGCCAGAACGACAGGAAAGGCAGCAGGCGGGTGATCTGCAGGCGGTCATACTCTTCGGCGCGGCCAAACTCGATAACCATCGGCATGTACTCGGCGGCCGCCACCTCTTCTTTACCGTCGTACATGCGGCACATCAGTTCCCGGTGGTGCACGCGGCCATCGTACTGCAGGGCCGGTTTTTGATAAAAGCGCGGACCGCCGCGGGTAAGCATCTCTTCAATCAGCGTGCGCCAGCGCACGTTGCCCCTGCCCTTCTCCGGCAGGGTGTCGTCATACACCGCCCAGCTGTTGCTGCCCTGCAGCACCGCGTTGCGCACCGCCGCCTCAGCGTGATCCATCACCTGGGTGGTGGTTTGCCCGCTGCGCCAGCTGCAGATACCGATATGCATGATGTCGTCGCGGTCGAGAATTTTGGTCGGCGGCAGGGTGTTGACCGCCTTCAGCAGCAGCCCGGCAATGCTGTCCGCCTCTTTCAGCGTGCGGTGCGGCAGCAGCACCGCAAAGTCGCTGCGGTGATAGCGCGCCAGCAGCGCGCCGGGATAGCGCATCATAAAAGTGGAGAGCATATTAATGAAGGTGTGGAAATGCTCTTCCGCGGCGGCGCGCCCCCAGTTGTCGCGCAGCAGGTCAAATTCCGGCACGCGGATCAGCATCACGATGCCGTAAGAACCGACTTTGTCGGGGTCTTCAAGCTGGGTCGCCAGCTGATTATCAAAGAACAGCCGGTTACTGAGCCCGGTTTTATTATCCTGAGCGGCATAGGAGCGGATCAGGGTATCCATGCGGCTGCGCTGCTCGCCGGCAAACTGAATTTCCGCCAGCAGCGCGTCGAGGGCACTGCTGGCAAGCGCCGGCCATTCATGCACCGACCCGCGCACCTGATTGCCCCGCTCGCCGTTGAGAATGCGCGTCGAGCGCCGCTCCAGCAGCTCCTGCCCGGAGAGCTGATTGCGCAACCAGCGCACGGCAAAGAAGATAGTCAGCACCATAAAGGCGATAGCAAAGGTCAGCGGCGCGGTTGTCAGCAGGGAGTCGAAGTCGTTAACCACCGGATCGAGATAGCGCAGTTGAATGGTCATGCCGGGGTTGCGCATCGACGGCACGCTGAGTTCGCGAAAGCGATAGCTGCTGCCCATCGGCTGATAGCTGCTGTTGCGCGCGTGGCTGAAGATGATTTTACCGTCGATGACGCACTGAATACGCACAATATCAACGGGAACCATGATCTCATCCAGCTGCTGATCGAGCTGCCTGAAGGGCGTTGTAATGAGACGGGAGTCGATAATGGTCGCCACGGCGCGCACGCGGGAGTCGATCTTTTGCTGAATGCCGTTATAGAAACTGAGTGAACAGCCGATAAGCGTGACAAAGATAGTCAGGCCGATGAGCAGCGTCACAAAAGCGGAAAATTTCGTCGTTAATCGCATCCTTGTATTAACTCCGTAAGTCAAAAACAGCCCGACTGACCGGACACCCGCTTTCGCCTGATCGAGTCAGTGAGCACCAACTCGCGTTCCAGCATGGCCCCTGCATACTACCAGAGTAAACGCATCTGGCAATTTATTGCGTCAAATCGGTGCCACACTTAAGTAAACGAGTATAGTCTTCAGAAAATTTTTTCCAATCACTGAGCCCCGAGGAGGGATTATGCAGGCGTTAATCTTAGAGCAGCAGGATGAGAAGACTCTCGCATCCGTACGCAACATTGAGGATAGCCAGCTGCCGCAGGGCGACGTCACGGTCGATATCGCCTGGTCAAGCCTCAACTATAAGGATGCTCTCGCCATCACCGGGAAAGGCAAAATCATTCGCAACTTCCCGATGGTGCCGGGGATTGATTTCGCCGGCACCGTGCACAGCAGTGAAGATCCGCGTTTCCACGCCGGGCAGCAGGTGATCCTCACCGGCTGGGGCGTCGGTGAAAATCACTGGGGCGGCCTGGCGCAGCGTGCGCGGGTAAAAGGCGACTGGCTGGTGCCTCAGCCGACGGGACTTGATGGCCGTCAGGCGATGATTTTAGGCACCGCGGGCTTTACCGCCATGCTGTGCGTGATGGCGCTGGCGGATGCGGGGATCCGCCCGCACGATGGCGAGGTAGTGGTCACCGGCGCCAGCGGCGGCGTCGGCAGTACGGCGGTCGCGCTGCTGCACGCGCTGGGCTATCAGGTCGTAGCCGTGTCCGGGCGCGAGAGCACCCACGACTACCTGCGCAGCCTCGGCGCCAGCCGGATTCTCAGCCGCAGCGAATTTGCCGAAACCCGCCCGCTGGAGAAACAGCTGTGGGCCGGCGCCGTCGATACCGTGGGCGATAAGGTGCTGGCGAAAGTGCTGGCGCAGATGAACTACGGCGGCTGCGTAGCGGCCTGCGGTCTGGCCGGCGGCTTTGCGCTGCCGACCACCGTGATGCCGTTTATTTTGCGCAACGTCCGCCTGCAGGGCGTTGACTCGGTAATGACCCCGCCGGCGCGCCGGGCGGAAGCGTGGCGACGCCTGGCCGAGCTGCTGCCTGCCGATTTCTACCAGCAGGCCGCCACCGAGATAAGTCTCGCGCAGGCGCCGGAATTTGCCCAGCGGATCATTAATAATGACGTGCAGGGCCGCACGCTGGTGAAAATCGCTTAACCTTCAAATTTTCGTGACATATTCGCGATAACCCGCCGCCTCCGTCATGATTAACAAAAACCATCACGGAGGTGGCTATGCTCCCGAAAAAATTAACCGAAGCCGACGTAACGGCCGAGTCGGCCTTCATGCTCAGGCGCCGCCAGGTGCTGAAGCTGCTCGGCATCGGCGCAGCCGGATTCTCAACCGCACCGCAGGCCGACCTGCTTGACTGGTTCAAGGGCAACGACCGCCCGCCGGCGCCCTCCGGCAAGCCGCTCGACTTTTCCCGTCCGCCGCAGTGGCAGCCCGCCCTGGCGAAGACGCCGGAAGATAAAGTCACCGGCTACAACAACTTCTATGAGTTTGGTCTGGATAAGGCCGACCCGGCTGCCAACGCCGGTAGCCTGAAAACCGATCCCTGGACGCTGAAAATCGGCGGCGAAGTCAATAAACCGCTGACCCTCGATCATGACGATCTGACGAAACGCTTCGGGCTTGAGGAGCGCATCTACCGCATGCGCTGCGTCGAGGCGTGGTCAATGGTGGTGCCGTGGATCGGCTTTCCGCTGCACAAACTGCTGGCGCAGGCCGATCCGACTGGCAATGCCAAATACGTGGCCTTCGAAACGCTCTACGCTCCCGAGATCATGCCGGGACAAAAGGATCGCTTTATCGGCGGCGGGCTGAAGTATCCCTACGTCGAGGGACTGCGCCTCGATGAGGCGATGCATCCGCTGACGCTGCTGACCGTCGGCGTCTACGGCAAGGCGCTGCCGCCGCAGAACGGCGCGCCGGTGCGCCTGACGGTACCGTGGAAATACGGCTTTAAGGGCATCAAGTCCATCGTCAGCATCACCCTCACCCGCGAGCGGCCGCCGACCACGTGGAACCTCGCGGCGCCCGATGAGTACGGGTTTTACGCCAACGTCAATCCGCACGTCGATCATCCCCGCTGGTCGCAGGCCAGCGAGCGCTTTATCGGCGCCGGCGGGGTGCTGGACGTTAAGCGCCAGCCGACGCTGCTGTTTAACGGCTACGCCGACGAGGTCGCCTCCTTATACCGGGGCCTTAATCTGCGGGAGAATTTCTGAGTGCGCCTGACCGTGAAGCAGATAACCTGGCTCAAGGCCGGGCTGCATCTTGCCGCTTTCTTACCGCTGGTTTGGCTGTTCTGGGCCGGGCATCAGGGCTATTTCAGCGCCGATCCGGCGAAGGATATCCAGCATTTTACCGGTAGGATGGCTCTGAAACTTCTGCTCGCCACCTTGCTGGTCGCCCCGCTGGCGCGCTACGCTAAGCAGCCTTTATTAATACGCACCCGGCGAATGCTGGGGCTGTGGTGCTTTGCCTGGGCCACGCTGCACCTCATCAGCTACGCGCTGCTTGAGCTGGGCATTCACAATTTGGGACTGCTGGGTCAGGAGGTGGTCACTCGCCCCTATCTGACGCTGGGACTCATCTGCTGGGTTATTCTGCTGGCGCTGGCGGCGACCTCTTTTCAGCGCGCGCAGCGAAAGCTGGGCCCGCGCTGGCAAAAGCTGCATAATTTCGTCTATCTGGTCGCTATCCTCGCGCCGATCCACTATCTGTGGTCAGTGAAGATAGTGTCACCCCAGCCGCTGCTGTACGCCGCGGCCGCGATTATATTGCTAGGCTGCCGCTGGAAGAAGTTCCGCCAGTGGTGGCGATAATTGCCGATAATGTGCTGTTAGCCGCAGAACTCGCCCTCTTCAGAGGGCTTTTTCATTTTTGAGTTGATAATCTTCCCTGATAAGACCAGTATTTAGCTGCCAAATGCAACGAAATCGTTATAATGTGCGACTTTGGTTTTCCGGACAGTGCTTTTTTAACCACTGAAAAGATGACAATCGCGTATCGAAGGTATATTTTGTTTTTCGCCTGAGAGTTGCAGGAGATAGCAGCACAATGACCAGTAAGTTTCGCATTTTGCTTTTGAACGGCCCGAACCTGAACATGCTCGGCACCCGTGAGCCAGAGAAGTATGGCACCCTGACGTTAGCCGAAATTGTTAACGGTTTAACCGCCGAGGCCAGCGCTCTGAATGCGTCCCTGGAGCATCTGCAGTCGAATGCCGAGCACGCCATCATTGACCGTATTCATCAGGCTAAAGACAGCATTGACTATATCCTGATCAATCCGGCCGCGTTCACGCACACAAGCGTAGCGATCCGTGATGCCCTGCTGGCGGTGAGTATCCCGTTCATCGAGATACATCTGAGCAACGTGCACGCCCGCGAGCCGTTCCGCCACCATTCATATCTCTCTGATATTGCTGCCGGCGTCATCTGTGGCTTAGGCGCCGATGGTTATACATACGCTTTACAGACAGCGGTAAAACGCCTGTCACAATCACACTAAACAAAGAGTACGGAACCCACTCATGGATATTCGTAAGATTAAAAAACTGATCGAGCTGGTTGAAGAATCAGGTATCTCCGAACTGGAAATTTCTGAAGGTGAAGAGTCTGTACGCATCAGCCGCACCGCGGCGAATGCGGGCTTCCCGGTAATGCAGCAGGCTTACGCCGCCCCAATGGCAGCCCCACAGGCCGCGCCTGCACCGGCAGCCGCTGCACCGGAAGCGCCGGCAAAAGCAGAATTCAGTGGCCACATCGTACGCTCCCCAATGGTTGGTACGTTCTACCGCACTCCGAGCCCGGACGCGAAAGCCTTCATCGAAGTAGGCCAGAAAGTGAACGCGGGCGATACCCTGTGCATCGTCGAAGCGATGAAAATGATGAACCAGATCGAAGCTGACAAATCAGGTACCGTGAAGGCAATCCTGGTAGAAAGCGGTCAGCCGGTAGAATTTGACGAGCCGCTGGTCGTCATCGAATAACGAGGCGAACATGCTGGATAAAATTGTTATCGCCAACCGCGGCGAGATCGCATTGCGTATTCTTCGTGCCTGCAAAGAGCTCGGCATTAAGACCGTTGCCGTGCACTCCACCGCGGATCGCGACCTGAAGCACGTCCTGATGGCGGATGAGACGGTCTGTATTGGCCCGGCTCCGTCCGTAAAAAGCTATCTGAACATCCCGGCAATCATCAGCGCCGCTGAGATCACCGGCGCCGTCGCCATTCACCCCGGCTACGGCTTCCTGTCCGAGAACGCCAACTTCGCCGAGCAGGTTGAGCAGTCCGGCTTTATCTTCATCGGTCCGAAAGCCGACACCATTCGCCTGATGGGCGATAAAGTGTCCGCGATCACTGCGATGAAAAAAGCGGGCGTGCCGACCGTACCGGGCTCTGACGGCCCGCTGGGCGACGACATGGATAAGAACCGCGCCCACGCCAAGCGTATCGGCTATCCGGTGATTATCAAAGCCTCCGGCGGCGGCGGCGGTCGCGGTATGCGCGTGGTGCGCAGCGACGCCGAGCTGGCGCAGTCCATCTCCATGACCAAAGCGGAGGCGAAAGCCGCCTTCAACAATGACATGGTCTACATGGAGAAATACCTGGAGAATCCTCGCCATATCGAGATCCAGGTGCTGGCCGACGGTCAGGGTAACGCTATCTATCTGGCAGAGCGCGACTGCTCCATGCAGCGCCGCCACCAGAAGGTCGTTGAAGAAGCGCCGGCGCCGGGCATTACCCCGGAGCTGCGCCGCTTCATCGGCGAACGCTGCGCGAAAGCCTGCGTGGACATCGGCTATCGCGGCGCGGGTACCTTCGAGTTCCTGTTCGAAAACGGCGAGTTCTACTTCATTGAGATGAACACCCGTATCCAGGTTGAGCATCCGGTTACCGAGATGATCACCGGCGTTGACCTGATCAAAGAGCAGCTGCGCATTGCTGCCGGTCAGCCGCTGTCCATCAAGCAGGAAGAAGTGCAGGTGCGCGGTCATGCGGTCGAGTGCCGTATCAATGCCGAAGATCCGAACACCTTCCTGCCGAGCCCGGGTAAAATCACCCGCTTCCACGCGCCGGGCGGTTTTGGCGTGCGCTGGGAATCTCATATCTACGCCGGCTACACCGTACCGCCGTACTATGACTCGATGATCGGCAAGCTCATCTGCTACGGTGAAAACCGCGACGTGGCTATCTCGCGCATGAAGATTGCCCTGCAGGAACTTATCATCGACGGCATCAAGACCAACGTCGATCTGCAGATGCGTATTATGACCGACGAAAACTTCCAGCAGGGTGGCACCAATATCCACTACCTGGAGAAAAAGCTCGGTCTGCAGGAGAAGTAATCCCGCAGCGTGCAACAAGGCCGGATTTTCCGGCCTTTTTCTTTTTTGCCTTTCTGCTAGTACAATCCCCCGATTTCCTTTTACCCCCGGGACCCTTATGGACAAACGTTTTATCCAGGCCCACAAAGAAGCCCGCTGGGCGTTATGGCTTACTTTGCTCTATCTTGCCGCCTGGTTGGCGAGTGCTTACATCCCCAATTCACTGCAGGGATTCACCGGCCTGCCGCACTGGTTTGAAATGGCCTGCCTGCTGACGCCGCTGCTGTTTATTCTGCTCTGCTGGGCGATGGTGCGCTTCGTGTTCCGGGATATGTCGCTGGAGGATGATGATGCAGTCTGACGTGATCCTGCCGCTCATTGCCTATCTGCTGCTGGTGTTCGGCCTGTCGCTGTATGCGATGCGCAAGCGCGCGAGCGGCGGCTTCCTTAATGAATACTTTCTCGGCGGCCGCTCCATGGGCGGTTTCGTGCTGGCGATGACTCTGACCGCCACCTACATCAGCGCCAGCTCTTTTATTGGCGGTCCGGGCGCGGCGTACAAATATGGGCTTGGCTGGGTGCTGCTGGCGATGATCCAGCTGCCCGCTGTCTGGCTATCGCTCGGGGTGCTGGGCAAGAAATTTGCCATTCTGGCCAGGCGCTATAATGCGGTCACGCTCAACGATATGCTGCTGGCCCGCTACCGCAGCCGGGCGCTGGTCTGGCTGGCGAGCCTGAGCC
This sequence comes from Pluralibacter gergoviae ATCC 33028 = NBRC 105706, assembly GCF_001598855.1. Taxonomy (GTDB): domain Bacteria; phylum Pseudomonadota; class Gammaproteobacteria; order Enterobacterales; family Enterobacteriaceae; genus Pluralibacter; species Pluralibacter gergoviae. The sequence goes on along the minus strand of NZ_BCZS01000002.1, from coordinate 6,890 downwards.
TGCTCATCGCTTTTATCGGCGCGATGGCCGTGCAGTTTATCGGCGGCGCGCGCCTGCTGGAGACCGCCGCCGGGATCCCCTATGAAACCGGCCTGCTGCTCTTCGGCATCACCATCGCTCTGTATACCGCTTTCGGCGGCTTCCGCGCCAGCGTGCTTAACGATGCCCTGCAGGGGCTGGTGATGCTGGTCGGTACTCTGGTGCTGCTGGCAGGCGTCATTCACGCCGCCGGCGGGCTGGGCCACGCGGTGCAGACGCTGGCGCAGATAGATCCAAAGCTTGTTGCAGCGCAGGGGGCCGATGATATTCTCTCTCCAACCTTTATGACCTCTTTCTGGATACTGGTTTGCTTCGGGGTGATTGGCCTGCCCCATACTGCCGTGCGCTGCATCTCCTACAAGGACAGCAAAGCCGTGCATCGCGGCATTATTATTGGCACTATCGTGGTCGCCCTGCTGATGCTGGGCATGCATCTGGCGGGGGCGCTTGGCCGGGCGGTTATCCCCGACCTCACCGTACCGGACCTGGTGATCCCGACCCTGATGGTGAAAGTGCTGCCGCCGTTCGCCGCCGGGATCTTTCTCGCCGCGCCGATGGCCGCGATTATGTCCACCATCAATGCGCAGCTGCTGCAGAGTTCCGCTACCCTCATTAAAGACCTGTATCTGGATCTGCGCCCTGAACAGCTGCACAACGAAACGCGGCTGAAGCGGATGTCCACTGTTATCACGCTGCTGCTGGGGGCGCTGCTGCTGCTCGCCGCCTGGCGGCCGCCGGAGATGATAATCTGGCTCAATCTGCTGGCCTTCGGCGGCCTTGAGGCCGTGTTTCTGTGGCCGCTGGTGCTGGGGCTCTACTGGGAGCGCGCCAACGCCGCCGGGGCGCTGAGCGCGATGATCGTCGGCGGCGTGCTGTACGCCGTACTGGCGACGCTGAAAATCCAGTACCTGGGCTTTCATCCGATCGTGCCGTCGCTGCTGTTAAGTTTACTGGCCTTTGTCATCGGCAACCGCTTTGGTCGCCCGGTGGCGGAGGCTCCGAATATCACCGTTAATCATTAAAAGAGTTTTGCCATGCCGTGGATCCAACTGAAACTGAACGCCTCCGGCGCCAACGCCGAGACGCTGAGCGATGCCCTGATGGAAGCAGGCGCCGTCTCCATTACCTTCCAGGACACGCACGATACGCCGGTCTTTGAGCCGCTGCCGGGCGAAACGCGCCTGTGGGGCGATACCGACGTTATCGGCCTGTTCGATGCCGAAACCGACATGAACGAGGTCGTGGCCATCCTCGAACAGCATCCCCTGCTGGGCAGCGGCTTTGCCCATAAGATAGAGCAGCTTGAGGATAAAGACTGGGAGCGCGAGTGGATGGATAACTTCCACCCGATGCGTTTCGGCGATCGTCTGTGGATCTGCCCGAGCTGGCGCGACGTGCCGGATGAGAACGCGGTTAACGTGATGCTCGATCCTGGCCTGGCCTTCGGTACCGGCACCCACCCCACCACCTCCCTGTGCCTGCAGTGGCTCGACGGCCTCGATCTGGCGGGCAAGACAGTGATCGACTTCGGCTGCGGCTCGGGCATTCTGGCGATCGCCGCCCTCAAGCTTGGCGCGGCCCACGCTATCGGGATCGACATCGATCCGCAGGCGATCCAGGCCAGCCGCGATAACGCCGAGCGCAACGGCGTATCCGACCGCCTGTCGCTCTATCTGCCCCAGGACCAGCCTGACGCGATGAAAGCCGACGTTGTGGTCGCCAATATCCTCGCCGGTCCCCTGCGCGAGCTGGCGCCGCTGATTAGCGTCCTGCCGGTAGAGGGCGGCCTGCTGGGCCTCTCCGGGATTCTGGCGAGTCAGGCCGATAGCGTCTGCGAAGCCTACGCCGCGCTTTTTGACCTCGATCCGGTGGTTGAGAAAGAGGAGTGGTGCCGCATCACCGGTACTCGCCGCTAAGATAAACGTGCTGAGGGTCATAAAATGAGCAATCCGGACCCTCAGCGCCTGCATCAGGCGGCCGGGCCAAAATGAGACCCAGCTCGCAATATGCGGCATAAAATGCTGAAAAAATCGCCGTTTAATCCCTTTTCTGCTTCAGCAGTTGCCAGAAAAAACGAGAAGTTACTCAAAATTGTATCTGTAGATAAATTCTGCGAATTTACTCAACCATATGATTTTAAATAAAATAAAAATAGCGAGTCTGTCGGGACAGGCGATTCATTGATCTACAACAGAGGATTGCTCAAAGTTTGGCCTTTCATATCGCGTAAAAAATGCGTAATATACGCCGCCTTGCAGTCACAGTATGGTCATTTCTTAACTCATGCGCATCGGACACCACCAGCTCAGAAATCGCCTGATCGCAGCGCCCATGGCCGGCATCACCGACAGGCCATTTCGGACACTGTGCTATGAGATGGGAGCCGGTTTAACCGTTTCCGAGATGATGTCCTCCAACCCGCAGGTCTGGGAGAGCGACAAGTCCCGTTTGCGGATGGTGCACGTTGATGAGCCGGGAATTCGCACGGTGCAGATAGCCGGAAGCGACCCCGAAGAGATGGCGGCAGCCGCGCGTATTAACGTCGAAAGCGGTGCCCAGATTATTGATATCAATATGGGCTGCCCGGCAAAAAAGGTGAATCGCAAGCTTGCAGGCTCAGCCCTCTTGCAGTACCCGGATCTGGTGAAGTCGATCCTTATCGGGGTCGTTAACGCAGTGGACGTTCCTGTTACTCTCAAGATTCGCACGGGCTGGGCGCCGGAACACCGTAACTGTGTAGAGATTGCCAAACTGGCTGAAGACTGTGGCATCCAGGCTCTGACTATTCACGGACGCACCCGCGCCTGCTTGTTTAACGGAGACGCTGAATACGACAGCATTCGGGCAGTTAAGCAGACAGTTTCCATTCCGATTATCGCGAATGGTGACATTACTGACCCGCTTAAAGCCAGAGCTGTGCTCGACTATACGGGGGCTGATGCCCTGATGATAGGCCGCGCAGCTCAGGGAAGACCCTGGATCTTTCGGGAAATCCAGCATTATCTGGACACTGGGGAGCTGCTTCCGCCGCTGCCGCTGGCAGAGGTGAAGCGCTTACTTTGCGCGCACGTTCGTGAGTTGCATGATTTTTACGGTCAGGCAAAGGGGTATCGAATCGCGCGCAAGCACGTCTCCTGGTATCTCCAGGAACATGCACCAGATGACCAGTTTCGGCGCACATTCAACGCCATTGAGGATGCCAGCGAACAGCTGGAGGCGTTGGAGGCATACTTCGAAAATTTTGCGTAAACAGAAATAAAGAGCTGACAGAACTATGTTCGAACAACGCGTAAATTCTGACGTACTGACCGTTTCTACCGTTAACTCTCAGGACCAGGTAACTCAAAAACCTCTGCGTGACTCGGTAAAACAGGCACTGAAGAACTATTTTGCTCAACTGAATGGTCAGGATGTGAATGACCTCTATGAGCTGGTACTGGCTGAAGTAGAACAGCCCCTGTTGGACATGGTGATGCAATACACCCGCGGTAACCAGACCCGCGCTGCCCTGATGATGGGTATCAACCGTGGCACCCTGCGTAAGAAACTGAAAAAATACGGCATGAACTGATACTAGTCAGTTATGTTGTTGATAAAAAGGCGCTAACCGGCATGGGGAAGCGCCTTTTTTAATATTGTTTATACAGATGTTTATACATCGTGCCGTGAACAAAGAAAAAAGCACCAGAACAAAGGTGCTTTACAGATGGCTCCGCTCTCACTTTATGGCAGAGGTTTCAGCGCTTCCTTTTCCCTTTACCAACTGGAGACGGTTCATCTAAGGCTTTCCAGTTTATCCCCAACTCTTCATCTGTTAAGGGTATGGCGTGAGTTCTAACCCACTGGTTAACCTCCGTTAAATCAATCCATGAATCCTTCTCGCCGGGTATTTTTATAACGTGAGTACCCTGTCGCCATATCCCGGACTTTACCCTGTTTTTAATTTTTTCCGCTGTTTCGCCTGTCATCAGGCAATAAGCAGCCAAAGGAATGCACTCAAGTCCACTCATGATCTACAGCACCTCCATGAAATCAGTATTAACGTCTGCGCCGCTCGGGTTTCTTCCACTGATAGGATGGGGCCTCCATGCGCTGGCGATGTCGCTGTTTAGCTGCCAGCACCGAAGCTGTTTTAATGCGAATTAGCAATCTATCCTGCCCGTTAAGCTCATGTCCCAACTGGCGAGACATTTCGTCGATCACTGCCTCAATTTTCTTCTGCTTGAGCATATTTAAATCCCGATGAAGTCGGCAAGTCGCTGCTTATGGCTGTCGCTCATATCAAATGCAAAATCCTCGTGCTCAGCCTGGAAGGTTCCGAACGCCATCAGCGCAGATACCGCCGGGTCTATCTTGTTTGAGGATTTCTTCTTGTTGGGCTTGATGTTTGCGTTGGCGTCAGACTCCATCACCACGTTACCTACTGCCCAGGACAGAACAGGATCGCCGCGGTGGCGCACCACCTTGCGGTTAACGAACACCTCAAAGGACTTCGCTACCGGACTGAACTTGAGATAGGTTTGCGGGAACGGCTCAACATCAAGTCCTGCCCCCTGCAGCTGGGTACGCAGATGCGTGGCGTTCCACGTATCGAAGCCCACCAGCCGGATATTGAAGGTTTCAGCATCGCGCAGGATATCGTCACGAATGCGGTCATAGTCGATACAGTCGCCGGGTGTGGTGCGTATCCAGCCCGCTTTCACCCACTGGCGGTAGATGGCGCGGTTTTTGTTGGCGACGTTAAGCAGCTGCGCTTCCGGTAGATAGTGGCGGGTCAGCAGGCGAATTTCTCTGTCGAACGGGAAAGCGTAGCTCACGCTGGTAATATCGCTGGTTGATGACAGGTCAAACCCGGCGTAGCACTCCATTCCGGCCAGTTCTTCTTCGGTGTATTCATCCTTGCAGGCATCCCATGCCCCGGCACCCATCCACGGCGTGGAGCCCTGGCACCAGATATTGAAACGCTTGGTCAGCATTTCCACCCACTGCGATGGTATGCCCCGCGCTTTCTGGATAGTGGATTCCAGTTTCGCCGCGTCAACGGAAACATTCAGATTAGGGTTAGCCTTTATCCAAGCCTCCGGCTGATCAACCTCGCTTTCATCGTCCAGCTCATAGATGAGAACGAACAGCGAATCGTTAACATCCTCCCCGGATAGAATCTGGCAGCAGTAGTCATAATGCTGCTTACAGGCAGAGACAACGTTACTCCCGGCGGTAGTGATGGCGAACAAAATCGCTTCAGGTCGTGCGCCCATACCCAGCTCAAGGGCGGAGTAAACGCCGTTATCTGGGTGGAGGTGGTACTCATCGACAATCGCCAGGCTGGGATTAGTCCCTTCGATGGTGGCCGCCTTCGCCGCCAGCGGCTTTAACAGGCTGTTGCTCTTTGGGTAAATGACCTTGTGCGCCTGAATATTGACACGCTTCTTCAGCGGTTTTGACAGCAGGCACATCTGGCGGGCATCGTCGAACACGATTCTGGCCTGATCCCGACTCACCGCCGCCGTGTAAATATCCTGCTGGCCCTTCTCCATTACCAGAAACCAGTTAGCCAGCATGGCGGCCACGGTAGATTTGGCGTTCTTTCGCGGCACCTCGATAAAGGCACTGCTGTACTTCCGGCGGCCTGATTCCCTGACTTTAAAGCCCAGCAGATTAGCAAAGGCGAACTGCTGCCACGGCTCCAGCTCGATTGACTGACCCCGTAGCGGGCCCTTGACGTGCGGGCAGAGCCGGGAGAACGCGATAAACCGCTCTACGGTCGCCGTATCGAACTCATAACGGGGGTCATTCAGGTCTGAAAAGTACCTTTCCACGGCCTGTTTTACGCGCTTACAGGCCGGAATTTCACCCGTTTTTATCGCATTTGCGTAATCATCCCAGACGGTCAAGCTCGTCCTCCTCTTCCGTTTCTACCGGATTACGGCGGCGGCTTACCGGATCAAATCCCAGCAGCGACGACATTTTAATCATGATTTTTTCAGCGTCAGCCTTTGCACTCAGCGCCGGGTTTCTGCTCTCGCCGCCCTGGCTGTTCACAATACTGAATCCCCGCGTGGCAAGGTCTTCCACTGATTTGCGGTACATCGAATAGTTGACGCAAAAAAGCTCCAGGTGATTCCAGTCGGCAGGCGTCAGATCACCGCGCTCCGCCAACTGCTTCGCTTTTGCTTTCCACTGCTGCGCCGCAATTTCATCAAGGTAAGCGGGCGGTTTTGGTGGTCTTGCCATAACTTACTGTTTTCCTGTTCGTTTTATTTTCAAAAAAAATGCCGTGCGTAAAAATATGAGGAGGGGGGCGGTGCCTGGCACCTTGAGTTTTGTCCTGAAAACCTCCCCCACCCCGTCCATGCGGCCTGTCAGCGGTTGCGGAAGCATTCCCGCAGCTCCCGGTCACGCTCACTCACGCGCTTCACTGGCTGGCGCTCAGTGCGTCTGTCTCGGCCCTGCATGAAACCATCACGGCAGCGCATCAATGATCGGTACAGATTCACCACGTCTTTCTCATTCATTGCTGGCCTCATACATCCAGTCATTGCGATGGGCCGCGCGTTCTTCCTGCTCCCGGTACAGCCCTGCTTTGCGCTTCGCTTTGGTGCCGGGGTCTTGTTGCGTGGTCTTCTGGTTGTGGTGGGACTGGCATAACGGCTGGTGATTCCACTCAGGCCAGAACAGAACATCATCGCCGCCGTCGATAGGGATGATGTGATCGACAACCTTTGCAGGAACGTAGAGGCCCAGCTTCTGGCACTCGACACACAGGGGGTGACGTTTCAGATACTGAGCACGGTACTTCTCCCATGATGCTGAGTAACCACGGGCGCGACGGTGGCCGCGTCTGGAATCGA
>NZ_BCZS01000001.1 GCF_001598855.1 Pluralibacter gergoviae ATCC 33028 = NBRC 105706 | reverse complement strand
GAACAGCGCCCGGGCGCCCGCCGGCCAGGCGACGTCGGCGCACGCGGCGCCGCCGGCGTCCACCAGCGCTATCCCGGCGCCGGCAAGCGTCGCGGCCACGTGCGGCGACAGTCTGGCCGAGGGCGCGGCGCAGTTGACCACCAGCCGACAGCCGTCGGCAAAGGCCAGCAGGCTGGCGGCATCGGTAACATCCACAGCGCGGCTCTCCGCGCCCGCTACGGGCTGCGGACGGCGGCCGCCGACCCGCAGAGCGCCGACGCCCGCCGACTGCAGCAGGCGCACCGCTTCCCGGCCTACTGCGCCATAACCGCCCAGAACGCCAATCATAGCGAGCCTCCTTCCATGTCCGCCTCGGCGCCCCGCAGGGCCTCGACGGCTTCGGACATCGCCGCCAGCCCCGGCGCATTGAAGATCTGCCTCAGGGGCAGTTCGACGGCAAACGCCTCGCGGACGCCGTTAATCAACCGGGTCGCCAGCAGGCTGTCGCCGCCCAGTTCGAAGAAGCTCTGCTGCGGGCCGATGGCGGGATCGATGCCGAGCAATCCGGCCCAGATCTGCGCCAGCGCCGCCTGGGCAGGCGTCAGATCCGCCCGCTGCTGCGCCGCCTGCGGCATCGCATCGTACAGCGCCTGCAGGCGGCGGCGATCCACCTTGCCGTTGGCGGTCAGCGGCAGGTGGGTCAGCAGCAGCGCCCGGTCCGGCACCATCGCGGCGGGCAGCCGCTCTGCCAGCCGCTGCTTCCAGTCCGCCGCCAGGCCGATACTGCGCGGATTCACCATCCGCAGCCGCGCCGCCGCGCCGTCGCGCTGGCAGACAATGTCCGTGAATCCCGCCTGCGCGGCCCGCCGCTGCCAGACGGGGCCGGGGCGCAGCGGATGCTGCTGCAGGTGGCCGAAGCCGCCCGCCAGCAGCCCGGCGCTAATCATCGCCAGCGGCGTCAGGCCCTGACGCTCGAGCAGCCACAGCTCGCCCCCGGCCCGCAGGCACTGGCGGGCGGCGTTAAGCCCCTCACCCGGCGCGCCGTAGCGGTGCAGACCGTTGGCGGAAAAAACAATATCGGCGCAGCCGTGCAGGTGCGGCGGCAGCGCCAGACCGCCGAAGAGGGCGACCTCCACCGGCTCTCCGCCGTTTTCCAGCCGCGCTCTCGCCTGTTCAAGGGCGACGGGAGACGATTCCAGCAGCGTATAGCGAACGGCGCCGGCGGGCAGCCGCGCCAGCAGGGAGAGCGCGTGCTGACCGGAGGCGCCGTTCAGCTCAACGACGCGCAGCGCCTCTCCCCCGAGGCGAACGCGCTGCGCGATATGCTCCGCCAGCGCGTCGAGCCAGCGCCCGGTCTGCGGGTCCGCCGCCGACAGGCTGGCCGGGGCAAACGTCGTATCCGCCAGCAGGGCGTCGGCGGGCCGCTCGCCGCGCAGCATCGCCCGCCAGCAGGGCGTCGGCGGGCCGCTCGCCGCGCAGCATCGCCCGCCAGCCGTCGCGGCGGGCGCGGGCTTCAAGCGCCAGGCCGTTCTCCGCCGCCGGGGCCGCAAGCGCGGCTGTGGCGACGTAGGCTTCGCCCTGCGCCCGCAGCAGCCCGCAATCGCACAGCCAGCGCAGCCAGAGGGCCAGCACCCGGCGGCCGGTTTCGTCCGGGCGCAGGCTTTCCGGCGTCCAGCCTTCGCCCGCCCTTTTCGGTAGGTCGAGCAGCTCAGTGAGGATCTGTCCGGCGGTCGCCGACTCTTCGCCCGGCATCGCCTCATCGGAACCGCTAGCGTCCTCTGCTCCGCCATCGGCGGGCAGCGCCGGGGCAACGGCGGCCATCAGCCGCAGCGCCGCGCCGTCGCGCCACAGGGAGACCGCCGCCTGCTCCACGTCCGGCAGCGCGCAAAGGGCCTGCTCCACCTCACCCGCCTCGATGCGGTGGCCGCGCAGCTTCATCTGCGTATCTATCCGGCCGAGGAACTCCAGCGTGCCGTCGGGCCAGTAGCGGCCGCGATCGCCGGTGCGGTACCAGCGCTCGCCGTCGATGATCGGAAAGCGCGCCGCCGTCAGAGCCGGATCGCCGAGGTAGCCGTCGGCCAGGCCCGCACCGCCGATCAGCAGTTCTCCCTCCACCCAGTCCGGACACGCCTCGCCGACGGTATTGAGTATCTGCCAGCGCTGGTTTTCCAGCGGGTAGCCATAGGGGATGGAGCGCCACGCCGGCTCAACATCGGTCAGCGGATAAACATTGGACCAGATCGCCGCTTCAGTGGCGCCGCCCAGCGCGAGGAACCGGCAGCCGGGCGCCGGCCCGCGCAGGCGCGCCGGCAGCGTAAGCGGGATCCAGTCGCCGGAGACCAGCGCCGCCCGCAGGGTCGGCAGCGGGGTCTCCCGCGCGGCGGTCAGTAGCATCTCCAGCAGAGCGGGCACCGAATTCCACAGCGTCACCCGCTGGTCGTGGATCAGCCGCAGCCAGCGGGCGGCGTCCCGGCGGTCCGCTTCGTCAACCGCGACCAGCGCCGCGCCGCAGCCGAGGGTGGCGAAGAGGTCAAATACTGATAAATCGAAATCGAGGGCCGACAGGCCGAGCAGCCGATCCTCCGGCCCCATCGCCAGCCGTCCGCGCAGATCCTGCAGGGTGTTGTCGGCGGCGGCGTGGCACACCTCCACGCCCTTCGGCTCGCCGGTGGAGCCGGAAGTAAAGATGATGTAGGCCAGCTGTTCCGGCGAGCAGGCGGCGGGCGCCTCCAGCGGCTCACTGGCGGCCTGCACGGCGTCCGGGCCGAGCAGCGGCGTACCCGCATCCAGCAGCAGCCTGACGTCGGCCCGGCGCAAAATGGCTTCCCGACGGGCGGCGGGCTGATCGGCGCCCACCGGCACCCAGCAGCCGCCGGCGGCCAGAATGCCCAGCACCGCCACCGCCTGCTGCGGTCCCTTCGGCAGCGAGACGGCGATCCGATCCCCGGGCCGGGCACCGCGCTGCTGCAGCCAGCGTCCCAGGCGCAGGGCCTGTTCGGCCAGTTCGCCGTAGCTGAGGCTGCCGCCGGACCAGACCAGCGCCTCGCGCCGCGGCGCGGCGGCGGCCTGATGGAAAAAGTCGGCGTGCAGCGTCTTCGCCCGCCGGGGCACCTGCGCTTTCCGGGTTATCGCCTCCCGCACCCGCTGCTGCGCGACGGGCAGCAGGTCGGGCAGCGGCTCCTGCCACGGCGCGTCGCAGAGGTGCTCCAGCAGTTGAAGATAGGCGCCGAACATGGCGTCCAGCAGCCCGGCCGGGAACAGCTCTTCGACGGCGTCCCACACCAGCGCCGCGCCGCCGTCGCGCCCGGTCACCTGGTGATCGAGCCACACCTGCGGGGTTTGCGACAGCCCCGAGACGGCGCGGTCGAACAGGCCATCCGCCTGCCGCTCGCCGAGGCCGAGAGCGCTGGTAAACACCACCGGCATCACCAGCTCCGGCTCGCGGTGCAGCCGCGCCAGCTCGCGCAGCACGGCCACCGCCGACACGGCGCGGTGGTCGAGGGCGGCCCACATCTCGCGCTGCAACTGGCGCACCTCCTCCTGCCAGCCGTCCGATGCACGGCGGCAGGGCACCAGCACTAATGACGTGAAGTCGCCCATCACCTGCGGGATGTCGGGGTGTCCCTCCGGGCGGTCAAACAGCGTCAGGTTAAGGGTGAAGTCGCCCTCCGCGCTCCAGCGGCGCAGGGTAGCGGCAAAGGCGCCGAGCACCGCCGCCGAGGGCGTGACGCCGTGCTGCTGCGCCCGGCTAACCAGCCGCTGCCAGCGCCCGGCGTCGAGCAGCGCCTCGCGGCGGGTAAAGCGCGGCGTGGATATCGTCTCCGGGGCGACGGCCAGCGGCAGCTGCGGGGCCCGCGGCAGCGCGGGCAGGCGCGGATGCCACCACGCCCAGGCGGCCGCCTCGGCCGCCGCCGTCGGGCGGTTCGCCAGCAGGGCGTCGCGGAACTGGATTGCCGGAGCGGCGGGCAGCGGCTGCCGGCGATAGAGGGCGTCCAGCTCCTGATAAAACTGCAGAATGCTAAGTGCGTCGAGGATCAGGTTATCAATGGCGATGCCGACCCGGCGCTCGCCGCTCTGCTCCGCCACGCTGACGCTGAACAGCGGCCAGCGGTCCGGGCTAAAGGTGTGCGCCGCGTACTCCGCGCGCTGGCGGGCGATGTTGTCCTCACCCGGCTGGCGGAAGCGCGGCAGCCGGTAGTCCGGCACCGTTTCCAGCACCCGCTGCTGGCCGTCGCGGAACACCGCGCGCAGCATGTCGTGGCGGCGGACCAGGGCGTTAACCGCGGCCTCCAGCCGATCCGTATCGAGATCGGGGATGCTGAATTCGCGCCAGAAGGTGCAGCCGATGCCGCCGAGGGCAAAGCCCCGCTCGCGGCCGAGCAGGTAGGCCTGCTGCACGTCGGTAAGCGGGAACGGGGCGTAGCGCCCGGCGGCATCATGCGTCAGAGCGCCTGCCGCCTGCGCCTGCCCGCCGGGGAGCAGGATCTGGCAAAAGTCCGCCAGCTGCGGGTGGGCGAAGAGCTGCGACAGCGTGACGGCGCCGTAGCCCCGGCGGCGCAGGTCGGCGACGGCCTTTGTGGCCAGCAGCGAATCGCCGCCGCGGCTGAAAAAGTTATCCCGGCGGCCGACGGCCTGGCCGAGTAAATCCTGCCATAGCGCGGCAACCTCCTGCTCAACGCCGGGATGCGCCGGTTCGTGCACGGCGTCGGCGCTATCGGCCGCCAGCATCGCCTTCAGGACCGCGCGGTCAATTTTGCCGTTGCCGCTGAGCGGCAGCGCGGGCAGCAGCAGAAGCTGCTCCGGCACCATTTCGCCGGGCAGCGTTTCCCTGAGGTGCTGGCGCAGGGCCGCCAGATCGGCACCGCTATCGCCGACGGCCACCGCCGCCGCCAGCTGCCCGCTCTCCGCCAGCAGGGCCACGCCCGCCGACGCCGGCGGCCAGGCCAGCAGCGCGGCCTCAATGTCGCCCAGCTCGATGCGGTAGCCGCGCACTTTTATCTGCCGATCCCGGCGGCCGAGAAACTCCAGCGTACCGTCCGGGCGGTAGCGGGCCATGTCGCCGGTGCGGTACCAGCGCTCGCCCTCGTAGGTGACGAAGCGATCCGCCGTGCGCGCTGGGTCGCCCCGGTAGCCGAGCGCCACGCCCGCGCCGCCGATCCACAGCTCGCCGCTGACCCAGTCGCAGCGGTCCCGCCCCTGGGCGTCCACCACCCGGCAGCGGACGTTATCGAGCGGATAGCCGTAGGGCACCGAGCGCCAGTCGTCCGGGACGGTGGTTATCGCCTGCAGCGTTGAGTGGATAGCGGTTTCGGTGGTGCCGCCCAGCGCCAGGCAGCGGCAGCCGGGGGCCACGGCGCGCACCGCGTCCGCCAGATCCAGCGGCACCCAGTCGCCGCCCAGCAGCAGAACCCGCAGCGGCAGCGTCGCGCCGTCGGCGGCGGCACCGGTGGCGGTCATGGCGGCAATCGCCGGGACGCAGTTGAGCACCGTCACCCGGTGGCGGCGGATAAGCGCCACCCACTGCCGGGCGTCGCGCCAGCCGTCGTCGTCGATGCACACCACCGCCCCGCCGACGCTGAGCGGCGCGAAGATATCGAACACCGAGAGATCGAAGCCGAGGGCCGACACCGCAAGGGTGCGCATCGCCGCGCCGGAAACGCAGAGGCCGTTGAGGCAGTCGATGGTGTTTTTTGCCGCCAGGTGGCTGACCTCCACGCCCTTCGGCGCGCCGGTAGAGCCGGAGGTGTAGATAATATAGGCCAGCTGCCGGTTGTCGCCGCTGTAAACCTCTGCCAGCGGCGGCAGTTCGCTGTCGTCGGGGATTGTCTCAATGACCTGCGTCACCCCGGCGCCGGCGAGGATCGCGTCGGTACGGCGGCGCGGCTGCCGGTGGTTGAGCGGCAGCCACGCGCCGCCGCAGGCCAGCACCGCGAGGACGGCGACAATTTGCTGCGGCCCCTTCGCCAGGTGGATCGCCACCGGATCGCCGGGGCGCACGCCCCGATTGATAAGCCAGGCAGCCAGCCGCCGGGCGCGCCGGGCCAGTTCGCCGTAGCTGAGGCTGTGCGTCTCCCACAGCAGCGCCGGAGCGTCCGGCGCTGCGTCGGCCAGCCGGAAGAAGGCGTCGTGCAGGCGCCCGGCGGGCAGCGGCGCATCGGTAGCGTTGGCCTGCTCCCTGACAATTTTCTGCGCCTCCGGCAGCGCGGCGGGCACCGGTTTCAGCCAGGCGCCGTCGTCCGCCATCAGCGACTGCAGCAGGGCAATAAAGTGGCCGAACATCAAATCGAGGATGCCCGCCGGGAAGCTGGCTTCCCGGGCATCCCAGTTGACCAGCAATCCCTGGTTAAGTTCGGTTACCTGCGCGTCGAGCCACACCTGCGGCCCCTGGGAGACGATCCAGCCGGGGGAGCCAAAGGCCTGCTGCACCCGCTCGCTGAACAGCTCCCCGAGGCCGAGGGCGCTGGTAAAGACCACCGGCGCCAGCTGCCGGCGTCCGCACCGTCGTGAGATCTCGCGCAGCACCTCCACGCCGGAGAAGCGGGCGTGGGCGGCGTCGTCGCGAAACTGCGCCTGCAGCCGGCGGGCGCGTTCGATAAAGCTGCCGGGGCGGCTGCCCTTCCAGGCCAGCAGTACCGACGAGGTAAAATCTCCCACCAGCGCGCCTACCTGCGGGTGGAGCATCTCTCGGTCGAACAGCGGCAGGTTGAGAATAAAGTCCTCTTCGTCGCTGAACTGGGCGAGGGTTTCGGCGAAGGCGGCGGCGAACATCATCGGCAGCGTCAAATCGTGCGCGCGGGCCGCGCGGGCCAGCCGTTCGCGCTCCCCCGGCGTAAAGGCGCGGTGGCGGCGCACCGTGCGCTGCAGATCGCTCTGCGACACTCGCCCGACGGCGGGGAGCACCGGCGCACCGGGAAGATCGTCGAGGCGCGCCAGCCACCACGCCCGATCGGCTTCCCTGGCCGCCCGCTGCGCCGGTTCGGCAAGCCGGGCCTCGCGCAGCTGGCGGTAGCGGCGGTAGCTGAGATCCAGCGGCGGCAGCGGCTGCTGCGGATCCAGATACAGCGCGGCCAGGTCGTCGAGCAGCACCCGCAGGCTCATGGCGTCGGCGGCAATCATGTCGAGATTGACGTGCAGCCGGCAGCCGCCGCCCAACCCGTCGGGCTTATGGCTGATCCGCAGGTCAAAGACCTCGCCGCTGCCGATATCGAGGTGGCGGTGCGACAGCATGGCGCGCAGGCCCTCCAGCCGCTCCGCCGCCGCGTACTTTTCCAGTCCGCGCAGATCGTACTCTTTCAGCCCGGCCCAGCGGGCGGCGGGCAGGATCTGCTGCTGGCCGGCGTCGAGGATCTTCACCCGCAGCATGCCGTGGCGGGCCAGCAGCGCGCGTACGGCGTTCTCCAGCCGGGGGACGTCCACGGCGGGCGCGTCGAATTCGTGATAGAAGTGGGCCGCGACGCCCCCCAGCTGCTGGCCTGCGTCGCGGCCCACCCAGTAGGCGTGCTGCATCAGCGCCAGCGGGAAGGGTTTCCCCTCTTCGGCATCAGGGGCCTGCGGCGCGGGGAGACTCTCCGCCGCCGCCGCTGCGCCGTCCATCAGGGCAAGCCACGCCGCCAGGCGCGGCTGTTCAATAAGCCGGGCAAAGGAGACATCGTGCCCCTGCCGCCGCCAGATCGCCGCCAGCTTCATCATCGCCAGCGAATCGAGCCCGAGGCCGACGAGGTCGCCCTCCTGCGGGAAATCTTCGGGCATGCCGCCGGGCAGAAAAGCGGCGATATCGGTGCGGATTTTGTGCTCAAGAGGTGTCGTCATAGCGCGCGTTCAGTCCTTAAAGCCGGAAAAGCGGTGGCGAATGGAATATCGTATCAAGGCAATAAATTACATGTTATAACGTATCAAAACAAAAGAACAAGTGATAACCGTTATCATTAACCCGCCGGGTAATCACCGGCATTTGGCGAGGAAAACAGGATGTCAGAAGAGAAGAGGCGCGCGCAGAACCGCCGCTGGACCACGCTGGTCGCCGCCCTGAGCGCGGCGATAATGACGCTGGATATCACGATCGTTAATATCGCCCTGCCGCAGATGGGGCTGGCGCTGTCGGCGAGCCTGGCGCAGCTGCAGTGGGTGATTAACGGCTATACGCTGAGCTTTGCCGGACTGCTGCTGCTGGCGGGCGCGCTTTCGGACAGGCTCGGGCGGCGGCGGATCTTTCTGACCGGCAACGCGCTGTTTATGCTGGCATCGCTGGTCTGCGCCCTGTCGCCGACGATTGAGCTGCTGATCGCCGCCCGGGTCGCGCAGGGCGCGGGGGGCGCGATGGTACTGGGCACCGCCCTGGCGCTGATCGCCAGCGCCTGCGAAGGCGAACCGGCCCGGGTGCGCGCCGGCGCGGTGGGTCTGTTCGCCGCCGGCGGCGCCGTCTCCGCCGCCACCGGTCCGCTGCTCGGCGGGATGCTGATCCAGTGGGCCAGCTGGCCGTGGCTATTTGCGATCAATGTCCCGGTGGCACTGCTGATTATTGTTATCACCCTGCTTCGGGTGCGCGAAAAGCCGCTGCCGGCGCCGCGCTACCCGCTCGACGCCGCCGGGGCGCTGCTGGTGACGCTGGCGCTGTTCAGCCTCAACTACGCCGCGCTCAATTTCTCCGCCCGGGCGCCGCGGCAGACCGACGTGCTGTGGACCTTCCTCGGCGGCGCTGCCGCGGCCGGGCTCTTTTTCTGGCTGGAGGCGCGGCGCGGCGAGCGCGCCCTGCTGCACCTGGGCCTGTTCCGCATTCCGACCTTCGTCGGCGCGGTGCTGCTGAGCTTTGCCGGGCGCATCTTCAGCTTCGGCCTGCTGCCGTTTATCACCCTCTGGCTGGGCGGAATACTCCACTACTCGCCCCTGAAAACCGGGCTTATTCTGCTCGCCCAGTCGCTGACGATGGTGATTGCCGCCGGGCTCAGCGGGCCGCTCTCCGGGCGCATCAGCGTGCGGGTACTGCTGGCGGCGGGGATGTTTATTGTCGCCGCCGGGCTGCTGCTGAGCAGCCGGGTAACGACCGAAAGCAGCTGGCCGGTGCTGCTGCCGATGCTGCTGATGCTCGGCGCCGGGGCCGGACTGACCCTGCCGCACCTGATGGATCTGGCGGTGAGCGTGGTGCCCGCCCGCCAGGCCGGGGCGGCCTCCGGCACGGCAAATACCTTTTTCCCGCTCGGCACCGCCGTGGGGATCGCCCTGTTTGGCGTACTGCTGAACGCTATTTTGCAGCACGCCCTGCCGCTGCCCGCGCTGGCCGCCGCCGGTATTCCCCGCCCCGCTGAGGTTATGCAGGCCGTCGGCAGCGCCCGGCTTGAGGCGCTGCAGGCCGTTCCGCATCTGCAGGCGCAGGCGCTGCAGGCGTGGGTCGATGCGCTGAATATGATGTTCAGGGTAGCGGCCGCCGCCAGCGCGCTGGCCGGGCTGGCGGCGCTGTGGCTGATCCGCCCGCAGGCTCAGCGCGCCCGGCCGCTGTCCTGAGCCTCGTCGAGCCTCGCCCGCAGCCGCTCAATCAGCGGCTGCGGATCCGGGCTGAAATAGAAGTGGCCGCCGGCAAAGCGGTCCAGCGTGAAGCGGGCCGTCGTCCACTCAGACCAGCCCCGCGCCTGCGCCTCGTCAAGGGCCGGATCGCTGCCGCCGACAAAGGCGGCAATCGGGCAGGCGACCGGCCGCACAGCGTCAGGCCGCCAGCGCTCGATCAGCGCGTAGTCGGCGCGCAGGGCCGGGAGGATCAGCCCGCGCATCTCCGGCATCGCCAGCAGGGCCGGATCGGTGCCGCCGAGGCGCATCAGCTCGTCAATCAGCGCCTCGTCGCTGCCGGCGTGGAGGCTCCCCGGCAGGTGAAACTGCGGCGCCTCGCGGGCGGAGACCGCCAGCAGCGCCGGCGGCGGTACGCCCCGGGCCGCGAGCAGGGTTACCGCCTCGTGGGCCACCACCGCCCCCATGCTGTGGCCGAAAATCGCCCATTCGCCGTCGATGTGTTCCGCCATCGCATTGGTAACCGCCTGCACCAGCGCCGCCATGCTGTCGGGCACCGGATCCCGCCAGCGGTCGAGGCGGCCGGGATAGCAGATAAGGTTAAGCTCAATATCAACGGGCAGCAGCGCGCGCCAGCCGCGAAACAGCGCCGGGTTTCCCCCGGCGTGGGGCAGACAAAAGAGCTTCAGGCCGGGGGAAGAGGTCCCGGCGAGGGTACGGATCCAGCTCATGACATGGTTATTCCATCAGTGAGTCGGGCGGCATCGACCAGCCGCCGGGTGGCAGGATGGGCCGGATGGGCCAGCAGCGCGGCGGCACGGCCCTCCTCTACCACCCGGCCGTCGTCAATCACCATTATCCGCCCGCCGAGAAAGGCGGGCAGGGTTAAGTCGTGGGTGACCAGCAGCAGGGCGAAGCCGTGCTCCCGCTGCAGGCGCTGCAGCAGGCGGGCCACCTCAAGCCGCGCCGGGCCGTCGAGGGCGCTGGTCACTTCATCGCACAGCAGCAGCGCCGGGCGGGCGATCAGCGCCCGGGCCAGGGCTACCCGCTGCTGCTGGCCGCCGGAGAGGGTCGCCGCGCGGCGCGACAGCAGGCTGCCGTCGAGGCCGACGTCCGCCAGCACTTCTGCTACCCTCGCCCGCCGCTGCCCGGCGCTCAGCTCGGGCTGGCAGAGGCGCAGCGGGCGCGCCAGCAGCGCGTCGACGCGGTAAAAAGGGTTGAGGGCGCTGGCCGGATTCTGGGCGACGTACTGAATGGCCTGCGTCTGGCTGCGGCTGCGGTCGCGGATCGCGACCGGCAGCCGGGCGCCGCGAAGCGTCAGGCTGCCGCTGCCGCGGTGATGCAAACCGGCCAGCGCCCGCAGCAGCGTGGTTTTGCCGCCCCCGGAGCGGCCGGCGATCGTCAGCACCTCGCCGGGCGCCAGCGCCAGCCGCAGGGGGCCAAGCGTCGTCAGGCCGCCGTGGCAGGCGGTCAGGCCGTCGATGCTCAGCAGCGGCGGCCCGCTCTCTGCGGGCGGCGGACAGTGCGGCCCCGGATGCCAGGCGGCAAGCAGCCGCTCGCCGGCGGCGCTGAGGGGGCGGCGCAAAAAGTCCGCCGTCGTCTGCGCTTCCGCCAGCCTGCCGTCGTCCATGACCAGAACCCGGTCGGCCACCCGGCAGGCCTGGGGAAGATCGTGGGCGACAAACAGCACCGAGGCGCCCCGGCGGCGGGCGGTCTGCGCTACCCAGGCCATCAGCGCCCCGGTGCCGACGGCGTCCAGCGCGCTGGTCGGTTCATCCATCACCAGCAGTTCGGGAAAGCCGAGCATCGCCGCGACGGCCATTACCCGCTGGCGCTGGCCGCCGGAGAGTTCGTGGGGATAGCGGCGCAGAAACGCCGCGTCGTCCGGGAGATCCAGCTGGCGGAAATGGGCGCTGACCTGCGCCTGCCGCTGCGCGCGGCTGACGCCGCGTCCGTCGCCGATCAGCCGCAGCCAGGCGCCGATGGTCTGCGAAGGCAGCAGCGCCCGGCGCGGATCCTGCGAGACAAAACCGACCCGGCGGCTGCGCAAAGCGCGCCGTTCGCGGGCAGAAAGTGCAAACAGCGGCCGCTCGGCCAGCCAAGCCTCGCCGGATACCACCACCTCCCCCGCCGGCACCTCGCCCAGCGCGGCGCGCAGCAGGGTGCTTTTGCCGCTGCCCGACGCCCCCACCAGGGCGAGGATCTCGCCGCGCCGCAGCGCAAAGCTGACTTCCCTGAGCAGGGGCCGCCCGTCAAGGGTCAGTGAAAAGCCCGCCAGTTCGGCGGCGCATTCCGCTTGTGCCGGAGCCGCGCCAGGCTTTCGCCGCACGCGGCGGCGCGGGCCGGCGCCGTTCTCATCCAGCCAGAGGTTGAGCGGGATCAGCAGCAGCAGGATAGCCGCAATCGGCAGCAGAGTCGCCCACGGCTGGAAGGTCAGCCCCTGGCGGTTTTCAAAGATCATCAGCCCCCAGTCGGCCAGCGGCTGCGCGGCGCCCAGGCCGAGGAAGCTGGCGGTGGCGAGGATAAAGATCGCGCCGAGCAGGCGCACGCCGGCGTCGGCCCGCAGCAGCGGCAGCAGGTTAGGGGCAATTTCGCGGCAGATAATCGCCGCCGGGCTTTCGCCCCGGCAGCGGGCCGCTTCGACATAGTCCTGCTGCAGCTGCTGGAGGGTCGCGGCGCGCACCAGGCGGAAGATGTCCGGTAAAAAGACCAGCACCGCCGCCGCCACCGCCGCCGGATAGCCGGTGCCGGTTACCACCACCACCAGCGTCAGCAGCAGCAGGCCGGGAACGCTGAGCAGAATGTCGGCGGCGGCGAGCAGCAGCATGTCTGGCCAGCCGCCGCGCAGGGCGGCAATAATCCCCAGCGCGCCGCCGAGTAGACAGGCGAGAAAAACGGCGGTCAAGGCGAGCAGCACCAGCATCCTGCCGCCGCTCAGCGCCCGGCTCAGCACGTCCGCGCCGAGGTAGTCGCTGCCCGCCGGCAGGCCCGGCTGCGGCGCGCTGTAGGGCATGCCGCGAATGTCATCGACGGCAAAGGGCGCCAGCCAGGGGCCAGCGAGGCTCAGGGCCACCATCAGCACAAACAGCGTCATAGCCAGGGTACGCCACTTGCCCATCACCGCCCCTCCCGCCCGGCGGCCGGGGTAAACAGCGCGGTCAGCCCGTCGGCCAGGGCGTTAAGCAGCACCGTCAGGCAGCAGATGGCCATCGCAATGCCCATCACTACCGGCGTATCGCGGGAGAGCGTGGCGTTAAGCAGGGAGGCCGCCAGCCCGGGCCAGCCGAACAGCGTTTCGGCGATCAGCGCTCCGCCGAACAGGTAAGTGATATAGCGTGCCAGCACCGGCAGCACGTAGCTCAGTACCTCCGGCAGCACCCAGTGGAGCACCACCCGGTGTTCCGCCACGCCGTTGAGGCGAGCGCTTTCGCAGGCGGCGGAGGCCGAGGCGCGCATCACCCCGGCGCGGATAAGCCTGATGTTCTGCGCCAGGCAGACGCTGACCAGCGTCAGCACCGGCAGGATAAACAGCGGCCACTGCGCCCACAGGGAGCGCTCGTCGCTGACCAGAGACAGCGCGGGCAGCCAGCGCAGCGTCAGGGCAAAAAGCAGCACCAGCAGCGTGCCGGTGACAAACTCCGGCAGCGCGGCCAGCACCAGCGAGAGGGTGCCGATCAGCCGGTCTGCGGCTCCGCCCGGACGCAGGCCGCACCCGATCCCGGCGCTGAAGGCCAGCACCAGCAGCAGCAGGGCCGCGCTGCCCCCGAGCGCCAGCGAAAAGCGCCCCCGATCCAGCAGCAGGTCGCTGACCGGGCGGCCGCTGAGGTAGCTGGTTCCCAGATCGCCGCGCAGCGCGCCGCCGAGCCACAGGCGGTAGCGGGTCAGCAGCGGCTTGTCGAGACCGAGCTGGGCGCGCAGGTCGCGCACCTGCTGGGCGCTGCCGCTGCCCGCCAGCCGGGCGGTGGCGGCGTCGCCCTTCGCCAGCGCCAGGGCGCAGAAGATAATAAAGGAGAGCAGCCACAGGGTAGCGACGGCCTGCCCCAGCCGCCAGAGCAGCGCTTTGCCGCGTCCGCGCAGGATCACGGCCGGCGCAGCCAGGCGTCGCGCAGCAGCGGGTAGTCGAAGAAGCCCGCGGCCCGCACGCCGCCGACGGCCGGCGTCGAGGCGGCGATGGAGGGAATGCGGGCAAAGACGGCGTCACCGCCCTGCTGCCACAGCCACTGCTGAACGTCGGCCACCCGCGCTTTCAGGGCGTCGCCGCGCGCCGCCTGCATAGCGTTCATCAGCGCGTCGAGCTGCGGCGAGGCCGGGCCGGTAAAGGACCAGGGCGCGCCGGTGCCGTAGTAAAAGGGCAGCGCCACCGGCAGCGGCATCGGCCGGAACAGGTTGGTCTGCAGCGGGGTGCTCAGCAGCAGACCGAAATCGCTGTAGTAGTCCTGGGCGGGAACGCGGTTAAGGCACAGCGAGAACCCCGCCGCCGTCGCCTGGCGCAGCAGCAGAGTGGCGCTCTCGGCGGTGCCGTATTCGTAGTCGCTGGTGCGGATCGCCGCCTCCACGCCGCTCAGCCCGGCTTTTTTCAGCAGCGCTTTTGCCCGCTGCGGATCGTAGGCCCTGACCGGCAGGCCGCTATTGAACCACGGCTGCCCGGCTCCCAGCGCGTCGTTGGCGACCTCGCCAAAGCCGAGGGTGACGGCGCGCACCATCGCCTCGCGGTCAATGGCGTATTTGAGCGCCTCCACCACTTCCGGACGGTTAAACGGCGGCTTGCTGAGGTTCATGCTAAAGGCAAGGTTGCTCATCTCATTGCTGGCGGATCGCCAGAGTTTGATCGCCGGATTAGCGGCCTCGGCGCGGGCGGTCAGCAGCGCCATACCGCCGGCGTAGTCAAACTGCCCCGCCTTAACGCCGTTGAGGCGCGCGGCGGCGTCGCTGATGGCGTAGAGCTGGATCTGATCCAGATATGGCCCGCCGTTTTCGCTATCCCAGTAGTCAGCGCGCGCCTGCAGAACGCTCTTCTCCGGCGTCCAGCCGGCGAGCGTATAGGGGCCGCTGCCGGGCGCCTTGCTGAGATCCTGGGTACCGTCGGGGAAGATAAACATTGACTGAGCCAGCAGCAGATCGAACGAACCTACCGGCTTGCCGAGCTTCAGCGCCAGCGTTTCGCTGTCGATAATGCGGGAGGCGTCAATATCGAGGGGCTGCAGCCAGCCGCTCTGGCTGCCGGGCTGGCTCTTCCATACTTTAAGACTGTAGAAAACGTCTTTGGCGGTGAGCCTGCGGCCGTCGCTGAAGGTGACGTCCCGGCGAATTTTCAGCGTCCAGAGGGTGGCGTCTTTGTTCGGCTCGGCGGAAGTCATCAGCCGCCAGGCGATACGGTCGCCGTCAATTTCGGCCAGCGAGTCCCAGATCAGGCGCGCCCTGACGTAGGCCAGATTGCTGCCGGTGGCGTTGAGCACGCTGGTGGAGTCGCTGGCGGAGCCGGCAAACGCCGCCCGCAGCACGCCGCCTTTCAGCGGTTTTTCTTCCGCCCCCCAGGCCAGCGGCGCGCCGCCGACCAGCGCCGCGCCTGCGCCAATGCCCATCGCCTTTATCAGCGTGCGTCTGGTTAATCCCTGCTGCATTCCTCTGCCTCTTTTTTGCCTGCGTTATGAGAATATACTTTATCACTTTATATGTTATATCATTACAATAACAGTCATTGCCATTGATTATCATTCTCACAGCATCCGTCGTTAAACCGGGCGCCGGGGGATTTTTGACGCTATTGCCGAAGGAGACATCTATGCAACAACACCAGCAGGGCGCGTGGTGCGAGAGCGAACGCGCACGCTATCGCGCCAGGGGATACTGGGTGAATCAGCCGCTGGGCGAGCAGCTGCGCCAGTGGGCCAGCGCGCAGCCGCAGCGTATTGCGCTGGTGGCAGGGGCGCACCGTCTCAGCTATGCCGACCTCGACGCGCTGGCGGACAGACTGGCGGCGGGCTTTAGCGCCCGCGGTATTCGCGCCGGCGATAACGTGATGCTGCAGCTGCCCAATATGCCGGGACTGGTGGCCAGCCTGTTTGCGCTGTTTCGCCTCGGCGCCCGGCCGGTGCTGGCAATGCCGGGGCAAAAAGCGAGCGACATCGACGCCCTGTGCGCCGCAGCCCAGCCCAGGGCATGGCTCTATCCCGACCGCCATCCCGGCAATGATTATCAGGCGCTGGCGACAACGATCGCCGCGCGGCATCCGCAGGTACAGCGCTGGCAGATAACGACCGACGACCCGCTGATGGTTACGTACCAGCAGGCGGCACAGCACGCTACGCCGCCGCACGCCGAAGATGTCGCCCTGCTGCTGCTCTCCGGCGGCAGTACCGGCACGCCAAAGTTGATTCCGCGTACCCACGCCGACTATTACTACAATGCCCGCGAAATGGCGGCGATTTGCGGCCTGTCGGCGCAGAGCGTCTATCTGGCGACGCTTGCGGTAGCGCACAACTTTACCCTCAGTTGCCCGGGCGTACTGGGAACACTGCTTTCCGGCGGCAAAGTGGTGCTGGCGCTGACCTCAGGCTGCGATGAGGCTTTTGAATTGATTGCGCAGGAGAAAGTCACCTTTACCGCGCTGGTACCGCCGCTGGTCAACCTGTGGCTGGAGTGCCGGGAATGGGACGATAGCGATCTTTCAAGCCTTACGCTGATACAGGTGGGCGGCGCGCGGCTGGAGAGCGCCCTGGCAGCGAAGGTAAAGCCGGCGTTCGGCTGCCAGCTGCAGCAGGTATTCGGCATGGCGGAGGGGCTTATCTGCTGTACCCACCTCGACGACCCGGACGAGGTGATTCTGCACACCCAGGGCCGCCCCATCTCGCCCGCGGACCAGTTAAGGATTGTCGATAGCGACGATGCGCCCGTGGCCGACGGCGAGGCGGGGGAACTGCTGACCCGCGGCCCCTACACCATTCGCGGCTACTACCGCGCCGGGGCGCAGAATCAGCTGGCGTTTACGCCGGAGGGTTTTTACCGCTCCGGCGATATCGTGCGCCTGACGGCGGCGGGCAACCTGGTGGTCGAGGGCAGGCTCAAGGAGCTTATCAACCGCGCCGGGGAGAAGATTGCCTGCGCGGAGATTGAATCGCTGATTACCGCCTGCCCCGGCGTGTCGGCCTGCGTCGTGGTGGGCGTCGCCGATGCGCGGCTCGGGGAGCGGATCTGCGCCTGCCTGTCGGGGGACGGTACGATGTCGCTGGCCGATCTGCGCGGCACTCTGCTGGGCCGGGGGCTGAGCGCCCACAAGCTGCCGGACCAGCTGCTGATGGTGCCCCGCTGGCCGCTAACGGCGGTGGGCAAAATTGATAAGCGCCGGCTGGCGGCGCTGGCGCAGGAGGCCAGGGGGGCGCCGGGAGAATGTACGCTTCCCCTTGCCGCCCCGCCGCTGGACGTGGTGTGCCACCTGCTGGCGGATGAGAAGGCGAGCCATATTGCCTACGAGCAGCAGGGGCGCTGGCGGGTCGGCATCGGCAGCGCGGCCGAGGTCAGGGTCTACGCCGATCGGGCCGAACTGGCGCTGCCGGGGCAGCCGCCGCTGACGTGGCGCGGCGCGCGCTGGCGGGAGAATCTGCAGCAGGCGCTCGACGCCCTGCCGTTCAGCGACTGGCAGGCCTTCGGCTGCGGGCACTTCGAGCTGTCGGCGCTGACGTATCACCTTCCTTTCGCGCCGACGGCCGGGCCGCAGCTGACGCTGTTTATTCCGCGCTGGCAGCTGACCCTGACGGCGGACGGCGCAGCGCTGAAGGCGCACGATGCCGCTGAACTGCCGCTGCTGGAAGCCCGCCTGCGCGAGGCCGACCGCCCGGCGGCCGCTATCGGGGAAGATGAGGCCTGGCGGGAGCGGATTGCGCAGCGCATTCGCCAACAGGACGCGGACGGCTACCGGCAGCGGGTGGCAGCGGCGGTGGCGGAGATTGCGCGGGGCGAGTATCAGAAAGTGATCCTCTCCCGCCGCATCGAGGTGGATGACAACATTGATCTGCTCGCCAGCTTCCGCCTGGGGCGGCAGCACAATACGCCCGCCCGCGCCTTCGCGGTGCGGCTCGGGGAAGAGCAGTTTGTCGGCTTTAGTCCGGAAACAGTGGTGGAAGTTTCAGCCGGCGGCGCGGTCAGCACTCAGCCGCTGGCGGGCACCCGCGCTCTGACCGCCGACGAGGCGGAGAACCGGCGGCTGCGCGAGGTGCTGACCGGCGATACGAAAGAGATTGCCGAGCACGCGGTGTCGGTGAAGCTCGCCTTTGAGGAGCTGGCGCCGCTGTGCGAGGAGGGCTCAACCCGGGTGAGCGACTTTATGTCGGTGTCGCTGCGCGGCAGCGTGCAGCACCTGGCTTCGCGGGTGGAGGGACAGCTGCGCGCGGGCTGCAGCGTCTGGGACGCCTTTGCCGCCCTCTTCCCGGCGGTGACCGCCTCCGGCATTCCGAAGGCGCCGGCGATAGCGGCCATCCGCCGCCTGGAGCCGACGCCGCGCGGCGCCTACAGCGGCAGCGTGTTCTGGCTGAGCAGCAAGGGCGAGCTGGACGCGGCGCTGGTGCTGCGATCGCTCTATCGCCGGGACGGCGGCTATTCGCTGCAGGCGGGCGCGGGCATTATCGACCAGTCGCAGCCGGCGCGGGAGCTTGAGGAGACGATAGAGAAGCTTGAGAGCGTCAGCCGCTTTCTGGTGAGAGCGCGCTAGCGGCGTTCGGGCCGGCGCCCGGACGGGCGCCGGCCCTTCTGACTATTTACGGTAGTGGCCTTCTTTCTGCTCCTGCTTGAGCTTGGCGTCGATGCTCAGCTCCGCCGTCGGGCGCAGCATCAGGCGCTCCAGGCCGATGGGTTCCCCGGTTTCCATACAGTAGCCGTAGTCGCCGCTGCGCATGCGGTGCAGGGCGGCGTCGAACTTCGGCAGCAGCCGGCTTTCGCGGTCAATCTGGCGCAGCAGCATCCGCAGGTGCTCTTCGCGGGAGGCGATGTCGCCCTCGTCACCGGACTCGTTGGCGGGCTGCAGCTGATCCTTAAGCTCCTCAATATGCGCCAGCAGCCCGGCGCGCTCTTCCTCCAGCAGGCGGCGGAAAAACGCCTGCTGCGCTTCGTTCATATAGTCGTCCGGCGACATCGCCAGGACGGCCTTTTTCTCTTCTGCGGACACTTTTTTCATATTTTACTCGTTCACTATTCATCCCGATGGAGTAATGTTACGATATTACATACTCCATTATGAATATCATCTCCGTTGCTGATTGGCCTTTTGGCGAGGACTGCTCGATGAAACAACCACTCTCTTTGCTGATGCTTTCCCTGTTTGCGGTAAAAGCGCAGGCGTTTACCTCTAAAATCCCTTCTGAACCTGCGGGAAACAGCGACGTTGCCGCCAGGGCCAGCTACGCCTTCGCGACCTTTCATACGCTGGACGTGAAAAATGTGCAGCCGGGGCTGTGTAACGCGGTATCGGTGAACGGCTGCGACTGTCCGTTCTGTACGCAGCTGCGCAGCCTGGGGCGCTAGAATTACGCCTCGACTTTTGCCATGCGCACCGGCCACGGGTCCGGGAAGGTGCCGCCCGTTTCCCAGCGGCGGATCTCGGCTTCGGTGAGGAAGCACGTTTTCAACGCCGTGACGAAGCCGTCTACTTCGTCTTTTTGGCCGATCACCGTCAGGCGGCAGCGCCGGTCGCCGAAGCGCCCCGGCCACTGCCGTAGCATCTGCTGATGCAGCAGCGCGCGCTCTTCGACGGTCAGCCCGGAATCGCTGTGGGCCAGCACGCCGGCCTTCCAGAAGCTCACCACGTCGAGATTGATGCTGCCCGCCGCCTGATTCCACAGCAGGGCCAGATCGTCGCGGCCCGGTAGCCAGAAAAAACCTTTGCTGCGGTGGATGCCGGTGCCGAGAAAGCGGTGGCAGGTGTCCCACAGCCGCTGCGGATGGAACGGCCTGTCGTCCTCGATAACCCGCGATTCGATATCGTATGCACCCCCGGCGTCCAGCTCCGGCTCCAGCTCGTCGATGAGCCGCAGCACCCGGTGAAAGTCGTACTCCGCCATCGCGAGCAGATCCTCAAGCGCCAGGTTGCCCCTGGAAAGCGCCATCACCGCCACATAGGGATTGATCTGCTGCAGGCTCTGCGCCATCGCCTTCAGTTCAGCGGGCGTGAGGCGGTCGCTTTTGGTCAGCAGCAGGTGGCTGCAGAACAGCACCTGCTCGGCAAGCAGATTTTCCGTGCCCCTGCACTCCGCCCGCAGGTTCTGCTGCCAGCGCGCCAGCAGCGTTTCGCCGCCGCGGTAGTCGTCGCGCAGCATCACGCCGTCCACCAGATTAAGCAGGCCGCGCAGGCTGACCTGCGGGTGGCCGTGCAGATACTTCACCAGCGGCAGCGGATGGCTGCTGCCGCTGGTTTCCAGCAGGATATGCGCCGGGCGCCGGTGGACCAGCAGCTTATCCAGCGCGGCGTCCAGCCTGCGGATGCCGCCGGGGCTGCTGATGCTGTCGGCGGAAATGGTGACGAAGTTGTGCTGCGCCCGGCTGACGATCTCGGTATTGGCGATAAGCACGCCGTCAACGTCGAGGTCGCTCATGTCATTGACGATCACCGCCACGGCCAGCTGCTGCCTGTGGGCCTGGCCCAGCAGGCGCTTGAGCAGCGTGGTTTTCCCGGCGCCGAGAAAGCCGTTGAGGATGGTGATGGGGACTTTTGGCATGATTGACTCCGGCGCGAACGGGCAGGATTTTAACGGCTAATAATGTTATATTATAACAATACAGAATTCAACTCTTGTGCTGATTATGCAGTTCAGGGGCGGCCTGCCGGAAAATCCCTCCCGGCGAGTAAGGTTTCGCAAGAGAGTGCTGAACGAGTGTTCCCGTCACTATGTAACGGCAATGTTGACAGTGCTACCCTCATCAGTGAGGATCGACATTCACAGTTGAGGGGAGGAAATATGCGGGAAATGCTTAATATACTATTAACGGTGCTCCCGCTAATTTTATTACTGATATCGATAGAATGCTTACGCAGAAATATGCGCTATCCCAGGCGCATCGTGACTGAAAAAAATGGCATGAAAAAAATATCGTCAAATCCCTCTTTTTTTAAGAGAGCGGCGCATGAGGAATACTACTATGACGGCGATTTTCTTTATGAAATTAAGAATGGTGTAACTTATACCATCCCTTTATCGACGATAATACAAATTAAACCCACTTCGATAAAAGTAAATAACAGAAGGAAATGGTCTGTTTTATACCTACAGGCCGGGATTAAAAGAGAGGTTGAGTTTTTTCATAATCTCACTTTATTCAATCACAATTTTGTTGCTTTCGTGCAAGCCGTGCAGCGAATTAATCCTGACGCGATGGTTAAAAAACCATCGCTACTCAACATTTAGTCTTCGCCCCGTCATTCGTTAAACAAAACAATCTGTATCTTTTGTTTCACATTGCTGTGACATACTATGCAAAACAGCAGCGAAGCTGAGACAAGGAGCAGAGAATGAGCAACAAAAAGACCGGCCTGACGCCGGAGCAGGCGCTTGAGCAGCTGGAAACGCTGTATACCGCCGCCGTCGCCGCCCTGCGCGAGGCGATTGGCCGCTATATCGAAGAGGGGGCGCTGCCGGATGCGCAGGCCCGGGCCGCCGGGCTGTTTGTCTACCCTGCCCTGTCGGTTTCCTGGGACGGCGAGGCCCACAGCGCGCTGAAAACCCGGGCCTGGGGGCGCTTTACCCACGCGGGATGCTACACCACCACCGTCACCCAGCCGGCGCTGTTTGGCCGCTACCTGCGCGAGCAGCTGACCTCCCTGTATCAGGACTACGGCGCACACATCAGCGTCGCGCCATCGCAGCACGAAATTCCCTATCCGTACGTGATTGACGGCTCGGCCCTGACCCTGGACCGCTCGATGAGCGCCGGGCTGACCCGCCACTTCCCGACCACTGAGCTTGCGCAGATCGGCGATGAAACCGCCGACGGTCTGTTTCATCCGACCGAGTTCTATCCGCTGTCGCACTTCGATGCCCGGCGGGTGGACTTCTCTCTGGCCCGCCTGCGCCACTACACCGGCACGCCGGTGGAGCATTTTCAGCCCTTCGTGCTGTTCACCAACTACACCCGCTACGTGGACGAGTTTATCAGCTGGGGCTGCGGCCAGATCCTCGATCCGGACAGCCCCTACGTGGCCCTCTCCTGCGCGGGCGGCGCATTAATTACCGCCGACAGCGACGCGCCGGAGAAGGACATTTCCGATCTGGCGTGGAAAAAGCACCAGATGCCCGCCTGGCACCTGATCGATAAAGACGGCCGGGGCATAACGCTTATCAATATCGGCGTCGGTCCGGCCAACGCCAAAAACATCTGCGACCACCTGGCGGTGCTGCGTCCGGAAGCCTGGCTGATGATCGGCCACTGCGGCGGGCTGCGCGAAAGCCAGAGCATCGGCGACTACGTGCTGGCCCACGCTTATCTGCGCGACGACCACGTACTCGACGCGGTGCTGCCGCCGGATATCCCGATTCCCAGCATCGCCGAAGTGCAGCGCGCGCTGTACGACGCGACTAAGCTGGTGAGCGGGATGCCCGGCGAAGAGGTCAAGCAGCGGCTGCGCACCGGCACCGTGGTCACCACCGACGACCGCAACTGGGAGCTGCGCTACTCGGCGTCTTCGCTGCGCTTTAACCTCAGCCGGGCGGTGGCGATTGATATGGAGAGCGCCACCATCGCCGCCCAGGGCTACCGCTTCCGGGTGCCTTACGGCACGCTGCTGTGCGTGTCGGATAAGCCGCTGCACGGCGAGATCAAGCTGCCGGGCCAGGCCAACCGCTTCTACGAGGGGGCGATTTCCGAGCACCTGCAGATAGGCATTCGCGCCATCGACCTGCTGCGCGCCGAGGGCGATAAGCTGCACTCGCGCAAGCTGCGCACCTTCAACGAGCCGCCGTTCCGCTAGCGGCTCCGTGCCGGGCGCCCCTGGCGCCCGGCACGTCCTATTTCGCCGCGAACGCGCGCAGCGCCTCGCCGTCGAGCCGGTAGCGGACCCATTCGCTCTGCGGCAATGCGCCGGTGCTGAGGTAGAAATCAATCGCCGGCTGGTTCCAGTCGAGTACGCTCCACTCCAGGCGGCCGCAGCGCCGCTCCACCGCCGTCTTCGCGATGCACTGGATCAGCGCCTTCCCCGCCCCGTGCCCGCGAAATTCTGGTGAGACGTACAGATCTTCGATATAGAGACCGCTGCGGCCAAGCCAGGTTGAATAAGTGGTGAAGTACACCGCGTATCCCGCTACCCTGCCGTCAATCTCGCAGATCAGCGCCTCCGTTTTGCTGCCGGCGCCAAACAGCGTCTCTTCAATCTCCTGCGGCGTCGTGACGACTTCCTGCTCGGCCTTTTCATACACGGCCAGAGCCATAATCATCTCGTAAATTGCCGGGGCATCTGCCCGTCCGGCGCTGCGAATTACTGTGGTCATTTTTTCTCCTGTGCGAGGGGGTGCGCATTTAACAATGCAACCTCATTTGTAACACAACGCGCCGTGGAAGCGTGATTCCTTAACGGAAAAGTGACTTTTCTCTCCTCCCGGTGAATCGGGCATAGTCGGGATCTGGACAAACAGACTATAGCCTTTGACCTATAAATCAGGGAGTGATAGCGTGTGGAACATTCAGGTAACAGAAGCCTATAAGGCCTGGCACTTTAACCTTAACATCAGTAAAAGAGCGCGTGTCGTTGCGACAATCGCACTGCTGCAAAAAGAGGGACCCAATCTGGGTCGCCCCTATGCGGACACGATCAAGGAGTCGCGCTTTAGCCAAATGAAAGAGCTTAGAGTCCAGTGCATGGGCGATCCGGTTCGTATCTTTTTTGCATTTTCACCTGACCGTAGCGCGATTTTACTCTGCGCGGGCAGCAAGGCTGGCAACGAAAAGCGCTTTTATACCGAGATGATCGCAAGGGCAGACGACGAGTTTACTGAATACCTTAATCATTTTTATCAATCGAGGTAAATCATGACTATCACATTAGAGCAATTGCTGGCAGACGAAGACCCTCAGGTTCTCGCCGAAGCCGACGTCCTCTATCAGGAGCTGCTGCTGGAGTACAACCTGGCGAAGCTGCGTGAGATGGTCAATAAGACCCAGCAGGAGATGGCCGACAGTCTGGGCATTAAGCAGCCGACGCTTGCCGGCATGGAGAAAAAGGGCAACGACATCAAGCTCTCTTCCCTCAAGCGCTACGTAGAGGCGGCGGGCTGCCGGCTGAAGCTGGATATCGAGTTGCCGGACGGCACGCACTGCGCGTTTGAGCTTTCGGAACGCTAGAAAGCAAAAAGCCTGCTCGAAAGCAGGCTTTTTAAATATGGCTCCTCTGACTGGGATCGCCTTTACCAGTAACTGGCTAATAAATAAGCTAAACTAGAGTTTCCTTGCTGTCAAGACCGCCAAAATGACCACCAATAGATATGAGTTGCACAAAATCGGTTTGAGTTCTCAGTGGTTGGTGGTGATCATCCATATGGTGCCTACCGCATGGGAAGCGTAGTTCACCATTTGTTCTTTTAATCTTTATGAAAGTATGCTAGTTGTTAACCATTGAAATATTTGTGTAAAACTACGAATGATGGCAATCATTATCTTTGTTATCTAAAACTATCCTCTTTACATATGAGGAATTAATGGAAATTATATGGAACAGGTTGAACTAGTACCAGCAAAACGATTCTTTGTTGAGATGTTGACTCGCGACATTGAACTAGTGGATGCAATATTGGATTTGATTGATAATAGTCTTGATGGTGCCATGAGACTATTAAAAGGGAATAACACGGGAGAATCACCATATAAGGGCTTCAAAGTTGATATATCCTTCAGCCCTGAACATTTCAATATTACCGATAACTGCGGTGGCATTCCTAGAGATGTGGCAATAAAATCTGCATTTAGGATGGGACGGCATGATAATGATAGAGATAAGGATCTTCCCACTGTTGGCGTATATGGGATTGGAATGAAAAGAGCTATTTTTAAAATGGGGGAGGAATCGACTGTAGCTTGTAAGACTGACGATGGTAGTTATAAGGTTGAAATAACCAGTGCGTGGATGAAAGATGATACCAACTGGCATCTGCCTCTTAATGATACCGATGATAATAATAGATCAAATGGTACGATTATTAATGTGTCTGAAATCAGAGAAGGGGTGAGTTTACAATTCGGAAGCCAAGATTTCATTGATGATTTGCATAAGGTTATATCAACTCACTTTTCATATATAATAGCGAAAGGTCTAGAAATAAAAGTAAATGGTGCTTTGATTTCTCCTATAATTTCAATCACAAAATTTGCTAAAGATTTTTCCAATAAAAAAGATGGTATTGCTCCCTATATATATGAAAATACTATTGATGGGGTCAATGTTGATGTGGCAATTGGTTTTTATCGTTCATTAAGTACAGAAAAAGAAGAACAGGACGAACAGGATGGAAAATCTGTCAGTGAAAGGGCTGGCATCACCATTATATGTAATGATCGTGTTGTTCTTCACAATGATAAAAGCCATATTACTGGGTGGGGAGAAGCTGGTGTTCCCCGGTATCATACACAATTCATAGCAATATCTGGGGTTGTTGTATTCCAGTCTAATAATCCAGCAAAATTACCGCTAAAGACAACAAAAAGAGGTGTGGATAGCAGTACGCAAATATACTCTATCGTCAAAGAAAAAATTAGAGAAGGTATTAAAACATTTACTGATTTTACTAATCGATGGAAAAAGGCTTCTAAAGAAGATTTATCATTATATTTTCGAAGTGAGGAGACTCAGTCAGCACCTAGTGTAACTTTATCAGGAAGAGTTAAGTCTGACGAGTGGAAAAATGTTAGGCGGGATGGAGGGCGTGTATTTAAACCAAGTCTTCCAGCGCCAAAAGAAACTGATCCCGTTGAGAGAGTTATTTTTACAAAAAAGAAAAGTGAAATAATAGCTGTCTCTGAATACATATTCGAAGAAATTAGGCCTACCTCTCAGGTTGGTGAATATTGCTTTGACCAGATATTGAAAAAGGTGTGAAATGTCCACGGGAACTTCGATACCATACCATTTAAGGCCAAATAAGGCCGTTGAAAGAGGTCTGTTTATTCAAGCGTTAAGACGCATTAATAAATATGTTAATATCTCTGATTATCGATACATAGGTTTCGGTGGACCGTTCATGGAAGACTTTAAAATCTTACATCAAGAACTAAGAATATCGGATATGATATGTATAGAAAAAGATGAAAATACTCGCATAAGACAAAAATTTAATAAACCGTTGTCATGTATTGATTTTTATGAGAGAGCTTGTTCCTCTACTGATTTTGTTAATGCGCATGATTTTGATAGGCAATCTATTGTTTGGTTAGATTTTATTTCTTTCAATGATCTTAACAAGCAACTTTCTGATGTTGTTCGCTTAATCGGTAAATTATCACATGGGGATATATTCAAAGTGACTTTGAATGCTCACTCGCCAAACTTAGGTAAGCCTGAGGGAGATGATGATGTGATGGAGTATCGTTTAAATAGATTTAAAGAGTTAATTACTGAGGAATATGAGTCGCATGAACTTAATGCTGAGTTGATGCATGCTAAGCAATTTCCATATGCTGTTTTGGCATCTCTTAAAAGAGCGATATCAAAAGGTATGGCATCAGCTGTAGATTTACAAGTTGTACCAATTAATGCTTTTGTATATGAGGATGGTCAGAAGATGCTTACTGCAATGGGCATTGTTTTGGAAAAAGATCAGATTGCAGAGTTTAATGAGAAAACGTCTATTTCATCATGGGCTTATTATTCGGAAAGGTGGGAACAAATAAAAAATATTAGTCTTCCTGCTCTTTCTTCTAGAGAGCGCCTTTTGGTAGAGCAAATGTTACCTGGCAGCAATTATGACGAAATCAGGGAAACGTTGGGTTTTTATCCCGCGGAAAAGGAGGCGTTAGCAAAGGAACAAATGGAAAATTTTATCAGCTATTACAGAACTTTTCCATGGTTTGGAAAATTTACTCTCTAAAAAATATATTATTAAAAAATGGCCGGCATTATACTCCGGCCCATGATGATTCAACACCTTATTTAGATAAGCCAATGAATTACTTTAATAAGGTGTTTTTTAATTCAGGTGTATTATCTATATCTACTATAATTTTCCAACACGCTGAGAGAAATGGCTCTAAATCATCCCAATATCTATTAATAAGAGTTTTATCGATATTAAAATCAACAGAATGAACCAAGGACTGTATGTTGTTAATTGAAAGAATAGGTTCATCTACAGTACGCCCATATCTTTCAATTAATAATCTGACACTGTCAGTAATGTAGTTATTTTTATTTAATCTTAAAGCTAGATACGTAGTGTTTTTTGCAAGAGAATTATTGTTCCAATTAGAACCCAGACATTTCATTGTCTCTTTCGCTGTTGTTTCAAGAAACACTCGGAGCATTACAACGCAACTTATAGGGTTTTCATATGAGTTGAGTTGGCAAATTTCACAAAATATGTGGTATTCTTTATTTCTGTACGTGGGTACGACAACCGTATTTCTTTCCCAATCAACAAAAATATCTCTGTTTCTTGGGAGGTCTAAAATTGGCCGTGATTTGGGAGGAGTGGATACTCTGGTTATATTTTTATTTTTTTTCGTTGTTTCTTTAATGCCTGTTTCACTGATGGGTTGAGCACTAACTGGTTTATCAGTTGATTTTTTATGAGAGATAGAACTATCTTTTTTATTATTAGATGAATAGCGTTGTTTTATGGCTGACCTATAGTTATCTGCAATAGGTTGAATTCTGTCTCTGACGGCTAAAAATAAGGGACTGTCAGTCCTTAGAGCTGTTTTAGCTGTATTCCATGGGAGTAATGCAGCATTTTTAGATACAAATTTTACCCAACAAACATAACCATTATATTCCGAGTGCCACTTTGTACGCCATCCATGGGTTCTTTCTGTACTAGCCGAAACTATTACACGATCATTACAAGCAAAGTAAATACCAAAAAAGTCTGTCAGTTTTCTGTTCTTAGATAAATCATGGTCACTTTCACCTGGAAACCTGTAGTCAAAATGAATACCGGTTTCAATAATTACCTCAATGCCATCAAATTTTATTACTTCTCTTGTTGGAGGAAATTTGCATTCTGTTCTCAGATTAGGAGCAATGCCTTCAATTTGCTTTCTTATCCCATTCTTTGCATGATGAAGTATGATCTTGAATCCTTTATGTATATATAATGCATATCTCAGAGAAAACTCCCTGACTGCATTTTCAAACCATCTGGGATTGTGTAAGTCGTTCTGTATTTCGCGTTTTAAATTAGATACATTAAATAAAGATTTCTTTTTCCCCTTAGTTGGGAATACATTGGCGAATACTTTATCCTTAACTCCACCTCCGATTCCTTTATTATTAAATCGCGATTTAAACTCTTCTTTTCCATTATCAACAGAAAATGAAAAATCGGTACCCATTTTTAATAATGAGCGTTTTAATCCTATACCATATAAACCTATACCATATTCATGCGTTGATGGCTTGTTTGTGTAAAGAGCTCGGTTAGTTAGAGTCTCTCTGTCAATACCTGAACAATTGTCTAACACACGAATGCTATTGTCATCTATACGAATGCAAACAAAAAAAGCTGAGTAATCCGTTGGTAAATTATCTTTTCCTCTGGTAGATTCAGAGTCTATTAGCCAGTCTCTTGCAGCATCTATTGAGTTATCAACTAAATCAAAAATGGCTTCGAGAGTAGTAACATCTTTTGTTAGAGCTTCCTCAAGAAAAGTAGAGCTAACACCTGTATCAATTGATATACGCTCAATAATTGAATTTCCCGGCATATTAACCAACCTTTTTATTCTTAGTGTCTTTTTCTTTCAAAGCTTCAAATAGTACTCCCATTATATGCTTTGACATAATTGGAGAGACACTATTTCCTATCATTCTGAAACTGTGCCACTTTGCTTGGTGAAATATAAACCAATCAGGAAATCCTTGCAGGCGAGCAGCCTCTCTTACAGTTATAACTCGCCCTTCCTGAGGGTGGAGTGGACGAACTGCTTGATGACTACCTTTATCTGCACCGGTGCCCGCTCTCAATGTCGGACATAAACCATCCCAAGTTAACCTCTTTGATTTACTAATAGGATCGCTTGTGCCAGGTGCTGTCGAAGAATAGCGTTCTTTAACTTTTAAAGAATGAATGGTATTGAAAAAACCACTTACTTGTCCTGCTTTAAATTTATCCAATGCAAGTTTACAGCCAAGCCCAGATGATGGCATTTTTCGCATTTCTTTAGCATAAGTTGATAATTCAAAATTAGTTCTATAACCAGACCACCCATAGTCAAGAGCATCATCACTTTTAGCTTTTGATATTGGGGAGCAAAGGTCATAAATGGCATCTCTAACACAGGTTTTTTTAATGTTTCTTGGTGCAAAAGTACTTTGGGTTAATAATAAATCAAGGTCCTCATCCACAAAGCCAATTACTACTACTCTTTTTCGTTTAGTAGGTGCACCGAAATCTGAAGCATCAAGTATCATAGGTTCTAAAACTTTATAATTTCTATCTAAAGTTTTAAGTGCTGATTTTAGTTCGTAAACATTCTTACTATCCATTAGACCTTCTACATTCTCCATTACAAAAAATTTAGGCCTAATAATATTAATAGTTCTAAAAAAATGACGTAGTAGAGAACGCCTTGGGTCATTGGCGTCTGAATGTCCCATGCGGGAATAACCTTGGCATGGTGGGCCACCGATGATTCCATCAACTTCGCGGTCACCAATTATTTGAGACCACTCTGCTTTTCTCATTGTAGAGATGTCTGCGTTGATAAGTTGTGTTTTAGGGAAATTTAGGCCGTACGCAGATTGCAAGGTTGAATCTATGTCAATCGCTGCGATCACATTGAAACCAGCCAGTTTTGCACCAAGGCCAAATCCACCACATCCACTAAAAAGGTCAATTACATTAGGGGCTTTGTGCATAAAAATCCTATATAATACAATATCTTATTCTTTATATCGTGTTGTTGAAAGAAAAAACGTGCTTCTTTTTCATTTTAACAATTCGAACGTTAAACTTAAATATATACTGAATCCGCACAGTTATCCATTCAAAGATACTGAATAAAAACAAGTTGTTAAGGCCCGTTGTTCGAGCAATCATCAGCATCAATATTAGCAATTCAGTTCTCTGCTTTAGAAATTTTTTGTAGCCCCGCTACCTTGACCTCACCTCTGTTGGGTAGTGCATCCAATTAGTAGAACATGTGTTTTTAGATAAACGCTCCGATCACTTTTTCGTGGATCTCAACTGAGCGTGAGAAGCAGATTGTTTTACGAGCCAGGCGCTTAATGCGGGTGCGGAGCGTCAGGTTATTACGCTCAATGCGTTGGGTGAATATTTTGCCGGTCAGATGTTTATCCTTTGGCACCTCCCGGCCATAGCTGCCCCAGTCGTCGCTGGTGATCATGCCGATGTTGAATGGTGTAAGCAGTGCCAGTAGCTCTCAGCAGGTTTCATCGGTTCGGGGACCAAAAGTGTAGGCCAGTACACCGCCTGTTTTGGTGTTGTACGCGTACCAGAGCCAGTGCAGCCGGCCTTTACTGCCAACGAAACTCCATTGCTCATCGAGTTCGCAAATAAGCGCCACATCAACATGGGCAACAGGCGAAGACGTTATTCGCTTTGGCGCGAGTTTTTTAAAGTCCGGATGACGGTGTTAATGCCAATTTTCAGTGTCCTGGCGGTATCGCGAACCCCGGCGCCATTGAAGGCCATTTCAGTGATCTGCTCTTTAATACCCGGCTTACGTGCTTCATAAGCATAAGTGAGCTGAAACACACGGTGGCAGTCACGGCAGCGAAATCTGTCATGGCCTTTAGGATTCTGACCATGGCGGTAAACCTGAGCAGACTGACAACGGGGACAATGAACGTTAACGCTGGCCATTAGATAACCTCAAAAGCCCGTATTATACCTCAAATTCAACTAATTAGAGACATCACCCTCCAACGGAAGGGCAGGATAGTGGCGTTTAACGGGCGGGGCGATTATACCGTCCAGATTGGCCGCCGGATTATGCTCTATCAACTCCTGATGCACGGCATGACACATGATGTTGCACATATGCTGCCGAGTGCGTGCCGCTACTTCTAGCAAACCTTTTTTTTCAATTCCTTTCAGCAGGTCGATGAAATGGCGGGTTTTCAGTTCTGTGACTGGCAGGTGTCCAATTATCGGGAAGATATGATTGTTCATGCTGGCAAGCAGACGGGCGGCATGGTTCTCTGACCATGATCTGTTGCTTTTATGCCAGTTCAACGCGACACACTTGAAGGTTTCTCCCGGTAAGACAGTGGCTCTTTCAGTGGAGCGCTGTTGTGCTGGGTTGATATTCTGCACCAGCAATTTACGAATGCCGTCACGCTGCTGACGAGCATCAGCCAGAGAAACATCAGGATAGGCACCTAAGCCGAGGCGGGATTCTTTTCTATTGATGCGATATTTGAAATACCAAAGACGTGAACCGCTAGGATTGACTAAAAGGTACAGACCATGAGAGTCGGAAACTTTGAAGGGTTTTGCGGATGGTTTTAAGTTGCGGATTCTTGAGTCGTTAAGATACATTGGGGGTCACTCCGTCATCAAACCAACTTGACCCCAAATCTGACCACCAAATTCTCCCGATGCGGAGAGTAAACTGAAAATGCATTGGGAAGACTTTTCACGCTAACTTATTGAATCTGAATCACATAAGGATTCACGAAGCGGCATGAAAACAAGAATATGGCTCCTCTGACTGGACTCGAACCAGTGACATACGGATTAACAGTCCGCCGTTCTACCGACTGAACTACAGAGGAATCGTGTGAACGGGGCGCATATTATCGGTGCGCCCCTGCCTTGTCAAAGGCTGTTTGCGGATTTTAAATCGTTTGCCGATTTCTTCTCCACTGTGGGCAAAAATCACTCCCAGGCCTGCTCCGCTTTGCTGCCGTCGAACACCGGCGGCGGCTGGCGGAAGCGGCGGGTGAGGTAGCCAAGATAGAGCAGTCCGGCGGCGGCCCATACCAGGCCAAGGGTCAGGGAGGTGGCCTCCAGGTTAACCCACAGCACGGCAACGGTGGCGGCGCCTGTCCACGGCAGGATCAGGTAGTGCAGCTTGTCCTTCCAGGTTTTATTGCGCCCTTCCCGCCGCCAGAAGTGGTTGAACACCGACAGGTTGACGAAAGTAAAGGCCACCAGCGCGCCGAAGTTGATCAGCGCCGTGGCGGTGACCAGGTCGAAAAACAGCGCCGACATCGCCACGATCCCCACCATGATGACGTTGAGCGCCGGGGTGCGCCACTTCGGATGCACGTAGCCGAAGTACTTCTCCGGGAAGACGTTGTCGCGGCCCATCACGTACAGCAGGCGCGACACGCTGGCGTGGGATGCCAGGCCCGAGGCCAGCGTGTTGACGAAGGTGGTGCAGAGGAAAATTGACTGGAACAGCTTGCCGCCGACGTAGAGCGCGATCTCCGGCAGCGCCGCGTCCGGGTCCTTGAAGCGGCTGATGTCGGGGAAAAAGAGCTGCATAAAGAAGGAGGCGACGATAAAGATGATCCCGCCGTACAGCGCGGTGAGGAAAATCGCTTTCGGAATGGTGCGGGCGGCGTCCGGCGTCTCTTCCGACAGGGTGGTCACGGCGTCGAAGCCGAGAAACGAGAAGCAGACGATGGTGGCGCCGGTGATGATCGGGATCAGGTGCGCGTTTTCGCTGACGAACGGCCGCAGCGACCAGATGGTGCCGACGCCCTCTCCGCTGTGCAGCCCCTGCACCACCAGGAAAATGAACACCGCGATGATTGCCACCTGAACTAGCACGAAGAGGGCGTTGAAGTTCGCCACCAGGTTCACGCTCTTGAGGTTAGCGGCAGTGAGGATGCCGACGAACATCACCACCCACACCCAGGGTGCAACGCCGGGAAACAGCGCGGTGAGGTAGATTTTCGCCAGCAGGACGTTAATCATCGGCAGGAACAGATAGTCGAGCAGCGACGACCAGCCGACCATAAAGCCGATATGGGGGTTGATCGCCTTCTGGGCGTAGGTGTAGGCGGAACCCGCCTGCGGAAACTGGCGCACCAGCTTGCCGTAGCTGATGGCGGTAAACAGCACCCCGGCCAGCGCCAGCAGGTACGAGGCGGGAACGTGGCCGTTGCTGACGCCCGAGACGATGCCGAAGGTATCAAAAACGGTCATCGGCGTGAGGTAGGCAAGGCCCATGACTACCACCTGCCACAGCTTGAGGGATTTACGCAGTTGGGCCTTTTCTACCGGGGCCGCGCTATTGCCGGAAAAATTAGCCGCCATACGCCATCCCCCCCACGCAAATACCGATTTGCGGTGAACGCGTCGCCGCTGCAAACCTGCTTAGCCTGGGGGTAGATCGTAGTCGGGGAGTGTCCATTCGCACCGCGACGCGGGCGGGTCCGTCGTTGTCGATACGGCAGCAGCTCGCGCCTTCGCCGCGGGGGTAGTTGACCATCTGCATCATCACATTTCCTCGCCACATTGTATTATCGGTTCACCGGAAATTCGCTGCAGCCCGGCGGCGCACGACCGCCGGACCTGACGCATTATGCGTTTTTCAGCATCCACTCAATTTCAGTGTCCGTGATCAGTCGTTCAAACTGCACCAGCTCGTCATGCTTGCAGGCATGATAAACGTGGCAAAAGCGCGCGCCCAGCAGCGCGCGCAGGCTTTCGTTTTCCGCAAACTCCCACAGGGCGTCGCTCTGGCGGATAGGGAAAGGTACGCCCTCCTGCTCCAGTCCGTTGCCCTCAACCTCCTCCTGCAGCGGCAGATCGTTATCCAGCCCGTGCAGAATACCCGCCAGGATCGCCGCCATCACCAGATAGGGGTTGGCGTCCGCACCGGCCACCCGGTACTCAACCCGGTGGCTGTCGCGGTCGCCGCAGGGAATGCGCAGCGCCACGGTGCGGTTGTTGTGCCCCCAGGAAGCCTGGGTCGGGACGTACATGCCGGGCTGGAAGCGGCGGTATGAGTTTACGTTAGGCGCTAACAGTGCCATAGAGGCCGGCATCAGGTCTATCATTCCCGCAAGGGCGCGATGCAGAGTGGCTGAATCTTCGCCACTGTCGTCGGCGAGGACGTTTTTACCGTGCCTGTCGAGAATGCTGATGTGAATGTGCATCCCGCTGCCGGCGTGCTCCTCGTAGGGCTTGGCCATAAAGGTGGCGTGCATCTTGTGCTTCTCGGCAACGGTGCGCACCAGCCGCTTGAGCGCCAGCGCGTCGTCGCAGGCGTCAAGCACGTTGTCGGTGTGGTGGAGGTTAATTTCGAACTGGCCGGGCGAGGCTTCGGCTACCGCGCCGTCGGCGGGGATCAGCTGCAGGCGCGCCAGATCGTCAATATCGGTCAGCACGTCGGCGAAATGGTTGAGGTTGTCCACCGAGTAAACCTGGCTTTGGGTGTTGCGGTTATCGGTGCCCGGCGCGCAGGGCGGCTGGAGGTAGCCTTCGGCGTCGCGCTGCCGGTCAAGTAAATAGAACTCCAGCTCTACCGCTACTACCGGGAACAGCCCGCGCTGGCGCAGCTGCTGCCAGAGTCGGTTAAGGACGTTCCGCGGCTCAGCGTCAAAGGGAGCGCCATCTTCGTCAAGCATGGTGAGCTGGACCTGGGCAATCTGCTCCGGGTCGCTGGCCGACGGCGTCAGGGTTCCCGCCACCGGCACGCAGACCCGATCCGGCTCACCCAGCTCCTGGCCGAGCCCCGCCTCCTCCACTACGTTGCCAAGAATATCCATCGCAAAGACCGAGGCCGGGAAGTAGCAGCCCTTCTCTATTTTGCGCAGACCGTTCACCGGAATGCGCTTGCCGCGAAAACATCCGTTCAGGTCGGTCAGCAGGACATCGACATACTGGGTGTCCGGGTAGCGCTCAAGATAGTTCGCCACCTCGCGCGCAAATGCGCTACTTCGCCTCTCTTCCGGGAACTGCACAAAATTCGCAATATCGATTGTTTGGGTTTCCATGATTCACCGCCGTTGGTTTAGGTCACGGTGGCTCGCGCCAGCCGTTAAATATAATTTCCACTTTTCGACAATGGCGGCAGTTTAAATGTTTGTCAAATGTTAAATGTTATTTGCAAAGGCGTTATCACACTGCTAGATTGAGAAAATATTGAACGTTAAGCAGCAGTATTAATGCGATTGGCAATAATTTAGTCCATTCTGTGAGGTCGATCATGGGCAATATATTTGACAAACCACTTATTGGTGTTGTGATGTGCAGGAACAGGCTTAAGGGTCATCAGACCCAGACCCTGCAAGAAAAGTACCTGAATGCCGTGCTTACCGCCGGCGGCTTACCGATTGCCCTGCCCCACGCGCTGGCAGAGCCCGACCTTCTTAATGCCCTACTGCCGAAGCTCGACGGTATTTTTCTGCCGGGCAGCCCCAGTAACGTGCAGCCGCACCTGTATGGTGAAAACGGCGATGAGCCTGACGCCGATCCCGGGCGTGATGAACTGAGCCTGGCGCTGATTGCCGCCGGGATCGAAAGGCGCATCCCCATTTTCGCCATTTGCCGGGGCTTACAAGAACTTGTTGTCGCCACCGGCGGGACTCTGTATCGTCGCCTGTGCGATTGCCCCGAGCTGCTGGAACATCGTGAAGATCCTGAGCTACCGGTGGCGGAGCAGTATGCGCCGTCGCACGAGGTTCAGGTCCAGCAGGGGGGCGTGATTTCGCAGCTAATACCGGGATGCAACACGTTCTGGGTCAATTCTTTGCACGGTCAGGGAGCGAAAACGCTGGGGCCCGGGCTGCGGGTTGAAGCGCGGGCGCAGGATGGTCTGGTGGAAGCGGTCAGCGTCCGCGATCATCCGTTCGCCCTCGGCGTGCAGTGGCACCCGGAATGGAACAGTAGCGAATACGCCCTGTCGCGTTTGTTGCTTGAAGGTTTTATCACCGCCTGTCGGAGCTATCGTGCTGAGAAGCAACAGCTCTGACCACTACTGTTAAGGAAATGCCAATATGAGCGATGACGGCCTGGCGCCGGGTAAACGTCTGTCAGCGATCCGCCAGAATCTGGGTCTTTCACAGCGACGCGCCGCCGAACTGTCTGGTTTAACGCATAGCGCCATCAGCACCATAGAACAGGACAAGGTGAGTCCTGCCATCAGTACGCTGCAGAAGCTGCTAAAGGTCTACGGGCTGTCGCTCTCCGAGTTCTTCGCGGACCCGGAAAAACCTGATGAACCGCAGGTGGTTATCAATCAGGAAGACCTGATTGAGATGGGGAGTCAGGGTGTTTCAATGAAGCTGGTACACAATGGAAATCCGAACCGTACGCTGGCGATGATCTTTGAGACCTACCAGCCGGGCACAACCACCGGCGAGCGGATCAAGCACCAGGGTGAGGAGATAGGCACGATACTGGAAGGTGAGGTAGTGCTGACAATGAACGGTCAGACATATCACCTCGTTGCGGGGCAGAGCTATGCCATCAACACCGGCATACCGCACAGCTTCAGCAACACCTCGGCAGGTATCTGCCGCATTATCAGCGCCCACACGCCCACCACGTTCTGATTTTCCTCTGGCCTGAGCGTCTCAGGCCATTTTACACCGCGATTTTTTTCTGGATTGATTTCCCGGGGCTTTTTGCATCCTGATAAAAGCGAAATCATACGTTATCTCGTTGAAATAAAAGGAGTCAGCATGGAATTTGGTTCACTGAGCGGCTGGCAGGAAAAAGCCGCCGCCCTGCAGCCGGAAGCGCGGCTGTTTATCAACGGCGAATACGGCCCCGCCGCGGACGGCGCCACCTTCGTCACGGAAGATCCGTGGGCGCAGCGCCCGCTGGCGCAGGTTGCGCGCGGGAAAAAGGCCGACGTCGACCGCGCGGTCAGCGCCGCGAAGGCGGTCTTCGAGCGCGGCGACTGGTC
Source organism: Pluralibacter gergoviae ATCC 33028 = NBRC 105706 (assembly GCF_001598855.1). Taxonomy (GTDB): domain Bacteria; phylum Pseudomonadota; class Gammaproteobacteria; order Enterobacterales; family Enterobacteriaceae; genus Pluralibacter; species Pluralibacter gergoviae. The sequence continues at coordinate 531,972 of NZ_BCZS01000001.1, read as the reverse complement.
CCGGGCAGCGCCCGCGGCGCGCAAAGCGGTGCTCAACCGGCTGGCGGAGTTAATGGAGCAGCATCACGAGGCGCTGGCGCTGCTGGAGACGCTTGATACCGGCAAGCCCATCCGCCACAGCCTGCGTGATGATATTCCGGGCGCGGCGCGCGCTATCCGCTGGTACGCCGAGGCCATCGATAAAGTGTACGGCGAAGTCGCCGCCACCGATGAGGGCGCGCTGGCGATGATCGTCCGCGAACCGGTGGGCGTGGTGGCCGCCGTAGTGCCGTGGAACTTTCCGCTGCTGCTGACCTGCTGGAAGCTGGGCCCGGCGCTGGCGGCCGGCAACAGCGTGGTGCTGAAGCCCTCGGAGAAGTCGCCGCTGAGCGCCATCTACCTTGCGGGGCTGGCGAAGGAGGCCGGGCTGCCGGACGGCGTGCTCAACGTGGTGCCCGGCTTCGGCCACGAGGCGGGCCAGGCGCTCTCCCTGCACCCTGACGTCGACGTGATGACCTTTACCGGCTCGACCCGCACCGGCAAGCAGCTGCTGAAGGATGCGGGCGAGAGCAATATGAAGCGCGTCTGGCTGGAGGCGGGCGGCAAGAGCGCCAATATCGTCTTCGCCGACTGCCCGGACCTGGCGAAAGCCGCGTCCGCCGCCGCCGCGGGGATCTTTTATAACCAGGGCCAGGTGTGCATCGCCGGCACCCGCCTGCTGGTGGAGGAGAGCATCACCGATGACTTCATTGCCCTGCTGAAGGCGGAGGCCGCCAGATGGCAGCCGGGCAATCCGCTCGATCCCGCCACCGCGATGGGGACGCTGATCGACAGCGGCCACGCCGACGGCGTGCAGGGCTTTATCGCCGAGGGCGCGCGGCAGGGTACGCTGCTGCTGGACGGCCGCGGTGCCGGGCATCCGGCCGCCGTCGGGCCGACGCTGCTGGTGGACGTGGCGGCGGAGGCCCGCGTCGGGCGCGAGGAGATTTTCGGCCCGGTGCTGGTCATTACCCGCTTTCAGACCGAAGCGCAGGCCCTGGCGCTTGCCAACGATAGCGACTACGGCCTCGGCGCCGCCGTCTGGACCCGCGATCTCTCCCGGGCGCACCGCATGAGCCGCCGCCTGAAGGCCGGTTCGGTGTTTGTGAACAACTATAACGACGGCGACATGACCGTGCCGTTCGGCGGCTATAAGCAGAGCGGCAACGGGCGCGATAAGTCCCTGCACGCGCTGGATAAATTTAGCGAACTGAAAACCATCTGGATTGCCCTGGAGACTGACCATGACTGAACATACCGGCAGCTATTATGCCGCCAGCGCCAATAAGCACGATCCGTTCCCGACGCTCAGCGAGTCGCTCACCTGCGACGTCTGCATCGTCGGCGGCGGCTATACCGGCCTCTCCTCTGCCCTGCACCTGGCCGAACAGGGCTACGACGTGGTGGTACTGGAGGCGGCGCGCATCGGCTTCGGCGCCAGCGGCCGCAACGGCGGTCAGTTGGTTAACTCTTACAGCCGGGATATCGACGTCATTGAACGCACCTACGGCGCGGACGCCGCGAAGATGCTCGGCAGCATGATGTTTGAAGGCGCGGAGATCATCCGCGAGCGCATCAGGCGCTATCAGATAGCCTGCGACTACCGGCCCGGCGGCCTGTTTGTCGCCATGAACCACCGGCAGCTGGAGACCCTGGAGGAGCAGAAGGCCAACTGGGAACGCTACGGCAATACTCAACTGGCGCTTCTGGACGCTAATGAACTCAGGCGGGAGGTGAACAGCGACCGCTACGTCGGCGGCCTGCTGGACCGCAGCGGCGGTCATATTCATCCCCTCAACCTGGCGCTGGGCGAGGCGGAGGCGATCCGCCTCAACGGCGGGCGGGTGTACGAACAGTCGCCGGTGACCAATATCGCCCACACCAACCCGGCGGTGGTCACCACCGAGAAGGGCCAGGTGACCGCCCGCTACGTTATCGTCGCGGGCAATGCCTACCTCGGCGATAAGCTGGAGCCGTTGCTGGCGAAGCGCAGTATGCCCTGCGGCACTCAGGTGGTCGCCACCGCGCCGCTCGGCGACGAGGTTGCCCGCTCGCTGCTGCCGAATAACTACTGCGTCGAGGACTGCAACTATCTGCTGGACTACTACCGGCTGACCGCCGATAACCGCCTGCTGTACGGCGGCGGCGTGGTCTACGGCGCGCGGGATCCGGACGATATCGAGCGGCTGGTAGTGCCCAACCTGCTCAAAACCTTCCCGCAGCTGAAGGGGGTGAAGATTGACTACCGCTGGACCGGCAACTTCCTGCTGACGCTTTCACGGATGCCGCAGTTCGGCCGGCTGGAGAACAATATCTACTACATGCAGGGCTACAGCGGCCACGGCGTGACCTGTACCCACCTGGCGGGGAAACTCATCTCCGAGCTGCTGCGCGGCGACGCCGAGCGCTTCGACGCCTTCGCGAAGCTGCCGCACTACCCCTTCCCCGGCGGCCGCACGCTGCGCATTCCGTTTACCGCCATGGGCGCGGCCTACTACAGCCTGCGCGATCGCCTCGGCGTGTAGCGCGCCCGCGTGCAGGGTTTCCCTGCACGCGTTTACGCTTTCTTCACTCTGGGATACTTCCACAGCCAGCGGCCGCTGACCATCCGCCAGTAGAAGCAGATCCCGCGCACCGCCCAGTCGGCGAACATCCCCAGCCAGACGCCGACCACGCCCATGCCGAGCACGATCCCGAGCAGATAGCCGAGCACCACGCGCGCGCCCCACATGCTGAACATCGACACCCACATGGCGAAGCGGGCGTCGCGGGCGCCCTTGAGCCCTGCCGGCAGCACCCAGGAGGCGGCCCAGATGGGCATAAAGGCGGCGTTAAGCCACAGCAGGATCTTCACCACGTCCTTGACGTTTTCGTCGTGGGTATAGAAGGAGGCAAACAGCCCGGCCAGCGGCGCCGTGCCCCAGGCGATGGCCGTGAGCATAATGGTGGCGAGCCAGAACACGTGGCGCAGCTGCAGCTCGGCCTGGCCTATCTGCCCTTTGCCCAGCCGCTTGCCGGTGATAATGGTCGACGCCGCGCCCAGGGCGTTGCCCGGCAGGTTAATCAGCGACGCCACCGAAAAGGCGATAAAGTTGCCGGCGATCACCTCGGTGCCCATCCCGGCGACGAACATCTGGGTCAGCAGCTTGCCGCCGTTGAACAGCACCGATTCGATGCTGGCGGGAATGCCGATGCCCATCACCTCCCAGATGATGGCGAAGTTCAGCGGCCGGAAGTAGCTTTTGAGGGTGATCCGCAGCGCGGGATTAAAGCCGACCGCCAGCACCGCAACGATCGCAATCGCGCCGATATAGCGCGAGATAGTCAGGCCCAGCCCGGCGCCGACGAAGCCCAGCCCGCCCCAGGAGAAGACGCCGTAAATCAGGATGCTGCTGATGATGATGTTGAGGATGTTCATGCCGCCGTTGATCAGCAGCGGAATTTTGGTATTCCCCGCCCCGCGCAGCGCGCCGCTGCCGATAAGGGCAATCGCCGCCGCCGGATAGCTGAGCACCGTCAGCTCCAGATAGGTCAGCGCCAGCGCCTTGACGTGGGGCGTGGCGGCCCCGGCCACCACCTCGATGATTTCACGGCCAAAGAGATGAATTACCGCCGCCAGCACGATCGAGAACAGGGTCATGATAACCAGCGACTGGCGCGCCGCCGCCCTTGCCCGCCGCCGCTCGCGGCGGCCAAAGCTGAAGGCCACCACCACGGTGGTCCCGAGGTCGATGGCGGCAAAAAAGGCCATGATCACCATGTTAAAGCTGTCGGCGAGGCCGACGCCCGCCATCGCATCCGCGCCCAGCCAGCTCACCAGGAAGGTGCTGAGCACCCCCATCAGCAGGACGCAGGTGTTTTCCAGAAAAATGGGGACGGCAAGCGGAGTGATTTCACGCCAGAAGAGAACACGATAGCTTTTACGGTTCTGAAACCAGGTCGTGCGGGTGACGGCCTGACGCACTGCGCCGATGACGTTCAAGAATTGACCTTATGGGGGAAAGTGAAACTTCGTTTTAAATGATGGGGGAGAAACGGCAAACCTGCAATGTGGATTTCACCGAAAAGTGTAGCAAATAACAACGGATTGTTGACGAATGCAGCAGTTGTTGCAGGCGACGTAAAATCAGGTTTGACAAAAGATTTTTCGCCGCTAACATATGCCCCCACACGATTCCTCTGTAGTTCAGTCGGTAGAACGGCGGACTGTTAATCCGTATGTCACTGGTTCGAGTCCAGTCAGAGGAGCCATTTTCAAGAAAGCAGACGTTCACTAACGTCTGCTTTCTGCATTTCTATCAATTGGTTATCCCCTCTCAGTCGTTCACCCTCGTTCACTAAAAACCACTCGAAGCCATATCATTTTGATGGTAAAAATGTTGGTAATGCTGGTTCGATTTCCCTTTTACCAACAAACGAGGGGATGTTTTCATGTCACTGACTGATATTAAAGCAAAAAATGCAAAACCCCTTGAGAAGGAATACAAGCTTACTGATGGCTTTGGTATGTTCCTTCGTGTTACCCCTAAAGGTTCGAAATACTGGCAAATGGCTTACCGCTTCGAAGGGAAACAAAAACTCTTCTCTATTGGTGTTTACCCTGCAGTTTCTCTTTCTGACGCAAGACAACGCCGTGACGAGGCCAGAAGGCTTCTGGCTCAGGGTATTGACCCTAATGCAAAGAAACAGGCAGAGGTTAAAGAGCTTAAAGCCAAACGTGATAATACACGCTCCTTCAGAACAGTAGCCAAAGCGTGGTTCTCCACGAAAACAAAATGGTCTGATGATTATGGTGATGCCGTATGGAAGCGCCTTGAAACTTATGTCTTCCCGGTAATCGGTGACAAAGATGTTGCCGAACTGGATACGGGTGATCTGCTGGTTCCGGTGAAAAAAGTTGAGGCTCTTGGTTATCTTGAAGTTGCCATGCGCATTCAACAATACATTACGGCAATCCTGCGTCATGCCGTCCAGCAAAAGCTGATACGCCATAACCCAGCCTATGATATGGAAGGTGCAGTTCAGAAACCACAAACTGAACACCGCCCTGCACTTGAGCTGGAAGAAATACCCCAGCTACTGAACAAAATTGCCGAATACAAAGGCCGCAGGTTAACCATACTGGCAATACAGCTCAATCTGATGATTTTCATTCGTTCCAGTGAGCTTCGTTTCGCTCGCTGGTCTGAAATTGATTTCAAAAGTAAGTTATGGGTGATACCCGAACAGCGTGAAGCAATTGAAAACGTCAAACATTCGACTCGTGGTGCCAAAATGAAGCGTAAGCACTTCGTTCCCCTTTGTAAGCAAGCTATGAGGATACTAAAAGAGATCCGACAACTGACTTATGAAGAAGGCCATGATGATGGATTAATCTTCACTGGCTGTTATGACTCGTTTAAACCCATGAGTGAAAACACCATCAACAAAGCCCTGCGTAATATGGGATATAACACGAAGCAGGACATCTGTGGACACGGTTTCCGCACTCTGGCCTGTAGTGCCTTAATTGAGTCCGGGCTATGGTCAGAAGACGCTGTAGAGCTTCAAATGAGCCATAAGGAAAGCAACAGCGTCCGTGCTGCTTATACCCACAAGGCAAAACATCTTGAGCAGCGTCGCCTGATGCTCCAATGGTGGGCTGACTACCTTGATGCAAGCAGAAACGGTATGGTAAGGCCGTTTGAATTTGCCACAGATGCTCGTTTTGGGTTAGAAAACCAAGCCTAACCGCTTGATAACAAATCACATAGCAGCATGTAACCCTTTGTTTTGAATATATTTGAATAGCCATCATTGGTTGATGGCTATGACTTCATGCCGTAAAATGCTTACCAATTTCGGACACTGCTTTCCCGTGACCTCATGATGGATACTTTTTATGAAAAAAATAACTTCTGATATGCCAGAACTACAATCAATGAATATCACTGAAGATAATATTAGCAAACTTAAGTCATTGTTTCCTGAAGCATTTAATGAAGGAAGCATCGATTTCGATGTTTTAAAGCAGCTTTTAGGTGAGAATGTAGACGAAAAAGAAGAGCGCTATGGCCTGAACTGGCATGGTAAACGTCAGGCTCGCCAGCTTGCTCTAACCCCATCTCGTGGCACCTTACGCCCGTGTAAAGCTGAAAGTGTTGATTGGGATAACACCCAAAATATTATGATCGAAGGTGATAACCTTGAAGTGTTAAAGCTCCTTCAAAAAAGCTACGCCGGAAAAGTAAAGCTTATTTACATCGATCCGCCTTATAACACCGGGAAAGATTTTGTTTATCCTGATAACTTCCAAGATAACATTAAAAATTATCTTGAGATCACAGGGCAAACAGAAGAGGGTTCTCGACGCAGCACGAATACCGAAACCAGTGGTCGCTATCACACCGATTGGTTAAATATGATGTATCCACGTTTGAAACTTGCTAAGAATCTTTTAAGAAAAGATGGCGTTATCGCAGTTAATGTCGATGATATCGAATCAGACAATGTTAAGAAGATGTGTAGTGAAATCTTTGGCGAGGAAAATTTCATTGCCAACATTGTATGGCAGTCGAAAGATACCCCGGGGAATGACTCTATATCTATAGCTCAAACCCACAATCACCTTTTTTTGTATCATAATGGTCAGTTGTCTCTTAATCTTTTAGATAGAAATGAAAAGCAATTATCTAATTACAAAAATCCAGACAATGACCCACGAGGTGTATGGTTAGCAACACCGTTAACAAGAAGCGAATTTCGTGAGAGAGATTATTATCCTTTGATTAACCCAATGGGTAAATCTATTTATCCACCAGATGGAACATGCTGGCGTCGCCCAAAAGATATATTAAGTGAGTTACAGGAAGAAGATAGAATATGGTGGGGGAAAAGTGGGGATTCCAACTTCCCTATGGAAAAAAATTCCTTTCTGAAACTAAATCAGGTGTGGTAAACCAAACTTGGTGGCCTTATGACTTTGCAGGTAGCACTAGAAACGCCAATGCGGAAATCAAATCGCTATTTGATGGAGTCAAAGTATTTGATACACCTAAACCAACCAAGCTTATAGTAAGACTAATAAGCATGATCACAAATAAGGACTCGCTTGTGATGGACTTCTTCGCTGGTTCGGGAACTACAGGACATGCAGTTTACCTTAAGAATAAAGAAGACGGAGGGAATAGAAACTATATTCTAATTCAGCTCCCTGAAATGATTTCGCCAGATAATAAAGAACAAAAAACACTGGCTGAATTCTGTACTAATAACGGACTTAATTTAAAAATTTCAGAGCTAACCAAAGAACGCCTGCGTCGTGCAGGTAAAAAAGTTCGTGAAGACAATCCAGAATGGAATGGTGATGTCGGTTTTCGTGTGTTTAAACTTGATACATCTAATATTCGTCCGTGGGAAGCCTCCGCCGAAACACTTTCACAACAGCTTGATGCTTATGTAAGCCCAATCCTTGAAGGTCGTAGTGAAGAAGACTTGCTGACTGAACTGATGCTTAAGCGTGGTATTGATCTGAGTGTAAACGTTGAAACCCGTCAGTTTGATGAATTAACTGTTTCTTGTGTTGATGGTGGCAAATTGTTTACATGCTTTGCTAAACAAATCCCTGCATCTTCAGTAGAAGAACTGACCAAGGGGATTATCGACTGGCATAAGAGTTTGAAGGCTGGCAAAGATACTGTCTGCTATTTCCTTGATGACGCATTTGAAAATAATATTGCTAAAACTAATCTTTGCGCCATTCTGGAACAACACGGCCTGACTAACCTGCATAGCCTTTAAGGGATTGAGATGAAACTACATTTTGAATCTGACCTTAAATATCAGGAAAACGCTATAAAATCGGTATGCGATTTGTTTGAAGGTCAGGAGAAATGGGAAAGCGAAATGACTGTGCTGGCCCCAGCTCAGGGGGCACTCTCATTTGAAGGCGCAACAGGTTCAATGCCTGTTAACCCACAAATACCCGAAGATGATGTACTGCTTAAAAATCTGAACAATGTTCAGTTAAAAAACCAGCTTCCACCTTCACCTGTGCTCGACAGCCATGATTTTACTGTCGAGATGGAAACAGGGACAGGTAAAACGTATGTTTATCTTCGCACCATGCTTGAGTTGAATAAACGCTATGGCATGAGCAAATTTATCATCGTAGTTCCTTCCGTTGCCATCAAGGAAGGCGTTTATAAAACACTACAAATCACTGAAGAACATTTTAAAAGCCTGTATGCGGGTACTCCATATCAATACTACCTGTATGACTCAGCAAAACCTGCGGATGTGCGAAATTTTGCTACCAGCTCTGTTATGCAGATCATGGTAATGACGGTTGGTGCGATTAACAAAAAAGACGTTAACAAGCTATACCAGCCCAGTGAAAAAACGACCGTTGACGATATGGATAAACCAATCGATCTGATACGTGCTACACGTCCAATTATTATTGTCGACGAACCGCAAAGTGTGGATGGCGGCTTAAACGGTGCGGGTAAAACCGCTCTGGATGCTATGCACCCAATGTTCACCATACGCTATTCAGCGACACATGTGCATAAACATCATATGGTGTATCGCCTCGATGCCATTGATGCCTATAATCAAAAACTGGTCAAACAGATCGAAGTTGCCGGGCTTGAAGTCCAGAATGCAAGCAACAGCCCCTATGTAAAACTGGTCAGTATTAACAGTAAGAAAAATAACATTAACGCGACTGTTATTGTTGATTTAGCCGATAAAAAAGGGATCGTGAATCGGTCAGAGATTACCGTGTATGACGGTACGACACTTGATGACGAAACGGGGCGTGATATTTATCAGGGATACAGGATAAGCGAAATCAGAACAGGTAAGGAAGGTTATCTTACACTGGATACGCCTTCTAATACATATTATATGAAAGTAGGTGATGTCGTGGGTGATATTGACCCGATGCTCATCCAGCGTCATATGATTAGGCGTACAATTCGCGAACATCTTGATAAAGAACTTCGCCTGAATTCTCAGCAAATCAAGGTTCTCACCCTGTTCTTCATTGATAAGGTTGATTTCTATCGCCAAACTAATGAAGAAGGACTTCGTGAACCGGGTGAATATGCTCGTATCTTTGAAGAAGAATATCTAAAAGCGATCAAAAGCCCCGCATATAAAGATTTTCTCCCTTCTCATCCAGAACATGCTAAAGACGTTCATGATGGTTATTTCTCCATTGATAAAAAAGGTGGATGGGCTGAAACAACCGAAAGCAATAATGCAGGCCGCGAAAATGCGGAACGCGGTTATAACCTCATCATGAAAAATAAAGAGAAGCTTTTGAGTTTCTCGAATCCGGTGAAGTTTATTTTTTCACACTCTGCTTTAAAAGAAGGCTGGGATAACCCCAATGTATTCCAGATCTGTAGCCTTCGAGAGATGGGAAGTGAACGAGAACGTCGTCAAACATTAGGGCGTGGTCTTCGCCTGTGTGTTAACCAAGAGGGTGAACGTGTTCGTGATGACAGCATTAACATTCTGACTGTCGTTGCCAGTGAAAATTATGAAGCCTATGCCGAACGACTACAGAGCGAAATTGAGAACGAAACAGGCATCCGTTTTGGTATCATCGAAAAAGATGCGTTTGCCCATCTGATCTTCTCTGATTCCTCACAAGCTGTGGGTATCGCCGGTTCACATGAGATTTGGGCTGAACTACAGACCGAAGGTTATCTGGAAAAATCGGGGAAAATCACAAAAGCCCTGAAAAACGTGTTATTCGAAGACACTTTTGTTGTTAGTGAGAAGTATGCCTCACTACAGGAACAAATTGAAACTATCCTGCGTAAATCAGCAGGGCGACTCAATATAAACAATGCTGATGAGCGTAAAACAATCAAATACCGGAAAGAAGTCTTAAGCAGCCCGGAATTCGAAGCGTTATGGCAGCGCATTTGTCAAAAAACGCTGTACCGACTGGCATTTGACGAAGAGAAATTGATTAAATCCTGTACGAAATCACTTTCTGAAATGCAGCCTGTAGCAAAAGCAATGGTCAGTTTCAGCAAAGCAACAATCAAACAAAGTCAATCTGGACTTGGTGTCAAAGCTCAGTCTAATGGGACAACAAGCGCTGTAATTGATGTTGCAGAGCAGCCATTGCCAGATATTCTTGGTGTTCTACAGGAAAAAACCGGACTGACAAGACGCAGTTTAAGCACCATCCTGAAAGAGAGTGGAAGACTCGCTGATTTTGCTAAAAATCCACAGCAGTTTATCAGTGAAGCTATAGGCCGAATCAACTACTGCAAACGCCTGTCAATTGTTGATGGTATTAAATATTATCCACTAAAAGGAGAGGTGTATGCGCAAAGTCTCTTTATGGATAAAGAGCTAACAGGATATGCCCGTAATCTTTTTGAAACCTCGTCTAAGTCAGTTTACGAATATGTTCCTAGAGATTCTGAAGTCGAAGGCCGTTTCGCTCAGGAACTCGAAGAACAGGATGAAGTTAAGCTTTATGTGAAGCTTCCCGGTTGGTTTAAAATCCCCACGCCGCTGGGAACCTACAATCCTGACTGGGCCTTAGTTATTGAAGAGTATGGCGAAGAACATATTTACTTTGTTGTAGAGACAAAAAGCAAACACATTGGTCTTGGTAATGAAGAAGATGCGAAAATTACTTGTGGTAAAGCTCATTTTATCTCACTCAAAAAACAGATGAATAATCCTGCGAGATATATGCTATCTACAACCATAAATGATGTGTTAAGCAGTATATAAAATGGAAAAGGGCCTTACGGCCCTTTCCTTTTCCCTTGAAGGGAACTCTCCATTGGAGAGAATACATATCCCCATACTTGGGGCAACGCAATCAGCCCATTGGGCTGTAAACTACTCCCCATATGTGGGGCAATCAGACACTTCATGAAGTGAATATTCTCAAGAAACCCTTATTAAATAAAATATTAAATGCAGATTGTCAAATATATTTTGATATTTATTAAAAATATATTTACTATCACCAATCACAAATAAACTCAATCCCCCATAAATAATTAGAGGTTCAAACCAAGCTCTTCACGTTTTATCTCTCTTATACCGCATATTATAAAAAACACACATCATTTCCTATTAAAACATTATAAAATTAATATCCAATAGCATACCACATGGTTCCATAAGCACTACTTTGACCGTTTGATATCCAAACCGAACTATTATTAATTGAGCTGACGTTTACATAAGGAACATTTTTAGCGTTCCCACTTAAGGACGTATTGAGTGCAGTTAAAGAAACATTTGAACAAGCATTTGGGAATGCTATCGGGAAAGTAATATATGAGTTTCCGCCCTGATTATTCCACGTTTGTCCCCATTGTAAAACAGTACCATCAAATAGTGTCATATAACATCCATTGGCATTACACTGCCTGCCTGTTCCTGTGCTCTTTTTCCACAGGCCATCCTTACAGTAAAGAATTTCACCAGATCCATCTCGCCCGATAAGACCATTTGGAGAGCATCCCCACCCGACATTGGCCTGACCATTAATATAAACATATTCTCCTGCGTTAACCCTTTTATCAGCATCAATATTACCATTAGAATGAATATAGTTTGAGTTGAGGTTTCCTGATGCCCATACATACTGGCTGTTTACTTGATGACCTACATTTACGTCATTACCTGCAGAAATATTTCTGGAAGCACTCATATCACCACTGCTATTCATGTAAGCATTGACGCTTCCTCCATTTCCTGCTCCTACAGTGCCAGCAGCATAGACATCATATGTTCTTATACCTCCAGCCCAGCCAGAAGGGAGATCATTAGGATCAAGGCTGTTAGTAGCAAGCCTTTGCTGTATTTTCGTGTTCTTATAAACATTTAATACCGTTGTATAATCTGCAGCATTGGGTGAAAAAATAGATAACGGTCTGCCACCATTACTCAATCTTATTTCATAATCATTACCAGCAGCATCACCACCAAAAGCAATGGCATCTCCATAGCCATTACGAGCTATAACCTCTTTAGCTGCTGTTATAGTCCCACCAGAAGTTATACTGTTGCCAAAACTCCCTGTTCCTGACGCCGCTATGTTTTTAGCGTTATATATATCATTCGCTCCCATATTGAGGCCCCCGGTCATAGGGAGTGTACCATCACGGCGGAGATAGATTGAATACATTGCTGAATTGTATCCTACCCTGTAGCCTAACAGACCTGCTTTAGATATTGATGAATAGCTGGATGATAAATAACTCCAGCTACCATTATAACCATCCAACTGACTGTTGGATTTCGTCATACCACTATCGATACCACCGGCCTGCATCGCTTTACCCAACAGGTCATAACGGATTTTAGCACCTTCTGACCACGGTAAGTTAGTTATTACAATTCCATCAATAACATAATTTGGGGAAATACCAGCACGTTTTAACTGGATAGAGTAATCAGACCCAAAGCTATTTTTAGCAACATAAGTTGAAGGTAGCAGCCCTTCGTTTATCAACGTCTGGTAAGTAATAGTACAGAGTGATGTCGCTGTTGAACATATCCTTGGTCCCGGATCGGTTCCATTCCCTGCCGCATTAGATAACACAGAGAGTTTATCATAGCGTATATTAATATATCCATTTACAGCCTCACCTAACTGCCTTATTTGCTGTCCTGCAGCCGAGGCTTTCAAGTTTTCCTGTTCATGTATCATATCCTGAAATTTAAGAAATGCCATTAAAGTTCCTATTCCTAAAACAAGAGTAAGTTCTAACAGGGAAAAGCCTTTTGTCGTTTTCATGATTAATTTCCTTTATCGTTAACTATATAACAATTAACAAAACCCAAAAAATATTCAAGACGTTAAGCTATAAATATTATTAAATAAAAAGCCGTCCGGTTATACTCACAGAACGGCTCTAAGAACGTGAAAAAATAAATTATATTGACGTGAATATCAATGTATTATCATTCCCACCTGTTTGACATTGTGTTGCAGTTTTTGTGACATCTAATACCTCACCAGCAGCTTTAACATTGCCTGCTGTTCCTACACCAGCCGTATAGAAATTACCGGCTGCTGCAGTGATAATCTTGGTACACTCTGCGGCAGGAACGTTTTCATAGGTAATGGTGAAAGAAGATCCTTTAGCTTTTGATGGACCAGTACTATCTTCTTTGACTAATACATTACCTTTAAACGCATTAACAGGTTTTGCTTCCGTGCCAGACCCTACTAACATATTATCCGGAAATATCTTAGCCTGAACGGCTACAGAGTTCGTTAATCCAGTAAAACTAGAGGATGCTGTATATAGAGATTTAACACCCGCTTGAATTGTTGCTATGTTATTACTTTCAGCCTGTGCACGTTGAGAAGCCTGTACTTTAGGATAAACTATAAAAGCTGCTACTACCAAAGCTGCGATGATACCAAGAACAAGTAATAGCTCTAAAAGTGAGAAACCCTTTTGACTTTTTATGTTTTTAATTAATACTGTTTTTTTCATTTCCTCTATATCTCCTCGGTTAATTGGAAAGATATAAAACAAATAGTAAATATAAAAATAAAAGCAATGATAAAATAATCTTATATATGATATTACCGATAAACGGATTACCTTTGATGAAATAAAAAGGTCGGGAACAAAAATATAATTAATTAATAAATAATAACGTTAAATTTAATTTAATAAAAATTGATTTTGCAATCATATTCTTGATTAACATCTCACATCCCATGTTCTATTAAGTTTTTCGACCTTTTATGCTTGCCAAAAACAACCATCCATTTTATATATTATTATTATCCGGGATGGAAGCGGCATCTAAAAATAGCTGAACCTTTTCTGATTCGGTATAAAATTGACAAACAAAAAATAGTTTTATAGATAAGTGGACGCTACTCAGAGAGATAAAAATGATATTTGATTATTCAAATTTCCTGCAGAACAGACTGAAGCTGTTAAAACCACATCGATATCACCACCATTGTTTTTGACTAGCGTGCCTGAGTTTTTGTCTACTATCCCTTTTACATTTGATACGTAGATATTGAAAAAAGTACTTCCAACTGAGGTTATGAGCCTTGTACAAACGTTAGCTGGAACGTCTGAATAAGTAATAGTGAAAGAAGAATTAGATGCGCCTGATGGACTGATATTGTTGGCATCAACGACAACATAGCCCCCCCAAGAAGACATTCCCCATGTAATATTTTTAGTCAGCATGTCATCTGGGAAAAATTGAGCTGGTATTGAAACTGCCGTTGTAGAAAGCCCACGATAGTCGGGTTGTCCAGCATAGGCGCTCTTTACAGATGCATAAATTTGCCCTATATGCTTTGCTTCAATATCTACATACCTTGAATCTCGTACTTTTGGATAAACTATAAAAGCTGCTACTACCAAAGCTGCGATGATACCAAGAACAAGTAATAGCTCTAAAAGTGAGAAACCTTTTTTACTTTTTATGTTTTTAATTAATACTGTTTTTTCCATTTCCTCTATATCTCCTCGGTTAATTGGAAAGATATAAAACAAATAATAAATGTGAAAATTAAATGCAATGATAAAAATAATCTTATATGTAACATTACCGATGAACGGATTACTTAACAGAAAATAAAAAGACCGAGTTCACTCTCGGTCTCTTTATCGGGAGGATACTCCCATGACTTTATTAAATACCACCACAGCTTACAAGATATGAATATGGAGTTATTCATCTGTGATGATAAAATTAAAATATAATTAATAAATAACAATGTCAAATTTAATTTAATGAAAAATTGATTCAGCATTCATATTCTTTATTTACACCGGGCATTCCATATTCTATTAAGTTTTTCGACCTTTCATACTTGCCAGAAACAACAGCCCATTTTTTTTAAATCTTTTTTTATCATCTGGATGTAGATGCGGTATCTCTAGTAGCATACCTAAAACAAGTTCTTTATCAACTGTAAAAACATCACAATCAAGAGCTTTGGCAACTTCCGCACCTAAAATTATTTTCTGACGTGTTTCAATCTGCTTGGTTTCTTGCTTAGACTGATGTTGTAAACGATTAAGACGCATCTGAGCAGATGCTAATTGCTGTTCCAGTGTCTTTTTTATTCGTGGTTTCTTTCTGGTTTGTTCTTTATCTGAAATATCACTCATTTTCTATCCTCTTATAGTTCCATGATACATATATATTTCTTATAAATATGTTAGTCAATGAGGATATTTGAAAAATTGGATTATTATTTCTTTTTATACGATGGGAACTTTTCTTTTAAAATGTTAAAACAGTTGATAACATTTTCATATTCTACTGAAAAATGCTCTACACTCCTTTTCAGGAGATCATTGGCGATATCAACGATAAATTGACTTTTTTCACTATGATTATAGACAGTAAATACATCAGCTATCCAGTGATAGCAGCAAAGCGTCAACAAAATACAATAGTCTTGATATTCTTTAATTCCTGATAAAAAAGTATATCCGTTATAATCTACTTGCCTTGTTCTTCTATAGTATTGTCTAAGCGTGGGTTTCATTATTATTAAATTGTTTTTAACTATATCATAGTGAATGTCATCCTGAACGTAGTCGTTTTTAAGAAAGAAGTTATTGCTATGAACATATAAAGCATAGGCAATCGTTTCAGTAGAGATTCCATATTTCTCGCATAGAGCCGTTGAGACAACAGGATTGTTTTCTATATGTCTTATAAACTCACTTTCCTTCAAGTTTTTTGTTTTAGTTTTCTTCATATATTTCTCACCATTATTATATCCGATTAACGACGGAAGGTTTCTGGTCTTTTCCACTCAAACACTACGGCATGACGTTCTTTGTCTCTTTCTTTTTTTATTTCTTCTGCTCTACGCTGAGAACGGATCTGTTCACGCGCTATACATAATACTTTCCTACGTTCCTCTGATGTTAATTTTTTTCCTTTAACTTTAGTAGCCGTATGAACAGCATCATCAAGAAATCTCTTTTCCGTTAATGACACTCTCTGTAATCTTCCAGCACGGTGTTTTCTTTCGTTTTTTAATTTACCTGAAGTATTATCGATAAAATCTTCTGCCACTTGTGTTTTATTGTCCACTACATCCTCCTTGTTTTTCATAATATATTATATCAATACAATTAAAACAAAAAAAACTCAAATTATTTCATGCGCTTTATTTAATTCATAGTTGTACTTACCTTTCGTTAGTGCCTTGATGAAATGGCACCTACCTACTAATATTTTTCACTACTTTTTTAAATTAATTTTTTGTACTAGTAGTACTAGAATTTTATTAGATTAGGTTCTGGGGTTTTAGATGGCGACTTTCAGTCGTAGTAGTTTTCCGGAGGAAAACTTAGTTTTTCTAGAGCTTCGCCTCTCCTAATCCGCGCATGAAAATTTCAAAATAGTTTTAATATTTGTTATTTTTATACCCGTAATAGAACAAGGCGCTTCTCATGCTATGGCTTAGAGTTGCAATACGTTTCCATATTGCGACACCCTTCTGCACTCCCATAGTCAACATCATAACTTTAAAAACATTTCTCGTTTTACTAAAGAAATTACACTGCTGTTTTTATAAGCCTTAGATGTGCGCTTCGAGTTGATGTTACGCAGACTCCCCGCTTTGGCATCGACAATAACCTTGAGAATGAATCAAACACTTTCGCTCCTACCTTCTCAGACCCGTACAATCAGGTTTAACGTTATTGCTTTCGAGAACTAAAATGTTTTTGGAAATGGTATTTGAAAGGCTTGTAAAAAGTTGAGATTTAGATTTGACAAATATGAAAAGATTATTTAATACTTTATTATATTTGTAATCACGTTCCGTTTAACTGATTACAAGGCTTCAAAAGTCGGCAAAACTTTTTTAGTCCTTAAAAAGTCAACTTTGAAAGTTGGCTTTTTTTGTATCTTCATTTTATTTACAACACCACATTTCATTTGTCAAATAAAACAACCTTGTTTAATTAAAGATGAGGAGACAAGATAATAATACAACTCTTTTATTTTCTATGCGTTGTTTTATCATATATACTTTAAAACGCTCTGTATGCGATTTTAAGACGCTGGTTTAAGAGCTTTAGTATTTACGTTGATTTTAAGATATGACCGTAAACTGTGCATGTATAAGCCTACAATCGATGTTTACAGCCTGTGTTTCACGAAGATGAACTAAAACACCAATAACAGAATGAAGAAGCCATAATGCCCTACTTTTCCATACTTGATTACTGCTACTTCACTGTTCTATGTGTCATGAATTCATTATACCTCTTCCAGCAACATGACATCTTTCGTCTAGTGGAAAACATGAACTTTGATATCAACCTCACCTTATAATATAAGATGAAATATTTATGTGATATGTTGTATTGACAGTAAGAACATACACCTTTCTTTTTGTTATCCCCTCTCCATGAAAACAAAATTAAATCAGATTAAATGCTTACCGCCATAGCTCATTTAAAAGCTTCGTAAAATCAAAACACTCATCAATCTCATTGTTACACATAGCATAGGTTAAATACTTTTGTGTATTGCTTACATTATGTTTGAAACACAACTTTTTAAACACTTTGATTGATTGTTCTGTTATATATTCTAGCTCCCAAGGCTCTGTAATGATTTTTCCTTCTTCTTTATCTAAATGATGTAAGCTAAACAACTTATTAAGGGCGTTATCTTTAATCTCTGATACTATGCTGTTGAAGTTTTGTATCTCAAGATCGATATAATCATAAAAGATAAAATGTGTTCCATCAGGATCAGCACCATCTCTGGTATTCACAGCACAATGTTTATTTAGAAACCAGTCAATAAAAAGATAAACATCATTATCAACAAATCCAATTTTGCAGATAGAGTCATTCAGTTCTGTTTTCGTCTTATCTAATAAAGTTAAATAAGCGTCTTTAACACATTTACCTGACTCTTCTTTTAGAGTTAAAGAGAAAGACTGTTCTTTTAGTTTGTTAATCTCCCACTTTAACTTTCTGGTTATAGAATAAAGTTTATCGTATACCGCCTCCGCTTGTTTTAAGTTGTCTTTGTTATACATGGTTATTGTTCTCATAATCCTCTCCTTTTTAATACAAATAATATAATACAGAATTTACTCGCTATGCCTTTGCTTTTGATGCTTATATATTTGATATAGTTTGACTTAATTCTGATTTTTTAATGTTCTTATATGTTTCAATGGCATCTGCCAATGTTTTTATTTCACGCATACGAAATACAACAGATAAAAATCAATAGCAGCACTTAGTGATTGCCGCAAGCAATCACATTGCTGAAACAGGGCAAGGCCCTGTTAATGATAGTCAGTTTCAAATTTGGTTTTTTATCAGTTTGGCATAAAGCATGGTCAGACCAGTTTAAAAATCAAAAATAGGATAATGAAAAATTGAATAATCGTACACTTGTGCGCTAGCGCACACTAACATTTTAAGCGATTCTCTCCACGTTACTTAATTTTTCTCGTTAGAGTTTTTCTTTTTATTTGTTATATTTTTATTATAATTTTCATGCCTAACCTGTGAATTGTGCAACACGGAAAAAATCTGTTATTTTCACTGTTTTATCTAAATTTCACTTTCCCGCCTACGGCGGGAGACTAATTTAACTACTTTTGCCCTTACGGGCGCTCTCTAAAACCATAGTCATTAAGATTTGTGTAATACCTCAGCCGTTCATCCGATTCTAGCCCTGTAAATTTCACAGCCTATAAAACTAGAGTTATTATTTAAGTATAGAAAAACTTTAAACATTGTCGTTATTTTTAGCTCCGTTAGGAGATATAAAAATAAAGCAATGCCCACCTATACACTCACTTCGTGAGCGTGTGGGGTCTACCGACGGTTGCCTGCCGCAGGCTAACACCGTTTCCTTCGGAAACAAGGTCAACGTCAACACCAGAGTTTTTCTTTCGAAAAACTAAAACCAGCATAGTCGCATTGGAGAGTTATATTTTTGTTTGATATTTAAATTTATATTGAGGTTGTTTTTATTGTATGGCTATTTTTCATCTTGATTTTAAAATTGTGAAACGTTCAGAAGGCAGGTCTTCCGTTGCGAAGGCTGCCTATCATGCTCGTACACGTATAACAGATGAAAGAACAGGTGATACGTATGATTACAGTCGCCGTACTGATTTATATGGGCATTTCATATTAGCTCCAGCTAACGCACCAGAAAACATCGTAAAAGACTCTATAGCATTGTGGAATGAAGTTGAAAGAGTTGAGCGCCAGAACAATGGTCAAACATCCCGTTATTTCGATGTTGCTATTCCTGCCGAGTTAAACAATGACGACAAGAAAAGACTTGTCCTTGAGTATTGTCAGAAAAATTTCGTTGATAAAGGCATGATTGCTGACATCGCTTTTCATGATCTGGATAGTGATAATCCTCATGCTCACGTTATGTTGACCTTAAAAACCATAGGCCCGGAAGGTTTTGGTAAAAAAGAAAGAAGCTGGAATGACAGAAAAATGTCTATTTTTTGGCGTGAATCATGGGCATCTATGGCGAACAGCTTCCTTGCTGCTGCTGGTTCGTCAGAACGTATTGATCATCGTTCCCTTCAGGCCCAGCATGAAGAAGCATTAGAAAAAGCGGCGGTTGCTCTGGATAATGAAGAAAAAGCACTATGGCTTGCCAAAGCCGCTGAAACAAACCGTCCTCCAATGAAGCGTATCCACAGTGCCAAATGGCGTAGTAAAGCAGCTCAAGAGCAAAGAGCCGCAGAACAGGCTGTTCGTGATGCTACCAAGCAAGAAGCCGTTGAAGTCTACAAAACATTCAGTGAGCTTGATCTTGAAATCATCGTTGATGTCAGAAGCTTTACGATTACACATCTTGCTGAACCAGAAGAGATTGTATTACCAAAAACAAGCTCCAGTTCTTCTGCCAATGAAACGCAAAGACCTGTACTTGTAGCACCACCTCCTCATACTCGTATGCGTGGCGTTAAATCCTATCGTGATAAATCCAAAGTCAGTAAGGTTGTTGCTGGTAAGAAACCATCGGTCAGTATTTCTGATTATGAAACAAATACTATTTTGAAAACATCCTCCTCTCAAGCCCTAAACAGGGCATCCAGAAGCGCCCCTGAACGTGTTAAGAGGAAACAGACTACTCCACGTCAGGATAATATTTTTAAACGCTTCACAACTCTTGTCATAGATTTTTTCAAGCAGAAGTTTGTATGGGCTAAAGCAAACAAATCCCAAAATGATCTTATCAGTGAAGAACATGATAAACGTATTGCTGAAAACTATGTCTTTGATGAGGTATTAGGCCGTCATATCTCTCGCACTGAATATGAGAAAAAATCCAAGTTTAACCAAGATGATTATAAACCAACACCGGATGAGATCAACCGTTTCCCAAGTCGTCAGAATAGCGAGCACAACAATGCCAATAGGGACATGGTTCTCAATCCGTCGATACATGAAAACAAAAAAAACAATTCACCACAACTGAGACCATCCAGTTATCGTGTTAATAAATAATTTTATTACACATTAATCGTAATCCGTAATAAATCGATGACAATCCAGTATGATTTACCCGTAACTTCTCAATCAGTTAGTTATTAATTTTACATTTACATGTTTTATATTCAACATCCAAAATAGCAGAAACACTTTTAGATGTATACCCTAATGGTTTTAACTTTGAATATAACGATCTTAATTTCCTGATATCTTTAACCTTTCTCATTTTCCTGATTGATTTTATTGCCTCCTTTTTATCAACACCAGCTACTAACTGATTAGCTTGTTTTATATACTCTGCATGATTCTTATCACCTTGCTGCTTTAATGTATTTATTAATCCTCTAATTTTAAAATACAACGTAAGGACATCCATAACACTTTCTTTTTCAATCACTTTTTTCTTCAAATTAAAAAGACACACCCTTATATTATCTTTTCTTTTTTGTGTTGGTCTAAGCTCTTTGATTACTTTTACACCATGTACAATTTTAGACTGACCATTCCTCAAAACCCTTGATTTCTTCCTATTTAATCTAACCCCACTTTTGAGCGCCATTGACAATATCATTAATTTTATTTTTGAAATATCATCATTATTAACTTCAGATTCGAAACTAATAGTTATGTCATCGACATATCTCGTGTAAATTCCACCTAATTTTCTAACTTCCTCACTGAGGAGAGCCTCTTCTTCTAAAAATATTAAGTTGGCAATGTCAGTACTTAACTTAGTCCCTTGAACAAGTGAGCCTTCAAGTGTTGACAGATTCGCTATTAATAACGAAACTTCAGGAGAGAAGTTCATGTAATATTGAAAAGCTTTAGCTATCAGATCTTCTTTTATAGAAGGAAAGAAATCCTTCATATCTTCTTGAATGATAATTGACTTATTAAGATGGGATTTACAATCATCAATATAGCTGACTCCTTTCCTACCTCCAGTAATATACTCTGGGAGTGATATCTTAGAAAAAATACGCTGTTTAATAAGCTCATGTACCTTTAATAATTCACCAACCACTTTATACGTCGTTCTTTTTTTACCTTTTCTTATTACCGGCACCGTTTTGAAATATTTTCTTTTGTTTTTTAAAAGATAAGTGAGCCTCTCTTCATTTGTTTCCAGCATTTTGAATAGAGACTCTAAATTAGCAAGTGGTTTATTTGAATAATTCCAATTTTTATGCATTAACTAATGTATCCATTATAGTTTTTTTGAGCATATTATTGATGTCAGAAAACTCATCATTTGTCTCTTCACTTTCAGAAAGAAGGATGATTATATTTAGAGGGATATGTAGCGCTAATGATATTCTTTCTAACGCTGTAATAGTAGGATCTCTTTGATTGTTCTCTATACGAGATAGATAAGATTTCGTTAAATCCGTTCTATCTGAAAGTTCTTGTAAGGTGAGCTTACGTGCTTCACGGCATAGTTTAATGGTTGAACCAATATCTAACATAGTGCACCTCAGATAATGGGATTGACATGGCTGGCTGCTCGTTCAAAAAATGAAGATGGATACATAACAAATCCCCTTAGTAGGTAGATATCAATGAAAATCAGAATCACCGCTCAGAAGTTTAATTAAAGCAAAGATCTTCGCGATATAAGAAAGATAATCTAAGGCTGTGTGGCCTTTAGAATTCTCCTCGATTCTCTTTTCAAGGGTCAGAATCGCATCATCCAGTTTTTTCAAAGAGCTATTGTCTACAGTGTGTTTGCTCTTTTCACGCACTTGGCGCAAAGTGTCTAAAACATCTTTCATAAAAACCTCTCATTTTAACAACACGATGCAACTTGCATCCCCGCCAAAATGTCTTGTGGATCGTGTTGCACACCGTAGACAAAGCCAGCCAACACCCATCCAACACAACTGATTGGATACCCCGCCATTTCAGCATTAAACAATGCCGTATCGTAGATAGACGATTGCAATATACATTTCGCATTAAGTTACGATCACAATGAAGAGGGACATGGGCCACGTCTCGTATTGGAGAAATGGTTGACTGAAAGTTTCACTCAGTCCTTTACCGATCCTAGAGGTTTTTAAAGAGCAAAGACAAACGAGTTCGTTCGTCCATGATTTGATAATAGATAGTTGTTGCCTGACAGGCAACATGTTTTATATGTTTTTTTGGAATATAAAATACTTTGTTATGCAAAAAAACCACACTTAGTTCAACAGATATGGTTTCTTTGCATTTACGGTAAGGGTTTTACATCTTTCGCCTAAACACAACATTATCAGAGAAAATTGCCTTACCTGCGACAAACCCAACAGCCGCAATTATTGGTAGGCTGATAGTAGCTCCCGCCATACCTGTAGACATTCCGATCAGTATAGACAGGCCGAAGGTCAATAATATAACCACGAAAGCATACCAGCCGGGGTAGGTTCCATACAGAACCGTCGCCATGCAGCCGGTGCAGACATGGACATCCCTTTGGCTTTCTTTCAGGCAAAATGGACACTTGATGGTATTGTTTTCCATGATAGCCCCTTAGATCGCTTTCCAGCCATTGCTGGTTTTAACAAGATTAATCATGCCGTCTTCAGGTTCATTCATACCCTTGACGCTGGAGAACGCTTTTTTGTCCACCCATGCAGGAACATCCGCCAACTTCCATGTATAAGACACGCGAACAATTTTCTGATTACCGTTTCCCGGTTCAGTCCATTCCTTTATCTCAGCAACCGCACGATGACCAATACAGGCACCATCTTTACGATCCCAAAACTCAACCGCTTGGCCTTTGTCTGTTACTTCCAGAACATCGACACTACTGAAACCATTAGCTTGTTGAGAAACATCAAGCAGCCCCTGATTAGCCAGACCTTTCAATATTTCATCACTGGCACTATACCCCGCTGAACGGTAGCCATGGTTGACCCGGATGGAGAAGCCCTTATTGAACACAATGTCATTATCCTGCAAGGAGTAGCACAGCTTTGAATGTGAAATCTTCGCATTGATAGCTTTCTCAAAATCACCTTTTTCACCGCAGCCTGATAACAACACGGTAAGGCCCGCAATGGCTAAAAATTTACGCATGGTTCTTATCCCTTTTTGTGACTGATAGTGCCGTTTTTCAGAACAACCAGACGAACTGGCATATCGGCATTGTTGACGGTAGCGAATCCACGGACTTCGAAATTGTTTACAGTTCCGGTGACGCTGACTTTCTGGCCTTTCTTATAAGTAAGAACGGTATCATCAATACCAGAGTAGTAATCCAGCCAGACCATCCCGCCGCAGTAGCTGGTATCGGTTGTTTTAAAGAGCAGATAATAGTTAGGGGCTGATTTGGGCATTCCCGTCATCATGTCGCTGGCACTTCTGCCCTTCGTAACTTCAAGAACAGTTGCGTTGCTGATAGAGATCCTTTTGCCAGTCCACTGTTTCTCTGCCGCCATTGCGTTTTCTTCATAGTCTTTGCAGACAGCACCAAGGCCAGATACAGACGATACCGGGCCAAGGCTTTGAGTGGTGGCGGTGCCCCCCAGCGCTTTACCTACTGAAGACAACGAAGAATTGATTGCTCCATTAACTGTATTCACACCATCGTTGAGCTGCTGGCATCCTGTCAGTGCGGCAGCAGACAGCAGTAGAGGCATCACTATCCGTAATTTCATATCTATCCCCAATGTGTGGAAACTTTATGTCAAAGACAGCCCTACCCATAGGTTGGTCTCTCTGGGCTGTAAAAAAGCATTAATCAATTGATAGGATTCAATTTATTTTTCTGTTCGTCATATCGTTTGTATCGATCGAATTCAAATCATTTGATAGATAAAAACTATCATATATCTATAATCGATCGATATAAACAATTAAAACACCGATCAATTGACGCTAATTTGATAGTTAATATCTATCAAATGCAGTTTATCGATCTTTTATATCGATCAATAAGAGGTGTAATGTACACGAAGAGCCATGTCAGTAGCTGTTTGCACATGGATGGAGATAGAAAGGTATAGGTCAGAACAGGTAATACCCTGTCGACCATTACGCAGACAGGGATTGTTAGATCTCAGGTAACGTAGCTATCTTCCGATATGGTGTTGCAAAAACCTGTATGCAACGCATGTTTTAATATGCTGTTTCATATGGAATGGTTGCTACCATTCAGATTTTTCAATCATCTTCCAAAGCACTCACACCGCTTGCCGGGAAATTGCTTTTCATATTATTCGATATCTTCGGAACTAAGGACTCTATTGTTTCTTCGCTAACTTGGCTCAGTTCAGAAATCAATCTTCTGTATGTATTAATCATTCGTTCCTGATCAAACTGATTTGCTGATTCTGATAAGAAGAAATAGCCATAATCTTTGACATGGATATTATCACCACTTTCCAAAGTGAGTTTTATTCCTTGTTCATTTTCTTCAACTTCTTTAACAATACAAGTCATAAATGGTATTTTTTTATTTGTATGAAAGAGCGTAATAATCTTAATGTTGTTCATTCATTATTTTCCTTCTTTTTTATTATTTAATACCATATCGAATCGGTAAAAATCAAATTTAACTCATATAATAAACGTTTTACCTGTTTTTTCTTATTCTTTTGAGAAGATATTTCTCTTATGAGCTAACGCTCATGTGCTGACGCACGGCTACGCCCTAACTCTGTAAAATATATTTAACGATTTAACAATGGTCCTTGCTATGTTTTAGGGTAAAGCCAAAAGGATCAACATCTATTCTTTTATTCATGATTAAATATTTTAGATCCTATATTTCATAACAGTATTAGCACTAAAAAATATAGTATTTGCTCTTAAACGCATAGGAAAACTATATCTCCATAGCAGCACTTCGTGATTGTTCAAAACAATCACATTGCTGGAACAGGGTTCATCCCTGTTGATGATGGATTTATCCATGAATAATTGCGGCGATAGTCGCTATGAGGTAAATGGGAAACAATTTCAACTTTAATAAGATATCAGCAGCGCTTAGTGATTGTTTGAAACAATCACTTCGCTGAGATATAAATTGAAGAGAGGAAACCAATGCAATAAATAGTTAAACTATACCCTTGAAATGCCTCTGCATAGTTGTTCTCAACTTCACTAATTGAATAATGAAGAAGGAAAATGCTCTCAGGGCAGCTATAGCTCAAAACCAAGTACCGACATCCGGGAGTTAAAGTCCCGAATCCCGGTACTTAAGTTGATAAGTATTCTCAAATAAAAATGATAAAGTGTTATTTATATATATTATGTAGCACTACAAGTTTCATAAGTAAAAACATCAAGTGTTAGTTATTTTAAAAAATATAAACTTTAAGTATTGACTTGCACGCAAAATATAGTATTTACTTAAATGTATAACTAAAAAAATAAAGGAGTAAATACCATGATAGAAAATAAGATACAAACTGAAGTAAAGAAATCAAGAAGAGGTCTCCCACGTCATACTAAAAACCCATTTCTTAATGATACAAGTCTACATACAAAAACTGGAGTCAGACGTATTACTACAGGAAAAGATCGATTAGCATTAATTAATGAAAATACTGGAGAGCAAGTTGGTAATGGCGGTTTCTATCAGGCTATGGAGGTTGATAAGACACAGTTCGTGAAACTTTATGTTGACGGAGTATCTGCTATTGAAGGACTGTCTTCATCGGGTAAAAAAGTTTTCAAGATCCTTTATCTTGCTATCAGAGATAATAAGGATACTGATACTATTTTGATGTCATACGATATTGTTGATCAAGATGTCGTAAAAATATCCAGAACAACATATTTCAAAGGCATGAAAGAACTTGCTGACAAGAAGTTTATTGCAGAGACCATGATACAGAACTATTACTTCATTAATCCAGACTATATGTTTAATGGCGACCGTTTAACATTTATGAAAACATATTATCTTTCCAGCAGTAACTCTAATAAACCCAGTAATAATAAGGTGAAGAAATGAAATACTTACCCGGCT
The DNA here is from genome assembly GCF_001598855.1 of Pluralibacter gergoviae ATCC 33028 = NBRC 105706. Classification (GTDB taxonomy): domain Bacteria; phylum Pseudomonadota; class Gammaproteobacteria; order Enterobacterales; family Enterobacteriaceae; genus Pluralibacter; species Pluralibacter gergoviae. The sequence goes on along the minus strand of NZ_BCZS01000001.1, from coordinate 505,506 downwards.
CACTCGAAATAAAACTGCATGATAGATTATCAAAAACCGATATTCTTGATATCTTAGCGGAACAAATGACTATGCTTGAGGAAACATTTGGCATTGAAGAGTTCAAACTCTATTCTTTTCTTGAATGTTATATTGATAGTAAAAAACAGTCCTTTTATCATGAAGAACATAATACTGTTGTAAATTCATTTGACTTACAAGGTAATGAGAAACTTGAGAACACAGCAAAAATAATTTCAAAAGATGGTAATAAAAGAATCGTCTCTTTTGATAAAAATATCGATGTAGATAGAATACGTTTAACAGTTGGAAGTATTCAGAAACATAATCCGTATCGATATTGGTCTAACAATATTCAAGTCATTCCATCATCAGTAGTCAGCAACATCATTCAAGATAAAGAAAGCCAACTACAATTAGAAAGAGATAAACTTTACTTCCTCAACCAACTGAGACGTAAACAAGAAGAGGAACAAAGGCGTAAAGAGCATGAGGAATTTGAGCGTCCATTAAAATCACTCATCGCAAGAAAGATCATGGAAAGCGGTCTAACTGATGTAGAGTTCAAAAGAACAATATGTTCCAGCTTCGACTATATAAAAAGCGGCGCTGTAATAGCAAAATACCTAGCCAATAAACCTGATTTATTAGAAAAATATCATGATTCCCGATTAATAAGAATGTCCATCAAAAATGATGAAGGTAAAGTCGGCAAGGTTGAACTTTATGATCTTTCTGGAACACTAATTTTTGAAAGCTATAAAAACAAATAAGAGAGGTATGATATGCAATGTTCATGTGGTAGAGAAATGACAGAGAGGTTTTCTGTTTCTAAGAAATGCAACTTGAGATGGGAATACTCTTTTTGTAAGTCTTGTGGAAGAATCGATGCAGATTATCTTTATAGCTACGATAAAACACAGTTTATTGAACGAGGTTATTCAGCAAGGCTAAATTATAGAGACATGACAAGAAAAATAGATAATTAAATCCATGCCTCTCCATTAAATTTGACACTTTGAACCAATCCCTTAAAATAAAATATATACACAATCCACTAAAAATAAGAGGAGTCAACATGACAGACCATATAAAAAAAGCACAGGAAAATGAAACAATTATTGATGGTGGTAAAGTTTACGATGAGCTTAGGCGCGATTATCTTAACAGAAGTTTCCTTTTTCCTTGCTCAGATGAAAAAACAGATGATGATTTTAATCCTTTCAGTGACGAAGCATATAATAAAATGAAGTCCTTGCATGATGAAAGAGATAATCTTAATTTTAAAAACAAAATGAAAGAGATTAAAAGGAATTTATCTACATCACAAAAAAAAGAAGTCGAAAAAATAATGAAAAATAAAATAAAATAATTTTTAAATATCCAGCCATGAAAAACACTTTCTCCGATGAGATAAAGATCATGACTACTTTCTTTATCTGAATATATAGAAGCCTACATTGACTTCTATATCCCATTAAACCTATTAAATATTTTTAACTTCCAATATTCAGAACCTTCCTCTTTCTCTCGAAGATTGGCCTCAAGATTCTTTATGATTAGCGCTTTTACTCCTTGGTTATGTGCTGCCATTACTTTGTTAAAGAGTTCTTTTTCATCTATATCTTCCCGTTTTACTTTTTCTGTTCCATTCACTTTTTTGTAGTAATCGAAATCATCGAATAGATTGTTTATTTGTATTTTAAGTGCCTGTCCCACACACTTTTCATTTTCAATGATCATTACCGCTTCATTATGAAATCCATGTGCTATTTCGTATATGAAATCGCAATATAATGATAAGACCGTGCAAATAGCAAAAGACATTGATTCATTTTTTTCGTATAATACCACATCATTCATATCATATTCCTCTTGTAATCGATGTACAGCCCCATTACGGGGCCACATAATCTAAATCAGTGAGTAGATAACAACTCTGCCCATGATTTCTTAATCTATTTTTATTTTGATATTATTTACAATACTCCCATGAATGCCGGACCAGACGTTCCGCTACCTCTTCAAAGTTTACTTCTTCAAGCTTTCCTTCCAGACATTCACATTGGATAATGATGTAAAAATTTTTACTGATATGCTCAATAACATTGCCGATGAAAACACACATAAAATCCGCATCATATACCAAGTATGAGACATTATCAGAGGCCATATCCTGCATAACCTTCCAACTAGCCTCAAACGAACGCTCTGCAATATTATAAAACGTTTCTGTAGATACACTTTTAATTTCAAAAATTTTACTCATGGTTACGCCTCACTATTAAATGATATTTGTTTTCTTTTTTATTTTTTTCGCCCCATGAATGAGGCTAAAAATGATTTATTAAATAACCTTTTTATCTTCGTTTGTGATTAACACGTAATGTTATTAACACCACCTCCTTATCAACCATTTTTACTGAATGCCCTTGCTCATAATACTCAGCCCTGACTACTTTTTTAAAAGCTGCACCTGCCTTTTTAATGCTCTCTTTATAAATGCCTTCCATGAATGCATCATCCTTCATTAACATCTCTACTTCATCGGGTCGGATTTCCTTAAGCGTATTTATTTTCATTTCATAGAATAAACTTGCCATATGCATGAAAACCTTCCGGGATTCTTTTATCAGTTTTTCACTCATTCCTCTACCTCTTGATTTATATTACAGACTGTTTATTTGCGCTGATTTCTATTCTTTTGTAATAAAGAACATAATCATCACCATTAAAGCATTTAATCAAAAACTCATGATAACTACTTAGTATAGTTTTAACCTCTGGAACTGATATGTATTTAATCTTTATCTCTTCAGCACTTTCAAACCATTCCTGTAGCGTGAGATTAATAATATCCATTATGAATATCTCCCTGTAAAATCCATCCTTCATTTTTTTCAGAAATTCATCATCACTTAGATTAAAGTATAAGTAATGTATTAACTCGTTATAGGTATTTACAACATCAGTAGCAAAGTTTGCTGTCTCAGCATTACTTGCGGATATTTTAACGGGTATTTCATTCCAGCCTAAACATTTTTCGTTCATATTCACCTCTCTCATTAATAGTTAGTACGATACGCAGAGTAAATAACTCTCAGATTCCTTCTCACCTCATCCAAGAACAGATAATATTCTTTCCCTTTATTATCTTTCATTGATTCAGCAAACTCTTGTTTTGTTCGTTCGATCACTTTTCCAATCACTTCTTCAATATAAAGTCGGTCTTTAAAATGACGCTCATAATCATTTCCCATACAATCAATCATGACCTGAAGATGTTTTCTAAAGTTATTTATTGCCATTTCCATAAATACTTCTGTCTCATCATTCGTAACAGTCACCACACAAGGCAGTACGTTTTTACTTTTCATCTTAACCTCTCATTATTTAATAAAATTTTTTAGATATGATTGCGAGAATCAGAAATGATTTTGTAAATCCATTCATCAATCTCACTTTCAATAAATGCTATAGAGCGCAATCCGGTTTTTACTTGCTTAGGAAATTTACCCGCTCTTATTAAGGCATATATCCACGTTTTACCAAACCCTGTTCTTCTTTTTACTTCTGGCAAACGAATCAGTTTCGGATGTTTATCTGTTTTGTTTTGAACCATATTATCTCCTGTTTTTTTTACGTAATATCTTGGATATTTCGTTTTTTAGTATGTTGTTCGATGGAGATAATTCTAGGATTTTGGCTAGTTCTAAACTAGGGATGTTCACCAACCGTGAGTTTCGCGGAAATTTTTGGAGGGATACGCTTTTTAGGGATGTTCGCAGGTTGTGAACATCCCTTGTGTTTACTTTTTGTTTTTATCCGAGGATTTATCGTTAAGTGTTATCACATCAACGATATACCAATCCTTCAACATATTGTTTTTAATATAGAAATCATTTAAAACCTTGAAGTACTCATCGTTATCAAGATAACTTTTCGCGTAATCATAATCAGTATCTTTGATGTTCTCACTACTTCTGACCCCATTATTACCATGCAGGATGTCAGCTAAAATGGTGAAAGGTATGTTCTTACCTTCGTTGTAGAGCTGTTCCCATGAGATCAAATCCATCAAAGGGATGACTTTGTAATCAAGTATTCTTTCAAAGGTCTTATGACCAAACCTAAATTTTCGTTTCGGGGGTTTAGGCGTTTTCAGGTGCTTTTGCCATAGAGCAATCAGTACTTTCAGATGTTCTGCGAGATCGTCACTGCTGGCTTCTTCCAAGTCAATTTCAATCAGCATCTTGTTAGCAGGGTTCATGCCTCCTTGTTTCAGATACTCAGAGATGTAGTCGGAACTCACTGCAACAGGGTCTGTTTGCTCTGAAGTCTCCAGCCGATACATAGCCCGCCCATAGTTGAACAATTGAACTCTGGTCATTGGTCTTACAGCATAGCTATGCGACAGTCTGTGATTGTCTGAAATCCAGTCTGATTTAAGTATCACATCACCACATCGGATTGTGGCATCATGGTATATCGCTTGCATTTGATTATCTTTGCCTGCTGTTTCCCATTGTTGTCTTGTTTTGTAAGCCAACATCCGTCTTTCAAGCTCTGCATAGATTTGTTCTAAGGTGAGGTCTTTCAGGCCATCATATCGGCGTACATCAAACCAAGATAACGCTGCCCTGATTTCTTCCATTTCCTTTTGTGTAGTCATTGTTCTACCGATTGCTTTTGTGTTTCCTAAACGTTAGCCCATTCAACATGATAGAGAAAGTGGAAAAGAGGAGCGGGTTTTCAAAATGGTGTGAGCACAGTAAGTGACCTTGAAGGTCAGTGCTTTCACCTTGACTAAACATGATTTATTTAATAAAAATTAACCAATTGTTTTTAATAATTTATTTTAACAACAATAACGACAACATCATGTTGATAATGAAAGTAAATTTAGATGCTTATAGTTAGATGATTATGACAACAACGAATTGTTTTTAATTGACATTTTTACCAAAAGAAAACAATAATGATGGTAAATATGTTGGTAAAAATATGGCTAAGTTTAACAAAAGCAGTAATAACAGGAGGTGTAGATGAAGTTCGAGTCCAGTCAGAGGAGCCAAATTCTTGTTTTCATGCTGCTTTGCGAATCCCTATGTGATTCAGATTCAATAGGTTAGCGTGGAAAGTCTTCCCGATGCATTTTCAGTTTACTCTCCGCATCGGGAGAATTTGGTGGTCAGATTTGGGGTCAAGTTGGTTCGATGACGGAGTGACCCCCAAATGTCTCTTAACGACTCAAAAATCCGCAGCTTAAAACCATCCGAAAAACCCTTCAAAGTATCCGACTCTCACGGTTTATACCTTTTGGTCAATCCATGCGGTTCACGTCTCTGGTATCTCAAATATCGCATCAATAAAAAAGAATCCCGCCTCGGCTTAGGGGCCTATCCTGCAGTATCTTTGGCCGACGCTCGTCAGCAGCGTGATGGTATCCGTAAATTGCTGGCGCAGAATATCAATCCAGCTCAACAGCGCTCTGCTGAGAGAGCCACTGCCTCACCAGAGGAAACCTTCAAATCAGTGGCGCTAAGTTGGCATAAAAGCAACAGAGCATGGTCGGAGAGCCATGCAACCCGCCTGCTTGCCAGCATGAACAATCATATCTTCCCGATAATTGGACACCTGCCAGTCACAGAACTGAAAACCCGCCATTTCATCGACCTGCTGAAAGGAATTGAGAGAAAAGGTCTGCTGGAAGTGGCGGCACGCACCCGGCAGCATATGTGCAATATCATGCGCCATGCGGTGCATCAGGAGTTAATAGCGCATAATCCGGCGGCCAATCTGAACGGTATCATCGCCCCTCCCATTAAACGCCACTACCCTGCCCTTCCGCTGGAGAAACTGCCGGAACTGTTGACTCGCATTGAGGACTACAAGCAAGGGCGAGAATTAACCCGTTTGGCAGTATCACTTACTCTGCACCTTTTCATCCGATCCAGCGAGTTGCGCTTTGCCCGTTGGTCTGAAATTGATTTCAAAAACAAAATCTGGACCATTCCAGCCACCCGAGAAACCATACCCGATGTCCGCTATTCAGGGCGTGGCGCGAAAATGCGCACTCCACATATCGTACCCCTCTCCAGTCAATCCATCACTATTCTGAAACAGATACGGGAAATATCCGGGCATCAGGTGTTGGTATTCCCCGGCGATCACAATCCGTATAAACCTATGTGTGAAAACACGGTCAACAAGGCGCTACGCATGATGGGCTATGACACAAAAGATAAAATCTGCGGCCACGGGTTTCGGGCAATGGCCTGTAGTGCCCTGATGGAGTCTGGCCTATGGCCACAGGATGCGGTTGAACGGCAGATGAGTCACCAGGAGCGTAACAGCGTTCGAGCGGCTTACATCCATAAAGCAGAATATCTCGATGCCCGTAAAGCGATGATGCAATGGTGGTCGGATTATCTGGATATGTGCCGGAAAGCGTATGCCCCACCTTATATTTGTGGGAAGGAAATCAGTTGCACAATGGGATGGACTGACCCCGCCCAAGTAGACGATCCTGCCCTATAGTTTGAGCATAGCAACTGTCTTACGAGCCCGAATATGAACCATGTCGGTGATACAACGGATCCCATGCTTCATTCTTTTCAGCAGTGCGTTCAGTATGGTCAGTAGCTTTCTGATGCAAGCATTTTTAGGTTTTCCTGCAGCGACCAGTCGTGTATAGAACTCTTTAATTGAGGGGTTGTGCCTCGTCCCAACAAGGGCTGACATATAGAGTGCTGTAGGGACGGAAGCCCGTCCTCCGAATACCGTTCGGCGAACGCGTATTGTGCCGGAATCCCTGTTTACTGGAGCACCCCCAATAAACGCGCTAATTTCACGTCGTGACAGCGAACCAAGCTCAGGAGCTTCCGCCAGTAACACAGCAACGGTCGCAGCCCCAACACCTTTAACTGCACTCAGTAGATCAGATAATTCACTTAAATTTTTAGAGATATGAGAAGCCATTTCACCCTCGATGCGGGCAAGTTCCTCTTTAAGTGCCGAAATTATGAACCTGATACTGTCGTGGCTCTGGGGATGTGAAGGATGTAATCGAATCCCGCTCAGCGGTGAGCATTATCGTTAGCTGTCTACGCCTGACTACCATTGCGGCCAGGAGTTGCCTGGGAGCGTCAGGTAAAGAGCGAATGTATTTTCCCCGCTCAGATACAGGTTAATAACTTCGGCCATCTGAAGAAGAACTCTGGCATCAATTCGATCGGTCTTCGCTAAATGCCCATGGCCCGGGCAAAATCGCGTGCCTGTCGGGGATTAATAACGACAACATCAAAACCTTCAGACTGAAGATAGCAGGCTGCACCGGACTCCATACCTCCTGTTGCTTCCATCAGGATCAGTTTTGTACCATTTAGCCCTAACTCTTTGATTATCTTATTAAAAGGTGGTGTCACGTTAATCTTGCACCTGTTGTCTGCGCTGCATGTTTGCGCTAAATTCCACTGATACAGACATCACAGATCAGCTTCAAGTATCACCGTTTTCCACCGCAGATAGTCTCTCACGCGGTTTGGCTCTATCTGCGCTTCAACTTAAGTTTTCGGGAAGTCGAGGAAATGTTGTTGGAACTAGGGATCGACGTTTCCTATGAGACTGTTCACCGCTGGGTAAAGAAATTTGGCCCGAACATAACCTAAAACCTTCGTCGACGCCAGCCCAAGCCTGGCGATATCTGGCATCTTGATGAAGTAGCGGTTAAATGTGGCGGCGAAAAACTCTGGCTCTGGCGAGCCGTTAATCAGTTTGGAACGGTTCTTGAAGAAATACTGCAAAAACGACGGGATAAAAAGGCAGCAAAAGCGGATGTGGCTCCGGGTATTGAGCACTGGTCGCATAAGGGTCTCAATAATCGGGCTGAGAACAGCCACCTGCCCTATCGAAAACGGGAACGAACCCTGCAGCGTTACCAGTATCCAGGAGCATTGCAGCGGTTCGTCACCCTGCATTCAGCAACGCGCAATTGTTTTCCGTCCCCTCCCGCCGCCGAGCCGCCCTCACAATTCGTTACCATCGTCTCGAAGCTTTCGAGACGTGGAACATTGCGGCATTTAATGCTTGAAAATATGCCAAGGTCGCCAATTGTTTGAAACCAAAACGATTAACGTGACAACACCAGCGCAAAAGTGTGCTGCTTACTTACATCCATAAAGCGGTGTATCTGGAAGCCAGAAGGGCAATGATACAACGTTGCTCTGACTATCTAGATGCGTGCCGGGGGAAGTATGTTCCGCCCTATAATCGGGGCCGAATAAACTGTTTTAGAATAACTCAAGCTAGCCTGACATAATTAATGATAAAGTGAAAGCAGATCCTACACATTTAGGATCTGCTTTCTTTAGTTAAAAACTTGAACCTGCCATAACTAAAATAACCCGCTCAATTAGAGTATTAAAATTTTGTTTGATAAAAAACCGCTAGCGACAGTTTTCTACTATCGGTATATTTTCCTGACTTTACCGTCATGGAGGCTTAGTTTTAAAGACTTCTTATACTAATACACCGAAGCGTTCATTCCTAAACGTCACCGAAATTCTCAGCGGAAAAATCACTCTATATATTAGATACAGTTTATCAACATTTCGTTTACTAAAGTAACTGGTATCTCACTCATCGCCTGCAAGAAAACCAATGATTTTCGTAAGTGCTATTTTTTAAAACCTAAAAGTAGCGGTCGCTGTAATCTGACGCTCAGCTCCGTAATAACACGCTGTAGTGGCGTAACAACCTGCCACGTACTCTTTATCAAAGAGATTGTTAACGCTGACTCCAACATTAGAGCCCGGTAAATTAAACCTGGCCAAATCGTATTTAACTGCTGCATTCCAGATGGTATAGGACTTAACTTTGAATGAGTTGGCACTATCACCTTCAGTTGAACCGATATACCGTCCCCCGAGTCCAAGTGTCAACCCGCTCAGTGCGGTTTCATGAAAAGTGTAATTACCCCATAGTGCCGCCATATTTTTTGGAACTTCAGATGGCCGATTATCCTTGTACAAGGTGTCTTTTGTATATTCTGCATCCGTATAGGAATAATTTCCTATAACGTCCACATTTTCAGTTAACGCCGCTTTAGCTTCAAGCTCAATACCTTTTGACCGTATTTCACCGTTTTGCACTGAATAATAAATATGTTCGGGATCCGTACTCAAATTTTTATTCTTTGTCAACTGAAACACCGATAAGGTTGCGGAAATCAACCCATCATCAGGGATATATTTTAATCCTGCCTCATATTGTTTAGCTCGTGACGCCAGAAATGTTTTACCTGCATAGTCAGTGCCACTTGTGGGCAGGAAAGATTCACTGTAACTGAAATAAGGTGAAATACCGTTGTCAAACAGGTAGTTCATCCCACCCCGCCATGTAAACTCATTATCTTCCTGCTCCGAAACAGCATTATTGCTCAGGCGATTGACACTGTCTGTTTTGGACCAGTCGTAACGGCCTCCTAGAGTTAATACCCAGCGATTCCATTCAGCCTGCTCCTGCAGGTACAGTCCCGTTTGCTCCTGGTGATCAACCTGGCTGCTGGTACTGTAATACTGCACCGCGGTGTTGCCATAAACAGGATTTATAAGATTCAGATTTGATGCCAGACCAAAGGCATGCCAGATGTCGTTTCGAGTACGTCGATAATCTACGCCCAAAAGCAGGGTGTGATCTACTGTATCTGTAGAAAACTTGCTCTGTGCCTGAGTATCGACCGCGAAGGTAGATAAATGCTCCTTGAACGCCAATGCCCCTCTTGTTAACTGAGTAGGATCAACGGCGGAAATACTACTACCATAGATAGTTTTATAATCCATATCGACCGTTCCATACCGCAGGTTCTGACGGACGGTCCAGTTATCATTGAGCTGATGGTCGAATGTATAACCGACTAACTTCTGGTTTCGGGAGATTTTATTATAACCCGGTTCACCATCATTAAAGCTTGTCGGCAATTTACCTCCGGCACCATTAGTCACGGTTCCATCTTTAGGTAAATAACCAAACCAGCCAATGTCAGGTTCATCGAGGAAGCTGCTTAAAAAAGTGAAGCTAGTCTTATCATCTGGACGCCAGGTAAATGACGGTGCTATGGAATAACGCTTTGCTTTTTCGCCAGTTTGTTGTTGATCTTGATCGCTTGCGACACCAGTCATTCTGTAGGTTAATTCTCCGTTATCATCGGCCGCACCGCCAAAATCAAAAGCAGTCTGAAAAAGATTATGATTCCCCATTTTAAACTGAAGTTCACGTATGGTTTCCGCTGTAGGACGCTTGCTCACTAGAGAAATAATTCCCCCTGGGTCACTCAGGCCATATAAGACAGAGACAGGACCGCGCAATAATTCTGCACGCTCAACCATATAAGGATCAACTTGGAATGATGCATAACTATCGTTCTGAAGTTTTAATCCATCAAGATAAATATTATCCGCAATCTGGCTAAAACCTCGAATATTGACTGAGTTGAATCCAGTTACAGACCCTCGGTTGTCAACCATCACACCTGCTGAATAACGAAAAGCATCTTTTAGCGTCGGGGGATCCAGCAAATCCATTTCTTCACGAGTCACGACGGTGATCGACTGTGGTGTTTTAATTAACGGAGTATCTGTTTTGGTACCTGTCGCACTGCGTTTTGCTACCATTGTACCCACTGGCCCCCAGGCATTTTCAGAAGTTGAGCTCTGACCATTAGTGGTAACCGTCATCGTATCTTCTGTAGTAGAGGTCGTGGGACTGTCTGACGATACTGCCGGAAATGACAATGAACTGATAAACGCACTGATCATGACGGTAGAGGGACGTAGAACCAGAGCTTTTTGCAATTTCATTTATATACTCGTTTGGATTAAGTGAGAAATAATGTCGTGAGATCATTTTCCAAGACTTAGAAATAAATGCCCTATATTGGCTGGCTTAATATTTCCTGATTTATCAATATCGGTGATATGAACCCGCGCCTGCTACCCATTTTCTTGTAGATGCCCACCAACTTTCACCCCAGATACTTTTCTGAAAAAAATTTCTGCGAAAAAAGACCATTCAGTATCTAGGGATGTACAGCGCCGATACACTCAAATAAAACTCATTCTCATTAAACTACGAGAATTAATGTTGCGATAGCGAAATACAGCCATATGGTTTTTCAATACAGCCAAATTGTACTTTAAAAGTCTTATTGGCTGGAATGCGAAATAACATGACAAATTTTCGCAATGTCTCTAATTCATCGAAAGGATAGAGTGTCAATCAAAATGCCTGGATGTGGGCAAAAATGCGCTTAAGCACAGCTTAATTTCAAATCGATGAGGAATAATCATGCATCTACGAAACACTCGGGGGCAATTATCGCGGCTCTGCTCCCAAACCATGTCTGTTTTCCCTGACAAAGGTGAGCATTTATGAGCCTCGCGATGAATCGCCATGTGAAGCCAGCAGTCATCAGCATACTCGCCCTCATTATAGTCTTCAGCCTGCTCTACACCTGGCGAAGCCTCCGTAGCAGTGGCGCAGAACAACAGACTCTGCCACCTATACCTGTAACTACAATCCGCGCAAAAACCAGTAATGTCGCAGATCAATTGCAAGCCGTTGCGAGTTTGCAGGCAGTACGTGAAGTATTGCTTGCTCCGGATACATCAGGGCGTGTGACCGCAATTAACTTTGAATCGGGCCAGTTTGTGAAGGAAGGAGACGCCGTGATACAGCTTTATGACGCTCCGGAACAAGCGGATCTCACTTCTGCCAAAGCAAAAGCTGATTTTGCGCAACTGCAACTTCGACGCACACAAACATTATCCAAAACGGGGGCCGAGTCCCGCGAACTTCTTGAACAGCGCATGGCGGAAGCCGCCCAGACCGCAGCCGCGGTCCGGCAACTTGACGCACGTATCCAGCAGAAGACCGTTCGTGCACCATTTCCTGGTCAACTTGGTATCCGTCATATCAATCCTGGTCAGTACCTTAATGCGGGTGATGAAATCGCCACGCTAACCCAGCTCGACCCCCTCTACGTTAATTTCACGCTACCTCAGCAGGATCTGCCCAAATTAACACCGGGCGCATCGGTGCAGGTGACGGTAGATGCCGCACCGGGCCGGATATTCACCGCCAGAATTAGTACTGTCGAACCGAGAATTGATAGTGAAACACGTAACGTGACTATTCAGGCGTTGTTGCCTAATGCGGACCTGTCTCTGAAATCCGGAATGTACGCGACGGCACGACTGAGCTTACCCGCTACTACTGATGCCATCGTTCTCCCCCTTACGGCGATCCAGACTTCTGCTTCTGGCGACAGCGTGGTACTCGTGCAAAGCGCTAATGCGCAGGGGATCGGCAAAGCAATCGCCGTACCGGTGGTCACTGGTCCGCGACTCAGCGAAGAAGTCATGGTGCTGCAGGGCGTTAAAGCCGGTGACATTGTGGTGACGGCGGGTCAGAACCGCCTGCCGCCCGGTGCTACCGTGAAAATCAGCAATAGGTCTACTTCATCAGCTATCGCTTCAGATGCAAACGCACAATAGGAAAAAAAACATCGTGCACTTCACTGACATCTTTATTCGCCGACCGATCCTGGCGCTGGTCGTCAGCTTGCTTATCCTGCTGATGGGCATAACAGCCGTCTTTCAGTTACCTGTACGGCAATACCCCTTTCTCGAAAATGCCACCATCAGCGTGAGTACCACCTTACCTGGCGCAACACAGGAGGTTATGCAGGGTTTCGTTACGACGCCGATTGCACAATCCATCGCTACCGCCAGCGGTATTGAATACCTGACTTCGACCACGACACAGGGCAAGAGTGTAATAAAGGCACGGCTGGTACTTAACGCCAACGCCGATCGCGCAATGACTGAGATTCTCGCCAAGGTGCAGCAAGTCAAGTACCAGTTGCCGTCCGGTGTGACGGACCCGGTCATCAGCAAGTCTACCGAGGGCAGTACAGGGGTCCAGTACGTGGCTTTCTACAGTAAGACGCTGACGATCCCGCAGGTAACGGATTTCGCCACCCGCGTGGCACAGCCCATGTTTACAGGAATTCCCGGCGTAGCCTCTGCCAACATTCTGAGCGGCCAGACCATGGCGATGCGCGTCTGGATCGACCCGATAAAACTTGCCGCTCGTGGTCTATCAGCCGGGGAGGTTGCGGCCGCGTTGCGCGCCAACAACGTGCAGGCCGCACCGGGGCAACTCAAGAGTGCCTTGACGGTTACTAATATCAGTGCTGCGACCGATCTGCGAAATGTTGAAGATTTCCGCCAGATGGTTATCAAGTCCAACCCCGAAGGTGGCGTGGTGCGGTTGTCGGATATCGCCACGATGGAGATCGGTGGTCAGAACTACAACAGTGCCTCATTCGCGACCGGCGTTCCTGCAATCTTCATCGAGCTCCAACCTACCCCGGATGGCAATCCGATCGATATCGTCAAACACGCACAGGAGCTGATTCCAAAGATCCGTGAAATGGCACCGCCTGGACTCACGGTAGCACCCAATTACAACGTGGCTACCTTCGTAAATGCTTCTATCTCGGAAGTCAAACACACGCTTGCTGAAGCCATAATTATCGTTATCGCGGTAATTTTCCTTTTCCTCGGCACGTTTCGTGCGGTCATCATTCCGGTCGTCACTATCCCGCTTTCTCTGGTGGGTACCGCTGCACTGATGCTGGCGTGCGGCTTTTCGATCAATCTTCTGACCCTGCTTGCGATGGTACTTGCGATTGGTCTGGTAGTAGACGATGCCATTGTAGTGGTGGAGAACATCCATCGACATATTGAGGAAGGCTTGTCCCCTGTACGCGCGGCCCTTTTGGGCGCTCGAGAGATTGTCGGCCCGGTGATAGCAATGACAATTACGCTTGCAGCGGTATATGCGCCCATCGGTATGATGGGGGGGCTGACTGGCGCGTTGTTCAAGGAATTTGCTTTCACTCTTGCTGGTTCGGTTCTCGTCTCCGGCGTGGTTGCACTTACGCTATCGCCAGTGATGAGTTCAATGCTGTTGAGTTCAAAACAGGGCGAAGGGCGCCTCGCAAAACGGATCGAGCATACCATGCAGGGGATGACCGCTATCTACGGACTGTTGCTGGCGCACACGCTATCTGCGCGTGGTGTGGTGTTACTGGTAGGAGCAGTAGTCATGGGGACCATCATAGTGCTGTTCTCAGGTACCCGTCATGAGTTGGCACCGATGGAAGACCAGGGCATTGTCCTGGCCGTCACCAAGGCACCCCAGTATGCAGGAGTTGCTTACAGCGCACATTATGCAGAACAAATCGAAAAAGTGTTTGAGTCGATACCGGAATTTGAAAGCAGCTTCATCCACATCGGCGATTTCTCCGGGGGGCAAAACCTGACTATTGCAGGCGCGATTCTAAAAGACTGGTCCGAGCGCAAGCGTTCATCCACCGAGATCCAGGGCCAAATTCAGGCTGCTGGCGGTGCCATCGATGGTGAAACCGTCACGGCTGTTCAGATGCCGCCGCTACCAGGCTCCAGCGGTGGCCTGCCTGTACAGATGGTGCTGCGCTCGCCTGACGACTTTCAGACGTTATACGAGACCGGAGAGAAGATCAAAACAGCGGCCTATGCCAGCGGATTGTTCCTTTATGTACAAAATGACCTGGCCTTCGACAGCCCACAGGCACATATCAGTATTGACAATGTCCGCGCCAGCGAAATGGGTGTGACTATGCAATCTGTTGCCGATACTCTGGCGGTGCTGGTTGGCGAGAACTATGTCAACCGCTTCAACTTCCATGATCGTTCCTACGATGTGATCCCGCAGGTACGTGGTAGCGACCGTATGACGCCGGAAGACCTCGGACGTTTCTACGTCAAGTCTACTTCCGGTGCTCAGGTGCCACTCTCAACCGTGACTCGCGTTGAGATGCGTCCACAGGCCAACCAGCTTACCCAGTTCGGCCAGATGAACTCGGCGACACTGGAAATGTTGCCAGCGCCAGGGGTTAGCATGGGGGAGGCAGTCACATTTCTGCAATCACAGGCACTGCCCCCCGGAACCAGCGTGGACTGGCTCAGCGACAGCCGCCAGTTCGTGCAGGAAGGTAACCGTCTGCTGGTGTCCTTTGGCTTCGCGCTGGTGGTTATCTTCCTTGTGCTGGCGGCACAGTTCGAAAGTCTACGCGATCCGCTGGTGATCCTGGTCACGGTACCGCTGGCTATCTGCGGTGCGTTGGTGCCACTGTGGTTAGGTTACGCGACGCTTAACATTTATACCCAGATAGGACTCGTAACATTGATAGGGCTGATATCTAAACACGGGATTTTAATGGTCACCTTCGCTAATCACATCCAGCACCATGAAAATCTCAGCCGCATAGAGGCCATTCAGAAAGCTGCGACGGTGCGTATGCGTCCCGTTCTGATGACAACATCGGCCATGGTCGCCGGTCTGGTGCCGCTTTTGTTTGCTGATGGTGCAGGTTCTGCAAGCCGCTTTTCTATCGGTATTGTGGTGGTTATGGGCATGCTTATCGGTACCTTCTTCACGTTGTTTGTACTTCCTACAATTTACAGCTTCGTTGCTAAAGATCACCGGGCAGTCGCTGAAAGCCCCCGCGCCCGCGAACTCGCCAGTACGGAGGCACCCGATGTCGAACTGTGATCTGTTTTCTGCCCACACTGATGCCATGACCATAGTTCTGCATCGGGCATTATTTCCCATTTTACGTGCCACTTTCCTGGTCACTGCGGTCGCAACCTTCGTCACCGGCTGCGCCAGTGGCCCCGATTACCATGCACCGTCTTTGCCTCAAACCGCAGTTGGCCCTTTTGTCAGCAAACCGGACCATACGGATACCGCTCAATCTCTGCCGACTGAATGGTGGAAATTGTATGATGACCCCATCCTGAACAGACTTGTCCAGGAGGCTCTTTCGGCCAATACCGAGCTGCGTGTCGCCCTTGCTAACCTCCAGCGTGCACGGGCTATTTACAAGGAAGCGCAAGGCGGCTTGCTACCATCTACCAACCTATCGGGCGGAGCAGGCTACGGACGCGACCAGACCACATGGACCGGCTCCGGTCAGGCACCCACGCAGTGGAGTTACAGCGGTGGACTTGACGTCTCTTATGAACTCGACCTGTTTGGCCGGGTTCGACGTGATATTGAAGCTGCGCAGGACGATACTGATGCCGTCGCTGCCGACTACGATGCGGCGAGAGTTATGGTGGTCGCTGAAACGACACGGGCATACGTGGGCGCCTGCGCCCAGGGCGAATCCATCGACGTAGCACATTCGTCCATTGAACTGGCCCGACGTAGTCTGGACCTCATCAGCAATCAGGCACACGCCGGAGCGGCATCACATCTGGACGTGGAGCGTGCCGGTGTCACGTTGGCTCAGGTCGAAGCCACTCTACCGCCTTTGCAAAGCCAGCGGGATGCTGCGCTGTTCGAGCTGGCTGCATTAATGGGTCGCACGCCATCACAGGTACCAGCTTCAGCACGTGCCTGCACCAAAGCACCAGAAATTGCTGAAGTGCTACCGGTCGGTGACGGCACTGCACTGCTGCGTCGTCGCCCCGATGTAAGACAAGCCGAACGCCAGCTGGCTGGCGACACGGCACGCATCGGCGTGGCGGTAGCCGATCTTTATCCGCGCGTGTCGCTGGGTGCCTCAGGAAACTACCTGCGTAATGACTATCTGAAAGGCAATCGCACCTGGTCTTTCTCAGTCGGTCCGCTGATCTCCTGGACATTTCCGAACATGATGGTGGCACGTAGCCGTCTCGCTCAGGCGAAGGCGCAAACCGCAGCATCGCTGGCTCATTTTAATGGCACAGTACTGAATGCGCTGAAAGAGTCCGAGCAATCATTGAGCGCCTATGGTGCCGCGATGCAGCAGCGTGAGGCGCTGATCGACGCACGGGATCGTGCAGGGAATGCCTTCCGGTTAGCTGAAGAGCAATACCGGGTTGGCTCGATCAGTTACCTCGATGTGATCGTAGCGCAAAACAACCTGATAGACACAAGGTCACAGGTGGCCGCAGCTGACCGACGGGTAGGTAACGCCCGGGTAAACGTATTTAAAGCCCTGGGTGGAGGATGGGAAAAGACCCGTACAAAATAACATCCCACACCAGCGCGCTGCATGTTCTGTGGTCGCGCTGGTACCCACGACTCATTTTCACCCAGCAGGCTTTACGTTGTAGCGCACAGCAGAAAAGCCGGCTCTGCAAAGGAAAATAAAGATGGCTTGTAATGACAAACCAAAATTCATTGATCGCATTACGTCATTTGGCAATAAAAGCACTTCAACATCAAAACAACTCGGGCGAACTAACTTAGTCGTCCCTGACTCCAGGGGGAACGACAGTCAGTCAACGCACATTCAACGTCTTAAAGCAAGCAATCTCAGGGCAACATTTGCACGAATTTCTATACTGAACACTCTGAGTCAAGCTGCACCACATTGTCTTGGTGCGGGTCAATTATATCGCCTCCTTAACTCGAAGCTATCCGGGAGCTTAACACAAGCCACAATCTACCGGGTGCTCAATGATTTATGGGTGGCAGGATTACTTGTCCGCACCGATGGAGTTCGTGGCCGTGCCACCTATGCACTCAAGCCATATAAAAAATCACATAACCAGGATAGCCTGCGTTGCAAATGTGGGGAAAAACTCATTTTTATTGAAGACCCGAAATTACATGAACATCTGCTCTCTCTTGCCGGTCAGGAAGGATTCGAACTTGACGGCGAGCCAGTATTTACTGTTACCATAATTTGCGCTGGCTGCTCATGATGAAAATGGTGGTTAACCGACGGCTTATCACCACCTATTTGTTGGATAGTTCTTTCTTACGCAATTGCTCTCACCACACCACCATCAACCCTCAGTGCTGCGCCGGTCGTAGCAGATGCACGCTCGCTACAGACATAAGCAATCATCGCAGCAATCTCTTGTGTCGTAGAAAATCGCTGAAGTATCGAAGAAGGGCGTGCTGTAGCAAAGAACTCCTGCTCAATGGATTTGGGATCAACACCACGCCCCGCCGCCATCTCAGCAACCATTGCGCCCACGCCCTCAGATGCTGTGGGGCCTGGAAGCACACTGTTAACGGTGATACCTGTACCGGCGAGGCTTTCTGCCAGTCCACGCGCCACGGCAAGTTGTGCGGTCTTGGTCATACCATAGTGGATCATTTCGGCGGGGATCTGTAAAGCCGATTCACTGGAAACAAATACAATCCGCCCCCAGTTACGCGATCTCATCGACTGCACGTAATGGCGTGAGAGGCGTATCCCGCTCAATACATTGGTTTCAAAGAAACGTAACCAGTCTTCGTCGGTGATGTCCCCGAACGATTTAGGTTCGAATATACCCAGATTGTTCACTAACACGTCGGTATGCGGCAACAGGTTTATCAGCGCTTCGCAACCTTCATTATGGCTCAGGTCCGCGGCAATTCCCGAGACCCGCGCATGAGGTAACTCATTCAGTATTTCAGCTACAGCATTGTCAACACGCGCCTGTGTCCGGCCGTTTACTGTCACAGATGCCCCTTCAGCTGCCAACATGCGGGCTGTAGCCAGCCCAATGCCTGCCGTTGAGCCCGTTACAAGTACACGTTTGTCACTCAATCCAAGATCCATAAATTTTCTCCGATATAAATGAAAACTCCAAATTTACCAGTTTCTGTATGAGATGGTTAGCGACGTCCGGCCAGAATATTGCTCAATACAGTCAATATTGTGCCTGGCAAAAATGAGTTTTTCTGAATATGTGGAATGCTAAGAGCGGCGCAACGTTTATTCCAAACGAATGATGCCAGGCATATGGGCGGAATCCCCCCCCGTAGAACCCGCCATTCGTTCAATTAGGTAACGACCAGGCGGTTTGCCCAATGCTTTCCGGAACATGGTGACAAATCCGCTGGCATTCTCATAACCAAGCTCCAGTGCTACTGTCTGCACACTTTCGCCCTTTGTAAGACGTTGCAGTGAAAGGATCACATGTAGCTGTCGACGCCAGCGACCAAAACTCATTCCTATTTCCTGTAACAGAAGCCTGCTCATACTTCGCTCGCTCATGCCGATACGATGTGCCCATACACCTAAAGAACATTTGTCTGTAGGATCGGCTAAAAGCATTTCTGCAAGCTGACGAAGTCGCCTGTCGCGAGGCATTGGCAAATGAAGATCTTCCACAGGAGCTAAAGACAATTCATCCAAAAGGGTTGCTATTAATCTCCCCTCACGGCCATCTGTCAGGTATAGCTGGGGAAAACCAACCACTTTCAACAATAATTCTCGCATCAATGGCTCTACTGAAATAGTGCAACAGGTTTTAGGAAGCCCTGGCGCCGCGTCTGGTTCAACGAACAAACAATAACACTCGGTATCACCAGAACCTCGGGCCGAATGAGGCAAATTACCTGGGATCCAGACCGCACAGTGCGGAGGGACAATCCACACGCCGTCTTCCACCTCGCAATTCAACATACCTTTCACCGAGTAGATCAGTTGCGCCTTGCGATGCTGATGCCGTTCCTGTTCCCAACCTGTAGACACCATTGAAGCCCTCATGACAGAGACAGGCCTGGGAATACTATCGACATCGGGTAGTACAACAGAATCGAGAGAGTAATCTATGTTTGACATGATCTTAATCGGACCTCAATTTTCGGGAAAAGATGGCAGGATTGAATAATATAATGACCAACATTCGCAATGCAGTCTAATGCTGAATCGCGTATTTTTAATTTAACATTCACATACTCGAAATTTTCCCGGAAAACTCGCATTGGAGTGGGTATCGCGAAGTTGTCAGAACAGCAAGAGGGAGTAGAAGCACAGAAACGCTCCCTTTCACAATTGTTGAATACAATGGGGGACGATTTATGAACCAAGGTACAATAATTTTCGACTTGCTTACCTGGCTTGAAAACCACCTTACAAATCCGTTGTCCCTGGATAATGTCGCACTCAAAGCCGGATACTCAAAATGGCATTTGCAACGGATGTTTAAAGAAGTCACTGGTCACGTAATGGGGAGTTATATTCGCGCCCGCAGACTGTCAAAAGCGGCCGTGGCACTACGATTAACCAACCGCCCGATTCTGGATATTGCCCTGGAGTATCACTTCGATTCTCAACAGACATTTACACGTGCCTTCAAAAAGCAGTTTAGTCAGTCCCCCGGCAGGTATCGACGTTCGTCAGACTGGACTGCCTACGGGCTTCTACTCCCTATCCACCCAGGTGATTTAACTCTTCCTAAATCAATCTTCATGACTTTCCCGGAAACTGTGCTAACAGGTCAGACACAAAGTTATACCTGTGAGCCCAACTGCTCACCAGTTATCAGGATGAAATGAGGTCCCATTTCTGGGGGATTACAAACTGACCCCCTGTATGGTTTATGGGCTGCATCAGGTCCGGTATGGACGTGAAAGGGACAACAAACTGGAAATTTTGTATACCACTTCGGTTTCATCTTACGTACTGACGCAGCCTTTACCTTCATCACAAACCACTCTTCTGGAAGCCGGAGCCTATGTGCACTTCACTTATGAAATGACGTGCAAAAATCTTCAGAAATTCATTCATTTCGTTTTTGGACCATGTATGACTGCATTTCAACTGACGTGCAGGAACGGCTATGATATTGAGAAATTTATCAATAGTGGTAACAAAAGGGCACTAAACCACTGGTAAATATCCGCTGCGTATATCTGATTCCAGTCTCAGGGTGTTTACCTCCGTTGAAACGGAAGAAATCCCGGACACGCAAGTTAACCTGCCAATGAATTCAGGATGGGATCATTGAACTGGCCGAATTGAGCAATATTATGGCCAACCATCACAATGACGTTCTATAGACTTTTGGGTATGTTTGAATAAACCATGCTGGTATGTTGCAGCCTAAGGCTTTGCCCCTCAATGACAATAGATGAAACCAAAATTTGGAAGGAATATTACTATGCGGATTGATGCTACTCAGTTCCCTTTCGTGTGGATGCAAATCGCTGCCCCTGGCAATGATCCAGATGTATCCCCGTTTAAAGAGTTCGAAGCTCTGCTTGCTCGTAATGAGGTCTTCGTTTTCCTGAACGATGAAGGTGTTGCTCATGGCAAACACGAGCATTCGCCTGAAGAGATGAAGCTAACTACACGTTGGATGAAAGCTCACAAAAGTGAATTACGGTCCTTCGTCAAAGCCTCAATCCATATTGAACCAAACAATGCCAAACGGATTGCGGCCAAACCTTTTTCTATCGTATATGAAAAATTCTGGGGCTATCCTTTGATTATAACATCTTCGAAGGAAGAAGCTTTAGCGATAGCGCATAAATTGCTGTCAGAAGGGTAAAAAAGAATAGGCAGCCTTTTTTCCACTGATTTTAACCAGGTACTGACGACGGCGAAATAACAAAGAATAATACATCTAAAACCATCTCTGCTACTTGTATAACTCTTACGTATTACCGTAGTCAGGCCATTGATTATGAGCGAAAGCACTACCTTCAGCCGCATATATTTAGTATTGAAACCCCAGCACTAATATTTTTTAAATTGTTTTAAAAAATATAACAATTCGCAATCACTCAATATTCACCTTTATATTGTTACGGCGATATATTAAAATTCCCATCAAATAACATTATCTTTTTTTATTTTATCAAAGATACTGTTGCATGAAAGGAGTTGTACTATGTCAAAAAAAACATCATTTTAAATTTCCGAAACATAATGCCAGACTGGGTGACTATACAAGAAGCTGTTGATCTAGCCAGACAAAGGGGGAATCAAAGCCTGACAATAAGTGACATTTATCGTCAAGCCTTATCTGGAAACATCTACCTTTCCATTTACTTTCAGTCACCTGTCATATTAAAGAAAATCCAGTTTTCTAACAACAAAGTAAAACTGCGTCCTGTTGAGAATTCGCCAATACACCAACTATGCCTGGTAGACCATAACTGTTTTCAACAGGGGAGGAATTTAATTATCAGTACTGGTGATGAAGCCATTTCACCTATGCAAATGGTTATTGATACAACATTAGCGGGGTATGAATATGTTTTGGTGCAACGCTTACTGGCTCGAACTCTCAATATCCCCTCTCCCATTAAAGGAGCTAATGAAACAAATCATGGCATTTCAGTTTTTATTTATGGTAAATTATTTATCTTACTTGAAAAAATCACATGGATGGAACGGATAGAAAAACAAGTTAGGAGATTACCTCAAAATATCACCCCTGATATTCACGAACATTTTTTATCTCAGAATAAAGGAAAATACGCATATTTCCCAATTTATGAATTACCACGAGATGCAAGTTTTGTAATCCGGCGTACAGAACTTGAAAAAATAATCGAACTCCCCGTTAAAAATAAAACATCATATTCATCTTCAACAAGAATATCAACACCACTCTCCCGTCTGTTCTGGCTTTCCTGTAGGAATAATGAGGCCATAAGCCCATTAATCAACAAGCCATATAAACTACTCTCCATCTTTGAACAATGGGCATCAGCCGACGGCATTACCGATCATCTTAGTGGTGACACACTAAAAACCGCACTTGAGCGCGGTTCGCCCACATCAACCTAAACATCAAATTTAAATGATATTACTCAATTTAACCTGAAAGTCCGTATTAAGCATAACGACATCCTTAATACGGGCTTAGTAACTTCCCTCATTCACCCTTCCTGTGTTTTTTTGTCCTCTCCGGGCTTGTCCCGTTTACTTACACCTCCACCGCGTTATTTTTCTTGTGAATTGGTGTCTATTACCGTGTGTAT
Source organism: Pluralibacter gergoviae ATCC 33028 = NBRC 105706 (assembly GCF_001598855.1). Lineage (GTDB taxonomy): Bacteria > Pseudomonadota > Gammaproteobacteria > Enterobacterales > Enterobacteriaceae > Pluralibacter > Pluralibacter gergoviae. The sequence goes on along the minus strand of NZ_BCZS01000001.1, from coordinate 482,691 downwards.
AGTATGATATAGCGATGTACCAACTCCCATTACCCTACTCTAAGCCTTGCGTGTGGAGAGCAGGATGCTGGTTTCTGTATTATAGATCCCCTCAATCCGCCGAATACGCCCCAGGATTTGATCGAAGATCTCCAAATTGTCAGCCCGTAACTCCACCAGCAAATCCCATTTCCCGTTGGTGGTATGCAAGGTATGCACTGCCGGTTCTCCGCGCAGCTGCTGGACTATCACTGGGGCTTTTGCCCCTTCTACCGCCACACTCATCCAGGCCCTGATGCGGTTCTTCTCAACGCCAGGCTTAATTCTAATGGTGTAACCGGTAATAATACCTTCAGCCTCCATACTCTCGATACGCTTCTGTGCCGTGGTTCGCGATATTCGCACTTTTTTTGCGATATCGGTTACAGAAATACGTGAGTTTTCTCTTAGTAAGGCAAGGATCTGGCGATCGGTATCGTTCATTTAATCAATATGCTTATATCAATATTCAATATGCCAATTATTTATACTTTTTGAACAACTTTACAACTACCTCAAGTCAATTTGTTTTCACATACTATCGTTCTTTATGACAATTGTGAGAATTTTCAATGACACGCTTTATCGATCTCGCAGAGATGCGCAAGCTGGTTAACCTAACTGGCGTTGCACCATTCATTAAACAACTCGTTGATTATATTGAGAGCGATTTCAAACGCTGGCCGGAGTTCGACAAAACGCCACGGGTTGCCAGCCATTCTGATATCGGTGTCATCGAACTGATGCCAACCGCCGATGCTGAGCTTTACGGTTTCAAATACGTTAATGGGCATCCGCAAAATGCGCTAAATAATCAGTTAACCGTGATGGCATTTGGGGCGCTGGCCGAGGTGAAAACGGGGTTCCCACTGCTGCTATGTGAATTCACTCTGGCAACTGCACTACGCACTGCGGCAACCTCAGTCGTGGCCGCTAAATATCTTGCCAACAAGGGCGCTAAAACGATGGCCGTTATTGGTAACGGCGCACAGAGCGAGTTCCAGATCATCGGGTTTAATGAGGTTCTGGGAGTGACTGATTTCTATTTGTATGATATCGACGCTTCAGCAACTGAAAAACTGATAGGTAATCTCAACAGGTATCAGGGTATCAGGCTTCACTTCTGCCGCTCAGTTGACGAGGCGGTGGCGCATGCCGAGATTATTACCACCATTACGGCCGATAAAACCAACGCTACAATCCTGCGCGCCTCACAGATTAAACCTGGCATGCACTTAAATGCCGTGGGGGGCGACTGTCCGGGTAAAACCGAGTTAGAGGGCAAAATCCTGACTCAAGCCGATGTGTTTGTCGAATTCCCTGAGCAAACGCGCATTGAGGGTGAAATCCAGCAGATGCCAGCTGACTTTTTCGTCACCGAGCTGTGGGAAGTCATTTGCGGTACCAAAGCGGGTCGTCTCTCTCAGGAAAGCATCACCATTTTTGATTCAGTCGGCTTCGCGATTGAAGACTTCTCAGCACTACGCTTGATGTACGATATTGCAGAAAAGCACAATCTTGGCAAACCTATCGATCTAGTGCCGCAGCCTGAAAATCCCCGCGATCTCTATCGCCTGCTGTGCAATCCGGAGTAAGGGTCATGCAGACGACTAACAGGGTATTAATGGTAAGGCCCGCCGCATTTATGAGTAATCCCGAGACGCAGGCAAGCAACACTTTCCAGAAATGCCTCGGGGATATTGGCGATGTGCAAACCCAAGCGCAAGCCGCCTTCGACAACTATGTGCTCGCGTTGAAGCGTGCCGATATCGAGGTGCATATCATCAACGATATCGCCGAACACGGCACGCCCGACTCGCTCTTTCCCAATAACTGGATTGCTATGCTGGAGGATGGGACGCTTTACACCTTCCCAATGGAGGCACCTAACCGCCGGCGTGAGCGACGACAAGAGATTATCATCCAGTTAGCCACTGATTTTGTGGTGAATAAACGCATAGATCTCTCATCCTACGAGCAGCAGGGCCGGTATCTTGAGGGTACAGGTTCGTTGATCCTCGATCACGACAACAAAATAGCCTACTCATGCAGGTCATCGCGCAGCTCACATCTGGTCGGTGAAGAGTTTGAACGTCTGTCGGGATATCCCATTATGTGGTTTGATGCCCACGACCGCAATCTACAGCCTATTTATCATACCAATGTAATGCTCAGCGTCGGCAGCCGCTTTGCCATCGTTTGTCTGGAGGCACTCACGTCACTCAATGAGCGAAAACAGCTCGTTGATCACCTTAACAGCACTGGAAAAACCATCATTAATGTGACGTTTGACCAGATGGAGTCTTTTACCTGCAACGTTTTGGAACTGAAAGATAAGCTCGGAAAACCCGTCTATGCCATGTCTACACGTGCGTGGGATGCATTTACCACGGCTCAAAAACTTGAAATTTCGAGCTACGCACGGCTGGCACTAGGTCCAATAGACATTATTGAAGATCTCGGTGGCGGTGGCGCACGTTGCATGCTTTGTGAAATTTTCCTCGAAAGGCGCATGGCCTATTGCTGATACCCCTATAGTTTCTCATTAGCCCGACATCAGGTCGGGTCTAAAACCGTCGGTCACCGAGCTTAGTTCGGCGCAAATGACCCAATTAACACCGGAGTGGTTTATGCACAATAACAATATTTCGGCAAGTCATTGCCGGGCACCATCCGATACCCGAAAGTTAAAAAAACAGCTCGATAACCGTCATATTCAGCTCATTGCCATTGGTGGGGCAATAGGTACCGGACTCTTTATGGGATCGGGAAAAACCATCAGCCTGTCTGGTGTTTCAATTATCTTTACCTACTTGATTATTGGTTTTTTTCTGTTCTTTGTCATGCGGGCACTGGGAGAGTTGCTTCTTTCTAACCCACGTTATAATACTTTCGCCGATTTTACCGGCGAATATTTAGGCCCTTGGGCGAGCTTTGCTGTTGGCTGGACCTACTGGCTTAGTTGGGTCGTTGCCTGCGTCGGGGACGTCGTGGTAATCGGCGGCTATATGCAGTTTTGGTATCCTGATTTAGCTCTATGGGTACCTGCATTCGGCGCACTTCTCATACTGGTGCTCCTCAATATCTTGTCAGTGAAACTCTTTGGTGAGATGGAGTTCTGGTTCGCTATCATCAAAGTTGTCACTATTATCGCGCTCATTGCCGCAGGCTGTTGGATGTCGTTCACCGGATATACGTCACCCGATGGCGTCAAAGCCTCATTCAAAAATTTAACCGAACAGGGCACTCTATTTCCTCATGGTCTCACCGGATTCCTGGCCGGGTTCCAAATCGCACTATTTTCCTTTGTAGGCATAGAGCTTATCGGCGTGACGGCGGCGGAAACCAAAAATCCAGAAAAAACCTTACCCAAAGCGATAAATTCGATTCCAGTGCGTATTCTGCTTTTCTACGTGCTCTCGATGGGTTGTATTATTGCGGTCTCGTCATGGCATCACATTTCTGTAGATAAGAGCCCATTTGTTTCACTGTTCACCCTAGCGGGCCTCCCCGCAGCCGCAGCGGTCATTAATTTCGTCGTACTGACCTCCGCACTTTCCTCAGCAAACAGCGGCGTATTCTCTACCAGCCGAATGCTATTCGGGCTGGCAAAAAATAATGCAGCACCCAGATCGCTTAAAAAATTATCTTCCGCGAATATCCCGCTGCGGGGACTACTGCTCTCAGGATTCTGTATGCTGTGTGGTGTCGCCATCCTGTTCGTCATGCCCGGCGTGATGTCGGCCTTTACGCTACTCTCCACCATGTCGGCTATTTTACTGATCTCTATCTGGAGCCTGATTATCGTCTCATGGCTGGTTTACAGAAAAACCAGACCGGATCTGCACAGATGCTCAAATTACAAAATGCCCTGCGGTAAAATCATGTCGTATGCCTGCCTGATATTCTTTCTCTTTATGCTGATAGTGCTCTCCTTAAGAGCAGATACCAGAATGGGTCTGCTGATTTCTCCAATCTGGTTTATCGGTCTGACCATCGTTTACCGCAGAAGAAAGGGGGAAGAAAGTATTGCCGTTTACAGTAAATAATCGTTAAAAGAGGATATTCAGACCAGAAAATGAGATGGTCATAGCCAACGCAATTTTGCTGAGCTCAATTTGCCAGTTACAGCCTCTGGCGGACTAATCAACTTGACCGGACAACCGAATGTCTCAAATACACGATCGTCTTGACTGGAATCTATTAAGAACCTTTCTGGCTATAATCCAAGAAGGTAGTATCAGCCGAGCAGCTATAAGGTGATCTCTTCCCTTTGTTCAGTACCGGCGTAAAGTGGGGTTTCCGGCCTTTCTTTCCCTGAACAAATGAGGTCATCCGGCATGAAAAAAACGCGTTATAGCGAAGAGCAGATCGCTTTTGCCCTGAAGCAGGCAGAAACGGGTACGCGGGTGGAGCAAGTCTGCAGAAAGATGGGCATTTCTGAGGCTACTTTTTACAACTGGAAGAAGAAGTTTGGCGGCATGGGCGTGACGGAACTGCGCCGTCTGCGCCAGCTGGAGGAAGAGAATCACCGCCTGAAACGGCTGGTCGCCGATCTCAGTCTGGACAAGGAAATGCTGCAGAACGTCATCCGAAAAAAGTTCTGAGGCCGGTGCAGAAACGCGAGGCGGTAGAATACCTGCTGGCGGCGTACCGCATCGGGGTTCGCAGGGGATGCCGGCTGATGATGCAGAGCCGGACGGTCTACAACTACCGCAGCTGCCGCGATGACCGGTCCCTCACGCAGCGAATACGGGAGATTGCAGAAACCCGCATTCGTTATGGTGTGCAGCGGATCCATATCCTGCTGCGGCGCGAGGGCTGGCTGGTTAACCATAAGAAAACCCATCGGATTTACTGTCTGGAAGGGCTGTACCTGCGGTCAAAACGCCCGCGTCGGCACGTGACGGCCAGGCACAGGCGTATCCGCCCGGCCGTGACCGCTGTGGATCAGTGCTGGAGCATGGATTTCGTTGCTGATAATCTGTTCAACGGACGCCGGATCCGAGCCCTGACTGTAGTCGATAATTTTAGTCGTGAATGCGTGGCGATCGAGGTAGGCCAGGGGCTTCGCGGTGACGATGTGGTTGCCGTGATGGAACGGATCAGGCAGACAAAGCAGCGTGTACCCCAGCGGCTACAGACGGACAACGGGAGCGAATTTATCTCGAAAACGCTGGACCGCTGGGCGTATGAAAACAGAGTAACGATGGACTTCTCCCGCCCCGGGAAGCCCACGGATAACGCCCTGATCGAGTCATTTAACGGCAGCCTGCGTGATGAATGTCTGAACGTGCACTGGTTCCTGTCACTGGAAGATGCTCAGGATAAGATCGAGCACTGGCGGCAGGAATATAACCAGTACCGGCCGCATTCTTCGTTAAATAACCAGACTCCGGCAGAATTTGTCCGAAGCCTGCAAACAGGCCCGGATCTCTGATTTATCCTGGCACCGATATTGGGAGGGATCAGAAACAGGAAATCTCAAAAAGTGCCTGGAACTAAAGCTGGGATACTTACAAAGGCATTACCGATCGATTCAGTGGCGACACCCTGAAGACTGCGCTTGAGCGCGGCTCGCCCCCTTCCCTACCAACACAAAATTAAGATGATGCCCTTCGCTATGAAAACCCGTATTAAGGATTGTATTTTCCGTAATACGGGCTCATCAGCTTTCTCCACACCACTATTTTGTGTTGTTGTGTGTTCTCCCGGCTAGCGCTATATCTGCCACAGGAGAATACCGTGACATCTCATCAGTTATTACGTCTGAAACAGGTTGAAGAAAAAACTGGCCTGAAGCGCTCTCAAATCTATCTGTATATGAAAGACGATACCTTCCCCCGCTCAATCAAGATTGGCCCGGCCAGTGTCGCATGGCTCGAATCGGAAATTGACGAATGGATCAATATTAAATTAGTCCGCCGCCCAATAGGCTGAAGGGAGAAAATACCATGATTATCCCATCACTTAATTACGCCGTATTAACCGATGCCCTGCATGCATTGAAAGATGGCAACGTTCGTCACTGTGAATCGCTAGGATTCACTTTCGACGAAATGAATGCCCTCAACCAATTATCACTAGACGAGCTGTTTATCATCAGTCGGGAGTCTGCGCAGTTTTTGGCTGTGACGGTTCATCACGACGCATTACACCTGCTTCTGGCTAAATCCCGTGAGGAGGTTCTGCAGCAGGAACGTATCAATCATGCCATCCGGCTCGGCGGGTCAATTGCGCTACTCAACAAGTATTTTGGCCTCACCTCCAACGAAGTTTGCCTTCGCCGCCGGTTACTGGGCGTCCGTGTACCTTATGGCCGGACGCCAGAGCCGGACGAAGATACGGATACTGCCATCTGGCTGCAATGGCAACAATGCCGGGTGGCCAACCTGGAATCGACCGATGCGCTGGCTGCCATGATGCAAGTAACGCAATCCCTGCTGCCGAAAGTCGAAGGGTTGTCACTGACCATCGTCTGGAAGCGTATCGCACTTTGTGAACAGGAGGCGTCAGACCGGAGGGCCGCCCATGCCAGATGAGATCGACCGCGATCAGGAATTTAATGAGCAACGACTGGAGGATATGATTGAACAGAGTCGTTTTAAGCTAGGGTCTACGCCATCATTATTCCATTGTCGTCTATGCGGTAAGCCCATTCCTGAAAAGCGACGGCAGGCACTCCCAGGCATAACCACCTGCACAGAATGCCAGGAAAAACTTGAACGTCGAACACGTTAATAATGGTCACAGAGACATGCAGGAACATTTCCCCTGCATGTCTCTATCATTAACTATGAATACACAGTCGTCTTTATTATATATTTCACTTACTTTTATTTCTCGCAGAGTTCACCCCCTCCACCACTAATTTATCTCTCTCATTTTAACTTTGAATTTATCGTGTATATGCCGCCCCGGATATCTGATCCTGAAAACGTCATTACAGAATGGTTGCCCGAATGGTCGTTAATTTCCCCAGATCGGGTATTGCTCTTTAAAAATAAGGTTCGGGCTGTCACGAAACCACAATTCAGGGTGCCGCTGAATGTTCTCGCTGACCCGTTAAAACCGGAATGCAGAATTGGGATGTGACATTCATTTAACTCATTGTTGTTTTTATTAGAGGAGGCGTCATGCGAAAACCCATTTACCACGTATTCGTCACTCAGGAAAGTCAACCCGATGCACAGGGCGAAATAAACACGTATTGGACCAGGGTTGGCGTGGCGTTCGCTCATAACGGTAAGTCTGGCCTGAATATCATGCTGACACCCGGTATTGCTATCTCCGGCAAGTTAGTGCTCCTTGAGCCCAGGGATGACGGCGGCGCGACACAGGATACTCAGTCCATTTAACCGCCCCTCCCCCACTTTCCCGGCCCTGTGCCGTCTGATGGCGGTACGCGTTGCCCGGTTTACCATTCCGAGGCCATCATGCTTTCCACCACCGTATTTCTGGCGGCGGCTATGCAGTGCGCCCCCAGCATTCACCCGTCCACGGTGCTTGATGTGGCGCGGGTTGAATCCGGTTTGAATCCGTATGCCATCGCTGAAATTCTGCCCAGTGGCAAAGGCGTGATTTCACATTTCCCCACCAGCAGGGATGAGGCCATCAGCCTCACCGGACGGCTGGCAGCACAGGGCCGACGTTATTCGGTCGGGCTGATGCAAATCACCAGCACCAATTTCCGCCATTACGACGTGACCGCCCGTGACCTTCTTGACCCCTGTACCAACCTGTACGTGTTTGAGCGCATCCTCACCGACTGCTACCGCCGTGGCCGTTCCCTGAAGCGTGCGCTCAGTTGCTACTACTCAGGAAATTTCACGACCGGCCAACAGCCGGAATTCGCGTTTAACCAGACCAGCTACATCCAGCGCATCGGCTACACCGTACCGTCAACGCGGGAAGACCGGCAGCGACCACCCGCCGAAAAGCTCGTGCCTGAAATCCGTTACCCCACCGCCGTCATGCGTGGCGAGCTTACCGATAACGCCACGTCAGTTCTCACATCCCTGCGCTACCCCAATGCCGTGATACGCGGCGCGTTACCCATTCCCGGCCCCCAGGAGGAACAATGATGAAACGAAAACAGACTGACTGGCCCGTCCTCTCTTCCTTGTTAATGGCAAGCCCGGTGCTGGCAGCGGACAGCGGATTTAATAAAGCCAATGAGACGCTGAGTAACACCTCCACCGGCCTGCTCGGGCTCGCCGCCGTCACCATCACGCTGGCCACCATGTGGGTGGGATACAAAGTCTTGTTTGACGGCAAGAGCCTCCATGACATGCGCAACGTCATCATTGGCGCCATCCTTATCGTCGGCGCGTCAGGTTTCGGTGCCTACTGGGCATCATAAGGGAGGCAATGATGGCTACGCTGAACAAAGCGCTGACGCGGCCTGCCGCCATAGCCGGCATTCCCCTCGTGCCGTTCGTGATGGTCAGCGGGGCCATCGTCCTGCTGGCGGTCTATGTCAGCAATTACCTGATATTACTACTTATTCCCGCCTGGCTGGAGATGAAGGCAAAGGCCAGAACCGATATTCACTATTTCGGGCTGCTCTGGCTGGCCTTTATAACCCGTGGCCGGTTTGGCACCAATAAACATTTTGGTGCCAATGCCCTGCTGGCAAACCGCTATGACGCCGTCGACGTTTCGGAGTTTATTGAAAAGATGAAGTTAAACGAACGCGTTACGCTGGAGGAATACATTCCGTATTCCTCCCATATTCATCCGCACGTCATCAGAAACCGCCAGGGTGATTTGGTTGCCAGCTGGGAGCTGGAGGGCACCGTTTTTGAATGCGAGGATGAACATCACCTGACGTTAATGGCGACGCATCTCAATAACGTGATTCGTGCGTATGAAGGCCTGCCGGTTACTTTTTATCTTCACCGTATCCGGGAAAAGTACCACGATGTCTTTGACGCGAATTCAGGTATTCCCTTTTCTGATGAAGTGACCCGGCTGTATTACCAACCGCTCAACGAAAAGCCGTTCTGGCGGCACCGGCTGTTTTTCACCGTCTGCTATGCGCCCTTCTCTCCGCTGGAGAAAAAGGCCATGAAGGCGCAGCCGTCCGGTAAACGCAAAGCGGCGCTGGATGACGCCCTGAAAGTGATGCTGGAACACCGGGATGCGCTGGCTTCGGCGCTGTCCCGCTATACGGCGACGCCACTGGGGATGTATGAAGGCAACGGGCGGGTGTATTCCGCCCAGCTGTCCTTTTATCACCGCCTGCTCACCGGCCAGTGGCAAAAGGTGGCGGTCACGCGTGCGACGTTTTATGAAACATTAAGCACGCCGGATGTCTTTTTTACCACCGACACCGCCGAGTGCCAGACGGTCGGCGGCTCCCGTTTTTTCCGCAGTCTGGAAATCAAAGATTATTCGCCGGAGACCGCGACCGGCCTGCTGGACGCGCTGCTGTATTCCGAAAGCGAGTATGTGCTGACGCAGTCCTTCACCTGCATGGCCCGCGATGAGGCGCAGAAGCATATTCGTCTGGCGGAAAAGCGCCTGACTTCGGCGGATGACGACGCCATTTCACAGCGTGAAGAGCTGATTGTGTTGCGTGACCTGCTCCAGTCCGGGCATGTCTCCTGCGGAAAATACCACTTTTCCCTGCTCGTATCCTCAGACAGCGCCGACCAGGTGGTCAAGGACACCAACGCACTGGCGCAGCCCTTCGCCGACCTCGGCATCATGACGACGCTGTCCACGCTGTCGCTGCCCGCTGCGTACCTGGCGCAACTGCCGGGTATCTATACGCTGCGCCCCCGTCTGGTGGCCGTCAGCAGCCAGAACTTTGCCGACCTGGCGAGCCTGCACAATTTTCATCCTCATAAACGAAACGTCAATCCCTGGGGCGATGCCATCGCCATCCTCAAATCCCCTGGCGGCGGCGGGTATTACCTGAACCTGCACGACAGCCAGAGCGGACGGGATGACTTCAACGAAAAAACGCCGGGTAATACGGCGATTATCGGTAAAACCGGCTCAGGGAAAACGATGCTGATGACCATGATGCAGCAACTGATGCAGAAGTACCGCAATCCGGCGACGTTCTCTGAATCAGCCCCTCTTAAGCAACTGACTACCGTGTATTTCGACAAGGACCGGGCGGCGGAGATGGCGATACGTCAGATGGGCGGACGCTACTTCCGTATTCGCACCGGTGTGCCTACCGGGTTCAATCCTTTTGCGCTGGCCCCAACCCGGCGGAATATCAGCTTTATCAAACGGCTGGTGCGCATGCTGTGCCGCCGCAACGGCAAGCCGCTCGAGCCGCGCGATGAGGAGCGGATCAGTGCCGCCGTAGATACCATTATGCTCGACTACCCGCCGGAATACCGCAAGTTCGGTATCACCCGGCTGCTGGAAGTCCTGCCGGAGCCGCCCACCACCGACGCCCGCCTCAACGGGCTACGTATTCGCCTTAAACAGTGGGCGCAGGGCGGCGAGTTCGGCTGGGTATTCGATAATGAGGAGGACACCTTCAACATCAGCAACATTGATAACGTGGGTATCGACGGTACGGAATTTCTCGATGATGACGATATTCGCGGCCCCATTACGTTTTATCTGCTTTACCGCGTCACCAGTCTGTTGGACGGTCGCCGGCTGGTAATGTTCATGGACGAGTTCTGGAAATGGCTGGCCGATGTCGAATTCTCCCGCTTCTCGCTCAATATGCTGAAAGTGATCCGCAAGCTGAACGGCATCTTCGTCCCCGCCACCCAGTCGCCTGACGAAATCGTCAAGCACCCGATTGCCCCGGCGATTATCGAGCAGTGCAGTACGCAGATTTTTCTCGCCAACCCGAAGGCCAGCCGGGGTGATTACGTGGAAAAGATGAAAGTGCCGGAAAACGTGTACGACATCGTCAAAAATCTCGATGCGGGTGAGCGCTACATGGTGGTCCTGAAAACGCCGTTACGCGCAGGTGAAACCCGGCCTTTTGTGGCGATGGCGAAAATGGATTTAGCGGGCCTCGGGAAACTTACCAAAATGCTGAGCGGGAGCGAAGACAACCTGAAACTGTTCGACACCCTGTATCAGGAAGGAATGCAGCCTGATGACTGGAAAGCCGCCTTCCTTGAACAAGCCCTGTAATATTCATGACGGAGGTAATGAAAATGCGGTTCAGAGATATCATACTGGCATTATCGTTGTTTATTTCCACCCGAGCGTTAAGTGCCGGAATACCGGTATTCGACGCCGTACAGAATACCGAATCCATGAATCAGTGGATCCAGAAACTCCAGCAGTGGCAGGAAACCGTCACCCACTATAGAAGTGAACTCGATGCCTACAAGCAGCAATTAGCCACGGCAACGGGCGTGCGGGACGTTCAGGCATTTCTCCGCGAGGCCAAAAGTCTGAAAACCGATATCGATAATCTTCGTCAAAACGGTATTTCACTGGATGACCTGCTGAGCAACCAAAGCGGGTCATATTCGTCTGAACTTAGTAGATTGTATAACAAATATAAAACGTTCGATACCTGTAACCCGTCCAGTTCCTCACAGCGTTATCTGGACAGCTGCAAACAGATGATCCTGAATCAGGCCGTAGCGATAGAAAATACGTCCGAGGTTGAAAACAAGATCACGGGCACGCTCGGTGATATATCAGATTTATCAGACCGTATTGCTAATGCGCAGGATTCGAAAGAGTCACAGGACCTGGCTAACGCCATCGCGGCCAAAAGCGTACAATTGAATGCGCTGACCAGCCAGTGGGAGATGTCAGTCAAACAGACTGAACAGCGAGCAACGCTGCTGGAACAGCAAAAACAGAAAGCCTTCGAGCAACAGCAATTAACTGCGCCCGTTGCTGATCTGAACTCTCTATAGGGAGGTTAACATGTTAAAACCCGTATTAACCTTATGCGTCATGTCAGGCATTCTAGTCTTATCCGGTTGTAAAGAGACGAAATCAGAAGCCTGGTATAAAGAACATCCCGATGAAACCTATAAGGTCTATACGCAATGCCTCAAGGATGGCGAGGCAAGCGACAACTGCGAGTTTGCACACCGGGCAGCATTAATGTTTGCCCAGACCGGCAAACCCGGCATCAGGGAAAAATTCGAGACACTGTTTCAGCAGGAAGCCCAAAAAAGAAAATCCGTCACTCAGTAATATTCCCGCCAATAAAAACAGGGGTTCTTCCCTGTTTTATCCCCTGTCTGTTCCTGACTAATGAGAGGCACCATGTCCGGTGGTATTTTTGTTGGTATGGACAAAAACATCATGGATGGACTCAATGCCGTTTTAGAGGGTCAGTCTTCTACCTACGGCACCCTAATCAGTGTGATTATCGTCAGTTCCTTCACCCTATTTATTACGTATCGCGGGTATCAGACGCTTGGCGGCAAACTCCAGACACCGGTTGAAGATGTTGTCTGGGATGTGGGGCGCATGTTGCTGATCACCACTTTCGTTTTAAACCGCGATGGCTGGCTGAATGCTATCATTGCGGCCATTGAAGGGCTTAAGGACGGCATTAGTGGCGATGATAATGTCTGGGCGCTGCTCGACACGGTGTGGGAAAAGGCACAAGCGCTGGGGCAAACGCTGTTTAATCTCGATACCTCCACCTACGTTAAAATGAATGGCGGCTTTGCCGAGGTGCTGGTCTGGGGCGGTGCAACCGTTCTGTTACTGGCTGCAACCTTTGTCAACCTGCTCGCCGAAATCACCATTTTGTTAATGACCACCACCGCCCCACTCTTTATTTTCTGCCTGCTGTACGGTTTTCTTAAACCCATGTTTGATAACTGGCTGAAAACAATATTTACCGCAATCTTAACGATCATGTTCTCTGCCCTGTCTGTCCGAATCGCCATCAACTACCTGAATAAAATACTGGATGCCGCCACAGCAACGTCTGCTGAAAGCAATATGGTGACCCTGGCGGCGCAATGTTTGCTGGCCGGGATTGCCGCAGGCGTCGTGGTGTATTTTTCAGCGAAAATAGCCACTGCGCTGAGCGGTGCCGCCGTACAGGCCGTGTTACAGGGTGCCGCCATGAGCGGACTTAGCAGGCTGGCGAGCAGATCTGCCGACGCCGCCAGACCCGGCATAAAGACCGGGGGCCGATTGACCGCCAAAGGTGGCATGGCCGCAGCAGCGACAACCGGCAGGTTCATTGCCGCAGGGGCGGGCAAAACCGTGAGCGCCTGGCAGAAACGTGCCACCGCCATTGAAAGCATGAAACGCCAGAATCAGCAGCGTCATCGTTAATCCTCCCGACCGCTAATTTCTTTTCTCCGTCACGCCGTGGCCTCTGCCAGCGGTGAGGCCTTCCTACATTTATCCGATAAGAGGCTTCCATGAAATTCAGCATCTTGCTTCTGGTGTTGTGCGCGCTTACGGGCTGCGCGCAGCATCAGGGCGACCTCCCGCCGGTGTCCGGCGATCCCCAGCCGGTTAATTCCCCCGCAATAATTCAGGAGCTGACTCACCATGTCTGATATTCAGCGCATCATTAATGTCTCGCGCTCTTTTGAATCCATCCTGCTGGAAAAGGAAGAGCGTTCCCGCAAAATTGCCTGGCGGGTGGCCGCTGCCGGGCTGATTCTGGCTGCACTGGCTATCACGGCCATGATTATTCTGCTGCCGCTGAAAACCACTGACATTGAATTGTGGTCGGTGGATAAACAGACCGGTCGTTATGAGTATATGACCCGCATTAAAGAGCGGGATATGGCGTCTGAAAAAGCGCTGGCCCATTCACTGGCGGCACACTATGTCAGACTCCGTGAGGGATATAATTATTTCTCCCTCCAGCGTGATTACGACGACGTACAGTTATTTAACAGCGACAGCGTGAACCGGGATTATCTGGACGGGTTTAACGGCGACCAGGCACCGGACGTTATTTTTAATAAAGCCGAATACGTCGTCTATATCGACATTATTTCTAATGTGCATGCGCCTGCCACCGGGCCGGATAGCCTGGCAACACTGCGTATTAAGCGCACCCTCCGCCGTATTTCTGATAATTCAGTGAAAACGGACTTCTGGAATATCCGCCTGACTTATCGTTATGTCCCGCATCAGCAACTGACCGACAGTCAGCGTGAAGTGAACCCGCTGGGCTTTATCGTCACCAGCTACCAGCGCGATAAAGAACTGAGGAGCGAATGATGCTGAAAAACATCCTGCTCCTGACGGGCTTACTCGCGTCATGCGCGGCATGGAGTGCCGACACCCCGCGCGGCAGCGGTTATGACGGCCGGATGCAGAACGTATCGTATAACAGCCAGAACGCCACGGTCGTCAATACCCGCCCTGGCTACGTCACCACGCTGCTGTTTGACGACGATGAAGCTGTGATTGATGCGCAAGCGGGCTTTCCCAAAGGCTGGACGGTAACGAAGAGTGATAACCGGGTAGGCGTCAGCCCGAACCCCATCACCCAGCCGGTGACGGACGCCAGCGGCAACAACGTCAGCCAGGTGTTCCTGCCCACGGCAAAGGACTGGAAGACCAACCTCTTCGTGGTGACCTCAAAGCGTGATTACAGCCTGGAGCTGAACGTGCTGGACCACGATTCCCCCGCGCAGGCGTTCGTTATCCGTTACCACTATCCGGCCGAGGTTCGCCAGCAATCCGCCGCCGCCAGCGCCGCGCGTCAGACGCAGCAGCGTGAAAGACAGGAGAAGCAGCAGATAGCAGCGGCATTCGGACAGGTCAGCGTGCCACGCAACTGGCGCTACATCAAACGGGTAGCCGCCGGTTCGACCTCCATCACACCGGATTTTGCCTGGGACGATGGTCGATTTGCATATATCGGTTTTTCCCCCATCAGAACCCTGCCTTCCTTTTTCCGGGTGGTTAACGGACGGGAGCAGGCGCTCACGCCCCGGACAGTTAAGCAGGGTAATTACACCGTGATGGTGGTTCCGGCAGCGCCACAACTGGTGTTGCGTTACGGCACCTCGGTGGTGGGGCTCGAAAACGACGGATTCGGGCGCATCCCGATAACCCGCAGCGACACTGTTTCACCGTCCGTTACGCTGGAGGCGAAATGACCGATAAACCTGTCCCGAATGAACCGGAAAAAACCACCGCAGAGCGGGAAGCGGAAGCCCGCGAACGCGCCCGGGCGGCAATGGCGTATCAGGAGCCGGAGCAAAAAACACCGCCCGGCCAGCCGGAAGTGACCCGCTTTCGTAAGACATCCGGCCGCCGCACGCTGATCGTCAGCCTGCTGAGTCTGGCGCTGGTGATCGCCCTGGCATCCGGCGGCGATCGTCTTTTCAGTGCATTGAAAGGCGATAACAGGAAGGAAGCCGACACCGCGCCGCCGCCTTCTGCCGGGAAGACGCTTCATGAGCGTCAAAATCTGGGCATGGACAGTAACCCGTTTGGCCTGTTCGGGCCGCACACACAGGACAAAACAAACCCTGCCAGCCAGGCCGTCACTCCCGCGCCAACCCCGCCACCGGCCTCACCCACCCTGAACAAGGCAGCCGCGCTGGCTGACGGGCTGAACAACGCCCGAACAATGCCGGGCGATAATGCACGCACGTCCCCGGGTGAAACGCGCAGCCACGCAGAAACGTCCGACAGTCGGTCATCATCCACGACGTACACATCCTGTCCGTCAGTACTGGCGAGGGGAAAGGATGGCCGCCTGCGCTGCCCGGATACTGCCGCGCCGGAAACGGATAACACCGACAATCCGGGCGTCGCCCGCGTCACCGGCGTCAGACGGTTGGGTCTCGATCCTGATCTCTATATCCCGGTGGACCGCTATATCCCATGTTCGATGATGTGGCGCTTCGTGTCCGATGTCGGGGGGCATATTTCCTGCCTGGTCAGTGAAGATGTTTACAGCGCCAGCAACCATGTGACGCTGATCCCGGCGGGAACGGTCGCCCGTGGCATCTACCGCACCGGGGCGCTGCAACACGGACGCAGCCGGATGTTTGTGCTGTGGACGGAGCTGCGTACGCCTGAGCCCGGCAGCCTGCAAATCCCGCTAACTGATACGCAGGCCAGCGGCCCGCTCGGCGAGGCGGGGATCTCAGGTTGGATCGACAACCATTTCTGGGAGCGCTTCGGCAATGCCCTGATGCTCAGTACCGTGCAGGACGTGGCTGCGGCGGCGTCGGTTGCTGCCCCGGGGAAAGACCGCAATACCGACTACACCGAAAACACCCGCGCCGCCACGGCGGAAATGGCGAAAACGACGCTGGACAACAGCATCAGTATCCCGCCCACCCTGTACCTGAATCAGGGTGATGTCATCGGGATCATGACCGGCACCGACATTGATTTCTCATCCGTCTGGCAGCTGCGACTGAAAAAGAGGTGGTATGAACGCTGAAAACCTGTCGCTGGATTTTATGAAAAACCAGCTGTTTGGTGATTTTATTGCGCAGGACGGCCTGACGGATATTGCCGTTAACCGGCCGGGTGAACTGCATACCAAAATCCGGGGGAAATGGCGAAGACACGAAGCCCCGATTACGCTGCGTCAGTGTTACGCCTTTGCCAGAGCGCTGGCGTCATGGCAGGACGATAATATCGACGACACCTCGCCGATCCTTTCCGCCACGCTTGAATCAGGCGAGCGCATTCAGGCCATTATTCCCCCGGCCTGTGAGCGCAATACCGTATCCATTACGCTGCGCAAGCCCGCATTCGGGCAGAAAACGCATCAGTCATGGATTGATGCGGGATTTTATAATCCGGTCACCGGTCAGGAGCGAACGGAAGGCAAAGATGTTGAACTGACACGCTATTATCAGAGTGAGGATATGCCCCGCTTTATGGAAAAAGCGGTGGAATACGGCAAGACGATTTTTATCGTCGGTGAAACCGGATCCGGTAAAACCACCTATATGAAAACGCTGCTGCACCATATTCCCCGGCACCTCAGGCTGACCACCATCGAAGATAATCCCGAAATCCGGTTCTATCATCACACCAATTATGTCCATCTCTTTTATCCGGCGGATGCCGGGGATAATGCCATTGTCACGCCCGGCAGGCTGATACGTGCCAATTATCGTATGAACCCTGACCGGATATTACTGGCAGAAATTCGCGGTCGGGAAGCCTGGGATGCACTGAAAATCGTCGGTTCCGGGCATGAGGGATTGATGACTTCCCTGCATGCGGGCAGCCCGGAAGAATGTATTGAAGGGATAATTGACAGCTGCTATGAAAATCCCGACTGCCGGAACATGCCTTTCGACGTGCTGTTACGCAAGGTGCTAAAAAGCATTGATGTGATAGTCAGCATTGATATTCACGGTGACGTACGCCGGATGAATGATGTTTATTTTAAACCCCTTCATCTTAATGGCATGAGAGGTGTATTCAGTAAAGGACTTCAATAAATAACTTATCGAATTACGCAACCCTCGTTTAAATATGAAGGTGACCAAAATGAAAAAAGCAATATCCTCCGCATTATTGCTCTGCATTATGGCGTCATATTCAACCTCCGTCATGGCCGCTGACGCCTGTGAAGTGGTGTTATGCATGTACGGTAAAGCCACCGGGAACGGCGGCGGCAATGAATGCCATTCGGCCGAACGTGCATTCTTTAATATCGTGAAAAAGAACGAGCACGGTTTTCTGCCGGACCATACTGTCGATGCCAGAAAATCGTTCTTACTTGAATGTGACTCGGCAGACCCGGCAATAATCAGCCAAATTATCAATAAATTTGGCCGCGTGCGTAGTTAATTAGCGGAGGTTATCTTTATGACCAAACCGGGTTTTATTCAGCATCCCTGGACACATCAGCGTGGGGATTCCATGCGCGCAGTTTGTGTTATTGAGCACATTGAAAATGAGGCGATGCACGGATGCGGCCTTTATTATGAAATTTATCACTACCGGGTTGTCTGCCGGTTATTGCAGTTGCTGCAAACGCTGAACGCCACCGACAGAATAACGCTGACAGAGGAAGCCAACCGGCGTGGATTTACGCTGGATGAAACCAGCATTAAAGAAAGTCGTCAGTGTTATTCCGACATCATCAGGGAAATCCGCGAGAGCCAATATTAACCCCTGCTATTATTTTATTCTCAGCTCTCAAACGACAGCGGAATATTTCAGCCGAGTCCGGCTTAAGGCGTGGCGGTTTTCAGGTTTTTACGGCCCAGCACATTTTTCGCGGATCAAGGAGTGAAGAAATGCGGGCCGTAAAAATGAGGCAGCGGACAGAATTATTTTCGCGGGTTAAGGAGCGAAAATAGTTCAGGCACCGCGCCTCACCGGCAAACAGCCGCGCCCACGCGGATTTTGCCGGCCGGGGGGAGCCGAATAAATTTCGCCGCCCCAGCGAGCGAAAAGCTGTCGCCCACGACAGCGCTTTATTTGGGGGGCGTAAGCCCCGCACACCGTCGCGGCTAAGTCACCGGCCAAAAGCCGGTAGCGTGGCGCGACCACCCTCTTTAAAGGTCAGCTTCCCTTTTATTCCCGCTGCGAGGCACGAGCAAAGGGAATAAAAAGGCGAAAGCGACCGTCTTAAAGGGGGTGGTCGCGCGTAGCGGGCGACGGTGTGCCGCCGTTGACCCTGGGGGTTTTGGCGCGGCGTCCAGCCGCGACATTACCCCCATGCGACATATCATAAGGGCGTCCAGCCCGCATGAACTGGCGCAAGCCGTTTGGTGCCGGGAAGCATGCTTTCCGGCACATGGCCGCAATGCGGCCACCTTCTTTACCCCGGACGTTCGCCCCGCCTTTTCGCCCGATACCGTGGGGCGAATTGATGGGGCGATGTCATGGGGCGAACTGCTGACGAAGGAGGCATCGTGATTTTGAATAAGCTGGCCGTTTCACTGTCGCCGATAGTGAATGGCGCGCTGAGCGTCATGGCTTTTATACAACAGCATCAGCTGATGCTGGCGCTGTTATCGGGGCTGACGATGCCATTTTTCGCGTCGATGAAAAGCGATGAACGGCAAAAAGCCCCGTTGTGGCAAAAGCTGATTATTGCTTTTTCCCTGCTGTGTTTTCTTTCCGGTACGATGGCCCCGATTGTTATCTGGATTTTCCAGTGGCTTTATCAAGGCCGGGTCGTCGACAGCATTCCGGTTCTGGCATGGCCGGTGCTGATTACCTTTACCGTAACAGGTTTTATTTTCCATATTCTGCTGCGTAGGGTATTAACCCCTGAATTAGACAAAATAAAGAAACGCCTCGTCAGGAAAACAGCGCTTGAACGGGAATTGCGCACCGATGTCCGTACGGTGAAATCACTGCTGCCGGAAACATTGCATTATGACCCGCTGGATTATATCCACCTGAACAAAGGGTTATTTATTGGCATGGACCGCGATATTCAGCCGATGTACCTGCCGTTAAAAGACTGGCAAAAACAACACGCGGATATCATCGGCACCACCGGCGCCGGCAAAGGGGTTGCCTCCGGGATATTACTTTATCAAAGTATTCTGGCCGGTGAAGGCGTATTTGTTATGGACCCCAAGGATGATGAATGGGCTCCGCACCTTTACCGAAAAGCCTGTAAAGATGCCGGGAAGCCCTTTGCCTTAATTGACCTGAGGAAACAGGCATACCAGTTAAATCTGATTGAAGAAATCACCGCCGATGAGCTGGAAGAGCTTTTTGTTGCCGGTTTCAGTCTGGCTGAGAAAGGTCAGGAGTCAGATTTTTATCGCATTGACGACCGGAAAGCTGCCCGGATAGCCGCACAATTTGTCACCCGTAATACTGCCTCAACCATTCGGGATGTGTATAACGGAGACTACGTTCAGGGTATTGCAGATAAGATAAAAGCCTTCTTCGGGAAAATTGAAGAGCTGGCCCTGCTCAATGCCATCAATGCGCCGACAGGATTTTCGCTTAATAGGATATTTGATGAAGGGGGTTGCTGTTATGTGATTGGCTCAATGCGCAACAGCAAAATCATTACCGCTCAGCGCATGCTGCTGGTTCGCCTGTACCAGCTGGCAGAAAGGCGTGAACGGGTGAAAGACGTCCCCCGCCCCATTGCTATTTATCTTTCCGAACTGAAATACCATTTATCCAGGCCAGCGCTCGAAGGTTTAGGCGCGGCGCGGGATAAAGGCGTACATATTATTATGGACCATCAGTCGATTGCCGATTTAAAAGACTGTCCGGCAGATTTGAAAGGGGACGCCGTTGTCGGCGCGGTCGTTGAAAACGCCAAATTCAAACTGGTTTATCGCGTCATGGACCCGGATACCGCTGAATGGGTGGCAAGGATGTCCGGCACCATATTAGTCGATGATGAGGTCCGTAAAGCGAAAACCGACGCCGTGCTGACAGAGACTATCGACGATGAACGCACCATCAGGCAGGCCGAGCGTTTCTTTACCGACAGCAATATGATCCTGAATCTACCCGATTTTGTCAGCTTCATTTTTACGACAAAAACACTCCCCTCTGCTTCGCTGATTTCGCCCATCAGGGTGAAGAAACGCGAGCTGGAGATCTGCGCCGTGTCGCCTGCGATTGCCGCCAACGCCGCAACGGTAAACATCACCCTGGATTTTAACGAGGAGGAAACTTCCCCTGAACCCGCATCAACACCGGATATCACCACAACGCGGCCCGATCTTTTTTTTGATGAGGCGGACAAAAAAGACACAACAACACCGAATGCCGATAAAGAGGAAAACCCGTCATTGCTGGATTTTTAAAGGGGGGGAATGATGCTTATCACCGCATACAGCGAACGCCAGACGCGACACCACGAAAAAATACAACGACTGCTGAATTTTCTGAAGGAGGAAACGTACAGTGACTTTAAAACACTGATGCTGCTGTTCGGTTTCAGGGATCATAAATCACTGTATTCCCTGCTTTCAAAAGCCGAGGGTATGGGCTTGATACAAAAACATGTCCTGGTATCGCGCACGATGAAAATTTCATTATGGGGCATAACCACTGACGGGCTGGCCGTTGTATTAACCCCCGACGATGCGCTTTTCCCGGCGCGGTTTGAGCCTTCAAAAATCACCGGCTGGA
Organism: Pluralibacter gergoviae ATCC 33028 = NBRC 105706; assembly: GCF_001598855.1. Lineage (GTDB taxonomy): Bacteria > Pseudomonadota > Gammaproteobacteria > Enterobacterales > Enterobacteriaceae > Pluralibacter > Pluralibacter gergoviae. The sequence continues at coordinate 461,679 of NZ_BCZS01000001.1, read as the reverse complement.
CGTTGGAACATCACCTTGATAATCAGGCAGCCCGGATTATCCTTGAGCAAAAAGGCGCATCCGGGTGGATAAATGGCGATCGCACAACCTTCCTCAGTCGTTATCAGGTCAGTCACCGCCCGGACGGACTAATCACCCTACCCGGCGGCACCGTGATCGCCATTGAGACAGAGCGCCGTCTGAAAACCAGAGCCCGATATCAGTCGATCATCGCCAGTCATTTGCTTGCCCGAACCCGTAAAGACTGGATTTACGTTTTTTATATTGTGCCGGATCCGCAGAAAAAGCGCGGCCTTGAACGGCTCTTTGACAGCATCAGGCACGTTATCGTTAACCATCAGCACATCCCGCTGGAAACCCGCCACCGGAATGTCTTTCGCATCTACACACTCGACGAGCTGCAACAGCTCGATGTAGGCCTCTGCATATAGTTCTTCTCTATCACCAACTGCCCCAACCCGTCCACCAGCAGCACAACGACCGGAAATCATGCCCTTTCGAAATACTCCCCAACATCAGAACAGACAGGACTCCAGAATGAACAGAGAAACTGACCGACTTTCGGACGTACTGACAGAAATGAGCGCAAAAGCGCTGGTGACATGGATGACGCATTCCGCATTGCAGGACATACCGCGCGAAGCGTTACTGACTCGCGGCAGCGATTTTGTCTATGCTCTACAGGCAAATTTTGTGCTGCTTCGTGATGTTCTGTCAGAAACGCTGGAAGATATTGAGCAGCAGAGCTATGACCTCGAAGAAAGACTGGATAATTTGGAACGGCGGCTGCTGGCACTCCGGGCAGATGTTAATCTGTATTAGTTCGATTTGATCTAACACCATAAGGCACAAGGCTAAACCTAATCTGACAGGCTGCTCTGTGCCAGATGCCGTCCTACTGGATACGGAATACAAGGTAAGCCGGTACTTGTACAAATCTGGCAGCACCATGCTTAACGGCTATGTCAGAATCGATAATATCTTTGACCGCGAGTACTGGTTCCGCGGCGTAGATACTAGCCCTTGTGACGTCAACCAGCGCCTAAGCGTTCAGTCACTGCAGGAAATAGCTATAAATTTTAAAAAATTCAGCCCGTCTGAACTGCCGGACTATTTTACTGACCGCCAACAAATAAACCAGAATAACCATTCCCAATTTTTTTTATAATTGATGTCGCCAGTTCAATGTCCATTTCACATCTTGGGCTACTATTATTACTCTCTGCAAGATAACTAAAAATATCCTTTATTTTCAGCATTATACTATCAGGCAGTTTATTTTTGAATGCCTTTATATTGATAGCAACTAAAATATCCTGACTAGTTAAATTTGGGAAAGATAAGTATTCCGATATTTTAATTTTGGAAAAAACAGGTTTTCTATCATGAGCAGAAACGGCAATGATAAAAGTTCGCAGTGACCATGATAGTTTCTTATTGGCCTCTGAGTAATTCTTTAGCATCTCGTAGTTACTAAGGATGTATTCTGCGACAAACATCGACACATTCATTTCCTGCTGATAGTTTTCTTTATAATTGAACTTAGAGAAAATGCATTCGAATATCTCATTTCCATAAATAGGCTGTGCTTCTTTAACCAAGTGTAGAGAGAATAAATCACCATTGGTCATCATTTCGACCAATTTTTTTTCCGGGTACATGAAAAGAGAAACTGACTGCTCAGTAATGGATTTAACTGCAACCTCATCGTAAAGGCCGATTAAATCTATATCTGATGAAGCTTCTCTTTCATACCGCGCAGTGCTGCCAAAAATTGCCAATGCTTTCATAATGAATTGGGGGCCTGGAAGGCCCCTTTTTATCTCACAGTACTCTTACAGATGAGCGCACATTACCACGGTAACCTTCAAGGTCAACAGCAACATGCCAGTTTCCTTCATTTGGTATTTGAATCCGAGTAAGTGATTTCATAGCTAGCCCACCCAGATATTGATAACGCTGGCGGCTTTTATATCTATGGAAATTAATATCATCCATGACCCGAATATTAGCGGCATTTCCTTGCAAGAAGATTTCTACCACATCGCCCTTGTGACGATGATTTAAACTATAATGCTGAAAGTTCATAAAAGAACCTCTTATGTGTTGGCTGTTGACCAGAAGCTTCCGTCATGGCATTCTGATTAACAGCCTTTGGGTTAGGCACTTTCTTGGGGAAGTTAAGTGCTGAGTGCAATCATAAAGTGGATGCTTAATACAGCATCCACTTTACTTTTCCTTTCTTACGCCTTTGAATGGATCACCATCTGCCTTACCATCCATAAAGCGCCCTGTCTGCGTATCACGCTTAGTCCATGTCTCCGTCAATGGATTAAACACCTGTGAGCGCTGTTTAACCATTCCATTTCTATGTCCATCTTTCGGTGGGTTAGTAGCCATCTGGGCTGCTCCTAAAAGTTACCGGTGGGACCAATTCCCACTAGTCAGCTTTAATCTAAAATGCCGCCTGCCCTTTGTCAAGCACTTGCACATGGAAACATGCCACATACGAACCTATAAAGCGATCTATAAGGCTATCAAAATGATAACCATGTGAGCGATGGTTTGTGGTAGAATCTACTTAGAGTAGACATGAGGCTGATACCATGACCGATAAATCTTTTACAGACATACTAAAAAATGACCAGAACTTAGCTCTGAGATTAGCTTTTATTGATTTTTTATTGCTCTACAAAGGACAATTTTCCAGACTGGATATAACTAAAGAATTTGATGTTTCTGAAATTACCGCAACGCGCATAATTGCGGAATACAATTCTCTCAGAGAGAATAATTTCGATTATGATAAAAGCGAAAAGAAATTCATAATCAAGATTGACAGTTTTATTCCATTTGTGGACTTTAGTGTAGATGACGCACTAGAAATGTTAGCTGAAGGGTTTAACAAAAATAAGATAATCAACTCCAGAATCAACACGCCTTTCGAGAGAGTTGGTTTTATAAAATCAACTCTTAACTCAATTGAGGTTTCTAAAATCACCAGGGCAATGCTTAATAACAAAAAAATTCTCTGCAATTACGATTCAGCGTCCAGTAAAAACACAGACAGCAGATTACTCTCTCCACTGGCTATTTTATTTGATGGCAGGAACTGGATTTTCAGGGCTTACCATGAAAACGCCCCGTCACAACCCGCTGTTAGATATAAAAATTTTAATTTTTCCAGAGTTATTGACGTTTCTGAAACTAATGAAGATATAGAGAAAGAACATAGTCTTGACTATGACTCATTATGGAAACTTAACCTGCCTGTTGAGCTTGAAATTAATTCAATTCTTAATAAGAATGAAAAGGAACGAGTCGCCAGGGATTTTGGCATTCCTCGAAATGAAAATAAAATATTACTTACAGAAAGGGCAGCGTTAATATGGATAATCCTGAATCAATGGATGGTGCATTACAAAGAAAAAGGAGATAATAACATCTTCTATAATTTCGAACTAAAAAATCATGATATGCTTTTTAGGTATGGTGCAATTTCCTGACATTACCTCAAATATAAAAGCCCGCATAACTGCGGGCCTATCAATTTAATTTTCAATACAATAATAACCCACTATAATTTATACCCGTTGACCTGCTCCTTTTGGATTGATAAACCGCGATGTTAGCAATGCCCGTTGATCGCTCTTAACTGACTGTCATATTTGGTTGTGTACTGTACGAGAAAGCTGTACAGCGATATGAGCTAATGCAATTAATCACATGGAGTAACTACACATCAATCCCTTCTTGGGGTTGTTTTAATTCCACTGCAGGAACATGACTGTTCGGTGCTCGCCCTGTCTGCGCTCCGCCTCACTCATGTCCCTACAGCGTTACTGTTTTCACGGAAAGCCCCATTCCTTTGCAGTGCATTCCCGCTCAAAGCTTATCCATCAAATAACGATGCGCTTTGGATGCCGCACTGGCGGCCTTGAAAATATAGCGCTTGTCGTTCTTCAGTGCTTTCAGCCAGGAAGCGATATAGCTTTCATGCTGCACCTCTCCAACGATCCCCAGATCCGCCACCAGGAACGCACTTCCCAGTTCGGCGATCAACTCCTCAAACGCATATCCCTCACTGCCAAACTTCCCTTTCATTTCACGGTTCAGCCGACTTTTTGCCCCGCTCCAGTGAATCAGCTCATGCAGGCCGGTGGCGTAGAAATTGGCAGCATCGGTAAAAAGACAACGTTCCGGTAAACGGATTTCATCGGTTGATGGTGCAAAAAAGGCGTTTTGTCCCTTCTCAATGATGGTTGCACCACTGTTACGGAAAAGCGCTTCCGCACGCGGTAGCGATTCAAAGGTCTCTGCCGGACAAACGGCTTCGTCACTTAGAGGCAAACCATCAATTTGCTCAACATTAAACACGGTGAACGTCTTCAGCATCGGGATATAGTCAGTTTCTCCGTTGTCATTTTCCTTTTCCAGCGTGGTATAGAAAATGGCGGTAGTGCCGTGTTCTCCCTTGCGTACCTGCCTGCCTTCCGCTTGCGCCTGTTTGTAAGTCATCCAGCGTGAATCCTTGAATCCCTGTTCTGACGCACTGCTCCACAACAACATGATATTCATTCCACTGTAAGCCATACCAGTTGAGTAATTTGAAGGCAATCCTGACATACCCGGTACGCGCTGCCACGGGCAGGACCACGGCTTAACGCCCGTTTCAAGGGCAGAAATAATGCTGTCAGTAACCGTCTGATAAATATCAGTTTTGGTTTTGGAAAATTTCGTTTTTGAGGAGCCTGACGGGTCCAGCGGGGATACGCTGGTTGCCGATGCGGTGTTAGGGGCGCAAGTCTGAGTATGCAGGGAAATAGTCATGGTTTTTCTCCGTCAGTGGTGTGATTTTCGTCTTCGTATCGCCTGACGGTTCGCTTTCCCGGCATCGTTCCGGCCTGCAAGGGCGCAGTATGCGTGCCATTTACACTTGTGGGACGGGTTATGTTGGGGAACGATTAACCGGAAGCTGGTACGGGAACAGAAATTACACGGAGGGAAAAGATATGACCTACATAGCGGGCGTAGCGCCCCTTGGTTCGCAGCGGTGAAATGATTTTGGGTTTTGGGTTTTGGGTTTTGGGTTTTGGGTTTTGGGTTTTGGGTTTTGGGTTTTGATTTAACGCTATTAGTTCAGACCTGAACTGTCAGTCGGTTTTAAAGAGTAGCGGACTTCATAATCCTGCTTTTAATCAATACGCAACGGCTACAATCGGTACACTCGCTCTGGATATCCGATATTCGTATGCAGGGGACAGGACTGCTGCCGTACTACAAATCCCAATGAAAGAGAGGTATAGCGAGCGGCTGATTAAGAGTGGTAATATTAAAATACTCATTGCTTGAACCTAACCGTCAGCCAGTAATATTTTGCGCTGAATGACACACCTCACCCCTGAAACCTATAACCTACGGAATAATAATATTATTATTTTATTAAGCGCTCTTGCGGCGTTTTCCACTTCAGCAACCTTTCTATCGCCGTATCCTCTGACAGGAACTGGCGAGCCAGTTGTAGCCGTTTCATAACCTGCACCTTTTGCTCAACATCAAGCGTTGCCGTATCTGACTCTGCTTCGTGAAAAAACTGTTCCAGCCGTTTATCTTCAGCCCACTGAACCATAATAGATTTGAGCTCGGCACGGCTGGCACGGTAAGCTTCCTGTTCCCGACCTATCCGCTCCTTTTCAAGATATATGGCTAATTCCCGCTCACGCTGGACACACCGCTCCTCAGCTTTTATTCTAGCCTCTTCTAGCTGCTTTGAAATTAGCGGAACAGCCTCCTGCATCGCCGAAATCATCTTAGGGATCTGGCTAATTAACCCGCACTGTTTCGTCTGACGGAACTGTACCAACCATTCTGAGTAAGAATAAGGCGAGTAAAGCTGCAACAGAAATCGCCCGGTAGGTAGAGTATGTTTTGATACGTGTATCAAAGACTCACTATTTTTCCCCCGAATCCACCGTCCCATCTGTTCATCACGAATATAGCGGTTTTTGACTTTTTTCGCTGGAACATACTCCGTCATTTCAGCAAGATTAAACGCAAAGTACATATCACCGACACAAATAATACTTGCCGTATAAGGCCGCCATAAATTCTCCCAGCGATATCCTCCCGCTTTTAGATCTTCCTTAATATCAATATCCGTACGATGTAGTTTTTCTCCCGGAGCATCCAGCGTTACCCGATAACCCTTTTTCCCCAGAGCTTCAATGAACCGGCTCAGGAACTCAATTGCGTGCTCAAATCCCGTATCAGAAACGTTGAGATCCAGTAATTTCTTTTTCGCAGGTTTATAATAGCCATCTTCTGTAACCGAAGAGACTGGCAGATACGTTTTGAGATCATTTATCAATCCATAGCCATTACTCGTAACAGAAGCTTGCTTTGGGGCGACTGAATATGCTGATTTTGATACCGTAATGGCAGGAAATTGCATTGATGAATTGTCATTCTCGCGTACCTTTTCCGCCTTACCATTTCTCAGAGCGGGCAGGGCTGGAATTGCGGGTGCAGTCCCATGCGCAAGTGCCTTCCAGTAACCGGCAAGCGGTCTGGGTATCCGCATTTCGCTGCATCGTTTTGCCAGTAACTCAGTACTGATGTCATACAACACAGTTATACGTTCCGCGGGCTCGCTCCAGACCAAGTGGTACAGCGTTTCCCGATCCTGGGGCAAAGTCTGCGCGGCATCGTGTGGATTATTCTCTGACATTGCGTCTCCTCTCCTATAGGGTACATTATCAGAAATGTTTGCCTGTTGGTGATTGAAAGAAATCTGAGCGGCTTCCCATTGATTGGCGCGACTGAAACTGAGCGGGAAGAGATTGACGCCATTTTGCAAGATACGTGGTAAAGCGCTGACGATGGGTTCTTTCAATAAGCCGATTTCGAATCGGGAAAATCTTGACGTTATCAGAACTGATTGATCGGGAGAAGGGAGAAGCGCCGTGGGGCTATATGAGAAGTGGTGTGAGTCCATTAAAGAAAATGATGAACGCAAGTATTACTGGACGTATGTCGAGAAGGACGGCGGCCGCGATGATATCCGCGAGGACCTTGCTGAGACAATTCGCTCGCACTACGACCGACTTGAACGCATCGCCGATGACGTAGGGCGACTAGGATACAAGGTTGCTGCCAAGATCCTCAGCGAGGCAATGCCTAATACCCCCAAGGGCCGCTCTGGCGACCTCGGCGAAATCCTTGCGACTGAACTAGTGGAGGAAGAAATCGGTCTGCGGGTACCCGTGCGCCGGCTCCGTTACAAGGACGGCCGTAACATGGCCATGCGCGGCGATGACTTCATCGGCGCGGGCTACCAAGACAATAAGCTCTGGCTGCTAAAAGGTGAAGCTAAAAGTAACCAGAAGCTTGGCAAAACCACGGTCACCGCCGCCCGCAAGGTTCTCGACCGCGACAATGGCCGCTGCACGCCTGACTCGCTGCTGTTCGTCGCCAATCGCCTGCTGGAGAGCAACGACGCTGGCGATAATGCACTGGGTCGCGACCTTCGCGACGAAGTGGGTCTTAAGTCTATGCGAGCCGATCGCATCGACCACATGCTCTTCACCGTGTCAGGTAACGGCCCTCACGCTTCCCTGAAAGAGAACCTTGAAGCCGCTGGAGTCAACAGGGACCACTACGTCGTGAACATTCACGTCGAAGACCATCAGGATTTCATTGCGGCAATGTACCGAGAGGCGGAAGATCTTGGAGACGACTGAAGAATTAAGCACCTTCCTGACGGCCGCTACAGTTGACGGTATTCTCGGGCGCCTCCTCTATCGCGGTGCAGCTTGGTCGTTGATGCGCGAGGATGGCGTATTGCCGCAAAACGCTCCGCCGCTTGGCGCAACCATCGAAACAGATCTTGCCGAGCACGGTTTTGCCCTGCTTCGAGGCGCAATGGCACTGCAGGCTCAGGCTGGTGCTTCAGAACTCACTGGCAAGGCCTTTGAGCGCGCAGCCAACGCCTTCGAAGCCCTGGTGCGCAATGGTAATCCAGAGTCGCCTGATCGCGGATTCCGCCGCACTATTGCTGCTGCAGCCTACCATCTAGCCGGCTTCTCGGCCGTCGCCTTTTCAATCTTCAACGAGACAGAGGAAGACCTTAACGTCTCACCCGGCGAAATAGCGATCCGACACCTGATACTGCGCGATCTCGACCAACTTCGCGGCTTCGTTCGCGACTGGTTGAATGATGGGGCTCACGGCGATGAGCAGATTGCGGCGGCGCTGCAGGGTGGAGACGCTGACGTCGACGAAGTGCTGTCGACAATTCTCAATACGACGGTCTGCCGTGCTCTGGCATTTTTCGACTTCGCGCTTGAGACGGGCGAGGTCGAGCCGATCGAAGCCGCACGAGAGCTCCTTACCACCGCTGTCGGGCTTGCCGACAACGCTGAGAACGTCCCGCTGTGGTGGATCTCGAATCTCTGCCGTCACCTGATCGACGACTTGTGGCAACACTCGCTACACCAGAATTTGCCGACTGAGCCACCCGAGGGTGCGGAGGAAAAATATCCCGACCTGCGGCGGTTGTTTATATCTTCACTTTACGCCCGCAAGACCTCAGAGGTGGAGCTATGGCCATCGCAGCGCGAAGCCGCCCAGCGCTCCACAGACGTCACGGACGATCTGGTCGTCGCCCTGCCGACCAGCGCGGGCAAAACACGAGTGGCAGAGATTGCCGCGTTAATGACCCTATCCTCCGCACGCCGGGTGCTAATCGTCACACCGCTGCGCGCTCTTTCGGCCCAGACCGAACGATCTTTCAGGAAAACCTTCGCGCCACTAGGGTTTGGTGTCTCTTCTCTCTACGGCGCCAGCGGCCTTTCGGCCAGTGATGAAGACGCCCTCCGCACACGGGAGATCATCATTGCGACGCCCGAAAAACTCGACTTCGCTCTGAGAAGCGACCAGACGCTGATTGACGATGTCGGCCTGATCGTCCTCGACGAAGGCCACATGATCGGTCCTAGTGAGCGCGAAATCCGCTATGAGACGCTCGTGCAGCGCCTACTTCGGCGCACGGATGCGGCAGAGCGCCGAATAGTTTGCCTTTCCGCGATCCTGCCAAGCGGCGACGAACTCGACGACCTTACCGCATGGATTCGTTCCGACGAACCCGGGGAGCCTGTGCGTTCCGACTGGCGCCCAACGCGCCAGAGATTCGGCGTGCTTACCTGGCGAGGTAAGGACGCGTTGCTACGGCTCGATCTAGACGACGATGGCCCCTTCCTTGACAAATTCGTCGCGGAAAAACCAGCGCTCGGGAAGGAGAAGAAGCCCTATCCACGCAAGAACTCGCACCTCGCTCTGTTCGCGGCATGGGAGTTCGCGAGCCAGGGCAAGCGCACCTTGATCTTCTCTACCCAAGCAAACTGGGTCGAGAGCTACGGCAAACAAGTCGTGGACCTCTGCAAGCGCGGCTATCTGGACTCGTTGCTGGAAGACGAGGCTCCAATAGCCCGCGCCCTGGAAGTCGGAAAGGAATGGTTGGGCGAGAATCATCCAGCCGTGGCCAGCCTGAAGGTGGGCGTTGCCATTCATCACGGCCGACTGCCGAGCCCGTTCCTACGCGAACTGGAACTGCTCCTATCCGAAGGAGCGCTAAAGGTCATTGTCGCTTCGCCGACGCTCTCGCAGGGCCTCAATCTCAACGCTGCCGTGCTGCTTGTGCCCGCGCTATATCGCGCCTCCGAGAAGATCAAAGGCGAGGAGTTCGCGAACGTGGCCGGCCGCGCCGGACGTGCATTCGTCGATGTCGAGGGGCTGATCGTCCATGTCATGTTCGACAAAATCAAATGGCGAAAGAAAGAATGGAGGGAACTGGTCGCCTCTGCCAAGGCCAGGACGCTTAAAAGCGGCCTTATTCAGATCGTTGCCGAAATCCTTGAGCGTCTATCGCGCGAGGGTGTCTTGGATAGAGATGACGCCTGGGAATATCTCGCCAACGCCCGCGAGGCTTGGAGGTCACCTGACGAAGAAGCAGGGGTGGCAGAACGACTGGCCGCCGCAGTGGAATACGACGCTACCACCGACGATGAAGACGAGACGGACGACGAGGAGGAAACCATCGACGAGGAGCCCCTGTCTCAGCTCGTCGAACGCCTCGACGCCACTGTATTCGGTCTGATCGAAGCCCTAGACGCTGATCGCGCCGATCTACCTAAGCTTCTAGACGAAGCGCTCAGGGGGTCACTCTGGGCTCGCCAAATTGCTCGGGAGGACGAGGATGTCGCTTCCCTGCACCGGAAGGTATTCGAAGCACGCGCTGGTCTCATCTGGAAAGCCACCACCACCCCAACGCGACGCGGGCATTTCGCGATGGGAGTCGGGCTCGAAGCTGGCCTCCTCATCGACGCTATGGCGGACGAGCTGGCCGAACTCATCGACAGGGCAGACAGTGCAGCGTTGAGCGGCGACATCAACGAACTCGCCGATGCTCTAGGCGGACTCGGCGAACGCCTGCTGTTCATGCGGCCTTTCATCCCTGACAAGGCGAACGCGCTGCCGCCGAATTGGAAAGCTATCCTACGTAGTTGGGTGTCCGGGGAAGAAGTCTCCAAGATCGGACCGCAGAACATGCGGGCGGTCGAAGATGCCTTCACCTATCGGCTAGTCTGGGCGCTAGAAGCCGTCCGCACCCGGCGCATGTCCTTCGGCTGGTCGCCGGATACGGTGGCGGGCGGTGCTGCGGCTGCGGTCGAAACCGGTGTCCCCCAGTTCATGATGGCGATGCTGATCCGCGCAGGCCTGCCGTCACGGCGCGCGGCAATGGCGGCCATCGAAGATGCTGAGCCAGTCTTCGTCACGCCCGCAGAAATGCGGGCCTGGCTTGAATCCGACGAGATTACGGCCAAAACCGACGCAGGCGACTGGCCAACACCCGACACCTCCGCGTTATGGGCCCGCTTCCGAACCGAAGCTCTCAGCGGAGGCATCCAGAAATGGTCCGTCGAACGCTACAAGCGCCTACTCGATACCGAGTCCTCCCCGCCCGCTGGCCTCTATCGAATCGTCACCGACGAAGGGGACGCGCGGACTTGGCTGGTAACCCCCGACTACCAGCGGATCGCCGTCTTCAAGAAGCCAGCGGTTGATCCCAAGCCCAGCCTATTCTCGGGACGGTTGCCGGGCAAAACCCGGCTCGTGGATGCTCTACGCGTCGGCCGCGGAAAGTTGCGTTGGCCGGCTGCCGACACCTAAAAGGGAACGGCCCAGATGCTGTATGCTTGGATCGACGACCAGAAGCGCGCACCTGTCGCAAATGGAGAGCGAACAACCTGCCGCGACTGTGGCGACGTGCTAGCCGAAACGATGTTCTACGAGATGAAACGCCGCGGCGAGTTTCGGCATCGCTTCAATCTGACGCCACACTGCGTAGTGTGGAACTTAGCCGAAGTAGAAGCGTGGATCGAGGAACGCAAACAATCCACGCACTCCGGCAGCTGATTAACGGGGCCAGACGTCACACTACGCAGGACTCGCCCCGTCAATGGGCTCATTACAGTATCAGATAACAGCACCTAAGTTCTGTTGCTGGGCCCTGACGTTCCGAACCGACGGCGATACTCTTCCGCCCCAAGAGCCATCACCTCAACGTCATGCTCGTTCACGTCGATAGCGTTCTTTACACTAAGCTCCCGCTTTAGGATTGCAAGCTCTGGAATAAACTTCGGCTCAGCCCCTCCATTAAATATCGCGGGAAGAAGCAGATACGCGCCTGACTGCCTGTAAATATCAAGAAAGCGGCTCAAGTTGACATCGGTTTCTGCATGCATGGTTTGCATACGTGATGCCATCATGAAGGTTTTGCCTGACGTTTCGCCCTCATCATTAGAAAGCCTGGAAGTGATAAGAACACGGTAATGCGCCGGATGTTTAACGGAGATTCCACGCAGAATCGCCATGTAAATTTCGTCCTGCTTATCGACCATTCCTAGACGTTCACGCCAACGTGCAAAGATCTTCCTGGCGGCATCCTCGTGCTTAAACATGAGCGCAACCGCTGGTGGATACGAGGGCCCCTAATGAGTAAAAGCAGTTCCGGTCCAACCTGCTTGATTCCAAAGATGAACATCTATAACAGAGCGAACACCAAGTTCGCGATGGTCCCTTGCTGGGAACGGGGCACCTCGTTTTCCTATCGCCCGGAAGATCAGATGTTATGCCCGTTACACATGGTCCGGATACCTTCAACGTTGTTACAGATGAACCGCGACTTACCGTGCATCTGGATCTGGACGTCCTCAATCCGGACGTCTTCCGCTCGCTGCTGTTCGCAGAGCCCGAACCTGAATTTGACTGGCAGGCGGTCTACCCGGTAGGGAAATTAAATCTCGCCCAGACACTCAGAATAATTAGTGATGTCTCAGCAGAAACAAGAATTTTGATTATTGGTATTACCGAACATCTGCCGTGGGATGCCTGGAACCTTAAGGCGTTACTCAACAAACTGCCCTCTGCTTGATGAATAAGTGTTTTTTGTAAATATCTGCCCGCGGGGCCGCTGACGTTCATGCGGATTGTTATATCGTCAGATCAAGGTATCCCTGAAGATGTGACCACCTGTCGCGTATTTTTTTCGGAAAAAGACGTACTCTTGATTAGAACGGTTAGATTTACCTGATGCATCACGACTGAATGTATCAGTAATAATAACAGGCTATATGGAAAGGGCTCCTGGTGCCTCGACACCCAAGAAAATACATAAAGTGTAATGCTTTTTGTAAAATTCCTTATAACACTCCCTGTTAAACATTACATTTTTGTCAGCGACTAGTGAGAAGATGGAACAGCCAAAAAACCAAGTTTGCACGGGGCAATTCTGTTTTCGTTAGATTGCCCGTTGCCTCTTAGTCTCGGCCAGTAAGCTCTGGGCTAACCCTGCAGCAAAACGCTGACGACCAACAAGCTCATCTTCGTCTTCGTCGTTTTCGCCGTGGAAGCGTGCTTAAGCAATAGCTCCCACCTTCCCATAGCCTTCACCATGCTCGTCGTCCCCAAAACGCCTGCCGAGCGCAGCTAGCCCGTCCTTCAAGGCTTCTGGGTGCAGCTCTGAACGAATACGCTGAACGAATAGAGCTGCGACTTCCTCTATCGAGCCTGAGTATCTGATCACGTGGATTAGGTCAGCGGCATCCTTCCACTCTAGGCGTTGATCCAGAACCAGTGCTTTTCAAAATTACAAATGCTGGCACGTCCGTAAATCTCGCTATATCTGCTGATAGATCTTGTCGCCTGTCCTATAGCTGACAACGTGGAGCCTAGATGAAAATGTGGAGTGTCAGACTTTTCATCTGCTAATTAATGATATATTGCGCCATCAAATTGAGAGATATTCATGAAAAATCAGGTTGATATCAAACTCCAAAGATTGATAAGGGCGCGGTATGACGCCGCGTTCGAAAATTGGAGTGAATGGAAATGGTTAGAAATCGGGCCTGGCGGCGCCACCATATATCTCGGTTGAAATCCAAAATAAAAACTATCGAACTGCGGTGGCTAAAACACCGAAAGTTGTAGGGGAAATTTACCAAGCAACTTGTTCATGTTCTTGTTATATTTGTGGTAATCAACGAATCAAACATGCAAGAACGCCGAGCAAAGTCTTGGCACACTGATTAATTTAGATTAAGTATTTAAGAAAATTCTCAGGCTAGTTTTGACACCAATGTATCTCCAAGCTGGAGAGAATGGTACCTAGGTCATTTTAGTATCGACAACCCCCTACAACATAGGCCAAAGCTGTGTAGTAGGGGGCTATCTCAACGGAAAGACTCAGACGAATCTCGCCAAGCATAATTCCCATGCATAGGGCAATCATACCTGTTAGCGCTGGTGTGTGCGGCTGCCAACAGCCATTAAGGGTGCCTGATGCGCTGCCTCTCAGTATACAGCGTTGCTAAGTTTCGCGTCCAGTTCCTTTGCAAAATCAAAGTCATTCCATTTTGTAAACCAATATTCATTTAATGAGATAATTCTTTTCACACAAGATTTATCAATACCATAACGAGAAAGCAAAGATTTTTTAAAAGAAACAGGTATGTAAGGACAAGCTATTAGATCCAACGTTAAGTGAACCATTTCAGACTCATTTAGAAGAGTATCAATTTTCATGCTATAAATGTTTTCAATATGAATCAAAAGATGTTTCCTGACTCCACCATATCTTTTTTTGTCACTCATATAAAACAATAAAGAAGTAATAGAAAAGTAATTTAAGTTATCATCAAATGTGTAGGTGTCGCCATCAAAGCCAATATTAAAATATTTTATTAAGCTTTTCTCGCCTAGCCAATAATATTTACCAAGCTGCCTGATTAACACCAGCAAATACAAAGTTTCAATAGGTGTTGTTTTATCAACAGAATATTTGTCTAAAATAGAACACGAGTTATCGAATACGCATTTGAATACAATATGTTGATATTCCTCGCCTAATCTTTGATCTTTAACAAACATAATTACTTGCTGAATTATCCTGCATAATTTTATGGTGCTATTCACTTTCGGGGCAACTGCATATATAAAATATGTGAAATTCACCACAGATACAATAGCATTAATTAGTTGGCGGTCACCACTTTCCTCTTTTGATAGTTCTTTATAATCTTTAAAAAGTGTCTTGATTTTCCTTTCAATTATAGACAATGAATAGTTTAAGATATCCGAATATGTTATGCCTGATACAGAAAGTATCGATTTAAAGTCGGTAGATAAACTATTTTGATGTATATAGACATTGCCTTTATTTGAATCTTCGTCTAAAGAATCATTGTCAATGATGTTATAAGATATTCTTTCAGATATCAAATTCGCTATTTTTTTCTTGGCAATAGTTATGGGAGTTATTATTGGACGGGAAAACTTCTCTTCTTTATATTTATTCAAACTTAGCTTGTAAGTTTTTAAATTTGTCTGAGCACTTATTCTAATTTTATTGAACACATCATCATCATTATAAAAAATGAAATAATCATCGACATAGCGATATATTTGGTAATCTCCCCCAAGAACTAAACCCTCTTTATTAAGATCATTAATTATATTGTTATCCACTGACTGCATTATTATCTCTGCAAAAATTCTGGATAATTCCGGTCCAATTATTATGCCATTTGTTTCGTTGTAGTTAGACCTCTGCATTAATTGATCAAATTTAAATGGGAATGTCGATTTTGTCTTATTTAACTGTTGTTTTGCATAATTTTTTTGCAAAACAGCCCATGAAATTGAATGGGTATATATTGAATCAAAACAGTTCGATACATCTAATTTAGAGAGGAAATTAAAACGTTTTTCACACCAATGATGATCTTCAGATTCATAAAACTCAAAAATATTACGATATTTCTTATAAACAAAAAAAGATTTTAAATTTTCATAATCCTGACCTTCAACCTCAATACTTAAATCTTCTTTCTCAAAACTTTCAATAAGAGACTTGGAATCGATGTAAGTACAACCAGCGACCCTTTTTGCTGATCTGAGGCTGAGTGGGCTAACATTAGAATAGTATGTTATTAAATCTTTATAATTTCTATAAAAATCAACACCTAATAACTGCCCCTTAGGATGCATTAGAGACAAGTATCTGTATTCTTTATGTTTATGCGAAATTGGAAAAGTAAAGGCAATACTAGGCAGTTTAGCATGCTCGATATTTGTTTTAATATAACTAATGCCATCAACAACTATTTCAACTGTTGCAGTGCCCTTTTCAAGCCCCAATAAAAGTAGTATTAAACTATTTAAACAGTCATCTCTCTTTAACCATATAAAATTCAATCCATCATGTTTTATTTGATACTTAACAATAAAGTTATAAAAATGTCTATTTGAAAAAATAATAGGAACTTCATATGGTAAAAAATCGGAAAGAACTACTCGTTCTATAGGGAAATTTATAGATAATGCTTTTTTAGACATGTGACCATCCCTTAGATATCTCGCTAAATTCGATGAAACTAAATTTCCTGAAAACTTTATCTTCAAAACCTTTTTTAAAAGAAAATCTACTAATTCTTTTTTTAAGTTTCTGATCTTGCAATCCATTTATTTTATTCGACAAATAAGCATCTAATCCACTTAAGTCAGATAAATCAGTTATGAATCGATTGCTAAAATATATGCCAACAAAAGCTTTTGACTTACTATTATAAAGCCGAGTATTTCCGGTAAGAAACTTCATTCTAAGCAAAATATTTTTTGCTGCTCTCTTCGGTGTTTTACTAACACTCTGATTATATTCATCAAATGTTTTATCAATTCGACCTCTAATTTTTTGAACTTTATTAGAACTCATTTTTATACTACAACCTCCAGCTGTTAGCTGAAATTTATATCCTAGATATTCAAAGTTTTTATTAGTTTGTGTAAATAAATCCAATTCTTTTGTTTTATTATTTAGGAACAAGCCACTATCATTTATAATATTAGTGATTTTGGGGAGATAGTCATCTGTATTCCCCCCTTTATTTGGCGAGAAAACTACTATCAAGTCATCTACAAATCGTTCATAATAAGTAACATCTGGTAAGGTTCTTATTTTATCATCTACAACACTCATATACAGCTCAGATAAATACGAACTTATGCCTACACCACGAGGCACCCCTTTATCTAATCCAGTTAAAGCCTGATATTTTCTAATTAGCTGAGTAATCACCCGACGTGGAGGAACAGATAATTTAGGTGATGAATGTAACATATCTAATAAAGACTTATGATTTATAGATTCATAAAAACTTTCAACATCGGCCCTAATTATATACTTTGGACTCATTTCCTTAGCCAAAGCGCTTAGGCGACTGATAATCAGATCCCTATTATTTGATTTTATTGTATATAACGCGCTTAAAATACACTTTATTTGCCGAGACACAAATAATTCTTCAACTGAATTTCCAATTGAATATACACTTTTATTTTTCACTTGTTGTGGCAATAACGTCAAAGGTAACGTGTACCCTTTTACACTGACATTACTTGCAATAATCTTCAACTTTTCATTTACTTCATTATTATATTGTTCTTTCCTTAGTTTAATATGCGCATTAATTATATTTTCCTTTTCTTCAAATTTAGCAGCGCTAATCTGACCACTTTTAAGTCTTCTTGAGTGCCAGTAAATAAAAGCTTTTAACCTTATCATTTTCTTCCTAATTTTATAAGCATCAGGAAAGTGTTCAACTTCTATAGTACCTTTGTTTTTCCTATCTAGGTCGTATATTCTTCTAAAATTTTTTGCTGAAAAAGACTGATCAATCATTTTCAATCTCCTTTATGATCAATATTACGAAAAATTTTTCTACCGTGATTATCATCGTTTTTCACCGTCAGAACGTTCCCGGTCAATCTTTATCAACCGAGTATTAAGTTGATGTTCTGTCATTCCATGTTTGTATGCATTGTATTACCAGATCACAAACTGCTGTTTGAACCTCCGGTTCTCTTCCTTAAGCTCTTCTCTATAAGGAATTGAGCCAGAGCATGCCGTATTTCTGCTCCCGAGCCTCAAATGCGTGGCGGCCCCCTTCAAGCACATCGCAAATTGCTTTGCGCATGCTGTTTGGTGCGTCATGATCGCCGTACTCCAGTGCCCCTGCACGGTAACTGATCACCTCTTCATCGTTTGTGGCAATTATCACCTGTTCCGCATCACAGTTCACCACTAGGTTAGCGTTATGAGTCACTATGATGACCTGACGGTACTGTTTGATTTTCCGGAACAGCGGCACCAGATTGTGCATGATGAAATCGTTATCCAGATCATCCTCCGGCTGGTCGAAAACAAAAGGTGAGCCAAACGCATCCGTAGCCAGTTTGAGACAGACGTAAAAGGTTCCGCGCTGACCGGCAGACAGTTTCTCGACGGTTTTTCCCTTGTATTCAAACTCTGCCCTGACGCTCAGGTATTGCTGGATATGTTCCGGGTTGAATAGGAAGCTCAGAAGGGCATATGGTCCCGGGCTGTTAAAGTACTCAATGCGCCACAGAAATTCTTCAATGGTGAGTTTCCTGTCTGAGCATTCCGGCAGTGCCATTACAGGAGCGTTGGAGAGCAGTGCATGTAAATCAGCAATGGTTTGCACTTGGAACACATCGCGTAGCCTTTCAACAGATGTCAGTTCAGCGGAAGCCCTGAACCGGCCGCGGTTCATATGATCCAGCAAGCCGCTGTAAAACGCCGCTACATCAAAATGCGGCCGGCCGTAAATACGAATGTCCGTCAGAATATCTCGGATCAGCGCCTGCTGATCTTCAGTCAGGTGTGGTCTGGTGGACAGAGAGCCATAAGCAGTATCGATAATTTCCTGCCTTGTCAGCAGCGTGTCAATAAACGCGGTAGCCAGTAGGCCTCGCTGGAGTAATTCCTGCTGATACTGTGTCTCCCGGGCGTCAATAGTGCCCAAGTGTTCATCTGCACGATCCGCCTGCAGCTGATATTCCTGCACCTTCTCCAGTAATCCAGCGATATCCTGCCCTAACCCCTGCTCCTGAAACGATGAAATGATACGGCGATCATCCTCGGCAAGCCGGGCTGTATGCTCGTCAATGCTGGCCAGCTTTGTCCCGACGGCGGCATCAAGCAATGACAGATCAGGGTACGGGATAACCGTGCCGTCATCGACGGCAGCATTGACGGCGTCAATTTTTGTAATTAGATCCCGAGCGACGGTTTCAATCGCTGTTTGCAGCCCGGTGGCGTGTTTTCTTGCCTGTGTCAGGGTGGCCTGCCGGCCGCTGTTGTCACGAAATCGCGCGATCAGCTCCCTGTTACGGTTGCTGGTCAGGACATCAATTTTTTCCCGGGCCGTTCTCGCCATGGCTTCCTGAAATGCCCGCGTATTGATCGGCTCATCACGCTCATTTTTAAAGGTAAGAAACTCACGCCATGCGCGCCAGGCACTGAGGTTTTCGTTCAGCTGAATGCCCGTACTGCCGGCCTCATGGTGAGGAGACAGTCGCAGCATTTTTTTAATCTCGTCGCTGATAAGACCGGGTTCCTGGCAGAGTTTTTTGATCTCGCCCTGCGATACGTGAAGGTATTCATATCCTTCTGAATGTGCATCAAAGCGCACCTTTTCCCCGTTGGCCTTGTCCAGTTCAACGCAGAGATTCTGCACATTCACCGCACGTTGCTCACTTCCTCTGGTGGCGGCTCCGGCAAACCGGGAGCGAAGCGCATCGAGGAGCAGACTTTTTCCGGTTCCCCGGCCTCCGATAATGGCGACCATGTCCTGGCTCAGGGGGATTGCCAGTTGCCGGAAACGGATCTCCTGCCCGTCAAAAATTGTCCCTTCCACCTCGATCTTACTGAAGTGGGCCTTGGGTGTGCGAGTGGCTAGCCAGTCATCCCCTATCCTCAGTCGAGACTCGGGTTCAAGTAGGGCCTGCCGGAGTCCCTCAAAAGTCGGCATCGCCTTTACCCACGTATAACGCCCGCCAATCTGTGCCATGCTGTGCGAGTCCGAACACAGAAAGACGGGTTTGATTGTGGCGCCGGGATAACGGTCGGTCCGCAGGTAAAATGCACGATCGGCGGCACCACCGAAAATTATTTGTCCCTGCCGGTCAATCTCGGTCGCGGCGGCTACGGACCGTCCGGTGCCCCCCGGACGATATCCGCCGTAACCGTTGGGGCACACTGCAATTAGAAAATCCTGGAATGGACGCAGCGCGGAATTAAGATGGGAAGTCAGCTCTGACAGTGCAACAGTGATGGTATCGACACCGTGCCCGCTGTCGCCAAGGCTTTTCTCACAGCAGTAGACATTCTTCCCCTCACCATCCGTCAGCCTGATCGGCAGGCGGGAAAGGGCTTCATTGATGCGCTCGGTTGAGAGCTTTTCTGAAAAGAGAATATGAATGTTAATGAACTGGTCATCCCGGTTCTGCTGATCGAGACGGAATTCCACGTTGGCAAGTACTGTAATCGCCAGACCCTGCCGGGCAATCTCCTCCCGGATGATTTCCAGTTCGTTCTGCCGGAAATAAAAGTAGTTCGTCACAGCGATGAGGGACAGCTGATGCGCCCCCAGCGTGCCAACATAATTCTCAATATCATCCGGAGTATAGCTGTTGGCCAGCCATGTCAGGGGACTGTGGATGTGTAAATCCCATTTATTCCATTGTGAGCCTATCACCGGCGTATCCTTCATACAGAAAGTGTCTCCGCCATCTTAATGAGGTTGAAACGTCCCGGCTACGTGATTAACGCACTCGCGTGAAGCAGATTTGATCCGGCGCGCTTTTTTCGTTTCCTGAGGGCAGAAAAATGAAGTGACCCGTTCCCCGTTGAACAACACATATGGATGTTAATCACTTCCGCTTTTGGCACACAGCGGACCGTTTGCTTTGCATCGAATGTTTAATCTTTTATTTCATCAAATGGCCCTCCGCTTCATCTTTCACGCCAGCACTTCAGGTTGAACGGTTACCGGGATCACGACTCCGTAATTACCTATTTTTCTTTTTTAAAATTTTGTCCGCCAATTCTGCACCAATTTTACCTTTCATTGCTTTCAATATTTTTAAAAGAGTAAGTTCATTCTTGTTACGCAACTTCCTTTTAACGTAAAACTCTTGATATTCCTCTGGCAATATCTCTGATAACAGATATCTTTTCATTAATTCAATTGGTTCAATTAATAAACCTTTCGCTTGTTCTTCATTCAAAGCAGGAAGCATTAAGAAGAATAAAGGGTTTAAACGCTCTGTTATTGCGATCAAACGTTTTAAATAATGTTGCGGAACACCTCTTATTGCGAAATGCGGTGCCTGCTCAAATTCATTTAGAAAGTCGATTGCTTCACGCTTTGAAAAGAATAAAGGCATTACATCTCTTCCGTTATGCTTTTGTGCAAACTTGTAGTATGAACCTGAAACGTTATCTTCCTCTCTTTCCATCAAAATCCAAAAAGGCTCACCGATCCAGTCTTTTGTAGGTAAAATTGAATTTATCAAATAATCCGCAACCAAAATGTTAAATCTTGGTAAATCTTCAGTTTTCAACAAAGTAATGCCATGTTTTTCAGCGTATTCTTTTGCACCACTTTGGTAACCAGACTTACTAACTATAACCCCAATAATATTTCCAATATCAGTAATTTTGTTGCAAAATGGCATAATAGTATCACGATCAAGCGGGCGATTGTGATATTTGCACTCTATCGCTACACGATGTATAAAGCCTGCATTTTCAAATTGGTAAAATACATCAATTTGATATTCACCTTTTAATCCTTTAAGGATAACGTTACGACTAACTTCCACTCCATTATCTCGAGGGTTAAGCAAGGTCGAGTAGACATATTGGGTATAACTTTCTAAATCATTCCAATTTTTAAGCATTGACATTGCTCCCTAATAAAATCATTAAAATAGAGTTCCTGTTGTACTCTATTAGTATATGCTCTGCTAATTATGATAACCATAATATTATACTTCTACCGAGGAACTTTAAGTTCCTTCAGGGAAATGTCTGACATAGCCGGAAATAGTTTTTACATCTCATAGTTTCAACCCTCATTTACCACATTGGCTACACCTATACCGACTTCAGCTTTCTCATGATCTTCTCGTTAACAACGTCCGCTCCAGGCACATGCTGTGTGAAAACTCTAACTACAAACTATAGGACGTGCGTCTACGCGAGAACTGCGATTTGTTCCCTGGTAAGAACTCGCAGATTTAACTTAAATACGCTGGTTTTGTCTCGCATTCGGTTATTGCTTTGAGCTAAGCCGGTTTTCACACAGCCTGAGCACAGAGCAGACTGCCCTTGTAGATACGATCATAGTAACGATCACCAAATGCACGAGACCGCTCAAATCAGTTTTATATAACCAACTTCGATTGGTGGTCATTTTGGTGGTCTTGACAGGATAAGAATTTAAGTTTAGTTTGCTTATTAGCCAGTTACTGGCAAAGGCGATCCCAGTCAGAGGAGCCACATTTAAGAAGCCTGCTTTCGAGCAGGCTTTTTGCTTTTCTGCGGTAATGAAAACGGCGCAACTGTTTATTAAAGGGGAAACGGGCGTTTCCCCTTAGGTGCGTTTCAATCCGTGATGACTTCAGCAGATCGATCAACCGCAGCAGGGCCAGTAAAAACTCCGCTGCGGCGATGAGCACGACCAGCTTGCGCGTGAGTGTGTCCATCCGCTTTCTCCTTGTTAAAGGAGCGCAATCCCTGCATCTTACCCTTACGCTGCCTGTCGACGCAGGATCACCGGTGTTGAATCTGTGTCATCACGCTCCAGACCGGGGCACTGCCTGCGGCACCACCCGTCCGGCAGTCAGGACTTGAAACGGGTATGGTCTGAAAGGTGAAAGATTCAGCAGTCGGCAGTATAAAGAGTGTGGCCTTTCATTTGCAACTGCCCCAGGAGCAGGTTAAAATCCCACCGTTGAATCGGTGTTATCACGCAACCCCGCCCGCAGCGCCCTCTCCGCGCCGGGAGCAAAAATAAAAAAGCCTGCCTCACCAGCAGGTTTTTTTATCTCCTGCGATCCCGCTTCCAAAATCTCCTGACCCTCCGCGACGCAAACCGACGCGCGCCTGTCGTCCTGACCTAAGCCCGTGCGCCACTAAACTGTCAGGCTGAAGCCTCTTAACGCGCGTGAGGCCGCAGGCGGCCTCTGTTTTCGAATGGGCCCTCGGGCCTCGTGAGAGGGAAGGATTATGCCAGAGTCACGCACTCCGGCCGCCGCGCTGAGCGACGGTCTCTCCAATCGTCAGGTCACCATGATCTCTATTGCCGGCATTATCGGCGCCGGACTGTTTATCGGCTCGGCGAATGCCATAGCCACCACCGGCCCGGCCATTCTGCTCTCCTACGCCATCACCGGCCTGCTGGTGCTGCTGGTAATGCGCATGCTGGGCGAGATGGCGGTGCTCAATCCCGACTCCGGCTCGTTTTCAACTTACGCCACAGAGGCGCTGGGGCAGCGGGCGGGTTTTACCGTCGGCTGGCTCTACTGGTGGTTCTGGGTGCTGCTGATCCCGGTGGAGGCGATTGCCGGGGCCGATATTCTGCACGCCTGGTTCAGCGCCGTGCCTTCGTGGGCGTTTACGGCGGCAATTATCGCCGCGCTGACGGCGACCAACCTGCTGCAGGTGAAAAATTTCGGCGAGTTCGAATTTTGGTTCTCGCTGGTGAAGGTACTGGCGATTGTGGCGTTTATCGCCGTCGGCGCACTGGCGGTCTTCGGCGCCTGGCCGCTGGCGGACGTCAGCGGCGTGCGCCACCTGTTCGCCAATCAGGGCTTCATGCCCCACGGCTTTGGCGCGGTGCTGACCGGCATTCTGGTGACCGTGTTCTCCTTCTTCGGCGCGGAAATTGTCACCATCGCCGCCGCCGAGTCGAAAAGGCCGGCAGAGAAGATCCGCCGGGCGATTAACCTGGTGGTCTGGCGCATCGCGCTGTTCTATCTGCTGTCGATTTTTCTGGTGGTTTCTCTGGTGAACTGGAGCGATCCGGGCCTGCGCCAGCAGGGGACGTTCCAGTACGTGCTGACCACGCTGAATATGCCGGGCGCGAAGCTGATGGTGGACGTGGTGGTGTTCGTGGCGGTGTGCAGCTGCATGAACTCGGGGCTCTATACCGCCTCGCGGATGCTGTTCTCTCTCGCCCGGCGGGGAGATGCCCCGGCGGCCTGCGGCCGGGTGTCGGCGCAGGGCGTACCGCGCGCGGCGGTGATCGCCTCGACGCTGGCGGGCTTTGCCGCCTGCGTCGCCAACTACGCCTTTCCCGGCAGGGTGTTTACGTTTCTTATCTCTACCACCGGGGCGATCGCCCTGCTGGTCTATCAGGTCATCGCCGCGTCGCAGCTGGTGCTGCGCCGCCGGGCCGAGCGGCGGGGGCAGCCGCCGGCATTTAAGATGTGGCTTTTTCCCTGGCTGACCTGGGCAGCGATTGCGGTGATTCTGGCGGTGCTGGGCTACATGTTCGCCCTCGACGACTACCGCGAGCAGGGGCTACTGACGCTGGCGGTCGCCGGGGGCGTATTTGTCGTGAGCCTGTACGTCACGCGCGGCAGGAGGCGGGTCGCGCCGGTTTTCTAGCCTTTGCGCGGGTCGGCGATAAACTGCGCCACCGAGGCCAGGTCCTGCTCTGCATAGCCCGCCTCCGCCGCCTGCTGCCAGAGGCTGGCGATATTCTGCAGGCCGCTAAGCGCGAGTTCCGGCGCCGCCGCCAGCGCCAGGCGGGCGTCCTTCAGGGCGTGGGCCAGCTGCATCTGCGGCGTGAAGTCATTGCGGGCGATCATCCCCAGCTTGCCCTCAGCGTAGGGTGAGGCCAGCGGGCCGCCCTCCAGCGCGCCCCACAGCGTTTCGGCGCTAAAGCCGAGCCGGTCGGCCAGGGCGGCGCTCTCGGCCAGGCTCTGCATCAGGCCAATCAGGTAGCTATTGACCACCAGCTTCATCCGTTGCCCGCCGCCCGCCGGGCCGAGCCACTGCTGGCGGCGGCTGATGGCGGCAAACACCGGCTCCAGCGCCGCGGCCTTGTGACGATCGCCGCTGGCGAGAATGGCGATTTGCGCGTTTTCCGCCGGCGCCTTGCTGCCGGAGACCGGGGCGTCGATAAAGACGATGTCGGGCCGATCCCTGCCAAAATCAGCGATCAGCGCCTGCGTGGCCTCCACGCCGATGGTGCCCATCTGGCAGACGATGGCCCCCTGGCGCAGCTGCGGCAGCGCCGTTTTTAAGATGCGCTGCGTAATGTCGCCGTCGGTCAGCATACTGATAACCACATCGGCGCCGCCGGCAGCCTGTCCCGCGCTGTCGCAGAGGATAAGGCCCGCAGCGGTAAGGTCTTCGCCGCGCGCGCGGCTGCGGTTCCAGCCGCGGACGGTAAAGCCGCTTTTCAGCAGGTTCGCGGCAAACGCGTGGCCCATTGCACCGAGACCGAGGACGGCCACCACCGGTAATGTTTTCATGCTGACTTCTCTCTATGACGTTGATGTTTCACTACATTACCTCCGACAACGCGCAGGTGCTACCCGATTTGCGCAAAACAGTTTTGCCGCCAGCAGGCTTACCAGCGGCGCGACGTCGCGGCTACAGTAGCGGCACAACCAATAAAAAGTACCGGAGGAACATCCCTATGACCGACTCGATTATTGAACGCCGCGCCGCCGCAGACGCCGAGGCAGACGCAATTTTTTACGAGTACTCAAAGGCCGCAAATCCTATCGGCGCAAAAATTATCTCCCGCGTGCCCTACCATATCTTTCCCGCCTCGCTCTACCAGGACGGGGAGACGCGCGTGGTGCCGCTCGATCTTTCTGAGGCGCTCGCAAGCCCGGTACCGGCAACCGGTCCCGGCCTGCTGGCCAATTTTATTCGCGTCAACGCCGGGGAGTCTTTAGCGCTCGATCCGCTCGCCACTTCGCAAATCTTCTACGTCATTGACGGCAGCGGCCGCGCCGAACAGGACGGTCAGCGTATCGCGCTGGAGAAAGGCGCATTTCTGGCCCTGCCCGGCGGCCTGCCGGCCACCCTGAGCGCAGACGCAACCCTCAAGCTCTACTACGTTAACGATGCGCCGCTGCTCGACTATCTGGGCGCGACCAGCGTGACGCCGCGCTTTCGGCCAACGCTGTACGAGGCCGGACGCGCCGCCGCTGAACTGCGCCGGGCGGCCGAAGAGAAAGAGGCCGCCAGCCGCAGCCGCATTTCGGTGCTGCTGGGTAATGCTAATTTCCCGCACACCCGCACCGTAACCCACGTGCTGTGGGCGATGTACGGCACCCTCCCCGCCCATTCGGTGCAGAAGCCGCACCGCCACCAGTCGATTGCGCTGGATTTTATCGTCGACTGCCCGCCGGGCTGCTATACCCTGGTCGGCACGCGGTTGGATGAGAGCGGCGCTATCGCCGACGCCACCCGGGTGGACTGGGCGCCGGGCATGTCGTTCGTGACGCCGCCGGGCTACTGGCACGCGCACATCAACGAATCCGGCCAGGCGGCTACGCTGATTCCCATCCAGGATGCGGGATTGCAGACCTGGCTGCGGGCGCTGGATATCCGCTTTACCTGATCAATACCGGGCCGCGCTTTTGCGGCCCGGTCTCCCCCGGAAGCGCAAATAGCCGCTAGAATGGCTATCAAATAACATTACACCTGCGCTTACCGGAAAAGAATAATGAACCATTTTGCTGCTATCAGGACGTTCGTCAGCGCCGCGGAATTAAAAAGCTTCAGCGCCGCCTCAAAGGCGCTGAATATCGAAACGTCGACCGTCTCCCGGCACGTCGCCGATCTGGAGGCAGACCTGCGCATTGCCCTGTTCAACCGCTCGACCCGGGGGCTGACCCTGACCGAAGCGGGCAGGCTGTTCTACTCCCACGCGGCGCAGCTGCTGCTGCAGTGGGAGGAGGCGCGCAGCTTAACGTCGGCGCTTAATGCGCGCCCCGCCGGGCTGCTTCGCCTCAGCGTCCCCAGCGCCTTTGGCCGCCTGCACGTGATGCCGCTGGTGGACGAATTTCTGCGCCTGCACCCGGAGATCTCGCTGGATATTACCTTCAACGACGATATGCAGGATCTGATTGAGTCGCGTATCGATCTGAGCATCCGCATCGGCACCCTGCCGGACTCCACCATGCACGCCCGCCGGCTGGCGCCGCAGCGCCGCTTCGCCTGGGCAAGCCCGGCGTGGATCGCCGCTCATCCCGAGCCGGACCTGGTTAACGGTAAGCAGGATCTGCAGATCCTGATGTTCTCGCGCCTGCACGGCGACGGCTGGTACGCCCGGCGGACAGACAGCGACGAAGGCTGGTCGCGGGTACCCGTCAACTACCGCTTCAGCGCTAACGACAGCGAGGCGCTGCTCTACGCCTGCCGCAGCGGCGGCGGAATTGCCATTCTTCCCGACTGGCTGGTGTGGCAGGATGCGCAGGCCGGGCGCCTGCAGCGGGTGCTGCCGGCGTGGGAGTTCAGCATGTACCGCGCGGAGACCGCCGTATGGATCGTCTATCCGCGAAAAAAAATCGTCTCCAGCAAGGTGCGCTCGTTTATTGATTTTATTGTTGAAAAAACGGGGAGCCCGGCGTGGTGGCAAAATCCGCAGAATTAAGAATGGACTCAGCGTTAATCGCTTAGCGGTAAAATAATTGATAAAGCGACGCCCTCGCTGCTTAAGTACTGCTCCAGCGGTCAGCACGTCACAAAAGTGGAATTATCTTTATGTAAAGCGGGCGGCACGCAGATTGAGTATTCGCGCATCGTACTTGAGGATGTGCTGATTACGAACGTTGAGTTTAACGGCATCGGCGATACCGACGAAATTATCGTTAACTACCCCTTTCAGGCATCGAAAGTCAGGATGCAATACTGGGAGCAGAGGCGCCGAAACCATGTCCGGCTGGGACATCAAGCAGAATAAAGAGAGGTAGCGCAATTATCAGAGGGCGAGAGACCGATGGCGATACACGAAGTAGTGACCGGGATTAACCTCGCCTTTACCGCTATTCCTTCGGGTCTTGCGACCGGGACGTCGTCTGAAATCATAAAGGGGCTTACCGCCATTAAGCCCCTGTTCCCCAAAATACTGTCAAAGAGCATCCACGCCAGCGTTGATAACAACGATGTTGTTCAGGTTGTTATCGCGCTGCATTACCTGGCCTATCAGGAACGACATAACTCTTACAGCCTGCGGCGACCGGCCGTGAATGTATTGAGTGAAATCTTCTCACAGCGCGGCTGGAGCCGCCTGGCGCACAGGAAGTATGACGTTCACGCGCTCATCAACGAGCCCTGCGGCTGGCTGGCGCTGGCCGACAAGCTCGCGCTGTAGCAGGCCATCACGCCTGCGGCGGCGTGCCTTCGGCATTGGCGACCACGGCGTCCATCTGCACTCTCGCCCCTTGCGGCAGCGCGGCGACGCCAAGCACGCGCCGCGCCGGCGTCCCGGTGGGGAAGTATTGCCGGTAGGCGGCGTCTACCGCGCCCGCATCGGCCATATCGGTGAGGAAGATATTCACCTTCACCACGTCCTCCAGCGCGTGGCCGCTGCTTTCAACAATGGCCTGCATATACGCCAGGCACAGAGCGGCCTGCTCGCCTGCGCCGCCCGCCGTCAGCCTGCCGGTTTTCAGCTCCAGCGGCAGCAGCGCCGAGAGGTGGTTATAGTGGGAGAAGGCGACGCTCTGGGTCGCGTGCGGACAGCGCGGCGCCCGGTCGGTGTTGTATGCCCTGATGACGATCCCGTGCCTGTCCTCCACCTTCTGCGGCGGCGTGCCGTCGCCGTGGGAGACCACCGCCTCCATCTGCACCAGGGCGCCCATCGGCAGCCCAGAGGCGGCCACCACGGTACGCGCCGGCAGGTAGCCGACGGCTCTGGCAATCGCCGAGTCCGGGAAAAAGGTGCGGTAGACCTCGTTAACCTGCTCAATATCGGCCAGATCCTGCAGATAGATCGTCACTTTGACGATGTCGTCCATCGGGACGTCAATGCTCTCAAGGATAGCTTTAATGTTATTCAGGCAGCGCGCGGCCTGCGCACGGATACCGCCCTCCACGACCCTGCCGGTGCGCGGATCGACGGGAAGCTGGCAGGTGAGATTGTTGTAGTGGGAAAACGCGACGGTCTGCGCGCTGAGGGGCGAGGACGGCGCCCGGCCGGTGGCGTTAGTAAGCTTAATGAGATCGCCGGGCTGCGGCGCGTCGGGGATCGTCCCTTCGCCGTTAGAGACCAGGGCGTCAATCTGCACCCGCGCGCCCATCGGCAGCGCCGCGACGACGGCCATCGTCAGCGACGGCGCCCGGACCGGGAACCACGCCCGGCAAACCCCGGCCACGGCGTCCAGATCTTTCGCCGACGTCAGGTGGACGGTGAGCCTGACCACATCGTTCAGTACATGATCGATGCTGCTTAAGATCGCCTGAATATTCTTCAGACACTGCGCCGCCTGGGCAGCGGCGTCGCCGGCCACCAGCCTGCCGGTGCTAATATCCACGGGCAGCTGGGCAGAAAGATTATTGTAATGAGAGAACGCCGCGGTATGTGAACTCAGCGGATCCTTCACCACGTTATCCGCATTTCTCGCCAGCACCGCATTATAATGAGGCATAGAACTTTTCCTTTTCGCTAAATAAATAATGACCGCCGCGCGCTGCCGCTGTTATCAGGCCGGTGAGCATGGCTATATTGAAATTTAAACTACGCAGAAGTGACGACTTTTTTCCGCTTATAGATTCTATTATCGGAGCGAGGTAAAACTTTGATTTTTATCAATCGGTCAAAGTATTACCATTTAGAGAAATTATTATCAGCAGCGCTCAAATTTATCCAATTGATACGCCAGAATTAACCCGCTGTTATTTATATAATTGCTTCCCGCATTATTATCAGGGCCATTTTTATTTATCATCTTAATATCATATTGACGCAACCGCCCGCTCCGCCGACGGCTTTTTGCGCTGTCAGCCCACCCCAGGGTATTCACGAAACTAAATCGCCCGCCTGCCGAATAATCGTCTGCGCTTGCGCGCTCCCTGAGTCAATTTCCCCTTTCGCGCCGCCGGCGGCGCAAAAGAGTTTTCAGCGGGCGGATGTCGCTGTAGTCTCATAGCGTTTTTTAGTACGCAGCCTGCGGTCTGCGTCAGTTTAACCCTGCATTCATTGCCAGAATAAGAAAGTGTTAAGGTACGGACAACATAATGACGGACTCCACCCTCACCACCCCCTGCACTGATGGAACAACAGCGTCCCGCCAGCGCGCCCGCCGGGCCGCCTGGGGCAGTTTCGCCGGCGCGGTGGTCGACTGGTTCGACTTCCTGCTGTACGGCATTACCGCCGCGCTGGTGTTCAACAGCGAATTTTTCCCGCAGATCGATCCGGCCATGGGCACGCTGGCGGCCTTCGCCACCTTCGGCGTGGGCTTTCTGTTCCGACCGCTCGGCGGCATTGTCTTCGGCCACTTTGGCGACCGGCTGGGGCGCAAGCGGATGCTGATGCTCACCGTCTGGATGATGGGTGCCGCCACGGCCTGCATCGGTCTTCTGCCCTCCTTCGCCTCTATCGGCTGGTGGGCGCCCGCGCTGCTGGTCACCCTGCGCGCCATCCAGGGCTTCGCCGTCGGCGGCGAATGGGGCGGCGCGGCGCTGCTGGCGGTGGAGAGCGCGCCGTCGGGTAAGAAGGCGTTTTACAGCAGCGGCATCCAGGTCGGCTACGGCGTCGGCCTGCTGCTCGCCACCGGGCTGGTATCGCTGATAAGCAGCCTGACCACCGACGCGCAGTTTCTGAGCTGGGGCTGGCGGCTGCCGTTCCTGTTCAGCGTGCTGCTGGTGATCGGCGCCCTGTGGATCCGCAACGGCATGGAGGAGTCGGTTGAATTTGAGCGGGTGCGCGAAGTGCGGCCGGCGTCGGCCAAAAAGACGCTGCCGATACTGGAGGCGCTGGTTCGCCATCCCGGGGCGTTTATGAAAATTATCGCCCTGCGCCTGTGCGAGCTGCTGACGATGTACATCGTCACTGCGTTCGCCCTCAACTACTCGACGCAGAATCTCGGCATGCCCCGCGAGCTGTTTCTCAATATCGGCCTGCTGGTCGGCGGCGTCAGCTGCCTGACCATTCCGCTATTCGCCTGGATGGCGGACCGCTACGGCCGCCGGCGCATCTACATTACCGGCGCCCTGATCGGCGCCCTCAGCGCGTTTCCTTTCTTTATGGCGCTGGAGGCCCGCTCGATGTTCAGCATCGTCCTTTTCTCTCTGCTGCTGGCCAATATTGCCCATGATATGGTGGTCTGCGTGCAGCAGCCGATGTTTACCGATATGTTCGGCACCGGCTATCGCTACAGCGGCGCCGGGGTGGGCTATCAGGTGGCCAGCGTAGTGGGCGGCGGCTTTACGCCGTTCATTGCCGCCGCGCTGCTGACCTTCTCCGGCGGCGAGTGGCACAGCGTGGCGATTTACCTGACGGCGGGTTGTCTGCTCTCGGCGCTGACGGCGATGTTAATGAAAACACCTGCACACGCCTAAATAGACGCCGGCGATGACTTAGCGGACGATCGGTTCAGAATAACAAAAGGCCAGCACCCGGTGCTGGCCTAATCCCCTGCGGCGCAGGGCGTGAAGCGACTTACTTCGCTTTCGTTTCGCCGGTCTTCAGCTCACCCATTGCCTTGAGCTTTTTAGAGATTTCGCGGCGCTCCTGGGAGATCTCGGCGTTTTTGATGATGTACTCATCAACGCGGTCTTCATAATCGGATTTCATGCTGGCGATGATCTCCTGGATGGCTTCCACGGTCATGCCCGGCTTGATGTAATCGCTCAGGTTATCGAGCAGCAGCACGCGCTTCTGGTTGTCACGAATTTTTTTCTCAACGTCCTGAATTTCGCGCTGCAGCTTGTTCTTGCGGCGGAACAGACGAACAAACTCCAGTACGTCCTGGAAAGATGGTTTGGATGTATCCATTTTTATACCCCTGATAGTTAAGCTTCGGATTCGTAATGCGACCGCGTTAGGGTAAACATAACGGGTGGCAGCAGCCTGTGATAATCGTAGTACCGTTAGGGCCATCATAACCCTAAATCTTGCTGAATCGAAACAAGCCGGCGGTAAACCGTGACCGGGTGGGCGTTATTTGCGCAGCGCCCGGCAAATCAGACGCGATAACAGCTCCAGCTGACGCGCCATCTCCATGCTTAGCCAGACGTAGCCGTGCATGGGCGTCTCCGCCGGATTAGCGTCTTTATAATCACTCACCAGCTGGCGCAGTTCGGCGGCAATATCGCTGAGCTTTTCGTTGTTAGCCAGCACCGGCTGCGGATTTCCCTCATAAAGCGCGTGCGCCAGGGTCAGCAGCGTCTGCTGGGTAATGTGCTGCATATCGCGCAGGGTGTGGGCGTTGAGCAGCACGTAGTGGCTGCTGCGGGAGGCCCACCATGCGTTCATCTGCAGCTCAAGCATACACACCAGATTGCGGTTGATGGTCTGGATGCCCTCAAATACCGATTTCTGGATATGGATCTCTTTACTGGCCGGGGCAATCAGGCCGCGCATTTTGACCACATCGCTGAGGATTTTCTGGTGGCGGCGGTCAAGACGGGGGCGCTCAAGCAAATTAGGCGAAAACGCCGTCTGATAGAGGCGGTTAAGCTCGGTCACGTAGCCCGCCATCTGGATACGCCAGTGGATAAACGCCCGCTGCGGCCAGATGCCGGTAAACAGCAGGGCCAGCAGCGAGCCGATGATGACGTCGCCGCTTCGCCACAGGGCGGTGTGCATATCCCCCGCCGGGGCGCCCACCACCACCGACAGCGTGATGCCGATCAACAGCGCCTGATAGGGCCGCTTGCCCAGCGCCAGCCAGCCGCAGAGAAACATGGCCGCCGCGCACCACAGCAGCATCAGCGGCAGCGACAACAGCTCAAGCTTAAGCGCCACCAGCCCAAGCACCGAGCCGAGCACGGTGCCGCCGATGCGTTCAAGCACGCGCGGCACGACGTTGCCCCAGAAGGAGATAGGCCCCATCACCACCACCAGGGTGATCAGCGGCCAGGTCCCTTCCGGAACGTCGAACAGCCGTACCAGTAGAAACGTCAGGATAAATGCCAGAGCTATACGCACGCCGTGAACGATACGGTAGTGACGGTATAGCCGAATTTCAAAAGGGCTCAGGGATTTGTCAGCACGCACGCGGGCACTCCGTCGGGAATAACAAAAGCAGATTGTACTTGTTTTCTCACCGGATGTTGCAGCGGAGCAGGCGATTTCCCCGACAAATGCTCCGTCAATACAGGATAGCGGCTATTGAGGCAGAAGTGAGATATACATCTCCAGATCCCAGTAGCCGTCGACATCACCGTTATTCAGATAGACCTCGAAGCAGGGATGCATCGACATCTGGCAGGCGCTGTCCCGCAGCAGGCTGTCGAAGAACTGATACCAGGGCGTGGTGAAGTCGCCATTCTCAATCCGTACAGTAGCCACTGCATACGGCCCTCCCACAAGCTCGCGCAGCGTCACGCCGTCGCTGCCTTGCGGGATGACAAAATCATCGGGAACGGCGATAGCCGTGTCGCAGCGCAGCTGCTCTGCCGGAACTTCATCCGGGTTACCCTCGTAGACGGCAACCCAGGGTCCGGCGGCGATCCCCTTCTCTTTAACCCACTTCCCGAGCCGTTCAAACCCCTCCGGCACCGTCTCTTGCCACGGGCCAACGAGATGAAAACCCGCAATCGAACGCGTTGATTCCTGCCTGATTTGGTAGTTCATGCTGCCTCCCTGTCGGTTAATAACTGTATAAATATCCATATAACATAGAGAAATGTCTCAGAGGCGTATGTGCGAGGGTTCACAGAACAAAAAAACAGCGCCCCCGACCGCGCATCGCGGCCGGGGGCGCTGAAGCGGAGAGTCAAATTACTCAGCCAGCGCTTTAAACACCCGCGCCACCGCGTGGGCGCCCGGATCCATGTTGCCGATCAGGCTGTCGCTGTTGAGGTAGGAGGCGCGTCCGGCATTGGCCTTCGCCGCGTTACGGGTGCGCTCTGCCCCGGCCTCGGCGGCTTCAAAGGCCTTCTGCAGCGCGCCCGGCTCTGCCAGCAGCGACGCCAGGGCGGGCTGCAGGGCGTCGATCATGGTACGGTCGCCCTCATCCGCGCCGCCGTAGAATTTCATCTGCTTCAGCCCGGCGTTCAGCGCGCTGGCAATGCTCTCGCCCTGCGCCAGCGCCTGGCCCGCGGCGGTAAAGAAGATGGACATCAGCACGCCGCTGGAGCCGCCCATCACGACGGTCAGGCGTTCGCCGATCAGCGCAAACAGCACCGGCAGATCGTCGAGCGGCAGCTGCTTCGCTTCCAGCAGGCGGGCAATTTCCCGGGCGCCGGCGGCGAAGGTGGAGCCGGTATCGCCGTCGCCCACTTTGGCATCCAGGGCGTTGAGCTCGGCCTCAAGTCCGTCAAGGGTGCCGGTGACGCGGGCGACAATTCCGGCAACCTCAGCGTTGCCGGAGGGCTGATAGCTGACGCTGGCGCTGCGCAGCGACGACGGCATGACGCTTATCTGCCGCGGCTGTACCGGACGCAGCCAGCCGGACGTTTCGACATCGGCGAGCAGCGCTTTTTCGATGCTCTCTTCCAGCACAATCGCGCTGAGAGAGAAGCCCTTCATGTCCAGGGCCGTGACCAGCGCGGCGGGGCCAATCAGCCAGTCGATGCGCGCGTGCAGCGGCGTCTTCGCCAGCTCGGCGGTCAGGATCGCCATCTCGGCCACTGATACGCCGCCGAGGTTATTGAGCATCACCGCCAGGCGGCCGGTTTTCGGCAGCGCCGCCGCCAGCTTATCGGCCATCAGGCGGACGATCTCGCCGCTGTTGTGGGTGGCGATGGTCGCCGCCCCCGGCTCGCCGTGGATGCCCATTCCCAGCTCGGCGCTGCCCGCCGGATGGCGCGGCGCGCTTTCCGCTTCCTGCGGCAGGTGGCAGCCGGAGAGCGCCACGCCGATGCTGGCGGTGCTGCGTGCTGCAAGTGACGCCTCCCGCAATACCGTGTCCAGGTTGCAGCCGCGCTCGGCGAAGTAGCCGGCGACTTTATGCACCAGCACCGTACCGGCAATGCCGCGCGGGTGCTTATTGTCCGGCAGGGAGATGTCGTCTCCGACGATCAGCATCTCGACTTTATAGCCGAGGCGGCGGGCCTTTTCCGCCGCCAGGCCAAAGTTGAGGCGGTCGCCGGTGTAGTTCTTCACAATCAGCAGGCAGCCCGCCTCGCCGGTCACCGCCTGGATCGCGGTCAGCACGGCGTCCACGCTCGGGGAGGCGAACAGATCGCCGCAGACCGCGGCGGTGAGCATTCCTTTACCGACAAAGCCAACGTGGGCCGGCTCGTGGCCGGAGCCGCCGCCGGAGATCACCGCAACGTTCTCTTTATTCAGATCGCGGCGCACCACGATGCGGATGGCCGGATCGCTCTCCAGGCGGGCCAGGTTATTCCACGGGCTGGCGATAAGGGTGCCGTCGATAACGTCGCTGACGAGCGCGGCGCGCTGATTAAAAAAGAATTGAGACATAACATTTCCTGAAGTTGGTGTGTCGAATGTGGCCGGCGGTCAGGCCGCCGGCTGAGTGTGAGAGATTCAGTCCGCAATAAGCTGATGGGCCGCCAGATCCAGCGTCAGCGGCTGGCCGCTGCGCAGGGAAGCGAGCGCCTCGCCCTGCTGGCTGAGAAAGGCGATCCCGGCGGCGCGGGCGATAATCGCACCGTGGGAGCGCTCGCTGCCGCCGCGCAGGCAGATGCCCTTCACCTGCTGCGGATCGAGCTGCAGCACGGTGGAGGGAAAGATGTCGTCGCAAACGAGGATCGCCGGGGCGCTAAAGCCCGGGATCGCGTTCCGGCGTCCGTCCAGATGATCCAGCGTGCGCTGCCGCAGATCGTCGATGTCGATATAGCGCGCCTGCAGATAGTCGTCGCTGAGCTGCCGGTACTGCTGGCTCATGTCAGACATCACCTGCTGCCAGGCCCAGCCGGCGTCGCACTGCTGTTCGCGCATCATCTCGTCGGCGGCGGCAAGCAGCTCGGGATCGTCGAGCAGCTCCCGGTGGCCGGCAAAAATAGCGCCAATATCAGCGCCGTACTGAGCGTCGGCCCGCGCCGCCAGGGCGTCCAGATCGGTCAGGGTGTCGGCAATGGCCTGCTGCAGCCGCCGCCGCTCGCCGTCGCTATCGGCGGCCTGCTGACGTTCCCGAAGCGCGCCGGGCTGCGGCCAGAATACCGCGCTGCCGGAGACGCGCGGCGGCAGCGGCGGTGCGGCCGTTTCCGCCTGCGGATCTTCGCCGAAGTGGCTCTCCGCAAGGGCGGTGAAGGCGGCGATGGCCGCCTCCGCGTCCGGTCCGCTGGCCAGCAGCGTTACCCGGTCATTCTGCCGCACCTGCAGCAGCGCAATCTGGTTGATGCTGTCCGGCACCACGCGCCGCCCCGCTTTCTCCAGCGCCAGGCGGGCGTCGAAGCCGGCCAGCGCCGCCACCAGCCGGGAGGCCGGGCGCACGTGCAGGCCGTTGCGGTTGCTGATAACCACCGTGACGGAACGCTCGGCCTCGCCCTGCGGAACCGGCGTCTGCGGAGCCGCCGGCGCTATTCCCAACTGGGCGCGCTTGGCCTCAAGGGCGGCCATCGCATCGGCCATCACCTTGTCGATTCCGGCGCCGGAAGCGGCGCTGACCGCCGCCGCCAGCGTTCCCTCGACCAGCGGCGCCGCGCAGAGGTGTACCCTGGCGGCAATCGCCGGATCGAGCAGATCGAGCGCGGTTTCCGCGCTCAGCAGCGCGCTGCCCATATCCATCATCACCAGTACGGCGTCGGCGTCGGCGAGAGATTCAATCGCCGCCATCACCTTCAGCGGATCGGTGCCGATGGGACTGTCGGGATCGTCGATACCGGCGGCAACCGCCAGCCGGCAGCCGTCGCCGTGCAGCATCTGCCCGGCCAGCTCGGCCACGCCCTCGCCCAGGCGGGCGCTGTGGGAAACAATCACCAGATTTACCATTGCGCTGTCCTTACTCTTTCGCTGCTGCGGCCAGCATCTGGATCATAAACATCACCGACGTGGCGCCGGGATCCTGATGGCCGATACTGCGTTCGCCGAGATAGCTGGCCCGGCCCTTGCGGGCCTGCAGGGTAATGGTGGCCTGCGCCGCGCGCGCCGCCTCCTCCGCCGCCACATCCAGCGCGGCCTGTACCGTCAGGCCCTGCTCGCTGGACTGGCGCAGAGACGCCACCACCGGCAGCCAGACGTCGCACATGGTTTTATCTCCCGGCTCGGCTTTGCCGCGGCTGACCACGCCGTCTGCGCCTTCGCGCACCATCTGATACAGCTCATCAAGGGTCAGACTCTGGCGGGCCTGAGTTACCGCCGCCGCGCGGATAAAAAAGGTGCCGAACAGCGGGCCGCTGGCGCCGCCGACGTTAGACAGCAGGGTCATACCGGTATTTTTGAGAATAAAACCGATGTCTTTGTCGGCGATGGCCGGCAGTTTTTCCACCACTTTGCTGAAGCCGCGGTGCATGTTCAGGCCGTGATCGGCATCGCCAATCTCCTTGTCCAGCCCGGTCAGGAAGCTGCTCTCGCGGGTGAAGATCTCGCCGCAGCGGTACAGCCAGTTAACAATTTGAGTTCTGGTCAGAGACATAGTCAGCTCCTTATTTTCCCCAGTTCAGCGCCGGGGTATTTACCGGCGCATCCCACAGCGCGAGCGTTTCATCGTCGGCCTTCATCAGCGTGATGGAGAAACCGCTCATATCCAGCGATGTGCAGTAGCTGCCCACCAGGCTGCGGGCAATGTCGATCCCCGCCTCCCGGCAGCGGTCATCAAGCCGGTTGTAGACGCCGTACAGTTCAGACAGCGGCGTAGCGCCGAGATTATTGACCATAGCGATCACCCGGTCGCCGCGCTGCAGGCCGCGTTTCTCCTGCTTAAGTTCCTGCCAGCTGCCCTGGACGCAGTCCCAGTGCCGCAGGGTGCGGGTATAGGGGCCGTTTTCCAGCAGCGTGTCGAACATCTCGTCGACGGTCTGGTTAAGGGAGGTGAAGCGGCGGCGGTCAATGCCCGGCTCGCCGTGGATACCGACGCCAAACTCCATCTCATCATCGGCAAGGACAAAAGAGGGCGTACCGGCGGCGGGTACGGTGCAGGCCCCCAGCGCAATGCCGATGGAGTGGCCGAGATTATTGAGCCGGCGTCCAAGTTCAGCGCACGCCTGCAGGGAGTCGCCGCGCTCGGCGGCGGCGCCCACCAGTTTTTCAATCAGTACGGTGCTGGCCACCCCGCGACGTCCGGCGGTGTAGAGGCTGTCCTTCACCGCCACGTCGTCGTCAACCACCACCGTGGCCACCTTCACGCCGCCGTCGTGCAGCAGCTCGGCTGCGGTTTCGAAATTGAGGATATCGCCGGTGTAGTTTTTGACGATCAGCAGCACGCCCTCGCCGCCGTCAATGCGCGTGGCGCACTCGAACATTTTGTCCGGCGTCGGCGAGGTAAAAATTTCACCCGGGCAGGCGCCGGAGAGCATCCCCTGGCCGATAAAGCCGCAGTGCATCGGCTCGTGCCCGCTGCCGCCGCCGGAGAGCAGCGCCACTTTTCCGGCCACCGGCGCATCGGCGCGGGTCATGTAAACAGGATCTTCATGGAGCGTCAGGCCGGGGTGCGCTTTCGCCAGCCCCTGCAGCTGTTCGTTAAGGACGTCTTCAACACGGTTAATCAGTTTTTTCATTATGTTCATCTCCGCTGGAGAAGGGGCGATCCGGCCCTGCTTGGGCCGGTATCTGTAGGGTTGTCGCCGACGCGCTTGCGTCCCGGCGATGAAATGATTTTCGCTAAGCGGGGAAGAAAAAAAATGCTGTTAAATTACGTTCCATTAAGGAACATAAATTATTAATATTGTTCCTTAGTGAAACCTTTTTGCGCGGATTAAGAGAAAAATGCGACCGGGAGCAGTCTTTTTAGACCCGGGTCGGCGGCCGGGTGAGAAACCGACGGCAAAAAACCGCGCGCTCCGCGACACGACAGCTCAACTTTTAAACACCCTAAGCGCCTGAATATGCACTGCGCCGGGTGCGCATAAAGTGATCCGAAAGCGGACAGGGGTCTCAATCCTGACATTTATTGTGGTTTTTAGTTCCAATATGGAACGCCATAAACAAAGAAAGGTTTCATTAAAGAACATTTCACGGAAAAGTTTTTCTGCTCGCCGCTCGCCATAAAGTAAGGGCATCGCTCCGGCGACGCTGAATGTGAAAGCGCCCTGTGCCAGAGCCCATCATGCGTAATGCAACTTATTTGAGGATGAACGGAATGCTAAACGTTATTCAATCTCCAGCCAAATATATTCAGGGTCCCGACGCGTCGATGCTGTTCGGGGAGTACGCCAAAAATCTGGCTGACAGCTTCTTTGTTATCGCCGATGATTTTGTGATGAAGCTGGCCGGTGACAAGGTGTTAGGCGGGCTGAAAAGCCATAACGTTCGCTGCCACGCCGAGCGCTTTAACGGCGAGTGCAGCCACGCAGAGATCAACCGCCTGAGCGCCATCCTGCAGAAAGAGGGCTGCAAGGGCGTGATCGGTATCGGCGGCGGCAAAACCCTCGATACCGCCAAGGCCATCGGCTATTACCAGAAACTGCCGGTGGTGGTCATCCCCACCATCGCCTCAACCGATGCGCCCACCAGCGCCCTGTCGGTCATCTATACTGAAAGCGGCGAGTTTGAAGAGTACCTGATCTATCCGAAAAACCCCGATATGGTGGTAATGGATACCGCGATCATTGCCAAAGCGCCGGTGCGCCTGCTGGTTGCCGGGATGGGCGATGCGCTCTCCACCTGGTTTGAAGCCAAGGCCTGCTTTGATGCCCGCGCCACCAGCATGGCGGGAGGACAGTCTACCGCCGCCGCGCTGAGCCTGGCGCGCCTGTGCTACGACACGCTGCTGCGCGAAGGCGAAAAGGCGCTGCTGGCGGCGCAGGCCGGGGTGGTGAGCGATGCGCTGGAACGTATTGTCGAGGCTAATACCTACCTCAGCGGTATCGGTTTTGAGAGCAGCGGCCTGGCCGGGGCGCACGCCATTCACAACGGCTTTACGATCCTCGAAGAGTGCCACCACCTCTATCACGGCGAGAAAGTGGCCTTCGGTACCCTGGCGCAGCTGGCGCTGCAGAACAGCCCGATGGAAGAGATCGAGACCGTTCTCGCCTTCTGCAAAAACGTCGGCCTGCCGATCACCCTGGCGCAAATGGGCGTGAAAGAGGATATTGAGGCGAAGATCCGCGAGGTGGCGAAAGCGACCTGCGCCGAAGGCGAAACCATTCACAATATGCCTTTCCCGGTCACGGCGGACAGCGTGTATGCCGCTATTATGGTCGCCGATCGGCTGGGCCAGCGCTGGCTGGCGCGCTGATTCAGCATTCTGAGTGAGTAAAGCGTAAATTTCCCCTCCGACAGCCGCTGCCGGAGGGGTTTTCAATTATTATGAAGCGGAAATGAATATGACGCAGAATCCGGGGAATGAAATTTCGCTCGCCGTCGCCCAGTCCTGGCATCGCTGCAGCAAGTTTATGCCGCGGGAGAGATGGAGCACGCCCCACCAGGCGCAGGGCCTGACGTTTGAGTCTATCTGCCGACGTAAAACCACCCTGTTGACCATCGGCCAGGCGGCGCTGGAAGACGCGTTTGAGTTTATGTCCGATCGCGCCTGCGCGCTGTTTATTCTCGATGAGTCGGCCTGCATTCTGAGCCGCTGCGGCGCGGCGCAGACGCTCGCCCAGCTCGACGCGCTGGGCTTTCGCGACGGCAGCTACTGCGCCGAAAGCATTATCGGCACCTGCGCGCTGTCGCTTGCGGCGATGCAGGGTCAGCCCATCCGCACCCGGGGAGAGGAGCACTTCAAAGAGGCGCTGTTTCCCTGGACCTTCTGCTCGACGCCGGTGTTTGATAACCACGGCCGGCTGTTCGGCTCTATTGCCCTCGCCGTCCTCAACGACGACCACGCCGGGTCCGATCTCTCCCTGACCCTCGCGGTCGCGCGGGAAGTCGGCAATTCGCTGCTGACCGACAGCCTGCTGGCCGAATCTAACCGCCATCTCAGCCAGGTTTACGGCCTGATGGAGAGCATGGACGCGGGAATGATGGCGTGGAACGAGCAGGGACAGCTGCAGTTTCTCAACGTGCAGGCCGCCACCCTGCTTCATCTCGATGCCCAGGCAAGCCTCGGCAGGAGCCTGACCGAGCTGGTCACCCTGCCCCCACTGCTGCGCCGGGCCATCAAGCAGGGCCGCGCGCTCAATCACGCCGAAGTCACCTTTGAGAGCCAGCATCAGTTCGTGGATACGGTGATTACCCTCAAGCCCATCGCCGAAGCGCAGGGCTACAGCTTTATCATGCTGCTGCACCCGGTGGCGCAGATGCGCCAGCTGATGACCAGCCAGCTCGGCAAGGTCAGCCACACCTTCGAGCAGATGCCCGTCGACGATCCGGAAACCCGCAGGCTGATCCACTTTGGCCGCCAGGCGGCGCGCGGCAGCTTCCCGACGCTGCTCAGCGGCGAGGAGGGCGTGGGCAAAGAGCTGCTCAGCCAGGCGATACACAATGAAAGCGAGCGGGCCGAAGGGCCCTATATTGCGATTAACTGCCAGATGTACACCGACAGTCTGGCCGGGCAGGACTTCAGCGCCCCGGCGGATGAGGAGCACGGCCGCCTCAGCCGCCTTGAGCTGGCGAGCGGCGGCACGCTGTTTCTGGAAAAAATTGAGTATCTGGCGCCGGAGCTGCAGTCGGTGCTGCTTCAGGTTATCAAGCAGGGCGTGCTCACCCGGCTGGACGCCCGGCGGCTGATCCCGGTGGATGTGAAAATCATCGCCACCAGCACCGTCGACCTGGCGAACCTGGTGGAGCAGAACCGCTTCAGCCGCCAGCTCTACTATGCCCTGCACTCGTTTGAGATAGCCATTCCGCCCCTGCGGGCTCGCCGCAGCAGCATTCCCTCCCTGGTTCAGCACCGCCTGCGGGCCCTGGAGAAGCGCTTCTCCACCCAGCTGAAGGTGGACGACGACGTGCTGACCCAGCTGATGGCCTACTCCTGGCCGGGGAACGACTTTGAGCTGAACAGCGCGATCGATAATATCGCCATCAGCAGCGACAACGGCCACATCCGGCTGAATAATCTGCCGGAGTACCTCTTCTCAGAGCGGCCCGGCAGCGACGAGGGCGCCTCTTCCCTGCTGCCCGCCAGCCTGACCTTCACCGCCATTGAGAAAGAGGCCATTATTCACGCGGCCCGCGTGACCAGCGGGCGCGTGCAGGAGATGTCCCGCCTGCTGAGCATCGGGCGCACCACCCTGTGGCGTAAGATGAAGCAGTATAATATCGACGCCAGCCAGTTTAAGCGTCCGGCGTCGAAGTAGTCTCCTCAACGCGGGCCATCGAGAAGAGCGCGTCCGACAGGCGGTTCGCGTAGCGCCGCAGGTGGTCGCGCAGGGGCCGGGTCCGGGCCATGGCGGTCAGGATCCGCTCCAGCCGGCGGGCCAGCGTGCGCGCCACGTGAAGCTGGGCGGAGACGAGATTTTTGCCCGGGATGACAAATGCCTTCAGCGGTCCGCTGAGGGCCATGTTGCGATCGATAAGCTGCTCCAGGGCTTCAATATCCTCGTCGCCGAGAGTCTGAGTGAGCCTGGCCAGGCCCTTTTCATCGCTGG
Source organism: Pluralibacter gergoviae ATCC 33028 = NBRC 105706 (assembly GCF_001598855.1). Classification (GTDB taxonomy): domain Bacteria; phylum Pseudomonadota; class Gammaproteobacteria; order Enterobacterales; family Enterobacteriaceae; genus Pluralibacter; species Pluralibacter gergoviae. The sequence continues at coordinate 419,468 of NZ_BCZS01000001.1, read as the reverse complement.
CAAGCTCGGCCCCGAGCACGAACAGCGTTTTCTGCATGGCGTGCAGACAGTCGCGCAGCGCCACGTCTGCCGCGCTGGCGTAGCACACTCCGAGCTGGGAAATGAGCTCGTCAACCGTGCCGTACGCCTCGACGCAGATATCGTCTTTATCAATGCGGCTGCCGCCAAACAGCCCGGTGGTTCCCTTGTCCCCGGTGCGGGTATAGATGCGGTACATTCAGGTTACCTCGCTGAAGGGTAAAACTTTGACCAGCTGTCCGGCGTTAACGCCGAGCGCGCGCAGCCGCGCGGCGCCCTCACGGGCGCTGCACGTCATGAGCGGCCTGGTGGCCGGCAGCTGGGCGTGGGTCAGGGCAATCTCGCCGCTGGCGCTGAGGCCAAGCCCCACGCGCAGCGCGGAGCCTTTGGCGGCGAGATGGCTGAGAGTGCGGGCGTCGCCGCCCGCCTCTACGCACGTCGTCAGGCAGGGAACGCCCTGCTCTTCCAGCCCCCAGCACAGCTCGTTAATGGCCCGGGAGTCCTGCCATTGCGGGTCGTAGTAGAGATGTACGCCCGGTGGTGAAAGTGACATCGTGTCCCCTGCCGCTATCAGAATGCCTGACGGAAGATCTCAACGATCTCTTTCGCATTACCCTTACGCGGATTGGAGAAGGCGTTACCGTCCTTCAGCGCCATGTCCGCCATGTACGGGAAGTCCTCCTCTTTAACGCCGAGATCGCGCAGGTGCTGCGGGATACCGATATCGGCAGAGAGGCGCGCGATGGCGCTGATGGCCCGCTCGGCGGCATCCATGACGGAGAGACCTTGAACGTTTTCACCCATAAATTCGGCGATGTCGGCAAATTTTTCCGGGTTAGCGATCAGGTTGTAGCGCGCCACGTGCGGGAGCAGCACCGCGTTGGCCACGCCGTGCGGCATGTCGTACAGGCCGCCCAGCTGGTGCGCCATGGCGTGAACGTAGCCGAGGTTCGCGTTGTTGAAGGCCATGCCAGCCAGCAGAGAGGCGCAGGCCATATTCTCGCGGGCCTTCAGATTGGTACCCAGGGCAACGGCCTGGCGCAGGTTGCGGGCAATCAGGCGGATCGCCTGGATAGCGGATGCGTCGGTGACCGGGTTGGCATCTTTGGAGATATAGGCTTCCACCGCGTGGGTCAGCGCGTCCATACCGGTAGCAGCGGTGAGCGGGGCGGGTTTGCCGACCATCAGCAGCGGATCGTTAATCGATACCGACGGCAGGTTGCGCCAGCTGACGATAACGAACTTCACTTTGGTTTTGGTGTTGGTCAGCACGCAGTGGCGGGTGACTTCGCTGGCGGTGCCGGCGGTGGTATTGACCGCGATAATCGGCGGCAGCGGATTGGTCAGGGTTTCGATCCCGGCGTAGCTGTAGAGATCGCCCTCGTGGGTGGCGGCAATGCCGATCCCTTTACCGCAGTCGTGCGGGCTGCCGCCGCCGACGGTCACGATGGTGTCGCACTGCTCTTTGCGGAAAATAGCCAGGCCGTCGAGGACGTTGGTGTCTTTCGGGTTCGGCTCAACGCCGTCATAGATAGCCACCTCGATACCGGCCTCGCGCAGGTATTTCAGGGTCTGGTCTACCGCGCCGTCCGGAATTGAACGCAGACCTTTATCGGTCACCAGCAGCACTTTTTTGCCGCCCAGCAGTTTGCAGCGTTCGCCCACCACGGAAATAGCATTTGGGCCAAAGAAATTCACATTTGGCACCAGATAATCATACATACGATAACTCATCATTTACCTTCCTGAATTAATTTCGATTACAATTGAGAAAATTTTTCCAGCGCCACGTTAGCGAGCAGCATATCCTGCTCAACGGTGCCGCCGCTGACGCCAACGGCGCCGATCACCTGATTATTCAGGACAACCGGATAACCGCCGCCGAAAATAACAATTCGCTGCTGATTGGTTAACTGCAGACCATAAAGTGATTTACCTGGCTGTACGTCCTGGGTTAATTGATGAGTTCCTGTTTTTAAACAGCAGGCGGTCCAGGCCTTATTCAGCGCGATATCGCAGCTGGTGGTAAAAGCCTCGTCCATGCGCTGCAGCAGCAGCGTATTGCCTCCGCAGTCCACCACCGCCACGACGACGGGAACATTGATTTCTTTCGCTTTTTCCTGCACCGCATCGGCCATAGCCCTGGCGGCAGCGAGGGTAATTGTCTGGATCTGTTGACTTTTAAGCATACGTACTCCAACGCCACACGTGATTGTTAAATTCAATAATTAAATTAAACGCGCTCAGGTCATTATTTAAAAATACAGTAACCGACCGCTAACATCTCTATTTACGTTTGTTTTATATTGTCATCACGAGATATTAAGTCAATCACTGAAAAGTCTTCAAAATCATCATCAGAAGAGCCATAACGCGTAAACTTTGATGTTCATCGTAACCCGCATCACACTTTAATCAATTTTGTTCTATAACGTTTCAATCTGGAATCAAATAAATTCCCGAGCGTCTCAAAACGGAACAAAATTAATTTTATTTTATTTAAAACGCACTCATTTAAAGTTCGCCTTAAATTGCAGCCAAGCAGTAAATGCATCCCATTTCTTATTTATTGAGTCAATACGTCATGAAAAGATCGAAACGATTCGAAGTTCTGGCCCGGCGCCCGGTAAACCAGGACGGGCTGATCGGCGAATGGCCGGAAGAGGGCCTGATCGCCATGGAGAGCCCACACGATCCCCGCTCTTCCGTAAAGGTCGAGAATGGACAGATCGTCGAGCTGGACGGTAAACCCCGCGCGCAGTTCGATATGATTGACCGCTTCATCGCCGACTATGCGATCAACGTCGCCGAAACGGAGCGGGCCATGCGGCTGGACGCGCTAGAGATAGCCCGTATGCTGGTGGACATTCACGTCAGCCGTGAAGAGATCGTTGCCGTCACCACCGCCATTACCCCGGCCAAAGCGGTGGAGGTGATGAGCAAAATGAACGTGGTGGAGATGATGATGGCCCTGCAGAAGATGCGCGCCAGGAAGACGCCCTCCAACCAGTGCCACGTCACCAACCTGAAGGACAACCCGGTGCAGATTGCCGCCGACGCCGCCGAAGCAGGCATTCGCGGCTTCTCCGAGCAGGAGACCACCGTCGGCATCGCCCGCTACGCGCCGTTTAACGCCCTGGGGCTGCTGATCGGCTCCCAGAGCGGCCGTCCGGGCGTGCTGACCCAGTGCTCCGTCGAAGAGGCCACCGAACTGGAGCTGGGGATGCGCGGGCTGACCAGCTACGCCGAGACCGTCTCCGTCTACGGCACCGAAGCGGTATTTACCGACGGGGACGACACGCCCTGGTCGAAGGCGTTCCTCGCCTCCGCCTACGCCTCGCGCGGGCTGAAGATGCGCTACACCTCCGGCACCGGCTCGGAGGCGCTGATGGGCTACTCCGAAGGGAAATCGATGCTCTACCTCGAATCCCGCTGCATCTTTATTACCAAAGGCGCGGGCGTTCAGGGCCTGCAGAACGGCGCCGTCAGCTGCATCGGCATGACCGGCGCGGTGCCGTCCGGCATCCGCGCGGTGCTGGCGGAAAACCTGATCGCCTCGATGCTCGATCTGGAATGCGCCTCCGCCAACGACCAGACGTTCTCCCACTCCGACATCCGCCGCACCGCCCGCACGCTGATGCAGATGCTGCCGGGCACCGACTTTATCTTCTCCGGCTACAGCGCGGTGCCGAACTACGACAATATGTTTGCCGGCTCCAACTTCGACGCCGAGGACTTTGACGACTACAACATCCTGCAGCGCGATCTGATGGTGGACGGCGGCCTGCGCCCGGTGACCGAAGAGGAGACCATCGCCATCCGCAACAAGGCGGCGCGCGCCGTACAGGCGGTGTTCCGCGAACTGGGCCTGCCGACGGTCACCGATGAAGAGGTCGAGGCCGCCACCTACGCCCACGGCAGCAAAGATATGCCGTCGCGCAACGTGGTCGAAGATTTGAGCGCCGTTGAAGAGATGATGAAGCGCAACATCACCGGTCTGGACATCGTCAGGGCCCTGAGCCGCAGCGGCTTCGATGACGTGGCCGGAAATATCCTCAACATGCTGCGCCAGCGCGTAACCGGCGACTACCTGCAAACCTCGGCCATTCTCGACAGGCAGTTCGAAGTGGTCAGCGCCGTCAACGATATCAACGACTACCAGGGGCCGGGCACCGGCTACCGCGTGTCGCCCGAGCGCTGGGCGGAAATCAAAAACATCGCGGGCGTGATCCAGCCCGACTCCATTGAATAAGGCGGGACGCTTGTGGAACAGACAATGAAGCAGAAACCCACGTTTACCCTCCGCGTAACGGAGGCCGGCGCGGCGGGCGTCGGCGAGCGCGTCGATGAAGTGGTTATCGGCGTCGGCCCGGCGTTTGATAAATTTCAGCACAAAACGCTGATCGACATGCCGCACAAAGCGATCCTTAAAGAGCTTATCGCCGGCGTGGAAGAGGAAGGCCTGCACGCCCGGGTAGTGCGGATCCTGCGCACCTCCGACGTCTCCTTTATGGCCTGGGACGCCGCCAACCTCAGCGGCTCCGGCATCGGGATCGGCATTCAGTCGAAAGGCACCACCGTGATCCACCAGCGCGACCTGCTGCCGCTGAGCAACCTGGAGCTGTTTTCCCAGGCGCCGCTGCTGACCCTCGAGACCTACCGGCAGATCGGCAAAAACGCCGCGCGCTACGCCCGCAAAGAGTCGCCGTCGCCGGTGCCGGTGGTCAACGATCAGATGGTGCGGCCGAAATTTATGGCCAAAGCCGCCCTGTTCCATATTAAAGAGACCAGGCACGTAGTACCGGACGCGGAGCCGGTCACCCTGGACATTGAATTAGTGAAGGAGTGACCATGAGCGATAAAACCATGACCGCGCGGGACTACCCGCTGGCCAGCCGCTGCCCGGAGAAGATCCTGACCCCTACCGGCAGGCCGCTCACCGACATTACGCTGGAAAACGTACTCTCCGGTGCGGTCGGCCCCCAGGACGTGCGCATCTCGCGCCAGACCCTGGAGTACCAGGCGCAGATTGCCGAAGAGATGCACCGCGATGCGGTGGCGCGCAACTTTCGCCGCGCGGGGGAGCTGATTGCGATTCCGGATGCGCGCATCCTCGAAATCTACAACGCCCTGCGCCCCTACCGCTCCTCGAAGGCGGAGCTGCTGGCCATCGCCGATGAGCTGGAGCACACCTGGAACGCCGAAGTGAATGCCGCGTTCGTGCGCGAGGCGGCCGAGGTGTACCAGCAGCGCAGCAAGCTGCGTAAAGAGAGCAAGGCGGAGTCATAATGCCGTTAATTGCAGGTATTGATATCGGCAACGCCACCACCGAGGTGGCGCTGGCGCAGACCGGCGGGCGGGAAACGCAGTTTATCGCCAGCGGCATTGTGGCCACCACCGGGATGAAGGGCACCGGCGAGAACATCGCCGGGATCGTCGCCTCGCTGGAGAAGGCCCTGAGCGGCACGCCGTGGACGCTGGGCGATCTTGATAAGATCTGCATTAATGAAGCGGCCCCGGTCATTGGCGACGTGGCGATGGAGACCATCACCGAAACCATCATCACCGAATCGACGATGATCGGCCACAACCCGCAGACGCCCGGCGGCGCGGGGATCGGCGTCGGGAAAACCATCGCCCTGGCCGCTCTGGCGGCCGTCCCGGAGGCGCAGTTTGCCGACGGCTGGATCCCGCTTATCGGCGACGAGTACGACTTTCTGGAGGCGGTCTGGCTGCTGAACGAGGCGCTCGATCGCGGCGTCAACGTCGTCGCTGCCATCCTGAAAAAGGACGACGGCGTGCTGGTCAATAACCGGCTGCGCAAAGTGCTGCCGGTGGTGGACGAGGTGACGCTGCTGGAGCAGGTGCCGGAAGGCGTGCTGGCGGCAGTGGAAGTCGCCGCTACCGGCCAGGTGGTGCGCGTGCTCTCCAATCCCTACGGGATCGCCACCTTCTTCGGGCTGACGCCGGAAGAGACCCAGGCCATCGTGCCCATCGCCCGGGCGCTGATCGGCAACCGCTCGGCGGTGGTGCTCAAAACGCCCCAGGGCGACGTGAAGTCAAGGACCATACCCGCCGGGAAAATCCTCATCAGCGGCGAGCGCCGCAGCGCCGAGGCCGACGTCGCCCGCGGCGCGGACGGCATTATGCAGGCGATGGCGGGCTGCGCCCCGGTGCAGGATATTCGCGGCGAAGCGGGCACCCACGCCGGCGGGATGCTGGAGCGGGTGCGCAGCGTGATGGCGACCCTCAGCGGACACGCGATGAGCGATATCCGTATTCAGGATCTGCTGGCGGTGGATACCTTTATTCCGCGCAAAGTCCAGGGCGGCATCGCCGGGGAGTTCTCGATGGAGAACGCGGTCGGCATTGCCGCGATGGTGAAATCCGACAGGCTGCAGATGCAGGCCATTGCCAGCGCCCTGAGCGAGCGTCTGCATACCGAGGTGGTGGTCGGCGGCGTGGAGGCCAATATGGCCGTTGCCGGGGCGCTGACTACGCCGGGCTGCGCGGCGCCGCTGGCGATTCTCGATCTGGGGGCCGGCTCCACCGATGCCGCCATCATCAGCGCCGAAGGCAGCGTCAAATCGGTGCACCTGGCCGGGGCGGGCAATATGGTCAGCCTGCTGATCAAAACCGAGCTGGGGTTAAGCGAACTGCACCTCGCCGAAGAGCTGAAAAAGTATCCGCTGGCGAAGGTGGAGAGTCTGTTCAGCATCCGCCACGAGAACGGCGCGGTGGAGTTCTTCCGCGAGCCGCTGAGCCCGTCGGTGTTTGCCAAAGTGGTCTACATCAAGGACGGGGAGCTGATCCCGTTGGATAACCAGACCTCGCTGGAGAAAATCCGCACCGTGCGCCGCCAGGCCAAAGAGAAGGTGTTCGTCACCAACTGCCTGCGCGCCCTGCGCCAGGTCTCGCCGGGCGGTTCGATCCGCGATATTGCCTTCGTGGTGCTGGTGGGCGGCTCATCGCTGGACTTTGAGGTGCCGCAGCTTATCACCGACGCGCTGTCGCACTACGGCGTGGTCGCCGGCCAGGGCAATATTCGCGGCACGCAGGGGCCGCGCAACGCGGTGGCAACCGGGCTGGTGCTGGCCTGCGCGGACGCCTGAAGACAGAAGGTAAAAGGCAGAAGGAAAAAACGCTCCCGTAACGGGAGCGTTTGTCGTTACAGGACGTGGTGCAGCCAGTCGCCGAAGCGGGAGAACATACCGCCCTTCTCCACGCTTTCGAGGGCCACCAGCGGCCAGCGGGCCACTATCTTATCCCGATCGTAAAGCTCTATCTCCCCGACCCGCTGGTTAACGGCGAGCGGGGCATCCAGCTCTTTTTTGTCCAGCACATACTTCGCCTTGATGTTCTGCACTTCCGCCTTCGGCAGCGCCAGCCAGAAGTCCTGGTTGGTGCCGAGACTCACTTTCTCTTTATTGCCGTACCAGATGCGCTCGCTGCCGACCTGCTTGCCGTCGTGGAGGATCTGCACGGTATCGAAGTTCTGCTGGCCCCAGGCGAGCAGCTTGCGGGCCTGCTCCTCGCGCCCTTTCGGGCTGTCGGCGCCCATAACCACCGCGATCAGGCGGCGCTCGCCGTCGACGGCGGAGGCGATAAGGTTAAAGCCCGCCCCGGAAGTGTGGCCGGTTTTCAGGCCGTCGACGTTCATGGTTTTATCCCACAGCAGGCCGTTACGGTTGTTCTGAGTGATACCGTTCCACGTCAGGCTCTTTTCGCTGTACATGTGGTAAAAGTCCGGCTCGCCGTGAATAATCGCCCGTGAGAGCACCGCCAGATCGTAGGCCGAACTGTGCTGCCCCGGCGCATCGAGGCCGTGCACGGTTTCAAAGTGGGTATCCTTCAGCCCCAGCTTGTCAACATAGCTGTTCATCAGCTTAACGAACTGCGGCTGGCCGCCGGCCACGTAGTCCGCCAGCGCGACGCAGGCGTCGTTGCCGGAATCGACGATAAGCCCCCGGCTGAGATCGCGCACGGTCAGGCGGTCGCCGGGCTTGAGAAACATCAGCGACGAGCCGTTAAACACCGGATTGCCCTTCGCCCAGGCGTCCTTGCCGACGGTCACCATGTCGTCGGGCTTGATGCGGTGGCTGTCGATGGCGCGGTCGACCACGTAGCCGGTCATCAGTTTGGTGAGGCTGGCGGGATTGCGCTGCTGGTGCTCATTGCCCGCAGTGAGGATTTGGCCGGTGGTATAGTCCATAAGCACCCAGGAGCCCGCCTGGATAGCCGGCGGCTGTACCTGAGGGGATAAAGTGTCTGCGGCAAACGCGCAGGAGATGCCCGAAGCGAGCAAAGTTACGGCAATAAAAAAGCGGCCTTTCAACAGAGGATCCTCAACGTTCATGAATTCGCAGTACTTTTTACGGGAGTTACGCTTTTCTGACAGCGTTAAATTGCAAGAATTTATGACATGTTTTGCTTAATGTGCGGTTGCCGCACCTCCTCACGGAGCGAATGCGCGCGGCCGACCCGCCTTTGCGCCAGCCCGTACCGCAGATCTCTATTACCCGCTGCTGCCCCTGGCTTATAAAAAAATGCCACACTGTTGTGACGCTGAAACCCGATCTCCGTTGCGGCTAAAATATATCGTCAGGCTACGGACATAACGGCTTTCGCCGCAAAATAAATCACAAATAATGCTATTACGGAAGCCGCTCAAGTTGCTTTGGCTGGATATCTGAACAGCCAAAGCCTTACTTAAGTTAAATTTTTAAGCTTACTGACTTTTCAGCGCTGAATTTCTTTGACTTTTTGTGCGCTTTTATCTCAAATTTTTCCCGCTCTCATCAACAGATACTCCGAATACCTGATGTGATATTCCTGGATTTAATCATAGAAACTCTCTTTTGCTTTCTGATGGGGGTTATGGCGCGGCTACAGAAGGTTTTGTTCCCGGTGTTAATCATTTTTTGTTATTTTTCGGAGTATTTGTAAAACTCCATCAGCATCAAAAAAAATGATGATATTGTCATGGCGAAAAATGTCTGCGTAAAATACATCCCGCTGGTAACACAGGGCCGTTACTACCGGGGGGGAAAGGATAATAATGCATCATTCACAGCTTGATAAATTATGCTGCATCAGTTGTCACTTAAACTGTGAAATTCTGCCGGTAGCCTCTATCCGAACCAGTCAGTGCCTGGAGAGGCAATATTGCATCTGGCCAGGAGGTAATAATTTTTTTCAGGAGGGCATTTATTCCATCCTGACGGAGAAGACAAAGTGTCATCTTGGCCGCGGATTTATTTTTATCGACTTCGCCTACTATAACTTATTATTGTTAAGTAAACGCGACTGGCTCACCTATCTGATCCAGTCAAGGCTGCCGCTTATCCTGGTTGCTGATAAGCGAATGGCGCCCCTGGCAACTTACTGGCAAAGGCAGTTTGATGAAATACTCGCGGTGATTTACAGCGATAACGATCGCCGGATTATCAACAATAAAATCAGCAAAGCAATCTGTGGGTTGACCACGAGGGAAACCTGCCGCAAGCAGCTTACTGAATTTGAAGTCGCCGTTTTACAATATTTGATGAGCGGATGCAGCATCAAAGATATTTGCCAGAAGCTGGCGACCAACCGCAACTCAATTTATAACGTCAGACGTTCACTGAAAAATAAAATGGGTGACACCATTAATAATTTAATAACCTATTAATCTGCCATTATTATGCCATCTGACTAACTGGCGACACCACTAATAACACTCACGTTCAACCCGACCAAGTTAACGCCTGTCTGGCCGTTGGCTTATTCTTGCCATAAATGGAGCTATCATGTTTAAAAAAATACATCTTGTCACCGCCTTATTTCCTCTGGCGTTATCCGGCGCGGCAGCGGCGCAGGATAATGCTGCCGGGGGCAGTATTAACTTCAGCGGCGCGATTACTGACACCACCTGCACCATCAACGGCGGCAAAAGCGCCGACTTTACCGTCGCCCTCAACCCTATTTCCGTTACCGATGCGGGAACCACGGTCGGGCCGATCACGAAAAATAAAAAATCATTTTCGCTGACTTTTTCCGGCTGCTCCCCGGCGGCAAAAGAGACCGGAACCTCGCTGAAAATTTATTTCTCGTCAGCCAATAATATTTCCACCGACGGTAAATATCTGCTGAACACCACCGTCAATGAAAGCGATGCCAGCGTCGCGCGGAACGTCGGTTTTTCACTGGCAAAGCCCGGCTCATCAACGCCCATTTTGCTTAATCAGGTTTTTGACACCGGCCTGAAGGGCAGCAGCAAGGCGCCTGATGCTGAAACCCTGAACCTGGACGTTTACTACTACAAAACCAATGCCGAAGCCGCCAAAGTCGGCGATCTGAGCTCCAATGTAACCTATACCATCGCCTATTTATAATGAGATAAGCCAGACCCGGTGCGGGTCTGGCTTAACCGGGAACAATAATGAGAATATTGCTCACCATAATGCTGATGATCTCCTTTTATCAGCCGGCATTCGCGAATGTGGTGGTTAATGGCACCCGCATTATTTATCATGCCGCCAGTAGGGAAACCACGGTTCAGCTGTTTAATAACGGCACCTCGCCTGCGTTAGTCCAGGCCTGGATTGACGACGGAGATATTAATTCCACGCCCGAAACCGCCCGCGTTCCTTTTTTACTGACGCCGCCGGTGGTCAAAATTGCCGGCGGCAGCGGACAGCAGCTGCTGATTAAGAAGCTGCCCTCCACGCTGCCCGCAGACAGAGAGTCCGTTTTTTTTCTGAATGTACTTGATATCCCGCCGGTGCCAGAAAACCTGGCGGGCAAAAATACCGTGCAGCTGGCGGTGCGCTCGCGCATAAAATTATTCTATCGCCCTCAGGCGCTTGCCGGACGGTCGGATAAAGCCATCACCCGGGTTCAGATAAAAAGCGCCGGCAATGGCTTCAGCATCAGTAACCCGAGCCCCTACTTTATTACCCTTGCGAATATCCGCGACGGTAAACAAAAAAATCTGCTGCGCGACGCCATTATGCTGAGCCCGTTCGCCACTCAGCAGGTCGCCTCTGCGACGGCGGCGCTGCCGGGCAAATCTTATTACCTGCTATATGTGGACGATTTAGGCGCCTATAAGACGCAGGCTGTTACCAGCCAATAATGAGAAAGGATGTCATGAAACCACAGGGTCACCAAATAGTGCTGCTGGCGATCTGTTCATGCCTCATAGGGGAGAAATGTATGGCGGTCACTTTTGATACCTCTTTGCTGGCAGGAAAGTCAGCTGAATCCGATCTGTCGCGGTTTAATCCCGATCTCGATATGCCAGCCGGTCAGCAGGAGATGGATATTTACGTTAATGATGAGTGGAAAGGCCGCTATTCTTTACGATTCGGCACCGCGAAAGAGGATATTCACCTCGGGCGCAGCGATGCGGCCCTGCTGGGGATCCGCCTGCCGGAAACCGGTGCGGCGGGCGGCGATACGTTTACGCTGCGGGCGCTGGTTCAGGGCGGGCGCTATGAGATTGATGCCAGCACGCTCAGCGTCAGAATGAGCGTCCCCCAGGCGCACGTCATTCACTCCGAAGCGGGATATGTCGCGCCGCAATTTTGGGACAGCGGCGTCTCCGCCCTGCAGCTTTCCTACAACACAACGTATTATCAAACCCGGCAAAAAAGCGGCACCCACGATACCGACGACGACCTCTATACCGGGCTTGAATCGGGCGTGAATCTGTTCGGCTGGCAGCTGCGCGACAGCAGTTCATTCCGTAAACACTCCGGGCAGAAGGCAGAGTGGCAAAACAACACCCGCTATTTTCGCCGCCCCCTCGCCGCAATCCGGTCGAACCTGACGATCGGCGATATGTACTCCCCCGGCGAGCTGTTCGACTCTTTGCGCATACGCGCAGTCGCGCTCGCCTCCGATATGAATATGCGGCCTAATTCGCAGCAGGGTTTTTCGCCGATCGTGCACGGCGTCGCCGATTCTAACTCTCTGGTCAAGGTGCTGCAGAACGGCAACGTTATCTACCAGGAGAACGTCCCGCCGGGCAAGTTTACCCTCGACAGCATTCAGCCTACCGGTTCGGCCGGCGATCTGCTGGTGATTATCACCGGCGCAGACGGCAAAGCGCGCTCCTTCACCGTCCCCTTTTCTGCGGTTCCGAATATGCTGAAACAGGGCGTGAGTAAATATAGCCTGCTTGCCGGCCAGGTCCGCGAGACCGGCACCGGCTATCAGCCCCATTTTCTGCAGGGGACGCTGACCTACGGCGTTAATAATTTATTGACGGGATATGCCGGAACGCTCCTCAGCGAGGACTATCGCGCCTGGCTTCTGGGAAGCGGATGGAATTTTCCGGTCGGCGCCGTTTCGCTTGACGTTACCCAGGCGCAGACGCGTTTGCAAAATCATAACGCCTCCGGGCAGAGTCTGCGCGTCGCCTACAGCAAATTCATCGACGCGACCGCCACCAACTTCACCCTCGCGGCCTACCGCTACTCGACCCGGGGATATTACAGTTTCAGCGATGCTATCTACTCGCACGATAGCGCTTCGCGCTATCGGCGCTACCAGCAGGCGTTCAGGTCGGACGGCGACGGCGAGCTGCCTGCGCTGGATCTCAATACCTGGGACTCGCTCCGCTCGGCCAGGCCGAAAAACACCTTCACGCTGAATCTTAATCAGCGGCTGGACGATAGCCGGGGCACGCTGTTTATCTCCGGCACTCAGCGCGATTACTGGACGAAATCGCAGACCAGCCGCGAGTTCCAGATCGGGTATTCAAACGCTTTTCGCCAGATCAACTACTCGCTGACGGCCAGCCGGACGCACAGCCGCAGCAGCAATAGCGACACGCGTTTCTATCTGTCGCTCAGCATACCGCTGAAAATATTCGACCACAGCGCCTGGCTTACCGCCGGCATCTCTGCCAATGACGCGCGTTATCAGCAGGCAAACATGACCCTCAGCGGCAACGCCATGGACGCTAACCGTCTGAGCTACTCGTTCTCTGGCTCAAACCAGCGCCAGGGACAAAATATGGCCAGCGCCAGCGTATCCTATCGCGCCAATGCCTCCACCCTCGGAGGATCGTGGAGCGAGTCCCGCGATTACCGCCAGGGCGGCCTCAGCGCGCGCGGGAGCCTGGTCGCTATCCCCTGGCACGTACTGGCAGCGAACGAAATGGGCACCACCCTGACAATTGTCGAAGCGCCAAAAGCCAAAGGGCTGATGGTCAATGGCGACAGCAGTATCGTTACCAATAGCGACGGGCTGGCGCTGGTCCCCTATGCCACGCCTTACCGTAAAAACACGATCACGCTCGCCAATTCCGACAACGCCTCCGGGGCCGAGGTTATCGGTAACGTCGCCAACAGCGTGCCATTTGATGGCGCCATCAGCGTGGTGCATTTTGAAACCGATAGCCGCCAGTCCTGGGTCATGCGCGCAACCCTGCCGGACCGCTCCGGGCTGCCGTTTGGCGCGGAGGTTCAGGATGAAGCGGGCCATTCTCTGGGCTATGTCGGCCAGGCGGGAACCCTTTTCATCAAGGCCGATCGGCCGCCGGAACGTCTGATTGTTCGTCTTCGCGATGGTGAATGCCTCATCGCGCATCCATCGCTGACGCTGGATAGCCAGGCAAACATTTGCCGCTGGAGAAAAAGCCATGAATAACCGCTTCGCCCTCTTCCTGATACTGGCCCTCTTCAGTGGCTATTGCCACGCCACCTGCCACGGTAACAGCGTCAGCTATGCGCCGCCGATTACTCTCGATCTATCCGATAAGCTCACGCCGGCGACGCCAGAATGGACCACGTCGCTCAGCACCCAGTACAGCGGCTCTTTCAGCTGTACGACCGACAGCAGCAAGTTTGGCTATACCAAAATTCTCAACACCGACGATAGCTACGAGACCATTCTTGGGTTTAATAACGGCAGCTATAACATCCGGGCGGAGATCACGAACGACATCCCGAACGTCACGCTTAAGGGCTACAGCCATAGCGCCTCAGAGCTTAATACGCCCATGACCATTCGCTTTACGCTGGTGAACAAAAGCGGCACGGCGGTGGCGGGTGATACCGCCAATCTTGCAGATGTGCTCTTCGTCACGGACCTGAGCGGGATGTCGTTTCTGGAGATTATCGGCTGGCCGTTAAAGCAACTGCTCAAGATCCTTCAGTGGCTGTTTAGCGGCTTCAACTGGCCGTATGATGTGCGGGATATGTTCGGCCAGCCGATGAACATCCGCTACGCGCCGAAGCTGACCACCTGTGCCTTCACCAATCCGGGCATGTCCGTCGTGCTGCCGACGCTGGGACTCAATCAGGTTCTCGGGCAGCAGCAGCCGGGCTATACGCCTTTTACGCTCAACTTACGCTGCGACAACCGGCAGAGCAACGCCACGGCCAATCGGGCGATTGAAGTCTTCTTATCCAGTAACACGCTGCTATCCGGCGATGCGACCGTGTTGACCGACGCTTCGCCGCAGGCAGCTAAAGGCCTGGGGCTGCGGCTGGTGACGCGTGACAACCCGCAAAAGCCGGTCACCTTGTCATCGTCGGGAACCGTCAGGGGCAACGCAACGGCCCTTTTTAGCGTCGCTGCCGGCGCGCCGCTGGCGGCGAGTTTTTCCATCCCGATGGGCGTTTACTACTACACCTGGGATCCCCATGCGCTAACTCAGGGAACGATCAACACCACGGCGACGCTGAATATTATTTATCCCTGAGCCCGGCCGCCCTCTTTTTTCGCCGGGGCAGCGGTCGCAACCGGCCATTTCAGATGCCCGCGAATATGGTTTACCATAGGAGGTCGCAGCCTGAGTTGACGCTCGCGCTGTTCCCTACCCGGCGACGGCGGACGCGCGTCCGCTCCCGGTGCCGACTTCGGCAAATACAGATACCGGCGGCGCGGCCGCGGTAAAGCGAAACGGCGGCAGAGAGTATAAATGCCGACAGATAAAAAAAGCGGACATGTACATCAGGTGAAAAACAGCAGCGATACCCCAAAGAGCACATTCCTCTTCCACGACTACGAAACTTTCGGCACCAGCCCCCAGCTCGACAGGCCGGCGCAGTTCGCGGCCATCCGCACCGACGGCGACTTCAACCTTATCGGCGAGCCGGAGGTATTTTACTGCCGGCCGGCGGATGACTATCTGCCCCAGCCTGAAGCCGTGCTGATCACCGGGATCACTCCGCAGGAGGCCCGCGCCAAGGGCGATAACGAGGCCGCGTTTGCCCGCCGCATTCACGATCTGTTTACGGTGTCGGAAACCTGCGTGGTGGGCTATAACAACGTCCGCTTCGACGATGAGGTGACCCGCAACATTCTCTATCGCAATTTTTACGATCCCTACGGCTGGAGCTGGCAGAACCGCAACTCGCGCTGGGATCTGCTCGACGTGATGCGCGCCTGCTACGCCCTGCGCCCGGACGGCATCAACTGGCCGGAGAACGACGACGGGCTGCCGAGCTTTCGCCTGGAGCACCTGACGAAAGCCAACGGCATTGAGCACAGCAACGCCCACGATGCGATGGCCGACGTGTACGCCACCATCGCCATGGCAAAACTGGTGAAAGAGAAGCAGCCGCGGCTGTTTGACTATCTCTATACGTACCGCGGCAAAAACAAGCTGGCGACGCTGATTGACGTCGCGCAGATGGCGCCGCTGGTGCACGTCTCCGGCATGTTCGGCGCCGCGCGCGGCAACACCAGCTGGATTGCCCCCCTGGCGTGGCATCCGGATAACCGCAACGCGGTAATTACGGTCGATCTTGCGGGTGATATGGCGCCGCTGCTGGAGCTGGATGCCGATGCCCTGCGCGAGCGGCTGTATACGCCAAAAGCGGATCTGGGCGAACTGGCGGCGGTGCCGGTGAAGCTGGTACACCTCAACAAGTGCCCGGTGCTGGCGAAAGCCAATACCCTGCGCCCGGAGGACGCCGAGCGGCTGGGCGTCGACCGCCAGCGCTGCCTCGATAATCTGAAGCTGCTGCGCGATAACCCGCAGGTGCGCGATAAGGCGCTGGCAATTTTCGCCGAGGCGGAGCCGTTTGTGCCGTCGGAGAACGTCGACGCCCAGCTCTATAACGGCTTTTTCAGCGATGCCGACCGGGCGGCGATGAAGATCCTGCTGGAGACCGAGCCGCGCAACCTGCCGGCGCTGGATTTAACCTTTGCCGATAAGCGCATCGAGAAGCTGCTGTTTAACTACCGCGCCCGCAACTTTCCGGGCACGCTGGATGAAGCCGAGCAGGCGCGCTGGCTGCAGCACCGCCGCAATGTGTTTACCCCGGAGTTTCTCGAGGCCTACGCCCGCGAGCTGGAGACGCTCTACGGCCAGTATGAGAATGACGCGGAAAAGCTGAAGCTGCTGAAGGCGCTGTGGCAATATGCGCAGGAGATAGTGTAAGGCGGCCGGCGGGCCGCCGGATTTCAGTGGCGCAGCTGCGCCACTTGTTCTTTCGTTAGGCCGGTGACTTTGCTGACAAGGCGCCAGTCGATGCCGTTTTGCAGCATGGAGCGGGCGACTTCTCGCTTCGTCATCTCCACGCCTTTTCTGAACCCGTTTTGTTCCAGCTGTTCTGCAATTGTCATCAGTTTCTCTCCATGCTGCGGCACCCACCGCGCCAGCTCGCGTACAAAGGCCTCGGCCTCTGACGTCTCTCCCGTCTGCACCAGATAGTTAATCAGCGCCGCCAGTTGCGTCTCTGCAATGGGCTCTGCGCGTAAAAGCTGAGCCAGACGTTCAACCAGTGCCGACAAATCCCGCCGGTGAATATGCTTCTGCAGCAGCGTCAGCGCAGCCATCCTGCGGTGCGTCATGATTCTATCATCCGCAATAGTCGTCACGTCAACCAGCGGGAAGTGGCCAGAATAGAGCTTTTCCGCCAACGCCGGTTCGGCAAACGCATCCAGCCAGCGGGTCGAATACGGATAAGGCGTGCGCCTGCCGGCGTAAAACAGAACCGGGATCACCAGCGGCAGCGCCTTGTGCCCGGCATCAAGGTGGCGCTGCATCGCGCCAACCGCGTAGCGCAGCAGCCGGAAAGCCATCTGTTTATCCGGCGTCGACTGGTGCTCAATCAGCACGTGAACGTAACCAGAATGTCCGGAAACGGTCTTCATGCTGTAGAGCACATCGCTAAAGAAAGGTCTTAGACCAGGCTCGACGAAGCTTCCGGACTCCAGTTGAAGGGTAGATAAATCACACGCGGCCTGAAGTTCAGGCGGCAGGTGAAGCAGGATAAAGTCGCGGGCGATATCCGGGTGCGTCAGAAACTGCTTAAAGGTCAGATCGTGGGGCGTGGGCGACCCGGGGCGCTTTCCTGTTCCTTTTCTGGCGGACATATCCATTGCCTTTGCGGGAAATAAGATGTCCGCAGCCTAACGGAAAGTCGGGCGGGGAAGAAAGCGGTAAGCGTAAGAAAAAACAAAGCCCGGAATCGCGCTCGCAATTCCGGGCTTGCTCGTCAGATCGTGCGCAGATTAGGCGATGTCTTCGTACTGCGGCACCGGGTTACGGAAGCTTTTGGTCACGCAGGCCAGGTAAATCAGCCCCACGGCGGCCCAGATCAGGCCCAGCACCATCGAGCTCTCTTCGAGGTTGACCCACAGCGCGCCGACGGTCATGGCACCGCACATCGGCAGGAACAGATACTGGAAGTGGTCTTTCAGCGTCTTGTTGCGCTTCTCGCGGATCCAGAACTGCGAGATCACCGACAGGTTAACGAAGGTAAACGCCACCAGCGCACCAAAGTTAATCAGCGCCGTCGCCATCACCAGGTCGAATTTAATCGCCAGCAGGGCAATCACGCCGACCAGAATGATGTTCATCGCCGGGGTACGCCATTTCGGGTGCACGTAGCCGAAGAAGCTCTTCGGGAACACGCCGTCGCGGCCCATCACGTACATCAGGCGCGCCACGCCCGCGTGGGCGGCCATACCGGAGGCCAGTACGGTGATGGTGGAGAAAATCAGCGCCCCGACCTGGAAGAATTTACCGGCCACGTACAGCATGATCTCCGGCTGCGAGGCATCCGGATCCTTGAAGCGGGAGATGTCCGGGAAGTACAGCTGCAGGAAGTAGGTGGCGAAGATAAAGATCAGGCCGCCGATCAGCGCGGTCAGGAAGATGGCGCGCGGAATAACGCGCTCTGCGTCTTTGGTCTCTTCCGACAGGTTGCTGATGCCGTCAAAACCGGTAAAGGAGAAGCAGAGGATCGTCGCCCCGGTGATCATCGGGATCACGTGCGCGTCGCCGGACCAGAACGGCCTGCTGCTGGCCAGCGTACCGGCACCTTCACCTTCGAATACGCCGAAAATAACCATGCCGAGGATCACCGCAATCAGCACCACCTGCAGCACCACGATCACGGTGTTGAAGTTGGCCACAGATTTCAGGCTGCGCAGGTTAAAGGCGGTCATGAAGGCCACCAGCGCCACCACGAAGATCCACGACGGAATCGACGGCACCAGCGCTTCAAAATAGATTTTTGCCAGCAGGATGTTGATCATCGGCGCGAACAGGTAGTCGAGCAGCGACGACCAGCCCACCATAAAGCCCACGGTCGGGCTGATGGATTTCTGGGCATAGGTGTAGGCAGAGCCCGCTGACGGATAGCGCTTCACCAGCTTACCGTAGCTCAGGGCGGTAAACAGGATGGCTATCAGGGCAAAGGCATAGGCTGTCGGAACGTGACCATCGGTCATGCCCGAAACGATACCGAACGTATCGAACAGCGTCATCGGCTGCATATAGGCAAGGCCCATCATGACAACCGGAACCAGCGTAAGCGTTTTACGTAATTCCACGCGAGAGGTGTTTGGAGTAACGTTATGCGACATGGTCATTCCCCTTTACGGCGAACGCCGTCGCGTAAGCAAAAAATTGCCCCATTTTTTGTTTAATCCTCGGCGACAACAACTGTCGATTTTTGGTAAGTATCTATCCGGTACGGAGCCCGGCCTCTTTATTTGAATGAGTGTGTAGCAAAAAAATAACCGGCGCCTTTTGAACAGCGTCGGTTAGTCTCATTTTTTGCTGGCGCGTATTCTGCCCCCTTCCCTGGTGAAACACAAGCCGGCCAGGGCGGCATCGGGAAATTTCTTGATCTAAGCGGCTGATTATTCGTCGACGCAGTTGCGATAGACGGAAGCGATAGCATTATTGGTCAAAACCGCGTCCCGCCACCAGCCGCAGGCAAGGCCCGCGGTCTGTTCATTCCAGCCAATCCATACCGCTTCAGGCCCGGCCTGAGGGGTGATTTGTTTCTCAATCAGCGCCCCGCTGTCGAGGTAGCGCTGGGCCATGTAGCGCGGGATATAGCCGCAGCCGAGGCCGCTTATCTGCAGTTCGAGCTTGGTCTTAAAATCAAAGACGGTGATCGCCTCCTGATCCTGCAGCAGTTGGCGGAACGGCGGGCAGTCGCTCCCGGCGGCATCGCCGACGACAACGGCGCGAAAGCGGCGCACGGTCCGCCGGCTGAGCGGCTCCGGCTCCGACGCCAGCGGATGATGGGGCGCGACGGCAAAAATCTGCTCCAGGCGGCCCAGCGGCGCAAAACCGAAGTGGCTCACCGGCGGCGGCTCGCGCAGGGCGCCGATAATGATATCCGCCCGCCCCTGGAGCAGCGCCTCCCAGGAGCCGCCGAGCACGCCATTAATAAAGGTCAGGCGGGTAACGCTGTGATGAAGGTAAAACTGTTCGATAAGCGGCGCCAGCAGGGAGAAGGGAAAGGTGTCGTCGACGCCGAGCACCAGATCGTGCTCCCAGCCTTCGTGCAGCTTTACGGCCTGCTTCTCCAGCTCGCGGACGGTTTGCAGTACGTCCCGCCCTTTCTCCAGCAGCATCTGCCCGGTACGGGTAAACCTGGCCCGGTGGCCGCTGCGGTCGAGCAGCAGAATATTGAGGTCGCTCTCCAGGCGCTGAACGGTGTAGCTCAGCGCAGACGGCGTTTTGAAGAGCTTCGCCGAGGCGGCGGCGAAGCTTCCCTCTTTGTCCAGCGCGTCGAGGATCAGCAAAACTTCCAGCAGCGGCTTCATGTTCCCTCCTTTACTCAGAGAGCCATCACCGCTGCGGTTTACTCCAGAGGCATCACCAGCGGATCCGGATACTGATACTCAAACCCCAGCTCGGCGCAAATTCTGTTGCCGTCGATGATGCGTCCTTTATCGCTACTGTCGCTGAACACCGGCGGCGCCAGGCCCAGCTCGCGGGCCATTTGCGGATAGAACGTTTTGCGCGCCGGATGGCCGGGCGCACATAAATTATAGATGTGTCCGCCCTTCGGGGCCTGCAGCAGCAGCATAATCGCAGAGATAACGTCCTCAAGATGCACCAGGTTGACGCCCTGCTGGCCGTCCGGTGCCGATTTGCCGGCAAAGAAGCGGCCCGGATGACGCCCCGGCCCCACCAGCCCGGCCAGGCGCAGGATATCGACGGAGGTGCCGGGAAGGTTGTGCAGCCAGTCCTCCAGCTCTTTAAGCACGCGCCCGCTGGCGGTGACGGGATGGCGCGGCGAACTCTCCTTTTGCGTCCCCTCCCCTTTGCCATAAACCGACGTGGAGCTGGTAAAGAGAATGCGCGGCACGCGGTGGGCCAGCGCGCTGTCGACAATCTCCTGCACCGCCTGCCGGTAAAAATCATCGCCGGGGCCGCTGCGCCGCGCGGGCAGCGTGATGACCAGCGCGTCGACGTTCATTAATGCTTCCAGATCGTCGCTGTCGGCCTCCAGCACCGGCGTCAGGCGCAGCGGGTAGCCGTCAATGCCGCACATCCGCGCCGCCTCTGCGCCGTCTTCGGTAGTTTTGCTTCCACTCACCTGCCAGCCCCGCGCCGTCATGGCTAACGCCAGCGGCATACCCAGCCAGCCTAATCCTACAATTGCGACCTTCTTCATGCCCTTTCTCCCGGCTCGTCGTCTTCCTTCATTAAGGCTACGCCAGCCGGGAGCGGCTGACAATTTATCCGCTGAATATGAAATGAATTAATGATAGAAAAAAGACCTTGCTTTCGGTCACAAAAGTGGTTTAGGTTAAAAGGCATCAAATGCATAAGCATTCAACGAGATTTTTTATGATTAGCGTTCAGTTCAAACAGCACCATCATCACCATCACCCTGACTAGTCTTTCAGGCGATGTGTGCTGGAAGACGTTTGGATCTTCCAGCGGTGCATGAACGCAAAGAAAGCCCCCGGAAGATCGCTCTTCCGGGGGCTTTTTTGTTGAGCGCAATTGCGTACAGTACAGACAGGACGACGAGGATAAAGAGAATGTTAGACAACAGCCGTTTACGCATAGCTATGCAGAAATCCGGGCGTTTAAGCGATGATTCACGCGAATTGCTCGCCCGCTGCGGCATAAAAATCAACCTCCACACCCAGCGCCTGATCGCGATGGCGGAGAATATGCCGATTGATATCCTGCGCGTGCGCGACGACGACATTCCGGGCCTGGTGATGGACGGCGTGGTGGACCTTGGCATTATCGGCGAAAACGTGCTGGAAGAGGAGCTGCTGGACCGCCGCGCCCAGGGCGAAGATCCGCGCTACTTTACCCTGCGCCGCCTCGACTTCGGCGGCTGCCGCCTGTCGCTGGCAACGCCGGTGGATGAAGCGTGGAACGGCCCGGCGGCGCTGGACGGCAAGCGTATCGCCACCTCCTACCCGCACCTGCTCAAGCGCTACCTCGATCAGAAGGGCATCTCCTTTAAGTCCTGCCTGCTGAACGGCTCGGTGGAAGTGGCCCCCCGCGCCGGCCTTGCCGACGCCATCTGCGATCTGGTCTCCACCGGTGCGACCCTTGAGGCCAACGGCCTGCGCGAAGTCGAAGTGATTTACCGCTCGAAGGCCTGCCTGATCCAGCGCGACGGCGAGATGCCGGAGGCCAAACAGCAGCTTATCGATAAACTGCTGACCCGCATTCAGGGCGTCATTCAGGCCCGCGAGTCGAAGTACATCATGATGCACGCGCCGACCGAGCGTCTGGAAGAGGTTGTCGCCCTGCTGCCGGGCGCCGAGCGCCCGACCATTCTGCCGCTGGCGGGCGACCAGCAGCGGGTGGCGATGCACATGGTCAGCAGCGAAACCCTGTTCTGGGAAACCATGGAAAAACTGAAGGCGCTGGGGGCAAGCTCCATTCTGGTGCTGCCGATTGAGAAGATGATGGAGTAACGGCCATGAGCTTTAGCACAATCATTGACTGGAACGACTGCAGCGCCGACCAGCAGCGCGAGCTGCTGATGCGCCCGGCGATCGCCGCCTCGGACAGCATCACCCGCACGGTGGCGGAGATCCTCGATAACGTGAAGGCCAACGGCGATGCGGCCTTGCGCGAGTACGGCGCGAAGTTTGATAAAACCGAGGTTAAGGCGCTGAAGGTAAGCCAGGCGGAAATCGACGCCGCCGGCGATCGGCTGAGCGACGCCCTTAAGCAGGCGATGGCGGTGGCGGTGAAGAATATCGACACCTTCCACAACGCGCAGAAGCTGCCCGGCGTGGACGTGGAGACCCTGCCCGGCGTGCGCTGCCAGCAGGTGACCCGCCCTATTGACTCGGTTGGCCTCTATATTCCCGGCGGCTCGGCCCCGCTGTTCTCGACGGTGCTGATGCTGGCGACCCCGGCGCGCATCGCCGGCTGCCGCAAGGTGGTGCTCTGCTCGCCGCCGCCCATCGCCGATGAGATCCTTTACGCGGCGAAGCTGTGCGGCGTGCAGGAGGTGTTTAACGTCGGCGGCGCCCAGGCCATCGCCGCCCTGGCGCTCGGCACCGAATCGGTGCCGAAAGTGGACAAGATCTTCGGCCCCGGCAACGCCTTCGTCACCGAAGCCAAGCGCCAGGTCAGCCAGCGCCTCGACGGCGCGGCCATCGACATGCCCGCCGGCCCCTCCGAAGTGCTGGTGATCGCCGACAGCGGCGCGACGCCGGACTTCGTCGCCTCGGACCTGCTCTCCCAGGCCGAGCACGGTCCGGACTCGCAGGTGATCCTCCTGACGCCGGATGCGGAGATGGCCGCCCGGGTCGCGCAGGCGGTTGAGCGCCAGCTCGGCGAACTGAGCCGCGCGGAAACTGCCCGCCAGGCGCTCTCGGCCAGCCGGCTGATCGTCGCCCGCGATCTCGCCCAGTGCGTAGAGATCTCCAACCAGTACGGCCCGGAGCACCTGATTATCCAGACCCGCGACGCCCGCGCCCTGGTGGACGACATCACCAGCGCCGGATCGGTGTTCCTCGGCGACTGGTCGCCGGAGTCGGCGGGGGACTATGCCTCCGGCACCAATCACGTGCTGCCGACCTACGGCTACACGGCTACCTGTTCAAGCCTGGGGCTGGCCGACTTCCAGAAGCGGATGACCGTCCAGGAGCTGTCGAAGGCGGGCTTCTCTGCCCTGGCCTCGACCATTGAAACCCTGGCCGCCGCCGAGCTGCTGACCGCCCACAAAAACGCCGTGACCCTGCGCGTCGCCGCGCTCAAGGAGATGAAATGAGCATTGAAGAGTTAGCCCGTAAAAACGTGCGCGACCTGACGCCGTATCAGTCCGCGCGCCGCCTGGGCGGCAAGGGCGACGTGTGGCTCAACGCCAACGAGTTTCCGACGCCGGTCAACTTCGACCTGCGCCAGCAGACGCTGAACCGCTACCCGGAGTGCCAGCCGAAAGCGGTGATTGACAACTACGCCGCCTACGCGGGGCTGAAGCCGGAACAGGTGCTGGTCAGCCGCGGCGCCGATGAGGGCATTGAGCTGCTGATCCGCGCCTTCTGCGAACCGGGCCAGGACGCTATCCTCTTCTGCCCGCCGACCTACGGCATGTACAGCGTCAGCGCCGAAACCTTCGGCGTCGAGTATCGTACCGTACCCGCCCGCGAGGACTGGCAGCTGGATCTGCAGACCATCGGCGACAGCCTGGACGGCGTGAAGGTGATCTACGTCTGCAGCCCGAACAACCCGACCGGGCAAATCATCAATCCCGAGGATATGCGCACCCTGCTGGAGATGACCCGCGGCAGAGCGATTGTGGTGGCCGATGAGGCCTATATCGAGTTCTGCCCGCAGGCGACGCTGGCGGGCTGGATCGCGGAGTATCCGCACCTGGTGGTGCTGCGCACGCTGTCAAAGGCCTTTGCTCTCGCCGGCCTGCGCTGCGGCTTTACCCTCGCCAGCGCCGAGATTATCGCCCTGCTGCTGAAGGTGATCGCCCCCTACCCGCTCTCCACGCCGGTGGCCGATATCGCCGCCCAGGCGCTCTCCCCGGAAGGGATTGCCGCCATGCGCCAGCGGGTGGCGCAGATTATCGACGAGCGGCAGTTCCTGGTCAGCCAGCTGCGGGAGATTGCCTGCGTTGAGGAAGTGTTCGACTCCGAGACCAACTATATTCTTGCCCGCATCACCGCCTCAAGCGCGGTCTTTAAATCGCTGTGGGATCAGGGCATTATCTTACGTGACCAGAATAAACAACCCTCTTTGAGCGGCTGCCTGCGCATCACTATCGGCACCCGCCCCGAGAGCCAGCGCGTCATTGACGCCCTTCGCGCGGAGCAAGTATGACCCAGAAGTTCCTCTTTATCGATCGCGACGGCACCCTGATCTCCGAGCCGCCGAGCGACTACCAGGTTGACCGTTTCGATAAGCTGGCCTTCGAGCCGGACGTTATTCCCTCCCTGCTGGCGCTGCAGAAAGCGGGTTACCGGCTGGTGATGATCACCAACCAGGACGGGCTGGGCACCGACAGCTTCCCGCAGGCGGACTTCGACGGGCCGCACGACCTGATGATGCAGGTCTTTACCTCCCAGGGCGTGACGTTTGACGATGTGCTGATCTGCCCGCACTTCGAGGCCGACGGCTGCGACTGCCGCAAGCCCGGCACCAAAATGGTCACCCGGTGGCTGGTCGAGGGCACGATGGATCTCGCCAACAGCTACGTGATTGGCGATCGCGCCACCGACGTTCAGCTGGCTGAAAACATGGGCATCACCGGCCTGCGCTACGGCAGCGACGGCCTGAGCTGGCCGCGGATCAGCGAACAGCTGGCGAAGCGCGACCGCTACGCTCACGTTGCGCGCAATACACGCGAGACGCAGATTGACGTCAAGGTGTGGCTGGATCGCGAAGGCGAAAGCAAGATCAACACCGGCGTCGGCTTCTTCGACCATATGCTCGACCAGATAGCCACCCACGGCGGCTTCCGCATGGAGATTGGCGTTAAGGGCGACCTGTACATCGACGATCACCACACCGTGGAAGATACCGGCCTGGCGCTGGGCGAAGCGCTGAAAAAAGCGCTGGGCGATAAGCGCGGCATCTGCCGCTTCGGCTTCGTGCTGCCGATGGACGAATGCCTGGCGCGCTGCGCGCTGGACATCTCCGGCCGCCCGCACCTCGAATATAAGGCCGAGTTCACCTACCAGCGGGTGGGCGATCTGAGCACCGAGATGGTCGAGCACTTCTTCCGCTCGCTCTCCTACGCCATGGGCGTGACCCTGCACCTGAAAACCAAGGGCAAAAACGATCACCACCGGGTTGAGAGCCTGTTTAAGGCCTTTGGCCGCACCCTGCGCCAGGCGATCCGCGTGGAGGGCGATACCCTTCCCTCATCGAAAGGAGTGCTCTGATGGACGTGGTGATCCTCGATACCGGCTGCGCCAACCTCAACTCGGTCAAATCGGCGGTCAGCCGCCTCGGCTACGCGCCGGTGGTCAGCCGCGACCCGGACGTGGTGCTGCACGCCGATAAGCTGTTCCTGCCGGGCGTCGGCACCGCCCAGGCGGCGATGGATCAGCTGCGCGAGCGCGCGCTTATCGATCTGATTAAGGCCTGCTCCCAGCCGGTGCTCGGCATCTGCCTGGGGATGCAGCTGCTGGGCAGCCGTAGCGATGAAAACGGCGGTATCGATATGCTGGGCATCATCGACCAGCCGGTGCCGAAAATGACCGACTTCGGCCTGCCGCTGCCGCACATGGGCTGGAACCGCGTCTATCCGAAAGCCGGTGACCATCTGTTTCGCGGCATCGACGACGGAGCCTACTTCTATTTCGTGCACAGCTACGCGATGCCGGTGAATGCCCACACCATCGCCCAGTGCAGCTACGGCGAGGCCTTTACCGCCGCCGTGCAGAAAGAGAACTTCTTCGGCGTGCAGTTTCACCCGGAGCGCTCCGGCGCCGCGGGGGCGCAGCTGCTGAAAAACTTCCTGGAGATGTAATGATCATACCGGCTTTAGATTTAATCGACGGCACCGTGGTGCGCCTGCACCAGGGCGACTACGGGCAGCAGCGCGACTACGGCAGCGATCCGCTGCCGCGCCTGCAGGATTACGCCGCGCAGGGCGCAGAAGTCCTGCACCTGGTGGACTTAACCGGCGCCAAAGATCCGGCGAAGCGCCAGATCGCGCTGATTAAAACCCTGGTGGCCGGCGTCGACGTGCCGGTACAGGTCGGCGGCGGGATCCGCAGCGAAGAGGACGTTGCCGCCCTGCTCGAGGCGGGCGTGGCGCGCGTGGTGGTCGGCTCGACGGCAGTAAAATCACCCGAGGTAGTGAAAGGCTGGTTCGCGCGTTTCGGCGCGGAGAAGCTGGTGCTCGCCCTCGACGTGCGCATTGATGCTGAAGGTAATAAACAGGTGGCGGTCAGCGGCTGGCAGGAGGACTCCGGCGTCAGCCTCGAGGCGCTGGTTGAAGCCTATCTGCCGGTCGGCCTGCAGCACGTCCTGTGTACCGATATCTCCCGCGACGGTACGCTGGCGGGCTCCAACGTCTCGCTATATGAGGAAGTCTGCGCCCGCTATCCGCAGGTGGCGTTCCAGTCCTCCGGCGGCATCGGCGGCCTTAGCGATATCGCCGCCCTGCGCGGCACCGGCGTGCGCGGCGTGATCGTCGGCCGCGCGCTGCTGGAAGGTAAATTCAACGTAACGGAGGCCATCGAATGCTGGCAAAACGGATAATTCCCTGCCTGGACGTGCGCGATGGTCAGGTGGTTAAGGGCGTGCAGTTTCGCAATCACGAAATTATCGGCGACATCGTGCCGCTGGCGAAGCGCTACGCCGAAGAAGGCGCCGACGAGCTGGTGTTCTACGATATCACCGCCTCCAGCGATGGCCGGGTGGTGGACAAGAGCTGGGTCGAGCGCGTGGCCGAGGTGATCGATATTCCCTTCTGCGTCGCGGGCGGCATCAAGTCGTTAGAGGACGCCGCCAAAATTTTATCCTTCGGCGCCGATAAAATTTCGGTGAACTCCCCCGCCCTCGCCGACCCGGAGCTAATAACCCGCCTGGCGGACCGCTTCGGCGTGCAGTGCATCGTGGTGGGCATTGATACCTGGTTTGACGCCGACAGCGGCAAGTACCACGTCAATCAGTACACCGGCGATGAGAGCCGCACCCGCGTTACGCAGTGGGAAACCCTCGACTGGGTGCAGGAAGTGCAGAAGCGCGGCGCCGGCGAAATCGTCCTCAATATGATGAACCAGGACGGCGTGCGCAGCGGCTACGACCTGGCGCAGCTGAAGAAGGTGCGCGAGGTTTGCCACGTCCCGCTGATCGCCTCCGGCGGCGCGGGCACCATGGAGCACTTTCTGGAAGCCTTCCGGGATGCCGACGTAGACGGCGCGCTTGCCGCCTCGGTATTCCACAAACAAATTATTAATATTGGTGAATTAAAAACGTACCTGGCCACCCAGGGCGTGGAGATAAGGGTATGTTGACAGAGAAGCTGGACTGGGAAAAAACCGACGGCATGATGCCGGCCATCGTGCAGCACGCCGTCTCCGGCGAAGTGCTGATGCTGGGCTATATGAACAAGGACGCGCTGGCGAAAACGCTGGAGACCGGCAAGGTGACGTTCTTTTCCCGCACCAAGGGGCGACTGTGGACCAAGGGCGAGACCTCCGGCCACTTTCTTAATCTGGTGAGCATCTCCCCGGACTGCGATAACGATACGCTGCTGGTGCTGGTTAATCCAATTGGGCCGACCTGCCACAAGGGGAACTCAAGCTGCTTCGCCGAGGCGAGCCACGAGTGGCTGTTCCTGTATCAGCTTGAAGAGCTGATTGCGTCGCGGAAAAACGCCGATCCTGAGAGTTCGTATACCGCGAGGCTGTACGCCAGCGGAACGAAGCGGATTGCGCAGAAGGTGGGCGAGGAAGGCGTAGAGACGGCGCTGGCGGCGACGGTGCGTGATAGGGAGGAGTTGAAGAATGAGGCGTCGGATTTGGTTTATCATTTGATGGTGCTGTTGCAGGATGGGGGGCTGGGGTTGGGGGATGTTGTGGGGAGGTTGAGGGAGAGGCACAAATAGCATTATAGTAGTTTAATGCTCGATGATTATGAGTTACTAGCTCTATAACATTACAATAACTAATTAGAATTTCGGTATTGGGCTATAATCCCTATAGCCCAATAATATTTTCAAATATTATATTGCTTTGTGTTCTTTAATGAATCATGGACGAGTAGCTCGAAAAGCATTACGTGCTAATACTATAGCAGTTCCAATAACCAGACCTAAAAACACTGCTAAGACAAAAATAAGTGGCCGTTTTGGACTATCACGGCGGACTGGCAATGTTGGTTTCATTACGTAGCGATAGGAGTGTAGATTATCTGCCTTAATTTCATCTTGCTTTTCACCTTTGATTAAATTCGAGACATCAAGAAGTGATTGGCGAGTTTGATAATAGCTGTCAGGATAATGCAGTGGTCGCGATGCTTTATTTTTAAGCATGGATGAAAGAGCATCACTACCTAACATAAACATTGTATCTTGTGATACCTGATCCATCTGTTGCACTTGAGGAATTTTGATATTTGACTGCTCTGCTACCATCAGTGCTTGACTAATTTGAGCGAGACTTAACTCCTTTTGTTCGGTAGCAACTTGTTTCAGTGTACTTAAAGACTGCTCAAGTTCTGATTTACGAGAAGTAATAGATGAGTCCAAATCCACTTCAAGACCTTTAGAAACCGTATCATCAACTTGCTGTATATATTCGGCTAGCTTTTGTTTTGCTGCTTCAGCAGACCTCCCCGTATATGTTAGTTTAAGAGGAACGTTTTGGTCCTTTAAAGCAGGTTCTATAGTAAGCTCTTCTCGCTCCTCTTGATTATCCAGGGCCTCGGATAAGGCCGAAAAAGCGGCACCAAAGCGCTCAATGAAAGCTTTTTGAACATCATTTATTTTTGGAGCATTATTACCGTACATTACATTCAATGCATTAGTGTATCCAGAAATCTGCCCTGCATCTGGACTAGTAACGATAGCCGTAGAAATCCATTTTTCTTTAGCAACAAAAATATAGCCTGTAGCTAGAACTAATGTTACGAATACCGTTAAGAGTACAGTGATTCTATGATGCCAAACTTCAATAAACACATCAGTCAAATCGAATGAATTCGAATTTTCGTTTCTATCATTGAATCGATCGTTACTCAGCATTATATAATCTCACCTGCAATTAAAAACCTTCGCAATAACCATCATAAAAGTTTTGCAAAATTTAGAGCATCTACTAAATTTAAGTTAATGGACAATGTTTTTATATATCTATGAGTAATCTGCCACTTCTCACCTTAGAAGCTCCAGATATTGCTCTCGTATAATACTCCAAGTATATCTTCTATTAGCGATTTCTTTTACTTCATTAGAAACGCCATAAAACTCCTTCTCTTGAATAGCAGCGACAAGTGTATTTACATCTTTAAAGTAAATGGCTTTATTTTCAGTTGTGGCTCTATTGTAATTACAGTCGAAACATAAAATAGGTTTAGAAAAATGCATCATCTCAACGAGTGAAGGATTTGTTCCTCCAGCCGAATGCCCATGTATATAAAATGAACATTGACTTCTCATCTCTGCTAATTTTTCTTTGTCATAAATTGGATCTAGCATTTTTATATTTTCATACATTTGGTATGATTGCCTTATTTTTCTACCATATTCACTATATTCCCAATTGCCAACAATGATAATGCTTTCTTTTATTTTACTAAAGGCTTCAAGAATCATCGAAATATTATTTTCTGGTTCAATTCTGCACACAGTTAATCCATAACCCTTGTCATCATGGGCAACACCATTACAGATCGCATGGTCCCCTCCATATGCAATTACTTTACTATCTCTGCTATACTCATTCTTAACATATTCTGCAATAGCTTGATTATCTGAAACAACAATATCAGAATGACGCACGGCGGTTTTCTCCGATATTTTCAAAAAATATTTTATTGGTAAACTCCATTTATCTCTTCGCCACTCCAGGCCATCAATATTTGTGATAATTAATGCTTTCGTGAACAAGCGAAGGAATGGGAGAAACAAACAACCTGAAACACCTAAAATAAGGATGCAATCTGCTTTCTTTATTCCAGCACTAATCATAGAAAGTATATCATACGAAATACTTGCTATCCCGTTTGCATTGAATGGTAAGTAAACTAACTTTGCACCTTTATAGCTTGTTAACTGTTGTTCAGAATTATAGATTTTTGCTGAGCAGTATACAGTAAAAGAAACTTCATCAGTATCAATTAGATTATCGACTAATGTTTCAAAACCACCATAACACGCAGGTACTCCAACCGTGCCAATAATATGTACATTTTTCATTGCTTACCTTGAGTGATTAAATATATTTTCTTATAACATTATTAAAACGTAATTGGAATTTTTCTACTGTATAATTTTCGAGAAAAGTACCACGTGCTGCCTCACCCATCAAATTCATTTGTTGTTTTGAAAGGCTTGCAACCTTACGAAGAGTTGACGCGAATTCATTTAAATCATTAGGCTCAATAATGAATCCATTAACACCATCAAGAATAATCTCTTTCGCGCCACCATTGCTAGTGGTAATGATTACCTTCCCCACCCTCATTGCTTCAAGAACTGTTGTTGGAAATGGGTCAGCCATTAGTGATGGGATTAAACAACAATCAACATCTTTGATTTTAGACGAGGCATCTGAGTCAAATCCATGTAATACAATGAGATCGCTGAGATGTAAATCTAGGATCTTTTCTTTTAAGTCTCGCATTAAATATGCCCTTGTCGGAGGAGCATCACCATAGATATGGATTTTAATTTTATCTGTGATGTCCTTTTCAAGCAAATTAAGCGCATCAAGCAAGAACCATTGTCCTTTTTCAGGCATCACTCTACCGACAATCGCAAAGTTAATTTTATCATCCGCACCTTTGTAAGGTTGGATATTCTCTGTAATTTTAATATCAGGGATACCATTATGTATTATTAAACTATTTTTTCCAATATATGATGCTACATGCTTTGAGACACTAATCACATCATTGGCCGAAAAATTAACTAACAAACGAATTAATTTACCATAAATAGATCCTTTTAGATATTCATGGCAATGTACTATATTTTTTATATTGAGAATTCTGCATAAAAAAGAAACACTAAATAATGCAACTGTATTAATATAAATAAAAACATATTGTTTCTTAATTTTTCTAAGTAAAAAGAAAGTTTGTATATCGTATTTAAACCACTTTAATAGCCCTGAGAGATTATACATACCTCTATGAGCTAAAGGTAATTCGTTAAACTCTATAAAATTAATATTTCCCGCGTCGGCAGTCATTGATTTTAATGAACCAGTCACTTTAGGAAGATAAACATCACATTGATACTCTTTGGATAAAAATAAAAGAATATATGCAAGAATTTTACTTGCTCCGTAGTAATCATCAACAGGATGGAAAAATGCTATTTTTTTCACAACAATTAAGCTCCCTCATGAGCGTATGATTTATATTTGTTAGGGAAATTTAATGACCTAAAAATTATCAAACTTAATATCTGTGGAAACACAAATGAAACATATTCATTAGTGAAATTTTGAACAATAAAAAGATAAAAAAATGTATATAATGCTAAAATTGACATATTTTTTTTATATAAATAAACCACAAAAAAAATAGCTATAGAAAAATAGATCAGAAGGCCTAACGAGCCAAAATACTTAAATAAAAAAAGAAATCCATTTTCCACATAGTAAATATCAACAATATATTCTCTAAGATAAAAATGAATTTTAGAAAATGAACCAAATATTAATTGCCATATGGAGCTCAGGTCTATCGTAGACAAAACTCCAGAAAAAAGAGCTAATCTGCTATTAATAGTTTGCAAATCAACACTTCTAAGATCAATTACACTTAATAAAATAAAAAACAATAACATTATTAATAGAGGAAGTAGGAATATTAAAATATGTTTGTCTTTTCTATCCTTAAACCATGCCAAAAATTTTAATGCAATAACACCTAATAAGTTAATGCGATTTAACGAAACCAACATAGTGATATACGACAAAGCAGACATAAAATTAAAAAAAGGAAATAGCGTTATTTTTTTAGTAAAGGTTTTACTGAACAATACTACCGCTAAACTTACGCTGGATAATAATTGTGGTGTAGCGAAAAGTCCTGTAAGTGCGTAGAAACCGCTAAAACCTTTAGCTGAACCAGCATCAACAAACATTGCCCCCCCACCGGTCATGAATCCGACTAATCCAAGAAGGACAGAAAGACCCACCTGTAGCTGCATTGAAAAGTATAAGGTACGAAATAATGAAATATTGGAATAGTTTACAGTTAATAAAAAAAGCATCTGAACAAAGAAATTCAATACAACAGGATCAAACTCTGCCTTTTGTGAAAAAACGTAAATAAAATTTATAATATAGTATGATATGAATAATAGTAAAGCCAATAACCTTTGATGGGAATATTTCGTTGTAAAGACATTATAAAAAACTAATGCAATAACTGCAGCATACGCAATAGAACCAAGGTAATAAGGATTAGCTGATATCAACATTAGTGCTAAAATGATTACTCTAGCCAATTTTAATCCTATTGATTATTATAGAAAGCATTTAAAACGATAAAATTACAACCGCCTGATTCAAAATTCATTATAATATAATTAAATCATAATATTGTGATTGTCGCTCCAGTAATATTCAACTCTTTGTATAGAAATCCTTATAAATCATCAAAGGCCATTTCCAATTATTATAACATATCTGGACAATACCTTGAGCCATAATCAACCCAGCAACCCCTAAGTGGAGTGGCCCTACTAATATTAGAGCTGTAATAACAATTAAAAAACCTGATACTAAAACAGGAACAACAAAGGGGATCTTATTATTTACAGTCAAAATTGACGCACAAACGTTGTGGTTCAGATCTAATAAAAACATCAGGCTCATTATAATGATATATTTGTGTTCTAAAAACCCGACCTTAACTCGAGTAAGACTCACAATAAAGTCAGCGCTAAGCAAGAAGGTGAGTACACCCAAAACGTATAGAGAGATTGAAAAAAGAATTACTTTAGATATTTCTTTTTTAAGTAACTCAGTATCCTTCTTTATCACTAATTGAGACAGACTTGGTATTTGCATTGCAAGATAAACATTGCTTACTGACATGATAGCCAAAAAAATTTGCATTGTAAAAGTAAATTGACCAGCTAATGTCAAACTTAATACCATTCCGGCAATAATGACAGTTGAGCGATTTATTAAAAAACCGCCTAAGGTCGCAATGCCAAGTTTTATTGCACTACCTGAAATGTACGGTATTGTTGATACAGGATCTTCGGGTATATCCGCCATAGCCCTGATGTGTTCATTCCGATTAAAAAAATAAGAACTAAATATTCTAATAACGATCACAGAAATCAGGAAAAAACCAGAAATGCTTAATAATGACAATTTAAAGGGTACACTTATAATGACCAGTAGTAACCACGTTATTCTGCCAATCGTATTTGCAATATTAGCAAGGTGTATTTCCCCTAACCCACTGAGCATTGGCGTATAATAAAGATAATAGAAACTTAAGAGAAGCCCCATACCAAACAATATCCATGACATTACAGTTTCAATCACAATATTGGCCGGAGAAATATAGTAAAAATATACACTACCAAAAACAAGTATTATGATACTTGCTATAATGGATAATTTCTTATATAAACCCCGTGTATCATTAACCAACCTTTTCAATAAGCCATAGGATATGCTATCGCTAAAATCGATTTCATCAATATTATTTTTAGCCAACTTACGAGCACCAGCTATAACATAGCTTACATTTCGTATTATCGTTGGTGACAAACCGAAGTCAAAAAGAATAACTAAAACAACCATGGATAAAAATATTAACCACACACTGCCTAACTCTTTAGGTAACTGATTCAATGCTATAAAGGTTATGATAAATGGTACAATAATATTAGATGCTTGATTAATAATACCTGCTACAAATTGTTTAGTTTTACTTATTGCCATAATTTGTTGATATCACTGTTGTTAGTTATACTAAATTACAATTAAAAAAACAAAGCTGTTACTCTATGTAAAAAATATCAAAACTGTAAAGTAAAAGGATTCAGAAATAATAGTAAGTTTTTCGAGCGATTGAATGAAAGTAATTAAAAATGAGCACATCCACTTTAACTAAACTGATAATAGAGTCAGTATCGTTCCTTAATTTTATGACCATCCTTTATTTAAACTTTATAAACTGTATGATGATTTATAAAGATATACTTCCTTTTGCTCACAATATCCATAATGGGAATTATATCAGTAGTTAATATGAGAGCTGCATAGATTGCATGTTTATGCTTCTCTCGTCAATAACTATGCACTTACTATCGATGATTCAACCCAAAGAAACTTCAAAAAAGTATCTTGCTCAGTCAAATGTCACTTGACCAATCATGCTTCATCCATCGATCTATTGATGCTAATTAATCATAAGAAATGCATCAAATCCTTTTCGGACACGCTACCGCCCCTGGCTCGACAGCTACCAGAATGCTTTAATAGTATAGTTATCATCCATATAACATCAGCCACGAGATGGCACTGGTAAATACAGTCGGCTATTGTGGTCTTAAACATCACCTAAGACAAGCCATTACCGACGAGAATTTTTTAGCCCGCGCTCCGTAGGTATGATTTAACACACTGTTTTTTATGAAAATCGATAATATATCTTTTGCATTTCTAAATGTTATGTCACATATAAAAACAACACTATTTTAAGTCATTCAAGACTCGCTTGTGCATGAAGCATATATCTAATTAAAAACAATAAGTTACAAATATAAAAATCCCGGCAAAGCCGGGATTTTTGATTGTTTTTTATCCAGTCAAGCTTAATCCAGCCACTCCGTATGGAACACGCCTTCCTTATCGGTACGCTTGTAGGTATGCGCCCCGAAGTAGTCGCGCTGGGCCTGGATCAGGTTAGCCGGCAGCACTTCTGCGCGGTAGCTGTCGTAGTAGGCAACGGCCGCAGAGAAGGTCGGAACCGGGATACCGTTCTGCACGGCATAGGCAACCACGTCGCGCAGCGCCTGCTGGTAATCGTCGGCAATTTTCTTGAAGTACGGTGCCAGCAGCAGGTTGGCGATATCTTTGTTTTCGGCATAGGCATCGGTGATCTTCTGCAGGAACTGGGCGCGGATGATGCAGCCGGCGCGGAAGATTTTGGCGATTTCGCCGTAGTGCAGATCCCAGTTGTTTTCGTCAGACGCCGCGCGCAGCTGAGAGAAGCCCTGCGCGTAGGAGACGATTTTGCCGAGATACAGCGCGCGGCGAACTTTCTCGATGAAATCTTTCTTGTCGCCGGCCGGCTTGGCCTGCGGACCGCTGAGGACTTTAGAGGCAGCAACGCGCTGTGATTTCAGGGAAGAGATGTAGCGCGCAAACACGGATTCGGTGATCAGCGACAGCGGTTCGCCGAGATCCAGCGAGCTCTGGCTGGTCCACTTACCGGTGCCTTTGTTGGCGGCTTCGTCAAGAATGACGTCGACAAGGTACTTACCCTCTTCGTCTTTCTTGGTGAAGATATCCTTGGTGATATCGATCAGATAGCTGTTCAGCTCGCCCTTGTTCCACTCGCTGAAGACCTGCGCCAGCTCTTCGTTGGAAAGGTTCAGGCCGCCCTTCAGCAGGGAGTATGCTTCGGCAATCAGCTGCATGTCGCCGTACTCGATACCGTTGTGCACCATCTTCACGTAATGGCCAGCGCCGTCTGGACCGATATAGGTCACGCACGGTTCGCCGTCTTCGGCGACGGCAGCAATTTTGGTCAGGATCGGGGCCACCAGCTCGTAGGCGTGCTTCTGGCCGCCGGGCATAATGGACGGGCCCTTCAGTGCGCCCTCTTCACCGCCGGAAACGCCGGTGCCGATGAAGTTGAAGCCGTCTTCAGACAGTTCGCGGTTGCGGCGAATGGTGTCCTGATAGAAGGTGTTGCCACCGTCAATGATGATGTCGCCTTTTTCCAGGTACGGCTTGAGGGACTCAATCGCGGCATCGGTGCCCGCGCCGGCCTTCACCATTAACAGGATGCGACGCGGGGTTTCCAGCGACTCAACGAACTCCTGCACCGTGTAGTATGGGGCCAGTTTTTTGCCCGGATTTTCGGCGACCACTTCTTCGGTTTTTTCGCGCGAACGGTTAAAGATGGAGACAGTATAACCGCGGCTTTCAATGTTGAGCGCCAGGTTACGCCCCATCACAGCCATACCAACGACGCCGATCTGTTGCTTGGACATTACATACTCCTGTCAGGTGTTTTCACCGCGATTCGATGCGGTCTGGAATGTGGCTTAGATGTTAACTCAGTCAGAGGTAAAATGAATAGTATTTGCTGATCTAAGTCACACTGATTGCCTAATTTCATTGATTTTAGCGCGGGTTTTAAGCTTTTGCCGGAGGGAAAAAGCGCAGCGAGGTAAGCAAGGCTTATACCGCGCTGCGCGGGCGGCGGAATACCACCGGGGAGCGGTCAGTCGCTGCCGAACAGATCGCGGGTGTAGACTTTGTCTGCCACGTCGGAGAGCTCGTCAGCCATGCGGTTGGAGATGATGACGTCGGCCTGCTGCTTAAAGGCATCGAAGTCGCGGATCACCTGCGAATTAAAGAAGGTGTCCTCTTTCATCACCGGCTCATAGATGATGACCGGAATACCCTTGGCTTTGATGCGCTTCATGATGCCCTGAATGGAAGAGGCGCGGAAGTTGTCGGAGCCGCTCTTCATGATCAGGCGATAGATGCCGACCACTTTCGGATTGCGGGCGAGGATCCGTTCGGCGATGAAGTCCTTGCGGGTGCGGTTGGCGTCGACGATGGCGCCGATAATGTTATTCGGCACCGAGTCATAGTTGGCCAGCAGCTGCTTGGTGTCTTTCGGCAGACAGTAGCCGCCGTAGCCGAACGACGGATTGTTGTAGTGGCTGCCGATACGCGGATCGAGCCCCACGCCCTCAATGATCTGCCGGGTGTTGAGGCCCAGGCTTTCCGCGTAGCTGTCCAGCTCGTTAAAATAGGCCACGCGCAGCGCAAGGTAGGTATTGGCGAACAGCTTGATGGCCTCGGCTTCGGTCGAGTCGGTGAACAGCGTCGGGATATCCTGCTTAATGGCCCCCTCTTTCAGCAGCGCGGCAAAGCGCTCCGCACGCTCGGAACGCTCGCCGATCACGATGCGGGAAGGATGCAGGTTGTCGTACAGCGCCTTGCCCTCGCGCAGGAACTCCGGGGAGAAGATCAGGTTAGTGATGCCCAGCTTCTCCTTCATGTTCTGCGTAAAGCCGACGGGTACGGTTGACTTGATAATCATTACTGCAGACGGATTAATCTCAGTCACGTCGCGGATCACCGCTTCAACGGAAGCTGTGTTGAAGTAGTTGGTTTTCGGATCGTAGTCCGTTGGCGTGGCGATGATCACAAAGTCAGCATCGCGGTAGGCGTCCTGCTTATCCGTGGTGGCGCGGAAATTAAGCGGCCTGCTGGCCAGATACTCCTCAATTTCTTTATCGACAATCGGCGATTTTTTCTGATTCAGGAGATCGACTTTCGACTGCACGATGTCGAGAGCGACCACTTCGTGGTGCTGGGCGATCAGTACGCCGTTGGACAGGCCGACATAGCCTGTGCCGGAGATGGTTATTTTCATTTGATTGCGCTTTATTCATTTAAAAAATTGTGCAAAGCGGCCGACTTTATCCATAAATAGCACAAGCTTAGCCTTCAGGATTTAAAGTCGGGAATAACACCAGAAAATAAAGGCCCGCTCAGGGCCTTTATTGATGACGTTATTTATAAACTTCGGCACCAGCCAGATTGACAGCTGCCAGATCCTTATCAGATAAAGAGAGCTTACCTTCATTAATCTCAGGCCATGAGATGCCAATCTCAGGATCATTCCACAGGATGCTGCGCTCAGATTGTGGGGCATAGTAATTAGTCGCTTTATACACAAACTGCACAGTGTCACTTAAAGCCAGAAAACCGTGGGCAAAGCCTTCCGGGATCCAAAGCTGGCGCTTATTTTCAGCGCTCAGAATGGCTCCTACCCATTTTCCGAATGTCGGAGAAGAGCTTCGAATATCAACCGCGACATCAAACACCTCTCCCTCGACGCAGCGAACCAGTTTACCTTGCGCGTGCGGATCGAGCTGGTAGTGCAGGCCCCGTAATACGCCCTTCTGTGATTGCGAATGATTATCCTGAACAAACTCTACGCTACGACCCACAGCCTCATTAAAAAATTTATTACTGAAACTTTCGAAGAAAAAACCGCGCGCGTCGCCAAAAACGCGGGGCTCAAAAATTAGGACATCCGGTATATCGGTTTTAATGATGTTCATACGCCTGTACTCGCTTATTTTCCCAGAAGTTCAGTAACGACCCGCTCTACGCCTTGCCGCCAGTCTGGCAAAGTGACTGCGAATGTACGCTGAAACTTAGTATTTGAAAGACGTGAGTTCAGAGGACGGGCAGCTGGCGTCGGATAAGATGTCGTGGGGATCCCCTTAACATCTTTGATAGCCAATTCTGCTCCATGCTTACGGGCTACCTCAAAAACGAACCTTGCATAGTCGCACCAGCTGGTCTCTCCGCTGGCCACTAGATGATACGTGCCTGCAACAGCCCGGTCGCGCATCTCCTGGCGAATAGCGATTGCCGTGCAGTCCGCCAGCAGCTCGGCACCTGTCGGTGCACCGTACTGGTCGTCAATGATCGACAAAGATGTTTTATCAGCAGCGAGTCGCAGCATAGTTTTGGCAAAGTTCGCCCCTCGCGTAGCATAAACCCAACTGGTGCGAAAAATCAGGTGCCGAGGATTGTGTTGCTCCAGCGCCAGTTCACCGGCACGTTTAGTTTCGCCATAAACGTTAAGCGGGCCGGTAGCCTCATCTTCATGACGATAGTGGCTCCCCAGTCCATCAAAAACATAATCAGTCGAGTAATGCACCATTAAAGCGTCAAGTTTTGCAGACTCGGCAGCAAGCACGGCGACGCCTTGCTCGTTAAGCAGTTCCGATAACTCACGCTCACTCTCTGCCTTATCCACTGCCGTGTGCGCTGCGGCATTGACTACAACATCGGGTTTTACAGTGCGGACTGTCTGCGCAATACCTTCAAGATTGGTTAAATCCCCGCAGAGGTCTTTATCGAAATAGTCAACAGCAACAACCTGGCCAAGGGTAGAGAGGGCGCGTTGCAACTCCCAACCCACCTGGCCATTCTTTCCAATCAGCAGAATTTTCATTGAATGCAACCTTCGTGCTTAATATTCATTCAGCAAACGCTTCAGATACGCGCCATATTCCGTTTTCCTCAAGCGTTCAGCCTGAGTAGCAACACCTTCCGCAGACAGCCACTTATTGCGGTAAGCTATCTCTTCCAGGCAGGCGATCTTCATCCCCTGACGCTTTTCGATGGTGTGAATAAACTGCGAAGCCTCAATCAGGCTATCGTGAGTGCCGGTATCAAGCCAGGCAAAACCGCGCCCCAGAAGTTCGACATGAAGATCGCCACGCTCGAGATACATCTGGTTAAGCGTGGTGATTTCGAGTTCTCCTCGTTCAGAAGGACGGACTTCCTTCGCCATCGAGACAACGTCTTTATCATAGAAATAGAGACCGGTGACGGCCCAGTCGGACTTCGGCTTCAGCGGTTTCTCTTCAATGGATAGCGCTTTAAAGTTTTCATCGAAATCAACAACGCCAAAGCGCTGAGGATCGAGTACCTGATAGCCAAATACCGTTGCGCCCGTTTGCTTAGCTGCAGCAGCATCAAGTTTTTTACCAAAACTTTGACCAAAGTAAATATTGTCGCCCAGTACTAATGCACAGGAATCATTACCAATAAACTTCTCTCCAATAATGAACGCCTGTGCCAGGCCATCTGGCGAAGGCTGGATGGCATAAGAGAAGTTGACTCCAAATTGCGAACCATCTCCCATCAGGCGCTGAAAGGCAGGCATATCTTCCGGGGTCGTGATAATTAAAATATCTTTAATACCAGCTAACATCAGCACAGAGACCGGATAGTAAATCATCGGTTTGTCATAAATAGGTAGCAGCTGCTTGGAGACGCCCAGGGTGATGGGATAAAGACGCGTGCCTGAGCCACCAGCGAGAACAATACCTTTCATATTCATTATTCCTTGTATTACTTATTCAGACCCAGACGCTCACCGGCATAAGAACCATCGAGAACACGCTGCCACCAGGTCTGGTTATTGAGATACCAGTGTACCGTTTTTTCGATACCGCTTTCAAACGTCTCCTCCGGTACCCAGCCCAGCTCGCGCTGAATTTTTGTAGCGTCAATCGCGTAGCGCAGATCGTGCCCCGGTCTGTCTGTCACGAAGGTAATGAGATCGGCAAACTGCGTAATCCCGTTTGGTTTGTTATCAACCACCTTATCGAGAATGGCGCAAATAGTTTTAACCACGTCAATATTTTTCCGCTCATTATGACCGCCAATATTGTAGGTCTCGCCATTCTTACCCTCAGTGGCCACTTTGTAGAGCGCCCTGGCGTGATCTTCTACATACAACCAGTCGCGAACCTGCTCACCGTTTCCGTACACAGGCAGGGGCTTACCTGACAATGCGTTTAGAATCGTCAGCGGGATTAGTTTCTCCGGGAAGTGATAAGGGCCGTAGTTGTTTGAACAGTTGGTTACAACTACCGGGAGACCATAGGTACGGTTCCAGGCACGGACAAGGTGGTCACTGCCAGCTTTAGATGCAGAGTACGGGCTACTGGGTGCATAGGGGGTTTCTTCAGTAAAGAGGTCATCTGTACCATGAAGATCTCCGTAAACCTCATCGGTAGAGATATGATGGAAGCGGAATGTCTTTTTACGATCCGCATCTAGGGTCATGTAGTACTGACGGGATGCTTCCAGCAGGGTAAATGTACCAATAAGGTTAGTCTGGATAAAAGCGGTAGGCCCGTCGATAGAGCGATCAACATGGCTTTCGGCCGCCAAGTGCATAACGATGTCCGGCTGAAAATCACGGAGTTGTTCTGCAACCGCAACAGCATTGGTAATGTTGGTACGAGAGAATGAGTACCGTTCGTTGGATGAAACAGAGGACAGGGATTCGAGATTGCCTGCGTAGGTCAAGCAGTCTACCACACGCACCGTGTTGGCGGTTTTATCAATAATATTACGAACAACAGCTGAGCCGATGAAGCCGGCGCCACCAGTTACCAAAATATTCATGTATACTTACCTTTTTATCAAGATAGTGCTATTTAAAAAATCAATAACAATGAAACATCTAACAATAAAATTAGTTCAATATTTTATGTCACTAAGCCCCCCATTACTATCATCAATAAATAAAATTATAAGTATTCGCGAGCATTAATAATAAAATATAAAATTATTATCTAAAATAAAATGTCCTACAATGGAGTTTAAACACAATCCCATTTTTAAAAGGGTAATTGAATACTGTCAGAGAAACAAACTGCGTTAGAACACTAGCTATGGAAGCGCCTACTATATGATACTCCTTGATAAGAATCAAATTAATTCCGAGGCTAAAAACTGCAACTAAACACATTTTAATTGAAAGAAAAGTATAACCAGAATATTTCGCAATAAATCTTGCTGAAATGGTACCAAGTGAAGCTAATACTGCAGCAAAGTTAAGAATTAAAAGAGCATCATATGATGCTAAATATTCTACACCGTAAAAAAAACCAATAAACCACTTACCTAAGATAAAGAATCCCAAAATAATTGGTATCGATGTTACGAGAATAACGACATTCAACTTAGCTGTTTTTATCAAAGCTAATGCATCATTGTTTTCTGAAAAAATAGATGGAAGAGAGGACGTTATTAATGAGTTATGAATAAAAATCCAAGAAGTTGCTAATGTCGCAGCTACAGAATAAATACCTGCAGCAGTTGCGCCATCATAGGCACCTAACATCAGCAATGAAAGGCGAGTATATATTGCTACTGAAATTGACGCAATAACAAATGAAGAGCCAGCACCAATTATATACTTATAATATTTTTTACGATGTCTCCTTGGTATAGTCGATTGTGTATTCTTCTTTATAAAATAAAGATAGCGAATCATAAAGGGAACTAGAGGCGTCAACACAATTGGAATACATAGTAAAACAGGATCAAGTTCAAGTGCAGCAATCAACCATCTCAGAACCAGAGAAATAACCAAGCCAAATGCGTTAACAAAAGTATTTACTTTAGAGTTAAGTGTAGCGTCATAGAAAATAGAATACACATCGAGCGACTGTATAAAACATGCAGCAAATGCTGCAATCAAGAAAAAAATCACTAACCAGTCAGAATCAAATGAGAAATAAACCAAAATCGGAATTGATAAAAAAACATAAACAAAGCATCTAATTGGGAATGTTATATTAATTAGATTAACGCCAGATTTCTTATTTCTGCTTATTCTCTTAAAAATGAGAATATCTGTTCCCATAAGTGAAACCAATTGCACAAGCTGAAATGTAGACATGGCTAACGCAATTGTACCAAATACACCAGGACCAACGTACTTCGCTACAAATGAAGTGACAAAAACAAGGCCAAATATTGAAATTAATTTCTCACTCATCATCCAAAGCGAATTGGAAAGTATTATTTTCTTCAACTCGACTCCTTAACAAAAATCTAATTAATTTTTTATCGCAAGTAAAAAATTAAAAATATCAGGCAATAAAAATTAAGTATAGAGTTTTACATTTTAATTATTAGCTTATTTCATATATAGTTAACAAAGACCACCAACCTTTAGCATTTTCGTCTAATTGTATTACACATTTAATTACTTACCTATGAAAGATCAAAAGGTTTTTTTATGAGCTTATATCCCCCTGAGCAACTCATGCATAAAGCAACTATCACTGAAGCGAAAGCACTAATAAGATATGGATTAAAAAATCCAACCATCATCCAAGTCAACATTGCTATGAATGATGGAATATTATATTTTGAGAAGAGCCAGCCTTCTATAGACATGCTAAACTGGAAAAAATAAATTAACATAAAAAGCAATGTTGGTATAAATCCAAATCTATATATAAAACCCAAATATTGTACTTCATAAGAAAACTCTGCATTAATTGGACCTGGACACAAAACAGAATAATCACCAAACCCACCAACACCGAGAAATGGTGATTTATCTATAGATTTGCTAAGGCATGTAACTTGGAAATCCCTAGTTGCATCTGAGTGCTGATTAACACCAGATGAGGAGAACCTTAACTCAATTGCATTATTTACCTGCTCGAAATTCACGTAATATAGAGAAGTAACTAACAATATAAAAA
This sequence comes from Pluralibacter gergoviae ATCC 33028 = NBRC 105706, assembly GCF_001598855.1. Taxonomy (GTDB): domain Bacteria; phylum Pseudomonadota; class Gammaproteobacteria; order Enterobacterales; family Enterobacteriaceae; genus Pluralibacter; species Pluralibacter gergoviae. The sequence continues at coordinate 375,816 of NZ_BCZS01000001.1, read as the reverse complement.
AAACAAAAGCAATAAAACCACTCACGCTAATCGATTTAATTCTTATTAATTTCAAGATCAAAGAACACAATAAAAGCAGAAGCATAAATCTAGAGAATGATATGATTACGCAAATGAACAACAATAGCATTCCAATTACGAAGAATTTCTTGGAAGTAAAGGAGAAAAGATCCGGTCTGACTATTGTAAAAAATAAACAAAAACAAATTATATAATCGTTAGCCAACTGTAAACGACTAAAATATTCGGTTATTGGGAACAACATAGGCTGAACACCAAAACTTAACAAAACGAAATCAGAAATTGACGCCATGGAAATAAAACCTAAAGCAGCACATACAGTCGCCACCAATTTAATTCCTGAGTACAATAACGAAGCGTAGAAAATCACGCCTAAAAGAAAATGTTTGGATATAAACTCTTCAAGAATTAGCACAATAATTACTAGAGTAGAAACAAAATAAGTAAAAAAAAGAAATGACTCTATATCCCTGTAGCCTTTCTGAGTAGCTAAAGAGCTTGAGCTATAATATTCAAAAAGAATCAACACCATAGCAAAACATGTTATTGAAACTAATTTGAGTGTTTTCATTCTTATATGCTTTTTTAAAATCAAGGACATAATAAGAGATAACAATAAGAAGGTCATCGATAGAACCTTAACGTTTATACTACCTATACTTCCTGATGGAAGGATGACTATCAGACAGATAAAAATCAATGCTGATGCATGTGTGCATTTATTTACGAGTGAATTCATTAATTCTAGTCTCTATTCTTATTGACATTTAATTGTGCTAATGATATATGCTATTAAACATTATTGTGTAAAGGGTCCCATTATGAAATTAACTCTGATTGTTTTATTTGCTATCGCATCTTCTTTTCCATTTTTTGCATCATGTGAAACCGAGAAAACAAATGTATTAGGTAAAATTGAGTTTAACTCTCCCAAAAACATTTATGCGAGTGGTATTTATGCTGCTAGAAATACTTATGGCATGAGAGCAAATGCTGTTGCGGTTGCTGTCAGAGCTAATACCACTAACTTGAATCTTTTAGAATACCCCATCAATGGCTTCAACTATACTAAATCTTTATCAAGCTATAAAAGTAGAGACTCTGTAGGTTTATACGCTGACAATACTTCACTTCCCTTTAATAATTGGGAAAAAATAGAAAAAACAATTTTTACACCGACATCAGTAAAATCACCAGAAATAATTGGAAGTTTTATTCATCCAGGTATGATTATTGATACGATAGGCGTTGAAAAGTGGTCAGCATTTATTATTTCAATTAAAGGAAACAAAATAACAACATCTGGCTGGGTAAATTTAAAAACTCAAAAACTAGGAACCCCAGAAAACAATACAGCAATACTACTAAACCCTATATCAAAAGTATGGTCAACAAACTTCAATTTATTCTTAGCGAAAGAAGGCCGAGCGAGATCAGGTGTAGTACAGGAGAATGGTATTGTAAATAACAATAATGAAAATCCAAATGAAGTAAATGGAATTGACACTGTTATATTGCCGATATCTCAATATGGAGGAACAGCTGCATATCTCGCCAGATCAGCGACTTCAGGTAAAAGGCAACAATGGCAGTTAGGATTCTCCTCAAATGGTGCAAAAATTGCAAACTTCTATAGTGCCGGAAACTCTAAGATAAATAGTACTAAAACCGGTTTTTATGAAAACTCATCATCGCTATCAGGTCTAACATTTGAGGGTAAGAATAAAAATAGCTCAATCGTATGGCGTAGCAACGAGCGAATAACAGCACAAATTTCTCCGAGTGGACAAGTAATGAAGATATCATTTAAAACAAAAATTATAAATGAATCTACAAAACTATCTGACTCCTATTATAGGTATATAGTCAATTCACCCTCCAATATTTCGCTAGAGTTACCCGACACTAATAATCTAGCAGATGGTTATACTATAGAAGTCAACAATATAGGCCTAGGTAAAATACTTTTTTTAAGTAAAGCTGATATTATACAACAAAAAACAAATGAAAAAAAAATGAATATTGTTTTTACAGAAAACAAATGGTTTATTTTGTGATTAATTAATGCCCTCAACAATGAGGGCTCCATTTATTCAAGCCATATTATAGCTGCAATAATAAAACCATTGCATATCTATTTTTATTAAACTTTTTCATATGAGTATATGTAATTGCATCCCAATTCCATCAGGTTAAGATTAAATCCGCACTTCATTATTAAGCACAGTTCGTTACCCGCAACGGCTAGTATACCTGGCGTGGACGCCGTACGTTGTTGAATCCGCGTAAACAATTTTGTCAGCAGCGCGACCATAGGCAGACGTCTGTGTCAAAACGGTGCCGACCAGTCTGGAGCGTCAGGAATTCCGGGCGAAAGCCAGCCTCGAATTCAGCCCAGTCAGCTACCGTGAGCATAGCCTGCCGGTATCAGAAAATTTGCTGAGGCAGGACTTCATCCCCAGCGGCCCGAACCAGAAGTGGGCGGGCGATATCACGTATCTTCGCACTGATGAAGGCTGGTTGTATCTGGCAGTAGTTATTGCGGTCTCGTACGGCAATCAGCTGGTCAGTGCCATCACGGATGACGGCACAGCTTGCCTGTGATCCACTGGAAATAGCACTCTGGTGACGAAAGCTCCCGGAAAATGTCATTGTCCACATTGACCTTGAGGCCAGTACTGTCGAGTGAATTATCAGGACTGACCCACTGAAGCGGCACAATCTGCGCGGAAGCATGAGCGCTAAAGGTTGTTGTTATGACAATGCCTGCGTAGAAAGATTCGTTCATTCGCTGTAGGTGGAATGTATCTACGGGAAACGCTTAGCAGCTGGGAAATAATGCGAACGACGGTGTTTAATTATATCGATTATGATTACAGTCGCTGGCGTCGCCACAGTGCCTCCGGGAGTCTCAGCCTGGAACAATTTGAAAACCTGAATCTCGCTTAGGGCTGTGTCCACACAACATAACGTGGGTAGGATTACTGTCTCCTCAGCCGTGTGATTAGCGCACAAATTTAGTCGGGAGTTCGCTCATCAGCACGGCCGCATGCTTTAGTATCTCTTTCTCCATTTCCAGGCGCTTAACCTGAGCCCGAAGTGACTGAATTTTTCGCTGCTCCGGTGTCAGGCAGCGCCATTCGACGTTTCTCCCTGAAGCCCTGATTTGTACTGCCGTATCCATTTGCGCAGCAGAGTGGCATCCGATATCCACGGCACGCAGCTGATGCTTAACAACCTGTTCAACGGCTTCCAGTTTCAATTCGGGAGAGAAACTGCACATCGTCTGATTACGCTGAGTAAAGGTCACTTACCTCAATAATTTACTGTTGTTACATTAGCAGACTATTGAAGTGCCGGTATTATTGAGCCATTACAAGTTACCTAGCTGCGTAATACAGCCCGTCTGCCGTCTGGCTTTTCAGGATGATTTTTCCAGTATTTGTAGCTGCTCCGATGAACCCCTAACACATGGCAGGAATTGGCTACAGGATAACGCGCCGTGAGTTTGCCGATTATCGAGAACTGTCCAAGGAGTCTGACATCAAAAGCGCGGTAGCTTTTTTTATATTTCATTTTCTATTTCAAGACGTTGTAGTTTTTTCCTGAGCTCACGCATTTCAATTTGTTCCGGGGAACGGGGAAGACTTTTGGTGTTATTCCCTGCCGCACATAACGTAATTGCTTAACCCATCGCATCATTGTGGAAAGGCCGACATCCATAGCGCGTCTACATCTGCCACAGTGTAGTTCTGGTCAACGACCAGTTGAGTAAACTCTGCGCTGAAAGTTCTTTTTTTATTATGGCTCCTGTGTTGATCTGAGGTGAGCATATCCCCTTTATTTAGGTGGCCAGGCCCAATAAACCACTCTATTACTTTACCGGATTAGCCGATGGCTCTCACCATCTTGCCAAACTAACACTCAGCCCTAAGGCTCTACCCTGTTAGTCTCGCCGCATGATACATAAGTGAAAGCACTAAAATTCTTTACATTAAACGATAAAACCATTGAAAATCTGCAGATAAAATTAACGTCCCATCACAAAGAGAATAAAAAAGACAACATTCTTTATAAAACCTTTTTTTCTTACGCCCGACAAAAATAAGAAAAATCTCTTTATAAGATTATCATTACCATTTCCGCAATACAATTTTAATGTAACCGCCTTCTCATAGGGGAGTGTTAAATTAACTTCGGAAAGAAAAAGCTTTGCTTGATTTTTTGTAAGCGAAATGGAGTGTCTAGCATCCTCTAATAAATTTAATATTCTTTTATTTTTAAGTCTATTAAATAATGAGTCTGATTTAGCTCCAACCTGATTATTACTGTGCTGACGATATAAAATAAGTGGCTCATCGATAAATTTTATATCTCCACATGCTGATGCTAGTAAAGCTATATACCAATCATGCATAATTGAATTTTGTATTTTACTTTGCTTAGCTATTTTAATCAATTTTTTATTACAAGCCATCACACACCCTGTTACAGAATTAGTAACTAAAAGCTCCTTGAAGTTTGCATTCCTATTTAGGCCTTGGTAATTAAACATTGATATTTTTTTGGGTATCAATAACTCATTGGTGACTACAAGATCAGAATGAACAAGCAATGGAACTTTACCCTTACTTAACGCATCATACTTAGTTAGAGTGTTAAGAAATATACGCATTTTACTAGGAAGCCAAAAATCATCTTGATCACTAAAAAAAACATACTCAGCATCACAGTCAACGTTGCTTATAAGAAAGTAAAAGTTTTCTTTTACCCCGCCTTTTTTATCCCCGCTAACAATTTCAACTCGACTATCATTATTGAAGTAATTATTGATCACTTCAATAGTATTATCTGTAGAAGCATCGTCAGAAATTAAAATTTTGCAATCAAACTCATTTCCGACATTTTCAAAATTAATTAAAATTGAATCTATCTGTTCTCTGATATATTTCTCACCATTATAGGAAGCAAGAAGAACATTTACCTTTATCATATTTACAGCATACCTTACTGTGTATTTTTTCGGTTGAATTGATAGAAAAACCTCAGCATATGCAAGGGGTTTTTATCTATAAAAGCCCACTTTATACTATCAAGAAAACTTAAGTTATTATTAAAGTAATTTAAATATAATTTTCTTTTATAGTACACACTTGCATATATTTCTTTATTTCTTTCAAGCAGTTCATCTAAAGCAATGCCCAAAGGATAACTTCCGGAAACTCTATACTCATCTAAAGCATGGTCATGATGCATTAGATAAGTTACGGTATCTAATCGTAAAAAATCACCGTACTTGTAAGAAAGACGCAACCATGTATCCCAATCTTGGAGCCTAGATACTTTCGTATTGAATCCATCAATACATTTTAATCTTTCCGTCAATGTAAACACTTGGTTTGACGCATTATTCTCATAAAGCAAATCAGTGTATTTTAATAGCGTATTATCATGGGTAGTATAATATTTTTTTTTCTGCTTATCATTATATACCTCAAAGAAATTTGCACATAAAAAAGAATATTCATCATCCCAATGCCTAATAAACACTTCAATTCTATTAGGCAAAAACTCATCATCATCGTCAAGGCCTGTAATAAATTTCCCACAAGCTATATTTATTGCCTTATTCCTAGTTGCGCACGCACCTTCTCGCTGATTATTACGAATATACTTACATTTTTTATTTTCAAGGACATAATTATCCATAAATAATTTAGTGCCATCATCTGAAGCATCATCAGAAACTATTACTTCAATATTTTCATATGTTTGATTAACAACAGACTTTAAGGCCCGTTTAAGTTTTTCCAATCTATTACATGTAGTTATATATACACTAACTAAGTCAGACATAAATTTACCTATTATTAGATTTTACTTCTTTTCTAAAATAGAAATAATTAATTAAAGCCATTAGTTTTCGAGGTAATGAGTTTTCATATCGAATCATTAGTAAAGGGATTTTTTTCAACATTGTTTTATTATCTATTATGTTAAGAAACTCAGCCGCTTGAGCAATGATCCTTTTCCCATCTTGTTTAAACTTGAAATTTAGAGCTGGAATATTTGAAATTTTATACAGCAATGTCTTTTTTTTTGCCCCAAGAACATTTTGTCCGTGCAACCTGTATTTCACCAATTTTTCATCAGCAAATATAATTTTGCCATAATAGACAGCAATTAGCAAAAACCACCAATCGTGCATTATCCATTTAGTTGTGTTTTTTAAATCAATTTTTTCTATAAGTGCACGATTAAGCATCATTACACATCCTTGAATGCAGTTTTTTACCAGCAAAGAATCCAATGTTAAGTTATGCGGATCGGCTTTCGAATATTTAAAAAAAGAATCATTAATAATATTTAACTCACTATCAACAACACGAGAGTCGGAAAATATTATCAGCGGCGTTTTTTCTCCAAAATCACTTTCTGCATTAACCATTTTATCAAAGAGAATTTCTATTTTATTAAACTCCCATACGTCATCTTGATCTGTAAGGACTAAAAAATCTGCTTTTGCATTAGTAACACCATTGATAAAATTGCTAATGACACCTTTATTGGGATTTTTTATAATTTTTATTCTTTTATCTTTTTCCATATATGCTTGACAGATGGACAATGTATTATCACAAGACTCATCATCAGAAACTATAAACTCATCAACTTTATCGTTATATGAATTGCACGTTATAATTGACTGAAGTTGTTCATTTATATATTTTCCACCATTGTACGTTGCCATTATGATTGATATTTTCTTAATGTTACTCACCATATATTATCTCTCAGTACTGGTTCAACTTAATAACCAAATCATCTGAATGCTATTTTATTTAAGACTTTCTTCGATACCTTTATTATATACATTCAATATACGTTAGTTACATTAGTATTAATCATAACTTGTCACTTTTGAACCCGACTTCCTACTGAGACAAAATATATCATTATTAAAATGTAAGCTATTCGCAAAAATATCCGTCATGTGCATTATAAAATTAAAGGTAACATACACTATAATCTAAACTAAAAATACATAACAATTCAAAAACGTTAAAAATTTAAGTCCAATACTTTTTATGCATACTAAACTTTTTAATAAACTCAATAGGGAATAATTTATACTTAGAACCCAATTTATATCCTAAAATCTTCATTGAATTATTAAAAAAAGCTTTTACTAGCCATGGCAATCTTGTAATTGATATAAATTTAATTTCTGAAACAATAAATTTAGAACCTTCATGTCCAGCTCCTCCAAATTCTTTTTTTATCCACGGTTGGTCGGTATGAAAGACACCTATATCAAAATATCGTTTAAACTCTTCGATCGCAGTATAATTATGCGAGTGTTTAACCACTGCATTAGCAACGTATGCAGACTTATAACCAGATAATAATGCTTTAGCTGCGAAGTACATGTCTTCACATAATATAGTATTGCTTGGAAAGCCCCCTAACTTATTAAAAGTTGAAAGTCGATAAGCAGCAAAGGAATTAGACATGAATACAGCTTTTAAACCCATAGTGGCAGCATTTGATAGATCGCATATATGGCTTGCTTCAGGATAATTAAATCTTCTAGCATGCTCTGCAAGAGGAGTAGCATCTTTATGGGGAAGTTGTCTTCCATACGCGCATGCAACTGATGGATCTGAAAATACTTGAACAATATTTTCAGTAAATCCCGGTGTTGGGATCGCATCCTGAGTCAAAAAAATAACTATATCAAATTGGTTAATATTATTAAAAACGACTTTATTTCGTGTGTCACCATGATTAAAATCTTCACTGGTTATACTAATAACATCAAAACCAGCTTTTGTTGCCACCGCAACAGTTTCATCTTTACTTCCTGAGTCTATTACTTGGACAAAAGTATTTTTTGGCGCATTTTTTTTTATATTGATCACCGTTTCTCGCCAAATATCCCCACCATTATACGTCGGTATTGCTATAAAAAATTTCATTTTTTACACCGAATTTATTGTATTATTGACAATTAATACGCACCATCTTTTTTTAATACTACTGAAACTGTTTTAAACAGTATAGCTATATCGTTCCACATAGACCAGTTTTTTACATACCATGCGTCTAAATATACTCTAGTATCATAATCTACATCACTTCTACCACTAACTTGCCATAAACCAGTCATACCAGGCTTACTTAATAAATAATAGTCAACCTCTTCATTATATCTACCCAGCTCTGCGGTAATTATTGGCCTAGGTCCAACCAGACTCATTTCACCTTTTAAAACATTAAAAAGCTGAGGTAATTCATCCATGCTGGTACGCCGTAAAAAATCACCAATTTCCGTAACCCTTGGATCATTTTTTAATTTAAAGGTTGCATCCCACTCAGCTTTCGCAGCTACATCAGTAGCTAGAAGCTTGTCTAGTACTTCTTTAGAGTTGACAACCATTGAGCGAAACTTAAGGCATTTAAACGTTCGACCACCTTTTCCTACGCGCTCGTGACCATAAATTGCTTTACCGCCATCTTTCTTAACTTTAATAAAGATATAAACGAGTAGTGGGCTTAATAGAAGTATAATAAATAATGAGGCGAGAAAATCAAACGTACGCTTCATGATTCGCGATGACCATTTTGCCAAGTTTTGTTGAACCCTAAAAATCATTACTTCATGGCTAAAAATAAATGCCATATCAGTGCTATCCAACGGCATGCCACGCAGTGTTGGTATTACAGACACATAACGATAACCTTTTATCATAAACTCGCGCAACCAATTGTTACGGATATCAGCCTGATCTGATTCGACTGCTACTATAAATTGAGTATGTTTATCCACATTTGTAAGCCAATGATCGTCTGCTTCAATCACAGGCAGAGAGTGCATCATTAAAGTTGAATTTGGAGCTTTATCCGCATGAATGAAACCTACAATTTTCAGCCCTAAATTTTTTTCGCTGTTAATAGCATTATAAGCATCGGAGGCATTCTTACTACTCCCGATAATCCATGTATCTCGCATCCATATGTCTAAGGTATTTAGTATATGTTTAATAAGTATTCTCATAAATGGTACAAGTGCTGCTGCAAAAACCCATGTAAACAACCATACGTACCGCGAGAAATACCATTTCGCGAAAGCGATAACCGCCATTTCTATTACGGCAAATATTGCTAGTGTTCGCAATATTTCCTTCAGCTCATACCAGAATGTTTTTCGGTAAAGATAATGCCTTAAACGTATTCCACACCAAGCCACACATGTCCCCGCCAATAACCAGTGTAGTTCAATCCATGGCTCAATTTGATCATTTGGTACACGTAATGAAAACTGACTCATAGTGATGCTTAATATGGCTACAGAAAAATACATTGATACTGCAAAACTAATAAAGTCTCCTAATGCTAGTGTAATTGCGCAACAAATATTTTTTTTAAAAGGCGTCATAAGGCCCTCAAAGAAACTAGTAAAAAATGATTATAGAACTAAAATAGCCAGATGAAATAACGATACCATTTCATCTGGCATAGCCGGAAATATTTAATCTTTATTATTTTCAGAGTAAGAGTATCCGTAACTATTATAACCATAGCTATAATAACTACTGGCCTTCTTAACTACGCCATTTAATATGGCACCTTTAATCAATACACCACTTTGCTCGAAGCGCTTAATACTAACTTCAATTTCTTTGACTGTATTCGCCTCAAATCGCGTAACAAGCAATGCTGTACCAACATAGCTACCGATAATTGCTGCATCTGTAACAGCTAAAATTGGCGGTGTATCTATAATAACTAAATCATATTTTTTTTCTGCCCAAGACAACAACTTCGTGAATCTTGGGTGCATCAGTAGCTCGGCTGGGTTAGGTGGTATTTGCCCCCGAGAAATATAGTCAAAATTACCTCCTGCTACTTTTTCTATAATATCATCGGGTAATGCTTGTCCAGAAAGCACCTCAGACAATCCCTGTTCATTGTTACTCCCAAAAATCTTATGGACATATCCTTTGCGCATATCCGCGTCAATAAACAGCACCTTCTTCCCTGTCTGGGCCACAGTAGCAGCTAAGTTGGTACTTATAAAAGTCTTACCGGCACTAGGGCTTGCACCTGAAATCATCAGAACGTTATTTTTGGCCTCCATTGTTGCAAAATGCAGGCTGGTACGTAAACCTCTGATGGCTTCGACCGCCAAATCAGCCGGATTTTCCACAGCAAGAAGCACGTCAGTTTGGTTCTTTCTTAAACGATTTACCTTGCGTTTATTATTCATTAACCATTCTGAAACAGGGATACTGGCATATACGTTAACTCCAATCTCTTCAAGCTGCTCGGGTGTTTCAATCCCCCTACGTAAAAATACACGCACTAGTACTAGGCAAAACGAAACTAGAATACCTAATACGATGCCGATGGCAACTACTATTATTTTTTTGGGTTTAACTGGCTTAGGCTCAGTTACCGCATTGTCAATTATTCGCACATTACCTATAGCGCTAGATTCAGCGATACTTAATTCCTGCTGCCGATTAAGCAATTGCAGATAAACAGCCCGACCTGACTCGACATCCCGACTCAATCGCAAGACTTCCTGCTGTGTCGAGGGCATTCCGCTCACGCGTTTATTTAATTTGTTTTTTTCATCCTGAAGAGTACTGCGCTTTTCCAATAATGCTTTATAATTTGGATGTTCCTTGGTATATAGCTGGGAGATTTCCGCTTCCCTGAACGTTAATTCATTAAGCTGATTATCTACATTAACTATTTGATCAAGAACGGATTTTGCCTCCATATTTAAATCTACTGAATCTTTTTGCTTACGATAGGCATTAAGTCTGTCCTCAGCTATATCCAGTTCTCCTCTGACTTTCGGCAGCTGCTTATTCAAAAAATCTAAACTTTTTGCGTCTTGAGCCGCTTGACGGGCAATATTCTGTGCAAGGTAGTTTTGGCTAATGCTATCTAGAGTCTTAGAAATTAATTCTGGATTATCGCCCGTAAGCGTTAGGTTCAGTATACCTGTATCTTTGCCTTGATCGTTTACTTTTAATTCTAACTGTAAATTTGTTATAGCTTTGAGACGGGAAAGTTGAGTTACGGTAAATTGATCCCCGGGCTGCGCATTTATCTCTGAAATCAGCAACGAGATACCATTTTCATTAAGAAGATGCCCTACTCTCCCTTTAACTCTATAATCCTCTTTCTCAACAATATAATGATCCTTATCCAATACTATAATATTTACGCTCTGAGTATCTGCACTGTTTTCACTTTCCGGTAAATAAAAGCGTGTAATAGTCAGTGTCCCTGATTTTTTCCCAAATAAACGTGCCATGCCTCGCCCCAACAGAGGAAAATAATCCTGAGTTATTTGTGCCTGTAGATTAAGATCATCCACAGTTTTACCCAGAATCATCCGGGATTGAAGTAGGGCGATTTCAGGGGCCGATTGCGGCTGGCTGTCAGGCAACATCTGGCTCAGGCTATTTAAGATTGCGTTACCCTGCTTTTGCTCAACCTGAATGAGCGCATCCGCCTGATAAATCGGCGTAGCAAAAAGTGCGTAAAGTATAGCTAACACCGTGCATCCTGTAGTGATAGCAATGATTAATTTGCGGTGATCGATAATTTCTCCCAGCAGGCGGCCCAAATCAACTTCATTAGCATCCTGTGAGGTCGCAGTATTCGTAGTGACAGAAGTCATGCAATATTATTCCTGATATTATTCGCTCAGCCGTGCCACCCAACTCTGGCTAGCTTGGTCTATTAACTGGTACACCGATTCAAATGCTTCATCGCTCTTGCGGTATGGATCTGGGATCTCCTTCCCTCCCAACCAATGGGCAAACAGCAGGGTTTTCCCTCTAACTTCTGGAGCAATGCGTGTTACCTGTGAGAGATGGCTGTGATCCATAACCAGCAATAAATCGTACATGTGGCCTATGCTGCGTGTGAACTGCCTACCTTTGTGTCCATCTAAGCTAAGCCCATACTTACTAGCAACTCTAATGGCTGCCGCATCTGCTGGATGATTAACAAGAGCTCCAACTCCAGCAGAATCTACCTGCTTATTTGGTAACGCCTTACGTAGCAAACGTTCGCCTATAGGAGAACGGCAAATATTACCTGTACAAATCACCAAAATAGAATCAAACATTCTAATTATTCCAAGTCTTAATAAATCTCCCAGTCTCAACCATATCATGTACACCGGCAATTGTGGGTACTAGCTGCGAGATCACACGGTTCCAGCGTACGACCGGCGCAGTGGTAACGTAAACAATATCATATGGCTGTAGCTGAAACTCAGTGCTTAACACCATAGCCGATGCATCCTGGGCGTTAAGCTGATAGATATTGGCAATTCTGCCCTGCTTGTCAGCTTTCTGCTGGCGAATAACGAAGACCCCGGTCGCATCGCTCATTTCCTGAGATATGCCTTCCGCGTTACCCAACGCTTCGGCCAGCGTCATACCGCTGCGATCCATCTTCATGGTGCTCTGCTTACCGACCTCACCCATTACGAACACTTTCAGATCGTCATTGCGCGGCACAAAGAGTATATCGCCGGGGTAAAGCAGATGATTTTCAGTCAGATCGCCCTTCTGCATCAGGGCATAGAGCGAGATCTTCGTATCTTTACCGTTGTGAGTTAACACCACATTCCGCCAGTCGGCATCAGCGGCAAGGCCGCCGGCGGCGTTGATTGCATCCATAACGGTAAGCGGGATATTGGTAATTGGCTGCTGGCCAGATTTAGCAACTTCCCCTGTGACATAAGCTTTCTGAGAACGAAACGCAGCAACGCTGACGTCAACCTGCGGGCTCTCAATGTAAGTAGTAAGTCGATTAGCGATTTCCTGACGAACCTGGCTAAGTGTTTTGCCTGCAACATGGATTTTACCCGCATACGGATAGAACATTGTCCCATCTGCATTGACCCAGTTACCTGTATCGCTGGCACTTCGGTACTGACCAGCTGGCGTTGTCAGTTCCGGATGATCCCAAACCGTAACCATGATGACGTCGCCAACGCCAATTCGATATTCATAATTCTTGAGCAGCTCATCCAGCTGCGGGTTCGGCCTGGCCATAACGGTCTCTGGCCGCAGCTGGTCCACCAGCCCCGGGGTCATCGGATAAACATTTATCAGCTTATCCCAGTCATAGTCACTGTCCGGCAGCTCAACCACATTCTTACGCAGGCTATTCAGTCCCTGCCCTGGAAAAACCGTACAGCCCGATAAAATCCCAACAGCCAACGCCAGCGCGCTAAATCTAATAATGTTTTTTTTCATAGTGTCGTATCATCAATCATTCAAACGTTGCTAATTCCTGAGCAATTATTTGCTGTTATATCCATAAGACCGAAGAGGCAGTGAGATTCTCTGTATCGTACCGGTATCATCGTCTCTTCAGCCCCGAATGTTTACAAACTCAGCGGGATCTCAATCCCGGCACTGGCACCCACATCGTCCGCCGTGCTGTGGTCGTTGTCGGTATACCACAGCGATGTATTTAGCCGTATCGACTGGTAAACATCCCCGCTCCACCCGAGCTGCACGCCTTTAAGCGTATCGGAGTGCGGGAAGGCCTTGTTAATCCGCTGATCTCTCGGGTTCACTTTGGCATACACCAGGCGGGTACTCCAGCGCTGATTATCTTCGGTCACCAGCTCGATCTTACCGGCAAGCAGTCGGCCATCGCCGCCCATCGCATCCCCAAGCGGGTATCCCTGCTGATAGTAGCCGTCAGTATAAATGTGGTGCGTGTAGCTGTAGTTCTCGCGGCTCATGTTAGTGCGGGTATCATGGCCTTCAACGTACCAGTTGATCGCCGACTTGCCCCAGCCGTGATGCCCTTCTACCCCGCCCAGGTACATGTTAGCGGACGGCAGCATCCCCGATTCATCCTCACCGATCATCTGGCCATAGAAGCTGATTGGCCAGCCCAGGGTCGGCTCAAGCTTCAGCTTGAAATCAAACCCCGCCAGCTGGTTGCCCGGTTCGTTGGAATCATCGCCGTGAACGTTATCCTTTCCGGTAAATCCATCCCAGAAGTTACCGAACGAATGCGGTCTCCCCTTCCCTGCCCACTGCATAATACGCGATCCGCCAAGCTCCAGGGACTGGAACGGCGATACCGTGACGCGGGTACCGATAATTTTGGCGTGCGGTACGGCGCTGTACTGGTTCATCTGGCTGGCGGAAATCTGGTACTGCCACGGGCCGATCCAGCGCAGCCACCAGGTTTCCGGGGCATTCTGCTCGGCACGCTGCATCAGCACGCCGGTCATCGGGCGCATGGCGTCGCCGCGGATCAGGCTGCCTTCGTAGCCCGGGCCCCACCACTGCGGCATCTGGCCGAAGGAGAGCCACTGGTTCCAGAATTTTACCGCGCCGTAGGAGCCGTTCGGGTTAACGTCTGAACCGTTGCTGATGCGCTTGCCGCCCTCGACGTTGCCCTGCAGGTGCACGTCCCACCAGTCGCCGCTGTTGTTAAAGGCCAGCGACAGCGAGTTATCGGCGGCCTGGGTCTGCCCAAAGCCCTGCGGAGTGCCCGGCTGATCGGTGGACGTATAGCCGCTGACGCGGAAGTCGGCCTTCAGGGAGGCAAGGCGACTATCGATACGGGCCAGCACAACCTGCTCTGAGGAGTAGGAGGGTTTTGCCTTTTTCAGCGCGCGGGCAATTTCCTCCTGACTCAGCGGCCAGGTGGAGAGGCTCAGGTGGATAACCCCCCTGTCGTTCAGCCACGCCAAATCGTTGCGCAGGTCGTTGTCATTAAGAACCAGCCCGGCGGCAAACGCCTGGGTCGAAATGGCGGAGGCCAGTCCAAGGGCAAGGGCTAAACGGGAGATTTTTATCATTGCACAAGATCCATTTTTGCCCCTCTCATGCAGGTCGCGTGCAGAGGTGAGGGAAAGAAGAAGAAAAAGGTTATCTCCGACAGCAGGTCAGCGTCAGGCATCCGACCCACTCTCGGGTAAGCACCGAAAGTATCCTATATTAACAGCCGCTATAATCATCATTATTAATGATTAAAACGGTAGAATGTATCCGTATTCCGTATATTGCCTGTTCTGACGGCTATACTTCAAGAAGCGCGTCGGCGGATGCGCTTCAGTGATGGCCCTATCAGCTTCATCCACGCACTAAATGTGATTTATATCACCGTCAAGTTTTTCGGGTACATTATTAAACAATCAGATAGTCACTCGGCATGACAAATAGCGGCCTACTCAGAGAGGCGCAGTGTAAAGGGTGAGGTTCGTCAATTCAGGCACGCTACCGCCCCTGGCTTTGCAGCTACCAGTGCACTGTGATGCAGAAAACTTATTTTTTCAGGAATGGCATTAGTAGATCTAATCGCTACCGATTTCAGTTAACGCCGGGATTCTACAGGCTTTCGCCGCCGATTGGCAGCATAACGCTATAATTTTAATGAAATTAATAATAAATTCATCTTCCAGTCCGGGAGCAGGCGCAGCTTTCCGCCGGATGAAGAAAACTAATGCATCAAACTCACTGATGCCTGAGAGTAATATGATATGTCAACTCCTAAAAATTAGGAGTCACTCCAATCTGTCGCTAGTGGCGCCTGGTTTTATAACATTATCCGGCGCGCGCAGAATATTATCCGCAGCAGACTGTTTTTCGCTGCCGATATAGCCACACTCATTCCCTGTTAAAATAGTGGCTACTCTTAACCGCGCCTCTCTCACTAATTAGCGACGATGGATATGAAATAAAACGCCGCTACCAGGCCTGCCTGTGCAGATCCGCCCGGGTAAACGGTTTTTCCAGCGGCCCGATGGCCACCGCCACTTTCCCCAGCAGCGACTGGGTGGGTGCCTTAACGCCGGTATGTAACAGCATTGCCGGGATCAGCACCATGCAGGCGACACCGCCCCACGAAATCTGCACCGCCGCGGTTTCGCCCGCGCGCTTCTGCAGCAGTAAGAACAGCGCGCTGCCGGCGGCGCCCAGCAGGGCCCCGGCGATGACTTCCGAGACGGAGTGGGCGTGGAGCACTAGCCGCGAGTACGCGACGATCAGCGCGATACCGTAGCCTGCGACAACGAAAAGGGTTCTGCTTGCGGAGGTAAATCTGGCGCTGAGCAGCCAAAGGAAGATGGGCCAGAATGCGGCAGAGAGGGCCGAATGACCGCTAAAGCCGGTAAAATCGATATCGCGGATGCCGATACCCCAGCCCATAAAGGCCAGCTTGGAAAGACTGACTATTCCGCCGATGACGCCGAACAGCGCCGCCCACTGCCAGGCGAGATGCGCCGTTTTTTTACGCAGCAGCAAAATGGCAAAAAGGAGCGCTGCGCTCGGCAGCAGCACGGTGCTATCACCAAAGAAAGAGATAAACGGCCAGCTCATAGCGTCTGCACCCCTGAATTAATCACCTGTCTGACGCGCACGACCGCAGGCACCTGCGAGAAGTTGCTCATAACACTGCCGCTCACACTCCAACCGCAATAGTAATCATTTGTGTCATCAACATGAGACGCACGCTTCCCTGAAGTTAGTAAAGCCAACTGCTGGATTAGGCCACATTGGCCGGGCGCTGAATACCAGAAGTCTCCTAACCTGGATACGCCCTGCGCTTATTCAGCCGGCGGGAACAGGATGCTCCCATCGGCTGAAGCGGCCACGGGCTACGCCAGCAGCTTTTTAATGCTTTCGCGAAACTTCGCGCCCTCTTTATGATTGCGCAGTCCGTAGCTGACGAAGGCCTGCATATAGCCCATTTTTTTGCCGCAGTCGTAGCTGATGCCGGTCATCAGCATCGCGTCGACGGACTGCTTCTTCGCCAGTTCGGCGATGGCGTCGGTCAACTGAATACGACCCCAGGCGCCGGGCTCGGTGTGCTCAAGCTCTTGCCAGATATCCGCGGAGAGCACGTAGCGCCCTACCGCCATCAGGTCGGAGTCCAGCGCCTGCGGCTGATCGGGTTTTTCAACGAACTCAATGATGCGGCTGGCCTTACCTTCGATATCGAGGCTCTCTTTGGTCTTAATGATGGAGTATTCGCTGAGGTCGCCCTCAAGGTGTCTGGCCAGCACCTGGCTGCGGCCGGTCTCGTTAAAGCGGGCAACCATCGCGGCCAGGTTATAGCGCAGGGGATCGGCGCTGGCGTTATCAATGATGACATCCGGCAGCACGACGACGAAAGGGTTGTCGCCAACAATAGGACGCGCGCAGAGGATGGAGTGACCCAGCCCCAGCGGCTGCGCCTGGCGCACGTTCATAATGGTAACGCCCGGCGGGCAGATAGCCTGCACTTCCGCCAGCAGCTGGCGCTTCACGCGCTGCTCAAGCAGGGATTCAAGCTCATAGGAGGTGTCAAAGTGGTTTTCCACCGCATTTTTGGACGCGTGGGTCACCAGGACGATTTCCTTGATCCCCGCAGCTACCACTTCATCGACAATGTACTGAATCATCGGCTTATCAACAATCGGCAGCATCTCTTTCGGGATCGCCTTCGTAGCCGGCAGCATGTGCATCCCAAGACCCGCTACCGGAATAACCGCTTTTAAATTAGTCATTATCATTTCCAACTATGAATAGAGGTCCGATTATAATCATCGAAAAGACATTAACTCCAGTAGTTTTTTGTGTTCTTAAGAAATCCTTAATTGGATAAAACGCTTCTAATTCATAATGTTAACAACCATAACCCAGATTAATCGCATTTATCTTCCTGGTATCTTAATGTTCATCTATCCAGATGTTTTGTAACACAAATAACAAGGGTATTGTCCGCTACACAGCGCGACAAAAATTGCAATTCCCTCTGCCTTTAACCATGATCCATTACAAATACATATTATGTAACGATGAGGGTACACACTTCCTATGGACTGGATCGCCGATCCTTCAATCTGGGCGGGCCTGATAACGCTGGTGGTCATCGAGCTGGTGCTGGGCATTGATAATCTGGTGTTTATCGCGATCCTCGCGGAGAAGCTGCCGCCGGCGCAGCGCAACCGGGCGCGCATTACCGGCCTGGTGCTGGCGATGCTGATGCGCCTGCTGCTGCTGGCTTCTATCTCCTGGCTGGTAACCCTCACCCGGCCGCTGTTTTCCGTCGGCGAGTTCAGCTTCAGCGCGCGCGACCTGATTATGCTCGGCGGCGGGCTGTTTCTGCTGTTTAAGGCCACGGTCGAGCTGAATGAGCGGCTGGAGGGTAAGGACAGCGACGGCCCCACCCAGCGCCGCGGGGCGAAATTCTGGCCGGTAGTGGCGCAAATCGTGGTGCTGGACGCGGTGTTTTCCCTCGATTCGGTGATCACCGCGGTGGGCATGGTCGATCGTCTGGCGGTGATGATGGCGGCGGTGGTCATCGCCATCAGTATGATGATGCTGGCCAGCCGGGCGCTGACCCGCTTCGTGAACAGCCACCCGACTATCGTTATTCTCTGCCTGAGCTTTCTGCTGATGATCGGCTTCAGCCTCGTGGCGGAAGGCTTCGGATTTATCATTCCGAAAGGCTACCTGTACGCCGCCATCGGCTTCTCGGTGATGATTGAGGCCCTCAACCAGCTGGCCAACTTCAACCGCCGCCGCTTTCTCTCCGCCAGCCAGTCGCTGCGCCGCCGCACCACCGATGCGGTGATGCGGCTGCTGAGCGGCAAATCCGCCGACGCCGAGCTTGACCCCGATACCGCATCGCTGGTCTCCGGCGGCGATGAGCCGATTTTTAATCCGCAGGAGCGCAGGATGATCGGCCGCGTGCTGAACCTCAACCAGCGCAGCGTCAGCAGCATCATGACCTCGCGTCACGATATCGAGCATATCGATCTCAGCGCCGATGAGTCCGCTATCCGCGCCCTGCTGGAGAAAAATCAGCATACCCGGATCGTGGTGACCGGCGGCGAGCGCGACGAAGACCTGCTCGGCGTGGTTCACGTTATCGATCTCCTGCAGCAGTCGCTGCGCGGCGAGCCGCTGGACTTGCGGGCGCTGGTCCGCCAGCCGCTGGTGTTCCCGGAAACCCTGCCGCTGCTCCCGGCGCTGGAGCAGTTCCGCAGCGCCCGCACCCATTTTGCCTTCGTGGTGGACGAGTTTGGTTCGGTGGAGGGTATCGTCACCCTCAGCGACGTGATGGAGACCATTGCGGGCAACCTGCCCAACGAAGCCGAGGAGATTGACGCCCGCCACGATATCCAGAAAAACCCGGACGGCAGCTGGACCGCTAACGGCCACATGCCGCTCGACGACCTGGTACAGTTCGTCGCTATTCCGCTGGATGAAAAGCGCGAATACCACACCATCGCCGGATTGATTATGGAGCACCTGCAGCGGATACCCGAGCCGGGCGAAGAGGTGGAGGTGGCGGGATACAGGCTGAAAACGCTGGCCGTGGAGCACCATCGGGTGCAGAAGGTGCAGATTATTCCACCGCCGCCGGATGAGGACGCGCTGGATTACGAGGTATAGCAAACGGGGCGCCGAAAGGCGCCCCGTTAACCGCTACAGCTTGTCGAGAAACTTCTTCACGTCTCTGCCGCTCTGCCGGTCCTGATTCTTGTCGGCCCACTTCTGCAGCTTGCTGCGGGCCTCGTCCTGCAGCGATTTGCGCAGGGCCTGATCGACCTGCAGGCTGTAGTTAAGCGCCGTCCACTTGCCGTAAACCCGCAGCGGGACCGGCGTCGTCTTCAGCGTTTCAATGAGCTTGCTCTGCCCTTCCCAGCCATCCAGCACGCGGACGTTGAAGCGGACATCGCCCTCTTCATGCACCAGATCAAGCGTGCCTTCGCCGGTGAGCGCCAGCATCTGCGACTGGCCGGCCATATCGTCAAGGCTCAGCATGCCGCTATCGAGCGACAGCTCGCTGGTAAGGCTATCGAGTTCGGTGGCATTGGTGAATGAATCCTGCACCTTCACGTTGGCGCTGCGCGCCACCGCCTGCTGCACCAGCTGCTGAAAGTTGAGCCCCTGCGCCCGGCTGTTGCGCAGCGCAAGGCTCGCCTGACCATCCCAGCTGCGGCGGAAGCTGTCGGCATCAATCTTGCCGCCGTTAAAATCGCCGTTCAGCGACAGCTCGCCGGTCAGCTCGATGGGATAGTTAAACGCCTTCAGCAGCGCGCCGATTTCAATATCCTTCAGCGCCGGCCTGAAGCGCGCACGCGGCACGTCCTCCCGCGCGTCCAGCGTGCCGGGCAGCGACAGGGTTCCTTTACCGAGCTCGCCGCTGAGGTGGCTGACCGTCAGCAGACCGCGATTGTTCTGCGCCTGGGCCCGCACGTTGACGAAATTCATGCCCCGCCACTGCAGCTGGCTTGCCTGGAAGCTGAAGTCGGCGCGGTAGGCCCGCAGGCTGGCATAGTCCGGCTGCGGCGCGCTGTCGGCAATGACCGGCCGCAGCGGCTGCTGACGCACCTGGCCCTGTCCGCCGGTGCCGCCGTCGGCGGCCGCGTCGGCATGAACCATCAGGTTATCGAGATTGAGTTTGTCGGACTGCAGATTGAGAGTCCACTGCGGCCTGTCGGAGAGCACCACGCTGCCTTCGCCGCGCAGCGTGCTGTCATTGGCGGTCAGCTGCAGCTGGCTGAAGCTGAGCTTTTTCGCCGCCTCCTGCCACTGGGCCTGCAGGCTGCCCTGGCCGACGATCCCCTGCGGCGGCAGGTCGGCGCCCTTCAACTGCCAGTTAAGGCGATTAAAGGTAGCCGTCAGGTTCTGCGGATAGTCGCCGGCGTTAACCTGGGCGTTAAAGGCAATAGTGAGGTCGCGCTGATCGCGATTGATTCGTCCGGAGAAATCCACCTCTGCCCGGTGGTGCTCATCCTGCTGCATCTCCAGGTCGATACCGCGAACCGTCACCTGCTCATCGTCAGCGTGCTGGAACACCAGCACGCTGTCGTGAACCTTCAGGCTGGCGACGTCAAAAGACCAGCCGCGATCGGCGGATTCCAGCGGCAGCGTATTTTCACGCGGGGCCACCGGCGCGCTGCCGTCTCTTACCGCCTCGGTCTGCGGCGTCAGTTCGATAACCGCGCCCTTGAGCATCACCTGCTTAACCTTCAGCTGGTGCGACAGCAGCGGGATGAGCGCCACGTCGAGGCGCATGTTATCCGCACGCACCAGCGGCGCGCTGGCGCCGGGCTCGGTCAGGCTCATGCGCCCGGTCAGAATACTCAGCTGCGGCCAGACGTGCCAGCGCAGGCGCCCGTCAAGCTCAAGCTGATAGCCGCTGCGGCTGGCAACCTGGTCGATCAGGTAGTGACGAAAATCATTGGGATTGACCAGCAGCACCAGGGCCGACAGGCCGGCGACAATCACCACCAGCAGAATCATCAGGGTTGTTAACAGTCGTCTCATGTCAGCCTCGGGGCCTCAGCTACAGTCAGTCTTTATCGATGCGGCTGGCAACCGCGCCTTGCTGATCGCGATACTTGGCGTCTTCGCGGCGGTTATAGGGGCGCGCCGCCGGGCCGGAGAGCGGCTCAAAGCTCAGGGCGCCGATCAGCATGCCGGGGCGCAGGGCCAGCGGCAGCTTACCGGAGTTATAGAACTCAAGCACGATGCAGCCGGACCAGCCCGGATCGATGCGGTGCGCGGTCACATGAACCATCAGCCCGAGCCGGGCCAGCGATGAGCGGCCGTCGAGCCAGCCTACCAGGTCCGCAGGCAGGGTTACGGATTCATAAGTGACGGCCAGCGCCAGTTCGCCGGGGTGGAGGTAAAAGGCGTCGCCTTCCGCGAGCACAATCTCTTCGCTCATCACGCGATCCAGCGCCGCGCTCACCTCCGCCTTCGGCCCGCTCAGGTCAATAAACGCCGCCGTGTGCCCGCTGAAGGTGCGAAATTTATTGCCCAGGCGAACGTCGACGGTGGCACCGTTGATGCGCTCAACCGGCGGGCGGGGCGAAATGGACAGCCGCCCCTCGTCCAGCCAGGCTTCTATATCTCGGTCACACAGACGCATACGTTATCTCCTTAAGATGCCATCAGGCCCGCCGATTGCCGGGCCATTATGCACAGTACCTAATTCAGGGAAATTATTCAAAAAACTGGCTAATTTTCGCTTTCAGAATGTCGATGGCGATACGGTTTTTGCCGCCGCGGGGGACGATAATATCGGCATACTGCTTGGAAGGCTCGATAAACTGCAGGAACATCGGGCGTACCGTCTTCTGGTACTGGGCCATCACCGAATCCATTGAGCGCCCGCGCTCGTTAACGTCACGCTTAATGCGGCGCATCAGGCAGATATCCAGCGGCGTATCGACAAAAATCGAGAAGTTCATCTCTTCGCGCAGGCGGGCGTCGGTTAACAGCAGGATCCCTTCGAGGATAATGACTTTTTTCGGCTCAACGCGAATCGTGTTCCCGGTGCGGGTGTGCTCAACGTAGCTGTATACCGGCAGCTCTACGGGCTCGCCGCGCTTAAGCGCCTGCAGATGCTGAAACAGCAGGCTGTGGTCCATCGCGTTAGGGTGGTCGTAGTTCGTCTTAACGCGCTCTTCCATCGATAAATGACTTTGATCTTTGTAATAGCTGTCTTCGGGGATAACGCCAATGTGCTCATCGCCAACCTGTTCGCGCAATTCGCGATAGAGCGTACTGGCAATAAGACTTTTTCCCGAAGCCGATGCGCCGGCGATACCTACAATGACGCACTGATGAGACTTATCAGTCATAAATTTTGCGACCTGATTAAACTGGAAGTAGAGAGGGGGCGGCTTGCGCCAAACGCGGCAATTATAGGGACTTCAGGGCGTCGATTCCAGCCGAAAACGGTCCGGCCGTTATTCTGTATGGAAAACGCCGCCGCGACGGCTTTTTATTTCGCCATCTGCCGCGCCCGGCTTCGCCCGCTGCAAATAAGTGAAACGCGGCGATAGGAAATGTAAAGGGTTTGTACTAGCATATTCTCATCAAGCGAAGTTATGTAATAAATTTAGTTATTCGAGGAAGTTATCATTGCGGGACGCGGCTACATGAAGATATCGCATCAGCGGACGCGGGTTGCGCTTTATCATCCTCTGCGGCGCACGGCCAGTCTCAGCGTCCTGGCCTTTATATTTACCCTCTTCTCGCTAGAGCTTACCCGCGCCGGCGCGAGCCTGGCCCCGCTGTGGTTCCCGACTTCGCTGATGATGGTCGCCTGCTATCGCCATCCGCATAAATTGTGGCCATCGATCCTCCTCTGCTGCTCGCTCAGCACTTTATTAGGGTGTCTGCTGTTATCGTCAGTCGATGACACCACCTTCACTTCTGTGGCTATCAATATCATTGAAGCTATCGTCGGGGCGCTGCTTATGCGCAAGCTGCTGCCCAACTATAACCCGCTGCAAAATTTGCAGGACTGGGTAAGGCTGGCCGTCTCCTGCGCGCTGATCCCGCCGCTGGTGGGCGGCGCGCTGGTGCTGATGCTGGCCCCGGGCGATGAACCGCTGCAGACGCTGATCGTCTGGGTGCAGTCAGAAGCTATCGGCGCGCTGGCGCTGGTGCCGCTGGGCATGTTGTATAAAAATCACTATCTGCTGCGCCACCGAAACCCGCAGCTGCTGCTGGAAACCGTCACCACGCTGATTGTCACCCTGACGCTCAGCGCCGTCGCTATCCTGTGGATGCCCTGGCCCTTTACCTGCATCATCGTGCTGCTGATGTGGAGCGCGGTGCGCCTGCCGCGTATGGAGGCGTTCACCGTTTTTCTGCTCACCACCATGATGGTGTCGCTGATGCTTGCCGTACATCCGCAGATCCTCAGCTCGCCGCGCACCCTCGGACTCAGCAATATTGCCTGGCTGCCATTCCTGATGATGCTGCTGCCGGTCAATATCATGACCATGGTGATGTACGCGTTTCGCCTTGAGCGCAAGCATATCTCCGAGAGCGAACTGCGCTTTCGGAGCGCCATGGAGTACTCGGCTATCGGCATGGCGCTGGTCAGCGTCGAAGGTCAGTGGCTGCAGGTCAACAAGGCTCTGTGCCAGTTTCTCGGCTACGAGCAGGATGCGCTGCTGGCCACCACCTTTCAGCAGATCACCTGGCCGGAGGATCTGGATAAGGACCTGCGGCAGCTGGATAAGCTGCTGCGCGGCGAGGTCAACAGCTACAGCATGGAAAAGCGCTACGTCACCCGCAGCGGTAAAATGGTCTGGGCCCTGCTGGCCGTTTCGCTGGTGCGGGCGCCGGACGGTGCGCCGCTCTATCTGATCGCCCAGATAGAGGATATTGACGATCTGAAGCAGTCCGAAGAGGTGAACCGGCGTCTGATGGAGCGGATCACGCTCGCCAACGAGGCGGGCGGCATTGGTATCTGGGAGTGGCTGCCCGCCCAGCAGGCTATGGTCTGGGATAAGCGTATGCACGAGCTGTACGAGCTGCCGCAGGATGTCTCTCTTACCCGGGAGATGTGGCTGGACTGCCTGCTGGATGAGGACCGCTACCGGATTCAGGAACTTATCCGCAGTACGATGGCGATGCGCGCCTCATTTATGGTGGAGTTCAGGATCCGCGTTCAAAGCGGTATACGCCACATCCGCTCCCACTCCAGCGTGGTGCTGAACGCCCAGGGCGAGGTTGAGCGCCTGATCGGCATCAATATGGACATGACCGAAGTGAAGCAGCTCAACGAGGCGCTGTTTCAGGAAAAAGAGCGGCTGCACATCACGCTAGACTCCATTGCCGATGCGGTGATCTGCACCGACGTCGCCATGAACGTTATCTTTATGAACCCGGTTGCCGAAAAGATGTGCGGCTGGAGGCTGGATGAAGCCCTCGATCGGCCGCTGGGGCGCGTGCTGCACATTACGGCAGGCGGCGCCTCGCCAATCACGGTGACCGCTGAAGGGGCCTGCGAAATGGCTATCGATCAGGACGTGGTGCTGCACAGCCGCAGCGGAGGCCGGTACGACATTCACTACAGCGTGCGCCCCCTGAGCACCCTTGAGGGCAAAAGCCTCGGGCTGGTGCTGGTCATTCACGACGTCACCGAGTCGCGCAAGCTGCTGCGCGAGCTCAGCTATAGCGCCTCGCACGACCCTCTGACGCAGCTTGCCAACCGCAGCAGTTTCGAGCAGCGGCTCAGCGAACTGCTCGAAAGCTTACCGCATAGCCACCAGTCGCACGCGCTGGCCTTTATCGATCTCGACCGCTTCAAGGCGGTCAATGACTCCGCCGGGCATGCCGCCGGCGATGCCCTGCTGCAGGCGCTGGCGACGCTGATGCAGCAGATGCTGCGTACGGGAGATGTGCTTGCCCGCCTCGGCGGCGATGAGTTCGGCCTGCTGCTGCCGGATCGCTCCCTCGCCAGCGCCAGGGTGCTCTGCGGGCGTATCGTTGAGGCGATTGCGACGTTCTCCTTCAGCTACGGCGGACAGGAGCACCGCGTCGGCGCCAGTATCGGCATCACCCAGATTGATGCGACCAACGCCCGAATGTCTGAGGTGATGTCGCAGGCCGATATCGCCTGCTACGTTGCAAAGAACAGCGGGCGCGGCACCGTCAGCATTTACGCTCCTCCCAATCGCGCCGCGACCAAAGCGTGATCGCCCCGGCGACAGGTTACAAAATTTAACCATTAACACGCTAACCATTATTTACATCAGGTATACACTTAAATAACAAAAGGTCTTCATCTTTACAAAAGGACCTTTGCCCGG
This sequence comes from Pluralibacter gergoviae ATCC 33028 = NBRC 105706, assembly GCF_001598855.1. Lineage (GTDB taxonomy): Bacteria > Pseudomonadota > Gammaproteobacteria > Enterobacterales > Enterobacteriaceae > Pluralibacter > Pluralibacter gergoviae. The sequence continues at coordinate 350,174 of NZ_BCZS01000001.1, read as the reverse complement.
CGATCGGATGCGTCACCCCTCTTACCCGCGATCGCCGTGCGCCGTACCCTGCTGTTATTACAAGGACACCTGACATGAATACGCCATTTGACTGGAGCGCAACGCAGAAGCACGTTGCCTTCGCCAGTTTCTCCAGCTGGATGCTGGACGCCTTCGACTTCTTTATCCTGGTCTTCGTTCTCAGCGACCTGGCAAGCTGGTTTCACGCCTCCGTCTCTGAAGTGTCGATTGCCATTATGCTGACCCTCGCCGTTCGCCCCATCGGGGCGCTGCTGTTTGGCCGCATGGCCGAAAAGTTTGGCCGTCGCCCTATTCTGATGCTCAATATTCTGATGTTCAGCATCTTCGAACTGCTCTCCGCCTGGTCGCCCACCTTCACCGCGTTCCTGATTTTCCGCGTGATCTACGGCGTGGCGATGGGCGGTATCTGGGGCGTGGCCTCGTCGCTGGCGATGGAGACCATTCCCGACCGCGCCCGCGGCCTGATGTCGGGCATTTTTCAGGCCGGCTACCCGGCGGGCTACCTGCTGGCCTCGGTGGTGTTCGGGCTGTTCTACAGCACCGTCGGCTGGCGCGGGATGTTCCTGATAGGCGCCCTGCCGATCGTGCTGCTGCCCTATATCTGGTTTAAGGTGCCGGAGTCGCCGGTGTGGCTGGCGGCGCGTGAGCGAAAAGAGAGCACGGCGCTGCTGCCGATCCTGCGCAGCCACTGGAAGCTGTGCATCTATCTGGTGCTGCTGATGGCCTGCTTTAACTTCTTCAGCCACGGCACCCAGGACCTCTATCCCACCTTCCTGAAGGTGCAGCACAGCTTTGATCCGCATACCGTCAGCCTGATCGCCATCAGCTATAACATTGCCGCGATGCTAGGCGGGATCCTGTTCGGCTCGCTGTCGGAGAGGATTGGCCGCAAGAAGGCGATGATTATCGCCGCTTTCCTCGCCCTGCCGGTCCTGCCGCTGTGGGCGTTCTCCACCGGCTCCTTCAATATCGGCCTCGGCGCGTTCCTGATGCAGTTTATGGTCCAGGGCGCCTGGGGCGTGGTGCCGACCTACCTCAACGAGCTGGTGCCCGCCAACGCCCGCGCGGTGCTGCCGGGCTTCGTTTATCAGTTGGGCAATCTGCTGGCCTCGGTCAACGCCACCCTGCAGGCGCGTATTGCTGAAGCCAACGGCGGCAACTACGGTCTGGCGATGGCGCTGGTGGCCGGGACGGTGGCTATCCTTATCTGCCTGTTCGTTGCCTTTGGCCGTGAAACCCGGGGCGTGATTATCTCCGGCCAGCAGCCGCACGGCGAGCCGAGCCGGCAGACGCGCTAATCGGGCGTGAAGCCGTCGCTATACCAGATGTGCAGCAGGGCGTAAGAGCGCCACGGCTGCCAGCGTTCGGCGTAGCGGCGGATCGCCGCCGGCGTCATGCCGGGAAAGCGCTGCTTAATTAAGTAATCATCCGGCAGGAAAATATCCTTTGCCTGCCAGCCGCGCAGGGCGTAGTAGCTGGCGGTCCAGCGGCCAATGCCGGGCAGCCGCTGCAGCGCCCTGACGCCCTGCTCAATATCCTCCGGCGCGCTGAGCGGCAGTTCGCCGCTCAGCGCCGCCCGCGCCAGGGAGACGATCGCCTCCGCCCGCCTGAGCGGCATCCCCAGATTTTTCAGCATCAGCGGCGAGGCCCCGGCGAGCTGTTCCGGCGTCGGAAAGCAGATAAAGCCCGGCGCTTCTGCCAGCGGCGTGCCGCAGGCGTTCGCCACCCGCCCGGCGAGCTTCGCCGCCATCGCCACGCTCACCAGCTGTCCCAGGATCGCCCGCACGCCCTGCTCAAACGGATCGACGCAGCCCGGCAGCCGCAGTCCGGGACGCGCAGCGGCAAGTCCGCCGAGCGCCTGCGCAATCTGCTGCGGGCTGCAGCCGGTATCAAACAGGTCGCGCAGCTTCTGCAGGCACTGCGCCGCTACCGGCAGCAGGCCGTCGCTGAGCTCAACATGAAGGACGTGCGCCTGCGGATCCGGCGTCGCCCGCACCAGGCCGCGGTGCCCGCCAATCACCAGCGTGCGCAGGTAGCTGTTTCCCTCAAAGGCCTCAACGCCTTCGACCGCACGCGCCGAGAGAAAACCAAACAGCCAGGCCCAGTCGCAGGGCGGCTGCCAGGAGAGCGTTAACATAAAGGCTCCTTTCATTTGCAGATCCCAGCATAACGGCGAACGCCCGGCCGCGCTTTGCTTTCATATTCCGGTTGTCGCCGGCGGCGCATTGGGCTAAAGTCGCCCCCCTTCTTCACCGGCATGGGGAATGTGCACAATGTTTATCGGTTTTGACTACGGAACGGCCAACTGCTCGGTGGCCGCGATGCGCGACGGCGCGCCGCAGATGCTGGCCCTGGAAAACGGCAGCCCGCTGCTGCCGTCCATGCTTTGCGCCCCGGTACGCGAAGCGGTCAGCGAGTGGCTCTATCGCCAGCAGGACGTTCCGGCGACCGGCGCGGAGACTGAAGCCCTGCTGCGCCGCGCCCTGCGCTATAACCGCGACGAAGATATTGAGGTGGGCCGCAGCAGCGTGCAGTTCGGTCTCGCGTCGCTGCAGCAGTATATCGACGATCCGCAAGAGGTCTACTTCGTCAAGTCGCCGAAATCCTTTCTCGGCGCCAGCGGCCTGAAGCCGCAGCAGGTGGCGCTGTTTGAGGATCTGGTCTGCGCCATGATGCTGCACATCCGCCAGCAGGCCGGCGCGCAGCTGCCCGAAAGCATCACCCAGGCGGTCATCGGCCGCCCGATCAACTTCCAGGGCCTCGGCGGCGAAGAGGCCAACGCCCAGGCGCAGGGCATTCTCGAACGGGCGGCGAAGCGGGCCGGCTTTCAGGACGTGGTATTCCAGTTCGAGCCGGTGGCGGCCGGACTGGATTTCGAGGCTACCCTCAGCGAAGAGAAGCGGGTGCTGGTGGTGGATATCGGCGGCGGCACCACAGACTGCTCGTAGCTAGTACAGTATGTACGCCCAAGAAAAAAGCCCGCATACGTTCATATACGGGCTTAGTTTTAGTTACCACCAACCATGATCAAAAGTACTTGTAAGAGTTGACCTAGTGGAACCTGGATTACTACGATTCCAAAAGCATCAAGTACTGGTACTATGATCCAGTTGTAAAGGATGATTAGGGTAATCACGAATCCAAGAGCATTACGCCAATGGAATGATACCTTTTCAATCTCTTCTTTGTTTACTTCAATCTGCCCTTCGGCATTTGTTTTACTTACTTCAGATTCAATTGTTTTTCTTTTGATAAAGAAATCTAAACCTTTAGAAAGTAGTTCTACTATTACACCAATCATTCAATGATCCCCACTGCGTATACATGAAAGTGTTTACCTTTTACGAATAGCTTTTTATAATCGATTACGAATACGGGTAATACCTCACCCTGTAATTCCCATTCGAGTACTTCACCATCTTTAAAGGATTGCTTTTTTTCAAAAATAACATTCATATAGCTATCAATTTCATGATTACTATTTTTAATGATCTTTTGAAACTTTTTGCCAAGGAACATTTTATTCAATGGCAATGAATTACCATCTGGCGTAATACCATCTAAAGTAATTTCACTTGTTAATTCTTCATAATGTTGTTCAAAATTCATATCAATTCCTTTTTAGTACAAATGATCCCTGAATCCCCGACATTACTACACGAAATCCTGATTCCACTTCGCCATAGAAATCATAAATCATTTTGCGTTGTTTCCGTTCACGTAGACCAATTACACGTTTAGTTTTCTTCTTAGTATCTTTCTTACTCGTGTCGATCAAACGCTCTTTACCATTCTTCGCTTTAACGATTTTGAATCTTCCACTTGATAGGTTCTTTTTCAGTCCTGAAATGTTACCTTGCTTAGTGAGTTTAGCTAAACTGGTAGGAATGAATTTATCAATTGCCTTTTGTTTAACGATTACTTCATATAGATACTTTGCCTGAATATCCTTCACTAGAATTGAACATTGTACTGAATCAGTACCTTTTTTCTTATACAGAAATAGTATTGAACGTTGTGTGAAGTTAACAGCACCTTTATCTACAGAATTATTCAAATCTGCTTGTACTTTTTGGGATAGGGTACGCGACCGTTTAATTATTTCATTTTGGAATTGTTTCTTTAACTTTGTCCCTGTCGTTTGTATATAGGTTCTAGTACTGCCTATCCCATTTATTCCGCTTGCCATATATTTACCTCAATTAATCCATTCTAATATTTCTTGTACTATTGCTAGTAAACGTGCTTTAGTTTGGGAATTGGGAGCACGTAATTTATTCATAACTGCCATATTTAGACATTCTGGCTTTAAAATTTGTGTTGTGATAATGATAGATTCGACAAGTAAAGTTTCTCGCATAGTTGGGAAACCATATAGTACTGTACGTATGTATGGTTCACCGTCATTGATCATCTGATTTACTGTCTTACTGCTACTAGTATAGTTTTCCCAACCATTACTAGTACTATCTTCCTTAATTTTCTTTGCGTCTTTAACGCGTTTGTATAGTTGTTTAGCACCATAATAGTACTGATCACTATTGGGGAAGTAGAAGCTATACACGAATCCACAATATGAACCATTTAGTAGTTCTTCTTCACTCCAACCATCTGTATATTTCCATTCGTTCATATAAATACCAATAATAATTTAACTAAAGGTATTTATCTATGAGTGATTTAAAAACGAGATTAAAAGAGTATGAGGGTACTATTGCGTACCAAAAGAAAGTAGGTTACTACCGTGATGGTAAATTCTGGACGTATAAAGATTCTCTAGGTTATCCAACGATTGGTTACGGTCATCTATTAACATATGGTGAAAGCTATCCAAATGGACTAACTGACGCAGAAGCCGAGAAACTACTAGACCGTGATATTCAAACTGCTATTCATAATGTTGAAACCCTTAACATCTGGCTTCCAACTGACTGGCGTGATTTCATGGTCATTATGGTATTTCAATTGGGATTAGGTGGCGTTCAGAAGTTTCAGAAGATGTTAAAGGCACTAAGGGAAAAGAACTACCCTGAAGCAATCAAACAAGCTAAAGATTCACTATGGTATAAACAAACTCCAAAACGTGTAGATCAAATGATCGCAGCGTTAACTAACAAATAAAAAAAGGGCAAGTACTTGATAGTATCTTGCCCTTTTTCATTCTTATTGTTTCTGTTCAAGAATTGTAATGATCTTTTCAATCTTAACATCTAAATCATGTATCTGAGCTTCGAGTTTAGATAGTGAATCTCTCATTTTATCCTGATCCGATTCAATACGGGAGATACTTGCTTCTTGTACTGCCTGTTTAGTTTCAATATCACTAACACGGTAAAGTAAATCATCAGTGTCTTTAGTATTATCACGGAAGATAGTATATAGAAATACACAACCAGAAATAACAAGGGCTAAAATAGTACCAATATCCATTAGTGTATATTCCTTGCTGTAATTATTATAATGTATTTATTATTAGTATCCGGTAAATGTTGCCAAAGCAATCTGTACGCCACTATTACCCATTGCCTGAGTATATGATTTTTGTAATCTATTAATGTACTGAAAACTAAATGAAGTACTTGAATTACGTCTAATTACTATTCCTGAATAACCTAATGCCGACCCATCATCAGATAAGTTACCCGGACATTGTGACCAACAAAACCACGGATTAGGAACTGGTGACGTAACATTAACTACACTTGAGAGATCAACCCCTGGACCAGCAGATAAAAACCCAACAATTCTTGGCATAGTCGCAGCACTGGCAGCAGACCAAATCAAACCACCTGAAGCATTATATACATCAAGATAACCACTAGTTGGAGTAGTTGTATGTGAGCTTGTCATAAATCTACCAGTATTAGGCATGAACATAGAAGCCCCTGGAAAACACCATGCCCCATCTGTTTGTAACTGAAACCAGTACTGATATACATTCCTGTTCGTGATGATTGAGCTATTCAAGAAACCAAGTGAGCCACCATTACCAAAGGCACACGTTAGACCTGTATAGTAACCATAGTCAGTTAAACCACCCATAGCTTTTACGAAACCAGTTAGTATTGATTTGTTACTACTATCGATTGTAAGAGCACCCGCCGAATTATAAACTTCAAAACCTGCCATAATTACACATCCCACTTATAAACATTAAAGGCATAAGTGCCAGATGGTGGAAAGTTAGTAGGCATATAAACAGCCGTGAATGAACCATTATTACAGAATGCTGACCAATCATTAAAAACATCATTAGCAGGGGCATAATGTACAAACCATCCAGTAGTTCTCATTCCTGGTACTGCTATTGTATATGTAGGTACTCCTGATGAAGCAGTAACATAATATGTCCCCATATAACGAATATTGTAATCACCGAGATCTACTATTAGATTTCCCGCAGCATCCCAACATTGTAAACCTTGTGCCATATATTAAATCCTTTTAAAATCGGGGGATGTAAAATCCCCCATCCTATTTATTACCACAACCCCATTCTTACCCTTAGTACACCATTGTTATCAAAGATTTGAATAATGTTGTTGCTGATTGTCATTCTACCAGTACCGCCATTACCATTTATGGCAATAACTCCAGACTTGTTAATTGACCAGCCTGAATATCCTTCAACATAGTTATTACTTTGAATCACTTGGCCTATCTTCGCGTTGGTAATTTCACCATCAATGATTTTCGCAGCATTGATACTAGCGTTAGCAATCTTCGCATTTGTAATCGCAGCATCAGCAATATAACCAGTACCGATACTTGCCGCCTGGATCATACTTGTCTTGATGTATGTAGTACCATTGACGATTGCGAATGGAGCAGTACCGCCAACTGTTGCCGAATCACTACCCGATACAATGAACTTATCCGCAGCAAAATAAATTGCTGAGTTATTACTAGCACCCTGTGAAGCCACAAGACGAATACCAGCTACAGTACCATTAGCATTAACAGATAGTGAGTACTGAGCATCTACAGTACTTGCCGTAGCCTTAGTTGCCATTTGCTGGTTAACAGTTGCTATCTGTCCATCAACATCACTACGTAACTGTGTAACTGCCTGCGTTTGTGCTGTATTATTACTAACTACAGTCTGTGATAAAGTGCCAATTTGAGCAGTATTCCCGTCTACGGTATTCTTAAGGAAATCAACACGTGTATTCGTATATGCGTTTGATTCATTAACTGCGTTATTCAATGTATCAGTTAGACGATCATCTAAATCAAGAATACCATTAATCGCATCGGCATCTTCTGCCGTAAACTGATACTTAGAGTTGATTGAAATTGTCTGTACTGGACAATATTGAATATCATCAGTACCAAACACATCAAAGAAACCCATCTTAACTTGATACTCGCCATCGGCAATGTTTGGTATACTATCGAATTCAGGAGCATAACTGGTATAAATTTTAGTAGTAGTACCAGAAACAATACTAATAATAGCCCCAGCATAATCACGTTCATTTGATTTAGTCCAACTACAGAATAAGTTACCAAAACCACCCGTAAAGCTAACACCAGTTACTAAACCTGCCTGTTTGTTCTCTACGGTAATTTTAACTTCTTGTGAATATGTCCCAGCATTAAAACCCTGTGCGATAATTCCAATAGTAGGTTTACGTATTTTCAAACGGTTCATCGCGAGAGTTAAGTTAAATGTATTACTCTGTGTATAGAATGTGTCTACTAGTGTTGTACCATTATAAACATTGATTACATAGTACTTAAAATAATCACTAAATGAACGACCATTAACTAAAATATTCTTCTGAGAATCCCACGCAATATTGAAATCTGGAGCATCAGTAATCAATGCTGTTTCAGTACTGTTAGTAAGTACCACACCCGTTACGGATGGTAATGTAAAGTTAAATGTAGGTACAATTCCAGTAAGAGAAAGCTTACTTGATTTAAGACCGAGATTATTAAATGCCTCTACAGCAAAATCATAGCTACCAGAATCAGATAAACCAAATAATTCATAACTTGTTTTCTGTACGCCAGTTTGCCCCGCATATGTCCATGTACTGGAACCATTCAAACGATAATAAACATAATATCCGCGTAGATATGGATCTTCAGATGCGTCCCATGTTAAATCAACAATTGAACCGGAAGTAGTATTACCCTTTTTAACTGCCTGTAGATTAGAAGGTGGAAGTACTGATAGTTCTGGAAACTGAATTACACCACCCGGAGACCAAACACCAGGATCAACACCATCATACATCGCATCTGGAGCTTCTACGGCTGTGATTGTCACATAACCGATATTCTCTTGATCAGTACTAATATCCTTGTTTAGTACTTTGAATTTACCTGAGATACCAAATTCATCATTAGATACATTAATAGCATCCCAAATCTTAAGATCCCAACCTTCAGAAGTAGTAAAGCTGATTGTGCGTAAAGAATATTTTGCCTTAAGTACATCAACATTCGCCATCTTAGCAATAACATCCTGATCATATGACCATGAATAATCGCGACTAAGGGCGATTACTTGCCCATCATGCTGTATTGCTTCATCAATTGAGATATCAGAAGGAATACGTAATACATCAGTGGCATACATTGATTCTGGATTTGTATACTTACAGTCGACTGTATTGAAGTAATCAGTACCACCTGAAGTACTGATCTGTACTGCCCCAAACATGTTATTTTCATTGAATGATGCGACGGAAACAGTTTTACGATCAGTAGTAATACAGATTTGACCAGCATGAACATACATGATACCGCCAAAACTCTGACAGATATTTTCAATGTTATCCATGAAAGTACTTTGATAACTGATAGCACCATTTGCGTATAATTCAAAAGCATCACAATATGCCGCAGTTTCGGCAAATGTTTGCTGATTAATTAAACCAGGATCAATACCCATTCCATAAGTTGTATTAGTTAGATAATCGTAAATTATGGAAGGTGGATTACTTGTGGCACGGATTTGACCATCAACGAAATCAAAAATTCTTTGACCTTTCATCTCGCAAGTCAAAGAAAACTGATCATTAACAAGGATGTTATTTTCTAATGATGATTGTGTTTTCTTGATTACAGTACTGATACTAACTACACCTTTACCCAAGAATTTATTAGTCCATTTCGGCCCCGCATATTGTGCCGCAAGGGATTTAGTACTGGTATAATCACCCCCAAAGCGTACTTCAAGTTGTAGGAATGGTTTATACTTACCAGCAATTGAACTATTCGGTACTATCCCATCTTCAGTAATTGGGGAAGATAATACAGGTTCATTATCAATATAAATTTGTTCAATATATTTTTCAGTACCAGCATATGCTACTGCTTGTTCACTAAAGAGATATTGAGAATTTGAATTCGGTACGTTATACCAGGTTACGATACTACCAGTAAGCACAAATGAACCACCCGATACACCGTTCTTATGTGGGTACTGTCCACCGTATATAACTGGTAATCCAGTCGTAGGGCTTGTCGAACGTGATAGAGAATCGCTAACGTCCCCATATCCCGTTACCCCCACTTGAGCTAACATTGAAGTAGCAACTAGAGATACTGCCCCTGCCGCAGCACCCCAACCGATAGCAGCTAGAGCAGTACCGCCACTGAAATAAACAGCAGCAGCAACAACCACCGCCGTAATAATGGCTCCAAAGAAGCCGCCTAAACTCTTACCCATCTATATGTTTCCTTACTCTGTAATATGTCCCTTGTGCTGGTTTCGGTTGAAGTTCAAAACCGTCGTGTTCCTGGTTAACACCAAGTACCCGATCTGATGCCACTACTGCCATGATTAATGGGTTATCTGGATCTAGCCATATATCACCATCTATAACAGCCTCTACTGGCTTACAATACGCTTCAACAATTTCCCCTGTATGGTTCCATCCTTCCTTGTTTAAACCCGCTATACCTTCTTTAATGCTCGAATATTCACGATCTGCTAATGACGTTGTGCCATTGATTAGATCAATTATCCTGAGTACTATCATGTTACAATCGTTATCCCCATACTTATATGGGTTATCAAGTGAGTACTGGATAATTGCCATGATTTCATTATGTAGATTCTTCATTATTTGTACTTCCAATTTTGGTTTTGATTAACTTGACCGAGTAATGAAAAGTATTCATCACCTTTATAGATTGATTGATAAACTGAGTTAGCCGCAATCAAGGCAGGTTGTCTATCAAGTTTCTTATATACTGAGTTAACATAAATCGTCATTTCATTAGTTTTCTGATTTGGATCAGCTACTGCCTGTACATAGTCAATGAATCCCGAAAACATAAGCATTGAATCAATTACAGTACTATCATATGGATTCAAGATTACTAGTTTGATATTCATCTGAGCATCTTTAAAGAAACCACCAAGAGCAAGAGCACGTACTGAAGCATTAACGTTACTTACTTTGAAATTAATGGCATCATTATTGATACCCTTCTGTTCTGAATAAGTAGGTAGTGAACCACTTATAATGTCTGGAAAGCTAATGTACTGATAACCATCAAGAGAAATATCAATTAGTGAATCTGTCCAGTGAAAACCATTAGTACCTTTTGGAAGTACATCAAAGCAGGTTACGAAAACTCCAAGACTCATAATTTCCATCAATGATAATTGTGTTTTTGTAGTTCCTCTTATCAGTTTCCAGTACTTTAAAAGATTAGCGTTCGTATATGTGCTTGCGTTCATTATTGAATGTTCTCCGTCGCCTTTAGTGTAATATTCATGATATTACCAACTGGCATTGTATAATCATTATCTGGATCTAATACGGCTTCAATAATAAGGTTTTCATAATTAATTACTTCAGATGCCTGTACTGTATTCTGGAGTGCTGGGAAAATAGTAATACTCGTTGAAGTACTATCAACTATTCTATAAAGTTTATTATGATTACTGAATTGTATCCATTCACCAATTGCTAATGTATTAGTACTGGTAGGGATTAACATACTACCTTTACTGATATTTGCCGTACTCGTAACTGATCCAGTTTGTGTACCATGATATTTTCCAGCAACACCAAGAGTTAGAGTAAATGGCTTTCCTTGTGAGTATTGAGCCAGAAAGTTATTAACCTCTGCTAGTGCTGGGGCATTAAAATTAAGTGTAAATTGAATTTGATAGTACTGAATCCCCGTAGATCTCATGATACGTTGACCTGTCCATGTTTGATTTGAATAGATTGGTTCAGTACTTTTGATTTGAAAGTTCGTAACTTTCACATTATTAGTAAAACTTGCCATGTGGAAACCTCTTAAGTAGTTTCCAGTATTTATGACAAAAGGGGCATATAGCCCCTGATGATTAAGTATTACGTTTAATTGAGCTTCTATAAGCTTGTGCTACGCTATTCTGATGTTTCTTCAACATTTCATTGAATTTCTTATCATCCCCAGCTACATCACCTTGGATGATCAATGGTGCGTTTATAGTAACATCACCTGAAGTACTTCCACCTTCTTGCTTATCTAGAAACTTAATCAGTTTCTGGTTCGCGGGAGCCTGAACAACACGTTCACCCGCTTTAAGTACGAATGATTTATTATCATAACCTGCTGGTAATTCATCTACACCACCGTGGAACTGACCGGAGGCAGCACCTTTAGCAGTACTGATAATGCTCATACCAAGTGATAGTACTTGAGCATAGTTAGCAAGTGACGCAGGGAAAGGCGTTGCCAGTGCCTGAGCAAGAGCTGACTGGATTGAAAGTACTGTTTGAGCAATACTGATACCACGACTTAGAGCAAACGCAGCCTGAGCAGCACCAGAAGATTTACCAAAAGCAGCAACCATACCATTTGCCAACTGATCGGCAGTATTACCAAATATTGATAATTGGTCTTGTGCGTTCTGATTACTAATCTCAATCGCCTGAGAGTTATATTTCGCAGTGATTTGTGCCTTACGCTTTTCGTAATCCTCATGACCTTTAAGAAGTAAATCATTCTGTGCCAATTCAGCATTCATAGCATCTTCATTTTCTTTCAAACGCTGATCAGTATTATCATAAGCAAATGGATTATTACCATTGATACGTTGATTTTGTTGATTTGCTAAGAAGCCTTTTTGTTGTTCATTGAGATTACCCGAGCCAATTAATGTATTAGTATCTTTCAATCCCTGATTAGGATCTTGATAACCAATCATTTGATTAAGCATATTATTACGGTTTTGTGCTCCAGTCTTGGCAGCAGTTTTTAATAACTGTGATGGATCAATACCAAGTACTTTAGCGTTATCGGCAATTACTTTCATTAGCTCTTTTTGTTGGCGATCATATTCGGCTATTTGTCGTAGATTCGCATTGGCAGTAGAATCGGAGATTGCTTTATCAAGTGCCTTTTGTGCCGCTAATCGTTTAGCATTTGCTTGCTCTTGTAGTCGCTGTTCTGCTTTTAACTTACTTTCAAGTGCTTTCTTCGCAGCTTCATCACTGGCATTCATCGCCTTGACCAATTCACCACGTTTTTCTTTATATGAAGATTCAAGGCTATCAAGTGCTTTCTTCTGAGCCTTAAAATCATCACCATAAGCACTAAGTAATGATTTCTGAATTGCTTCTTTCTGGAATTTATATTGTTGGTCTAATTGATCAATTTTCCCTTGTGCTGCCTGTTTGGTAGTTTCAAAGGCTTTCATACCACCATCAATAGTACTTTTAGATACGCCTTTATTAGCTTCATCAATAGTAGCTTTAAGATCCTTCATATTGGCTTGAGCTAAACTAACTACATAAGATAAGTTCTTATCAAGTAATTCAGTATCTTTCTTGTTTTGTTCAACAATCTGAGCACCATAGATGGATGAATTCTTTAGTAGATCATCCTGATAACCTTGCTGGTACTGCTTAACCGCATTAATCCCCTCTTCACCAGTAGCCGCAGCCGCAGATGAAACAGGTTTAGAATTCATAATACGTGTCATTAGATTGAGAATTTCAGCAAGACGTGAAGCAATAGGTGCTAATGTACTGTTTTCCCATTGTTCCCAAGCGTTTGATAGTTCTGTAGTTGCTTTTCTGTATTCTGCGAATTGATCAGATTGTTCTTGTGTTAATTGTATTGTTTGCTGTGATAATGAATTTTGGTAATCTTGTTCACTGTTAAACTGTTTGAGTACTGATAGACGTAATACCGCATCATTCCCTAATGTTTCCATCATGAATGTCATTTGTGAAGCACTATAACCCTGTGCTTTTGCCGCAAAGTAAATCTTAGCATATACGTCCTGACCTTCATCAGCCATTTTCTTTAGTTCAATGAGATTCAACCCTAGAGGCTGAATAACATCAGTGTACATTGAACCACCCAAATTATTAAAAGCATCGCCTAGTTTGTCTTTGATATCTTTTTGTTGGTCGGCGATGTTTTCCATGTTTAATCCAACCTGAGCATACATATTTGCCATTTGTTGGATTTGAGCAATACCCATCTGTGATAAGTTAGCAGCCTTGAATACTTCAAAAGCTTTTTCTGCCTGTTCTGATACCTTAGCAAGTGTTATGGCAATTGCCGCACCTGCCACACCAATTGCCCCAGCAACACCAGTCATAGCCAAACCAGCACGACCGAAACCACCACTAAGGCGTTCGGCAACATCACCAACTAGACCGCCAGCATGACCGCCAAACTCATCAAGTGAATCAGTTGCTTGACGCAAAGCACGACTTAAGCCAGAACTATCACCATCAATATCTACTCTAATATCCCTGTTATTTGCCATTTCGTTTTTTCCCTAAAACCTGTTTCTTAATAGCTTCACCTAATGACGCAATATCATTAGATTGTTTTTCTTTTGATTTCTCTTTTCGTTCTTCTGATTTCTCAAATGAAGTTTTAGTACTGTCATTAAGTAAATCAAGAAAATCAAAATCACTAACTTTGATTGATTTTTTAGCCTCTGGTGTTAAATTACTATTACTCAAAGTAGTGTAATAACACTGATAGGCATGTTTCATCATTTCAATATGTGTACCTGATGGTTCTATGAAAGTGTCGTAAATCATTAACATGTGTAGTACTTCTGGTTCTAATTCAAAATACTCGTTTGGTGATAGCCCTCTTTTGTTAACCATCTTACAAAAGTACTTTAATTCAGTATCACACCTTACTTTTTTTCAACTTCGTCCGTTGGATTAGAATCTTGAATCAATTGAAGGATAGCAGCATAGATTTTATTCTGTAGAATGTAATCTACGGATTGTACGTTAATGCGACCATCAATATCTTCATCAGCAAAGATTGGATCACCATTTTCATCTTTAACGCATAGAATTAGAGTACTTGAAATATCAGTACATTTCTGAAAATCACGACCATTTGGACGATGAATATAGATAGTTTCACCTTCAATCACAAATGGATGTAGTTCAGGTTGTAGTTTTTTTAATAGTGCTTGTAAGTTCATTTATTTTACCTCATTAATAGAAAAGGGAAGATATTCACCTTCCCTTTATTTATTCAAGTTTGTTTAAGATTATGGGGTTACAGTAATTAGACCAGAATCGATAGCACCGCCATCTACCGCTAGGGTAAAGGTTTTAGTAACAACTTCATCTTTGTCACCGCCGATAGTAGTACTGGAAACGAAACAGGTATAAATTACATAGAAGCCAGTTTCTTCAGAAGAATCTTCAAAATAACTTAGTTTAATCTGACAGCGTTTTTGCTCATCTGCCAATTGTTCAAGTTTCTGATGTACTGCGTTATCAGCAAGATAGTTAACCGCAAGTGAAATATCAGGGATTGATTTAGTACCTAATAGTTTACGATCATAAGCAGAGTTAAAAGTTTTAACACTAATAACAGTACTTTCAAAACCAGAAGTAGTGAAAGTGTTTACTTCGGGTACTTCTTGAAAATCAGTAGCAACTGTAGTACCAGCACTAGTACCTACTTCAACTTTAAGATTAGCACCAGAAAAAATATCCATAGCCATATTATATGTCCTTATAAGAGAGTTATACGGGGTAATGGATTTACCCCGATTGTATTTATTTATTATCGAGTAGTGATTGTACTAATGATTTCAATTCATTGATTTGTGATTGTAAATCATCAATAGTACTTTCTTGTTTTTCTATTTTTTCGATTGAATAACGTAATGCTAGAGCTGTATCCATCATGATAACGTTATTATCAAGAGCATAAGATCCGCCATCACTTTCAATACGATTACCATCTTCATCAAACGTTGGTGCATCAGGTATGAACTTTGTATATTCATCATCAATAGTCATTACATCTTGAGCAATAACACCACGACGTACACGTTCAGATTCATCAAAGTTATATACGAATGTACATGGTTTGAACTTCTTGATATTCTCGTATGATTCAAGACCATCATTATATTCAATATCATGTTTTAAATTAGCATCAGATGTAGCGGCTTTCTGGAATGTATAACTACCACCAAACGCACCACCACCATTACACAATAGATCCCCGGTAGTTGGTACAAAATACCAATAACGCACACCAGCACCGCCAGCATCACCAAATTGAGTTAAAGCAGTATGTGCCCAATTGTTAGTACCATTACCAACATTACCTAATAACGTTCTTAAGTTATAACCATTTGAGTGTTGATACCCCCATGTGATAGCACTTATTGCGTTATTACCGGGAGTATCGTAACTATCTGCTAATCTAATACCAGACCAGTCTTGTTGTACTGATGCCCACCATTCATTTGGTCGAGGATTACCAAGTGATAAACGACCATTTGTATAAATGTTACCCTCAGAAGAAAAATCAAAAACTGAAGTTTGAGAAGTAACTGATCCAGCCGCAACTTGATATACAGATAACCTTGAAATAGTTGTTGATGAATCAGTACTTTTAATAACTCGAAGGTTAGTAGAAGCACGTTCTTCACCATTTACGGTAATTTGTGAACGTAGATACCCACCTAAAATTGTATTACCAGCACCAGGCCATGATGTTAAATCATTTCGTGCTGTACTTGTATTTGAAGTAAAGTTATTCGAAGTTAAATTACCAGTTACCCCAACATTACCAGTAATAGTACCGCCAGTAGTTGGAAATCCACCAAGGTTAGCAAGAGCAGCAGAAGCAGTAGTAGCACCAGTACCACCAGACGAAACAGGGAATGCTAGAGTACTACCATTCTGATTCTGAAATACAACACTACCATCATTACCAAGTACTAAGTTTGTCACAGAACTAGGGCTATTAACGATTGTATAACCACCATTAGTACGAATACTGTTAACATCAAGTGCCGAACGAGCACCAGAAACAGTAGTAGCACCAGTACCGCCATTACTAACCGGAATAACATCCGCAGACATAACGAATGATGACCAGTTTGACCATGTACTGTTTTCCGAGTTATAAGCACGACGATATGCCTTGTTAACATTGAATACAGTATAAATCTGAGTACATGATTCACCAGCACCTGTCGATAGTACTAGTAATGAACCTGCTACTTTTTCAGGATAGTTCATACCGTCTTGAATATTAGCATTCAGATTCTGATTATAAACGCCAGAAGCCGAACCAGTTAAGGTATTTAAGTTAACACCTGAAGCTAGTGGAGTGCGAGCCTCACGAAATAACTCAAGGTTAGTGCGAACACCAGAAGCATTCGTTGCTCCAGTACCGCCACTGTTAATACCTAACGCAACGCGAGTACCATTAGTAGCATTCTGCATCGACCAATCGCCATTATTACCAACAATCAAACGATAACCAAAGCTAGGGCTATATAAGAATGAATATCCACCTACAGTATCACGATCAATTGTATTGATTCCGAGATTTGAGCGAGTAGCATTCATATCTGCCACATCAGATAGATTACTTGCTTTTTTTAGTTGTACATCATTAGTTACATTACCTAGACCTACATCAGCTTTAGATACGGTTACATTACCAGTTAGAGCATGACCATTTACAGTAGTAGTTTTCGGTACATAATTAGTACTTACATCAGTTGAAAGATTATCAACCCTAGTATTCACATCAGAAATATCAGTACTAAGACTTGTATTCAAGTTTGTAATATCTGTATTCAAATCTGAAATATCAGCACTTAAAGCAGTATTTAAATTATCAATACGTGTATCAACCTGACCAGTACTATAAACACCTAAATTACTACGTGCCGTTGTTTTATTTGCCAGATCACTTAGGTTGTTCGCCACTGTCAATTGTGGAGCATCAATTACTGTTCCTAGACCTACATCAGATTTAGTAACAGTCACATTAGTACTCAAATCATGACCATTGATTGTACGTGTCAAAGGTACATAACGTGCGTCCATCTGAGTAGCAGTATAGATACGTGTCCATGCCGTTGATCCGTTCTTTGCGAATAGGCTTAGTGTGCCTGTTTTTGTGATTGCGAATTCAGCAACACTAGTACCATCCACAAGGCCAATACCCAACATATCCGATCCAGCAGGATTACCCGGCTGTGAAGAAGGTACTTTGATAAAACCATTACCTTCAGGTACGTCTGGTTCATACTGAGGAATGTCTACACCATTTGACCCAACCCCATAATCACCCTGTAGAAGAGGTAGGAAAGCTTGTGAAGTACTCATACGTGCTATCACATCTTCAGGCGTGAATGTATAGGATTTACTGACTACAGTATCTTTATCGCCTGTTAGTTCTGTACTTGTAATGTAACCATTCACAATCGCATATGTGATAGTACTGTTATCACTATTCAACTCATATTGAATAATACATTGAAAAATTCCTTGTGATTCTGCCATTTCATCAAGAAACATATGTGTAGAATCATCAGGCAAATAGTTAACTACAATTTGGAATGGTTCAACGGTTTTATCTGATAGGAGTACTGAATTGTATTCACTATCATATGTGTCAAATGTATTAGTTTCAGAATGAATAGTAAGGATTGGGAAGGTATTCACTTCATTTACAGTAATGTTACCTACTCCCTGTGGCGAACGGTTGCCCGTATCAGTGTTATATTGTAAGGTTAACCCCTTACCTGTGATTATGTCTGCCATTGAAAAATGTCCTTATAGTTATCTTGTCTTTTCCGTAACTTGAATATTTATAGTAAATGACAAGGAAACAGAGCCAGTTATAGGATCTGTCACAATATCGGATTGCTCATATGAATAACTAAGGATAATCAAACCAGCTTCTTTAAAAACAATCGTTTTATTAGCATCGAAATAACCAATAATCTGATCATAGGTTATTGAAGGTGCCGTATTAGTACTTTCTGGTTTTGGTGAGATTAGATATTGAATGGCAAAACTTGCCGCTTGACGTTGATTACCAAAATTAACACTACTCATACTGTAATCAAATGCGATTTGTTCAAATACATCAACATCACGTGATACAGTAAGATTTTTACTAGCATTAATAAGCTGTTTCATTGCTCCGCGTACTTTCTGTACTATCATCATATTAGTAATCCTCTGCGAATGAAGCACTAGCAGTATTACGGAAATAGCAATTAACCATGCCTGATAGATCGTCTTCAATGTTATAAATTGTATGATTCACACCATCAATAATTAGTACTGTACCGATAGATACGCTTGCTGTACTTAAATCTTCTTTTTTCATAGTAACAAATGTTTCTATGCTTTCGATAAAACCACCCGCAGCTTCAATAGAAACGGGAAGTACTTCTACAATTCCAGTAAAAGTACTTCCCGTAGAAGTTTGGATAGATTGACCGAAAGCATTTAAAAACGTATCTTGTTGACCGTTTAAAAATGCTCTCATGTTATATCCCTATTAAGCTAGGTTTAGTACTAGGAATGCTTCTTCATGTGCTAAAGCATGAGCCTGGAAACTAAAGGTACGTAGAACAATACCCATAGAGTTACGTTGGGTTGTGTCATCACGATCCATAGTTACAGAACCCCATTGAGCCATGATGATATTTGACCAATCACCAAACACAATAGAACCAGCGGCAACTTGAGTAGATTCAATAACACGTACTGAATCAGCTAGAATACCATCACCCATATAGCCTTGTAGCAAGTACTTAGCAGAGGTGTTAGAACCATCAAGAGTAGTACGCAATACAGCAGCAGTAGTAGGATGTACAATAGCAACTACATTCTCAAC
The DNA here is from genome assembly GCF_001598855.1 of Pluralibacter gergoviae ATCC 33028 = NBRC 105706. Classification (GTDB taxonomy): domain Bacteria; phylum Pseudomonadota; class Gammaproteobacteria; order Enterobacterales; family Enterobacteriaceae; genus Pluralibacter; species Pluralibacter gergoviae. Next base: position 331,031 of record NZ_BCZS01000001.1, on the reverse strand, counting down.
ACGAACATTAGCAGCCGCTAGTTGTGCTAGAGCATTGATAATATCGGTTTTAGTTAGAGCAGCAGTTAGAGTTACTTCTGGAGCTTTATCAACAACATCAGCAAGAATTAGGCGTTCTAGTTTTAGAGCAGCACCCTTAACCATCGCATCTTGAATATACTGTTCAGCAGTACTAGCAGATTTGATTAGAGTACGAGTTAGTTCAACAGAACCAGTAAAGATTTCTGGCTTTAGAGTAACTTTTTCAAAAGCAGCGTTATAAGATGGTGATGGAGCACCTTCAGTAACATAACCAAAGTTATCAGTGAAATCAGCAGATAGTTTAGGTAGAACTAGATTACCTTCACCTTCTAGATTTGCGAATACTTGTACAGGTAGAGTAGCAAATACTGATTGAGCACGTAGCACATCAATATAAGAATCTGCGTATACTTCTTTAACTAGAGCAGCACCGCCAACAGTAGTAGAAGTACGAACGAAATCACCCGCAGGGATTTCAGTTTTACCAGCAAAATTACCTTCACTTAGTGAACGAATTAGGCCATTTAATACGGATTTTTCCATTTTGATTTCCTTATCATGATTAGGATTTGTTTTTGTATTTAGTGTGCGTTTGAAGTCCTGAACTGAAATTCCTTTTTCAATTGCTTCAGACACATCAATATTTAGAACTACGCCGATTGATTCCAATTCACGTTTACGTTCCACTTCTTCGGTAGAATCTTCTACTTCAGAATCATCAGTACTTTCTTGTACTTCTTCGCGTTGTTCTTCAACTTCGCTTTTATTTATCATTTTTTCGAGCAAGTCTGGACGATTAGCCATTAGTGCTAATAGTTCTTCATCGCTAATACTTACTTCTTCTGATTCATCTTGTTCAGTACTTTCTACTTCAGTACTTTCTTGTTCAGATTCATCTTGTTCAGTACTTTCAATTTCGTTTTCATCTTCCATGATCATATCCTTCTGGTTGTCATCATTGTTATTTATCAATGAACGACCAACACCAGCAGATACATCAGCAGGTACAGTTACTAGTGATACTTCATATGGGGTGAAGTGAGTAACATAGATAATGTTTCCTTCGATACGGTAATCATTAACTGTGTAACCGAAACTAATATGTGTTAATACACCTTCATTGATTTGTTCCCATTCTTTTTCCGAGGCATTGGAAATCTGTAATACAGCACGGCCTACCTTGTCTGAATCAATACGTGCTGATAGTACTTTTCCAATCAAATGATCGCGATCATGATTAAAAAGTACTGCCCCTGAATTGTTCAAACGTGATAGGTCTACATTTTCTGGATTACATAGAAGTACTTCGTTATATAACTTTCCTTCTATTTCACGTGCTACGGGAGTTTCGGAACAAAAAGCAACTTCAACGGTACGATTATCAGAATTAATCGCCGCTGGTAGGGTTAATTCCCTCGTCTGGTTTTTGATTTTCATCTAGAACTTCCTTGTTCATATTTTTCTCATTCTCTATTTCTTGTAGTACGACACGTGGATCACCGCCCATTTCGCTAATTACTTGAGTACGTGATTTCAACCCAGCATCAATAGCAGCTACTTCACATTGAATATCCTTCAATGGATCAAGTGAGATAGGTTTAGTTGGGATATAGCGAGCACATACAAGATCATCGAAATCAGAGAAACTTAATTTCAACTTACTATTATTTAGCATTTCATTCTTCAACCAAGCTGTATATATTGGTTTAAGTACTTTATTTATGAGTACATTAGTACGGGTACTGAATGTTGTAGCTTGTAGACGTTCTGCCAATTTAGCAGCACTAAATGAAGCATCTGAAGTATTACCCATTAGGGATTGTTTAGTTACGTTTAACCCCATTGAGATATTATCAAATAGTACATCTGTGAATTCTGCTATGCCGTCAACACCATTACGAGGATCAACCGATTTAACATCTTGATTAGCATTCAATTCGAAAATTGCTCCAGGTTCCAAGTACTCATTATAAATCGCTGTATCTTGTTCACCTTCAGTTAGTGCTAATTCGTTGTTACTTCCATTATTAGTAATGAAAGTTGTAACACTTGCTGAGATTCGTTTAGCAAGTAGTGCCGCTTCCTGGAAGTTCTTTAGATCTGCTAATACTTTAGTACTGGCAATTAGATCCGGTATACCACGTTCCTGTGTAGCATCGTCCATAACAAAGAAATGTAGGATTTCACTTGCTGGGACAACTTCATAACTAGTCGCATCATATGTATATGTTACTGGATTATATTTAGCGAAATAGTAATTTACTGGTTGACGGTATTTATTATATTCAATCCCGTTGCTAATATATCCATTCGCCAGTACTGCGTTATTTAATTGAGTTAAGCGAGCAGAATCAATAATTTCAATCTTGATAGAACGGTTGAAATTATGAATACGTACAAACGCTTCACCATCACGACAACGATGTTTTTCCAGTACTTGTGCGAATAGATCAAAAGTCATTGAACCATCAAGAGAGAAATTATTAGCATCATATGCCCAACGATCGAATAGTTTTTCTAGTTGTTGGTTAATGTTATGTTTGGTTTCTTCATCAACATCAATATCTACAGATGGTTTTACATAGATACCATTACTACCAACTACACCATCTACAGAAAGCATCATGTACTTACGTGCGATTGGGTTTACTAGTGTTGCGTCTCTTGATTGGTTACGCCATTCGGAGAGATGCCATTTAATGATGTTATTAATACTTACTGAGTTAGTACCGACACCAAAGCCAAAAGCATTCACACCATTACTAGTTGTACGAATCTGGTTCAGATCACGTTGTAATGTTTTACCAACATGTTCACGAACTTCATTCTTTTTCTGTACTGGTTTTGGTTGTTCAGTTTGTTTTTTCTTAAACCACATTAGCGAGTACCCCAACGGTTTGGATAGTTAGGATCGCGGAATACAGTCATACTCTTAAATGGTTTACTTGAACCAGATGTAGCTTGACCATTCATTTTAGCCCATAGAGCATTAGCACGTTCGATATAACGAGCACGCATTGTTTCTAAGTTTGCTAATGATTCACTAACTAAAGTTTTATTATTAATTGTAATGCTGTAGTTAGCACCACCTTGTATTTTCGCTTCAATTACTGCTTCAATCTCATCAATCATCTTACGAATACGTGCGTATTCTTCAGTATGTTTTGTTGGATCAATTACTTCACATTGAGAAGTACTGGCAATACCATTAGTAATAGCTGTACAGAATACTTTTTCTGAAGCAACGTTAGTTTCGAAAGTGATAGTAAATGCTTGTTCACTATCACTATTGCTGTTATCTAATGTAATTGAATTACCAGTACTGACATATGAAATAACGAAAAGTGTTTTAGCAGGAATTGTTACAGAGTAAGCATATGGATTTGAAACCATATAAATCTTTTCTGGTAAAATTGCCATTGGATATCCTTATCATTTTACGTTTTCCCAAACCAGTTTGAACCCATACCAGAACGCCTAGAACGTCTAGTACTTTGATTAGGTTTTGTTTGTGATTGTTCTGGTTTATTTATCTTTTGTGGTAATGATTTGGCTTTATGTTCGCGTAGTTTTCTAAATGGTTGATTACCTAATTGAGATTGCGAATATACGATTGCGATCATTGAATAAACAAGACAATCGAGGGCTTCATTTCGCTTCTGGCCTCTTTTGAGTCTCCAGACTAATTTACCGCCAGCAGGTTTTAATTCCTCGGCAGAAAGTTGCTCAAAATAGTCAGTTGGTAATGAGCTACTGAACCTTAATTTAACTGGTGCGTTATCTACTTCAGTACTGAGCATCAAGTTTAGAAGTTTACGTATCGTATTCTTCTGATCATGTACGTTAAGGATCTGTAGTTCATAGCCAGCTTGCGTACTACGCTTGAACAAATCACCTGTAGTACTACTGGAACCCTTGATAGGATGGTACTTAGCCCAACGTGCGGTAAACTTCTTAACTGTATCGGTGGCGTTACCGTTCGAGCTGTCCACGAATGCGGCAAGTGTTGGTACTATGCGACCTTCAACAGTACGGAAATCTTGACGACAAAACTGATCTAAGTCCTTCCATGCTTGAGATTCAATCTTTGTACAATCGTGACCATAGAAGAATTCATGAGAAAGCACGTAAATGTTCTTCTCATCAAAGCCTAAAATAGTTGCCTCAAGTCGGTCTAATTGCTGGTCAATCCCAATACATATACCTAAAGTACTTTCTGGTATTTTATGTAGATTAAATTCATCTTCACGCAGAGATTCTAATTGAAGTATATCTAGTTCTTTCGCATATTCATCTTCATACGGTAAGCCTAGTTCGTTGTTATAGAACGTTTGTAGGTTAAAATTATAAAGAGCATCGGCAAACTTACTTACCATCTCAGAAATAGTGTTTAATGGTGAATACATACGTGAGATCTGATAGCCAACTACACCCGGATCACCATCAGTACTTGTAGCAATCCATCGACCGTTATCAATCATTTGGTGCCGGGTATGTTCGTCTATTTCTTCCTGACAATGAGGACAAATTAAACGGGTAGTAGTACTATCTGGTATTGAACGACCATTTTCTAATTGCTTAAATTCAAAAGCTACTTGTTCCCATTCAAAAGTATATTCATGACCGCATTTATGAGTAACAAACCATCGGCGTTTATCAGAGAGGTTATATTCACTGTTAATCAAATCATCTTTATATAATGGTGTACTTGAAATAACTACTAGGGCATCATCACCGAAAGTACTTGTACGAGCTTCTGCCAATTTAATTGGATTACCTTCTTCAGTAATACCAACGTTTGATACTTCATCAAGTAGAACTACACGGCAAGTAATACCGCGTAGGTTTCCTGGTGTATTGAGGTTTAGCCAATAAATGAAAGTACCATTTACTAATTGTGTTTGCTTCGCGTTATTCGCGGCTTTCTTGTCGTTCTTATCTGTTACTAGTGGGCTTAGTACTTCACTGGTTTCAATTGCTGGTAGGAATTTACCATCCTTAAATTTCTTCACTTCAGATTCAGAGCTACTACCAAAAGCAAAATTACATGGATCGTTTGCCATTAGTCCGAAAGAAATTGATTGTAAAACAGTGGTTTTTAAAAGTTGACTACATGACTGAAGAACAATCTTTTTTGTTGATCTTAATTGTGCGATATCCATTGGTTCCCGTTGAAAGGAAAACGGAACCCAATCAAGACCCATATTCGGCCCGTCCACAAACTTCACTACGCCATTACTTATCCATTCACTCGTTTTCTGAATCTTCGGAGGTTGTATTGTCGGCAGCACTTTCATCAGTACTTGTGTTAATTTCTTCTTGTTCGTTTCCATCTAATATTTCTTCATCCGTGGGTAGTTCAAATTCCATGCTTCCTAGCTGGAATAAAGCACTATCAATATGTTGTTTCAGTACATCGCGTAAATCTTTCGCTTCGGTTTGAGCAAATAGCTCAAGGTATGTCTTACTTGGGATTGCCCTCATTACGGTTTTAATGTGAAATAGATATTCAGTTAATACTTGTTCTACATAGTCAGTACTGACAACTTGTCCAGATTTTTCCTGTAGTTCTAATTCTGATAATGCGGCTTCTGCTTTAAGTTTCTTCAACCTTTCTAATTCAATTTGTTCTTTCGTATCAGTTTCACGTAATGGTTTAATAACATTCTGTACTATCCATGCTCGCGTATCTCTCTCATCGGCATCTTTACCAATTGGCATACCCTGGGCTTTCCATTGACGAACTGTAGATTCATCGTAGCCGTACTGTTTAGCTAGTTCATTCATGCTAATCATGTTTCAAATCCTTTATTGATAATAATTATCGTTTCGGGGCGTGATAATTAGTTCACATACAATTAAAATAAAACGGTGCCGAAACTCCGCATTGTTAGGGCGGCGTGGGAGGAACCATTCTCATTTACATAATGATAATGAATATCATTTACATTTTTATTTAAAGAAATGCGAACTACTCGCCATCTAGTCTATTTAGTCTCGTCTGCGTGGGATTGGATGACTTTGATCACTGACCAGTCATTGATTGGTACGCCGCCTATACGCTGTTCTAAGAGCATCTCATCTAGCATGTTGTACATGTGTAGTACTCTCTTCTTCTCATTGAATGTGGAAGCGTGTAAGGCGTTCACGGGATAACGCCAGCGACCTATAGTGAAGTACTCAGGATTTACACGGGTGTATTTGTACAGTACTGATATCCCATTTGGGTAAATGTGGATCTGATAATCATCAATCAGTATGTGTACTGATAGGATTGTTTCATTTCGTGAAGGGTAATAGCCGTGGTATTCACCAGTACTATCTATGTGTGATGTTCCGTGTTTGTAGTGTTTGAAGATTTCCATAAAATACCCCCATGATTGTTATATGGGTATTTAGGGAGAGGGATTTTTGAATAAAAAAAAAGCCCCAAACGGGGCTTATTCATCTTCATCTTCTTCTGCTGGATTGTTGTAATCCTCATCCAGTTCTTCAAGTACTTCAATTTCCTCTGGCGTCCACTTCTCATGTGGGATTATCACACCATCAGAATTACATAAAGTTAAGTACTTTGGATCGTAGGTAAAGTATTCACCATGTTCATTAACTAGTGTAACTTCATCAGTGAATGTGTTAGTTGACTTTGGATATAACATTTTACTTCCTCAATTGAATTTTAACATATGCTGTACATCTGGTGATAATGCGTAAATGATAGCGAGTACTAGCAATACGGCAATGATGATCTTCATCTTAACACCTATAGGTTATCGGGGATAATTGATGGTGAGTTAACACCTTCCAGACTTTCATGAATAGTATCAGTTCGGGTTTTTACAACCTTGCCGATATGCTCATTATAGGGATGAAGATCGGCAATACGTGATTCACGTACTAAACAAGTAGTACTGGTATTATCCATCTGATAGTACTTGTCATAGACTTTACCGCAATCACTTGCGAATTGTGGGCGATAGACTTTCACCCCGTTTGAATAGCCAGCATCAAAGAGTACTACAGCATGGTTATTCACATAACCAACATAGGCTTTATCCATAAAATCATAATGCGTAGAGGTACAGCCAGTAAGTGCTACCATCGCAGCAAAAATCATAGATTTGAGTTTCATTTTATTATTCCTTATAAGTATACATTGATTGTAGCCAATCACCCAACAAAAGCCCCATCGCTAGGGCTTTTAGTAGATTTCTGGTCTGAAGATATAGTACTACGATACAGTAAGAATAGCTACTACCATTTCCTGGGGGTTTAGCTATTTTGAATGAGTACGGTTTCTTTAAATTTCTGTAGCAGTTCTTTATCATCAGCACCCGTTTTATCTTTCTTCTTAAATGCTTCAAAGTGAACCATTGCGTATTGATTCAATTTACCACGTGCGTTGATATGGAATTCTTTACCATTATACTTAGCGTTAAGTGGGTACTCGTTACGATACTCTTCGGAATACTTTCTCATGAAGGTATCAAAATCAGCCATTGAAGGATCTTTCTCAATTAAAGTTTTATATGCTTCACTGTTTTCAATATCGGCTGTTAACTTCTTGTTTACTGCCTTACCAGTAATCGTCTTACCACTTACCGTATCATAGAGTTCAATAGTAAAGGTTTTGTTATTACTGTTACTTGATGGTGGAGTATTCTTTATAGTTTCTTGCTGTGGTTTGACAACACCACCCGCAGCTTCTAGAAGTTCTTCAAGGCTGTTAAAGTCACCAAGTAACTGACGTACAGCGTCATTCGATTTGAGAGCTTTCAACGCTTCGTTAGCTTCCTTTTGGCGTTCTTCTTGCTCTACCAGAACTTGTGAACGGACTTCACCAATACGTTCAACGAGAGTATCAAGATCACTAACATCAATCTGAATGAATTCACGGCGACGATCACTATCTGCCATGAGTAGGCCAACATTGAAATCATCAGCCAGGATAGTACGGATCATTGATGCTGTAACAGTTTTGATAGTTCGCATTCGTTCACCTGTATTAAAAGTTGGTTTGAAGTTGTTAGCTTAGAAAGATTCCCTGGGGGAATCTCCCTAATTGCTGAAATCATTGTATAGGTTAAATTAAATCGTTCAATTAAAAAATCAATGGGAAGAGTAAGTACGCAATGTATGTACATTTCGTTTAATTGGTGTACCTCTTCTATATACACCCTATCGCCGTTCACTGGATGGTTACGGGTTGATACTCATATTTCCCGTCCTCAAGTACATCCCCATTCATGATACGGTGTAACAGTTCTTTATAGACAACTGAATCACGTGTGATCACTGCCGAACAACCATTCTTGTCAATGTACATTACCTGATTAGATGAAGCACATTCAATAACACGAATGTTATCGTGAAGTTCATACATGAAGGTATCACCAGAAAGCATGATGATTGAGATAGGATAACCTTTATAGCTAACATGGCGAACATTGATAGCTGGTACATATAACGGTACTGAAGTATTCATGGTGTTACCTTAAAGTTTTATATTAATGCGTTTACGTTTAAGTAATGCTAGTAATGCCTCTTCTTTACTAGCAAACCACGATTTACCATCACTATATGGTTTATTGCGATGGCGAGGATGTCGACTTAGAACTACTGCCCCTACTTTCTTTTGGTGATCATCATAAACTTCAATAATGTCACCGATAACATTTAGCCTCATATGTTATCCAGTTCATATTTGAGTTCTTTAGCAACATAACCCAGCATGATACGTAGTGATTCTTCATCAACATAAAATGCTGGTAGTTCTTCCTTAATCGCTTGTGGTAAACAAACGTTTTCTTTCCATGAGAAAGAGCCATTCAGACCATGAAACAATGCGAATAATGGTTCTTTATAGCTACGGCAAACTAAAACAACATCCATACCTTGTACCTGAACTTCATCAAGTACCAGGTTTAGCTGGTTAGCAAAAAGATGCGTTTTATTAGTAATGCTGACTTTTTCACTCATGACGTTACCCCGCTTCTTTGTGACGAGGTAAGTATTGATCAGAATAGCTATCCTCAGCAAGCACAAATAGCTATTTTTATCAGGTTTTTGGGGATCGCCTTGTTTTACTTGGCTTTTTTTCTTGCGTTGGATTAGCTATCATCTCGAAATCAGTACTTGTTAGTACTTCTAAGGTTAGTAATCTCATAGTTACTTCATCGAGATTTCTTTTAGGTATGACCCTGTTGTTAGCTACTCTGTACTTTTGATTGTCAATGAGTACATAACGTTCATCTTTAGTAGAGTGTAGATAGTACTCAGTACCTTCAATCCAGTACTTTATCTTTAGATTTAGTGGGTTATTGTTTATGATTTCGTACTTCATTGAATTAAATCCCTACAATACATTAAATGATGATATTCACTATCAAGTAGTGGGTAATCTTCAATTGTTGGTTGTGCTTTCAATCCTGGTAGGAACATATCCCTTAGTATCTTTTTACTATCTTCTGTTTCTTCAGTGTAAAATCTGAGACCAAATACAGGCGAGTAGATCATATCTATATCCTGTTCCTTATTCATGATCCTAGAGAATTCATCATTCCAATAGTATAGAGTACCACCAGATTGTAATACTACTACTGTCAGTGCTTCATCTACATAACATCTGAATTCCGTACCCCATTCATATTTTATTTTTTCAACGTCCATATAACATCCTTCTTAGTATATATGGTTATTTAGCTAAGAATGGGTTTATCAGGTGTGTTAGTACTTGAGGTTTTGTTTTTATGGGCTGTTTTTGTCTATATAAAAACGCCAGTTCTATGGTTAGGTGGCAAATAATCGTGTATTTTATCTATATAAAAAACGAAACATTCGCCACCTGTGATTGATTTAGATTACACCCATTCAAACATTGCTGATTCTTGTACGGATTCTGGTTCTTCAATTAAGATGTAATCCATATTAATTAGTTGTTCGTATAGCTCATTAGTGATAACCGATTCATAATGTTCACTATTACCTTCTGGAAGTGTATTTTTACTTATGTTAGTACGGTAGTACCTGTATTTGATATGAATTATCTTTTCATCTTTTTCATAGTGTATTAGTTTGTTTTTGTGTTTGAATAACATCATTTCTGAGTACTCAAAATGTGAATTACGGCTTCTTAGTTCATTTAGCCTTCTTTCTGGATTAGTAGTGAATCCAAGTTTGATTAGACATAAGCCAGTGTGAATATTACGGGCTAGTGTCATATATAGGAATTGTTCATTCATGATTTATCCTCATTGAAGAGGCAATAAATAGTTCGTCAAAACATGGGGCGGCCTTCGGGCTGCCTTTTTTTTATTGCCGTTGGTTTGTTATTTTAGTTCGCTATGGGGGCTGTCACACCCGCGACTAGATCAAGAAGTAAGATAGATTTGTCACAGAGAGAAGTATAATTATTAATATATTATATGTCCTGTCTGTGACAAAATCGGGTTTGACGTCCCCTCGGGGGGGGCGGCCTTCGGGCTGCCTTTTTTATCGCCTGTCGTTTTTTTAGTATTGCTTTTTTAGTAGTAGGTAGCGGTTAGGATATCTATTATATAGAATATTAATTTACTAACCGCTACCTTTTTAGTAATTACATACGTAACTGACTTAGTTTCGCTTTGATCCCTTCTAGAGACTGCCTTGACTCCACGTGATCCGCTACAGTAGTGTTTGGCGTGAATGCTGGTTTGGTGAAACGCAAGCCTGTTAGTGATAGGTGAATTACTTCACACACTTTTATAACGCTTCCATTCACTTTAGCGTTCTTACCCTTACCTAGTGTGATGTAACGCTCTACAATGGATTTAGCACCCTTAGATGAATTGCTAACTAACCCCGTACTTCCCATCGTTACACATTTTGACCACATCGGATGTTTCAACATTAGATCAGTGTTACCCGTAAAGTACTCTTTAAGTACCTTCTGGATAATAGCATCTGCTATATCACGGATCGCGAAAGCGTCTAGCTTAGTTCTACCCGCTACCATGTTCACAATCATTTCACGGATTGTATTACCCGTTGGGAAATAATCTGCGTCCATGTGAGCACGATAGAAGAAACTACGATCATCAATGAACCCTTTCACGAGTGATTCAAAATCATCCTTATGTAGTCCACGTGATAGAAGTTTCTCTACACTCTGATCAACTGCTGTATAAAGCTCTGTAGCCTCTTCTACGGGCTTCACCGCACCAGTTAGGGCATCAGATAGATATTCCTCAATTATCGCGTTCTCTACCTCTACAGCCTCTTCTTTTAGCCTTTTGGCAGTATCGGTAATCACTGCGTTATTTTCACCATCACCATCTTCAAATCGTAACGGTTGAACGATGAAACCATAGTTTTTTAGTTCACTTGAAAGTAATGAAAAATCATTAGCGTATTCACGTGTTTTATGTTCAGAGTATGTGTAATCAATTCCAGTAAAAGATACTTCAAATTTACCTTCATGGAAGTACACCATACTACCAGCTATATCTTTACGGTACTGACTAGTAAATGAATATTTTGCTTCATCAGTTTGAAGTGCTTCATAAGTAGTTTGTAATACTTCCTTCATCAATTTAGCATCAGCAACTACTTCAGTACGATTGAAGATACCAACATCAACAACTTCCCTACGGTTCACATAGTACGTAACATTCTTTAGCTTTGATACCTTACGGAAACGGTTTGTGAATTGTTCAATACGTGCTGGATGTTCATCACCAACAATGACTATATCAACTTCTTCTAACTGGTTTTCGATTGATAGACCTTCAACGATACTATAAGTACCAAAAAGTACATCAACCTTCATTTGACCACTTACATATAGATCTACAACATCATCATTATTTTTCTTATCAGCATTCACTACTAATCCAGTACGAGTACACATTTGATTCAATGCTTCACACTGTGCTTTGTCATTTAGTAATACAATGGTTTTGCGTTTACTTGAATTCAATTGGTTTAGTACAAGATCCTGTACCCTTGTTGAAACTACGGTACTAATTACTTTACGTGCTTCAGATGGTTTATAGATTCTGTATACGTTGTTGAATTCAATCCCTGAGAAGTCATCAGGGGTAGCAGTACCTGACATCATAATGACACTTTTGAATAGTGGGAATGAAGCAATAAGGCGGTTTATCACATTTGCTTTATAACCATAATCTAGAAAGAATCCGTGAACCTCGTCTATTACTAAAGTTTTATCAGCAAAGTATTCTTTATTGCTGTGCTTTAGAATTGTTTCGATTTGGTTCCAAGTACAAATACCGGTACTGAATACATCATTATCACCCTCAAAGGATAAACGTATAGATGTTAGTGGTACTAATACTATGTAACCTGGTTTAGCTCTCGCTTTCTGGTTAGTCTCTGGATTAGCCTCTTGTATAAACTGTGTGGTTTTACCAGTACCAACCGATGAATTTACAAGGTTTACACCACTTGTTAGATCCATCTTATCAAAGATACTGCTTATGTACTGGTTTTGTTCTAACGTCCATTCACCATTATAAATTGAACCCTTGTTTAGTTCTTTTCTAATGGCATTTGTTAGTACCCTATCAACTACAGTACCGTTTAGTACGGCTTCACGTAATTTATTTGCTTCTTGTCTTAGTGCTTCTCTATCCACCAAACGTGGTAATAATAGTTCTTCTTCCATGAATAATTTTTCCTATTGTCATTTCGCGTTACGTCCTGTAACCGCGTTTCTACTCATTGTGTGGTTAGTAGATAACCATAATATAATTTATCCCTGGATCATCAGTAGGTTAATCAAATACTGAATACCCGCAGAACGATTTTTAGCTTTACCAGTGTCAACTAATAACTTTTGAATTGCCTGATCTTGTTCTTCAGTTATACGAATAGATACTGGAATATCCTTATTTTTCTTTTTCATAATATTTACCTTTTGTGTTACAAAATTCCCTTTATTTTGAGTATAAAAGTACCCCTAAGCTAAGGGGTAACTTTATTAATAGGAGAATTATAATGTTACTATCTATTTAGTCTCTGATAGCTAGAGGTGTGCGTTTCGACCCGACACCATCAACTTTAAGATTGTTGATTTTACCTACATTATAGCAGATAAAAAAATGTCGTTTCATTTATTTTCCATCACGTTTTATTTATCAATTCTTGAAGAAATGTAGGTTTTAATAAATGGAATTTTAAGGGGTATTGCCAGTACTGTAAGTGCCATGAACAAAACACACATAGCAAGAAATACGGGGAATAAAAATAGTTCGATTAATAGTTTCATAGCTTTTACCTCTCTCTTATTTATCAAAGATGGAGAAAAAAGCAGGGTAAAGGGGAGACAAGCTCCCCGATTGACAATTTAACACAATCCGACGGGGTACGCAAGGAAAATGATCATTTTCAATCACTTAAATGGTGCTGGTTCCCCAGCCTCTACAAATACCTTGTTTATGGCCTGCTGCCAGTACCGTACAGCCTCTTCATCTGGATTGCCATAGAAAGTACCATCAGCGTTTATGCTACTTACAGAGCGTAGAGAGGTAGTTAAGGTATTCGCACCACCTTTACCAATCCGTGTACTCTCTGTGTCGATAATAACTAAATGCTTAACTTTATCTGTCCAGTACTTAATCGTACAGTAAATGGTGTAAGCACTTTTACTAGTATCAACACGACCAATATTAATTTCTTGAATCAACTTCTTCATTCGGTTGTTCAATTCAATACGGTATTCAACATCCAGATCTAACTTATCATCATTATAAGATATCTGAACATCCTTCGGAGCATCCATGGACTTTAATCGAATGCTTAGTTCTTCCTGTTCTTTGCTGATAGTTTCCAGTTCATCCAGAATAGCAAACTTCTCATGACGACTTGCCTTAGCTAATCTCTCACGAAATGCCGTAATATCCCTTTCATTCTGAATCCACTGATCACGCAATGTCAGTACTGTAGATTCTTCATGATTATATACTTCAGAAAAGTCTAAGCCGCGAATAGCTTCAAGTAATGGCCTCTCAATCGCATTGTATGCCATTGCCTTGGCTTTACAGACTTTATCAGTACGTTTCCCCAGGCACACAGTAAAGAGTCCACCGTGGCTGTTACGCTTCACTATAATAGCCTTATTACATACTGGACAACGTGACATACCAGAAAAGATATTGAGCATATTTCTCTGATGAGTATTACCGCTTTTATTAGTTGCCAGTTTCATTGCTTGTACTCTCTCATATAGTACTTTATCAATGATTGGGGGATAACGGGGATCATCTGCCACCCGCTTATCACTCAGTGTGCGTAGTACTGTTACAAGTGTCCATCCTTTACCATTATCAGTTTTTCCATATGTACGTACTATCTGTGCCGCACCAATACCATTAACATAGTCACCAAACATACGTTGAATGGCCTTGGCAGTTTCATTAATGCGGTACTGTTTAATCCCATCAATTTCTACAACATCAAACCAACGAGGGCGAACCCTTGAAACATTCCCATATCGGTTTTCATGGGATTTTTTCATCATAATACTTTTTCGTTTAGATTCTCCGTTAGCACGGTTAATCTGCATCGTCAGTACTGTAATGCTTTCTGGAATGTATCGGGAATAGGTCATACCCGTTTCAATCTCCAGGATAGTAGTACCCCTGTTAATCATTCCAGAAATAATCTCTACTGCTTTATAGGGATCAATCCTTACCAGGCGATCCACGTTTTCCACAATCAAAACAGAGTCGGGTAACACCCCATCCATGACCATCTTTCGGTACTGTCCAAGCTTAGTCTTATCGTTCCAGTTCTTCCCCTTAAAGGCCGATCGACCTTCTGCCACCATCTGAGTTATGTTATCAGTATCAATGGTGAATGGCAGACGGTGATCTAACGTAAGGTACTGTAAAAACTGGTTAATTGTGTTGATTTGTCGCTGTATACCAAAGCCGTCAACCTGCGTTACGGTTGACACCCTTGCGTATGACCATACTGGTACTTTCATTTCTTCATCTCGTCAGTTAGTGGAGTGAACATACTATCACAACTGCTCTTTACTGCTGATGGGCCCCCGGTGGCGCCATCGCGCCGATCGCCAGCAGAGCCTGCTCGGGCACAGCGGCTGCCGCGTGGGCGGTAACGATCTCGACATCGCCCTGGCGTTTAAATGCCTGATGCCGCTGCTGGGCATGGGCGGCGACACCGAAAAAGGCATCGCCCTGCCGGTGCTGCCGTGGTGGAACGCCGTCGCCATCAATGACGTTCCGGCGCAAACCGAGTTCTACAGCAGCGCGACGAAGCGGCTGCTGGACGATCTGCTGCGCGACGCCCGCGATGCCGATAAAGTCGCCCTGCTGCTCAAGACCTGGCGCCAGCGCCTGAGCTACCGGCTGGTGCGCAGTGCCGAAGAGAGCAAAATCGCCCTCTCCGCCGGCGCCGACGTGACCACCCCGCTGCCGTTTTTAAGCGATTCGCTGGCGGCCGATATCAGCCAGCAGGGGCTGGAGAGCGCCCTTGACCAGCCGCTGCACCGCATTCTCGAGCAGGTCCAGCTGGCGCTCGATAACGGTAATGAGAAGCCCGACGTGGTTTACCTCACCGGCGGCAGCGCCCGCTCGCCGCTGATCCGCCGGGCGCTGGCGCAGCAGCTGCCGGGAACGGAAATTGCCGGCGGCGACGACTTCGGCTCCGTCACGGCCGGGCTGGCCCGCTGGGCGCAGGTGATCTTTGCCTGATTACGCGATCCGGGTCGAAGAACGCCGATTGACTTTGCTGCTTTTTCGCTCTACTTTGAAGGGCAAAGGGTAAGGGAGGATTGCTCCTCCCCCTGGTGTCTTAGTAAGCTGCGAAACTTATCACTAAGAGTATCACCAGTATGATGACGAGCTTCATCATATCCCTTTTCCTTCTTAAGGCCCCTTCTTCGGGAGGGGCTTTCCCGTTTTTAGCGTCCTGCTAAATCAGCCACACTCCATTACGAATGCGGCCACGGCGACTTTACCGCCCTACGCCCGTTTGCCGTACACTTCGCCATCAACGCTGCGAGCAGGCTCGACAATCTTTGATAATCCGGACGTTTCCGGACACGCATTTCATATTTCCTCCATTTTTCCGGCGGTAGCGGTTACTAAACTAGTATCATTCGGCGAAAGGTTTCAGGATGAGAAGCAGGTAATAATGAAAGGCAGCAATAAATCGCGCTGGTTAGCGGCGCTGGGAATAGCGATTGTGGCCGGCGCGGGGCTCTGGTACTGGCACGATCGCGGCGATTCGCAGGCGGCGTCGGCGACGGCGCAGGCTCAGTCATCAGCGGGCGGCCGCCACCGCGGCGGCGGGAAAATGGGCGCGCCGCTGGCGCCGGTGCAGGCCGCCACCGCCGTTGAGCAGGCGGTGCCGCGCTATCTGACCGGTCTCGGTACCGTTACCGCGGCCAACACCGTGACTGTGCGCAGCCGCGTCAACGGCCAGCTGCTGGCGATCCACTTTCAGGAAGGACAGCAGGTGAAGGCGGACGATCTGCTGGCCGAAATCGATCCCAGCCAGTTTAAGGTTGCGCTGGCCGAAGCCCAGGGCCAGCTGGCGAAAGATAACGCCACGCTCGCCAACGCCCGCCGCGATCTCGCCCGCTATCAGCAGCTGATAAAAACCAACGTCGCCTCACGCCAGGAGCTGGACACCCAGCAGTCACTGGTGACCCAGACGGCAGGTACCGTGAAGGCCGACGAGGCCAGCGTCGCCAGCGCCCAGCTGCAGCTCGACTGGACCCGCATCACCGCGCCGATTGACGGCCGAGTCGGCCTTAAGCAGGTCGATATCGGCAACCAGATTTCCACCAGCGATACCACCGGCATCGTAGTGCTGACCCAGACCCATCCTATCGATCTGGTCTTCACCCTGCCGGAAAGCGACATCGCCACCGTGGTCAGGGCGCAGAAGGCCGGGCAGCCGCTGACCGTCGAAGCCTGGGACCGCACCAATAAGCAGAAGCTCAGCGTCGGCCAACTGCTGAGCCTCGACAACCAGATTGATACCACCACCGGCACCATCAAGCTGAAGGCCCGCTTCGCGAATCAGGACGATGCCCTGTTCCCGAACCAGTTCGTTAACGCCCGCCTGCTGGTGGATACCCAGCAGAATGCGGTGGTGATCCCCGCCGCCGCGCTGCAGATGGGCAAAGAGGGCAACTTCGTCTGGGTGCTCAATGAGCAGAATAAAGTCAGCAAGCATACCGTGGTGCCCGGGATCCAGAACAGCCAGCAGGTGGTGATTAGCGCCGGGCTCTCCGCCGGCGATCGCGTAGTGACCGACGGCATTGACCGCCTGACGGAAGGCGCCAGCGTTGAGGTCGTGGAGGCTCACGACGCCGCCGACGATAAGCCGGTAACGCAGGCCAGCGGCAAAGCGGGAGCCGGCGCCTGATGCACGTATTACCTTCCGGCACCACCGGCGGGCCCTCCCGCCTGTTTATCCTGCGCCCGGTAGCCACCACGCTGATGATGGTCGCCATTCTGCTGGCGGGGATCATCGGCTACCGCTTCCTGCCCGTCTCCGCCCTGCCGGAGGTGGACTACCCGACCATTCAGGTGACGACGCTCTATCCCGGCGCCAGCCCGGACGTGGTCACCTCGGCGATCACCGCACCGCTGGAGCGCCAGTTCGGCCAGATGTCCGGCCTCAAGCAAATGTCCTCCCAAAGCGCGGGCGGCACGTCGGTGGTCACCCTGCAGTTCCAGCTGGAGCTGCCGCTGGACGTTGCCGAGCAGGAGGTGCAGGCCGCGATCAACGCCGCCACCAACCTGCTGCCGGACGATCTGCCCAATCCGCCGGTCTACAGCAAAGTGAACCCGGCGGATCCGCCGATCATGACGCTCGCCGTCACCTCCTCCGCGATGCCGATGACCCAGGT
Organism: Pluralibacter gergoviae ATCC 33028 = NBRC 105706; assembly: GCF_001598855.1. Classification (GTDB taxonomy): domain Bacteria; phylum Pseudomonadota; class Gammaproteobacteria; order Enterobacterales; family Enterobacteriaceae; genus Pluralibacter; species Pluralibacter gergoviae. Next base: position 313,126 of record NZ_BCZS01000001.1, on the reverse strand, counting down.
CGAGGATATCGTCGAAACCCGCGTAGCGCAGAAGATCTCCCAGGTCTCCGGCGTCGGGCTGGTGGCGATAGCCGGCGGCCAGCGCCCGGCGGTGCGGGTGAACCTTAACGCCCAGGCCATTGCCGCGCTGGGGCTGACCAACGAGGACGTGCGCACGGCGATCGCCAGCGCCAACGTCAACTCCGCTAAGGGCAGCCTCGACGGCCCGACCCGGGCGGTGACGCTCTCCGCCAACGACCAGATGGAGTCGGCGCAGGAGTACCGCAGCCTGATCATCGCCTATAAGAACGGCGCGCCGGTGCGCCTCGGCGACGTGGCCACCGTTGAGCAGGGCGCGGAGAACCGCTGGCTCGGGGCGTGGGCCAATAAGCAGCAGGCAATTGTAATGAACGTCCAGCGCCAGCCGGGGGCCAATATCATCGCCACCGCCGACAGCATTCGCCAGATGCTGCCCCAGCTGACGGAGAGCCTGCCGAAGTCGGTCAAGGTTCAGGTCCTGTCGGACCGCACCAACAATATCCGCGCTTCGGTGAGCGATACTCAGGTAGAGCTGATGATGGCCATCGCGCTGGTGGTGATGATCATCTATCTGTTCCTGCGCAACGTACCCGCCACCATTATTCCCGGTGTCGCGGTGCCGCTGTCGCTTATCGGCACCTTCGCGGTGATGGTGTTCCTCGACTTTTCGATCAATAACCTGACCCTGATGGCGCTGACCATCGCCACCGGCTTCGTGGTCGATGACGCTATCGTGGTTATCGAGAACATCTCGCGCTACATCGAAAAGGGCGAAAAGCCGATGGCCGCGGCGCTGAAGGGCGCGGGCGAGATCGGCTTTACCATTATCTCGCTGACCTTTTCGCTGATCGCCGTGCTGATCCCGCTGCTGTTTATGGGCGATATCGTCGGCCGGCTGTTCCGCGAGTTTGCCATTACCCTGGCGATCGCCATCCTGATCTCCGCCGTGGTCTCCCTGACGCTGACGCCGATGATGTGCGCCCGCATGTTGAGCCACGAGTCGCTGCGCAAGCAGAACCGCTTCTCCCGCGCCAGCGAGCGCTTCTTCGAACGGGTGATTGCCGCCTACGGCCGCCTGCTGGCGAAGGTGCTCAATCATCCGTGGCTGACCCTCGGCGTGGCGCTGAGCACCCTGGCGCTGTCGATTATGCTGTGGGTGTTTATTCCGAAGGGCTTCTTCCCGGTGCAGGATAACGGCATTATCCAGGGCACCCTGCAGGCGCCGCAGTCGGCGTCGTTCGCCAGCATGCGCCAGCGCCAGGCGGCGGTCTCCGACATTATTCTCAAAGACCCGGCGGTCGAGAGCCTGACCGCCTTCGTCGGCGTCGACGGCACGAATCCGGCGCTCAACAGCGCCCGGCTGCAGATTAACCTCAAGCCGCTTGAGGACCGCGACGATCGGGTGCAGGGCGTGATCGCCCGTCTGCAGCAGGCGGTGGCGAAGGTGCCCGGCGCCGAGCTCTATCTGCAGCCGACGCAGGATCTGACCATCGACACCACCGTCAGCCGCACCCAGTATCAGTTTACCCTGCAGGCGAACTCGCTGGACGCGCTGAGCGAGTGGGTGCCGCCGCTGATGGCGAAGCTGAAGACGCTGCCCCAGCTGGCGGACGTCAGCAGCGACTGGCAGGACAAAGGCCTGGCGGCCTACATCAACGTCGATCGCGACAGCGCCAGCCGGCTGGGCATTACCATGCAGGACGTCGATAACGCCCTCTATAACGCCTTCGGCCAGCGGCTGATCTCGACTATCTATACCCAGTCGAACCAGTACCGCGTCGTGCTGGGACACGATATCAGCGAAACGCCGGGGCTGGCGGCGCTGGAGAGCATTCGCCTGACCGGCAGCGACGGCGGTATCGTACCGCTCACCGCCATTGCTAAAATTGAGCAGCGCTTCGCCCCGCTCTCCATCAACCACCTTGACCAGTTCCCGGTGACCACCATCTCGTTTAACGTCGCGCACGGCGCCTCGCTGGGCGAGGCGGTGCAGTCGATTCTTGATGCCGAGAAGACGCTCAATCTGCCGGTCAATATCCGCACCGAGTTTCAGGGCAGCACCCTCGCCTTCCAGGCCGCCATCCGCAGCACCGTCTGGCTGGTGCTGGCGGCGGTGGTGGCGATGTATATCGTGCTCGGCATCCTCTATGAGAGCTTTATTCATCCGATCACCATTCTCTCGACGCTGCCCACCGCGGGCGTCGGCGCGCTGCTGGCGCTGTGGCTGGCGGGCAGCGAGCTGGACGTGATCGCCATCATCGGCATCATTTTGCTGATCGGCATCGTCAAGAAGAACGCCATCATGATGATCGACTTCGCCCTCGCCGCCGAGCGCGATCAGGGCATGGCGCCGCGCGAGGCGATTTATCAGGCCTGCCTGCTGCGCTTCCGGCCGATTCTGATGACCACGCTTGCCGCCCTGCTCGGCGCGCTGCCGCTGATGCTCAGCACCGGCGTCGGCGCCGAGTTGCGCCGCCCGCTGGGCATCGGCATGGTCGGCGGCCTGCTGGTCAGCCAGGTGCTGACGCTGTTTACCACGCCGGTTATCTACCTGCTGTTTGACCGCCTGTCGCTGTTCGTGAAAAGCAAAATGCCGGCCCGGGAAGAGGAGGCGTAAGTGAAATTTTACGCGCTCTTTATCTACCGCCCGGTGGCGACCATCCTGCTGGCTATCGCCATCACCCTCTGCGGCGTACTCGGCTTCCGGCTGCTGCCGGTAGCCCCGCTGCCGCAGGTGGACTATCCGGTGATTATGGTCAGCGCCTCCCTGCCGGGGGCCTCGCCGGAAACCATGGCATCGTCGGTGGCGACGCCGCTGGAGCGGTCGCTCGGCAGCATTGCCGGGGTCAACGAGATGACCTCCACCAACTCGCTCGGCAGCACGCGGATCATTATGCAGTTTGAGTTCAGCCGCGATATCAACGGCGCCGCCCGCGACGTGCAGGCGGCGATCAACGCCGCGCAAAATCTGCTGCCGACGGGGATGCCGAGCCGCCCGACCTACCGCAAGGCCAATCCGTCGGACGCGCCGATCATGATCCTGACGCTGACCTCGGATACCTACTCGCAGGGAGAGCTGTACGACTACGCCTCGACCCAGCTGGCGCAGAGCATTTCGCAGATTAACGGCGTCGGCGACGTGGACGTCGGCGGCAGCTCCCTGCCCGCCGTGCGGGTGGACCTCAATCCGCAGGCGCTGTTCAACCAGGGCGTGTCGTTGGACGACGTGCGCGGCGCCATCAGCAAATCCAATGTCCGCATCCCGCAGGGAGCTATCGACGGCAGCGTCAACCGCTGGCAGGTGGCCACCAACGACGAGCTGAAAACCGCCGCCGAATACCGGCCGCTGATCATTCACTACAATAACGGCGCGCCGGTGCGCCTCGGCGACGTGGCCAGCGTCAGCGACTCGGTGCAGGACGTGCGCAACGCCGGGATGGCCAACGCCAGGCCGGCGATCCTGCTGATGATCCGCAAGCTGCCGGAGGCCAACATCATTCAGACGGTGGAGGCCATCCGCGCGGAGATCCCGACCCTCAAGAAGACCATTCCGGCGGCCATTAATCTGCAGATCGCCAACGACCGCTCGCCAACCATCCGCGCCTCGCTCGAAGAGGTTGAGCAGACGCTGGTGATTTCGGTGGCGCTGGTGATCCTGGTGGTATTTCTGTTCCTGCGCTCCGGACGGGCCACGTTTATTCCGGCGGTGGCGGTGCCGGTATCGCTGATCGGCACCTTCGCCGCCATGTACCTGTGCGGCTTCAGCCTCAATAACCTGTCGCTGATGGCGCTGACCATCGCCACCGGCTTCGTGGTGGACGACGCCATCGTGGTGCTGGAGAACATCTCCCGCCACCTTGAGGCGGGCGTCAAGCCCCTGCAGGCGGCGCTGCAGGGCAGTCGGGAAGTGGGCTTTACCGTGCTCTCCATGAGCCTGTCGCTGGTGGCGGTATTCCTGCCGCTGCTGCTGATGGGCGGCCTGCCGGGACGGCTGCTGCGCGAGTTTGCGGTGACGCTGTCGGTGGCGATCGGTATTTCGCTGCTGGTGTCCCTCACCCTGACGCCGATGATGTGCGGCTGGATGCTGAAGTCCTCCCGCCCGCATACGCCGGCGCGCGCGCGCGGCTTCGGCCGCCTGCTGGTGGCGATGCAGCAGGGCTACGGCCGCTCGCTGACCTGGGTACTGCGCCACGCCCGGCTGGTGGGGCTGGTGCTGCTGGCCACCATCGCGCTGAATATCTGGCTCTATATCACCATTCCGAAGACCTTCTTCCCGGAGCAGGACACCGGCGTGCTGATGGGCGGCATTCAGGCGGACCAGAGCATCTCTTTTCCGGCAATGCGCGGCAAGCTGGAAGACTTTATGAAGATCGTCCGCAGCCATCCCGATGTCGATAACGTGGTCGGCTTTACCGGCGGCTCGCGGGTCAACAGCGGCTTTATGTTTATCACCCTCAAGCCGCGCGGCGAGCGCCACAACAGCGCGCAGCAGGTCATCGACCAGCTGCGCAAGCAGCTGGCGAAGGAGCCGGGCGCCAGTCTGTTTCTGATGGCGGTGCAGGATATCCGCGTCGGCGGCCGCCAGTCTAACGCCAGCTACCAGTACACCCTGATGTCGGACGACCTGGCGGCCCTGCGCGAGTGGGAGCCGAAAATCCGCAAGGCGCTGGCCGCCCTGCCGGAGCTGGCGGACGTCAACTCCGATCAGCAGGACAACGGCGCGGAGATGAATCTGGTGTATGACCGGGAGACCATGTCGCGGCTCGGCATCAGCGTGCAGACCGCCAACGGCCTGCTGAACAACGCCTTCGGCCAGCGGCAGATTTCGACCATCTATCAGCCGCTCAACCAGTACAAGGTGGTGATGGAGGTTGACCCGGCCTATACCCAGGACGTCAGCGCGCTGGACAAGATGTTCGTGATTAACGACGAGGATAAGGCGATCCCGCTCGCCAGCTTCGCCCACTGGCGCCCGGCCAACGCCCCGCTGTCGGTTAACCATCAGGGGCTCTCTGCGGCGTCAACCCTGTCCTTTAACCTGCCGGCGGGCAAGTCGCTGTCGGACGCCAGCGCGGCTATTGAGCGCACCATGACCCGCCTCGGCGTACCGCCGAGCGTGCGCGGCCAGTTTGCCGGCACGGCGCAGGTGTTCCAGCAGACGATGAACTCGCAGCTGATCCTGATCCTCGCCGCGCTGGCGACGGTCTATATCGTGCTGGGGATGCTGTACGAGAGCTACGTCCATCCGCTGACCATTCTCTCGACGCTGCCCTCGGCGGGCGTCGGCGCGCTGCTGGCGCTGGAGCTGTTCGGCGCGCCCTTCAGCCTGATTGCGCTGATCGGCATCATGCTGCTGATCGGCATCGTCAAGAAGAACGCCATCATGATGGTGGACTTCGCCCTCGAGGCCCAGCGCAACGGCAGCCTGACGGCGGACGAAGCCATCTTCCAGGCCTGTCTACTGCGCTTCCGGCCGATCATGATGACCACGCTCGCCGGGCTGTTCGGCGCCCTGCCGCTGGTTATCTCCGGCGGCGACGGCGCCGAGCTGCGCCAGCCGCTCGGCATCACCATCGCCGGCGGCCTGGTGGTCAGCCAGCTGCTGACGCTCTATACCACGCCGGTGGTCTATCTGTTCTTCGACCGGCTGCGCCAGCGCTTTACCGGCAGAAAGCTGACCCGGCTTGCGGAGTAGCGATGGACGACTTACCTTCCGCCGTACGCTGGCAGCTGTGGATCGTGGCCTTCGGCTTCTTTATGCAGACGCTGGATACTACCATCGTCAACACCGCCCTCCCCTCGATGGCCGCAAGCCTCGGGGAGAGCCCGCTGCATATGCATATGGTGGTCGTCTCCTACGTGCTGACGGTGGCGGTGATGCTCCCCGCCAGCGGCTGGCTGGCGGATCGGGTGGGCGTGCGCAACGTCTTTTTTACCGCCATCGTGCTGTTTACCCTCGGATCCCTGTGCTGCGCGCGGGCCGTCACGCTGGACCAGCTGCTGCTGGCCCGCGTCCTGCAGGGCATCGGCGGCGCGATGATGGTGCCGGTGGGCAGGCTGACGGTGCTGAAAATCGTGCCCCGCGAGCGCTACATGGCGGCGATGACCTTCGTCACCCTGCCGGGACAGATTGGGCCGCTGGTCGGCCCGGCGCTGGGCGGTATCCTGGTGGAGTACGCGTCGTGGCACTGGATCTTTTTAATTAATATTCCGGTGGGCGTCATCGGCGCTGTTGCCACCCTGCGCCTGATGCCGAACTACACGATGCCCACCCGCCGGTTTGACGTCGGCGGCTTTCTGCTGCTGGCGCTGGGCATGGCGACCCTGACGCTGGCGCTCGACGGCAGCCGCGGTCTCGGTATCTCCACGGCCGCACTGCTGCTGCTTATCGCCATCGGCGCGGCGGCGATACTCGGCTATCTCTGGCACGCCAGGGGCAACGACCGCAGCCTGTTCAGCCTCGCGCTGTTTCGCAACCGCACCTTTTCCCTTGGACTGGCGGGCAGCTTTGCCGGGCGCATCGGCAGCGGTATGCTGCCGTTTATGACGCCGGTATTCCTGCAGATAGGCCTCGGCTTTTCGCCCTTTCACGCCGGGCTGATGATGATTCCGATGGTGCTCGGCAGCATGGCGATGAAGCGCATCGTGGTGCAGATGGTCGGCCATTTGGGCTACCGGCGGGTGCTGGTGGGCTCGACTCTCGGGCTGGCGCTGGTCACGCTGCTGTTTATGGCTGTCGCCCTTGCGGGCTTCTGGTGGCTGCTGCCGCCGGTGCTGTTCCTGCAGGGCATGGTTAACTCCAGCCGCTTCTCTTCAATGAATACCCTGACGCTGAAAAGCCTCTCCGACGCGCTTGCCAGCAGCGGCAACAGCCTGCTGTCGATGATCATGCAGCTGTCGATGAGCATCGGCGTGACGGTGGCGGGCCTGCTGCTCGGGTTCTTTGCCCGGCAAACTCCCGACGCCGGCGGCGCGGCGTCACATCCGGTCTTCTTCTGGACCTACCTCAGTATGGCGGTCATCATCGCGCTACCGGCGCTGATTTTTGCCCGCGTTCCCGACGACATGCACGATAACCGCGCCGCAGCCCGGCGTAAAAGGAGCGAGCCGTGAAACTCTGGCGACCCAACATTACGGCGAAACTCTTTCTCGCCATTTTCGCCACCTGTATTCTGCTGCTGATCACCATGCACTGGGCGGTGCGCCTCAGCTTTGAACACGGCTTTATCGACTATATCAAGCGCGGCAACGAGCAGCGGCTGCAGTTGCTGAGTGAAGCCCTGTCGGAGCAGTACGAATCCCACGGCAGCTGGCGCTTTCTGCGCGGCAACGACCGCTTTATCTTTCAGATCCTGCGCACCCTCGAGCACGATACCCCCGACGACGGCAAAGGGCCGCCGCAGATGCCGCCCCACGGCTGGCGCACCCAGTTCTGGGTGGTGGATCAGAACGCCCGCGTGCTGGTAGGACCGCGGGCGCCGGTGCCGCCCGACGGCACCCGGCGCGGCATTATGGTCAACGGCATGGAGGTGGGTGCGGTGATCGCCTCCCCGGTCGAACGCCTGACGCGCAACACCGATATCAACTTTGACCGCCAGCAGCGGCGCACCAGCTGGCTGATCGTCGGCCTGGCGACGCTGCTGGCGGCGCTGGCCACCTTCCCGCTGGCGCGCGGCCTGCTGGCGCCGGTAAAAAGGCTGGTAGAAGGCACCCACCGGCTGGCGGCCGGGGACTTCACTACCCGCGTCACGGCCACCGGCAGCGACGAGCTGGGCAAGCTGGCCCAGGACTTTAATCAGCTGGCGAGCACGCTGGAGCGAAACCAGCAGATGCGCCGCGACTTTATGGCCGATATCTCCCACGAGCTGCGCACGCCGCTGGCGGTGCTGCGCGGCGAGCTGGAGGCGATTCAGGACGGCGTGCGCAAGTTTACGCCGGAGTCGGTCTCCTCCCTGCAGGCGGAGGTCGGCACCCTGACCAAGCTGGTGGACGACCTGCACCAGCTGTCGATGTCCGATGAAGGGGCGCTGGCCTACCAGAAAGCGCCGGTGGACATTGTCTCCCTGCTGGAGATGGCCGGCGGCGCGTTTCGCGAACGCTTCGCCGGGCGCGGCCTGGCGCTCAACCTCAGCCTGCCGGAAAGCGCCACCGTCTTTGGCGACCGCGACCGGCTGCTGCAGCTGTTCAACAATCTGCTGGAAAACAGCCTGCGCTACACCGACGCCGGCGGGCAGCTGCTGATCGAGGCCCGCAAGACCGCGCAGCACGTCACGCTGACCTTTGCCGACAGCGGTCCCGGCGTCACCGACGAACAGCTCGAAATGCTCTGCGAACGCTTCTATCGCGCGGAAAGCTCGCGCAACCGGGCCAGCGGCGGCTCCGGCCTGGGGCTTGCCATCTGCGTCAATATCGCTGCTGCCCACGGCGGCAGGCTCAGCGCCGCCCATTCGCCTTTTGGCGGGGTTAGCATTACAGTAGAGCTACCGCTTGACCGAGATTTACCGGGAACCGCATGACCGAATTACCGATTGATGAAAACACCCCGCGCATCCTGATCGTGGAGGATGAGCCCAAGCTTGGCCAGCTGCTGATCGACTACCTGCTGGCGGCCAACTACGCCCCGACGCTGATTAATCACGGCGATAAAGTGCTGCCCTACGTCCGCCAGACGCCGCCGGACCTGATTCTGCTCGACCTGATGCTGCCCGGCACCGATGGCCTGACCCTGTGCCGGGAGATCCGCCGCTTCTCGGAAGTGCCCATCGTGATGGTCACCGCCAAAATTGAAGAGATAGACCGCCTGCTGGGGCTGGAGATCGGCGCCGACGACTACATCTGCAAGCCCTACAGCCCGCGCGAGGTGGTGGCGCGCGTGAAAACCATTCTGCGCCGCTGCCGCCCGCGCCGCGATCTGCAGGCGCTTGATGCCGCAAGCCCGCTGATTATCGACGAAGGCCGCTTCCAGGCCAGCTGGTCCGGCAAGGCGCTGGACCTGACGCCGGCGGAATTTCGCCTGCTGAAAACCCTCTCCCAGGAGCCGGGCAAGGTCTTCTCCCGCGAGCAGCTGCTGAATAACCTCTACGACGACTACCGCGTAGTTACCGACCGCACGATCGATAGCCACATTAAAAACCTGCGCCGCAAGCTGGAGGCGCTGGACGCCGAGCAGTCGTTTATCCGCGCGGTGTACGGCGTGGGCTACCGCTGGGAAGCGGATGCGGGGCGGCTGAACTGAAGCCCGCCAACGGGCTCCCGGTCGCGCCTCAGCCTCCGGGGTGCCCGGCAGTGCGTTTCTCCCGCAATAAAGAATGAAAGCCGCCGTTTTATTTACCGCCTGCAATAACAAGTTACGCATAATTAATCCGGAGGGAGTAACTGCGCGCGGCGGAAACTTATTCTTTTGAATCACTTCAATTATTATCAAGAGCAGTTTTATAAAAACGGCAAAAAACGTTAACGTTCCTGACTTAACAATCCTCGTTGCCAAATTAAACAATCCCGTCTATACATATTTAATAGCGCTCTGTACAATTCCGGCTCTTCGTTACTCAGGGTTAATTCATGCTCAAGCACATACAGGATATGGTTATCTTTGCCTTACTGGTGAAAAATGGATCATACACCCGCACTGCGTCAGAGTTAGGCATGACGAAAGCGCGAATTAGCCAGAGAATAAGCGATCTCGAAGAGAGTCTCGGTTTGCGCCTGCTTAATCGCACGACCCGCAAATTTTCGCTCACCGGCGCCGGTGAAACCTATCTGGCCTCGTGCCGGGAACTGCTCGATGCCTGCATGAAGGGCGATGAGATCATGCAGAATTTACATAATGCGGTCGCCGGCACGCTTACAATCATCTCCCCGCCCGGCTTTATGTCCAGTATGCTGCCGGCGGTACACCGCGATTTTCTGCTGAAATACCCTGAGGTCGCGCTGCAGCTGGAAACCGCGGACTCGTTCTACGGTACGGTAGGCGATAGCTTCGACGTCGCCTATCGCATTGGCAAGCCCTCCGATGACGGCTATATCGGGCGCTTTCTCGGCTCTTTTAAGCGCTTTATTGTTGCCTCGCCGGCCTACGCCAGCGCGCACCGGCTCACGCATCCTGATGAGATTTTACGCTGCGAACTGATTACCCACCGCACCTGGAAAAGCATCGGACTTTACCGGGGCGATGCGCACTACGAAGTCGTAATGCCCCTGCGCCACACCAGCGACAACCTGACCTATATTATGCATCAGGCGCTGATCGGCACCGGCCTTGCTATTCTCCCGGAATATATCGTAAAACCGTATCTCGCCAGCCGTCAGCTGCAGATTGTATTAGCCGACTGGCAGGTTCAGAAAATTGAACTATGGATGATCTACCAGAGTAAAATAAATAATCCAGCAATTCTCCGCGAATATATTAACTTTGTTATTAAATATAACATCCTTGACACGATTATTTAATCGAAAGAAGAACAGCCACCTTTAAACCAGCATACTCCATTCGCCTATAACCTGTTTAGAAATATGACTGAGATACTTCCTTTAGAAAAAAAAGCCGCCCTTATTCACGACTGTAAAAACAAGATGGATAAGCTGTGGAACGTGTATACGATGGACCTGCTGAAAAGCATCACCGCCACCGAGCGCCTGTACCATCATCAAATCGTTCCCCATCAGCGGGGGCACCTGATGATTAACTTTTTCGGCAAAATTGGCCTCGATATTACCCGCAGCGAATCGTTTGGCAAAATTCGCCTCGACTATCGCCTCACCTCCGAGGCGTTTAGCGATATCGCGATTGCCCCCGCGCACATCGACAGCGAGGGCATGCTCGACGCCTCGGTGCCGCTGGCCTGTCGGGAAGACGTTTTCAGCCACTATCTGAAGAAAATAGAGCCGATTTACGATCGCATGCTGATGCTGTCGCTGGGGGACGCCCGGGCATGATAGTCAGACCCGAGCAAAACTGGCTGCGGAAACTCTTCTCCTGGCACGGCTCAATCATGCGCAAGATATCGCTGCAGATGCTGTTCTTTGTCGGCCTGAATATTGCCTACCTGTTTATTTTGCCGATCCTGCATCTGCACGGTATCGTCGCCAAAGAGAGCCCGGTCTATTTTATCGGCGTGTCTATCTCTATCTTTCTCGGCTTTCGCAATAACGTCGCCTGGGGACGCTACAGCGAGGCCAGAAAGCTGTGGGGCGAGCTGCTGATCGTGACCCGCTCCCTGATGCGCGAGTTTATCAATACCAGCCTCGCCAGCTACGAGGAGAAAAAGGCCGTGGTCGATCTGCTTATCGCCTACGCCACGGTGCTGAAAGACACCCTGCGCCACGAACCGGCAGCGGCGGCGATGTGCGAAGATCGCCTTGTCGCCGGCGCCGGCGTGATGACCCCGTGCAACGCGCTGCTGCAGGAAATAGGCCTCTATCTGTACCATAACCGGCCGGATACTCGGGTGTACCAGAACTACAATCACTATCTGAATCAGATAGGCATGATTCAGGGCGGCTGCGAGCGCATCAGCAATACGCCCATTCCGTTCGCCTACTCTCTGCTGCTGCACCGCACCGTGGCTATCTTCTGCGCCATCTATCCCCTGCTGCTGATCAGTAATTTTGGCGTCCTGACCCTGCTCTTTTCGCTATTTACCACCTATGCGCTGCTGGCGCTGGATGCGATCGCCACCGAGCTTGAGGATCCTTTCGGCCATGAGGATAACGACCTGCCGCTGGGGGCAATCTGCAACACCATTGAGATAGATCTGCGCGAAATGATGCAGGACGCTGAGCTGCCGGAGAAAATGCGCCCGGATAAGCACTTCCGCCTGCTGTGATTGGCTGAAAAAAGGCCCGGGGTGTTTACCGGCCACGCCCCCGGCGCTACAATGCCCGCCCTTAAAGTAAGGGGACTCCCCTGCCGCTTCACCGGGTGAAGCGGGTCTGACCTGTCATCAGAACGAGAACATCATGTTTAAACCGGAACTTCTCTCTCCGGCGGGAACGCTGAAAAATATGCGTTACGCCTTCGCCTATGGTGCCGATGCGGTCTACGCCGGCCAGCCGCGCTACTCCCTGCGGGTGCGCAATAACGAATTCAACCACGAGAACCTGCAGCAGGGCATCAATGAAGCCCACGCGCTGGGGAAAAAATTCTACGTGGTGGTCAACATTGCCCCGCACAACGCCAAGCTGAAAACCTTTATCCGCGACCTCAAGCCGGTGGTTGATATGGGGCCGGACGCGCTGATCATGTCCGATCCGGGCCTGATTATGCTGGTGCGCGAGCACTTCCCGGCGATGGCTATTCACCTCTCGGTGCAGGCCAACGCCGTCAACTGGGCGACGGTGAAGTTCTGGCAGCAGATGGGGCTGACCCGCGTTATCCTGTCGCGCGAGCTGTCGCTGGAAGAGATTGAAGAAATTCGCGCCCAGGTGCCGGAGATGGAGATTGAGATCTTCGTCCACGGCGCGCTGTGCATGGCCTACTCCGGCCGCTGCTTGCTTTCCGGCTACATCAACAAGCGCGACCCCAACCAGGGCACCTGCACCAACGCCTGCCGCTGGGAATACAACGTTCAGGAAGGCAAAGAGGATGAGATCGGCAACATCGTCCACAAGCACGAGCCGATCCCGGTGCGCAACGTTGAGCCAACCCTGGGCGAAGGCGCGCCGACCGACAGCGTATTTATGCTTGAGGAAGCCCAGCGTCCGGGCGAGTACATGACCGCCTTTGAGGACGAGCACGGCACCTACATCATGAACTCAAAAGATCTGCGCGCCATCGCCCACGTCGAGCGTCTGACGCAGATGGGCGTCCATTCGCTGAAAATTGAGGGCCGCACCAAGTCCTTCTACTACTGCGCCCGTACCGCCCAGGTCTACCGCAAGGCCATCGACGATGCCGCCGCCGGCAGGCCGTTCGATACCTCACTGCTGGAAACTCTCGAAGGCCTGGCCCACCGCGGCTACACCGAAGGCTTCCTGCGCCGCCACACCCACGACAGCTATCAGAACTACGAATACGGCTACTCCGTTTCCGAGCGCCAGCAGTTCGTCGGCGAATTTACCGGCGAGCGCCGGGGCGGGCTGGCGGCAGTGGCGGTGAAAAACAAATTCACCCGCGGCGACAGCCTGGAGCTGATGACGCCGCAGGGCAACGTCAACTTCACGCTCGAATATATGGAGAACGGCAAAGCGGTCGAGGTTGAGGTCGCGCCGGGCGATGGCCATACGGTGTGGATCCCCGTCCCGCAGGAGATGGCGCTGGATTATGCACTGCTGATGCGTAATTTTACGGGTCAGAGCACCCGCAACCCGCACGGTAAGTAGTTAATTAGCATTATTTTTCTGCATCGGGGATTCTTAGAATCGGATCACATACCTGGGCAACCAAACAGGATATCATCCACGACGCTGAAAAACATAACCCATAAATGCTAGTAGTAACAGAAACCACCTCCTTGGCTCGCGCGATCTCCCTCGCGCGAGCCATTTTTTTACTCTCCGCACGTTATTGATTTCAGGCTGTTCTGACCCTAATTACGCTATCCTGAGATACACTAAGGAACAGATGCATCTAAAGGTGAAGAAAAATGGATACGCTATCTCCCAGCTTATTGATTCTGAACGGCAAGGGCGCCGGAAATCCCGATTTGCGCAGCGCGATCAATGACCTGCGCGCGCAGGGCGTTGAGATCCACGTTCGCGTGACGTGGGAAAAAGGCGACGCGGCCCGCTATCTGGACGAGGGCAGGCGCCTCGGCGTGCAAACCATCGTTGCCGGCGGCGGCGACGGCACCATCAATGAAGTGGCAACCGCGCTGATTAACGCCGACGACGGCAGCGAGCTGCCGGCGCTGGGCATTTTGCCTCTCGGCACCGCCAACGACTTTGCCACCAGCGCCGGTATTCCGGAAGAGATGGGCAAGGCGCTGCTGCTGGCGATCGCCGGCAATACCACCGCCGTGGATATCGCGCGGGTCAATGATCGGACCTGCTTTATGAATATGGCCACCGGCGGTTTCGGCACCCGTATTACCAGCGAAACCCCGGAAAAACTGAAGGCGGCGCTGGGCGGCGTCTCCTATCTGGTCCACGGCCTGATGCGCCCGAACACGCTTAAGGCCGACCGCTGCGAAATTCGCGGCGAGAACTTCCACTGGCAGGGCGACGCGCTGGTCATCGGCATCGGCAACGGCCGCCAGGCCGGCGGCGGGCAGCAGCTCTGCCCTGAGGCGCTGATCGACGACGGCCTGCTCCAGCTGCGCATCTTTACCGCCGACGAACTGCTGCCGGCGTTGATCAATACGCTTACCCGCCCGGAAGAGAAAACCAATATCGTCGACGGCGTGTCGTCATGGTTTGAAGTGACTGCCCCGCACGACATGACCTTCAATCTGGACGGCGAGCCGGAGAGCGGGCGCAGGTTTCGCATGGAGATCCTGCCGGGCGCGCTGCGCCTGCGCCTGCCGCCGGGATGTCCGCTGCTTAGCTAAGATGAGAACCTCTCCCCGACCGGGGAGAGGTGAAGGGCATCAGGCAATGGTCACTTTGCCATCGAGGTAAACGTCCTGCACGGCGTTGATAAGCTTCACGCCGTCGGCCATCGATTTCTTAAACGCCTTGCGGCCGAGGATCAGGCCCATACCGCCCGCGCGCTTGTTGATGACCGCCGTGCGCACCGCGTCCACCATATCGTTTTCACCGGCCGCGCCGCCGGAGTTGATCAGGCCCGCGCGCCCCATATAGCAGTTCGCCAGCTGGTAGCGCACCAAATCGATCGGGTTCTCGGTGGTCAGCTTGCTGTAGACGCGCTCGTCGGTATAGCCGAAATTGACCGCCTTATAGCCGCCGTTGTTCTCGGCCATCTTCTGCTTCACGATATCGGCGCCGATAGTGGCCGCCAGGTGGTTTGCCTGGCCGGTCAGGTCGGCAGATACGTGGTAGTCCTTGCCGTCTTTCTTAAACGCGGAGTTGCGCAGGTAGGCCCACAGCACGGTAACCATGCCCAGCTCGTGGGCGCGCTCAAAGGCGGCAGAGATCTCTTCAATCTGGCGGCGCGACTCCGGCGAGCCGAAGTAGATCGTCGCCCCGACCGCCACCGCGCCCATATTAAAGGCCTGCTCGACGCTGGCGTACGGCGTCTGGTCGTAGGTGGTCGGATAGCTCAGGGTTTCATTATGGTTGAGCTTCACCAGGAACGGGATGCGGTGGGCGTAGCGCCGGGCCACGGAGGCCAGAACGCCGTAGGTGGAGGCCACGCAGTTGCAGCCCGCTTCAATCGCCAGCTCGACGATGTTTTTCGGATCGAAATAGAGCGGGTTCGCCGCGAACGATGCCCCGGCGGAGTGCTCAACGCCCTGGTCAACCGGCAGAATCGACAGATAGCCGGTGCCCGCCAGGCGCCCGGTATTATACAGGGTCTGCATATTACGCAGCACCGCAGGGGGGCGATTATTATCGATCATCACCCGGTCAACGTAGTCGGAACCCGGCAGATAAAGTTGGTCAGAAGGAATGGTCATACAACGGTGCTGAAGAAGGCCGTCGGCATCTTTGCCTAGCAACTGCGCAATATCAGTCATAGCAATAACTCCCGTAAATGCCAGCCTGGGCTGGCCATGAATGTCCTCTGTGCCTGAAAAAAAAGGCAACATTAAGCCTGGTACTCCCGGCGAATTCTTTCCAGGTCAAACGTGCCTTTTTCAGGACATTCTGCTGACACGATTCGCGCCGCCGGGCCTACCACCAGGCGTGAAAATGGTGGACGGGCCCGATACCGTGCCCCACCTCCAGGCTGTCCGCCTGCGCCAGCGCCGCCGACAGCCAGGCCTTGGCCTCCGGCACCGTCTCCTGCCAGTTCGCGCGGCGGGGGCGCAGGGCCGCCAGCGCGGCAGAGAGCGTGCAGCCGGTGCCGTGGGTGTTTTTGGTCATCACGCGCGGGGCGGTGAAGCGGTATTCGCCCTCGGGGGTAAACAGCCAGTCCGGGCTCTCGGCGTCGTCGAGATGGCCGCCCTTCATCAGCACCGCGCCGCAGCCCATCGCCAGCAGCGCCCTGCCCTGCTCCAGCATCTCGCGTTCGCTGGCAGCGTGCGGCGCGTCCAGCAGCGCCGCCGCCTCGGGCAGATTGGGGGTAATGAGAGAAACCTGCGGCAGCAGGCGCTGGCGCAGCGTGGCCACCGCAGAGGCCGACAGCAGCGGATCGCCGCTCTTCGCCAGCATCACGGTGTCGAGGACCACGTTCCCGATGCGGTAGCGCGCCAGCCGCTCGGCCACCGCCTCGACGATGTCGGTCTCCGCCAGCATTCCTATCTTGGTAGTATCAATACGCACATCGCTGAACACCGAATCAAGCTGGGCGGCGACGAAGTCCGGCTCAATGCGGTACACCGACTGCACGCCGCGGGTATTCTGCGCCACCAGAGCGGTAATGACCGAACAGCCGTAGGCCCCGAGCGCCGAGAAGGTTTTCAGATCCGCCTGAATGCCGGCGCCGCCGCTGGGATCGGTGCCGGCGATGGTGAGGGCGTTGATGCGCTTCATGCCTTCACCTCCTGATACAGCATATCGAGGAAGGCGGCAACGAAGCTGCCCGGCCCCCGGCTGTCCGCCGCCGCCGCGCCGCCGGCGTACTTCACCAGCCCGCAGGTGGCCGCAACGTTAAGCAGCCGGTCGCCGGGCAGCGCGCAGGCGCCCGCCACCAGCGCCGACAGCGAACAGCCGGTGCCGACAACTTTCGTCATCAGCGGCGAACCGCCGGCGGCGGCGAGGGTCCGCTGGCCGTCGGTGATGTAGTCCACCTCGCCGGTCACCGCCACCACGGTCGCCAGCTGCTGCGCCAGCGCCCTGGCCGCAGGCAGCGCGGCGGCGGCGCTGTCGGTGGTATCGACCCCGCGTCCGCCCGCGCTCATACCCGCCAGGGCGAGAATTTCAGAGGCGTTGCCGCGAATTGCCGCCGGCTTCAGGGCCACCAGCTCCCGGCAGAAGTCGCTGCGCAGGGTCAGCGCGCCGACCGCCACCGGATCCAGCGCCCACGGCGTGCCGGCGGCGTTCGCGCTCGCCACCGCCGCGCGCATGGCGGCGGCCCGAGGCCGCGTCAGAGTGCCGACGTTGATCAGTAGCGCATCCGCCAGGGCGGCAAACTGCGGCGCCTCTTCAACGTCAATCACCATCGCCGGAGATGCGCCCGCGGCCAGCAGGACGTTGGCGGTAAAGGTCTGCACCACGTCGTTGGTCATGCAGTGCACCAGCGGCGAATGGCGGCGAAAAAGTCGGGAGAGTTGCGCGATGTGCGCGTGGTTCAGCAGGTCAGGTTGCACGTTTCACTCCTGCCATGCGCGGTCAGAAGCGATAACCCGCGAGGGTCACTGACTTCCCTACGCTGGCATTATCCAGATCAGGTGGTACGGGTATTTCTCAGCCTTCGCGTGGAAGGGCACCCCGAGTCATGTACTGCAAAAACAGGTTAAAACCGATATTCAGTGTTACCTGATGGCGATAGTAGCCCTCCGGAAAGAGGTTGTAAATAATTACTGCATATTTAATCAGGCGTTAAATTAAGCACGCTGGCTGACATAGCATATTAAAGACAGAAATTCACCGATGCGAAATATACAATCTCCTTAATCATAGCAAAAAACCGCGCTTAATAACCGTCTCTCCCTCACTACAATTATTAATTAATGAGCGTACTCTTTACCGGCCAGAATTACTGACTACCAAGGAGGATTAAAGATGAAAGAATGTAGCAACGCTAAAGGTAGTTATGACGATTTCTTAAATACGATTCGTATTTTTGAAACGACGATTGACCCTGACCAGGCCAGCTTTTACGCAGATAATTATGAAATGCCGGATATTGTCGGCTATCAGAACGTCGAATATCCCGGCCGCGTTATCCGCAACGAGCGCGGAGAGGCAACGGTCAGCAGTACCACCATTAAGGGCTATTTTGAAAGACTGGGTATCGACAAGTATTACGATAAAAACGCGTCCGATCCGCAGATGTTCAGACGGATGCAGTATGCCACCATGAATTATCTGGGCTTTATCGGCTATCAGTTCAGCGAGCAGGATTTGTGGGACCTGGGCTATTACACGCATTATGATGAAAATCACCTGCCGATGTACTATTCCGATATCCCGATAGCAAACTGGGCCAACGGTATTCGCGATAAAATAATGACCTTACCCAATGCTGGCCTCGTCCACGTTACCGATGTGAACACATGGCAAGGCACATTTAGCGGCAAAAACGACATCTTTTCTTTTGCCGATCTTCTTGAGCCGGAGAAGCAGGACTGCATCGCAAAAGATCATTTCAGCGATAAATACCGCGGTATCGTCAGCGGATTAGCCGAATACGGTAAAACACCTGCTGATTATCTCGGCAAAATCCTGCGCTGGTCTGAATGTCACCCAGTGCTGACGCCTCCGCAGAACGTTCCCGACGCCGTTGAGATAACGCTATCAGGCCTTCTCGGCGGGGCGCATTTACGCGGTGCCGAAGGCATTACCGCATTACTGACGAAAGGCGAAAATCGCGCCGATGAAAATGGGACGTCCATTCTGCTCTATGTATATAACTTTGGCGGCTATGAAACCCCGTTCGACACATCGTTAGGTAGCGGGATCGGGCATCCATAACAGCGCCGGATGCAGAATCTTACATGCTAATTTAATTAGCATGTAAGATTTCAGTTTGTCACCTCGCCCGGTTAGAAAAGATAGCTCACGCCAACGCGATAGCGCGTCTGCCTTTCGCTGGTGTGGCGGCTTCCCGATACGTTACCCACCGCAATATGCGGCGACCAGCTGCTGTTGATTTTATAAGTCAGCTTAATGTCATGCGCCCACTCATGGTTTTTATTGTTGGCTAATACTACACCGCCGGTACTGGTCTTCTTATAGTCCAGTTCATAGTCAATCTGGCTATTACTCAGCTCTACCAGTGAAATAACGCCGGTAAGGTTAAAACCCTTTTCAGAAGTTTTGTGCTCTGAACCAATATTGCCGGAATAGCGCTTATAATAAGGACGAAAGCGCAGAGAAGCCGTCAGGCCATCCTGAATCAACAGCTTACCGCGCAGATAGGGCCGATAGTTGTTCGATGAAGAACCGCTGTCCAGCGAGAACCCAGGCTCCATCTGCAGCCGGTTATTCACTTTGTGCACATAGCTGGCCACGACCTCAGTGCCATTGCTGACCGTCTCATGGTAGGCCTTATCCTTATTTTTCGAGCCTTTCCACTTTCCCTCTAAAGAAAGGCCAAAGCCGCTGCTAAAGCGATGCGATACCAGCAATCTGTCTTTATGCGTATTTCCTGTGTTGTCCATAATTTCATGCCGGTAATCGATCATTACCGCCCGGGAGCCAATACTTATTAATAGCGTGCAAATAAAAAACACACAACGATACATAAACACCTCTTTCATCAGAATAAAGGCATATCAATACTCACTGTAATAATAAAGAACATCCCGTCAGGATGACCGCATCCCTACAATCAGATTTCAGGAGTAAAACACGGGGTTATTTAAAACTGGTTAACCTCGAGCGTCTCAGTTTATAAATTTTATTGTAATCAGCGTTGAATTTATCGCCAATCACCCCGCCATACCAATCGCCGTACATCGGGTTGGGGAAGATAATAAAACGGTCGCCAAACTCCTGGCGATGCGCCTCCATCATACTGTTGCGCTCCTCCTGCGTTTTCCCTTTTGAATCGATAAAATCGGCAAGATTATCGCCAAAATAGAGCACGACATTATATTTGCTTTCGAGCGCATCACGACGGCTCTGTTTTCCATGCATCTCCGGCGTTTTTAGTAGCAAATTTTCCCGCCTGGCCTGCGGTAAATTAATTCGCTGGAGGTTGCTGAGCGTGACATCAAACTGCGACTGCTTTCTGTCGCTGAGGTAAAAGATTTTGACGCCGTGCTCATCGGCAAAGCGCAGGAAATCGAGAGCGCCGGGCACCGGCTCTGCGGCAGCCATCTCTACCCACTCATCCCAGCCGGCAAGTAAAAACTGCTGGTTTTTAAGCAGCCACGCCTGATGCGGGCTGTCGTCCAGCACGGTCTCATCCAGATCGAGGACAATAGCCAGCGGCTTTACGGATTTTTTATTCAGCGCCTGCTCCAGCCGGAGCCGTCCCAGCTGGTAGCCCTGATAAAATGCGGCCCGCGCCTCGGCGGCATTCTGATACCAGAGCACCGACATGGTATATTGCTCCGTCAGGCAGCTGGCGGGCATATTCCCGACGGCCGGACTGCAGTGATTCTCCGCCGCAGCGGAAAAACCGGCGAACGATAAAAATAACGGAAGGCATAACGCTGCAAGTTTCATTGTATATCCTTATATATATTTCGATTGATAAAAAAACGGCTAGCGGATCGTTTGAAATAATCCAACCCAGTAAAGTAGATTGAGAATAACGCCGGTGACCATGACCGCCACCACCGGTGCCGCTATCTTCTGCACCGGACGACCTGATGCTTCATTAATAAAATAAAGGGCCGTGGCGATCGAGAATCCGGTATATCCCGCCATCTTAATCGCCGCAAAAATTGAGCCAATCAGCAGGGCGTACTCCATCAGCATATTCATCGCATTGCGAATATTGTCCGACGCGTTGCGCACCGAGGGATAGCGGCCAAGCCACTTGCCGATGGTGCGCAGCAGCAGCACTTCGGCGGAAATCACCGCCGCGCCGAGCAGGGCGGCAATCCACGGATTGGGCGCCAGATAGCCGACGGTGAAGACGAAGGTAAATCCGGCCACCGCATAGACGCCGGTCGCCAGCGCGGTGGTGGCGATCATCGGCACAAAGCCGAGGCCGCGCATAAACTCCGCCAGCGCCGCCTGGTGAACCAGCGCCTGCGACTCTGCGGGCGTCACCGCCGCGGAGTAGGCCCTCTCAAGGGTAAAAATTGACACTTCGCTACCGGCAAACAGCTTCATGCTGGCAACAGCGGAGATCAGCGCCCCGGCGGCGGCGATATACGGCAGATTTTTGACGATCCTCGAGGTGCGCTCCTCAAATACCGAGACGCCGTCGCTCCCCTCCGGCGCCCCCGCCCGGCTGCGCAGATCGTGAACGATAGCGATACCGAGCAGCAGCACCATGCCGGTGAAGATCTGAATCGACTCCGGCATCAGCTGAGGAAAGAAGCGCACGGTCACTATTCGGGTCATCAGCACCGCGGCGGCGGCCAGCAGGCTGCTCTTCCAGCCGAACTGGTAGAAGATAGCCACCAGCGGAAACAGCGCAAAGGCGGAGACCACCGGCGAACTCAGCTCCCCCAGCGCGCCCAGCACGTCGACGGGCAGTGCGGTCAGCAGCTGATTGACCGGCAGCAGGCAGGTCAGCACCAGCACGCCCCATACTGCGCCCAGGCCGACCGCCAGCAGGCTGTTAACGGCCAGTACACCAATAATATCCGTGGGCAAAAAGAGCAGCCACGCGTTAAGCAGCCCGGTTTTCAGGGTAAAGGAGATACCCACCGAGGCGACAAAGCCAATGCTCAGGCCGAAGGCGATGCTGCCCGCTTCGCGCCGCTTCATCGTGCCCTCCACCAGCTGCGGCAGTATCGGGCGAATGCCGTCGTGAAATACCGCGGCCGAGCGGTGCGATAGCAGCGCCGTCATGCCGGTCAGGCAGGCAACGATAAAAATCTCAAGATAAGATGCCACGGTGGTTCCCTCACTTCAGGTAGTTAACGAGCAGCGGAACGGCATGTTCAATGTTCTCCACCGACAGGCCAAAGGCGACCTTCCCTGCGCCGACCGCCCTGACGATCTCCTCCTCCCTGGCGCGCGCCCCCGGCCGGGCGATAGTGCAGCATTTGTTAAAGCCGATAATGGCAATGGCGATAGAGAGCGCCGCCCCCGCGCCGGTGTTGCAGGCGCCGATGTAGTAATCCAGCTGGCCGCTTTTCACTTTGCTGGCCGCCTCTAAATCGTTGCAAATAAAGGTTTCAAAACAGCCTGGCGCGGAGCTCTCAATCATCTGTTTGATAAGCTCACGCTGCAGTCCGGCAACGCCGATTTTCTTCATGGGTCATATCCTTATTTAAAAAAGCGCGATGGGTTTTCGATAAGTAGGGTGTTGAGATCCGCCGGGCTGAATCCTGACGCCAGCAGCCGGGGAGCAAAAGTGGTCAGCAGATAGCCGTAGCCGATGCCGCCGTTCGCCCGCAGGTGAGAGCGGCGGGTGATATCCATGGAGAGCATCACCCGCGCCAGCAGGCCGCGCTGGCGCAGCGCCTGCAGCATGGCAATTCGCTTTTCATCCGGGTAATAGCCGTTCTTGCCGATGGTGTCGAACTGCACGTAGGCCCCGGCGTCGATGATCTTCATGATGTCGTCGAGGTTATCGCGCAGATCGCAGTGCCCGATCACCACCCGCGAAAGATCGGCGCCCTGCCGGCGCAGAAGGCGGGTTTGCTCAACGCCCATGGTGCTGAACGAGGTGTGGGTGGATATCGGCCGCCCGGTCTCCTGCTGGGCAATGGCGGCAGCGGTAAAGACTTTCGCCTCCTGGTCGGTAATGCCGCCCTCGCTGGAGCCTATTTCGGCGATGACGCCGGCCTTGAGTAACGTACCGTCAATGCCGTTTTCAATCTCCGCGATCATCTCGTCCGCCAGCGCCCGGGCGCTGCTTTCCGCCACGCAGTGGGGATAAAAAGCGTGCTGGTAGTAGCCGGTGGCGGCGATAACATTGATGCCCGTCTCCTGCATCAAACTGAGCAGCACGCGGGCATCGCGGCCCATATAGCGACTGGTCACGTCAACAATGTTGCGCACCCCGAGGGCAAACAGCGCCTTCATTTCGTCGCGGATAAGCGCGTACTGGTCGTGGCGGCAGTCAATGTCGCCCTTGAACGCCGAGAGATCGATATGCAAATGCTCGTGCGCGTAGGTATAGCCTGAAGCGTCAATCATGTTCCTGCTCCCTGGTAATTAACGATAAAAACGAGCGGCCATTCTCCGGCGGCCCGGCCATGAAGAAGTCGCACACCGTCGCCCCGACGTCGGAGAGCGTGCTTCTCAGCCCAAGCCGCGCGGGCCGCGCGCCGGGGGCGTAAACCAGCAGCGGCACCTTCTCCCGGGTGTGCCTGCCGTGGCCGATAGTGGGATCGTTGCCGTGATCCGCCATGACGATAAGGCAGTCGCCTGCCGCCATCTCCGGCAGCAGCGCCGCCAGGGCGTCATCCACCAGCCGCAGCCTGTCGATATAGCGCTCAACGTCTTCGGCGTGTCCCGCCAGGTCGGTCTCCTGGATATTGCTGCAGATAAAGACCGGATCGCGCCGCAGAAACTCGCGGCGGGTGATGTCCATGATCTGGCCGCTATCGACGATATTCTTCCAGCTGATGCCGCATCGGTTGTCGACAATATCGGCCACTTTGCCGACCAGCACCGTCGGCACGCCCGCCGCATGGAGCCGCTGCGGGACCTGTACCGACGCGTCCACGCCGTAGCCCATATGCTCGACCTGGAAACCGCGCCGGTATACGCCGCTGCGGGGCGTGTTGAGGCCGATATAGCCTCCCGCCCTTTGCTCGACGGCGTCGATAAGCTGCCGGCTGCTCTCCAGCTCGCCGCCGCAGGCGATGACCCGCCCGACGGTGGCCTGCGCGCGCACGATACCGCCAATGGCCTTCACCTCAGAAAAGGCGATTTCGCTAAGGTTGGCGGTGATGTTGTAGACCTGCCCCGGATCGGCCTCCAGGTTGTCGCCTATCGCCACGCAGCCGTTCACCAGCAGCCAGTACGGGCCCGCGCCCTGGCGCACCGCGCCATAGCCCGCCGCCTGCAGACTGGCCTCAACGCTGTCGATAACCTCGCTGAAGGCCATGACCCGCGGCGGTTTCGGGCGAGTACCTAAAATTTCTTGATGGCCCTGAAAGGTATCGCCGCCTTCGTGCAGCAGTTCGGCTGTGCCCCATATTGCGGTTTCTGAAGGCTGCATAACGCCGGGCGCAAAGCCCAGGGCGTTGATCAGACCGAGCCTTTCCAGCGTCGGCAGGCACAGCTGCGGGCAGGACTGCAGAATATGTCCGCAGGTATTGGCCCCGCGGTCCTGCGGCCTGACCTCGGGAACGTCGTCCATCGCGCCGACGCCGAAGCTGTCGATCACCAGCACTATGCATCGCGCCATAGGTCCTCCAGGCGATTTCCCTGACTGCCGTAGCGGGCAACGATTTCAGGCGTTCCGCGCGCGAGTCCGGCAATCAGCACCACCTCGCTGCGGGTGACGAAGATTTGCGTGCGAAAGCAGAAAATGGCGGCGCTGCCGGGCGCAAACTCGCCCTCAAGCGGCAGGAAGTAGTCAATGCTGGCATCGTCGACGGCGCCGAGGGCCACCCGACGGGGAACGTTTTCACCGGGCGCGTAGATCAGGGCATTCTTTGCGTTTCCGCGCCGGTAGTAGCCGCCGCCGTAGCAGTAGCTGCGCCCCTTAAACTGGTGAGAGATTTCGCTGAGCCACAGCATCGCTACCGTCTCCGGCTGATCGCCCCGCCTGTTGGCCGGAATGGTGCCGGTGAGCGCGTGGCCCGGCTCGGCGTGCGTCACGTTGAACTGTGCAAGCAGAGGCAGTGAAGTGCAGCTGGTCGCCGAGGGCGCGTTAAGCTGCCCAACGCGGACACCGCACTGCTCCAGCCGGGCTTTAGCCGCCAGCAGCGAGCGCAGGTTTTCCGTCGGCACCACGGCGGAGTGCTGCTCGTCCCACAGCAGGCAGGGGAAGTGCGTCAGGCCAGCGATAGCGACCCCCGGCAGGGTGCGTATCTCGTCAACGGCTGCGGTTAACGCCGTAAGAGAAAATCCGCTCTCCTGGCCGGGATAGAAGAGGTCGTTTTCGCCGTACACCTTAAGCATGATGGCCTGCACCCGGCCGGCGCTGAGGGCCGCCGCGGAGATCTCGCGCGCCTTTTCTACCGAGAAAACGGTGATAATGTCGGTACCCTGCTCAACCGCTTCGCGGACCTGCCCCGAGGGGATCTGCACCAGGTGCCCCTGATGCGCCACCTTTATTCCCGCCCGGCGCATAATGCGGGCCTCTTTATCATCAACGGCCACGACGCCCTCAAAGCCCAGGCGCAACAGCTTTTCGGCAAGCCACGGATTACGCCCCAACTGCTTGGTCATGACATACAGAGTAATATTCAGCTCGCGGGCGACGGTGAGGATTTTACCCGCATTTTCAATCACCCGATCGACATCGATAATATAGCTGTCCGGCGCTATTTTGCCCTGACGCCAGAAATTAAGAGCAGCAGTAATCAGCGCAGGATTCTGCCGCTGCAGCGCATTTATAAACATCCATTACCTCTTTAAATATATCCATATGATTTATTCAGATTACTGAAGATTTAAAACCGCCAAATTCCCCTTAGTGAGAAAATATTGTTGCTAACGCCCGCTATTAATAGTGAGGTTCCAGCTCTCCGCGAATAACCCGACGCTGGTGGTCGAGTAATCGTTCCTTATCGACGAGTGCGTTAAATAATGTCTTAATCGGATAATCATCGGCGCGGATCAGCACCACGGCCTCCGTCGCCGCCAAAAGGCGCGGGTCCTGGGGCAGCGGCCTCGCCTCCAGTCCGAGACCGTTAAGCACCTGTTCGTCCACCACGTTCCAGACAACGGCGTCAATATCGCCACGCGCCACGCGGGCCAGGCTTTCGTGATACGAGAGCGCGACGTACTCGACGTTCCGCCGCTCGAAGCAGGCCCGGGTCAGCATTTTCTGATCCGCAGAGCGGCCGTCGATGCCTACCCGACGAATAGCATTCGCCCGTCCGCTGCGGCAGATAAGCCGGTGCTCGCCCACGTAGGTATGCGGGCCGAACTCGAGTACCGCGCTGAGATGGCCCTCTGCCAGATAGCTGCTGGCCGCCAGCCGGGAGACCACCGCCATGTCATACACGCCGCCGAGCAGGCACTCAACGCGGCTGTCGGCGCCGCGCATATGCGCGTAGTAGAACGGGACTCCCTCAAACAGCGCCTTCAGGCCGCTCGCCAGCCCTTCATACATACGCGTATAGGGCAGCGGCATGGCGCACACTACGTTGCTGATATCAATATTGGCGAGCAGCGCTGTGTGATCCACTGCCAACAGGTAGCTGCCGTTGCGCCCCCGCCGTTCGATGCAGACCGCGCCCGAGGCTTCCAGCGACTTCAGCCCCGCCTGAGTCAGGCCAACCGAGGTGCCGCAGGCAACCGCCAGCGCCTCAATGGTCATGAGGCGATTGCCCTGCCGTTCACCGAGCAGGTAGCGGGCTAAGGCGTTGAGCAGCACGCCCTCTTTTTTGATAAATGTCCTTTTCATTGCTGAATTCTCTGCGCCACGACGGTATTTACACCGTCGCGCCCGGGACGTTCTGCGCCTGATTCAGCAGCAGGCCGTACAGGTTAGCCAGCAAATAACCCTGTTCGCACTCCGGTACCGATACGGGGAAAAACTGCAGAAGTTCGTGGTGGAGTTCTGCAATCTCCGGATAGCGCGCAGAGTCCGTCACCTCTGAGAGCACGTCAGCATCAATGGCGGAGATCGCTTCCCCTCTGCGGGCGCGCATCAGGGCATTCGCCATATGGGTAAGCAGCATATCACCCTGTACGTGACGAATATCGAGCCGACGTTTCTTTTCAAGACAGGTAATGACGTTAAGCATTCCATGATAAATATCGGCATCAATAATCTTTGCCTTATGCAGTATTTCCAGTCTGTTTTCCATGTTATTCCACGCACCTGTTAGGCGTTACATTAATATAAATACATCGTAAGGAAATATTCACTAAATTGAACGCAAGCACTTTATTCGACGCTAAATCCCCGCGTAAACAATAAAAAAATAAAATTGCGAAGAGACTCACAATTGTCGCTTTAATATATAACGACAGTTATGTGTTTCGCTAAATTAAATTACGTATTATCATTAAAAAACAAGAGTTATCTTTAATGGAAAGATAACTCTTGTAGCGGAACGGCTATTATTTAAAACGACCGTATTTATTCCGGGCCTATCTCCATTGATGGCTACAATAAAACCAGCACTTCAACGAAACGATCGGCGAACGCATTAAGCGAAGCGTTAAAAATACCGCGCCTATACCCGCTGCGACCAGAATCAGGTCTTTAACCGGCGTGACAATAGCCAGCACCAAAAGGCCCAGCAGACAGGTCAGGAACAGGGAGGTATAGACCATGAAGCGCTTGGCAAACCCGGCGACCACGCCGTCCAGCGTGCCGTCAGGTGCGACGATGTTCTGTTTGAGGATGTGCAGATCGTGTTGATTAAACCCGGAATGCAGTAATGTATATTCTTCACGACTCATACATTGCTCCTGTCAGCGATAACGCTTTTCGGAAGGGAATCACTAAGAGTTATCTTAGCGGAATGTTATCCATCACTAATTCTTATCGTGTAAAAAATCTCGACGCTATCGCAATTTTTCTAAAAGTAGTGAAAAACATGTTTCAATCCGTGGCGGCAGCGGCTGAGAACCGCGCATCAGCGCCACGGTGCGCGACATATCGGGCTGCTGCAGACGGGACACCGTCAGGACGGGATCCCGCAGATGCGTGGTATACAGCTGCGGCAAAATCGCCACCGCCAGCCGGGAGCGTACCAGGCCGTACAGCGTCTCAATGTAGTCCACCTGGTAGCGCATATTCAGGCTCAGCCGGTGGCTCTCGGCCAGAGCGCCGACCAGCCGCAGGATATTCCCCCTTGAGAAGACGGCGATATCGCGCTCCAGCAGCTGCTTCCAGGGCAGGTGCGCCTGGCCCGCCAGGGGATCGTCGCGGTGCAGCACGGCGACGAACGGATCTTCGCGCAGGGGAAAGACCTGGACGCCCTCCGGCAGCGAACGGTCGACGGCGCCGATGCCGAAGTCGATGCCGCCGCGCTGCAGTTCCTGCAGCAGCGTATCGTTGGTGCGGTCGTGAAATTCGACCCGCAGGCGCGGAAACGCTTCGGCCAGCACCTGCGGCAGCAGCGGAAAGAGCAGCGCGCTGACCGAAGGCACCATGCCAATGCGCACCGTGCCGTCGCCGCCGGCATCGACGGCCTGCTGCATATCCAGAAAGGCGTTCTGCGCCACGCTCAGCAGACGCCGGGCGTGCGGCAAAATCGCCACGCCGAGATCGGTGAGCGTCACCGCCGGGGCGGTGCGGTTGACCAGCTTACCGCCGAGCACGCTTTCAATCTGGCGCAGAGCGCTGCTGAGCGCGGGCTGGCTTATCGCCAGCCGGTTAGCGGTATCGGTAAAATGGCGCAGCTCCGCCAGGGTCACGAAGTACTGGATCTGCTTAAGCGAGAGCGCGGGCAGGCGCTGCCAGGGTTCAATCATCTTTGTTCCTGGTGATGGGGCAAAATAACCCGGCCTTATCGGCCGATAAATTTATTCATCTGGGCAATCGTTTGCCATGCCTCTAGAGTAGCCCCATTATCCTTGTGCCGGAGTTGTTATGTCCAGCAGTGCTGAAGCTCGCCGCCGCGCCGTTGAGGCCGCCCGCGGAGAAGCCCCTTTTGATTTACTCCTCACCGACGCGCAGATCGTCGATATGGTCACCGGCGAAGTGCGCGAAGCCGATGTCGGCATCGTCGGCGAAATGATTGCCAGCGTGCACCCGCGCGGCAGCCGCCGCGACGCCCGCGAGTGCCGCTCGCTGGCGGGCCGCTATCTGTCGCCGGGTCTGATTGATACCCACGTGCATCTGGAAAGCTCCCACCTGCCGCCCGCGCGCTACGCCGAAATCGTGCTGGCCCAGGGCACCACGGCGGTATTCTGGGATCCGCACGAACTGGCCAACGTGCTGGGGGTCGACGGCGTGCGCTACGCGGTGGCGGCCAGCCGCGACCTGCCGCTGCAGGTGATGGTCGCCGCGCCGTCGAGCGTGCCCTCCACGCCGGGGCTGGAGATGTCCGGGGCCGATTTTGCCGGAAAAGAGATGGAGACCATGCTGGCGTGGCCGGAAGTGCGCGGCGTCGCCGAGGTGATGGACATGTACGGCGTGCTGCACGGCAGCGAACGGATGCAGGAGATAGTCCAGGCGGGGCTCAGCAGCGGCAAGCTGATTGAGGGCCACGCCCGCGGCCTGCGCGGCGCCGATCTGCAGGCCTATCTCGCCGCCGGGGTCACCTCCGATCATGAGCTGACCTCCGCCGACGACGCGCTGGAGAAGCTGCGCGCCGGGCTGACCCTGCAAATTCGCGGCTCGCACCCCTATCTGCTGCCGGAGATTGTCCGGGCCCTGATGACCCTGCCGCACCTCTCCTCGCAAATTACCGTCTGCACCGACGACGTACCGCCGGACATGCTGCTGGAGCACGGCGGGATCATTAATCTGCTGAACCAGCTGATCGCCCACGGGCTGCCGGCGACGGACGCCCTGCGCTTCGCCACCCTCAACGCCGCCCTTCGCCTGCAGCGCAGCGATCTGGGGCTGATCGCCGCCGGACGCCGCGCCGATCTGGTGGTCTTTGACTCCCTGCAGCGGCTTTGCGCGCAAGAAGTGTACGTTGCCGGTCGTCTGCTGGCCCGCGGCGGCCGCCTGCTGGCGCCGATCGCCGATTCAGGAGAGGCGGCACCGCGCAACACGCTGCAGCTTGCCGCCCTGAGTGCGGACGACTTTATGATGAAAATCGGCGGCATCCGCCACGGCAGCGCCCGCCTGCGCCACATTCGCGGCGCGCGCTTCACCGAGTGGGGCGAAGTGGACGTTGACATTCGCGACGGCCGGGTGCAGCTCCCCGCAGGCTTCAGCCTGATCTGGGTCAAGCACCGCCACGGCCGCCATCGGGCGACGCCGCAGATTGCCCTGCTGGAGGGCTGGGGCGAGCTGCGCGGCGCGATCGCCACCAGCTACTCCCACGATTCGCACAACCTGGTGGTGCTCGGGCGCAGCCCTGAGGATATGGCGCTGGCGGCCAACCGGCTGATCGCCTCCGGCGGCGGCATGGCGCTGGCGCAGGCGGGTGAGATCCTCGCCCACGTGGCGATGCCGATTGCCGGTATGCTCTCGGACCTGCCCGCCGCCGAGCTGGCGCAGCAGTTCCGCACGCTGCGGGATCTCAGCGCGAAAATCGCCGACTGGGAGCCGCCCTACCGGGTGTTTAAAGCGATCGAAGGCACCTGCCTCGCCTGCAACGCCGGCCCGCACCTGACCGATCTGGGCCTCACCGACGGCGGCACCCGCCAGATTGTCGATCCGCTGATCTCATGCCGGGAGACGGCGGCCCCGGAAAATGCCGACGAGGAGCGCAGGCATGACTGACAACACGATCCCAACCGCCCGCCGGGAGAGCTGGCTGGAGCGGCGCTTCGCTCTACGCGCGCGCGGCACCACCGTGCGCACCGAGTGCCTCGCCGGCATTACCGGCTTTCTTGCCGCCGCCTATCTGCTGGTGGTGATCCCCGGCCTGCTGGCGGCGGGCGGCATGGATAAAGGCGCGGTCACCACCGGCACCATTCTGGTGTTTGTGGCCGGCTCCCTGCTGATGGCCTTTTACGCCAACCTGCCGTTTATCGTCGGTCCGGGGATCGGCGGCTCGGTGCTGGTCGGCATCACCCTCGCCGGCAGCGAGGGCATCGGCTGGCCCATCGGCCTGGGCATCGCCTGCTGGTCGGGCATTCTGTTTTTTCTGCTGACGAAGTTCGGCCTGCGGGAAGTGGTTACCCGCTCGGTGCCGCAGTCGATCAAACTGGGGCTGACCGCTTCCATCGGGCTGTTCGTCGCCCTGCTCGGCTTTCGCAACGCCGGTCTGGTGATGGCAAACGCCAAAACCAGCGCGCTGATGCTCGGCGACTTCCTCTCGCCCGGCGCGCTGGTGGCGCTGTGCGGCCTGTTCGTGGCTATCGCCCTGCAGGCGCGGCGCGTGCCCGGCGCGATCCTGTGGGCCATTCTGCTCGCTACCCTGGTCGGTATTCCGGCGGGCGTCACCCGCCTGCCCGACCACGTGATTGATTTTCCGCATCCGCTGACGCCGGTGCTTGGCAAAATTGACCTGCTGGGGGCGCTGAATATCGCCTTTCTGCCGTTCCTGTTTATCTTCTTCGCCTCGGAGTTTTTCTCCACCATGGGCACCACCCTCGCGGTGGGCGGCGAAGCGGGGCTGCTGGATAAAGAGGGCAATATGCCGCAGATCAACCGCCCCTTTATGGTGGACTCCATTGCCGCCGCAGTCGGTCCGTGGCTCGGGATCCCGGCGGCCACCGCGCTGATTGAATCCTCGGCGGCAGCAGAAGCGGGCGGCAAAACCGGGCTCACCGCACTGGCGGCGGCGGCGATGTTCCTGCTGATGCTGCTGTTTACCCCGCTGGCGCTGACCATCCCGAAAGCGGCCACCGCCCCGGCGCTGATCCTGATCGGCCTGAATATGTTCAGCGGGCTGCGCAAGGTGGATCTGGCGAACTTCACCGACGGCCTGCCGGTGCTGATGATGGTGATGGTAACCCTGATCGCCAACAGCTTCGGCACCGGCATCGCCGGCGGGCTGCTGTTCTACATCATGATTAAAACCGTGGCCGGAAAGTGGCGCGAGGTGCCGGCGGGGCTATGGATCATCGCCGTGCCGCTGGTTTACTACTTCGCCACTCTGGTCAGACACTGAACAGACTTTTCATCGCCCGCCTGCCCGCCGCCGTGACGGCTACCTCCCGATAGCCCGGCGTGCGGGTCAGCCAGCCCTGGCGCTCAAAATAGAGCAGCAGGGCGGCTCCCGCCGCGCCGCCGAGGTGAAAGCGCCTCTCGCTCCAGTCGAGACACGGGCAGCAGGCTGCCCGGCGGGTAGCCGGATTAAGTTCGATGCCCAGCCGGGCAAACAGCGCCAGCCCCTCCTCCGTCAGTGCGTTGCCGTCCGGCGCGAGCCAGCCTTTATCGATCATCGCCTGATAGAGCCCCACCGCCAGCGTCCCCGCCAGGTGGTCGTAGCAGGTTCGCGCCTCGCGCAGGGCGGCAGGGGTCCGGGTCCGCAGCGGCCCGGCAAGGGTCTGCGACAGGCCCATCATACTCTCCAGCAGTTGCGCCACCTCCGGCCCGGCAAGCCGGAAATAGCGGTGCCGCCCCTGAGCAACCGTCATCAGCAGACGTCCCTGCACCAGCTTCTGCAGGTGGGCGCTGGCGGTAGAGGCGGCAATATCGGCCGCGGCCGCCAGCTCGGTCGCCGTCCACGCCCGGCCGTCCATCAGCGCGCAGAGCATTTTCACCCGCGAGGCGTCGGCGATGGCCGCCGCCAGAGCGGTGACGTCCGCTTCCGGGCCGCTCTCAAGCTGCTTTGCTTCTGATTTGAGGTTCATGCTGCTTCCGCATCTGCCCAGACAAGGGTGGCGTCCCGCGCCAGGGCATCGTTATCCGTCACCAGAATTAAGCGCCCGGCGTGATCGCTGTACTGGATCAGGATATTAACACCCTTTCGCGCCAGCGCGCCGGCAATCGCCCCCAGCTCGCCGAGGCGCTCCTGGCGCAGGCGGCGGATCAGCGGTTGACGAACGGCAACGACCTCAATGCCTGCCCGCATCAGCACCTCCCGGGCGCGCTCGCCCTCTTCGACCAGAAAGTGGGCGTGGGCCCGCGGGCCGTCGCTGAAGACGCCGCCGCCTTCCAGCCCGATGCCGCTGTCACAGAGGGTTTTGCCCATCAGGGCCAGCTCGCCGGGAACGTTGCGCAGTATTAGATGAACGTCATACATGATGGGCATACTCCCGCTGCAGGGCGACAATGCGGATCCGGTAGCTGGCGAACAGGCTGGCCTTACCCTCCTCCTGCGCCGCCCGGTGCTGCAGATCCTGCTTCCACGCCAGCACCGCCGCCTCGTCGCGCCACCACGAGAGCGACAGCACTTTGCCCTCCGCGCTCAGGCTCTGAAAACGCTCGATATCAATAAATCCGCTCAGCTGCGCCAGACGCGGCTTCAGCTCCGCCGCCAGCGCCAGATAGCGATCCTGCGCGCCGGGTTTTAATTCTGCTTCAAAAAGGACGGCAATCATGGGTTTCTCCCGTAGTGGATGCAGCCCAGAGTAGCGGCGTTGAAGCCCTCATACTTCGTCAGCGGGCGAAATGTCGCATTGCCGTCCCCCCCTTTCCCATCCACCTTTCGAACGATACCGCCCTTTCACGCCCCGTGCTGAGATAGGCCATTGTCAAGGCTACAGGGGATGACGCAATGAACATCAAGATTGATGCGCTGAACTACTACGGCGCCACCAAAAAGTATCACTTACACTTTCCGCCGCTGCAGGAGGATATTGAGGCCGACGTGGTTATCATCGGCGGCGGCTTTTCCGGGATCAATACCGCGCTGGAGCTGGCCGAACAGGGCGTCACCAACGTGGTGGTGCTGGAGGCGCGTCACCTGGGCTACGGCGGCACCGGGCGCAACGGCGGCCAGGTGATGGCCGGGATCGGCCACGATATCGAGGCGGTGAAAAAGCACGTCGGGCCGCAGGGGCTGCAGTCGCTGTTTACCATCGCCAATCTCGGGGCCGGGATCATCCGCGAGCGGATCAAAAAGTACCAGATTGACGCCGACTTCGTGCCGGGCTACGGCTATCTGGCCTACAACGCGCGGCAGCTGAAAACCCTGCAGCAGTGGGAGAAAGAGTTCAAACAGGCGACGCCAGATGAGGATATTGCGCTCTACACCGGCAGCGAGGTGCAGCAGGTGGTCGGCTCCCCGGTCTACTGCGGCGCGCTTAAGCACATGGGCGGCGGGCAGATCCACTCCCTGAATATGCTGCTCGGCTCGGCGAAGGCGGCCGCCTCGCTGGGGGTGAAAATTTTTGAATCCTCGCCGGTGGTCGAGGTGGAGTACGGGAAAACCGTACGCGTGCGCACCGCCATGGGCAGCGTGCGGGCGGCGAAGCTGCTCTGGGCCTGCGACAGCTTCCTCAACGGCCTGGAGCCGGAGATCTACCGCAAGACGCTGGTGACCTACTCGTACCAGATTGCCACCGCGCCGCTGCCGGACGAGGTTATCGAGCGCATCAGCCCGCTGCGCGGCGCCTTCAGCGACATTCGCCCGGTGATCAACTACTACCGCATCACCCGCGAAAATCGCCTGCTGTTCGGCAGCGCCACCCGCTTCGTGGAGTATACCCCCAGCGACTTCGCCAACTGGAACCGGACGCTGATGGGCCAGGTATTCCCCTATCTGAAAGAGGTGAAAATCGACTTCGCCTGGGGCGGGCCGATGGCCTGCAGCGCCAACCTCTTTCCGCAAATCGGCACCCTGCGCGAACGCAGCAACGTCTTTTATGTGCAGGGTTACTCCGGCTTCGGCGTCACGCCGTCGCATATCGTCTGCAAGATCCTCGCCGAGGGCATTCTCGGCGGCTCCGAGCGCTACCGGCTGCTGAGCAGCATTCCTCACGCCACCATTCGCGGCCGCGACAGCCTGCGCCCGCTGCTGGTTACCGCCGGAAAATTAATGCATCAAACCAGCGGCTTCTGGAAAGGCCGCAGCTAATCAGGAGAATCACCATGCACGTATTTAAACTTAGTCAGCCCCTTCCCGAGCTGGAGGCCATCGGCAGCGTCAGCCTGCTGGGGGCCACACCCACCGAGGGCGATCCGCAGGTCGCCGCCCGCATGGTCTACGGCGCGCCCGGAGATGCCTTTACCTGCGGGATTTTCTCCGCTACCCGGGGCGGCTTCGCCATGACCTATCCCTTCACCGAGCACGCCACGGTGCTGGAGGGCGAAGTGGAGCTGACCGTGGCCGGCGGCGAGCCCCAGCGCTTCGCGCCCGGCGACAGCTGGTTTGTTAAGCAAGGCACGGAAGTGCAGTGGCGCATCCTCTCCCCGCGCTTCGTGAAGCACTATCTGGCTAACGTCGAATAACCGCCGCCGGGCGGGCGCGCCTGCCCGGCACCCCACTGCGCCGAGGTTGATTATGTTCAGCAGCAGACTCACCCGCCACCTGGAACGCGGCGTTATTGGTTTTCCCACCACCCTCGCCAGCTCGGTCGGGGTGATTATGGCCAGTCCGGTGATCCTGACGGTCACCAGCGGTTTCGGCATGGGGGGCGATACCTTTGCCCTGGCGGTACTGCTGGCCTTTATTATGATGCAGGCGCAGGTGACCACCTTCGCCGAGGCCGCGACGCTTATCCCCACCTCCGGGTCGGTGTATGACTACATCGCCTGCGGCATGGGGCGCTTTTTCGCCATCACCGGCGCGCTCTGCGCCTATCTGATCGTGCATATCTTTGCCGGCACGGCGGAGACCATCCTCGCCGGGATCATGGCGCTGGTGAATTTTGAATCGCTCAACGCCCATCTTGCCGCTCAGCAGAGCTCCTGGATGGTGGGCGTGGGCATGGTGATCCTGTTCGGACTGCTCAACGCCATCGGCGTGGAGATCTTTGGCAAGGCCGAAGTGTTTCTGACCTTCGGGATGTGGTTTACGCTGACGGTATTTGGCCTGTGCGGCGTATTGATGGCGCCGCTGACCCACCTGCCCGGCTGGTTCGGCGGCGCGCTGAATACCGCTAACCTCTCCGACCTGTTCAGCTACGTCGGCATGGCGATGTTTATGTTTGTCGGCTGCGAGCTGGTCACGCCGATGACGCCGGAAATACGCCGGGCGCAGCGCACCATTCCGCGGGCGATGGCCCTCGGGCTGACCGGCGTCGCCTGCTGCATGTTTCTCTACGGCGCGGCGATCAATCGCCAGGTCGTCAACGCGGTGGTGGATGCCGCCCACGGCGTTCACCTGCTGGATACGCCGATGGCGATCCCGGCCTTCGCCGAACGGGTGATGGGCAAATTCGGCCAGTACTGGCTCGGCGCCGGGCTGCTGCTGGCGGGCTGCGCCACCATCAACACCCTGATGGCGGCGGTGCCGCGCATTCTTTACGGCATGGCGCTGGACGGCGCCCTTCCCAGGATACTCACCTGGCTGCATCCGCGCTTTAAAACGCCGGTGGTGGCTATCGCGATAGCGGTGGCGATCCCCTGTCTGCACGCCTGGTATCTGCAGGGCGACGTTGACCGCATCGTGCCTCTGATCCTCGCCGCCGTCTGCGCCTGGGGCGTGGCCTACCTGCTGGTCACGCTCTCGGTGGTGCTGCTGCGCCTGCGCCGCCCGGATCTGCCCCGCGCCTACAAATCGCCGCTGTTTCCGCTGCCGCAGATCCTCTCCAGCGCCGGCATCGTTATCGCCATTATCAACATCACGCCGCCGGGCATGGACAGGCGGGAGGTGCTGGTGCCGTTCTGCATCATGCTGGGCCTGACGGCGGCCTACGCTCTGCTCTGGAGCCGCTTCGTGCAGAAGGCCAACGCCTTTACCCCGCTGGAGGTGGAAGCCGTAGTGGACAGGGCCATTGCCGTTGGCGACAGCCTCGATGCGCCCCGGGAGGTGCCCGATGCCCTGCGCACCCTGTGAGCCCGCGCCGCTGCTGGCGCTGGTCCGCCGGGATCTCGGCGGCTGGCCGACGGAGCCGACCGGCGCCGGCCAGCTGCGGCTGCGGCTCTCCGACACTGCCAGCGTCACCCTGGACGTGTGCCGCCAGCGGCTGTTTATGGCCCACATCGAGCGCTGCGAATTTGCCATCGCCGGCGGTCCGCCGCTGCCCGCATCCGGCCGGATAGAGGCCCGGCAGCCCGGCTGGTTCCGCCGTCAGCCGGCGGTCTTCCGCGCCCGGCGCGGCGATGCGCTGGCGCCGCTGGCCCGCTATCTCAACGGCTTCCCCAGCCTGCGGCAAACCCTCAGCGAGCTGGACTATCGCCGCTTTCAGCTGATCGTTAATGAAGAGGGATGGCGCTGTACGCTGGAGCCGTGGGGCGCCAGCCTGGTGGTGTGTCGCCTGCCGCCGCTGCGGCGCTATATTCGGCTGGAAACCCACCAGCGCATGCTGCTGCTCAGCGCCCTGAGTATGATTGCGGCGGCCATCGCGCGGTTTGAGAAAGCCTCTGCTGGTCAATAAATAACGGGCCGGGGGCGCTCTGCGCCACCGGCCCGTCAATCACCTCAGAATCAGCGCAGATTCAGGTCCCGCGCCAGATCGTCGATGGCCTGCCGCTGAAAGGCGATAAACTCCGCGCGCGGCTGCTGCAGGCGAATGAATTCCAGCAGCGGATCGACGACCTCGGTGCGGATCCCGCTCAGGGCCTCCATCACCGCCAGGCCGCAGAACGGCACGTAGGATTCGGCATAGCCGCCCTCGTGGACCATCACCAGCTTGCCGCCGCAGAGTTTGTCCGCCGCCGCCTGCACGCTGTCGGTCATCGCCCGGAAGCTGTCGCTATGCAGCTGCATGCGCGCCAGCGGATCCATGGCGTTAGCGTCGTAGCCGCAGGCGACAACGATCATCTCCGGTTTAAAGCGCGCCAGGGCGGGCAGCACAATGGTCTCCAGCGCATAGCGCCAGCTTTCGTCTCCGGCTCCCGCGAGCAGGGGAATATTGATGTTATAGCCCCGGCCCGCGCCTTCCCCGCGATCGTTCTCCCCGCGATAGCCCGGCGGAAAGCAGTTCTCCTGGTGCAGGGAAATGGTCAGTACGTCGTCCCGCTGCCAGTAGATATGCTGCGTACCGTTGCCGTGGTGGACGTCCCAGTCGATCACCGCCACCTTGCCGAGGCCGAATTTTGCTTTCGCCCGCTCGATGGCGATGGCGATATTGGCGAGAAAGCAGAAGCCCATCGGCTGGTCCGGCAGGCAGTGGTGCCCCGGCGGGCGGGAGAGGGAGTAGGCGTTATCCAGCTCGCCCAGCAGTACCGCCTCGACGGCAGCGCTCGCCAGCCCGGCGGAGAGGCTGGCTATCTCATAGCTTCCCTGCCCCAGCGGCGCCTCTTCCCCGAGCAGGCCGCCGCCGCTGTCACTCATCGCCTTAAAGCGATCCAGGTAGCTGTCGGGATGAATACGCAGCAGATCTTCCCGCGTTGCCAGCGGCGCGCTGCGCAGCTGCAGCTGCGGCGTGAGCCCGGCGACATCCATCAGGTTTTTCAGCCGCCGCTTGCTCTCCGGCGATTCGGCATGGCCGCCGCCCGTCGGCGGCTGCACCCAGCCGCCGACGGGCAAAATTCCCGCGTGCAGGCCGGTGTTGTGCCACAGGCAGCGCTCATCAAAGAAAAAACCGGTCTTTCTTGTACTCATTGCCATCTCCACAGATGTTGATTACTGGCGGCCAGCCGAGGCGGCCGCAATCAGGATAAAAGAGGCTACCGCGCACAGGCCGGCGCCCGCTAACAGCGCCGTCGTGCCGGGAAAGTGCTGCAGCAACGCCCCGGCAATGGCCGGACCCAGCGCCATCCCGCCGCCAATCACCAGATTAATGCTGTTCATCAGCCGCCCGTCGCGGTCCAGCCGCGCCACGCGGGCGAGAATAAAGGGCAGGACAAAGGTCCAGGTGAATTTGAAAAGGAGCGCGGCCAGCGCAAAACGCCCCAGCTGAGGGCTATCCGCCAGCAGAATGATGCTCAGCGCCAGCAGGGTATAGCCCAGCAGCACCGGTACGCTGTCCCGGCGTCCGGTTCCGCGCAGCGCCGCCGCGCCCGCGCCGATAATGCCGAAGAGCGTGGCGGCGGCCAGCACCTGCCCGCTGCGCACCGGCGTCAGGCCCGCGTCATGGCCAATGCCGCCGATAAAGGTCCAGATAGCGCTCAGGCTGATATAAAACAGCAGCACCGCCAGGACCGCCTGCAGCCGGCGGGCAAGGGAGACTCGCTTCCCGGCTGCGCCGCGTTCAGCAGCCTTAAAGCGCGCCGGAAACGCGCCGACCAGCGGCAGCGCCAGGGCGGCGATCGCCGCGAGCCCCAGATAGGCGGCCTTCAGCCCCACGACAGCAAACAGCGGCGGCAGCGCCAGCAGGCCAGCGATCCCCAGCAGCAGCTGGCCAAGCACCCAGAAGGCGTAGGTGCGCGAAGGGTTTGCCGTGGCGGCAGCGCAGCTGATGCACAGAATCATCAGCGTCCCCCCGGCCAGAGAGGCGACGAAGCGGACCAGGAGCAGAGGTTCATAGCGGGTAACCGCCGCCGAAAGCAGGTTAGCCAGCAGAAAAACGCCGACGGCGCCCAGAGCCACTTTGCGCCAGCTGATGCGCCGCATCCACCACCAGGCCGGAACGGTGGCCAGGCTCATTCCCCCCAGCTCGGTGGAAAAGAGATAGCCGATGCGCGCCGGGCTCAGCTGCCATTCGCTGGCCAGCTGCGCCGCGACGGCGGGGGCCGTCATTAAGATACCGGGCGCCAGCGCGGCAAAAACGACAATAGCGCACAGCAGTCGCCTGGCGTGAAGCGCAGAGGAAAACGGAGAAATCCCGGATGCTGCATTTTGCGTATCGGACATCGTTACGGCTCTCCTGCAATGGATGAAACCCTGCGTCCTGCGAGCGGCTAAGCCCCTGCCCGGCTGCGGGAAACCAGCTCCGTGCGGTTAACCACCTCGGTTTTGCTGAAAATATGCCGCAGATGCGTTTTAACCGTGGAGAGCGAGATATTAAGTTCGCGGGCGATGATCTTATTGCTGGCCCCCTCCTTTACCAGGTCGAGGATTTCGCGCTCTTTGAGGGTAAGCAGACCGGAGAAAGCCTCTTCATCCTGCAGCGCGTCGCCTATCACCAGATCGACCAGCGGCAGGATCGCGCCCACCCGCTGACGCTCCTCTTCACTGAAGGGCGTATCCCGCATCAGGGAGATGCCGGCGACGATGCCCTGGCGACGGCGGATGAAGATCTCGGTCATGTCGCGCATGTTATTGGGCAACATAAAGTCGTGGTAATAGTGGCGACAGCGGGCGACCCGCACGGGGGTCATGGTCACCACGGACGCGCGCTGATGATGAAAGTGCACCGGCAAAAGCGGATCGTGAGACTGAAAATGCTCCAGATATTGCCGGTGGGTATTTTCCGCCACGTTGTGCAGGACATAATTTTGCGGCATCTGGCGGGCGTCAACCCGATAAAATACCGCCGATGACAGAGGGATAAGCTGCGCAATTGTCTGTAAACAGCGGTTCGCCACCTGCTGACTGCGGCCGTGAGACACTGATGCTGACATAGGCACTCCTCCGGTTGTTTTAAACGGACGGCTTCGGGGCTGAAATAGTGAGATTTAGCATAATAACAACAAAAAACTAACACAACCATTAACATATTAACAGTGTGATACTGATTACATATTATATTTCATCGCGTTGATAAATAAGGCTTATTACAGCAAGACAAATACTCACCCTCGCATTCTGTTAAGTTATAAATAAAAATTATTTACGCACAACAAAAACTATTGTTTATCACCGGCTTCACCTATTTATCTGCGGATAACCGCGCCCTTATCGGCCGAAAGAACGATAGCGGTGGCCAAAAAAAGCCGCCAGAGTGGGAAGACCTATATCCGGAGGCGTTAAATGAGCAAAGTAGTGGTAATTACCGGTGGCGGAACCGGCATTGGCGCAGCCTGCGCGCAGCTGATGGTCGCCGCCGGCAGCAAAGTCTTTATTGTTGGCCGCCGGGTTGAGCCCCTTCACGCCACCGCCAGAGAAACCGGCGCGATACCGCTCATCGGCAACGCCGCCAGCGACGCCGACTGGCGGGAGCGCCTGCTTCCGGCGATCCGCCAGCGGGCCGGCGACATTGATACGCTGATTTGCAGCGCGGGCGGGATGGGCTTCGGCGCGGCGGGCGAGACAGACAATAGCGCCTGGCAGGCGGCTATCGACAGTAACCTGACCAGCGCCTTCGCCAGCGTCAGGGCCGTGCTGCCGCAGCTTGTCGCCAGCAGGGGCAGCGTGCTGTTTGTCGCCTCTATCGCATCGCTTGCCGCCGGGCCGGAGGCCTGCGGCTACGTCACCACTAAACACGCCCTGCTCGGGCTGATGCGCTCCGTTGCCCGCGATTACGGCCCGCAGGGCGTGCGGGCGAACGCTATCTGCCCCGGCTGGGTGACGACGCCGATGGCGGATGAGGAGATGCAGCCGCTGATGCAGGCGCAAAATCTGAGCCTCGACGAGGCCTACCGCCTCGTCTGTCGCGATGTGCCTCTTCGGCGCCCGGCGAGCCCGCTGGAGATTGCCCGGGTCTGCCAGTTTCTCTGCTCCGCCCAGGCCTCCATCGTCAGCGGGGCGGTACTGACCGCCGACGGCGGCGCCAGCGCCGTAGACGTCCCTACCCTCGCCTTTTCACTGTGAACAGGAGTCGTTATGACAGCAGATACGCTTTTTATCCAGGTCGGCGCCCTTGCCGACGGCTTTGCCCCGAACGCCAATACTCTTCCCGCCTGCGCCCTGCCGGCGGGCAGCGCCTATGATTTCTATACACAAGCGGGCGTCCAGCGCCTGCGCATTGAAGATGAAGCCACCCTGAGCTGGAACGGACAGCGGCTGCCGTGGCGCGCCACCGCGCTGCGCCCCGATATTCTGTTTATTGACTTCCCGCACCCGCAGCGGGCGAACGCCAGCCTGAGCATCATCTGCAATCTTACGGCGCAGAATGCGACCCTGGTGGCGGGCAGTCTGCCGGACGAGGCCGCCGTCCGCCTCGACGCCTTCAGCCGCGTGGAGCAGAATCTGCCGCTGACCGCCGTTGAGGTCGACTTCAGCTTTGCGCGCATGAACGCCGAACCCGGCCCGCTGCCCGCCTTTACCGACGCGCTGCTGGGCATGCGCAACCGTTATACCTACAGCCCAACCGAACGCTACGAGCATATTTATCTCAACGACAACTTCTACGCCTGGCACTGTCTGGAAGGCGTGGAGAAAGGCCTGGCGGACGTGGACCGCTGCCACTATGTGAGCGTCGCCGACGATCTCTACCTTTTCGTGTGGCGTGAAAAAATTGTCCCGACGCTGGGGGTGATCCTGATCGATCTGCAGCAGATGCGCACCGACGGCAAAATTATGGGCTATCAGGAGAGCGACTTCTCCACGCTGAGCAATTTCCCGGTGGGCGCCACCGCCGAAATTATCAACGTGACGCGTTGAGCGCCCGGCGCAGCTGCGGATTTTTTCGGCGGCTGCGATTAGCGATTCAAACAGCCAGAGATTATAAGATTCACTATTTGTGCTTTATTTTCGCCATATTCGCAAGATGTGAACTGGTTTTCCATAGTGACTATTCGCCCCCTAAAAATAACCATAATGGAACGCCAAAATTAGCGCTAATGAGCCTCATAGCAGCAATATCATAATGTAACCCAGTGTTAGAAAACATTAATAGATTATTGCCTGCAGAATAAACAATAAAATTATCCCGAGAGAATAAAAGCGCTCAAAAAAAATGCTTCTTTATAGCCGATGCGATCATTCGTCTATTTGTTTATTGAACGCTGCATCACAGAAAATCCCGCAGCACCAGCCAGTTAGCTTCCGCACCTTCTCACACCCATGACGACGTCAGCGAAAGCGGATGGCGCTGCCTCCGTCAACCGCTGCCGCTGGCTCTCAGCGGCCGCCAGTATAATGTTATTGAATGTAAGAAAATGTATATTACGGGGTATTTAAGCCCGCATTTTTTGCAAAGATAAATGGCCGGAATAACGTAAATTTTAAAAAAGCAAAATCACTGGCACCCCCAGAGTTTATTTTGCAGCCACCGACCTGATAGCACTATTTGTATATCCAATAGCACTAATTGGGAATATTTACGTGGCGAGCTAAGCGGATATCACCTGGGACATATAATATCTGCCAGACAGGCAATATATTAAACCAAATGCAAGTTGGGATAAAAAATGAAACGTTCAACTCTAGCTCTATTACTTTCATGCGCGATGTTTTCTACTGCAAGTTTTGCAACGCCGGTACAATTAGCATCCGTAAAAAACCTCTCTGCGGATTCCGAAGTTAACGGCTTCCAGAGCTCCCTGTTCTACAGCAACACCGGAACAGTGAACGGTTTCGATCTCCCGATCCTGGGCTACACCGAAATGGATCAGGTTAATGGTCTGCAGCTCGGTGCAGCCGCAGGTTCCCACGTGCGTAACGGCGTCAACGGTGCGGCCATCGGCCTGTTCAACTGGCACGGCGGGGAAGATAACGGTTTAAACATCAGTCTGGCAAACCAGGTTGGTAACATGAACGGCGCAAGCATCGGCGTCTACAGCGCCGCCGATCAGATGAACGGCCTGAACATCGGCGGCTTTACCGCTGCCGGCAACCTGAGCGGCACCGGCGACATCAACGGTATGAACGTCGGCGCGCTGGGCAACTACAACAAAGGCCGTATGTACGGCTTCAACGTCGCGGGCCTTGGTAACTACACCGAAG
Source organism: Pluralibacter gergoviae ATCC 33028 = NBRC 105706 (assembly GCF_001598855.1). GTDB lineage: Bacteria > Pseudomonadota > Gammaproteobacteria > Enterobacterales > Enterobacteriaceae > Pluralibacter > Pluralibacter gergoviae. The sequence goes on along the minus strand of NZ_BCZS01000001.1, from coordinate 269,903 downwards.
GCAGCATGAAAGGCCTGAACGTTGCGGGTATCGGTAACGATATCGGCGGCGATGTGAAAGGCATGAACGTTGCCGGTATCGGTAACTACATCGGCGGCGAAATGAAAGGCTTCAACGTCAGCCCGTTCAGCTGGGTTGAAAAAGACGTGACCGGTGCTAACGTCAGCATCGCCAGCCACAGCCGTAACGTAGAAGGCTTCAACGTCGGCGGTATCGCCAACTGGAGCGAAGGCGACATTAAAGGCATGAACGTTGCCGCCGTCAACGTCTCCGAAAACGTGACCGGCCTGAACATCGCGCCGTTCAACAAATCAAAAGATACTGTCGGTGCCAACATCACTGCCTTCAACTGGTCTGAAAACACCACCGGCTTCAACGTGGGCGCGGTTAACCGCACTAACGATATGACCGGTTTCAACCTGGGCGGTTTTAACGTGGCAAATAACGCCACCGGTATGAACCTGGGTGCCGTCAACTATAACGGCGGTAACGTTACTGGTCTGAACATGGGTGCGGTGAACATCACCTCGCAGAACGTCACCGGCTCCAACATCGGTGCTATTAACGTGACTTCCGGCAGCAGCTCCAGCGACTTTGGCGCCATCAACTACGCCGACAGCACCAACTTCCAGTTTGGCCTGATCAACGCCACCAAACATCTGGAAGGCCTGCAGATCGGTGTTATCAACATCGCGATGGATGCCACCGTACCGGTACTGCCGCTGGTGAACTTCCACCGTTCTTTCTGATAATAAAGAAGCGGCAGACGCAGGGATGCGGCTCTCCCCTTCACGGCTCGCCGCACGGCGGCGGGCCTGCTAAAACCTCCTCATTATTATTGTCAGTGATTCTCCGCAGGCCCCGGCTTGCGGATTTTTTTATTTTGCGCTGGACCGGAATCATCTTAAAACATCCTGCGGGGCTCGGCGCGCCGGGGTTTGCTTACACTTTTTAGCGTTCAAAGACTTGCCATCACGCCCTCGCATCAGGAATCATACAGGGCAGCTAATTTAAGCCCAGGATAGGTGGAGAATATATGCGTAAAACAAAAATGATGCTTCTGGGTGCGCTGCTGGCGACGGCGGGAGCCGTTTCTGCGGCGCCGGCAACAGAAGGCGCTACGGGTATACAGAAATATGAGGTGAAGACCTTTATTGCTGACTTTACCCACTTCAATATCGGCGATACCGTTCCGGCGATGTATCGCAGCGAAGAGTACAATATCAAGCAGTGGCAGCAGCGTAATTTACCGGCGCCGGATGCCGGTAGCCACTGGACCTATATGGGCGGCAACTACGTACTGATTACTGACGCCGATGGGAAAATCCTCAAAGCCTACGACGGCGAAATCTTCTATCATCGTTAATTCCGCTGCGGCTGCGGGCACGTATTGCGCCTGCAGCCGGATAATGCGTTACGGAGACAACGATGCAAATACGCCCCGGACACGAATCCGACCGCCCTTTTCTGCGCACCCTTTACCTTCATGCCCGCAAAGCCAGCTGGACCTGGGTTACCGACCCCGACTGGCGCCTGGAGGACTTTGACGCCGCGACGCGCGATGAAACCCTGTGGGTCGCTGAGATCGAGGGCCACCGGGCGGGTTTTGCCTCCGTATGGGATAACGATAATTTTCTGCACAATCTGTTTGTCGATCCCCGCTGGCAGGGACAAGGCGTCGGTAGCGCGCTGCTGGCGCACGTGCAGCGCACCTTCACCAGTACCGGCTCGCTTAAGTGCCTGGTGCAGAATACCCGGGCGCTGGCGTTTTACCAGCACCACGGCTGGCATACGGAAGCCCGCGGCTTTTCGCCGGAAGGCGAGTACTGGCTGATGCACTACCGCTTGCCGTGAATGCAGCCCATTTTCACTGCGTTTTGTGAGCCTGATTCCGGGAATCGCCCTTGTCGCCCGCCCGCCTCTGCGTACAATACCTGTATATAAACACAGTTATTTATAGAGGGAGAACGCAAGCATGGAAACCACTGCCGTCTGGCAACTTTCGGTCCCGCCGGATTTTATTGACGTAGAAGCCGACTTTGTTACCGCTGCAGCGCACTGCGAACGGCTCGCCGTTACGGCGCAGGAAACGGAAAACATGGCGACACAACGCGAACTGTACCAGCAGCTAAACAGCGGCCTGAACCAACTGCTGCCGGTGCTCAACGAGCCCATCCCCGACGCCGACAGGGAGGCATTTACCGTCGACACCCTCCCGGCGTCCTCGCCAATGCTTGACTGCGACAGCGATCTGCTGTGCGAATACTGCCTCGCCCTCAGCGAGCTGCTGGGGGGCGGCCGCATGTCCGTCAGCGTCGAAGAGGCGCTGCAGGGCCTGCTCAGCGACCTGCTCCGCCTGCTGACCGACCACATCGCCGCGCCGCGCTGGCTGCGCACGGCCGAAGGGGTGCAGCCGTTGGTATAAGAGCCGCGGATCTGCGGCGTTTATGCCTGCGCATCAGGCCGCATTAGCTCGTATAACCGGAACGCCGCCAGCGATACAAATGATAAGGCCGCCCGCAGGCGGCCTCTTTACCGGGAAGAAAACCGGTTCATCTACACCGCGCGGAAGGCGATCTCGCCGGGGATAACCTCGCCCTGCCAGTAAAGCTGGGCAGCCACGCGGCCGGCAAGCTGGCGGTAGAGGGCGGTAAACTCGCTGTCCGGGCGGGCCGCCACGGTTGGCGTACCGGCGTCGAGATCTTCCCGCAGGCTGATATGCAGCGGCATCTGCCCCAGCACTTCGGTGTGATACTTCTCGGCGAGCCGCTGCGCGCCGCCGGTGCCGAAAATCGGCTCCTCGTGGCCGCAGTTGCTGCAGACGTGGACGCTCATGTTTTCAACGATGCCGAGCACCGGGACCTCGACCTTCTCGAACATCACGATGCCCTTTTTGGCATCGGTGAGAGCGATATCCTGCGGCGTGGTGACCACCAGCGCGCCGGTGACCGGAATGTTCTGCGCCAGGGTCAGCTGAATGTCGCCGGTGCCCGGCGGCATATCCAGCACCAGGTAATCAAGATCCGGCCACAGGGTCTCCTGCAGCATCTGCATCAGCGCTTTGCTGGCCATCGGCCCACGCCACACCATGGCGTTATCGTCGGTCACCAGATAGCCAATGGAGTTGGTGGCAAGGCCAAACTTGATGATCGGCGCCATGTGGGTGCCGTCCGGCGAGGTCGGGCGCTCACCCTCGGCGCCGAGCATCATCGGGATCGACGGCCCGTAGATATCGGCATCCAGGATGCCGACCTTCGCGCCTTCCGCCGCCAGCGCCAGGGCCAGGTTTACCGCCGTGGAAGATTTCCCCACGCCGCCTTTGCCGGAGCTGACCGCGATGATATTTTTCACGCCGTTGATGCCCGGCTGGTTCTTCACCCGCTTGAGGGTGGCGATGCTGTGGCTCAGCTTCCAGTCGATGGCCTTCGCCTCGGTGATGCGCAGCAGTTCGGCGCTACACTGGGCCTTCAGCGCTTCAAAAGCGCTATGCCAGGCAAACGGCATCTGAATTTCAACGTGCAGCGTGTCGTCCAGCCAGGCGACGTGGTGCAGCGCCTTGAGGGCGGTGAGATTGTGCTTCAGGGTTGGGTGCTGAAAATTGGCCAGCGTGCCGACAACCATCGCGCGCAGGCGCTCCGGCGATTTGGCCTGGGACTGTGCGTTCATCCCGACTCCTTATTTTGTTGTTCTGAAGGGGGTAATTGTAACGTTCATGAGCGCGCGGAGGTAATTATTATTCGTCTGCGGCCTAAAGTGATGAAAAAGCCCTTATCACTTGGCGTCATCAGGCCCTTTCGGTTAACATCGAAGCCCCTTATAGCAACGATAAGAAGTAATGTTCACTATGACTCAAGTCGCGAAAAAAATTCTGGTAACGTGCGCGCTGCCGTACGCCAACGGCTCCATCCACCTCGGTCATATGCTGGAGCATATCCAGGCTGATGTCTGGGTCCGTTACCAGCGAATGCGCGGCCACAACGTCAACTTCATCTGCGCCGATGACGCTCACGGCACGCCTATTATGCTGAAAGCTCAGCAGCTTGGCATCACGCCGGAACAGATGATTGCCGACATGAGTCAGGAGCATCAGACCGACTTTGCGGGCTTTAGCATCAGCTATGACAACTATCACTCGACGCACAGCGATGAGAACCGGGAGCTGTCAGCCCTTATCTACGGTCGCCTGAAAGAGAACGGTTTTATTAAAAACCGCACCATCTCTCAGCTCTACGATCCGGAAAAAGGCATGTTCCTGCCTGACCGCTTTGTGAAAGGCACCTGCCCGAAATGTAAGTCGCCCGATCAGTACGGCGACAACTGCGAAGTGTGCGGCGCAACCTACAGCCCGACCGAGCTGATTGAGCCTAAATCCGTTGTCTCCGGCGCGACGCCGGTGATGCGCGAGTCCGAACACTTCTTCTTCGACCTGCCGTCGTTTAGCGAAATGCTGCAGGCGTGGACCCGCAGCGGCGCGCTGCAGGAGCAGGTGGCGAACAAGATGCAGGAGTGGTTTGATTCCGGCCTGCAGCAGTGGGATATCTCCCGCGATGCCCCCTACTTCGGCTTCGAAATTCCCGACGCGCCGGGCAAATATTTCTACGTCTGGCTGGACGCGCCGATCGGCTACATGGGGTCTTTCAAGAACCTGTGCGACAAGCGCGGCGATAGCGTCAGCTTCGACGAATACTGGAAGAAAGACTCCGACGCCGAGCTGTACCACTTTATCGGCAAAGATATCGTCTACTTCCACAGCCTGTTCTGGCCGGCAATGCTCGAAGGCAGCGGCTTTCGTAAGCCGACCAACCTGTTCGTCCACGGCTACGTGACGGTGAACGGCGCGAAGATGTCGAAATCGCGCGGCACCTTTATTAAGGCCAGCACCTGGCTGAACCACTTCGACGCCGACAGCCTGCGCTACTACTACACCGCCAAGCTCTCCTCGCGCATTGACGATATCGACCTCAACCTGGAAGATTTTGTCCAGCGCGTGAACAGCGATATCGTCAACAAGGTCGTCAACCTCGCCTCGCGCAACGCCGGCTTTATCAGCAAGCGCTTCGACGGCGTGCTGGCCTCTGAGCTGGCGGATCCGGCGCTGTACAAAACCTTCACCGACGCGGCCGCCAGCATCGGCGAGGCGTGGGACAGCCGCGAGTTTGGCCGCGCCATTCGCGAAATCATGGCCCTCGCCGACGTGGCGAACCGCTACGTTGACGAGCAGGCGCCGTGGGTGGTGGCGAAGCAGGAGGGCCGCGATGCCGACCTGCAGGCTATCTGCACCATGGGCCTCAATATGTTCCGGGTGCTGATGACCTGGCTCAAGCCGGTGCTGCCGGGCCTCAGCGCGCGGGCAGAAGCCTTCCTCAATACCGAACTGAGCTGGGACGCGATTGCGCAGCCGCTGCTGGGCCATAAGGTCAATGCCTTCAAGGCGCTGTACAACCGCATCGATATGAAGCAGGTTGACGCCCTGGTGGAAGCGTCGAAAGAAGAGGTTAAGGCGCTCAACGCCGCGCCGGTCAGCGGCCCGCTGGCGGACGACCCGATTCAGGACACCATCACCTTTGACGATTTCGCCAAAGTCGATATGCGCATTGCACTGATTGAAAATGCGGAATTTGTTGACGGCTCCGATAAGCTGCTGCGCCTGACGCTGGATCTCGGCGGCGAGAAGCGCAACGTCTTCTCCGGCATCCGTTCCGCCTACCCGGACCCGCAGCCGCTGATCGGCCGCCTGACGGTAATGGTGGCCAACCTGGCGCCGCGCAAAATGCGCTTCGGCGTCTCTGAAGGCATGGTGATGGCCGCAGGCCCCGGCGGCAGCGATATCTTCCTGCTCAGCCCCGACAGCGGCGCGAAGCCTGGTCAGCAGGTTAAGTAAGCCACAATCCCCGGACCGGCCCCTGCGCCGGTCCGTCTTTTTGCCCGGAACTCGGTATACTCCTAAATATTCTCTTTTCTTTACAAACTTTCACATTTCGTCATTTTCCTGGCTATACTTCCCACTCCTGTCCATTGTTATTAACAGTTTACGCCGTATGTTAACGCATCTGGCGTCGGCACAGCATGGACATGGCAATTCCCATTACATGGAGTTACTGAAGATGTTTAAGAAACTGCTGACCGCACTGTGCGCTTCCGTTGTCGTATTCTCTCTGGCCGGCTGCGGCGATAAAGAAGAGACCAAAACGTTTAAAGCGAACATCAACGGCGTTGAAATGTCGCTGACCTACACCTACTCCGGCGATAAAGTCATCAAACAGACCGCTGAAAACAAAATCGCCTACTCTTCTATCGGTGCAAAAAATAAAGAAGAAGCGCAGACGGTGTTAGGGCCTATCGGCCAGAAATACCAGGGCGTTGATGGCGTAGAAGAGAAGATCAACTACGAAGATACCTACGCTGAAGAAACGGTGAAAATCGACTACACCAAAGCGGATACCGCTAAGCTGAAAGAGCTGATGGGCGCTATGTCTACCGGCGACGTCTCCAAGGGCGTCAGCATGAAGCAGTCCCAGGCGCTGCTGGAAGCCCAGGGCTTCAAAGAAGTGAAATAAGTCACCGCCTGATACATCAGCGCCACCGCACGCACGCGGTGGCGCTTTTTTTTATGCTTTGCACTCGCCCTTGCGCAGACAGCGGGCATCATAGAGACGCACCGCCACGGCCGCCCCGCCTGCGGCGATCGCCAGCAGCACCACGCCCTGCCACGAAGCGACCTCATAGAGCTTACTGCCCAGCACCGATCCCATCGCCATGCCGATAAATACGCCGGTAAACAGCAGGGCATTCAGCCGCCCGCGCGCCTGCGGCTCCAGCCGGTACACCAGATTCTGATGCGCCACCAGGCTCGACTGCAGGCCAAGATCGAAACCGACCGCCGCCGCGGCGATGAGCGCCAGCTGTCCGTGCGGCGACAGCAGCGGCAGCAGGAGCATCAGTCCGAAAGAGAGCGTTACCAGCGCGGCGCCCAGCAGGGTGACCCGCTGCGGCCCCACTCTGTCCGCCAGTCCCCCGGCCAGCGGCGCCGCCAGCGCCCCGGCCGCGCCGGCGATACCAAATGCCCCCGCCGCCGCGCTGCCGAGCTGATACTTCGCCAGCAGCATCAGCGCCAGCGTTGACCAGAAGGCGCTAAACGCCACCGACAGAAACCCCTGGGCAAACGCCGCCCGCCGCAGCGCGGGATAGCGCAGCCAGAGGCGCGCCATCGAGCCCATCAGCGCGGGGTAGCTCAGGGTCGAGTGGGTCGCAAAGCGCGGCAGCACCGACCAGAGCAGCAGCCCCACCAGCACAATACTGGCCGCGGCCAGCTGGTACATCGTTCGCCAGCCGAGCGTCGCGCCGACAAAGCCGCTGACGGTGCGCGACAGCAGGATGCCGAGCAGCAGGCCGGTCATCACCGTTCCGACCATTTTCCCCTGCTTACCGTCGGGGGCGAGAATGGCCGCCGCCGGCACGATGTCCTGCGCCATGGTGGCCGCCATCCCCAGCAGCAGGCTGACGGTCAGCAGCGAGGTCAGCTGTCCGGTCAGACTGCAGGCCAGCAGCAGCAGCGCCAGCGCCGCGCTTTTCAGCAGGATCAGCCGCCGGCGATCGTAGCGGTCGCCCAGCGGCAGCAGAAACAGGATGCCCAGCGCGTAGCCCACCTGGGTGAAGGTCGGGACCAGCCCCATCTGGTTCACGGAGAGGTGCAAATCGCGGCCCAGCAGCGGCAGCAGCGGCTGCGCGTAATAGATAGCGGCAACGCTGAAGCCGGCGCCGAGGGCAAGGGCAAAGACGACCCGACCGGCGGCGGACGATGACAGAGAGTGTGCGTTCATGAGCAGTTTCCTAAACGGCATCGCAAAGATGGCGCTATTTTTACCCGCCGGGCGATAGTGCAGTAGTAAAACAATTATACGTAATACGTACAGGAAGGATAAAAATGAGGCGAATCGAACGCATAGACAGAATCGTTCTGCTGCAAACGTTTATCCGCATCGTCGGGGCCGGCTCGCCCGCGCCCGCAGCGGTGAGGCGGAGCGCGTCGCCATCGCCCCGCGCCTTTTTACCGATGGCCTGTACGCCACCGCCCTCGCCGGGCGGGGCGCCGCGACGATCTCAAGCCTGCCGCGGCGAAGTACGTTAGGGTTTTGCCATCAGCCGGGCGGTCAGCCCGCGCAGGAAGTAGCGCAAAAACTGATCGCCGCACTCGCGGTAATTTTTATGATCGGCCTTGCGCATCATGGCGGTAATTTCCGGCATCGAAACGCGGAACTTCTGCTCGGTCAGGATGGCAAGGATATCATCGGTTTTGAGCGCAAAGGCGATGCGCAGCTTTTTGAGGATGACGTTGTTATCGATCCGCCGCTCGATGGCCAGCGGCGGCGCGCTCTCATCCTTGCCGCGCTTATCGTAGATCAGGCCGTTGAGAAAGGCGGACATGATCACGTCCGGGCAGCGCGCGAAGCCCTCTTCATCCTCTTTGCGCAGCCACGGCACGATCTGCTCTGCGGTGATGTCGGTGCCGGCAAGGGCAAAGATGCGCACCATGTCGGGGTTGTTGGTTTTCAGCATGTAGCGCAGGCTACGGAGGATGTCGTTGTTCAGCATGTGGCCTTCAGAATCTGTCGCAAACCGCTAGTTTACCACTGAACGCTACAATCCCAACGCCTCTTTGAGACTCCTGAGATAGCGGCGGCTGACCGGCACCGTCTGCCCGCTGCGCAGCAGCAGCTCGGCCTGGCCGTTCTCCTCAAGACGGATCTCCCGCAGGTGCTGCATATTGACCAGATGCTGGCGGTGACAGCGCAGCAGCGGCGTGCGGCTCTCCAGGGTGCGCAGCGTCAGTTCAGTAAAGCCCTCGCGCCCTTCGCCGTCGGTCACGTACACACCACTCATCCGGCTGCTGACGAACGCCACGTCCGCCATCTGCAGCAGCCAGATGCGGCTGTGGCCGGTGCAGGGGATCACCTTCAGCGGCTGCTGGCTCTCGGCTATCTGCGACAGATCCTGCTGCCGGCGGCTGCGCTCCTGCTGCAGGCGGGCGAGGGTTTTCGCCAGCCGCCCCGCCTCCACCGGCTTGAGCAGATAGTCAAAGGCGTGCTCTTCAAACGCCTTCACCGCATATTCGTCGTAGGCGGTGAGAAACACCACCCACGGCCGGTGCTCAGGGTCGAGCATCCCGACCATCTCCAGGCCGCTGATGCGCGGCATCTGGATGTCGAGAAACAGCACGTCCGGACGCAGGCGGTGGACGGCGCCGATGGCCTCGACGGCATTGTCGCACTCGCCGACGACCTCGATATCCTCGTGGGATTCGAGCAGAATGCGCAGGTTTTCGCGCGCCAGCGGCTCGTCGTCAACGATCAGAATGCGGATCATACGTTCTCCTCCAGCGGCAGGCGCAGGGTAATACGGGTAAATTGCTCCGGTTCGCAGGTAACGGTAATGCCGCAGCCGTCGCCGAAACCGGCGCGCAGGCGCTTGTCCACCAGCGTCATGCCCAGCCCGCCGGAGGCCGCTTTCGGCGAATACAGCCCGGCGTTGTCCTCAATATCCAGCAGCAGCCAGCGGTCTTCCCGGCTGGCCCGCAGGGTAATTTCACCGACGCCCAGATGCTGGGAGGTGCCGTGCTTAATGGCGTTCTCGACGATCGGCTGCAGGGTAAAGGCCGGCAGCTGGCAGTGGGCCAGGGACGGCGGCACGCTGAGCTGTACCTGCAGACGCGTCTGGAAGCGCGCTTTCTCTATCTGCAGGTAGGCGTTGACGTGCTCTATCTCATCCGCCAGGGTCACGACTTCGGAAGGCCGCTTAAGGTTCTTACGAAAGAAGGTGGAAAGGTACTGCACCAACTGCCCGGCCTGCTCGCTGTCGCGGCGGATCACCGCCTTCAGCGTGTTGAGGGCGTTGAACAGGAAGTGCGGATTGACCTGAGCGTGCAGGAGCCGGATCTCCGACTGGGTCAGCAGCGCCTGCTGGCGCTCGTACTGCCCGGCGAGGATCTGCGCCGACAGCAGCTGGGCGATACCCTCGCCGAGGGTGCGGTTGATGGAGCTGAACAGGCGGTTTTTCGCCTCGTACAGCTTAATGGTGCCGATGACCCGCTGGTTTTCGCCGCGCAGGGGAATAACCAGCGTGGAGCCGAGCCGGCAGTGGGGATGAATCGAGCAGCGGTACGGCACGGCGTTGCCATCGGCGTAGACCACCTCCCCGCTCTCAATGGCCCGGCGGGTGTAGCGCGACGAAATGGGCCTGCCCGGCAGGTGGTGATCGTCGCCGATACCGGTAAAGGCGAGCAGCTTTTCGCGATCGGTGATCGCCACCGCGCCGATATCCAGCGCCTTAATCAGCACCTGCGCCACCTTCATGCTGTTCTCTTCATTAAAGCCCTGGCGCAGGATCCCCTCGGTGGAGGCGGCCACCTTGAGGGCGGTGGCGGAAAACGCCGAGGTGTACTTCTCAAACATCGCCCGCTTGTCGAGCAGGATGCGCATAAACAGCGCCGCGCCGACGGTGTTGGTGACCATCATCGGCGCGGCAATGCTCTGCACCAGGTGTACGGCGTCGTTTACCGGCCGGGCAATCAGGATGATGATCAGCATCTGCACCGCTTCGGCGATAAAGGTCGTCACCCCGGCGGTGACGGGATTGAAGATTTTGTCGCTGCGGCCCCGGCGCAGCAGAATGCTGTGTACCAGCCCACCCAGCAGGCCCTCGACGATGGTCGAGATCATGCAGCTCAGCGCCGTCATGCCGCCGAGCGAATAGCGGTGCAGGCCGCCGGTAAGCCCCACCAGGCCGCCCACCACTGGGCCGCCGAGCAGGCCGCCCATCACCGCGCCGATGGCGCGGGTGTTGGCGATAGAGTCTTCGATATGCAGGCCGAACCAGGTGCCCATAATGCAGAAGATGGAGAACACCACGTAGCAGAGAAATTTGTGCGGCAGGCGGACGGTGACCTGCATCAGGGGAATAAACAGTCGCGTCTTGCTCATCAGCCAGGCGATAACCAGAAACACGCACATCTGCTGCAGCAGCAGTAACACCAGGTTGAACTCATACATACCGCAGAACCACACTTTTCCCCAAAGCCGGTAACATACACCGACCAGCGAAACGTTTCTTTGACATCCTGAGCAAATCGGGAAAGTTGCCGGGCAATCGCCGTTTTTCACCCGCGCCGGGCGCGCAAAAGCGGCCAAATGTGCGCATTAAAGGCAATCAGGGGTTCATTAACCCGCCGGCTTCACCTTATAATCACGCCATTAACGTAAGGAGCACATCTATGAAACCTGCCAAACTTGCCGTCATCACCCTCTTCGCCCTGATGGCCATCGGCGGCATCAGCGGCGTCATGCTCGCAGGCTATTCGTTCATCGTTCGCGGCGGTGTCGGCTGAATCGTCCCGCCAGGCGCTCGAACAGCCTGTCGACGATAATCGCCGCCAGCGCCACCAGTATCGCCCCCTGAATCACGTAGGCGGTATTAAATCCGCTCAGGCCGATAATGATCGGCGTGCCGAGCGTGTTGGCGCCCACCGTTGAGGCAATCGTCGCCGTACCGATATTGACGATAACCGAGGTGCGGATCCCCGCCAGCATCACCGGCGCCGCCAGCGGCAGCTCCACTTTCCACAGGCGCTGGCCGCCGCTCATGCCCATCCCCTTCGCCACCTCCAGCACCGAACGCGGCACCGCGCCCAGCCCCGCCAGCGTCCCCTGCAGCACCGGCAGAATGCCGTACAGCGTCAGGGCGACGATCGCCGGCTGCTGGCCGAAGCCCATCACCGGCACCGCCAGGGCCAGCACCGCCACCGGCGGGAAGGTCTGCCCCATCGCGGCCAGCGTCTCCGCCAGCGGACGAAACTCCCGCCCGGCAGGACGGGTAACCGCCACGCCCGCGCCGATGCCTGTGACTATCGCCACCAGGCTCGAGGCGCCCACCAGCCAGAAGTGCGCCAGGGTCAGCGACCAGAAGCTCTGCTGCTGATAGACCGGGCGCGGCAGCTCGGGAAACAGGGCGCTGAACAGCGGGCCGCTGTAGGGCAGCAGAAAAAGCAGCGCGGCAAACAGCGCCAGCAGCCAGCAGAGCGGATCGCGAAGCCTCCTCACCGCGCTTCTCCGCGCAGCAGATCGGCGAAGTGCAGCGCGCCGAGGCTATTGCCATCGGCGTCCGCCACCGGCAGCACGTCGCAGCCCCGCGCCACGAACTGCGACAGCGCCTCGCGCAGCGACAGCGTAACCGGAAGCGGTTCGCCCGCCGCGCGTTCGCCGGGGCGCATGGCGTCGGCGACGCCGCGCAGCGACAGCAGGCGTACGCCCAGCTCGCTGCGGCCGAAGAAGGCCTCGACGAAGGCGTTTTTCGGCGCCGCCAGCATTGAGAGCGGCGTGCCCTGCTGCACCACTTCGCCGTTGTCCATCAGCACCAGATGATCCGCAAGCCCCAGGGCCTCATCGATATCGTGAGTCACCAGCACGATAGTCCGCCCCAGCAGACGGTGGATGCGCCGCATCTCCTGCTGCAGCGCGCCGCGGGTCACCGGGTCGAGCGCGCCGAAGGGCTCATCCATCAGCAGCACCTCCGGATTAGCGGCCAGCGCGCGGGCGACGCCGACCCGCTGCTGCTGGCCGCCGGAGAGCTGGTGCGGATAGCGGCCGCGCATGGCGGGCTCCAGCCCGAGCAGCGCCAGCAGCTCGTCAATACGGTCATTAATCTTCTGCCGGGGCCACTTCTGCAGCTGCGGCACGGTGGCGATGTTCTGCGCCACCGTCCAGTGGGGAAACAGGCCGATCGACTGAATGGCGTAGCCCATCCGGCGGCGCAGATCGAGCACCGGCTGGCGGCGGATATCCTCGCCGGCGAAGCGGATGGTGCCCTCGTCATGCTCTTCCAGACGATTAATCATCTTCAGGGTGGTGGATTTACCCGAGCCTGAGGTGCCGATCAGCACCGAAAAGGCCCCTTCGCGCAGAGTAAGATTAAGATCCTTGACCGCCGCCCGGCCGCCGAAGCGTTTTGTCACCTGCTGAAACTCAATCATGCGCGTCTCCTTTCAGTAGCGCTATCCACAGGGCGAACAGCGCGTCGGCGATGGCCGCCAGCGCTACCACTGGCACCACGCCGAGCAGCACCAGATCCAGCGCGCTGCTGAGCAGGCCCTGAAACACCAGCGCCCCGAAGCCGCCGGCGCCAATCAGCGCCGCCACCACCGCCATGCCGATGGTCTGTACGGTCACCACCCGCAGGCTGCGCAGCAGCACCGGCAGGGCCAGCGGCAGCTGGACCTTCCACAGCCGCTGGCTGCCGCTCATGCCCATCGCCGTGGCGCTCTCCAGCACCTCGGCGGGCACCTGCTGCAACCCGGCTACCACGCCGCGCACCAGCGGCAGCAGCGCGTAGAGCACCAGGGCGATCAGCGCCGGGGCCAGGCCGGTGCCGCTGACGCCGAGGGTTCCCAGCCACGGGAAGGTTTTCACCAGCCCGGCCAGGGGGGCGATCAGCAGACCAAACAGCGCCACCGAGGGCACGGTCTGGATAACGTTAAGCACGGTAAAGACTCGCCCCTGGCGGGCGGCGTGCCGCCAGCACCACAGCCCGATCGGAACGCCGATAGCCAGCCCCGGCAGCAGCGTGCCGAACAGCAGGATCAGGTGCTGCTGCAGGGCGCCGTCAAACACCTCCTGGCGGTTGGCGTACTCTTTCATCAGCGACAGATCGCCGAACGCGCCGCGCCACAGCAGGAACAGCGGCACGATCCAGATCTGTACGTTGAGCAGCCAGCGCCAGAGCGGACCGACGTTGAGCCGCCGCGCGGCGTCGCTGAAGGCGAGCAGCGCCAGCAGCAGCCACAACCACAGCCCGCTGCCCGGCGAGGTGCGGGCCAGCGGCGAACCGGCGGCGGCAAGCCGGGTGGCCGCCTCGCCGCAGCTCCACGCGAGGGCGATAAACAGCAACTGCGACAGCACAAGGGTTGCCGCCAGCGCCGCGCGGCCCGGCACCATGCTCAGGGCGATCGGCACCAGGAGCAGCGCCAGCAGCCCGGCGGCGGGAAAGGACCACACCTGCCAGATCTGGCGGCTTTCGCCGGAGACCAGGCGATTAGGGGCATAGTTAACGAAGGGCAGAAACGCCGCCGCCAGCGCAATCAGCGCCAGCAGCAGCAAAACGCGGTTATGGCAGCGCAGGGTCACGGGCTACTTCACCAGCCCTTTCTGCTTCAGCCAGTCGGCGGCCACCTTTTTGGCATCCAGCCCCTCTACCGCGATGCTGGCATTGAGGGTCTGGAGGGTCTTCGCATCCAGCTGTTCAAAGACCGGCTTCAGCCACGCGGCAATTTCCGGGTGCGCCTTGAGTACCGCTTCGCGCACCACCGGCGTCGGAGCGTAGATCGGCTGCACGCCTTTCGGATCGCTCAGGGTCTTCAGGCCCAGGGCCGCTACCGGACCGTCGGTGCCGTAGGCCATCGCCGCATTCACTCCGGAGGTCTGCTGGGCGGCGGCTTTGATGGTCACCGCCGTATCGCCGCCGGCCAGCGACAGCAGCTGGCTCTGGTCAAGCTTGAAGTTATAGGCTTTTTCGAAGGCGGGCAGCGCGTCGGGGCGCTCGATAAACTCGGCGGAGGCCGCCAGCTTAAAGGTGCCGCCCTTTTTCAGGTAAGCGCTGAGATCGTCGAGGGAGGCCAGCTTGTTCTGCTGCGCCAGATCGCCGCGCACGGCGATAGTCCAGGTGTTGTTGGCCGGGGCCGGCGTCAGCCACACCAGCTTGTTCTGCGCAAAATCGAGCTTTTTCACCTTCTGGTAGCCCGCGTCGGCGTTTTTCCACGCCGGGGAGTTCTCGTCCTTAAAGAAGAAGGCGCCGTTGCCGGTGTACTCCGGATAGATGTCCAGTTCGCCGGCGGTAATCGCCCCGCGCACCACCGGCGTGGCGCCGAGCTGCAGCTTGTTAACGGTCTGCACGCCGTGGCTGTCCAGCACCTGTAAGATGATGTTCCCCAGCAGGGCCCCTTCCGTATCAATTTTGGATCCGACTTTAACCGGCTCTGCCGCCTGGGCGGACGCGGCCAGCATCAGCGCCCCCGCAATGATTCCCGATGTGCTTCGCATGATGAGTCCTCTTATTGTCGCTGTTTTTCCGGGGGTTAACCTAAAAAGATAGACGAGGAACGGGGTTTTCGAAATCTCAATAGCGGAAATAGGCCGCAGACTGCCGCCAGAAAAAGAGAGGGCCGGTTTCCCGGCCCCGATTTATCTACTGCAGCACAAACTCGCCCTGCGTCACCCTGGCCGAATCAACGCCGATAAAGACGTTGAACTTGCCCGGCTCGGCGGCGTACTTCATCTGCTGGTTCCAGAACTTAAGCGCCCCCTCGTCAATCGGGAAGCTGACGGTGCGGGTTTCGCCCGGCCTGAGGGTGATTTTCTCAAAGCCGCGCAGCTGCTTCACCGGCCGGCTCATGGAGGCGGTGACGTCCTGAATGTACATCTGGATAGCCGTGGCCCCCTCGCGCTTGCCGGTGTTGGTCACCTCGACGCTGGCGGTGACCTTCCCGCCGCGGGCCAGGGTCGGCGCCGACATCTTCACCGGCGAGACGCTGAAGGTGGTGTAGCTCAGGCCGTAGCCGAACGGATAGAGCGGCCCGTTGGCTTCGTCGAAATAGCGGGAGGTATATTTATCCGGCTTCTCCGGATTATATGGACGGCCGGTGTTGAGGTGGCTGTAGTAGGTCGGAATTTGCCCCACCGAGCGCGGGAAGGACATCGGCAGCTTGCCGGAGGGGTTGTAGTCGCCGAACAGCACGTCGGCGATGGCGTTGCCGCCCTCAGTGCCGGCGAACCAGGTTTCGAGGATCGCGTCCGCCTGCTGGTCCTCTTTGACCAGCGTCAGCGGGCGGCCGTTCATCAGCACCAGCACCAGCGGCTTGCCGGTCGCTTTGAGCGCGGCAATCAGATCGCGCTGGCTCTGCGGAATGCCGATGCTGGTGCGGCTGGAAGCTTCATGGGCCATCCCCTGCGCCTCGCCGACCACCGCCACCACCACGTCGGACTGCTTCGCCGCCGCCACCGCTTCATCAAGCATTGCCTGCGGCGCGCGCGGGTCGACCTTCACCGCCTGCTCATACCCGTTGAGGAAGTCGACAATGCCCTTATCGTCGGTGACGTTGGCGCCTTTGGCGTAGAGAACCTTCGCCTTGTCGCCTACCGCCGCTTTAATGCCGTCCAGCACCGGTACCGCCTGGGCGGCAACGCCGGCGGCGGACCAGCTGCCCATCACGTCGCGCTGGCTGTCGGCCAGCGGGCCGACCACCGCAATGGTGCCGGATTTTTTCAGCGGCAGCGTCTCAAGACGGTTTTTCAGCAGCACCAGGCTTTCGCGGGCCACCTCCCTCGCCTCCTTACGGTGCAGGCGGCTCTCGGCGTTGGTGTCCTGCGGATCGGACGCTTTTGGCCCGAGGTGGCTGTAGGGATCGTTAAACAGCCCCATGTCGTATTTGACGTTCAGCACGTGGCGCGCGGCGTTGTCCAGCTCCGCCATCGTCACCTTGCCGCTTTTGACCAGCGCCGGCAGGTACTTGCTGTAGTACTCATCGCTCATGCTCATATCGACGCCGGACTTCAGCGCCACCCGCACCGCGTCCTCAGGATCGGCGGCGGTGCCGTGGCGAATCAGCTCTTTAATGGCGCCGTGATCGGAAATGGTAATGCCCTTAAAGCCCCACTGGTCGCGCAGCACCTCTTTCAGCAGCCAGGCGTCGGAGGTGGCGGGCGTGCCGTTCAGCGAGTTGAGCGCCACCATCACCCCGCCGCTGCCGGCGTCCAGCCCGGCCTTGTAGGGCGGCATGTAATCGTTAAACAGCCGCTGGGGGCTCATATCAACGGTGTTGTACTCTTTCCCGCCCTCCACCGCGCCGTAGGCGGCGAAGTGCTTAACGCTGGTCATCACCGAATAGCGGTCCGCCGGGCTTTTGCCCTGCATCGCCTCAACCATGGTTTTGCCCATCATCGCGGTCAGGTACGTATCCTCACCGAAGCCTTCTGAAACACGGCCCCAGCGCGGGTCGCGGGAGACGTCCACCATCGGCGCCCAGGTCATGTTGAGACCGTCGTCGGCGGCCTCGTAGGCGGAAATGCGCCCGACGGTGCGCACCGCGTCGAGATTAAACGAGGAGGCAAGGCCGAGACTTATCGGAAACACGGTGCGCTGGCCGTGCACCACGTCATAGGCAAAAAACAGCGGGATCTTCAGGCGGCTGAGCTGCATCACCTGGTCCTGCATGGCGCGAATATCGTGGCGGGTGACGGTATTGAAAATCGCCCCTACCTGGCCGTTTTTGATCATTTCGCGGATGGCTTCTTTCGGGTTGTCCGGCCCGACGCTTATCAGCCGCAGCTGGCCGATTTTTTCATCGACGGTCATTTTTTTAAGCAGATCGCTGACAAAGGCGTCCCGCGCCTGCGGGTTCATCGGATGGTTGCCGAAAATATCCTCAGCCAGCGCGGGCTGCAGCGCGAGGGCCACGGCGACGCCTACAGAACAGAGCCATTTCATAGTCGGGTACTCTCACAAGGTGTCCGGGCAGGGGCAAAAACCTGCCAAAAACAGCAGTTTGCCACAAGCGGGAAGCGTAGGCGATGGCAATACCCGGGCGAGGTTCTGAATTTTCGCCAATTTCCTGCTCCCATTTGTCATACAGAGCGCTATTCTTGTGTCACTTATGCGTTAACAAATCCATACTCACCACAAGGAGTGGGAAGATGTCTTCAGCGACAACACCTGACAATCGCGTATTTCTCTCTGAGCTGGCCCGCCTCGTCGGCGGCTCACACCTGCTGACCGACCCGGCCAAGACCGCCCGCTATCGTAAAGGCTTCCGCTCGGGCCACGGCGACGCCATCGCCGTGGTCTTTCCCGGCACCCTGCTGGAACTGTGGCGCGTGCTGGGCGCCTGCGTGCAGGCCGACAAAATCATTCTGATGCAGGCGGCGAATACCGGCCTGACCGAAGGCTCCACGCCGAGCGGCAATGACTATGACCGCGACATCGTAATTATCAGCACCCTGCGCCTCGATAAGCTGGAGCTGCTGGACGGCGGCGAGCAGGTGCTGGCCTTCCCCGGCACCACCCTTTATACCCTGGAGAAAGCGCTCAAGCCGCTGGGCCGCGAGCCGCATTCGGTGATCGGCTCCTCCTGCATCGGCGCGTCGGTGATCGGCGGGATCTGCAACAACTCCGGCGGCTCGCTGGTGCAGCGCGGCCCGGCCTATACCGAGATGTCGCTGTTCGCCCGCATCAATGAAGAGGGCAAGCTGCAGCTGGTGAACCATCTGGGTATCGATCTTGGCGAGACGCCGGAGCAGATCCTGAGCTGCCTGGACGACGACCGCCTGCGGGCGGAGAACGTGCGCCACGACGGCCGCCACGCCCACGACCACGATTACGTTACCCGGGTGCGCGACGTCGACGCCGACACCCCGGCCCGCTATAACGCCGATCCCGACCGCCTGTTTGAATCCTCCGGCTGCGCCGGCAAGCTGGCGGTGTTTGCGGTGCGCCTCGACACCTTCGAGGCCGAAAAGCGCCAGCAGGTGTTTTATATCGGCACCAACCAGCCGCAGGTGCTGACCGACATCCGCCGCCACATCCTCGCCGAATTCGAACACCTGCCGGTAGCGGGCGAATATATGCACCGCGATATTTACGATATTGCCGAGAAGTACGGCAAAGATACCTTCCTGATGATCGACAAGCTCGGCACCGACAAGATGCCCTTCTTCTTTACCCTCAAGGGCCGCACCGACGCGATGCTGGAGAAGGTGCCGCTGTTCAGACCGCACTTTACCGACCGCTTTATGCAGAAGCTCGGCGGCGCCTTCCCGGCGCACCTGCCGGCGCGCATGAAGCAGTACCGCGATAAGTACGAGCACCACCTGCTGCTGAAAATGGCCGGCGACGGCATCGACGAGGCGCAGGCGTGGCTGACGGAGTACTTTAAGACCGCTGAGGGCGACTTTTTCGCCTGCACCCCGGAAGAAGGCAGCAAGGCGTTTCTGCACCGCTTCGCCGCCGCCGGGGCGGCCATCCGCTATCAGGCGGTACACGCCGATGAGGTTGAGGATATTCTGGCCCTCGATATCGCCCTGCGCCGCAACGACACCGAGTGGTTCGAGCAGTTGCCGCCGGAGATTGACGGCCAGCTGGTGCACAAGCTCTACTACGGCCACTTTATGTGCCACGTCTTCCACCAAGACTACATCGTGAAGAAAGGCGTTGATGCCCACGCGCTCAAAGAGCAGATGCTGGCGCTGCTCAAGGCGCGCGGCGCGCAGTATCCGGCGGAGCACAACGTCGGCCATCTTTACGAAGCGCCAGAGAGTCTGAAAACGTTCTACCGGCAGAACGATCCGACCAACAGCATGAACCCCGGCATCGGTAAAACCAGCAAGCGCAAGCACTGGGCCGAAGCCGCGCAGGGCGAGGAGTAAGCGGTGACAGCAGCAGAGGTATTACCGGCAGGCGACGTGCAGATCCGCGCCGCCCTCCCTGACGATGTTCACGCTATCACCAGCATCTACGCCTGGCACGTCCTCAACGGCCGCGCCTCTTTCGAGGAGGTGCCGCCGACGATCGAAGAGATGCGGGCGCGGATGCAGAAGGTGGCGGACCACGGCCTGCCGTGGCTGGTGGCGCTCTATCGCGGCGTGGTGGTGGGCTACTGCTACGCCACGCCCTACCGCCCGCGCCCGGCCTACCGCTTCACTATTGAGGAGTCTATTTACGTCGATACCGGCATGACCGGCCACGGCATCGGCAGCGCGCTGATGTCGGCGCTCATCGCCCTCTGCGAACAGGGGCCGTGGCGGCAGATGGTGGCGGTGGTCGGCGACGGCAATAACAACGCCGGTTCGCTGAAGCTGCACCTGAAGCACGGCTTTGAGGTGGTGGGCACCCTGCGCAGCGTCGGCTATAAGCTCGGCGACTGGCGGGACACGGTGATTGTGCAGCGCCCGCTCAATGACGGCGACTGGACGCTGCCGGAGTAGGACGCGAGGGACGCACCTCTCCGGCCCGGCGGGACGAAACGTCGGCCAGGCCGGGGCGAGGCTTAAATCTGAAACGCCACTTTTTTACCGCCGGGAAGCTCAACATCCAGGCTGAGCTTTCCACCCATCGCCTCAACGTAGCGCTTAAGGGTGGCAATTTTAAGATCGTTTCCGCGCTGCTCTATCTGGGCAATGGCCGGCTGGCGAACGCCCATGGCCTCCGCCAGCGCCTTTTGCGAAAGCTGCAGCTCTTCGCGCATCAGCTGCAGGCCAACCTCCAGCACCATTTCATCCGTCATCTCTTTGATTCGCGCCTGGCTCTGCGCCGAACGGGATGCGATGGCATCGTCTAAGGTTCTCATCTTATCTTCTCCTTCTCCTGCCTGGCGAGGTGCGCTGAAAATTCGTCGTCAGCGATGCGTATCATTCTGTCGTAAAACTGTTTGTCACTGCTCTTGTCGCCAGCACACAGCACGATGGCGTGGCGAACCGGATCGAATGCGTAAAATGCGCGAACGGGCCTGCCTGCAAACTGTATGCGCAGCTCTTTCATATTATTGTAACGCGAGCCTTTCAGCGTGTCGGCATGGGGCCGGGGCAAATTCGGGCCATACGCTTTTAGCTTCCCCAAATCAGCCAATACCTTTTCCTGCAACGCCTCTTCCTGCTCGCTTAACCAGTCGTCGAAGCGCTGGCTGAATAGCACCGTCCACATGTCACTCTCCTTGTATAAGCTGTGGCTTATAGAAAGAGTTTATAAGCTGTAGCTTATAATCTCAAGAGGAGCCGTGTGACTATCAAAGATCGAGCGGGAGGTTATGCCGCAGAAGTCGGCAAGGAGTGCTGCGGTGCGCTCTGTTGCCGGGCAGATGCCCCTCTGCCCGGCGTTCGGTACGCTTAATCCGCCTGCGTCGCCGCCGACTCGCTCAGCAGCGCCTGGGCCATCTGCGCCTCTTTCTGCTTTTTATAGCTCAGCGCGGCGGCCGGGACCGGCATCACCTTACCGGTTTCAATCCAGGTCCGCAGGCGGCTGGCGTCGGCGAAGTGGGTGTATTTGCCGAAGGCGTCCATCACCACCATCGCCACCGGGCGGTTGTTCATCACCGTGCGCATCACCAGGCAGTGGCCGGCGGCGTTGGTGAAGCCGGTCTTGGTCAGCTGGATATTCCAGTTGTCGCGGTAGACCAGGTGGTTGGTATTGCGAAACGGCAGCGTGTAGGCCGGGTTGCGGAAGGTGGCCTCATCCTCTTTGGTGGTGCTGAGCTGGCCAATCAGCGGATACTGTTTGGTGGCGATCAGCAGCTTCGTCAGATCGCGGGCGGTCGAGACGTTGTGAATCGACAGGCCGGTGGGCTCCACGTAGCGGGTGTGAGTCATGCCGAGCGCGCGGGCCTTGTTGTTCATGGCGCGGATAAAGGCGTCGTAGCCGCCGGGATAGTGGTGCGCAAGGCTTGCCGCCGCGCGGTTCTCGGACGACATCAGCGCCAGCAGCAGCATGTTTTTGCGGCTGATCTGGCTGTTGAGCCGCACCCGGGAATAGATACCCTTCATCTCCGGCGTGTGGCTGATATCCACGCTCAGCATCTCATCCAGCGGCAGGTGCGCATCGAGCACCACCATGGCGGTCATCAGCTTAGTGATGGACGCAATGGGCCGCACCAGGTCCGGACGACTGGCGTAAATGACTTTATTGGTGTTGAGGTCGACGATCATCGCGCTGCCGGAAGCAATGTCCGGCTGGGCGGCGACGGCAGTGGAGGCGGTTCTGGCAATAGCCTGCGGCGCAAACGGAGCTGCCAGCATCAGCGCGATGCCGAGCAGGGAAACGCGAAATTTGTGCATGATCTCTGTTCTGATGGTTATTTATATATGATTCACGAAACAATATTACTTTCATGAATATTTAAAAAGCGGAGCATCATACCGTGGCCGCGTTTTCTCCCGCCACAGGAGAATCGTGAATAAATGCTGCATGGCCGCGGCGTTGCGCCAGCGGCCATGCGGGCATTCAGAACAGGCGGTAGCCGTAGCCCCAAAGGATAACCGTCGCCGCCAGCAGCACTTCCAGCACCAGCACACCGATCGCAAACGTCGAGCCGGCAAAGCTTGCCCCATCATCGCGGTTGATATTGAGAAAACCGGGTATACCAATATAGAGCAGATAGCCGGTATAGCAGAGCGCGGCCGTACCCACCAGCGCGCACATCCACACCAGCGGATAAAGCGCGACGATGCCGCTTAAAAACAGCGGCGTGGCAACATAGCCGGCAAACACCATGCAGCGCCGGAGCGGCGGCCGCTGCGGCACGCTGCGCGCCAGCCACCAGATAACCCGCCCCATCACCGCCACGCCCGCCAGCATCAGAGCGTAAAACAGCACGCCCAGCATCAGGCCCGTGGCCAGCGACAGCCTGACCACGTTGCCGTCGCCAAAGTCCCAGCCAATCTGCGTGGTACCGATAAACGCGCAGATAACGGGCACGGCCGCGAGGGCCAGAACGTGGTGCATATAGTGGTGCGAGAGGCTTTCGTCCTCGCGCTGAATATCGATCATTTCGCGGTTGGGACGGGACAGCAGTCCCCATACGTGATTCATAAATCCTCCTCGTCGTGACGCCCGGACACGACTCCAGTAAGTATAATTCAGGTTGTGATTACTTTTTGTACAACAGCACAAAGCGTCAGCGCTCGGGCGGGTGCCGCCTGGCGATTGTGATGGCGAGGTGTATGCTTAAGGAACTTGTCTTTTCAGGGAGATGTCATCGCAACGATGGATATTCACAACCTTATCAGCCACTACGGCTATGCCGCTCTGCTTCTGGGTTCCCTTGCCGAGGGCGAAACCGTCACCCTGCTCGGCGGCGTCGCGGCCCACCAGGGCCTGCTGCGCTTCTGGCTGGTGGTCGCCTCCGTCGCGCTGGGAGGGATGATTGGCGATCAGGCGCTCTATTTGCTCGGCCGCCACTTCGGAACGCGCATTCTCAAGCGCTTTAAGCGCCAGCAAAAGAAGATAGAGAAGGCCCAGCGTCATATTCAGAAGCGCCCGTGGCTGTTCGTTATCGGCACCCGCTTTATGTACGGCTTTCGCATTATTGGCCCGCTGCTCATCGGCGCCAGCCGCCTGCCGCCGAAGGTTTTTCTGCCGCTCAACATTCTGGGTGCCCTGATCTGGGCCCTGCTGTTTACCACCCTGGGCTATCTTGGCGGCGAGGCCATTGCGCCGTGGCTGCACGATCTCGATAGGCACATTAAGCACTGGGCGTGGCTGATTATTGTGGTGGTGCTGGTCATCGCGGTGCGCCTGTGGCTGAAGCACCGCGATAAAAACGCCTCGGCAGAGGAGTAGCCGAGGCCGCTGGCCCCGGTGACCGTTACCTCGGGCAGCCCTGAATCAATAGGCTAGCCAGGGCAGGCTAGCGGCTGATTTCCGCCGCCGCTACAGGGCCGCTTTCACCTGCGGATTCACCAGCATAAAACCGCCGTCGACGATCAGCGACTGCCCGGTGGTGTACGCCGCCTCGGGGGAACAGAGCCAGGCGACGAGACCGGCTATCTCTTCGGTACGCCCGGGGCGGGCCAGCGGAATGCCCGGCATCGATCCCGGCTCCACCTCATCGTCGCCCAGACCGGTCATCGCCGTGGCAATCGCGCCCGGCGCCACGGCGTTAACCAGAATACTGTGCCCGGCAAGCTCAACCGCCATCGACTTCGTTAAGCCGCCGAGGGCGTGCTTGGCCGCGGTGTAGGCGCAGGCCTGCGGCAGCGGCGTGTGTTCATGAACCGAGGTGATATTGATAATGCGCCCGCCGTCGCCCTGGGCAATCATGTGCCTGGCGGCGATCTGCGAGCAGAGCAGCGCGCCCTCCACGTCCACGGCAAAGGTCGCCCGCCAGTCGTCGAGCGTGACGTCGAGAAACGGGGCTTTGGTCATCCGCCCGGCGTTATTGACCAGCACGTCGATGCGCCCCAGCCGCTGAATCAGCGTCTCCAGCGCCTTGACGCCCTGCGGCAGACGGCCGAGGTCGAGCTGAATAGCCTTCGCCTCGCAGCCGAGGGCGGTCACTTCCCGCACCGTACGCTTGGCGCCCTCTTCATCGCTGTGCCAGGTTATCCCCAGCGCATAGCCCCGGCGCGCCAGCTGCAGGGCGCACTGTTTACCAATCCCGGAATCTGAAGCGGTCACAACGGCAACTTTCGTGGTCATAGCGCACTCCTGCTGGTGATGAGGAATATAAGTATAGAAGGTGTGGAATTATCCTCAGACCGGGTTTTACGTATACTCCCTGAAATGCCGATATCTGAGGAAATGTAATGACGCAAAATATGTATGACGACCCGCAGTTTTTTGCCGGCTATGCCACGCTCGACCGCTCGGTTAAAGGCCTGGACGGCGCGCCGGAATGGCCCGCGCTGCGCAGCATGCTGCCCGCTGTTGCAGATAAAAAGATTGTGGATTTAGGCTGCGGCTACGGCTGGTTCTGCCGCTGGGCGCGCGAACAGGGCGCCGCCGCCGTTCTGGGGCTGGACGTGTCGGAGAAGATGCTGGCAAAAGCGCAGGAGATGACCCGCGATCCGGGCATCACCTACCGCCGGGAGGATCTGGAGACGCTGCGCCTCGGCGCGCAGAGCGCGGATCTGGCCTACAGTTCGCTGGCTCTGCACTACCTGCGCGATATCGACGGCCTGTTCGCGACGCTGTTTCAGGCCCTGAAGCCGGGCGGTATGCTGGTGTTTTCCGCCGAGCACCCCATCTACACCGCGCCGCTCAGGCAGGGCTGGGTGCAGGATGAGGCCGGTGAGAAATCATGGCCGGTCAATCACTATCAGCAGGAGGGCGAGCGCGTCAGCAACTGGTTTGCCGACGGCGTGAAGAAGCAGCACCGCAAACTGGCCAGTTGGATCAACGCCCTGCTGGCCGCCGGATTTGAGATTGTCCACGTCGATGAGTGGGGCCCGGACCAGGCTCAGGTCCGCGCCAATCCGGCGCTGGAAGAGGAAACGGCGCGCCCGATGCTGTTTTTACTCAGCGCCCGCCGGCCCGGCTGAGGCGGCTGGCCGCCTGCTCGATAGCCCGGGCGATGGCCGCCGAGTCCGCAAGCGCGCGGATGGTGACGAAAAGCGCCTCCGCTTCGCTGTACTCCTTGCGCAGATAGCCCAGCCACTGCTTGATGCGCGCCACGTGATACAGGCCGGTATCGCCCTGCTTCTCAAGGCCGCAGTACTTGAGAAGCAGCTGCATCACCTCCGGCCACGGCATGCGCGGCGCGTTATCCTTCACTACCCGGCTGAGATTCGGCACGTTGAGCGCCCAGCGGCCGATCATTACCGCATCGCAGCCGGTCACCGCCATGCACTCCCTGGCGCTCTGCCAGTCCCGGATCTCGCCGTTGGCGATCACCGGGATGGTCAGCCGGCGGCGAATATCGCCGATCGCCTGCCAGTTGATGCGCTCGGCCCGGTAGCCGTCCTCTTTGGTGCGCCCGTGGACCGTGATTTCCGTGGCTCCCGCCTGCTGCACCGCGTCGGCGATTTCAAACTGGCGCTCGCCGCTGTCCCAGCCGAGGCGGACTTTCACGGTGACCGGCAGCGCGGCCGGCACCGCCTCGCGCATCGCCTTCGCGGCGCGGTAGATAAGGTCCGGATCTTTAAGCAGTGTGGCGCCGCCGCCGCTGCCGTTGACCACTTTCGACGGACAGCCGCAGTTGAGGTCAACGCCCCACGAGCCTAGCTCCACCGCGCGGGCGGCGTTTTCGGCCAGCCACTGCGGATGCTGGCCCAGCAGCTGGATGCGCACCCGCGTGCCGCTCGCCGTACGGCTGTGGTTATTCAGTTCCGGGCACAATTTATGGAACGATTTTACCGGCAGGAGTTTATCCACCACGCGCAGAAATTCGGTGATGCAGAGGTCGTAATCATTCACTCCAGTCAGCAGCTCGCGCACCAGAGAATCGAGCACGCCTTCCATCGGCGCCAGTAAAACACGCATATTGATACCCGATAAAAAAAGAGGCGCTATGTTAGCGCCTCTTTTCATCGGTTAAAAGCCGGTTAGCGGGGTTCCAGGCAGTTCTCTTCTTTCCAGCCGTAGAGCCACTCCATCGCGCGATAAAACTCAGCCTGGGTTTTGCCTTTCCACAGTAAATTACGCACGTGGCGTTCCACGCCTGCGGCGTGATAAATACGTCCCATCTCGCGGGTCGACCAGACAATACGCGCGGTGCGCGGAATACGCACGGACTCATACAGCGCGAACGCTTCCGCTGCGTCACCATCGCATTGTGCCAGCGCTTTACCGATGGTAACCGCATCCTCCAGCGCCATACATGCCCCCTGTGCCATATACTGTGCCACCGGATGCGCCGCATCACCCACTAAAGTAACCCGATCGTTACCCCATTTTTCGACCGGCTCACGGTCGGCGGTGGACCACCGACGCCAGGACGTTGGCTTATCAAGCATCTGACGCGGCCGAGGGTGAATGCCTTTAAAGTAAGAGAGCACCTCTTCTTTGCTGCCATCCTTTACGCCCCATTCTTCCGTCTCGCGGCTGTGGAAAGTGACCACCAGGTTGTACTGTTTGCCGCCGCGCAACGGGTAATGCACTAGGTGACAATGTGGACCCGCCCACAGCACCGGCGCGTTGATGCGAAGATCGTCTGGCATATCGTCACAATCGATTACCGCGCGATAGACCACGTGCCCGGTCACGCGCGGCGCGTCGCCAAGCAGGCTCTGACGCACCACTGATTTTACGCCATCGCAGCCAATAAGAATGTCCGCCGTCCAGCTGTTGCCTTTGTCATCGAATACAGTAATGTCATGGTCGCTCTGACGGATATCCACCACGTGCGTCGAGGTACGATATTCTACGTCCGGGTGCTTCATCGCCGCTTCCCACACCGTCGCATGAATATCCACACGATGGATCACCGCATACGGGCCGCCAAAATGGTCGCGGAACGTATTCCCGGTTTCGATATGCACGACTTCCTCACCGCTAACCGCGTCCATCATGGTGATATGATCGGTAAAGACCGCGCGCTGGCGCGCTATATCGCCTACGCCCAAACTGTCCAGCGCCGAAAATGCGTTCGGGCCAAGCTGGATCCCTGCGCCGATTTCGCCTATTTCATGCGCCCTTTCCAGCAGCATCACCTTGATGCCCTGACGCGCCAAAGACAGCGCGGTCGCCGCACCGCCAATCCCGCCACCGACAATAATTGCGCTCATCACTTTTGCCATGATAATTCTCCTTACTATGCCGGAATTTTATCCAGCTGGTTCTCTGGTGCGGCAGCGACGAATGCAGGCAGCGCGGAACATGATTCATAAACGGCTTTACAGCGGGGATACCCGCTAAGATCGCAACCCATACGTAACGCATTAGCCCATTGAGGAACTAAGCAACAATCGGCTAGCGTTGGCGCATCACCCACGCAGAATTGCCCCGCCGGACTCTGGCGCAGAAGTTGCTCAACAGCACTCAGTCCCTGATGGACCCAGTGCGCGTACCAGCGTTGTTTAGCTTCTTCGCTCACTCCCAGTTCGTCAGTAAGGTAACGCAAGACACGCATGTTATTGATTGGGTGGATATCGCAACTGATGGCGTAAACAATCTCCAGAATACGCATCCGCGCCGGATCGTTATTCGGTAGCAGCGGAGTTTGGGGAAAATGCCGGTCCAGCCAGTCAATAATTGCCAGCGACTGCCCCAGCGATTCACCATCATCTGTTATCAGCGCAGGTACCAGACCAACGGGATTAAGCCGGCGGTACTTCAGCTCATTTTGCTGGCCAATGCGAATATTGACGCCAACGGTCTCATAATCAATCCCCTTGAGTGCCATTGCGATGCGCACCCGATAAGAGGCCGAGCTATTGAAAAAACTGTATAGTTTCATCAGTCACCTCAAACAATCTTCACTGCGATAGGCGTTAAACCATCGACGTTGCCAGTGATGGTGTCGCCTTTCACCACGGCGCCAACACCTTCCGGCGTACCGGTGAAAATCAGGTCACCCGGCTGCAGTTCAAAGAAGCGTGACAGGTAACTGATGGTTTCATTCACTGACCAGATCAAATGTTTAATATCGCTGCGCTGGTGATCTTCACCGTTTACCTGTAACCAAATTGGTGCCTTATCGATGCCGGAAACCTCAGCGGCTTTATGCAGTGGTGAAATGGGTGCGGAATGATCAAAGGCTTTACCGATTTCCCATGGACGGCCCATTTTACGCATTTCCAACTGGCGATCGCGACGGGTCATGTCCAGGCCGGTGGCGTATCCCCAGACATACTCGTGCGCATTTTCCTGCGGAATATTGCTACCTTTTTTCCCAATCGCCACCACCAGTTCGATTTCATAGTGATAGTTATCGGTCTGCGCCGGATAGGCCAGATTTAATATTTCTCCTGCAGCAACAGGAACAACCGCGTCCGCGGGTTTGCAGAAGAAAAATGGCGGTTCGCGGTCCGGGTCAAAGCCCATTTCGCGTGCATGCGCGGCATAGTTACGTCCGACACAATAGACTCGGCGGACCGGGAACTGCGCGTCGCTGCCGACAACCGGAATTGCGATAAGGGCCTGGGGTTCAAATACGTATTTGCTCATTATTTTCTCCTGATTAGTAGCGTGCTTCACGGAACAGGCCCAGCGCTTCCTGAACGGGGCGGTCCGAAAAACTAAACAACACAGTTTCGTTCTGCGCATCAAAGGACACGCTGTGCCAGGTTGGCACGACAAAAATATCTTTCTCTTTAAAGCTAAATACCTGATTACCCACCGAGACATGCCCGCAGCCTTCCACCACATGATAAATGGTGCTGTCAGTGGTACGCGCCTGGCGGGATCGGAAACCCTTCGGCAATAGCTGCAAAAATGTGCCCATTGATGGCATTGGATAACCGCCCGTGATCGGATTCACGTAGCGCATTTTGTAACCATCCCACTCATCAGCATCTCCCAGCCGAGTCAGGTCATGCAGCACTTCGCGGCTACGGTCATAGCGATAGTTAAAGATTGGCGAGGAGTTGCCGGTTTGATGGCGCAGCGGCAGCATATTGGCAGCATAGCGCGGCAGATAATCGCCCTCTTTGCGTGTGACTGGCTGCTGATCTTCCGGGTAATCTTCCGCAAAGCCACAGCCCAGGTAGTTCACCAGCGGCAGGTCCAGGCCGTCCATCCAAATCACCGGTTCATCGCCCGGGTTGCCGTGGTCGTGCCAGCGCCACTGCGGCGTCAGAATAAAATCCCCCGGATGCATCTGGGTGCGCTCGCCCTCAACGGCAGTAAACGCGCCTTTTCCCTCCACAATAAAACGTAATGCTGACTGGTTATGGCGATGGCTTGGGGCCACTTCACCCGGCATAATCAGCTGTAAACCCGCATACAGTGACGACGTTATAGAAGATTGCCCACGCAGCGCCGGATTCTCCAGCACTAGCACGCGACGCACCGCCTCCTTCGCGCCAATCAGCGAACCGCTCTCGAGCAACAGCGGACGAATTTCCTGGTAGCTCCAGTGTGCAGGCGCACAGGTCGGATTTGGCGTTTGCGGCACCAGGTGATGTAGCGATTCCCACAACGGCGTCAGGTTCTGCCCGGCAATATGTTGGTAGTATTGTTGGCGTTCATTTTTGACGTCCGGATTCATCTGGCTCATTGTTATTCTCCTTATTTGTTCGCCACGCCCGCAGCAGGCAGCGTGTTGGGTACAGTTGTCGTCCGGCGCACAGCCAGGGTAAGTAGCGTCAACATGATGGCGCAGATGGCTGCCGGAACGGCAATCACATAAAACAGAGTGTCAAAAGAGAAGTTCAGCGCCATCATTACCCCGCCGGAAACCGAACCGACGATGGCGCCGCAGCGACCAATGGCGTTTGCCCAGCTCACGCCTGTCGCGCGGCTTTGGGTCGGGTAGAGCATGGCGGTTAGGGCGTTCAGCCCAACCTGCGAGCCGCTGACTCCAATCCCGGTACCGAATATCGCCAGCGCCATCAGCCAGAGCCCGTTTTCGCTCAGGCCAATCATCATGATGCACACCGCACCCAGCGCGTAGCTCACCGCTAACACCCGGAAGGGATTGAATTTATCCATTAATACGCCGAGCAGAATAGCGCCCATAGTGCCGCCAATCTGGAACGCTGCCGTCACCCATGACGCATGTTGCAGGTCGATGCCACGATGGTTAAGCAGCGTCGGCATCCAGCTTGAGAGCAGATAGATAATCAGCAGGCTCATAAAGAACACCACCCACAGCATTAGCGTGATAGCGAGCTGGTGTCTGGCAAAAAGCTGACCAATGCTGCCTTTGTGCTCCGACGTTGGTTCATCGAGCCAAAAAGTAGTGTTGTCATGGCGCCGCTGTGTCATCTCACTGACCAGCCGCGCAATGTGTGCTTGGGGACGCTGACGGCGAACCATCCAGCGCGGCGATTCCGGCAGCGCGAACAGTAAATAGAAGAACAGGATCATCGGCAGTACGCCGCCGAGCACCAGAATGCCCGCCCAGCCAATAATGCCCACCAGTTGTGCGCTAACGATCCCGCCAAAGGCGGAGCCGAGCGTGAAGCCGCAGAACATCAGGGTGACCAGCGCACCGCGGCGACGCGATGGCAGGTATTCGGAGGTCATGGTGATGGTGTTCGGCATCGCGCCGCCTAATCCCAGCCCGGTTAAGAAGCGCAGGAGCACCAGTGTTTCCAGGTCAGGTGAAAAGGCAGAAAGCAGGCTGAGAATACCGAAAAACGCCACACACCACTCAATGACGCGTTTACGGCCAAAGCGATCGGAGAGCGGGCCGCAAAGCAGCGCCCCTGCGGTGAGCCCTATCAGGCCTGCGCCAAATAATGGGGCTAATCCTGCTGCCGTCAGTTGCCAGTGTGCGCGGATATCGGGTGCAATAAACCCAATCGCGGCCGTATCAAATCCATCCATCATGACAACAAAGAAACAACAGAGAATGACACGCCACTGGAGCGCGCCGATAGGAACTGTATCTATTAAAGCCTGTAATTCACGTCGTTGAGTCATAGGGGAATGCCTCAGGTGTGTAGGGTAAATGTTGTATTTGTTGTTTGTATGTAGCGATTTTGTGGCAACTGAAATGAGTTGTACAATGGCTTTCTATGCAGAGTCATAACCTGGAGGTTATTGCTGATGGGAAACTGGACGCATAAACTTAAGCTTCATCACCTGCAAATACTGGTTGCGCTGGGAGAGCAATGCAATCTGACTCAGGTGGCGAAAAAGATGAATATCACCCAGCCGGCGCTGTCGAAATGGTTAACACAGTTCGAAGAAGAGGTCGGGATCACACTCTTCGAACGCCATAGCAAAGGTCTACGCCCCTCTGAAGGAGGGAAACTACTTATTCAGCACGCTCAGCGCTTGATCAACGATCTTGAACGTTCGCGGTTTGAGATGGATCGTTTCAAACAGGGCGGCCTGGTCGGCAGTCTGAAAATCGGCTGCTCCCCTGTAGCGACCGATTGTGTCTCGAAGGCGATTTTGCCACTGCTTAAAGAAATGCCTTCTTTGCATTTGAACATTGAAGAAAAAGTGATGACTCCGCTGCTGCAGGATTTGCAGTCAGGCGTGGTGGATGTGGTGATCGGGCGTATCGGCGGACGAGCACTGGAGTTGCCGCTCAATTATCAAGTGTTGTACACCGAACCCGTTTGCTTTGTCGCCCGAACAGATCACCCACTCGCCGTCTACAACCGATTGAGCTGGAAGGATCTGGAGCCGTGGCGCTGGATAGTCTGGCCCACCGGCACGCCTATTCGCCAAAGTATCGATAACGCCCTTGTCGATAACGGCGTGATGCTGCCGGAAAACACCATTGAATCCGCCTCGATGAACGTCAGCGTCAGCCTGCTGCAAAGCAGCGATATGATATCTATTCTTTCTTTACGGCTAGCAGAACGCTACGCCCAACAGGAGCAGCTTACGATTCTGGAGCTGCCGAAGATTGAGCAAAAAGGAAGCGTCGGCGTATTTTGGAGAAGAAACGATCAGCCATCGCAGGCGCTGAGTCGATTTCTTTATCATTTATCGCATCCGCTTCAGTCAGATACCTGATGTTCCGCTCGTCTATGTCAGGCATGCTCACAATTCATGATGTGATCTGTAGCACATAACTGGCTTTAATTGTATGATGAATGCCTTCCATCAAGGGTCTCAACCATGAGCAAATCACTGATTACTATCTGGCAGTACCTGCGGGCATTTGTGCTGATTTACGCCTGCTTATACGCGGGGATTTATCTCTCTTCTCTGCTGCCGATCGCGATTCCGGGCAGCATCATCGGCATGCTTATCCTCTTCGTACTGCTGGCGCTGCAAATTCTCCCGGCAGACTGGGTGAATCCCGGCTGTAACATTCTTATCCGCTACATGGCGCTGCTGTTTGTGCCCATCGGCGTCGGCGTAATGCAGTATTTCGATCTGCTGCGCGCGCAGTTTGGTCCGGTGGTCGTGTCCTGCATTATCAGTACCTTTATCGCTTTCCTGGTGGTCGGCTGGACGACGCACATTATCCACGGCGAGCGTAAAGTCGTTGGTCGTAAGGAACCGAAAAATGATGAGTGATATCTGGTGGTCTTTGCCGCTGACGCTGGTGGTGTTCTTCGCCGCCCGCCGCCTGGCGATGCGTTTTCGCAGTCCGCTGCTTAACCCGCTGCTGGTGTCGATGGTAGTGCTGATCCCGTTTCTGATCCTGACCGGTATTCCCTACGCCCGCTATTTTCACGGCAGCAAGATCCTCAACGACCTGCTGCAGCCGGCGGTGGTGGCGCTGGCGTTTCCGCTGTATGAACAGCTGCACCAGATCCGCGCCCGCTGGAAATCCATTATCAGTATCTGCTTTGCGGGCAGCCTGGTGGCGATGGTCACCGGGACCGGCGTCGCCCTTCTGATGGGGGCAACGCCGGAGATTGCCGCCTCGGTGCTGCCAAAATCGGTGACCACGCCGATTGCCATGGCGGTCAGCAGCAGTATCGGCGGTATTCCGGCCATCAGCGCGGTGTGCGTGATTTTCGTCGGGATCCTCGGGGCGGTATTCGGCCATACGCTGCTCAACCTGATGCATATCACCACCAAGTCGGCGCGCGGCCTGGCGATGGGCACCGCCTCGCACGCCCTCGGCACCGCCCGCTGCTCGGAGCTGGACTACCAGGAGGGCGCCTTCGGCTCCCTGGCGCTGGTGCTGTGCGGCATTATTACTTCGCTGATAGGGCCGCTCCTGTTTCCGCTGATCATGGCCGCATTCAAATAAGCGCAGCGCGCGGGCTGGCGCAGCCGACCTGAGACACGTCACACACTTACGGAAGCTAATTACATATATTGCATTACTAATGAGAAGCAGATCACACATAAAGGCGCGGACGGTCCCTACACTGTCTTCCCTTACACTGTTACGAGGCTATCTCATGCACCCACGTTTTCAATCTGCCCTGGCGCAACTCGGCGCGGAACTGCTGTCGGCCCTCGCTCCGATGATTGCCGATAACCATTTCCCCGCCGTACTGAGCGCCGGGCAGGTCTCTGCGCTGAAGGCGGCGTCGGGGCTGGACGAAGACGCGCTGGCGTTCAGCCTGCTGCCGCTGGCGGCGGCCTGCGCGCAAACCGGACTGTCGCACTTTAACGTCGGAGCCATTGCCCGCGGCGTCAGCGGCAGCTGGTACTTCGGAGCCAATATGGAGTTCCCCGGCACCACCATGCAGCAGACCATTCACGCCGAACAGAGCGCCATCAGCCACGCCTGGCTGCGGGGCGAAAAATCACTGCAGGCCATAACCGTTAACTACACGCCGTGCGGCCACTGCCGCCAGTTTATGAACGAGCTGAACAGCGGCCTGGCGCTGGAAGTGCATCTTCCGGGCAGAGCGCCGCACACGCTTGGAGACTATCTGCCGGACGCCTTCGGTCCGCGCGATCTCGATATTCAGGTGCTGCTGATGGATAAGGAAGACCACGGCTACGCGCTGAGCGGTGATGCGCTGGCGCAGGCGGCAATCGCGGCGGCCAACAGAAGCCATGCGCCCTACAGCCGGTCGCCGTCTGGCGTGGCGCTGCAGGTAAGCGACGGCACGATTTTCAGCGGCAGCTACGCAGAAAACGCCGCCTATAACCCGAGCCTGCCGCCGCTGCAGGGCGCGCTCAATCTGCTGTGCCTTAGCGGCTATGCCTGGGAAGATATTCAGCGCGCGGCGCTGGCCGAGCGCAGCGATGCCCGCCTGACGCAGCTGGATGCCACCGCCGCCACCCTGCGGGCGCTGGGCTGTGAAGGCCTCGAATGTATCGAGCTGAACTGAGTCTCATGCGCGGGCCGGGCGCCCGCGCTGTCGAAAAACCCTACAGTTGAGCGGCGGTTTCTTGCTCTTCCCCGGCGGGTACAGTAGCCTGAGTGCATATTCCGCGATTACTGAGCCAACCCCATGTTAAAGCGCATATTATACAGCCTGCTGGTCCTTATCGGCTTACTGCTGTTTATTGTGCTGGGGCTTGACCGCTGGATGAGCTGGAAAACCGCGCCCTACATCTACGACGAACTGCAGGACCTGCCCTACCGCCAGGTGGGCGTCGTGCTCGGCACCGCCAAATATTACCGCACCGGCGTCATCAATCAGTACTACCGCTACCGCATTCAGGGCGCCATCAACGCCTACAACAGCGGCAAGGTCAACTACCTGCTGCTGAGCGGCGACAACGCGCTGCAGAGCTATAACGAGCCGGTGACCATGCGCAGGGATCTGATCGCCGCCGGGGTCGATCCAGCGGATATCGTGCTGGATTACGCCGGCTTCCGCACCCTCGATTCGATCGTCCGCACCCGCAAGGTGTTCGACACCAACGACTTCATCATTATTACCCAGCGCTTTCACTGCGAGCGGGCGCTGTTTATCGCCCTGCACATGGGCATTCAGGCCCAGTGCTACGCGGTGCCGTCGCCGAAGGATATGTGGAGCGTGCGCCTCCGCGAGTTCGGCGCCCGCTTCGGCGCCCTGGCCGACCTCTATATCTTCAAGCGCGAGCCGCGCTTTCTCGGCCCGCTGATCCCTATCCCTTCGCAGCATCAGGTGCCCGACGATGCCCAGGGCTATCCGGCGGTAACCCCCGAGCAGCTGCTGGAGCTGCAGAAGTAAAAAACCCGCCGTGCGGCGGGTTGGGTCAAGCGCGGTGGCCTATTTCTTGCGGGCGTACTTCAGGGAATCCAGCGCAACCGCAAAGATAATGATCCCGCCCTTAATGATGTACTGCCAGTACGGGTTGACGCCGATATAGGTCAGACCGTAGTTGATGACCGTAAAGATGATCACCCCGGTCACCACGCCTATCACCGTCCCCACGCCGCCGCTGAACGATACGCCGCCGACCACGCAGGCGGCAATGGCGTCCAGCTCGTACATAAAGCCGAGGTTGTTGGTGGCCGAGCCGATGCGCCCCGCCTCCAGCATGCCGCCAAAGGCGTAGAACACGCCGGAGAGGGCATAAATCATCAGCAGGTTAAGGGCGACGTTGACGCCGGAGACCTTGGCCGCTTCCGGGTTACCGCCGATGGCGAAGATATTCTTGCCGAAGCGGGTTTTGTTCCACAGGATCCAGACGAAGACGGTGGCGATCAGGGCATAGAAGGTAATATAGGACAGGCGGAAGCTGCCCATGGCAATAAAGCCCTGGGTAAAGGTCGAGAAGCCGGAGTCAAAGCCGGAAATCGGCGATGCGCCGACGAAGTCGTAGTACAGGGAGTTGATGCCGTAGACGATGATCATCGTGCCGAGGGTAGTAATAAACGGCGTCACGTTGAGATAAGCGATGATGATACCGTTGATCAGGCCGATAACCGCGCCGATGGCGCAGACGATCAGCACCACCACAAAAATCGGCATGGTCGCCATTTCCGGGAAGACTTTATTGGCGTTTTCCATCGACTGCAGCAGCGTGGCGGCGATCACCGCCGCCAGCCCGACCTGGCGCCCGGCGGACAGGTCGGTGCCCTGGGTGACGATAAGCCCGGCCACGCCGAGCGCGATGATAATGCGCACCGAAGACTGGGTCAGGATGTTGCTGAGGTTAAGCAAGCTCAGGAAGGTCGGATCCTGAAAAATGATGATCGCCAGCAACACAAGCAGCACGACGTAAATGCCGCCCTCTTTCAGGTAGGTGAAAAAGCTTTTTTTATTTAACGCACTCATGGGGAGCCCCTGATCTTAAAGGTGCAAAGACGCAAGACGTAAGATTTCGTTCTGCGTGGTTGTTTTAGTATCCACAATGCCGGCCACCATCCCGTTACTCATCACCAGAATACGGTCGGTTATGCCCAGCAGCTCAGGCATCTCAGAGGAGATGATAATGATCCCCTTTTCCCTTTTCGCCAGTTCAGCAATGAGCTGATAAATTTCGAATTTTGCGCCAACGTCAATGCCGCGCGTCGGCTCATCGAGCATCAGGATCTCCGGCTGGGTCAGCAGCCAGCGGCCGATAATCACCTTCTGCTGATTGCCGCCGGAGAGCGAACCAATCTGCGTGCGGTGGCCCGGCGTCTTGACCCGCATGGCATCAATCACCCACTGGGTGTCGCTCTTCATGCGGGCGTTATCCAGCAGCCCAATCTTGCTGCGGTACTTTTTGATATTAGAGATGAGCGAGTTAAAGCCGATGTCCAGATAGGCGTAGATGCCGGTGGAGCGGCGCTCCTCGGTCACCAGCGCAAAGCCGTTGTTGATGGCTTCGTTGGCGCTGTGGTTATTGATTTTTTTGCCGTGCAGGGTAATGGTGCCGCCGGACTTTTCGCGAATGCCGAACAGGGTTTCCACAATATCGGTACGCTTGGCGCCGACCAGGCCGGCAATGCCGAGGATCTCGCCCTTGTGCAGGTCGAAGGAGACATCGCGGATCGACGGCTGGCGCAGCGAGGTCAGATTGCGCACTTCGAGGATGGTTTCGCCCGGCGCGTTCTCTTTGTCCGGGAAGCGCTGGTTGAGGGAGC
Organism: Pluralibacter gergoviae ATCC 33028 = NBRC 105706; assembly: GCF_001598855.1. GTDB lineage: Bacteria > Pseudomonadota > Gammaproteobacteria > Enterobacterales > Enterobacteriaceae > Pluralibacter > Pluralibacter gergoviae. The sequence goes on along the minus strand of NZ_BCZS01000001.1, from coordinate 232,894 downwards.
GGCCGACCATCATGGCGATGATCTTGTCCATGTCCAGCCCTTCCAGCGGCTGGGTGGCGATCCACTGGCCGTCGCGCAGAATGGTTATCTCATCGCACAGCTGGAAGATCTCTTCCATTTTGTGGGAGATATAGACGATGCCGCAGCCGCGATCCTTCAGCTTGCGGATGATGCTGAACAGGTGATTAACCTCTTTCTCGGTCAGCGACGAGGTCGGCTCGTCCATGATGACGATTTTGGCGTCATAGGAGAACGCCTTGGCTATCTCTATCATCTGCATCTGCGAAACGGAGAGCGTGCCGACGCGGGCCCGGGGATCGATGTCGATATCCAGCTCGTCGAAGATCGCCTTCGTGTCGCCGTACATTTTTTCCTGATCGACAAACACGCCTTTGGTGGGATAGCGCCCCAGCCACATGTTGTCCATCACCGAGCGCTGCAGCACCAGGTTCAGCTCCTGGTGAACCATCGAAATCCCGTTCTCCAGCGCCTCTTTCGCCGAGTGAAAGTCGATTTCGCGGCCCTGAAAAAGAATGCTGCCGCTGTCTTTCTGATAAATACCGAACAGGCATTTTAACAGCGTCGATTTACCGGCCCCGTTCTCGCCCATCAGGGCATGAATCGAGTGCGGGCGGACTTTTAAGTTAACGTTATCGAGTGCTTTAACGCCGGGAAAAGACTTGTTGATGTGGCTCATTTCCAACAAGAATTCGCCCGACGACTCGCGATTATTACTGACCATAGTCTGTCCTGGCTGCGCGGGTGACTCCCGCGCCGAAGCGCCGGCGCGGGAAATCGCAGAGAAGATTATTTACCGGCAAATTCAGCCAGGTTGTCTTTATCAACGCCGACGTAGGGGATACGCACGACTTTGTTTTCAATTTTCCAGCTGGTGCCGTCGGTGGCGCCCTTGCCGTCGGCGAGGTTTTTCGCCAGATCGAAGGTGGCTTTCGCCTGATTGTTGGCATCGTTCAGCACGGTACCGGCCATCGCGCCGGATTTCACCAGCGCCAGCGCTTCCGGCAGGGCGTCAACGCCGAACACCGGGATGCTGGACTTATTGTGGGCCTTCAGCGCTTCCACCGCGCCCATCGCCATCGCATCGTTGTTAGCGATGATCACCTCAATTTTGTTGGCGTTCGGGCCCGAGAGCCAGGCGTCAACTTTGTCTTTCGCCTGCGCGGTGTCCCACATGGCGGTATCCAGCGCCAGCTGCTGGGTCTTGATGCCCTTGGTGTTCAGCTCTTTGATAACGTAAGTGGTGCGCGCTTCGGCATCCGGGTGGCCCGGCTCGCCCTTCAGCAGCACGAACTGGATCTGGCCGTCTTTATTCAGATCCCAGGCCGGGTTCGCCGCCCAGTGTTTGGCAATCAGGTCGCCCTGGATAATGCCGGACTCTTTCGAGTCGGTGCCGACGTAGTAGGCCTTGTCATAGCTGTCCAGCGCCTTGCGGGACGGCTCCTTGTTAAAGAACACCACCGGCACGTTCTGGCTGCGCGCCTTGTCGATTACCGTGCCCGCGGCGGCCGGGTCAACCAGGTTGATGGCCAGCGACTTCACGCCTTTCGCCAGCAGGACGTCAATCTGATCGTTCTGCTTGGACTGGTCGTTCTGCGAGTCATTCATCAGCAGCTGCACGTCCGGCGCGGCTTTGGCGTCTTTCTCAATCGCCTTGCGCACCACGGACATAAAGTTGTCGTCGTATTTGTAGATAGTGACGCCAATGCGGGTGTCCGCGGCGTGGGCGGCGGCGCCAAATAACATGCAGGACATCACGGCGGACAGGGCTAACGCCTTCTTATTCATGGTATCTCCGGTATTTTTATGCAGGGTAGCGGTATCGGCAGAGGTAACGTTAAATCATTGTTACATCCAGCGATGTTTATAATTTTTAATCACGCCTGCACCTGCCCGCTGCGGCGAATCAATCGCTCAGGCGAACCATTTAGCGCTTAAAAAACAGGCAGGTAGCGTTACATTATGTTTCAGAATGACAAGCGATGACATCATAGTCACGCAATTGTTAATATACTGTGAAACAACTCACAAATTGAAAGCGGTTACATCTGACGACACCTTCAGTTAGTGATCGCGGTTACAGTTTACCTGGCGGCAACGGAATGGCGGCGCACCAGCGTCGGCATAAAGCAGTGGGTCGCCGCCGGATCCAGGCGACCTGCGGCCCCCGCCAGCGCCAGCTCGGTCGCCAGCTTCGCCATTGAGATAATCGGATAGCGCACGGTGGTCAGCTGCGGATCGGTGTAGCGGGCAATGGGAATATCGTCGAAGCCGATCAGCGACAGCTGCTGCGGCACCTGAATACCGTTGTCCTTCAGCGCCGTCAGGGCCCCGGCGGCCATGCTGTCGTTGTAAGCAAACACCGCGCTGATGCCCTGATTGCGCCCGAGCAGCTCGACCATCGCCGCCTCGCCGCCCTGCATGTCCGGCGAACCGACGCCGACCCAGGCGTCGGGGGCGGCGATCCCCGCTGCCGTCAGCGCCTGCTGCCAGCCCGCCTGCCGCAGCCGGGTATCCTCAATGCCGTGGGCCGATCCGAGATAGCCGATGCTGCGGTGCCCCTGATTGAGCAACATGCGGGTCGCCATTATCGCGCCGCTGACGTTGTCCAGCCCGACGCAGCGGTGCTCATAGCCGGGCACAATGCGGTTGATGATCACCATGCCGGAGACCTGGCGTAAAAATTCGCCGAGCTCCTCGTCGCTGAGCGCCTTGGCGTGGACGATAAGCGCGTTGCAGCGCTTGCGGATCAGCACCTCGATGGCGCTGCGCTCCTTTTCGGCTTCGTGATAGCTGTTGCCGATCAGGACGTGTTTTTGGTACTGCTGGGCGACGGTATCCACCGCCTTGACCAGCGCGCCGAAGAAGGGATCGGAGACGTCCATGACCACCACGCCGATGGTATCGCTCACCTGCGAGGCCAGCGCCTGGGCGTTGGCGTTGGGGCGATAGCCCAGCTCGGCTACCGCCCTCATCACCCGCTCCCGGGTGTCCGGGCTCACCAGCGGGCTGTTATTGAGCACCCGCGAGATGGTGGCGACCGAAACCCCGGCGTGGCGCGCCACGTCACGAATAGTGATCATATTCATCGTCCTGTTGAAGATTGCTGCGGCGCACGGTCGTCCCCTGAGGTTGGCAAGTGCGCTATTCTGGCAGCGGTCGACGGCGAGCTGCGTGAGGAAAGTCACAGAGATGGTAACGGTTACATCACATATGTTAACGATTGTGATCGAGATCGTTATCTTGATGTTCTTACATTGGAGCTACCCGCCGCCCGCAGGGTCAGCTGGCGCCACAGCCACTCCGCCGGGCCCTGGCGGAAATAGCGCAGCCAGAGTACGGAGAAGAGCAGGTTCACCAGCCACACCGCCGGTACGAAGGCCAGCAGCGACAGGCGGTCGAATTTCATGAACAGGTCGAAGCGGTAGAAAAGCGTGGTGCAGATAGCGGTCTGCAGCAGGTAGTTGCTGAGCGCCATGCGCCCGACGCAGGCGATGGCCCCCGCCAGCCGGAAGCGGCAAAGCTGCGGCCAGTAGCCCCACGCCAGCGCCGCGTAGCCCAGAGTCTGAAACGGCGCGGAAAGTTCGCGCGGGGCCTGCAGCAGAAAGGCGCACCAGCGCGGATCCCAGCCCATCCGCCATTGGGCAATCACCCCCGGCAGATTGATGGCCAGGCCAGCGGCAATCAGCAGCACGCCGGCACGCCGGTAGTGCCCGAGGCTAAAGCGGCCCTTCAGCCAGCCGCTGCGCATCAGCGCGGCGCCCATCAGCATCATGCCCGCCAGCTGCCAGCCATACTGTACGCCCAGCGCCAGCAGACTGTCCGACAGCAGGCTCGCGCGGTTGCTTACCGCCTCCAGGCCGCCCCGCAGCTTCCAGTACTGTTCATACTGCAGGTTGGCGGCATCCGGCACCCAGGCGCGGTGGACGTCCCCTGAGATAACCCCCAGCAGCAGCAGCACCGCCACGCCGATAAGGTAGAGCACGACGCCGGTATTAAACAGCGACTTCACGCCGTGGGCGTCGCGCACCATCCGCCAGCACACCAGCCCGACCAGGGCGTAAGCCAGCAGAATATCGCCGTCCCACAGCAGTAAGGCATGGCAGATGCCGAGCAGCGCCAGCAGCGTCAGTCGCGACTGGATCCAGCGCTTGCCGCGGGGCAGCAGCATCTGCAGCCCCGCGCCGAACAGCAGCGCGAAGAGAGTGAGGAACTTCACCTGCGCGAACAGGTCAAGCAGCGCCCAGGTCCAGGCATCGCGAAGCGTGACGTCGCCGTACCAGGCGGGATTAAGATAGGCCGCCTTCGGCAGACCGAAGGCGGTGATATTGAGGAGCAGGATGCCGAGAATGGCGACGCCGCGAATAAAATCCAGCGTGATGTTACGCTTCATGCCGCATCCTGCAGGACCGCTAGCCGTGGTGGCGCACCGCGCGCAGAAACTCCTGGCGGGTGTTCTGGCTGGATTTGAACAGGCCGCCGAGCGAAGTGGTGGTGGTGGCGCTGGTGGCGTCACGAATGCCGCGCGCCTTCACGCAGTAGTGCACCGCGTCAATGGAGACCGCCACGTTGTTGGTGCCGAGCAGCGTCTGCAGCGCGGTGAGCACCTGCTGAGTAAGGCGCTCCTGCACCTGCGGCCGCTGGGCGAAGAACTGCACGATGCGGTTGATTTTCGACAGCCCGATCACCGAGTCTTTCGGAATGTAGGCCACCGTCGCCTTGCCGTCGATAGTGACAAAATGGTGTTCGCAGGTGCTGGTGAGGGTGATATCACGGACGGTCACCATCTCATCGACCTTCATTTTATTTTCAATGACGGTAATTTTGGGGAAATTGGCGTAGTCGAGACCGGAAAAGATCTCATCGACATACATTTTGGCGATGCGGTGCGGCGTTTCCATCAGACTGTCATCGCTGAGGTCGAGATTAAGCAGCTGCATAATCTCCGTCATGTGTCCGGCAATCAGGCGCTTGCGGGCCTCATTATCAAGATTAACCGGTGGACGCAGCGGCGTTTCCAGACCGCGTGCGACCAGCGCCTCGTGGACGAGCGCGGCTTCTTTACTCAGTGATGGCATGTTCTTCTCCTGCAGGTGTGGCGACCTTTACTCTTATACGGGCAAAGTGTGCACTTATTGTGCGTGAGGTAGCGCACAGAATCCAGTATTCGCGACGATAATTGTTGTAATTGTTACAGCCTTTCAACGCCGGGAGCCCAATCGCGATGGCTCTCAGGCGCGATCCTAATGATGCAGCAGCCTGCGCGAAGGGGAAAGTGAAAGTTACTCCACTTTGCGCAATGATCTGTATGATGAAACGGACTGTTATCATTTACTCAACAAGGAGCCTGCATGGAACTGCTCGAAGAGCACCGCTGCTTTGACGGCTGGCAGCAACGCTGGCGGCACGACTCCACATCGCTGAACTGTTCGATGGTGTTCAGCATCTTTTTACCGCCGCCGCGGGAAAACAACCCGCCGCCGGTACTTTACTGGCTGTCTGGCCTTACCTGCACCGATGAAAACTTTGCCACCAAGGCGGGCGCCCAGCGGGTCGCCGCCGAGCTGGGTATTGTGCTGGTGATGCCGGATACCAGCCCGCGCGGCGACGGCGTGGCGGACGACGCGGGTTACGATCTGGGCCAGGGCGCCAGTTTTTATCTCAACGCCAGCGAAGCGCCGTGGCGGGAACACTACCGGATGTATGACTACCTGCGCGACGAGCTTCCCGCCCTTATTCAGGAAAAATTTAACGTCTCGGCGCGCTGCGCCATCTCCGGCCATTCGATGGGCGGCCACGGCGCGCTGGTGCTGGCGCTGAAAAATCCGGGCAAATACCAGAGCGTGTCGGCCTTTGCGCCCATCGTGAACCCCTGCCGGGTGCCCTGGGGCCAGAAGGCGTTTACCGCCTATCTGGGCGAAGACCGCAGCGCCTGGCAGGCCTGGGACAGCTGCGCCCTGATGCAGGCCAGCGGCGACGGCGACGCAATCCCGACGCTTATCGACCAGGGCGACAACGATCAGTTCCTCGCCGATCAGCTGCAGCCCGCCGTACTGGCCGAAGCCGCGCGGCAGAAAAGCTGGCCGCTGACCCTGCGCATCCAGTCCGGCTACGATCACAGCTACTGGTTTATCGCCTCCTTTATCGAAGATCACCTGCGCTTCCACGCCAGATACCTGCTGAAATAACCCTCCGGGAGGCGGCCTTCGCCTCCCCCTTTCATTTACGTATCTTTACGATATCAACAAGTAACGTAAATGATTTCAATTATCATTTATATTTACAAATTTTCATGCTTTTGTACAACTCCTCACACACGTCATCCGACGCGCGGTGAGCTGTTTTCGGGAAATATTTCAGGCGCGAAGACGCCTTTTTCGATTCGTTTTCAATTCGTTGATATGGATGATCTCATGACAATACCTCGTTTTAAACTCCTCTCCGCCGCGGTATGCGCGGCGGCGGTCGCCCCTGGCGTACAGGCGGACGACCGCGAAACCATGGTGGTCACCGCCACCGGCTTCGAGCAGAAAATCGAGAATGCCCCCGCGTCAATCTCGGTGATCAGCAAAAGCCAGCTGGAGGATAAAGCCTACCGCGACGTGACCGACGCCCTGAAGGACGTGCCCGGCGTGGTGGTCACCGGCGGCGCCAGCAGCAGCGACATCAGCATTCGCGGCATGGGCTCTCAGTACACCCTTTTCCTGGTGAACGGCAAGCGCATCAGCACCCGCTCAACCCGCCCGAACAGCGACAACGCCGGGATCGAGCAGGGCTGGCTGCCGCCGCTGGAAACCATCGAGCGCATCGAAGTGATCCGCGGCCCGATGTCTTCCCTCTACGGCTCGGATGCGATGGGCGGCGTCATTAACATCATCACCAAAAAGGTTTCCAACACCCGGGCGTGGAACGGTGCGGTGCACGGCGATATGACCTTCCAGGAGAACCGCGACTCCGGCGATCTGTATCAGACTAACGTCTACGCCTCCGGCCCGCTGGTTGAGGGGCTGCTGGGCATGAAGGTCTCCGGCCTCTACTCCCGCCGCCCGGAGGATAAAATCCTCAACGGCTACAACGAGCAGCGAATGCGCAGCGGCGGCGTCGCCTTTAACCTGACGCCCGACGATAAGAACGATTTCGATCTGGAGTTCGCCCGCGAACTGCAGGACCGCAACAGCACGCCGGGGAAATCCAGCGCCGCAGAAATTTGCCGCACCGGCAGGGCCTGCGAACCAAACACCCGCAGCCGCAGCCGCTACGAACACACCACCTATGCCCTGACCCACAGCGGCTACTACGAGCACGTTAACTCCACCAGCTACGTGCAGCAGGAGGAGACCAACAACCCCGGCCGGGAGATGAAGAGCTACAACACTATCTTCAACACCCAGAACCAGATCTTCCTCGGCGACCATACGCTGACCGTCGGCGGCCAGTACCGCTACGAGAAGCTGCGCGATAACGGCAACCAGCTGGAGGCGGCGGACGGCCTCAGCAAGCTGACCCGCTGGAACTGGGCGCTGTTCGCCGAGGACGAGTGGGCTATTCTGGACAACTTCTCCCTGCTCGGCGGCATCCGCATGGATAAAGACGAAAACTACGGCGATCACTGGACGCCGCGCGGCTACGGCGTCTGGCACATCGACGACCAGTGGACGCTGAAAGGCGGCGTCTCCGCCGGTTTCCGCGCGCCGGACCTGCGCCAGTCCTCGGCGAGCTGGGGGCAGATCACCGGCGGCGGGCGCTCCAACGGCATTATTGTCGGTAACCCGGACCTGAAGCCGGAGAAGAGCCTGAGCGAAGAGATTGCCCTGCTGTGGAACAACGGCGATGACCTCAACGCCGGGGTGACGCTGTTCCACACCCGCTTTAAGGATAAGATCACCGAAGTCCGCCGCTGCAACAGCAGCAGCGATCCGGCCTGCACCATCGGCAACACCCACTACGATTTCGTCAGCGACCGGGTGAACGTCGACAAGGCGGATATGCGCGGCGTCGAATCCACCTTCGGCTGGAAGATAACCCGTGATATCAACTGGACGGCAAACTACACCTACACCCGCTCGGAGCAGAAGAGCGGCGAGTTCTCCGGCAAGCCGCTGAACAAGATGCCTAAGCACATGTTCAATACCACCCTCGACTGGCAGGCCACCCCGGACTTCGGCGCCTGGAGCCGCCTCAACTTCCGCGGTAAAAGCTCTGAATACCTGAGCCGCACCTCCATGTCCGAGGGCAGCCCTTCCTATTCAGAAGTGGATCTCGGCGTGCGCTATACGGCGATGAAAAACCTGCTGCTGACGGCGGGCGTGTACAACCTGTTTGATAAGAGCATCGACTACGACGTCTACGACACCACCCTGGACGGCCGTCGCTATACGGTGGGCATGAGCTACAGCTTCTGATTGCCCTGCCGCAACGCAAAAAGCCGACCGCAGATGCGGTCGGCCTTTGTGTTTAACACAGGTCAGTTACTGCTTCTTAAAGCGCCCCGGAAATTCCATCTCCGAATAGCGTACGAAGTGGGTGCCCTTCGCCAGCTTGTAGCCAAACCAGATAACCAGGAACAGCGGAATACCGATGTAGGTCGCCGCCACGCCGCCCCAGTCGATGGTGTCCTTGAGGAAGGCCTCATAGTTCTGGCCGAGGGTGATAATCAGGCACAGCACGAAGGCAAAAATAGGCCCCAGCGGGAAGAAGCCCGAGCGGTACGGCAGATCGTTGATATCGTAGCCCTGCAGCACGTAGCCGCGGCGGAAGCGGTAGTGGCTGATGGCAATTCCCAGCCAGGCGATAAAGCCGGTCATGCCGGAGGTGTTGAGCAGCCACAGGTAGACGGTCTGGTTGCCGAACATCGAAGTCAGGAAGCACAGCGCGGCTACTACGGTAGTGGCATACAGCGCGTTGCGCGGCACGCCGCCGCGGGAGAGCTTCGCGAAGATGCGCGGCGCTTTACCGTCGCAGGCCAGGGTATAGAGCATACGGGTCGACGCGTACATTCCGGAGTTACCCGCCGACAGCACCGCCGTCAGAATCACCGCGTTCATCACCGCCGCCGCCGACAGCAGGCCCGCGTGCTGGAACACCAGGGTGAACGGGCTGACGGAGATATCCTTCACGTCGTTGCGCAGCAGGCTCGGGTCGGTATAGGGAATGATCAGGCTGATTATCAGGATAGCCAGTACGTAAAACAGCAGAATACGCCAGAACACCTGCCGCACCGCGCGGGGAATGTTCTTCTCCGGATCTTCCGACTCGCCGGCGGCAATACCGATAAGCTCGGTGCCCTGGAAGGAGAAGCCGACGATCATCGCCACGCCAATCATCGCCGCGACGCCGCCGGCAAACGGCGCATCGCCGGTGGTCCAGTTGCTCCAGCTCACCGGCTGGGCGCCCTTAAAGATGCCGACGATCATCATGATACCGACGATGATAAAGATAATGACGGTCGTGACTTTAATCAGCGAGAACCAGTACTCGGCCTCGCCGAAACCCTTCACCGAGATCCAGTTAAGCAGGAACATGATGCCGAGGAACAGCGCGCTCCAGATCCAGCCCGGGGTATCGGGGAACCAGTAGCTCATCACCAGCTGCGACGCCACGAGGTCAACGGCGATAGTGACCGCCCAGTTGTACCAGTAGTTCCAGCCGAGCGCGAAACCAAAACCCTCTTCCACATAGTTCTGCCCGTAGGTGGCGAACGAGCCGGAAACCGGCATAAACGCAGCCAGCTCGCCGAGACTGGTCATCAGAAAGTAGACCATCAGACCGATCAGAATGTAGGAGAGCAGCGCACCGCCGGGTCCCGCCTGAGAGATAGTTGCGCCGGAGGCGACGAAAAGACCCGTACCGATTGAGCCGCCAATGGCGATCATCGTCAGGTGGCGCGCCTTAAGTTCGCGACGGAGCGCGGGCGCTTCTGTGGTTTTAGTTTCAGAAACCATGAGAAAATGCTGTCCATCCAAAAAAATAAGGCGCGATTGTATCAGAGGAAGAGGATTCTATCTGATTGAAATTCGCGGTTATTAGAGACCTTCATGAAGGTTCTATGATTATTAGTAAAGCAGAGAAAGGAAATTTTGCGCGGCAGGATGCGGCGCGCTTGCCCCGTAATGGGGCAGCGCGCCGGGGGATGAGGAGGTTAGTGAAGACCGCGTACGGAGGCGATAAACTGCTTTAGTTCCGGGGTCTTAGGATCGCTGAAAAAGCGGCTGCTCTCGCCCTGCTCCCAAACTCTTCCCTGATGCATAAACACCACCCGGTCGCCGACCTCGCGGGCGAAGTTCATTTCGTGGGTCACGAGGATCAGGGTCATGCCCTCCTTCGCCAGCTGCTCTAGGACTTTCAGTACTTCGCCCACCAGCTCCGGATCCAGCGCCGAGGTTATCTCATCGCACAGCAGCACTTTCGGCTTCATCGCCAGCGCCCGGGCAATCGCCACCCGCTGCTGCTGGCCGCCGGAGAGGCTGGCGGGATAGTAATCCACCCGCTCGCCGAGGCCCACTTTCTCCAGCATCTCAATAGCCAGCGCGCGGCACTCTGCGGCAGACTTCTTCAGCACCCGGCGCGGGGCCAGCATCACGTTCTCCAGCGCAGTCATGTGCGGAAACAGGTTAAAGCTCTGAAAAACCATCCCCACCGAGCGGCTGATTTCGCGCGCCTGTGAATCGCGGCTGGTGATGGTCATTCCCCCGAGCTTAATGCTGCCCTCCTGGTAGCCCTCCAGACCGTTCATGCAGCGCAGCAGCGTACTTTTCCCCGAGCCGCTGCGGCCAATGATCGACACCACCTGCCCCATATCAATATCGAGGCTGACGCCCTTGAGGACATGGTTGTCGCCGTAAAACTTCTGCACATCGTTAATGGTGATGAGCGGCATGGAATTTCTTCTCCAGATAGCGGCTGTACCACGACAGCGGAAAGCAGATAAGGAAGTAGCCCAGCGCCACCAGGCCAAAGACTTTAAACGGCGCAAAGGTGACGTTATTGAGCATGGTGCCGGCCTTGGTCAGTTCGACAAAGCCGATAATTGAGGCCAGCGCCGTGCCCTTCACCACCTGGACGGAGAAGCCGACCGTCGGGGCGATGGCGATGCGGATAGCCTGCGGGGCAATGACCCGCAGCAGCGTCTGGCCGAAGCTCAGCCCGAGGCAGCGGCAGGCCTCCCACTGCCCTTTCGGCAGCGCCCGGATGCTGCCGTACCAGATATCGAGCAGAAAGGCGCTGGTGAACAGGGTCAGGGCAAGCGTCGCGGCGGTCCACGGGCTGACGTCGATGCCGAACAGCGCGACGCCGAAGAAGGCCAGAAACAGCTGCATCAGCAGCGGCGTGCCCTGAAACAGCGCGATATACACCGCAATCAGCCGCTTCGGCCAGCGCCAGCGGGCAATGCGCAGGGCCAGCAGCGGCAGCGTCACCAGCGTGCCGCAGGTGAAGGCAATCAGCGACAGCAGCAGCGTCCAGCGCGCCGCCAGCAGCAGATTGCGCACAATATCCCAGTCGGTAAAGCTGCTCATGCGCCCTCCCCGGCAAGCCACCTGCGCCCGGCCGCCAGCAGCAGCTGGCGCATCAGCAGGGAGAGCGCGAGATAGAGTAATGTCGTCACCAGATAAACCTCAAAGCTCAGGAAAGTGCGGGACTGAATGAGGTTAGCGGCAAAGGTTAGCTCCTCGTAAGAGACCTGCGACACCACCGAGGAGCCGAGCATCACGATAATGCACTGGCTGACCAGCGCCGGATAGACCCGCCGCAGCGCCGGGGGCAGGATCACCCGGCAGAAGGTCTGCACTTTGCTCAGGCCCAGCACCCGCGCCGCCTCCCACTGCCCTTTCGGCGCCACCTGAATGCCCGCGCGGATAATCTCGGTGCTGTAGGCCCCGAGGTTAATCAGCATCGCCAGCAGCGCCGCCTCGCCGGCGGTCATTTTGACGCCGATAGACGGCAGGCCGAAGACGATAAAAAACAGCTGCACCACGAAGGGCGTATTGCGAATGAGCTCCACGTAGCCGCCCCACAGCCGGCTGGCGATACCGGGCCTGCCGCTGCGCAGCGCGGCGCCCAGAATGCCCAGCGAGACGCCGCCGACCGTTGCCGCCGCCGTCAGGGTGACGGTGGTCCACAGTCCCGCCAGCAGCATCGGCCAGAAGGGCCACAGCGCCGTAAAATCCAGCGTTGTCGTCATGGCAGGATCCTCAAGCGCCCAGGTTTGCCGGCAGCGGCGCCTTCATCCATTTTTCCGAGAAGCGGTTGAGGGTGCCGTCCGCCTTCGCCTGCTTAATCACGCTGTCGATCTCCGCCTTCAGAGCGGGTTCGTTCTTCTTCAGGCCGATATAGCAGGGAGAGTCTTTGAGCATGAACTTGCTGACCGGCGCCTGACTGGGATCTTTCTCCGCGATAGCCGCCGCGACCACGTTACCAGTGGCAAGGTAGGTCACCTGCCCGGAGAGATAGGCCGAAATAGTGGTGTTATTGTCTTCATAGCGCTTGATCTGCGCCGCTTTTGGCGCCACGTCGCTGAGCACCATATCCTCTACCGCGCCGCGGGTGACGCCGATGGACTGTCCCGACAGCTGCGCGGCTTCCTTGAGCGGACTTGATTTGGCCCCGAATACGCCGAGGAAGAACGGCGCGTAGGCCTCGCTGAAGTCAATCACCCGCTCGCGGGCGGCGTTCTTGCCGAGGCTTGAGATAACCACATCGACTTTATTGGTCTGCAGGTAGGGCACCCGGTTAGCGCTGGTGACCGGCACCAGCTGCAGCTTAAGCTTCATGCTTTTTGCCAGGTAGTTAGCCATGTCGATGTCGTAGCCCCGCGGCTGGAGGTCGGTGCCCACCGAGCCAAAGGGCGGGAAGTCCTGGGGTACGGCCACCCGCAGCACGCCGCGCTGGTGAATATCCTGCAGCTGGTCGGCCTGCGCCGGCCCCATTTGTGCCAGCATCACTGCGGCGGCAGCCAACAACATCACTCTCTTCATTGCACACTCCTTCATTGAAACAAAAAATTCTAAAACACCAATGCTGCAACTAACGTTGCAACTCCTGTGCCAGAAAAGAGAGCCTGAGGATGCGGCAAACGCGGGGGTTTAGAGGAAGATAGCGCGACGTCCGCCCGCCATCGCGGTGCAGACGCCTGCTCACGGTGCCCTTAAATGTCGCAGTAGCGCAGGAAGCGCTGCAGGGCGTTGGAGATATGCTTTTGCCGGTGGTGAATGCGCCACAGGGTGCGGGTCAGCGGCGGCAGAGGCACCGAAACCTCTACCAGCGTCCCGCTGTCGAGCTGTTCGGCAATGACCCGCCGCGACAGACAGCTGATGCCCATGCCGTGGCGCACCGCGTGCTTGATGGCCTCAGAGTTGCCAAGCTCCATTACCAGGTGAAACTCCGGCAGGTGGGCCAGCAGCAGGTAGTCGACGATCTCGCGGGTGCCGGACCCGCGCTCGCGCAGGATCCACGGCGCCGCCGCCAGCTGCCGCAGCGTTACGGCGCCTTCCAGCAGCGGCGAGCCGGGCGCGGCAAAGACCACCAGCTCATCCTCAAGCCAGGGCTCGGCGACGATCTCCGCCGTGTGGCACGGCCCTTCAATAAGGCCGATATCGACGCGGAAATCGGAAACCGCGTTGATCACGTCCTGGCTGTTGCCGACGCTTAGCTCCAGCGGCAGCGTCGGGAAGTCGCGCCGGTAGCGGGCGATAATTTCCGGCAGGATATAGTTGCCGACGGTGCTGCTGGCGTAGACCCGCAGGGCGCCGTTGTCTTCGTGGAACAGCTGTTCAATTTCGCTGGCCTGTTCGAGGGTCGCCAGCGCGCGCGGATAGAGCAGGCGTCCGTGCTCGTTGATCACCAGCCGCTTGCCGACGCGATCGAAAAGCTGGACGCCGAGCTGCCCCTCAAGGTCGGTCAGCGCGGCGCTGACCGCCGATTGGGAGAGGGAAAGCCTCTGCGATGCCTGGGTGGTGGAACCACACTTCAGCACTTCAGCAAAAACTTCCAGCTGGCGCAGCGTTATGTGCATGGGGCGCTCCAGAGAGTGACTTACCGTTTATATAGATAGATTATAAATATATAATCAATTTTACCTTTAAACCAGCGCCGCGTAACCTTGAATCCGGATAAAGGAGAAGGTTATGACAGCATTTACTCCCGGCGCACGCCGACCCGCCATCGGACATTTTGTCCCCGGCCTTGCCCTCTGCGCGCTGCTCACCGCCGCCGCCCTGTGGGCCGGCAGCATCCCGGCGATTGCCGGAGCGGGCTTCAGCGCCCTGACGCTGGCCATCCTGCTGGGGATGGTCGTCGGCAATACGCTCTATCCCCGCGTCAGCGGCCGCTGCGCCAGCGGCGTGCTGCTTGCCAAGCAGCACCTGCTGCGCCTGGGCATTATTCTTTATGGCTTTCGCCTGACCTTTTCGCAAATTGCCGACGTCGGCGCCAGCGGTATCGCCATCGACGCCCTGACGCTGTGCAGCACTTTTCTGCTTGCCTGCCTGCTCGGCCAGAAACTGTTTGGCCTCGACAGGCAGACCAGCTGGCTTATCGGCGCAGGCAGCAGTATCTGCGGGGCTGCGGCGGTGCTGGCTACCGAACCGGTGATTAAAGCCGAGCCGGAAAAGGTCACCGTCGCGGTGGCGACGGTGGTGATTTTCGGCACCGTGGCGATATTCCTTTACCCGGCGCTCTATCCGCTGCTTGCCCGCTTCTTCAGTCCGGAAACCTACGGCATCTATATGGGCTCGACCATGCACGAGGTGGCTCAGGTGGTGGCCGCCGGACACGCGGTGGGTCCGCAGGCCGAAAACGCCGCCGTGATCGCTAAAATGCTTCGGGTGATGATGCTGGCGCCGTTCCTGCTGCTGCTGGCGGCGCGGGTCAGGCAGCTGGCGCCCGCCGCCGCCGGAGAGAAGCGCAAAATCACCGTGCCGTGGTTTGCCATTCTGTTTATCGCCGTCGCCGTGGTGAACTCCTTTCACCTGCTTCCGGATACGCTGGTCAGAGCGCTGGTGACCCTGGATACCGTCCTGCTGGCGATGGCGATGGCGGCCCTGGGGCTCACCACCCACGTCAGCGCCCTGAAAAAGGCCGGGGCAAAGCCGCTGCTGATGGCGCTGATGCTGTTCGGCTGGCTGATTATCGGCGGCGGCGCGATTAACCTCGCGGTGCGCGCCCTGATGGCATAAAGCACTACATCCCGGCGCCGTTAACCCGCTATCATTAGCCTTTGCTTTCCCCCGGCGGGTTTAACAGGAGTTTTTATGAAATACATTGGAGCGCACGTCAGCGCCTCCGGCGGCGTGGCAAACGCCGCCATCCGCGCCTCAGAGATAGGCGCCACCGCCTTCGCCCTGTTCACCAAAAACCAGCGCCAGTGGCGCGCGGCGCCGCTCACCGACGAGGTTATCACCGAGTTTAAGGCCGCCTGTGAAAAATACGGCTACGGGCCGGGCCAGATCCTGCCCCACGACAGCTATCTGATTAACCTCGGCCACCCGGTTGAGGAGGCGCTGGAAAAATCCCGCGAGGCGTTTATCGACGAGCTGAGCCGCTGCCAGCAGCTGGGGCTGACTCTGCTCAACTTCCATCCCGGCAGCCACCTGATGCAGATCCCCGTTGACGACTGCCTCGCCCGCATCGCCGAATCGATCAATATCGCTCTCGCGCAGACCGAAGGCGTCACGGCGGTGATTGAAAACACCGCCGGACAGGGCAGCAACCTCGGCTTTGCGTTTGAGCACCTGGCGGCGATCATCGACGGCGTGGAGGATAAGTCCCGGGTCGGCGTCTGTATCGACACCTGCCACGCCTTTGCCGCCGGCTACGATCTGCGCAGCGAAGAGGCGTGCGAGAAAACCTTCGCCGAATTTGAGCGCATCGTCGGCTTTAAGTATCTGCGCGGCATGCACCTCAACGACGCCAAAAGCGCCTTCGGCAGCCGGGTTGACCGGCACAACAGCCTCGGTGAGGGCAATATCGGCCACGATGCGTTTCGCTGGATCATGCAGGACGACCGCTTCGACGGTATTCCGCTGATTCTGGAGACCATCAATCCCGATATCTGGGCGGAAGAGATCGCCTGGCTGAAGGCCCAGCAGACGGCAGAGAGCGTCGCCTGAGCCTGAATGTAAAAAGCACCGCCGGAGCGGTGCTTTTTTTATGCCGGATGTTACAGCGCCAGGTCCTGCTTCGCGCTCTCCTTGCGCGGCGCGTCCTGCGCCGGGGCGGACTGCTCGCCCATGTTGATGACCGGCGGTTTAGTCAACTGCAGCGCCGCGGCGGTGGTGTCCCACACCTGCTGGGTCAGCGCCGCGTTGCCGTTCAGCGTCTGGCCGTAGCTCGGGATGATGGCCCTGATCTTCTGCTGCCACTCGGCGGAGGCGAACTGCTGCGGGAACAGTTCTTTCATCACGTTAAGGGTGATAGGCGCTGCGGTTGAGGCGCCCGGCGAGGCGCCGAGCAGCGCGGCCAGGGTTTTCTGCTGGTCGGTAACAATTTCGGTACCCAGCTTCAGCACCCCGCCCTTCTCGGGATCTTTCTTAATGATCTGCACCCGCTGACCGGCCTGGATCAGCTTCCAGTCCTCTTTACGCGCGTTCGGGTAGTACTCCTTCAGCGCCGCAAAGCGGTCGTCATCGCTGAGCATCACCTGACCAATCAGGTATTTCACCAGATCGAAGTTATCCAGGCCAACGTCCATCATCGGGATAACGTTGTGCATCGTGGTCGCGCTCAGCAGATCGAACAGCGAGCCCTGCTTGAGGAACTTGGTGGAGAAGGTGGCGAACGGCCCGAACAGCACCACGCGCTTGCCGTCGAGGTAGCGGGAATCGAGGTGCGGAACCGACATCGGCGGCGCGCCGACGGAAGCCTGACCGTACACTTTTTCCAGATGGCGTTCGGCGATGGCCGGATTTTCGGTCATCAGGAAGGAGCCGCCCACCGGGAAGCCGGCGTAGTTTTCCGCCTCCGGAATGCCGGTCTCCTGCAGCAGCTTAATGGCCGCTCCGCCGGCGCCGATAAAGACGTATCTGGCGTCCACGTCGCGCTCCGCGCCGCTCTTCACGTCCTTAATGGTGACGTGCCAGGAGTTGTCGCTGTTGCGCTTAAAGCCGGTCACTTCGGTGGAGGTTTCCAGCCGGAAGTCGGGATCTTTTTTCAGGCTGCCAACCAGCTGGCGGGTGATCTCGCCGTAGTTGACGTCGGTGCCCACCGGCGTCCAGGTGGCGGCCACTTTCTGGCTGGGATCGCGCCCTTCCATCACCAGCGGCGCCCACTGCTGGATCTGCTGATGATCGGTGGAGAACTTCATTCCCTGGAACAGGGTGCTTTTCTGCAGCGCCGCGTAGCGCTTCGTCAGGTATTCGACGTTTTTGTCGCCCCAGACAAAGCTCATGTGCGGCGTCGAATTGATAAAGGAGTGCGGATCGTGCAGCACGCCGCGCTGAACCTGGGTGGTCCAGAACTGGCGGGAAATCATAAAGGACTCGTTGATCGCCAGCGCCTTGCTAATATCGATTGAACCGTCATCACGCTCCGGCGTGTAGTTCAGCTCCATGTTAGCAGAGTGCCCGGTCCCGGCGTTGTTCCAGCCGTTGGAGGATTCCAGCGCGACGCCATCGAGCTTTTCCACCATCAGCATTTTCCACTGCGGCTGCAGCTCCTGCAGCCAGGTGCCGAGGGAGGCGCTCATGATGCCGCCGCCGATCAGCAGGACGTCCGTTTTTTCCGGCGCGTCGTTAGCGCGGACCGCAGAGGAGATAAGGAGTGCCGCCAGCGAGAGCGCCGACGCTATTTTTTTAGTCTGGATCATTTCTGTTCCGATCTCTTTGTTATGTCAGTTAACGTCAAAAAAACGGCAGAAATTTAACAGATTATTTGAAAGTTATTAACTTTTCTTTAATTACTAAAGTAGGGAAAGTATGAAACAAAGGAAGGGCAGCCGCTGCTGCCCTTCCTTATTAAGCGCCGTCATTAAGCGCCGTCAGGCGGGGAGAATCAGGCCGTCGCCTTCACCGCCGCGGCCTCTTCCGGGCGCTTGAGCACCGCGTAAGAGAGACCCGCCACCAGCGTACCGGCGACAATCGCCAGCAGATAGCCGAGGACCGGCGTGATTGCGCCCGGGATCAGCAGGACGAACAGGCCGCCGTGGGGCGCCATCAGCTTCGCGCCGACCGCCATCGAGATGGCGCCGGTCACCGCGCCGCCGACGATGCAGCAGGGCAGAACGCGCATCGGATCGCGGGCGGCAAACGGAATGGCGCCTTCGGTGATGAAGCACAGGCCAAGCACCAGGGCCGCTTTACCGCCCTCCTGCTGCGCCTTGTCAAACTTGCGGCGGGCAACGAGGGTCGCCAGGCCAAGGGCCAGCGGCGGCACCATACCGGCAGCCATAATGGCGGCCATCGGCGCGTAGGTCTGGGTACTCAGCAGGCCAACGCCGAAGGCGTACGCCGCTTTGTTGACCGGCCCGCCCATGTCGGTGCACATCATGCCGCCGAGGATGGCGCCCAGCAGGACCGCATTGGCGGTGCCCATGGTCTGCAGCCAGTGGGTCAGGCCTTCGAGGATCCCGGCGACCGGTTTACCGATCAGGTAGATCATCGCCAGGCCAACCACCAGGCTTGAGATAAGCGGGATGATCAGAATCGGCTTCAGGGCCTCCATGCTCGGCGGCAGCTTCAGCTTCGTGCTAATCATCTTCGCCACATAGCCGGCGAGGAAACCGGCGATGATGCCGCCGATAAAGCCGGAGCCGGTGCTCACCGCCAGCATACCGCCGATAAGGCCCGGCGTCAGACCCGGACGGTCGGCGATGGAGAAGGCGATATAGCCCGCCAGTACCGGCACCATCAGGGCGAAAGCCGAACCGCCGCCGATCTGCATCAGCGCCGCCGCCAGGGTGCCCGGCTCTTTAAAGGCGGTGATGCCAAAGGCGAACGACAGGGCGATACACAGGCCGCCCGCCACCACCATCGGCAGCATGTAGGAGACGCCGGTCAGCAGGTGGCGGTAGGCGCCCGCCCCCTCTTTCTTGCCCTCTTTGGCCGCAGACGGCGCGTTGCCGGAGGGCTGGTACGGCTGCGCTTCCGCCAGCGCCTTATCGAACTCCTGGGCGGTCTTCTTCAGCGCCAGGCCGGTCGAAGTGCGGTACATCGGCTTACCGGCAAACTTCGCCAGATCCACTTCAATATCGGCCGCCACGATCACCAGATCGGCCCCAGCCACCTCTTCAGGGGTAATGGCGTTACCGGCGCCGACGGAACCGCGGGTTTCCACCTTCACCCACCAGCCGCGCTTTTTGGCTTCGGTTTCAATCGCTTCCGCCGCCATAAAGGTGTGCGCCACGCCGGTCGGGCAGGCGGTGACCGCCACCACGCGCTTCGCGCCTTGCGGGGCCGCCGCGGGCTGCGCCGCAGCCGGGGCCTGATACGGCGCGGCGTGGGATTTGGCTTCGCTCAGAAACAGCGCCGGGTGAGCCACGGCGCGATTGATATCGCCGAGGTAGACCTGTTTGCCGTTGAGGGCGCTGTCCGCGGGCAGCGCGGCGCCGAGTACAATCGCCAGCTCCGCGTCGTTAGGGTTGTCGATAATCTCCAGATGAGCATTACCGGCCGCCGCGGTGAGCAGCGTTTTCGCCATGTACGCGCGGGCCTGTCCGAGCCCGGCGTCGATAATCAGCAGCGTTTTCATTATGCCTCTCCTGCTGTTAATTAAAGGGTTTTAAGTCAACGCGCGCCATCATCGCGGCCAACTGGGTACGATCGGTAATACCTACATTGCTCTGACTGACCGCCAGGGCGGCGACCGCCGTCGCCAGGCGCAGCGTGTGTTCGCTGGACTCGCGCATCAGCAGGCCGTAAATCAGGCCGCCGACCATCGAGTCGCCGGCGCCGACGGTGCTGACTACCTCGACCGAAGGCGGTTTTGCAATCCATTCGCCGGAGGCGTTAACCCACAGCGCGCCCTCGGCGCCCAGGGAGATAACCACGTGGGCGATGCCCTGTTCGCGCAGCTGGTGCGCGGCGTCAATCACGTCTTTCATTTCCGGCAGCTTGCGGCCCGCCCAGATCTCCAGTTCGCGGCGGTTCGGCTTCACCAGCCACGGTGCGGCCTTCAGGCCGGCGACCAGCGCCTCGCGGCTGCTGTCGAAGATGATGCACGGGCACTGGCTGCGCAGGCGGGTCATCCAGTCGGTAAACGATTCCGGGCTGACGCCTTCCGGCAGGCTGCCGCTGACGCAGACCATATCAAACTGGCCGAGCCAGCTCAGGGAGTCGGTCACGAAGCGCTCCCAGTCGGCGCCGGTCACGTCAAAACCGGAGAAGTTGAAGTCGGTGACTTCGCCGTCTTTTTCGGTCAGCTTGACGTTAATGCGGGTACGGCCCTGCACCACCTGAAAGCGGTTGGCGATACCCAGCTCGCTGAACAGCTGCTGAAAACCGTCCTGGTTATCTTTGCCGAGGAAGCCGCCGACGGTGACGTCGATGCCGAGGTCTTTCAGCACTTTTGCCACGTTGATGCCCTTGCCCGCCGCGTGCAGGCCGGTGGTGCGCACCAGGTTCACTTCGCCACGTTCAATTTCCGGGGTAGCTCCAACCAGATCGTAGGCCGGATTTAAGGTAATTGTTGCTACACGTCTGCTCATTTATGCGCCCTCCCCGAGGCCGGATGCGATCGCTTCGCCAATGGCGTTCAGCGCCTGCTGCGCGTCGTCGCCCTGGGCGGTGAAGCGCAGGCGGTGCCCCTTCTTAACGCCGAGCGCCACCACCTTCATCAGGCTGCGGCCGTTAGCGGGCTTGCCGCTGCCGTCGAGATTAGTCACCGTCACATCGCTGTTAAATTGTTTAATGGTATTGACCAGCATGGTGCCCGGACGGGCGTGCAGGCCGTGTTCGTTGCGAATAACAAATTCCGCGTTCAGCACATCGTCCGCCGGCGCATCGTCGCTGGTCAGCAGCGCCAGCAGCGTCGGGGCATCGGCCTTCAGCAGACGTTCAGCTTTATTGTCCAGCAGCAGCGCGCTCAGGCGGTTCAGCACCGCCACCGGCTGCGCGTCGGCCATGGCGACGGTCACCAGCAGCGCCGCGGGCTGGTCGTCAACGCTGAACGGCGCGGCGGCGCGGCTGACGGCCACGGCGCTTTTGAGATTGCCTTCAGCACAGTCGTTCAGCCAGATACCCTGACCGAGATTCAGCGGCCTCTCGCTGACCGCCGCGGCGACAAAGGCGGCGTCAACCGCGCCGGCCTCTTTCAGGCGACCGGCGTTCAGCGCCTGCAGGGTAACGAGGTCTGCGGCCTTGACGTCGAGGCTCAGGGTGTCGTTGTCGAGTTTCAGCGCCTCGCTCTGCTTTTCGCCCATCAGCAGCGCCCGCAGCTCCTCAGCGGTCGTCGCGGTTTTCAGCTGTTCAGCCACGCTGTCGTCGCTCAGGACATGGGTCAGCTGGCGCAGCAGGCCGAGGTGCTCGTCAGAGCTGGCGGCGATGCCGATGGCAACGTAGGCGGTCTGCCCTTCGCCCCAGGTCACGCCCTGCGGGAACTGGTAAACCTGAACGCCGGTTTTCAGCACCCGATCGCGGGTGTCGGTGGTGCCGTGGGGGATGGCGATGCCGTTGCCGAGGAACGTCGAGGTCTGGCCTTCGCGCGCCAGCATACCTTCGACGTAGCCTTCGGCCACGTTGCCGGCCTCCACCAGCGCCGCCGCTATCTGGCGAATCGCCTCTTCTTTGTTCGCGGCCCGCTGGCCGGGATGAATATCCTGAACGGTTAACTGGAACATAGTTCTCCTCGCTCGCTGAATTGAATCGTTTCAGCTTTTATGGAAAAAGATGCGCCATCCGGTTTCAGGAAGGATGAACAGATGACGCTGAAACGTTTCAAGGAGTCTGAGATAACCTTGTACAATGCGCAAGCAAAGTCGCTTTTTTGATGACAGAAGTTAGAGGTGCAGCACATTTTGTTATCATGAGCGCTACATTTCAGCGGCGGAAAATCGTCGCATGTAACGGTGTTCAGCAAACTTCAGCCAGAATCGTGAAGAATGAAATGGTGGTTTATTTTTTTCGCAGAACCTGACGCCGGCGCTTTTTATTTTTCGCCGCCGCGCGTAAACTGCCGCGTCTTTTGCTTCTGTTGATATCCGCTATGTCTAACTCGACCCTTGCCGCTCCCCGCCGCGGTTTTGACCTTACGTCCTCGGCGTTTCTGATCGTGGCCTTTCTGACCGGCATTGCCGGGGCGCTGCAGACCCCGACCCTGAGCCTGTTTCTGACCAACGAAGTGCACGTCCGCCCGGCGATGGTCGGCTTCTTTTTTACCGGCAGCGCGGTGATCGGCATCCTGGTCAGCCAGTTTCTTGCCGGGCGCTCCGACCGCCAGGGGGACCGCAAGCGGCTGATCGTGTTCTGCTGCCTGCTGGGCGCCGCCGCCAGCGTGCTGTTCGCGTGGAACCGCGACTACTTTATCCTGCTGTTCGTCGGCGTGTTCCTCAGCAGCTTCGGCTCCACCGCTAACCCGCAGATGTTCGCCCTCGCCCGCGAGTACGCCGATAAGACCGGCCGCGAGGCGGTCATGTTCAGCTCGATTCTGCGCGCCCAGGTATCGCTGGCGTGGGTCGTCGGCCCGCCGCTGGCCTACGCCCTGGCGATGGGCTTCGGCTTTCCGACCATGTATCTGTCCGCCGCCGTGGCCTATATCGTCTGCGGGATCATCGTCTGGCTGATGCTGCCGAGCATGCGCAAAATTAAGCCCGCCGCGGGCAGCCGCATTGAGGCGCCGCGCACCAACCGCCGGGACGCCCTGCTGCTGTTCAGCATTTGCACGCTAATGTGGGGGACCAACAGCCTCTACATCATCAATATGCCGCTGTTTATTATTGAAGAATTGCACCTGCCGGAGAAGCTTGCCGGGCTGATGATGGGCACCGCCGCCGGGCTGGAGATCCCGACGATGCTGATTGCGGGCTACTACGCGAAGCGCTTTGGCAAGCGCTTCCTGATGCGGGTGGCGGTGGCGGCCGGGCTGCTGTTCTATATCGGCATGCTGACCGTGCACTCCCCGGCGCTGCTGCTGGCCATGCAGCTGCTTAACGCCATTTATATCGGCATCCTCGCCGGGATCGGCATGCTCTATTTTCAGGATCTGATGCCGGGCCAGGCGGGAGCGGCGACCACGCTGTACAGCAACACCACCCGCGTAGGCTGGATCATCGCCGGGTCGCTTGCGGGCGTGGTGGCGGAGATCTGGAGCTACCACGCGGTCTTCTGGATTGCGCTGGGGATGTGCTTCGTGACGGCGCTGGCGCTGCTGCGCATTAAGGACGTGTAGCCCGGACGGTCATTCGTCTGAGCGAATAAAATAGCCGTCGCCCGCCCGCCAGCACCAGGCGATCAGCGGGAAGTCGCCTTTGGCGGCGTTATAGTCGACGCAGATGACGTTTTCCGCCAGCCGCTGCGGCGTTCCGTGCAGCGTGTAGTGGCCGATAACCACCGGCCCCGGCGGCGCGGGAAAGCGAAGTTCTGCCGCGAGGGGAAGATCGGGAACACTCTCTTCGGCGGCGGGCGGCACCTGCGCCAGCTGACGGTAGCTGACCGCATCGTCCCGCCACCAGCGCACGCGGATGTGCCGCCGGCGGTGGCCGGTCTTATCGGTAAACGAAAAGCCGTCCGGCAGGCGCAGCTCCGGCCCCTTGAGCAGCGTTTCCAGCGCGCCGCCGGGGACGCTTGTCGGGTCAAAGGCCTGCGGCCAGTAGCTGGACTGCAGTACGTTATCCTGAGTCAGGTACGGGCGCAGGGCAGCTATCGCCCGCGCGTCCCAGCAGGCGTGAACGGCGCGCACGTCGCCGAAGTCGGCAAACAGCGGCAGGGTCCTGAACCAGGCCACCCACTTCAGGTGCTCCGCCGAACCCTCCCCCACTTCCGCCAGAAAGGCGCCGTGCTGTTTGGCGTTGTTCGCGGTGTGCGGCCTGAGCGCCGCGCCGCTTTCAGGGTCGCGCAGCGTCCAGCCGATGGCATTCAGCTCGTGGTTGCCCATCAGGCAGCGCGCCCGGCCCTCATCAACCAGCGCTTTGACCTGCTCCAGCACCGCCAGCTGGCTGAGGTCCGGGGAGGCTTTGTTATCGATCAGGTCGCCGATAAACAGGTATGACGCCTCCGGCACCCTCGCCTTCAGCACCGTCAGCAGCCGGGCCAGCTTGCGGTGCTGGCCGTGAATATCGCCGATAAAGACCAGAGGTCTGTTGTGCATCGTTGTCAGCGCCTCCGCTCCAGCAGCAGCAGCGCCCGGCGCTGGATCTCCTCCCGCCAGGCGAGCTTCGCCAGCCAGCGCTCCGGCAGCGCGCCGTAGCCGTACCACGCCCCGGCGAGCTGGCCGTAGATGGCGGCCACGGTATCGGCGTCATCGCCGAGGTTGGCGGCGAGCAGCGCGCCCTCTGCAAACGTTTCGCTGTGCCAGAAGCACCACAGGGCGGCTTCCAGCGAGCTGAGTACGTAGCCCGAGCTGCTGATCTGCTCCCGGGACTTATGGCGGTAGCTGCCGGCGATGATCTGCCGGGTATCCGGATGCATGTCGGCGAGATACGGCGCCAGCGTCGGCGCGCTGTCCGAGAGCAGCTGCGCTTTATCCGGCCGCGCGTCGCTGTTGAGCAGCGCGTGGATGAGGTAGGTCATGTACCGGCAGGCGTCAATACAGCGCCGCTCGCCGTGGGTGGTGGCGCTGCTTTCAGCGGCCAGGGCCATCGCCTGCGATAAATCGGCATCGTGCATCAGCAGGGCCACCGGCGCGATGCGCATCAGGCTGCCGTTGCCGGCGCTGTTTGGGTCGCGGCTGCCGGCCAGCGCCTCGCCGCTGCGCTCAAAGCTGCGCAGCGCCCCGGCCACGGTGTTGCCGATATCAAAGCAGGTGCCGGTGCAGGAGTTGTGCCCCCAGTCGCGCCAGTTAATATAGCGGCGCATCTGGTCGGCAGGATCGCTTTTGCCTTTCTCAATCAGGCTGTCGGCCAGGCAGAGCATCATTGAGGTGTCGTCGGTCCACTGTCCCGGCTGCAGCTGAAACGGACCGCCGCCGACCATATCGCTAATCACCGGCTGCGCCGGACGGGGCTGAAACTCCAGGGTGGTGCCGAGGGCATCGCCCAGCGCCAGGCCGACAAGCGCGCCGGTGGCGCGATCGGTAAGGTAGATCCCCATATTTGCTCCTTATGCTGACGTCAGCCGCTCCAGGTGGATCAGGTAGTCCATCGCCTCACGGCGGCTGCCCTGGCACATCTCCGCAGACGGCTTCAGCCCGCCGCAGACCGCCGGGCGCAGGCTGGAGCCAAAAATCTTGCACAGATTATCGTCCGAAAGCTGCACGCAGCGAACGTTGGCGGGCTTGCCCTGCGGCATACCGGGTATGGGGCTGGAAATTGAAGGGGCAACACAGCAGGCCCCGCAGTCGGCACGACACTCCATCAGGACCTCTTCTGGGATTGCCCGGGAAATAACAGTCCGCATTGTAGCAGCGCCCGCCGCCGGCGCTAACCGCCGGCTGAATAAAAAAACTGCTCGCCTGACTATTTTTTATTAGGAATAATCTTATAATCGCCGAATAAATAGACAACACAACAGCCCGCATCATCGCAGGAGACAGCCATGCCCAGACCCCGTGAGCTCTATGTTTCGCATACCCTGGACGCTGCGGATATCGCCCCGGAGGCGCGCTATCAGAAGATTGCGCAAAACCTCAGCTGTTACGGCATCGAGGTTGTCAACAATCGCCGCCCGGAGCAGATAATCGCCCGCCATACGACAATCTCGGGCGTTCACGGCGACTTCTGCAGCGCGCTGGGCTCGCAAAACGAGACCATCTACGATCCGCACAAAGCGCCGGAATCCTCAATGTATATCTCACTGCTGGTCGCGGGCAATCAGCACATCGCCGGGCGCAAAAAGAGCGCGGTGGCCGAAGTGAATCCGGGTATGCTGATTGTTCACCAGCGCAGCGATTATTATCACTACCGCTGCAATGATGTGAAGCAGCTCTATATCCTGCCGGTCAGTAACAAAATGACGTCGGTCTTTGATGGCAAGCTCCCGGCGCCTGTCGTGTCGCTGGAAAAGCATCCGCTCGCCGCCTTCATGAAGGCCCACATGCTGTTACTGGACGCGCAGTCGGCGGCGCTTGCCAAAAAGGAGATGGCTATCGTCGTCGACGGGCTGCACGCCATGGCAGCGATGGTGCTCGCGGATCTCGCCCGCGAACGCGGCCTTAGCGCCAGCGGTAAACTCAGCCATCTGTACAATGCCGCCGGGGCGCTGATCCGCCAGCACTACCGTCAGCACGACCTGTGCCCGGATGCGATTACCCGGCTGCTGGGCTGCTCCAGAGCCAACCTCGACAGAGCCTTTAGCGAGCAGCGGACCTCGGTCATGGCGCAGATCAAAAGCGTACGCCTGGAAGCGGCGCGCGAAATGCTGGAAGGCAATGCCCGGCTGCGGCTGGAGCAGATCTCGTGGCTGTGCGGCTACGTCAGCCATCCGCTATTCAGCAAGCACTTTCGCGAGAAATATCGCGTCGCGCCAAAAGTCTGGCGCGACAATTATCACCAGCTGGGTGGTTCGCCTAGCGTCGTCGGAACGAATGGAAGCGCCTGACGCGCCGCTCTTTGATGTAGCTAAATAAGCAGTAAAGGGAGATGCCCAGCAGTAGAACGGCGACAGCCATTAACAATATTGCGATGGTATTCATTGTTACGCTCGTCTAATAGTGGCAGGGGAAAAGAAAAACGCCGTTATTATGTGGTTATTATGATAAGGCCTGCCGCCGGCGAGAGAAGTCCGGCTGGCCTCAATGCTGTTCTCTGCCCCTCAGCGCATACGCAGCCTTAACGTGCGAGGCCTGTCATCTTTTGGCAAAACCGCTTGCCTGAATGCCCCGGCGCGGGTAGTTTGACGCCATATTTTTTGACTGCGATATAACAGGATTACCGCAATGCCAAGAGCGAATGAAATTAAGAAAGGTATGGTGCTGAATTACAACGGCAAACTGCTGATTGTAAAAGATATTGATATTCAGTCACCGAGCGCCCGCGGTGCGGCGACGCTGTACAAGATGCGCTTTTCCGACGTGCGCACCGGCCTGAAGGTGGAAGAGCGCTTTAAAGGCGACGACATTGTCGATACCGTGACCCTGAACCGCCGCTTCGTTGATTTCTCCTATATTGACGGCAACGAGTACGTCTTTATGGATAAAGAGGACTACACCCCGTACACCTTTAATAAAGAGCAGATCGAAGAAGAGCTGCAGTTTATTCCGGAAGGCGGCATGCCGGATATGCAGGTACTGCTGTGGGACGGCCAGCTGCTGGCGCTCGAACTGCCGCAGACTGTCGATCTGGAGATCGTCGAAACGGCGCCGGGCATCAAGGGCGCCTCGGCGTCCGCCCGCAACAAGCCGGCGACCCTGACCACCGGCCTGGTGGTGCAGGTGCCGGAATACCTGAGCGCCGGCGAGAAGATCCGCATCCATATCGAAGAGAAGCGCTACATGGGACGTGCTGATTAATCAGCGCCCGGGGACGGTTTCCGCCGTCCCCGTTAATCTCACTTACCGACATTCACATCCGGACACGCTTTTTCCTCTCATCCACAGCGAAACGCATTTCGTTCACCGCTTTTTTCTGAAACTATTGAGCACCGTTGACTACACTCAATTCGCCCCTGCCCGGGTAAACTAGCCGGATGCTATCGCCTGCGACGTCATTCGTTTCTCACTCTTGATACTATAACGACTATGTGGAATTCCCCTTTTATGGTCCGCGTGCGGGCCAATCAGCGCTGGACACTGCGTTTCTGGCTCCTGTCCGCCGCGCTGTTTATGCTTATTGGACTGATCTACTGGCCGTGGCTGAAAATACCGCCCGGCAACCATCTGGCGGCGCTCTACCTGGTGCTGACGCAAATCGGCTGGTTCGGGCTATTTGCGATCGCCAGCATGTTGATAACGCTGCCTCTGCTGGTATTGCCCCGGCTGCTGTTTCGCCTGCTGTGTACGGTGCTGGGGCTGGCCATTGCCGTGCTGCTGGCGGTAGATACCCAGGTCTTTGAACAGTTCCGCTTTCACCTTAACGGCTTCGTCTTTACCCTGTTCTTTAGCGGCGGCGATACCATCGAGTTCTCCTGGCTTACCTGGCTTATTGCCATCACGGTTGCGGTTCTGCTGGCCGCTGCGCTGGGCATCTTCGGCTGGCTTGCCGCCCGGCCGCAGTTCAGCCGCCGCATCACCGGCGGCGGCTACGCGATTATTCTGCTGGCGCTTATCGGCAGCCAGAGCATCCACGCCTGGGAGGACGCCAACTATCACCGGGTTATCCCCAACTACAGCGATACCTTCCCGCTCTACTACCCGCTGACGGCGAAAGATACGCTGATCCGCTGGGGGCTGGTTGATGCGGCGAAAGTCGACGCGGAGCGCCGCCGGGCGAGCAAGCTGAATCATATTCCGGACGGCCATTTTCACTACCCGCTGTCAGCGATTGCGGCAGCGCCGCCCGCGAAGCCGATGAACATTCTGTTTGTGATGATTGACGCCTGGCGCTTTGACGATGCCATCGGCGCCGCCACGCCGCACATCAGCGACTTTGCCCGCCAGTCGCTGCGCTTCATGCAGCACGAGAGCGGCGGCAATTCCACGCAGGCGGGCATTTTCAGCCTGTTCTACAGCATCCCGGCCACCTACTTTACGTCGGCGAAAAGCAGCGGCCGCCGTCCGGCGATGATGCAGCTGCTGGCGGATAACCGCTATCAGTTCGCCATCCTTGGCTCGGCGGCGCTGGATCATCCGCCGTTTGACCGCACGGTCTTTTCCGGCATTGAGAATCTGCGGGTCACCACCCCCGGCAAAGATCAGGCCACCCGCGACCGACGCATTACCGACGACTTCAAGCAGTTCCTCGACAGCCGCGACGCCGGGCGCCCGTTCTTTGGCTTCCTGTTTTACGACGCGGTACACGGCTACGATCTGCATCCGGACACGATGCAGACGCCGTTCCGCCCCTACTGGGAGCGCGTGGACCACATCATGCTGGATAACGCTTTCGACCCGACGCCGTACCACAACCGCTACCGCAACGTGCTGCTGTACGACGATGCGCTGATCGGCGAAGTGCTGGCGAAGCTGAAGCAGCAGGGGCTGGACGATAACACTATCGTGGTGGTGACCACCGATCACGGCGAGGAGTTTAACGATAACCACCAGAACTACTGGGGGCACGGCAGCAACTTCAGCCAGACGCAGGTACATGTCCCGCTGTTTATCCGCTGGCCGGGCATGGCAGCGCGCGATATTGACTACCGCACCTCGCATCTGGACGTGATTCCAACGCTGATGACCCGGGCGCTGGGCGTCACTACGCCGATGCGCGACTACAGCGTTGGCCGCGATCTGCTGACCCCGGACAGCCAGCCGCGTCACCTGATCGTCGGCAGCTACTATAACTACGCCATCGTGTCGCCCAATGAGCTGGATGTCGTCACCCCGGACGGCATGCAGACCAACCTGACGCCGACCCTGCAGCCGCTGGGACGTCCGGCGAACAAAGAGGCGCTGCGCCAGGCGATGGAAGAGATGTCGCGCTTTTATCGGTAGTGTTATAAGTAAAAAGGCCAGCCCTCCCGGGCTGGCCTCAGACTGCGGACAAAGCGTCAGGCTTCGCTAAACGCTACAGCAGTTCCGGATATTTCGTCATCTTCAGCGCCAGCTCAACGCCGCGCACTTCCGCCATCCCCTTCAGGCGGCCGATGGCCGAGTAGCCGGGGTTGGTCTTTTTCTTCAGATCGTCGAGCATCTGGTGGCCGTGATCCGGACGGAACGGGATCGGACGCAGGTCGCCGGCGCTCTTGCGGCGCAGCTCCTCCGCCAGCACCGCGTCCACTACCGCCACCATGTTGACGTCGCCGCTAAGGTGAGAACCTTCGTGGAAGGTCTTCGGGTTCTCTTCCCGGCAGGTGGCGCGCAGGTGGGTAAAGTGAATGCGGTCGCCGAAGGTGTGGATCATTTTCACCAGGTCGTTGTCGGCGCGCACGCCGTAGGAGCCGGTGCACATGGTGAAGCCGTTGTAGATGCTGTCTACGGTCTCCTTCATCCACTGCATGTCTTCAATGGTGGAGACGATGCGCGGCAGGCCGAGGATCGGGCGCGGCGGATCGTCCGGGTGAATCGCCAGGCGCACGCCGACTTCTTCGGCCACCGGTACGATTGCGCGCAGGAATACCGCCATATTTTCGCGCAGCTGCTCTTTGCTGATGTGGTCATATTCGGCCAGGCGCTGGCGGAACTGGTCGAGGGTATAGCCCTCTTCCGCGCCCGGCAGGCCGGCGATAATGGTGCGGGTCAGTTTCTCAATATCGTCCCCGGTCATCGCATTGAAATAGGCCTGCGCCTGGCTCAGCTCTTCGTCGCTGTAGTCGGCCTCGGCGCCGGCGCGCTTGAGGATGTGTACTTCGAAGGCGGCAAAGGCAATCTGATCGAAGCGCAGCGCTTTTGAACCGTCCGGCAGCGTGTAGCCCAGGTCGGTGCGGGTCCAGTCGAGGATCGGCATAAAGTTGTAGCAGACGGTATCAATACCGCAGGCCGCCAGGTTGCGAATGCTCTGCTGGTAGTTGGCAATCCAGGTCTGCCAGTTGCCCGAATGGGTTTTGATCTCTTCGTGAACCGGGATGCTCTCTACTACGGACCAGGTCAGGCCCTTCTCCGCCAGCAGCGCTTTGCGGGCCTCAATCTCTTCTACCGGCCACACCTGGCCGTTAGGGATGTGGTGCAGCGCGGTGACCACACCCGTTGCGCCAGCCTGACGGACATCATCCAGGGAAACCGGATCGTTAGGACCATACCAACGCCATGTTTGTTCCATTGCTTCACCTTCTTAACTTGTTATACCAATATAGGTCGAGATAATGAGGACTACCATACAGGCTTCCCCCTGGCGGTCAACAATGGCCCCTTCATTGATTGATCCAGCTCACAGTCCCGCTATAAATACGGCTTACCAATTTAAATTGCTGTCATATAACTTTACACTGCATTCTGTTAATTGATGGTTAAACAGGTGTTTAAATAGATGAAGAATATCGCTACCAGCGTGCTACCGGATCTCGTTGAATTGCCCCGCTACGATCGCAGCCGGCTGCGGTCGCGCATTGTCCACCTCGGCTTTGGCGCCTTTCACCGGGCGCACCAGGCGCTGCTGACGGATCGGGTACTTAATGACCGGGGCGGCGACTGGGGCATCTGCGAAATCAGCCTGTTCAGCGGCGACGTGCTGATGCAGCAGCTCCGCGCCCAGGATCATTTATATACCGTGCTGGAGAAGGGCGCCGACGGCAACCGGCCGATCGTGATTGGCGCGGTGCGCGAGTGCCTGAATGCCCGGCTCGACTCGCTGGCGGCAATTATTGAGAAGTTCTGCGAGCCGCAGGTGGCGATCGCCTCGCTGACCATTACCGAAAAAGGCTACTGCATCGATCCGGCGAGCGGCAGGCTGGATCTGAATCATCCGGGGATCGCCCACGATCTGCAGCATCCTGATGAGCCGACCTCGGCGCCGGGGATCCTGGTCGAGGCCCTGCACCGCCGCCGTCAGCGCGGTCTGCCGCCGTTTACCGTGCTCTCCTGCGACAATATTCCGGACAACGGC
Organism: Pluralibacter gergoviae ATCC 33028 = NBRC 105706; assembly: GCF_001598855.1. Classification (GTDB taxonomy): domain Bacteria; phylum Pseudomonadota; class Gammaproteobacteria; order Enterobacterales; family Enterobacteriaceae; genus Pluralibacter; species Pluralibacter gergoviae. The sequence continues at coordinate 201,222 of NZ_BCZS01000001.1, read as the reverse complement.
CACGTGGTGAAGAATGCCGTTCTCGGCCTGGCGGAGAAGCGCTCCCCGGCGCTGGCGGCGTGGATCGCCGAAAGCGTCAGCTTCCCCGCAACGATGGTGGACAGGATAGTGCCGGCAGCGACGGAAGCCTCGCTGGCGGAGATTGCCGACGCGCTGGGCGGCGTCGCCGATCCGTGCGCCATCAGCTGCGAGCCGTTTATTCAGTGGGTTATCGAAGATAACTTTGTCGCTGGCCGCCCGGCGTGGGAGGCGGCGGGCGTGCAGATGGTGGACGACGTGCTGCCCTGGGAGCAGATGAAGCTGCGGATGCTTAACGGCAGCCACTCATTCCTGGCCTACCTCGGCTATCTGGCGGGATATCAGTACATCAGCGACTGCATGGCTGACCCGCTGTTCCGCCGCGCGGCAGAGCGGCTGATGATGCAGGAGCAGGCCCCGACGCTGCGCATCACCGGCGTTGACCTGCGGGCCTATGCCGACAGCCTGATTGCGCGCTTCAGCAATCCGGCGCTGAAGCACCGCACCTGGCAAATCGCCATGGACGGCAGCCAGAAGCTGCCCCAGCGCATGCTCGATAGCATCCGCACGCACCTTGAGCGCGAAAGCCGCTGGCCGCTGCTGGCGCTCGGCGTCGCCGGCTGGATGCGCTACGTCAGCGGCGTTGACGACGCCGGCGCGCCCATTGAGGTGAAAGATCCCCTCAGCGATAAGTTCAGCGCTATCGTCGCCACCAGCAGCGAAAACGACCGCCCGCGCGCGCTGCTAGCGCTGAGCGAAATCTTCGGCCGCTCTCTGCCCGCCAGTGCGCCGTTTGTCGCCGCTGTACAGCAGGCGTGGGATCGCCTCTCCCGCCACGGCGCCCGCGAGGCGCTGCGTCTGACCCTCGAGGATTAACCATTATTGCGTTTAAGCGGGCGGCCTCCGCGGCCGTTCGCGTCCGCCCTTCTCTTTTCGCGTTTTTTTCGTCAGGATACCCGCTGTCTCTCTTTTCCTGATTTGGAGCGAACGTGACACTCACCAATTTGATCACCGGCTTTCTCGGTAGCGGTAAAACCACCTCCATTCTGCATCTGCTGGCCAATAAACCCGCCCATGAGAAGTGGGCGGTGCTGGTCAATGAGTTTGGCGAAGTGGGGATTGACGGCGCCCTGCTGGCGGACAGCGGCGCACTGCTGAAAGAGATCCCCGGCGGCTGCATGTGCTGCGTTAACGGCCTGCCGATGCAGGTCGGGCTGAATACGCTGCTGCGCCAGGGCAAGCCCGATCGTCTGCTGATTGAACCTACCGGGCTCGGCCATCCGAAGCAGATCCTCGATATGCTGACCGCGCCGGTGTACGAACCGTGGCTCGATCTGCGGGCCACCTTCTGTCTGCTCGATCCGCGCCAGCTGCTGGATGAGAAAATCGTTGAGGACGAGAATTTCCGCGACCAGCTGGCGGCCGCCGATATTATCATCGCCAATAAAACCGACCGGGCGACGCCCGAAAGCCGGCGGGCGTTCGCCGCCTGGTGGCAGGCGAACGGCGGCGATCGCCGACGCCTGGAGACCACCCAGGGCAACATCGATGCCTCCCTGCTGGACGCCCCGCGCCGCAATACCGCGCAGCTTTCCGCCAGCGCGGCCCACAGCCACAGCCATGCGCCAGCGCGCGGACTGGCGGCGCTGAACCTTCCCGGCCACCAGCGCTGGCGGCGCAGCGTCAACAGCGGCCAGGGCTATCAGGCCTGCGGCTGGATTTTCGACGCCGATACGCAGTTTGATACCGTCGGCCTGCTGGAGTGGGCGCGGCTGGCGCCGGTATCGAGGGTTAAAGGCGTGATGCGTATTGCCGAAGGGTTGGTGCGCATCAACCGCCAGGGCCTGGATCTGCATATTGAAACCCAGCCCGCGCCGCCGCCGGATAGCCGCATTGAGCTGATTAACGACGGCGAAGTTGACTGGAATGCGCTACAGTCAACTCTGTTGAAGCTCCGTTTACCCTGACGGCACTATGTTCACAAGGATATTTTTAACGTGATGGTTCTATGAAAACTCGTCTTCCGCGCATTTTACTGCTCAACGCCGCCGGCCTGTGCCTGTTTCTCAGCTGGTATCTGCCGGCAAACCACGGCGCCTGGTTTACGCTTGATTCCGCTATTTTCCACTTTTTCAATCACCATCTGGCGGACAGCCGCGCCTGGGCTTGGTTTCTGGCCATCACCAATAACCGCGCCTTCGACGGCTGCTCGCTGCTGGCGATGGGCTGCCTGATGCTGGGCTACTGGCTGAAGGAGGACAGCGACGGACGCCGCCGCATCCTGATCATCGGCCTGGTGATGCTGCTGGCGGCAGTGGTCATTAATCAGCTTGCTCAGCACCTGATGCCGGTCAAGCGCGCCAGTCCGACGCTCTTTTTTAGCGATATTTATCGGGTCAGCGACCTGATTAATTTTTCAACAAAAGACGCCTCACGGGACAGTTTTCCCGGCGATCACGGGATGATGCTGCTGATATTTGCCAGCTTCATGTGGCGCTATTTTGACCGCCGGGCATTCGCGCTGGCGCTGATAATCTTTGTGGTCTTTGCCTTTCCGCGGGTGATGATCGGCGCCCACTGGTTTACCGATATTGCCGTCGGCTCAGTAAGCGCCATTCTGATAGGCATTCCGTGGGTGTTAATGACCCCGCTCAGCGATAGGATAGTGGCCCTTTTCGACCGCTATTTACCCCATTCAGTTAACAAAAAATAAGCTTTCGCGAAGTATTTTTGCCCTTCTCAGGGAGCGTTCATGCTCCCTGCAATTATTCTGCACAACGCTACGTTTAAAGCTGTTTGTAAAATCCACTGTAAAATGAGCAAATTGGCGACTTTATCAGCGCGCATGTCGGCTCAAAAAGGCATTTTCAGGCTGTAACTTTTCCTATCACTATTTCTTATAAAAAAAAGCCGAAAACCGCTGGCTAGCGCGGTACTGATAGGGTAATCTCAATCTCGTTTTGCTCAGTCAGGGATAACTGGCCTGAATCGTGATTAAATTTGTGCGTTACGCCACAGATTTGAAAGTCAGGAATTGTCTCATTTTGGGCAGGTATTTAGTCTCGTCACGTTCGGCATTTTCGTAACGATTTTTTCGTTAAGGACTTCAAGGGAAAATAAACATAATGGTCAAATCTCAACCACTTTTGAGATATATCCTGCGGGCTGTCCCCGCTGTAGCAGTCGCGGTTCTGCTTTCTGCATGTAGCACAACCAATAACGCAAGAAATATGCATTCTGAGACGCATGGTGTGGGTATGGAAGACCCTTCCTCACTGCAAGCCTCTCAGGATGAATTCGAATCCATGGTGCGTAACCTCGATGTTAAATCACGTCTGATGGAGCAATACGCTAGCTGGAAAGGCGTGCGTTACCGCCTTGGCGGCGAAACGAAGCGCGGTATTGACTGCTCCGCGTTCGTACAGCGCACCTTCCGCGAACAGTTTGGAATGGAACTCCCGCGCTCGACGTATGAACAGCAGGAAATGGGCAAGTCCATTTCGCGAAGCAAGCTGCGCACCGGCGATCTGGTGCTGTTCCGCGCCGGCTCCACGGGCCGTCACGTCGGCATTTACATCGGCAACAATCAGTTTGTTCATGCGTCCACCAGCAGCGGTGTGACCATCTCGAACCTGAGCGAACCCTACTGGAACAAGCGCTATAACGAAGCGCGCCGTGTACTGGGTCGTTCGTAATACCTTCTGATACTACAGCCTGCTGACCGCCCTTGATTAGCAGCCCGTGTCATAAAGCACCGCCAGCGGTGCTTTTTTTATTTACACACTGCCGCCCTTCTCTTACGCATCTGCGATTCACAACTGCCCGCGACTCCCCTATTATGCCCTGATGACAGTAACCCGCAGCGGGACGCAGAAGGATTGATACGGGTGAGAGCAGTACTGATTGCGCTTCTGTGCCTGGCGCTCGGCAGCGCGGGCGTTCGGGCGCAAACCATAAAAGAGAGCAGCGCCTTTGCCGCCATCGGCGAGCCGAAATACGCCCCGGGCTTCGACCACTTTGACTACGTCAATCCCGACGCTCCCAAGGGCGGCAGGGTCACGCTGGCGGCCATCGGTACCTTCGATAACTTCAACCGCTATGCAATGCGCGGCAATGCGGCGGTGCGCACCGACCAGCTCTACGATTCACTGTTTACTACCTCCGACGACGAGCCCGGCAGCTACTACCCGCTGATCGCCGAAGGCGTGCGCTACGCCAGCGACTTTTCCTGGGCAGAGGTCACGATTAATCCCCGGGCGCGCTTTCACGACGGCAGCCCGGTGACCGCCGAGGACGTTGCCTGGAGCTTCCACAAGTTTATGACCGAAGGCGTCCCCCAGTTTCGCCTGATCTATAAAGGCACCACCATGAAGGCCGTGGCGCCGCTGATGGTGCGCATCGACCTGGCCAAGCCGGGCAAAGAGGATATGCTAAGCCTCTTCTCGCTGCCGGTGATGCCGAAAAAATTCTGGCTCCACCGCCGCTTCGACGAGCCGCTCTCGGCGCCGCCGCTGGCCGGCGGTCCCTATAAAATCAGCGCCTGGCGCATGGGGCAGTACGTGGTCTACTCCCGGGTGAAGGACTACTGGGCGGCAAATCTGCCGGTGAACCGCGGGCGCTGGAACTTCGACACCATCCGCTACGACTACTACCTCGACGATAACGTCGCCTTCGAGGCCTTCAAGGCCGGGGCCGTCGACTTCCGCAGCGAAACCAGCACCAAAAACTGGGCCACCCGCTACCTCGGGCGCAACTTCACCAGCGGCTATATCGTGAAGGAGGAAGAGAAGAACAGCTCAGCCCAGGATACCCAGTGGCTGGCCTTTAATATCCAGCGCCCGGTCTTTGCCGATCGCGCGGTGCGCGAAGCGGTCACCCTCGCCTTCGATTTTGAGTGGATGAACAAGGCCCTGTTTTACGGCGCCTACAGCCGGGCCAACAGCTATTTTCAGAATAGCGAATACGCGGCCCGCGGGCTTCCCGACGCCGACGAGCTGGCGCTGCTGACGCCGATGAAAAAGGCGCTGCCGCCGGAGGTGTTTACCGCTGCCTGGCGGCCGCCCGCGTCTGACGGCGGCGGTTTTGACCGCGAAAATCTGCTGAAGGCCGACCGCCTGCTGACCGCCGCCGGCTGGGTGCTGAAGGGCCAGCAGCGGGTCAACGCCAGAACCGGCCTGCCGCTGCGCTTCGAGCTGCTGCTGCCCTCTTCCGCCAACAGCCAGTGGGTGATCCCGTTCCAGCACAATCTGCAGCGTATCGGCGTCAGGATGGACATTCGCCAGGTGGATAACTCGCAGGCCACCAGCCGCCTGCGCAGCCGGGATTACGACATGATGCCCCGGCCCTGGCGCGCCGTGCTGTGGCCGAGCGGCGGCGATCTGCAGATTGCCTGGGGCTCGCAGTATATCAACTCCTCGTATAACGGGCCGGGCGTGCAGAGCCCGGTTATCGATAGCCTGCTGGCGCAGATGATCCGCAATGAGGGCAATAAGCCGAAGCTGCTGCCGCTGGCCCGGGCGCTGGATCGGGTCCTGACCTGGAACTACTATCAATTGCCGATGTGGTATATGGCCACCGACCGGGTGGCGTACTGGGACAAGTTCTCCCGTCCGGCGGTGCGCCCGGTGTATACCCTGGGCTTCGACAACTGGTGGTACGACGTCAACAAAGCGGCGAAGCTGCCGGCGGACAGGCGATAAGGAGCTGAAATGGGCGCGTATCTGATCCGCCGACTGCTGCTGGTGATCCCGACGCTGTGGGCGATCATCACCATTAACTTTTTCGTGGTGCAGGTCGCCCCGGGCGGTCCGGTCGATCAGGCGATTGCCGCCATCGAATTTGGCCCCGGCGGCACGCTGCCCGGCGGCGGCGATGCCGGGATGGGCGCCTCCCACGCCCGCCCCGGTGCGAACAACATCAGCGAAGGACACTATCGCGGCGGCCGCGGGCTCGATCCGGAAGTGATCGCCGAGATAACCCGGCGCTACGGTTTCGACAAGCCGCTGCACGAGCGCTACTTCAGCCTGCTGTGGAACTATCTGCGCTTCGACTTCGGCGACAGCCTGTTCCGCAGCGCCTCGGTGCTGCAGCTGATTAAGGACAGCCTGCCGGTGTCGATAACCCTGGGGCTGTGGAGCACGCTGATTATCTACCTGGTGTCGATCCCGCTCGGCATCCGCAAGGCGGTGCGCAACGGCAGCCGCTTCGATATCTGGAGCAGCGCCCTGATTATCATCGGCTACGCTATCCCGGCGTTTCTGTTCGCCATCGTACTGATCGTGCTGTTCGCCGGCGGCAGCTACTACGACTTGTTCCCGCTGCGCGGGCTGGTCTCCGCCAATTTCGACACTCTGCCGTGGTATCAGAAAATCACCGACTACCTGTGGCACATCACCCTGCCGGTGCTGGCGACGGTGATCGGCGGCTTTGCCGCGCTGACCATGCTGACCAAGAATTCGTTTCTCGATGAAATTCGCAAACAGTACGTGGTCACCGCCCGGGCGAAAGGCGTCAGCGAGCGCAATATCCTGCGCAAACACATCTTCCGCAACGCGATGCTGCTGGTGATCGCCGGCTTTCCGGCCACCTTTATCAGCATGTTTTTTACCGGATCGCTGCTGATCGAAGTGATGTTCTCCCTTAACGGCCTCGGCCTGCTGGGCTACGAGGCTACCGTTTCCCGCGACTATCCGGTGATGTTCGGCACGCTCTATATCTTTACTCTCGTGGGGCTGCTGCTGAATATCATCAGCGATCTCAGCTATACGCTGGTCGATCCGCGCATTGATTTTGAGGGCCGCTGATGTTTCGCCTCAACGCCGTTAACCGCGCCCGCTGGGCGCGCTTTCGCCACAACCGCCGCGGCTTCTGGTCGCTGGTGCTGTTCCTGCTGATTTTTTTCGCCAGCCTCGGCTCGGAGCTTATCGCTAACGAGAAGCCGCTGATGCTGGAGTATCGCGGCACGCTCTACTTCCCGCTGGTAAAAACCTACAGCGAGCGCACCTTCGGCGGACCGTTCGCTACTGCGGCGGACTATCAGGATCCGTGGCTGCAGCAGCGGCTGGAGGAGAACGGCTGGGTGCTGTGGGCGCCGGTGCGCTTCGGCTCCGGCTCGATTAACTACGCCACCAGCCGCCCCTTCCCGTCACCGCCGTCGGCGCAGAACTGGCTCGGCACCGACGCCAACGGCGGCGACGTGCTGGCGCGCATTCTTTACGGCACGCGGATCTCGCTGCTGTTCGGCCTGCTGCTGACGGTCTGCTCCAGCGCGATAGGCGTGCTGGCCGGGGCGGTGCAGGGGTACTACGGCGGCAAAATAGACCTGTGGGGGCAGCGCATTATCGAAGTGTGGTCCGGGATGCCCACCCTGTTCCTGATTATCATGCTCTCGAGCGTGGTGCAGCCGGACTTCTGGTGGCTGCTGGCCATCACCGTGGCGTTTGGCTGGATGACGCTGGTGGGCGTGGTGCGCGCGGAGTTTCTGCGCACCCGCAACTTCGACTATATCCGCGCCGCACAGGCGCTGGGGGTCAGCGACCGGGCGATTATTTTCCGCCATATGCTGCCCAACGCCATGGTCGCCACCCTCACCTTCCTGCCGTTTATTCTCTGCGGCGCGGTCACTACCCTAACCTCGCTCGATTTTCTCGGCTTTGGCCTGCCGCTGGGCTCGCCGTCGCTGGGGGAACTGCTGCTGCAGGCGAAGAATAACCTGCAGGCGCCGTGGCTCGGTATCGCCGCGTTTCTGTCGGTGGCGGTGCTGCTCTCTCTCCTTATTTTTATCGGCGAAGCGGTGCGCGACGCCTTCGATCCGGGCAAGGCGGTATAGCATGGGCGATCCGTTATTAGCGATAGATAACCTCTCCGTGGCCTTCGGCTCCGGCGGCGAGCGCCGCACCGTGGTGAGCGAACTCTCCCTGCAGGTGGCCGCCGGGGAGACGCTGGCGCTGGTGGGCGAATCCGGCTCCGGCAAGAGCGTCACCGCCCTGTCGGTGCTGCGCCTGCTGCCCGCGCCGCCGGTCAGCTACCCCACCGGCGATATCCGCTTTCACGGCCAGCCGCTGCTGCACGCCGACGAGCGGACGCTGCGCGGCATTCGCGGCAACCGCATCGCAATGATTTTCCAGGAACCGATGGTCTCCCTCAATCCGCTGCACAGCGTCGAAAAGCAGCTGTATGAAGTGCTCTCCCTGCACCGCGGTATGCGCCGGGAAGCGGCCAGGGGCGAGATCCTCACCTGCCTCGATCGGGTCGGCATCCGCAATGCCGCCCGGCGGCTCAACGATTACCCGCACCAGCTCTCCGGCGGCGAGCGCCAGCGGGTGATGATTGCCATGGCCCTGCTGACCCGCCCGGAGCTGCTGATCGCCGATGAGCCGACCACCGCGCTGGACGTCTCGGTACAGGCGCAGATCCTGGCGCTGCTGGGAGAGCTGCGCCGGGAGCTGAATATGGGCCTGCTGTTTATCACCCACAACCTGAGCATCGTGCGCCGGCTGGCCGATAATGTGGCGGTGATGCAGGACGGCCGCTGCGTGGAGCAGAATAGCGCCGCGGGGCTGTTTGCCGCGCCGCAGCATCCCTATACCCGTAAACTGCTCAACAGCGAGCCGGACGGCGATCCGGTGCCGCTGCCGCCGGACAGCCCGGTGCTGCTGGCGGTCGAGCAATTGCAGGTCGCTTTCCCCGTCCGCAAAGGCATTCTGCGCCGGCAGGTGGATGAGAACAGAGTGGTGAACAATATCAGCTTTACCCTCCGGCAGGGCGAGACGCTGGGCCTGGTGGGCGAGTCCGGCTCCGGCAAGAGCACTACCGGCCTGGCGCTGCTGCGGCTTATCGCCTCCCGGGGCCGCATTACCTTTGACGGAGAGGCGATTCAGGACCGCAGCCGCCGGGAGATGATGCCGCTGCGCCACCGCATTCAGGTGGTGTTCCAGGACCCGAACTCGTCGCTGAATCCGCGCCTCAACGTGCTGCAGATCATTGAAGAGGGCCTGCGCGTCCATCAGCCCGCGATGAAAAGCGCCGGGCGCGAAGCGGAGGTGGTGCGGGTCATGGAGGAGGTGGGGCTCGATCCGCAGAGCCGCTGGCGCTATCCGGCGGAATTTTCCGGCGGCCAGCGCCAGCGCATCGCCATCGCCAGGGCGCTGATCCTTAAGCCGCAGCTGATCGTGCTGGATGAGCCGACGTCATCGCTGGACCGCACCGTGCAGGCGCAGGTGCTGCAGCTGCTCAAGTCGCTGCAGGAAAGGTACCGGCTATCCTATATCTTTATCAGCCACGACCTGCAGGTCGTGCGCTCGCTGTGTCACCAGGTGATTGTACTGAGGCAGGGAGAGGTCGTCGAACAGGGCGGATGTCGTCAGATATTTGCCGCGCCCGCGCAGGCGTATACCCGCCAGCTCATTGCTCTGAGCTGACGATCAGAAAGGCGTATTGGCGGAAAACGGCTCCGCGATGGCGACGCCGCAGTTTTTCAGGCGGCAGGTGGCGGCAAACTCGTCCTGCATGTTCACGAACAGGCAGGGTTCGCCCTCGCACTCCAGCACCGAGCTGCTGACTTCAATATCGGTTAATGCCTGGCTGAGGGTTTCCATCACCGGCCATGCGCTGTCGCCGTCCGGACTCAGCAGCTTAAGCGCCACAAGGCAGTTATCGCAGGCGGTCCCGTTTTGCGGAATCGGTTCAACGCGCGAACCTGCGAAACCTGCCAGCCAGCGATAGCTCTGCGGCAGTCGATGTACGACGGAGAGCTGTATTGTATTCACGTTCTTTTCCCCAGAAGCAAATGACTTCACAATTATTTTACATCAAGATTAACACATTGTTGACAAATCATCCTGCTTCCAGAAAGAAACCCGTACCGCGTTGAGCTGCTATTTAAGCGTTTTTAGCATTTTGCAGCTGCCCTGCAATCAGGACGGCGCGCTATATGTACCCGTTTCTGTGATCGAAAACAACCTTTTTGTCTACAACAATGTGACCTTTAAGATTCAACGATTTTACATAAAAGAAACAAAGAGCGGTAATAGGAATGGATGAGTCGTTGATATGCATCAAGTCAGGGGCCTTGCGGCCCCTGATTTTGTGATTAAGCACGCGCTTTACGCGGACGGCTGGCGTAGAGGCAGAAGAGGATGGAGCAGGCCGCGCAGAAGGCAATCGACAGGATCATCGGCCAGGCGCTGTTGAAGGTCGCAAGCGAAAGCAGCGCGCCGATGATGGCCCCGATGCCAAAGCGGAAGGTGCCCGCCAGCGAAGAGGCCGTGCCCGCCATGTGCGGGAACTCGTCGAGGATCACCGCCATCGCATTGGAGGAGACCAGTGAGACGCAGCCAACGAACGCCGCTACCCCGACCACCAGCGACCAGAAGCCGACGTCAAGCAGCGCGCAGACCACCATCCACAGCGCCATGGCAAACTGCACCCACAGCCCGAAGCGGAACATATTCAGCGCGCCGATCCGCCGCACGAAGCGGCTGTTAATGATAGTCATCACGAACAGAAAGGCGATATTCAGCGCAAAATAGTAGCCAAAATGCTGCGGCGAGACGTGGTTGAGATCAATATAAACAAACGGCCCGGCGCTGAGAAACGAGAACATCCCCGCAAAGCTGAAGCCGCTGGCCAGCATATAGCTGAGCACCCGCTTGTGGCGAAACAGGGCGGCGAAGTTGCCAAGCGTGGTGAGCACGTGAAACTTCTGCCGCCGCTCGGCCGGCAGGGTTTCATCAATCAGAAACAGGATCATCAGCGAGACCAGCAGCGCCGCGCCCGCCAGGATCCAGAAGATGGCGTGCCAGCTGAACCAGACCAGCACCGCCCCGCCCGCCATCGGCGCCACCAGCGGCGCGATGGTAGTCACCAGCATCACGAAGGACATCATCCGCGAGAACTCCTCTTTCGGATAGATGTCGCGCATCAGGGCGTTAATCACCACGCTGGCGGCAGCGGCGGCCAGACCGTGGAAAAATCGCATAACGATCAGGTGGTCAATCGTCTGCGACAGGGCGCAGGCTATCGCCGCCGCCGCAAACACCAGCGTTCCGCCAAGAATCACCGGCTTGCGGCCGAGGCTGTCCGCCATCGGGCCGTACAGCAGCTGGCCGAGAGCAAAACCGAGAATATAGGTGCTGAGGGTCATCTGCGCGCTGCCCGCCGGCACGCCAAACTCGGCGGCGATCACCGGCAGCGCGGGCAGATACATGTCGATGGAGAGCGGCATCAGCATGGCCAGCAGGCCAAGGATAATGACGATAGCCAGGGAGGAACGCTGTCGGGTGCTCAAAATAAACTCCTGGGGTTAGCGCGGCGGCAGGCCGACGCTGGCGATCTCGGCTTCGGTCAGCGGACGGTACTCGCCGGGCGCAAGGTCGGTATCCAGGGCGATTTCGCCGATGCGCTCCCGGTGCAGAGCGACAACGTGGTTGCCGACGGCGGCAAACATGCGCTTCACCTGATGGTAGCGGCCCTCGCTGATGGTCAGGCGCACTTCGGTCGGCGTGATGACCTCAAGCCGCGCAGGTTTCGTCAGATCTTTTTCGTTATGCAGCTGTACGCCGCGGGCGAACTGATCCGCAGTATCCTCTGCGACCGGCGACTCCAGGGTGACCAGATAGGTTTTTTCGCAGTGGTGGCGCGGCGACGTAATGCGGTGCGACCACTGGCCGTCGTCGGTCATCAGCACCAGCCCGGTGGTGTCGATATCGAGTCTGCCCGCCGCGTGCAGCTTGTGGGCTACGGGTTCATCGAGGAAGTAGAGCACCGTCGGATGGTCCGGGTCGTCGGTGGAGCAGACGTAGCCCTGCGGCTTGTTGAGCATGAAGTAGCGCGGCCCGGTCTGCTGCGCCAGCGGGTTGCCGTCATAGGCGACCTCGTGCTCGGGCAGGAGTTTAAAAGAGGTACTTTTGATAACCTCGCCGTCCACGGTAACGCGGGTGGCGCGGATCTCGCGTCCGGCGATGGCCCGGCTGACGCCGAGCTGCTGGGCGATAAACTTATCGAGTCGCATGAAATATGTTTAGCCTGTAAAAAGTGCGGGTTTCGGGACTGGCCCGAAAAAAAAGCCGTAAGGTCGCTAAGTATAGCGGCCACGGTATGCCACTCAAGTGAAAAAAATCGTGGCATACTGTCCGGAGACTTTTTCAGACCCGGGAATTCATGACTTTTACGCTTCGCCCCTATCAGCAGGATGCCGTCAACGCCACCCTCGCCCACTTCCGCCGGCACCACCAGCCTGCGGTTATCGTCCTGCCCACCGGCGCCGGAAAAAGCCTGGTGATCGCCGAGCTGGCGCGGCTGGCGCGCGGACGGGTGTTGGTGCTGGCCCACGTCAAAGAGCTGGTGGCGCAGAACCACGCCAAGTATCTGGCCCTCGGGCTGGAGGCGGATATCTACGCCGCCGGACTGAAGCGTAAAGAGAGCCGCGGCAAGGTGGTGTTCGGCAGCGTGCAGTCGGTGGCCCGCCGGCTCGATGAGTTTCAGGGCGAGTTTTCGCTGCTGATCGTCGATGAGTGCCACCGCATCGGCGACGATGACGGCAGCCAGTATCAGCAAATCCTCGCCCACCTGCGGCAGGTGAACCCTCACTTACGCCTGCTCGGGCTGACCGCCACGCCTTTTCGTCTCGGCAAGGGCTGGATCTACCAGTATCACTATCACGGCATGGTGCGCGGCGGCGAGAAGGCGCTGTTTCGCGACTGCATCTACGAGCTGCCGCTGCGCTATATGATTAAGCACGGCTACCTGACGCCGCCCGAGCGGCTCGATATGCCGGTGGTGCAGTACGACTTCAGCCGCCTGCAGGCCCAGCGCAGCGGCCTGTTCAGCGAGGCGGACCTCAACCGCGAGCTTAAAAAGCAGCAGCGGGTGACGCCGCACATCGTCAGCCAGATCGTCGAGCTGGCGCAGGACCGCCAGGGGGCGATGATTTTCGCCGCCACCGTCGAGCACGCCCGGGAGATTACCGGCCTGCTGCCCGCCGGCGAGGCGGCGCTGATCGTCGGCGAAACGCCGGCCCCCGAACGCGACAGGCTCATCGCCGACTTTAAAGCGCGCCGCTTCCGCTATCTGGTCAACGTCTCGGTGCTGACCACCGGCTTTGACGCCCCGCACGTCGATCTGATCGCCATCCTGCGCCCCACCGAGTCGGTCAGCCTCTATCAGCAGATCGTCGGCCGCGGCCTGCGGCTGTCGCCGGGGAAAACCGACTGTCTGATCCTCGACTATGCCGGTAATCCGCACGACATCTACACGCCGGAGGTGGGCGCGCCGAAGGGCAAAAGCGATAACGTACCGGTGCAGGTGTTCTGCCCCGCCTGCGGCTTCGCCAACACCTTCTGGGGCAAAACCACCGCCGACGGCACGCTGATCGAACACTTCGGCCGCCGCTGCCAGGGCTGGCTTGAGGACGACGACGGCCACCGGGAGCAGTGCGATTTCCGCTTTCGCTTTAAAAACTGCCCGCAGTGCAACGCGGAAAATGATATCGCCGCCCGCCGCTGCCGGGCGTGCGATGCGGTGCTGGTCGATCCCGACGATATGCTGAAGGCGGCGCTGAAGCTCAAGGACGCGCTGGTGCTGCGCTGCAGCGGGATGCAGCTGCAGCACGGTGCGGACGAGAAAGGCGCGTGGCTGAAAATCACCTATTTTGATGAGGACGGCGCCGAGGTGAGCGAGCGCTTCCGCCTGCATACCCCCGCCCAGCGTACGGTGTTTGAGCTGCTGTTTATTCGCCCGCATACCCGCACGCCCGGCGTGCCGCTGCGCTGGATCACGGCGGCGGACATCTGCGCGCAGGAAGCGCTGCTGCGCCATCCGGATTTCGTAGTGGCCCGCATGAAGGGTCAGTTCTGGCAGGTGCGGGAGAAGGTGTTTGATTATGAAGGACGCTTCCGGCGGGCGAACGAGCTGCGCTAACCCGCCGGAGGTTGACGATCAGAAGTCGACGTTGACCCCGAGCTGCCAGGTGCGGCCCGGCATCACCGAGAGCGCCTTATCGTTGGCGTCCTGCGCGGTGTTCAGCTCCTGGTTGCGGCTGTTGAGATAGTCCCAGTACTTGCGGTCGGTAATGTTGTAGATACCGCCGTTAAGCTTGACGTTCTTCGCCACCTGCCAGTAGGCGGTCCAGTCCAGCAGGCCGTAGCCCGGCACCCGCATGTAGCGGTCGGTCGATTTCGCCAGCGGCGTGCCGCTGTTGCTGTAGGATTCGCGCGTCGTCACATCGGCGCGCTTGCCCTTGACGAAAGTGGCGGTCAGCGCCGTGCCGTACTGCTTGTTCGGGTCGTCCCACGCCATGCCCACTATCGCCTTCATCGGCGGCACGCTGTCGAGGTCAATGTACTTATCCCCGGCGTAGCTGGACTTCGACTTGCCTTCGCTGTAGCCGTAGCTGAGGATAGTGCTCAGACCGTCCACTTCTTTAAACCAGGTCCCGTAGTTGATGCGGGTGGTGATTTCCCCGCCCCAGATATAGGCCTTGTCGCGGTTTTCCGCCTGGTAGGTGGTGTAGATATTCGGCGGTACCCGGGTGAACATCGCCGGATTTCCGGCGCGGGTGTAGCGGGTGTAGGCGATAAAGTCTTTGTAGGTGTTATAGAACAGCGAGGTGTTGACGGTGACGCCGTCGACCACCTCCCCTTTCAGGCCCCACTCCAGGTTGTTGCTGGTCTCGGTCTTCAGGTCGCTGTTGCCGATCAGCGCATACTGCGCGCGTCCGGCGTAGGTCGAGCCCATGTTCCAGGAACCGAACAACTGGCTGGCGTTAGGGAACTGCGCCCCGCGCCTGTACTCAATGTAGGTCAGCAGGCGCGGCGTCAGGTTGTACTGCAGCGTCAGGGAGGGCAGCACTTTGGTGTCCGAGTTCTTCTCGTACAGGTCGGAAACCTGGTCGGAAGTCAGCACGCTGCTGTTGGTGGTCAGGCTGCCGACGTCGCGCGGCTTGACCGACTGATATGCGACGCGGACGCCGGGAACGATCGCCGCGTCGTGACCGCCGAGGTCAAAGCCAATCTTGTCCTGAGCAAAGCCGCCCAGCGTATAGCTGCGGCTGTTGGCCTCCGGCTGCATGATTTCGCTGAACGGGCTGACGATGGGCGACTGCCTGAACGGCCGCCTGGTCTTGGTAGTACTGGCGTTAAAGCCCGCGCTCAGTTCGTGGCGGCCGAGCGTCTTGTTCAGGGCGTTAGTGAGTCCCCAGGTATCGGTATCGTAATCGGAATAGACGGTCTGCATGACCTGCGGCGTAAAGCTGTCCGGCATGAAGGTCCGGTCGTGGGCCTCGGTGTGCTGGTAGTAGATTTTGGTCGATGCGCTGTCGAGCCAGTCGTTCATCGGCGTCCAGTCGTCCTTCAGGCTGGTGCCCCAGCGGCGGCTCTGGCTGGTCTGCTGCGCGGTGCCGGTAATGGCGCTGCCGCTGCTGTCCCAGCTGTCGTAATGGGTATGGTTGGCCTTGTGGTAGTAGTCCACGGTGCCGGTTATCTTGTGCTGGTCGTTGGGCTGCCAGATGCCGGAGGCCATCATCGCGTCGGAGTGCCAGTTGGCCGGATAGGCGTCGCGGCTGCCGTTGATGCGCGACTCCTGCCCGTCCCGGCGGCTGTAGACGAAAATGCCGCGCAGGGTGTCGTCTCCGGCGGCGCCGGTAATGCCGTTGTGCCAGCTGCGGTCTTCGGAATCGTAATCGGTCTGATAGCCGAAGTAGGTCTGCTTATCCGGACGCAGGTAGCTGTCCGGCGATTTCGGCAGGAAGGAGACGCTGCCGCCGATGGAGGTGTTGGTGTTATCCACCGAGGTGGCCCCGGACTGGATATTGATATTGCCGTACATGTACGGGTCAATGTAGTCGCGGCCAATGCCAAACGTGTTGTTGCCGCTGCGGCTGACGTAGCTGCGCCCCGTTGCGTTCGGCGTCGGAATACCGTCAATGTCGATGCCGACCCGGTTGCTCTCCAGGCCGCGAATGTTGTAGCCGGTATAGCCGCCGCGATCGAAGCCGCTTTTGCCGTTGCCGGAGCCGCCGCTGGCACCGGTAGCGCTAATCAGCGGCTCGTAGCGCATGATGGAGCCGAAGTCGTTGGCGCCCTTTTTCTGCAGATCGTCGGCGGTGAGGGTGCGGTCGCTGCCGGCTTTAAGCGCCGGCGCGCGGGCGGTCACCACCAGCTCTTCGGCGGCACCGTCGGACGCCCCCTGCTTTTGCGGTGTCGCGTCGGCGGCGCCGGCGGGAAGGTGGTAGATTGCTGCGAACAGAGAAGCGGCGAGCAGGCTTTTCTGCCAGCCGTCGCGGGGGAGTGTTGTCTTACGCATTTATTCAAGCCTGTATAATTATTAGTATTGGCCCACACTGGTCTTCCGGACGCGTCCGTGCTGCGATGTAAAAAAGTGAAAACGAGGACGTCATGGTGTTATTATGATGAGAATAATAATGATATGAATTATCATTTGCAATCAGTTAGTAACTACGCCGTTATCAACTCTCTATGGAAGTAAGAAATCATGAGCAATAAACCGACAGTGACGATCCGCTACTGCACCCAGTGCAACTGGATGCTGCGGGCGACCTGGATGGCCCAGGAGCTATTGCACAGCTTTAGCGACGATATTGCGGCGGTGACTTTGGTGCCCGGCACCGGGGGAATTTTTCGCATTGAGGCCGACGGCGAGGTCATCTGGGAGCGCAAGCGGGACGGCGGTTTCCCCGATGCCGCGGAACTTAAGCGGCGCGTGCGCGATGTCTGCTTCCCGGAAAAAACGCTGGGCCACCTTGAGGCTAAAAAGTAGCGCCGCCTTTTCCATTGCCCTGCGCGCCGTTGAAAGCTATAATGCCGCCCGCTTTTGCATACGCAAAGCAGAACAACTGCCTGCTGCTGGGTCGCCTGTAGCAGGATTTATCATACAGAGAGAAACTCAATGTTTACTATTGAAGCACAAGCACGTAAAGAGCAGGGTAAGGGTGCGAGCCGCCGCCTGCGCGCAGCTAACAAGTTCCCGGCTATCGTTTACGGTGGCAAAGGTGAGCCGGTTGCTATCGAGCTGGACCAGGACAAAGTCTGGAACATGCAGACCAAACCTGAGTTCTACAGCGAAGTTCTGACCATCGTTGTTGATGGTAAAGAAGAGAAAGTGAAGGTTCAGGCCGTTCAGCGTCACGCGTTCAAGCCGAAACTGTCTCACATCGACTTCGTTCGCGCGTAAGCGTCAGCGAGTTGAGAAAAACCCCGCCGCGGCGGGGTTTTTTGTTGCCTATTTTCCGCCGCTGCGGCGGCTGAGCTGGTCGCGCAGGTTCGGCGGCGTCCCCTTGATGGTCAGAGTATCGGTGGCCGGATCCCAGAAGATGCGCTCGCCCAGCAGCAGGGCGTCGAAATTGATAGTCAGCCCGCCGCCGCTGCCGGCGTACTTGGTAAGCTGGCGCAGGGTGCTGCGGTCCGCCGGGAAGCTCTCTTCCAGCTCGTAGCCCTTATCGGCGGTAAACGCCTGGAAGCTCACGTCGCTGACGCCGGCGAGCTCGTTTGACAGCGACGCCAGCTCAATCTCTTCCCCCGCCTGCAGCTGTTCGTTGCAGTAGGTGTACACCTGCTGGCGCACGTTCTGCCGCTCGGACTTATCAAGCTCCGCTTCCGCGGTAAAGTCGTCCACCGCCTGCAGCAGGCCGCGGTTCTGGGCCTTAGCGTTCAGGCCTTCGCTGGCGCCGAGGAAGTCCATAAAGAAGTCGGCAACTTTGCGCCCTACCCGCCCTTTCAGGAACGTCAGATAACGGCTGGATTCAGGGTTGGTTTCCCACTCGGTCAGGTCAATGCGGGCCACGATATCGGCGTGGTTGATGTCCAGATAGTGAGTGGCGCTGATGTCCAGCTGCTCGTTCACCCGCATGCTGCTCAGGTTGTTGAGCACTGCCACCAGCAGATATTCAACCGCCAGATAGCGGTAGTGGCAGAACAGCACGATGCCGCCATCGGCGAACGGGTACTTTGCCAGCTCGTCGCGCAGGCGGCCGGTGGCGGCCCGGCTGAAGGCGAGGAAGTCGTCGTCGCCGCGGCGGTGCGCGCGCAGCGCCTCGGCCAGCTCGCTCTCTTCGGTAAACAGGCCATAGGCCTTATTCTTGGCGCTGTAGACCCGGTGCAGCTCCGCCATCATCTCTTCGGCGGCCGCGCCCGGCTCCAGCAGGCTATCGCGCAGCACCAGCTCAAGATTCTGCTCGTCGCGCTTAATAAGCTGATGCAGGGCAATCTGGTTGATATCCAGACTCATGATAAACTCTCCTCTTAGACGTGGCGGTATTCAACCACTGCGGGCAGGACGGTGTAAAGTCGAAAAAAAGGGGAAAAAAAGCTGCCGCTACGGTAATATGTTGCCCTTCCACGAACAGACTGATTTTGGATTTATGCCGCAAATTTCCCGCTATAGTGACGAACACGTAGAACAACTGCTGAGTGAACTGGCCAACGTGCTGGAGAAACACAAAGCGCCCACCGACCTTTCACTGATGGTGCTGGGTAATATGGTGACAAATCTGATTAACACAAGCGTCGCGCCCGCGCAGCGCGAGGCTATCGCCCGCTCGTTCTCGCAGGCGCTGCAGTCCTCTATCAGCGACGATCCGGCCCACTAAGGAAAACGAAACACAGGTTATGGTGACTCATCGTCAGCCCTATCGCGAAAAAGTGTCCCAGATGGTCAGTTGGGGGCACTGGTTTGCCCTGTTCAACATTTTACTGGCCTCGCTTCTCGGTAGCCGCTATCTGTTTGTCGCCGACTGGCCGACCACTCTGGCGGGCCGGATATACTCCTATATCAGCCTGCTGGGCCACTTCAGCTTTCTGGTCTTTGCCGTCTACCTGCTGATCCTGTTTCCGCTCACCTTTATCGCCCTCTCCCAGCGGCTGATGCGGTTTTTGTCGGTTATTCTCGCCACCGCGGGCATGACCCTGCTGCTGGTAGACAGCGAGGTCTTTACCCGCTTTCACCTGCACCTCAATCCGGTCGTGTGGGAGCTGGTGATAAACCCCGATCAGAATGAGATGGCCCGCGACTGGCAGCTGATGTTTATCAGCGTGCCGGTGATATTTCTGATCGAGATGCTGATGGCGACCTGGAGCTGGCAAAAGCTGCGCAGCCTGGCGCGCCGCCGCCACTACGCCCGCCCGGTGGCGTGTTTCCTGTTTGCGGCCTTTATCGCCACCCATTTAATGTATATCTGGGCGGACGCCAACTTCTATCGCCCAATCACCATGCAGCGCGCTAATCTGCCGCTCTCCTATCCGATGACCGCCCGCCGCTTCCTGGAGAAACACGGCCTGCTGAATGCGGAAGAGTACCAGCGTCGGCTGGTTGAACAGGGCGACCCCGAGGCGGTCTCCGTTCAGTATCCGCTGAGCGATCTGCGCTTTCGCGATCTCGGCACCGGCCAGAACGTGCTGCTGATCACCGTCGACGGCCTCAACTATTCGCGCTTTGAAAAACAGATGCCGAAGCTTGCCGACTTCGCGCAGCAGAACATCAACTTCACCCAGCACATGAGCGCGGGCAACGATACCGACAGCGGCATCTTTGGCCTGTTCTACGGTATCTCGCCGGCCTATACCGACGGCATACTCTCTACGCGCACGCCGGCGGCGCTAATCTCAGCGCTCAACCAGCAGGGTTACCAGCTTGGCCTGTTCTCCTCTGACGGCTTCAGCAGCCCGATTTACCGCCAGGCGCTGCTCTCCGACTTCTCCCTGCCGCCGGCCAAAACCCAGAGCGACGCGCAGACCGCCAGCCAGTGGATCAACTGGCTCGGCAGCTACGCCCAAGAGGAGAACCGCTGGTTCTCGTGGATCTCCTTTAACGGCACCACCATTGATGACGGCCAGCAGCAGAGCTTTGCCCGCCGCTACGCCCGCGCTGCGGGCGGCGTCGATGCGCAAATCGCCCGCGTGCTCGACGCGCTGAAGGATTCCGGTAAGCTTGAGAATACGGTGGTGATCATCACCGGCGCCCACGGCGTGCCGCTCAACGGCGACGGCGGGGATTTCGACTGGTCCCGCTCGCGCCTGCAGGTGCCGCTGGTCATCCACTGGCCGGGCACGCCGGCGCAGGAAATTGCGACGCTGACCGATCATAAAGATGTGATGACCACCCTGATGCAGCGCCTGCTGCACGTCAGTACGCCGGCTAATGAATACTCCCAGGGTCGCGATCTGTTCAGCGCCCGCCGCCGCCACAACTGGGTGACCGCCGCCAGCAGCGACAACCTGGCGATCACTACGCCGCAGGTGACCGTGGTGCTCAAGCACAACGGCAGCTATCGCACCTATGACCTCGACGGCGATAAAATCGACAATCAGCGGACGCAGCTGAGCCTTCTGCTGCAGGTGCTGACGGATGAAAAACGCTTTATCGCTAACTAGTTGATTATTTATGAATCACTCAGTCAGCGCACGCTTGCATTCAGCGGCGAAAAAGGTAGTATTAGCGTCCTGCGTCGGCACGTAGCGCAGCCTGGTAGCGCACCGTCATGGGGTGTCGGGGGTCGGAGGTTCAAATCCTCTCGTGCCGACCAACTCTTTTCAGAAAACCAGCCTTCGGGCTGGTTTTTTTATGCCC
This sequence comes from Pluralibacter gergoviae ATCC 33028 = NBRC 105706, assembly GCF_001598855.1. Taxonomy (GTDB): domain Bacteria; phylum Pseudomonadota; class Gammaproteobacteria; order Enterobacterales; family Enterobacteriaceae; genus Pluralibacter; species Pluralibacter gergoviae. Next base: position 180,627 of record NZ_BCZS01000001.1, on the reverse strand, counting down.
GTCGTTCATCTCCCGCCACTGCAATCCTTTGACAGCTGCAAATTCCACAGTATGATATCTGTATATAAATACAGTATCCGAGGTGAGTGATGTTTGTAGAATTAGTGTACGACAAAAGGAATTTTGAGGGTCTGCCGGGCGCGCGGGAGAAAATTCTGGCGGAGCTCGACAAGCGTATCACCCGGGCGTTTCCCGATGCCGACGTGCGGGTTAAGCCAATGATGACCCTGCCGGCCATTAATACCGACGCCAGCAAGCATGAGAAGGAGCGCATCAGCGCCATTGTCGCCGAGATGTTCGATGAGGCCGATATGTGGCTGGCTGAGGACTAAATGATAACGGGCCGTTGACGCATCCGGCCCCCTGGGTTCCCTTCCCGCGCCATCTGATGGATAATAACCACAAATTAAGAACATACTTTTCACATCTGCACGAGGTCATTATCCATGCGTATCGGTATCGCTTTCCCTATCCTGGTCTTTATTGTCGCCGTGGCCTTTCTGGCGTGGTTTACAATCGGCGGTTACGCTACGCCCGGCTCCTGATGGCATGGGCCGCTGATAACGCCCGTTCCGACAGCAGATACCACCAGCAGAACTGCAAATATCAGTAAATCAGCTTACCCATAGTCTTTATAGTGCTATGATCCCCCGGTGATTAATTTCTTAAGGGATGAACCGTGAAAAAGATGACTTCGCTCGCTGCCGTACTTCTGGCCGCTACCAGCCTTTCCGCTTTTGCCGCTACCAGCCAGCCGCTGGAAAAAATTGCGCCCTACCCGCAGGCGGAGAAAGGCATGAAGCGTCAGGTCATTACGCTGCCAGCGCAGAAGGATGAAGCCGGTTACCGCGTGGAGCTGCTGATTGGCAAGATGATGGATGTGGACTGCAATCTGCACCGCCTGGGCGGTCAGCTGGAGAGCAAAACGCTGGAAGGCTGGGGCTATGACTATTACGTCTTTGATAAAGTGAGCGAGCCGGCTTCTACCATGATGGCCTGCCCGGACGGTAAGAAAACGCAGAAGTTCGTCACCGCCTACCTCGGCGACCGCGCCCTGCTGCGCTATAACAGCAAGCTGCCGGTGGTGGTCTATACGCCGGATAATCTTGACGTAAAATACCGGGTCTGGAAGGCGCAAGACGCCATTAAGAAAGCCGAAGTGCGCTAACCGCCTGTCGCGTTGCGCTTAACCAGCGGGCCGCCTCATGAAAGGCGGCTTTTTTATGTCTACTCCTCAGAGGGCCTGAATACGCTCTCCGGCAGCCGGCTGATGGCGCTGTAGTTTGCCTGGATATGCGCCGCGAGGCTGGCGCAGGCCGCTTCTGCATCGCGGGCGATACAGGCGCTGTAGATGGCCTCATGTTCGTGATGAACATCGCGGGGCACCGGATGCTCCGTGATCATCAGACGGCGATAGCGCTCGGTCTGATGATAGAGAATGGATAAAAAATAGTGGCTCCAGCGGGAGCCGCAGGCGCTCAGCGCCGCCTCGTGGAACAGCCGGTTGCAGACTTCCCACTCCTCAAATGCCCCCGCGCTGCCGTCAAGCCGGGCCTCGGCTTTACTCAGGCGATAATAGGCGCTCACCAGCTCCGCCTCCCAGTCGTCGTCGCCGTTTTTGAGCGACAGACGAAGCGCGTCGGTCTCCAGTAAAATCCGCTTTTCCGTCAGGTCGGCAAAATCCTCCAGCGAGATGGGTTTTACCCAGAAGCCCCGCTGGCCGTAGGTGTTCACCAGCGCGTCAGAGACCAGCAGCGCCAGCGCTTCGCGCAGAGTGCCCGCCCCCGCCTCATACACCTCTTTCAGATGCTCCACCCGCAGGCGGCTTCCCGGCGCCAGCACGCCCGCAATAATGTCGTTGCGCAATCGTTCATAGGTGGCAAGTACCAGGGTCTTCCCCGACAATGGCGCGGCCTTCTTCTGCCCTCCTGCACCGGGCCCGCTCGCCGCCAGCGTAAATGAAGGGTTCTTTTTACTTTTCGTTTCGATCACGGTACCTGACCTTATTAGCAGGAAATCAACTCGTCTGAAGCCTGTTCATAGTAAACACCTGCCTGCCGATCGGCAAACATCCTAATTACCCACACGATAATTGTGTATTACTTCACAAAATATACAAGATTAGATAAAAATCTCGATATTAAAATTGATTATCTACATTTGTCGGCGCATAAGTAATACACAACGAGTCAACATTCACGTAACAACAACCGCAACGGAGCGCGCCATGTTTCGCATAGAGGTCCAGAACCTGCAGCAGGAATATCAGTGTCCGGCAGACAAAGATCTGCTGCGCGGCATGGAGGGCGCGGGCAAGAAAGGGATCGCGGTGGGCTGCCGGGGCGGCGGCTGCGGGATCTGCAAAATAGAGATCCTGCGCGGTAAGTGGGTTTGCAAAAAGATGAGCGCCTCTGCGCTCAGCGCCGGGGAGCGGCAAAAAGGCATTGTCCTCGCCTGCTGCTGCTATCCGCGCGGCCCCCTCGTGCTCAGGGTGTCTGAAAAGATGAAATACAAGATGGAAAAGTACGGCACCGCGCGCGCCGGCTAATTCCGCTCAACGTCGTACCCTACAAAATAATTAAGGAGAAGAGCTATGCCTATCAGAGGCGTATTACGACCAGGCCATGTCGCCATCCGGGTGCTTGATCTGGATGAGGCCGTCAGGCACTACACCTCGGTCGTCGGCCTGCGTGAGGTCACCCGCGACAGCCGGGGCCGCGTGTTTCTCAAAGCGTGGGACGAGTGGGAACATCACAGCGTGATCCTGCGCGAAGCCGATCGGGCCGGAATCGATTACATGGGCTGGCGGGTCATGTCGCCGGAGGTCATGAAGCAGGTTGCGCAGGATATTCTCGACTCCGGGCTGTGCACCGACTGCAAATGGATCCCGGCGGGTGACGATCCGGGCACCGGCGAGCGCTTCAGCTTTGTGATCCCGACCGGCCACACGATGGAGCTGTACGCCCACAAAGATATCATTCCCTGCGAAGTGGGCTACACCAACCCGGAGCCGTGGCCGCAGCACGGTATGATCGGCATGTCGCCGACGCGCTTCGACCACTGCCTGCTGTACGGCGATGACGTGGACGGCACCACAAAACTGTTCACCGAAGTGCTCGGCTTCGATATGAGCGAGAAGGTCGTCGACGAGAACGGCCAGCTGGCCGGGGCCTTTTTCGCCTGCGCCAACAAGGCGCACGACGTGGCCTTCATCCGCTATCCGGAAAAGGGCAAGCTGCACCATATCTCCTTCTACCTCGACTCCTGGAGCGATGTCCTGCGCGCGGCGGATCTTATCTCGATGAACAACGTCTCGCTGGATATCGGCCCTACCCGCCACGGCATCACCCGCGGCACCACCATTTACTTTTTCGATCCATCAGGCAACCGCAACGAGGTCTTCTGCGGCGGCTACATTCAGTACCCCGATAAACCGGTTATTCACTGGGATCTTAACGAACTGGGCAAAGGCATTTTCTACCACGCCCGCCAGCTCAATGAAGCCTTTCTGACCGTTGTGACCTGATTGAGGAATAGACATTTAATTAAGGAGCTCTAGCGAATGAAAATGTTCAGAAACTACATTAACGGCCAGTGGGTCACGACGGCGAAGCAGTTCGAAGACCGCAATCCGGTCGATAACACGCTGGTGGGCATGGTGTACGAAGCCGGTAAAGCGGAAGTGGATGCCGCCGTGAAGGCCGCGCGCGCCGCGCTCGGCGGCCCGTGGGGTAAAATGACCCAGCAGCAGCGCTGCAACATGCTGGTTGCCGTCGCCGATGAAATCCACCGCCGCTTCGACGACTTTCTGGCGGCAGAAATCGCCGATACCGGTAAGCCGAAGGGGCTGGCAAGCCGGGTCGATATTCCGCGCGGCGGTGAGAACTTCCGCGATCTGGCGGATTTAAGCATGCGCTTTCCCACCGAAAGCTACACCTTTGATACGCCGGACGGCGGCAAAGCCATCAACTATGGTGTGCGCACGCCGCGCGGCGTCATCGCCGTTATCAGCCCGTGGAACCTGCCGCTGCTGCTGATGACCTGGAAAGTGGGCCCGGCGCTGGCCTGCGGCAACACCGTGGTGGTGAAGCCGTCCGAAGTGACGCCTGCCACCGCGACGCTGCTGGCGGAAGTCATGGAAACCGTCGGCCTGCCGCCCGGCGTCTTTAACCTGGTCCACGGTTTCGGCCCCGACTCGGCGGGCGCGTATCTGACCGAGCATCCCGACGTCGACGGCATTACCTTTACCGGCGAAACCCGCACCGGCGAAGCCATTATGAAGGCGGCGGCGAAAGGCGTGCGCCCCGTCTCTTTTGAACTGGGCGGCAAAAACGCCGGACTGGTGTTTGCCGACTGCGATTTCGATAAGGCCGTCGCCGGAATAACCCGCTCCGCCTTCGAAAATACCGGCCAGGTGTGCCTCGGCACCGAGCGCGTCTACGTGGAGCGGCCTATTTTTGACCGCTTTGTCGCCGCGCTGAAAAAGAGCGCCGAGAGCCTCAGGCCCGGCAATCCGTGGGACGAAGGCGTTAACTTCGGCCCGCTGGTCTCCCAGGAGCACTACAGCAAAGTGCTCTCCTACTACGAGAAGGCCAAAGCCGACGGCGCCACCGTCGTCACCGGCGGCGAACGCTGGCAGCTGCCCGGCGCGCTTGCCGAGGGCGCGTGGGTTAAGCCCACTATCTGGACCGGCCTGCCGGAGACGTCGGCGGTGATCCGCGAGGAAATTTTTGGCCCCTGCGTCCACCTCGCGCCGTTCGATACCGAAGAGGAGGCTATCGCGCTGGCCAACAATACTCCCTACGGCCTGGCCTGCACTGCGTGGACCACGGACGTCAGCCGCGCCCATCGCCTGGGCAGCGCCATTGAGGTGGGCATTTTCTGGATCAACAGCTGGTTCCTGCGCGATCTGCGCACCTCGTTCGGCGGCGCGAAGCAGTCGGGCATCGGCCGCGAAGGCGGTTCGCACACCTACGAGTTCTACACCGAAACCCGCAATATCTGCGTCAAGCTGTGAGGTACACAATGGAAGAGAAATTAGTTCGCTACGGGAACCTCCTCTACGAGGCGTGGAAAAACCGCCGCCCGATAGGCCCGCTGATCGCCGACGATCCGACGCTGACCATTGAGGACGCCTACCGGATCCAGCAGCAGATGATCGCCCGCCGCCTGGAGGCAACCGGTGAGCAGATCGTGGGCAAAAAGATCGGCGTCACCAGCAAAGTGGTCATGAAGATGCTGGACGTCCATCAGCCCGATTTCGGCATGCTGACCTCCGGCATGGTCTGCAACCACGGCGCGGCCATTGATACCCGCACGCTGATTGCCCCGAAGGCGGAAGGCGAAATCGCCTTTATTCTCAAGCGCGACTTGATCGGCCCCGGCGTCACCATCGCCGACGTGCTCGCCGCCACCGAGCTGGTGGTGCCCTGCATTGAGGTGGTCGACTCCCGCATCCGCGACTGGAAAATCACGATTCAGGATACGGTGGCCGATAACGCCTCCTCCGGCCTTATCGTGGTCGGCGACAGCGCCCTGTCGCCGCACGGCCTGGATCTGGCGCTGGTGGGTATGACCCTTGAGAAAAACGGCGAGGTGGTGGATACCGGGGCCGGAGCCGCAGCGCTGGGACATCCGGCCAATGCCGTGGCGTGGCTGGCAAATACGCTGGGGGCGCTGGATATTCCGCTGAATGCCGGCGAGATAATCCTCTCCGGCTCGCTGGCGGCGATGGTGCCCGTCAGCGCCGGAGACAGCCTCGCTATCAGCCTCGGCGGTCTCGGTACCGTCAGCGCGCGTTTTATTTGAGTAAGGGACACATTATGAATCTGAGCCAAACAACGCGCGAGCAGCTGGCAACCTATCTGGAAGAGGCGGAGCTGCAGCGCAAAGAAGTGATCAAAATTACCGACCAGTATCCCGATATGGACTGGGAGGACGCCTACGCCATTCAGGATATTATCCGCGCCCGCAAAGTGGCGCGCGGCGTGCAGATAAGCGGCCTCAAAATGGGCCTGACGTCCCACGCCAAGATGAAGCAGATGGGCGTAACCGAAGCAATCCACGGCTTCATTACCGACTATGGCTCGGTGGCGGACGGCGGCGAAATCGCCTGCTCTGAGCTGATTCATCCGAAGGTCGAGGCGGAAATTGCCTTTGTGACCAGGCGCCCGCTTAAGGGCCCGGGCTGCCACATCGGCGACGTGCTGGCGGCAACCGACTTCGTGCTGCCCGCGCTGGAGGTTATCGACTCGCGCTACAAGGATTTCCGCTTCGATCTGAAAAGCGTGATTGCCGATAACACCTCTTCCGCCCGCTATGTGCTCGGCGGCTATAGCCGCAGCCCGATGGGGCTCGACCTGCGCAATCTCGGCGTGGTGATGCATAAAAATGGCGAAGTGGTTGCCACCGCCGCCGGTTCGGCGGTGCTCGGACACCCGGCCAGCAGCGTAGCGATGCTGGCGAATATGCTGGGCGCGCGCGGCCAGGAGATCCCGGCGGGGACGCTTATTCTCACCGGCGGCATGACCGAGGCCGTGCCGGTCAGCGCGGGCGACAGCATCACCGTCAGCTATCAGAATCTGGGCAGTTTATCCGTGCGGTTTACCCGCTAGTTACATGATTACAGGCGCTTTTGCAGCCGCAGAGGCGCCTGCCAGCACCGGGGAAAAAAACAATGCCAATTATTCAGGTCAACCTTATCGAAGGGCGCAGCGACGCCCAGAAAGAGAAACTTATTGCCGCACTCACCGACGGCGCCGTACAGGCGCTGGACGCGCCGCGCGAAAGCGTGCGGGTGCTGATTTACGAGCTGCCTGCGAGCCACTGGGGCGTCGCGGGTAAGGCAAAAGGAAAAGCGGCGGGAGGCGATAGCAAATGAGTCAGGGAAAGGTAAAAGTCGCCATTATCGGTTCGGGCAATATCGGCACCGATTTGATGATAAAAATTCTGCATAACAGCGCCAGCCTGGAGGTTGCCGCGCTGGTCGGCATCGACCCGGCATCAGACGGCCTGGCGCGCGCCGCGCGCATGGGCGTGACCGCCATCAGCAGCGGCGTGGAGGGGCTGATTGCCATGCCCGGCTTCAGCGACATCAAAATCGTTTTTGACGCCACGTCGGCCTCGGCGCATCTGCACAATAATCAGCTGCTTCAGCAGCACGGCGTGCGGGTGATTGACTTAACGCCCGCGGCTATCGGCCCCTACGTGGTGCCGGCGATCAACCTCAATGACCAGTTGGATGCGCCCAACATCAATATGGTGACCTGCGGCGGCCAGGCGACCATTCCGATGGTTGCCGCCGTCTCCCGGGTCACGAAAGTGCACTACGCCGAAATTGTAGCGTCAATATCCAGCCGCTCCGCGGGCCCCGGCACCCGCGCCAACATTGATGAGTTCACCGAAACAACCTCCAGCGCAATAGAGAAAGTCGGCGGCGCCACGCGCGGTAAGGCCATCATCGTGCTCAATCCTGCCGAACCGCCGGTGATGATGCGCGATACCGTCTTTACCCTCAGCGATCCGGCCGACCGCGCCGCGATTGAGGCGAGCGTGGAGGAGATGGCCGCCGCTATTCAGAAATACGTGCCCGGCTATCGCCTGAAGCAGAAAGTGCAGTTCGATCTGTTTGACGACAATAATCCGCTCACCATCCCCGGCCTGGGGCGTATGACGGGCTTAAAAACGTCAATCTTCATTGAAGTGGAAGGCGCCGCGGACTACCTCCCCGCCTACGCCGGGAATCTGGATATCATGACCTCTGCCGCTAAGGCCTGCGCAGAGCGTCTGGCGCAAACGCGTTTACTGTAAGGAGCTGGCGATGAGCGCAATTGAGAAAAAACTGTTTATTTCCGACGTCACGCTGCGCGACGGCAGCCACGCCGTCCGCCATCAGTATACGCTGGAGCAGATCCGCGCCGTGGTCAGCGCGCTGGATCGGGCCGGCGTGGACTCCATTGAAATCGCCCACGGCGACGGCCTGTCAGGCTCCAGCTTTAACTACGGCTTCAGCAAACATTCCGATCTGGAGATGATCGCCGCCGCCGCCGAGTCAACCTCGCGGGCGATGCTGGCGACGCTGCTGATCCCGGGCATCGGTACCGTGCACGATCTGCACAACGCCCACGATGCAGGCGTTCGCCTGGTACGCGTGGCGACCCACTGCACCGAGGCCGATGTTTCGCGCCAGCATATCGAGCAGGCGCGCCTGCTGGGGATGGATACGGTCGGCTTTCTGATGATGAGCCACATGACCACGCCGCAAAATCTGGCAAAACAGGCCAAGCTGATGGAGAGCTACGGCGCCACCTGCATCTACGTGGTGGACTCCGCCGGGGCGATGACCATGGACGATGTCCGCGCCCGCTTCCGCGCGCTGAAGGAGGTGCTCAGGCCGGAAACCCTGACCGGTATGCATGCGCACCACAACCTGGCGCTGGGCGTTGCCAACTCCGTGGTGGCGGTTGAAGAGGGCTGCGATCGCATCGACGCAAGCCTTGCGGGGATGGGCGCCGGCGCGGGCAATGCGCCGCTGGAGGCGTTCATTGCCGTGGCCAATAAGCTCGGCTGGCGGCACGGCTGCGATCTTTACCGCCTGATGGACGCGGCGGAAAACATCGTCCGGCCGCTGCAAACGCGCCCGGTGCGTCTCGATCGCGATACGCTGGCCCTCGGCTACGCGGGCGTCTACTCAAGCTTTTTACGCCACGCGGAGACCGCCGCGCAGAAGTATCATCTCAATACCGTGGATATTCTGGTCGAGCTTGGCAAGCGTAAGATGGTGGGCGGTCAGGAGGATATGATCGTCGACGTTGCGCTGGATCTGCGCAACCGCTGACGAAGCGCCCCGCTTCGCCGTGAAGCGGGGCTGTTCTCACAGGGCGATATCGGCGATCTCTTTTTCCTGTACCTTCGCTGGCGCAGGCACCCGCTCAACCGGCGGCACGGGGTCCGCCTGCATCCGCGCGTCATACTTCAGGCCCAGCACCTCGCTGGTCCACGCCAGCGATTTCGCCGCCGCATCCGGATCGCGCGCGCCGCTGCCGTAGCCCGGCACTACCGCCCGCAGCTTCTCCTGCCACGCCGGGGTGCGGACCTTATCCTTAAAGACCTGCTCCATCAGCTGCAGCATAATCGGCGCCGCCGTCGACGCGCCGGGCGAAGCGCCCAGCAGGGCCGCGACCGTGCCTTCGTCGTCGCTGACCACTTCGGTACCCAGGCGCAGCACGCCGCCCTTCACAGGATCGCGCTTGATGATCTGCACCCGCTGCCCGGCCTGCCACAGCCGCCAGTCCTCTTTTTTCGCCTGCGGGTAGTAGGCCTGCAGGGCCGCCAGCCGCTCTTTGTCGGTCTGCAGCACCTGGCCGACCAGGTACTTCACCAGGTCGAAGTTATCGAGGCCGACGTTGAGCATCGGCATAATGTTGGAGGCGTTGGTGGAGGCCATCAGGTCCCACAGCGAGCCGTTTTTAAGAAACCGGGTCGAGAAGGTGGCAAAAGGCCCGAACAGCACCACCCGCTTGCCGTCGATGATGCGGGTGTCGATGTGCGGAACCGACATCGGCGGCGCGCCGACGGAGGCCTTACCGTACACCTTCGCAAGATGGTGGGTGGCGATATCCGGGTTTTCGCACACCATAAACTGGCCGCCCACCGGAAAGCCGGCGTACTCTTTGGCCTGCGGAATGCCGGTCTGCTGCAGCAGCTTGAGCGCCGCGCCGCCGGCGCCGATAAAGATAAATTTTGCGCGGATTTTTCGCCACTTGCGGCGATCTTTGGCATCAGAAACGGTGACTGTCCAGCTGTTGTCGGCGTTGCGCTTAAAGCGGCGCACCGCGGTGTTGAGCTGCAGCGAGAAGTTATCGTGCCGGCTCAGGCCGTCAATCAGCTGGCGGGTGATCTCCCCGTAGTTAACGTCGGTACCAATTTCGGTGCGCGTGGCGGCCACTTTCTGCTGCGGGTCGCGGCCCTCCATCACCAGCGGCGCCCACTGGCCGATCTGCTCGCGATCTTCGGAATAGCGCATCCCCTGAAACTGGGGGTACTGCTGGAGCGCGGCGTAGCGGGCGCGCAGGAAGTTAACGTTCTCTTCGCCCCAGACAAAGCTCATGTGCGGAACAGTATTAATAAACGTTTTCGGCTGGCGCAGCACCCCGCGGGTGACCTGATGGGCCCAGAACTGGCGGGAGACCTGGAAGGCCTCATTGATGGCAATGGCTTTATCAACGCTGACCGACCCGTCGCTTTTCTGCGGCGTATAGTTAAGCTCCATCAGCGCGGCGTGGCCGGTGCCGGCGTTATTCCAGCCGTTGGAGCTTTCTGAGGCTACGCTATCCATGCGTTCGACCATGGTAAGCGACCACTCCGGCTCCAGTTCCTGAAGCCAGGTGCCCAGAGTGGCACTCATGATGCCACCGCCAATCAACAATACATCCGTCTGGTGCTCGGTACGCAGACCGGCCTGCTCTGCCTGATTTTCGGCATGCGAACCAGCCGCCAGTGAGCGTCGTACGGCCATTTTTTTAGTCATCGTATTGAGCCTTACTGTACGCGCGTTTTCTATAGCGCAGGTGAAACGATTCGGGGATCACCACGTTATCACTCGTGATGATAAATTTAAATATTGTTTAAAGTTTAAGTTTGATTTTGAGATCTGTTAGAAAAATGTTTAATAAATGTATCTCTCAAATGAAAAAGGGTACTGGATAAGTGTGACTCAACGCGCTAAAATCGACCGTTTTGTGACTTCAGACACACACCATTGCTTATAGAAATCACACCATCCATAACCTTATAGTTACTATGCCAATGACCCCTGCTTCCCCCGCTACCGCGCAGCGCCACGCCGTTGCCGATATTCTGCGCTCGCCCGCACTGCTGACCCGCGAATCGCTGGCCGGCGTGATCACCGCCCTGGCGCTGATCCCGGAAGTGATTTCGTTTTCAGTCATCGCAGGCGTTGACCCGAAAGTAAGCCTGATCGCCTCGGTCGTGCTCTGCCTCGCCATGTCCGCGCTCGGCGGCCGCCCGGCGATGGTCACCGCCGCCGCGGGTTCGGTGGCGCTGGTCATTGGGCCGATGGTCCACCAGTACGGCGTCGGCTATATCCTGCCGGCGGTGGTGCTGGCCGGGATCATTCAGATTGCCTTTGGCGCGCTGGGAATGGCGAGGCTGATGCGTTTCATCCCGCAGGCGGTGATGACCGGTTTCGTGAATGCGCTGGGGATCCTGATCTTTTTTGCCCAGGTTCCGCACTTCTGGAGCCGCAGCCCGCTGATTCTGGGGCTGTTCGCCGCGACCCTGCTGATCGTCCTCTTTGCTCCCAGGGTCGTTAAGAGCATTCCCTCCCCGCTGATCGCGGTGGTGCTTCTGACCGTGGCAGCGTTCTACAGCGGACAGCCGCTGCCCACCGTCGGTGACGAAGGGTCGATGAGCGGCGGCCTGCCGGGCCTGACCGCGCTGCTGGTGCCGCTTAATCTGCAGACGCTGCAAATTATCTGGCCCTGCGCGCTGAGCATTGCTTTTGTCGGACTGATGGAGTCGCTGCTGACCGCAAAGCTGGTGGATGACCTGACCGCCACGCCGTCAAACAAATCGCGGGAGAGCGCCGGGCTGGGCGTGGCCAACATCCTCGCCGGGTTCTTTGGCGGCATCGCCGGCTGCGCGATGATCGGCCAGACAATTGTTAATGTTGAAATGGGTAAGGGGCGCTCGCGGGTATCCACCGCCGTTGCCGGGCTGGTGCTTCTGCTGCTGGTGACGGCGCTGAGCGAGGTGATGGCCAAAATTCCGATGGCGGTACTGGCGGGGATCATGGTGATTGTGGCGGTAAAAACCTTCAGCTGGCACAGCGTTCAGCCTGGCGTCCTGAAGCAGACGCCTTGGTCGGCAACGTTGGTAATGCTGGTGACGGTTGCCGCCACCGTCGGCACCGGCAACCTCGCCATCGGCGTACTGGCAGGGCTCATTGCCATGGCGCTGGTGCCGGGGCGCATTCGCCGCCGCCACGCGCTTAAATCAGAAACAGCGTCGCCAGTCCAAGAAAAATAAAGAAACCGCCGGTGTCGGTGATGGCGGTGATCAGCACGCTGGAGCCGACCGCCGGGTCGCGCCCCAGCCTGAGCATCACCATCGGGATCAGTACGCCCATCAGGGAGGCCACCAGCAGGTTAAGCACCATTGCCAGCATCATCACCGCGCCGAGCGCCGGGTCATGGTACAGACCCCAGGTGACCAGCCCCATAATGCCGCCCCACACCAGGCCGTTGATCAGCGCCACGCCCATTTCGCGCAGAATAAGAAAAGAGAAGTTGCCCGGCTGAATATGCTGCAGCGCCAGCGCCCGGACGATCATGGTGATGGTCTGGTTGCCGGTATTGCCGCCAATGCCGGCCACGATCGGCATCAGCGAGGCCAGCGCCACCAGCTTGGCGATGGTGTCTTCAAAGCCGTCGATCACCCGCGAGGCGATAAAGGCCGTGCAGAGATTCACCGCCAGCCACGCCCAGCGGGTTTTTACCGCCTTACCGATGGGCGCGAAGACGTCTTCTTCGTTGCTCAGCCCGCTCATCTGGCGAATATCGTTATCCGTCTCCTCGTACACCACGTCGACGATCTCGTCGATGGTCAGGCGGCCCAGCAGCTTGCCCGCGTCATCCACCACCCCGGCGCTTAACAGGTTGTCACGTTCGAAGGTGCGGGCCACCTTCTCAGGATCCTCCTGCGGATGGAAGGTCACCGGGGCGCTGTCCATCATATCGCTGACCAGGCGGCTGGCCGGGTGAAGAAGGATCGTCTGCAGGCTGAGCTCGCCCACCAGCACCTGATTGCGGTCGGTGACGAACAGCTTGTCGGTGTTCTCGGGCATTTTGCCAAGCCGCCGCAGATAGCGCTGCACGGCGCCGAGGGTCACCGCCGGGCGGATGGTGATCACCTCGAACTCCATGATCGCCCCGACGCTGTCCTGCTGATAGTTCATCACCTGGCGCACCCTGGCGCGCTCGCCCGGCGGCAGCGTGGTCAGCAGGCGGCCGGTCAGATTGCGCGGCAGGTGCTGAACGAGGTAGATTTTTTCATCAATATCCAGCCCTTCCAGGGCGTCAATCAGCGCCCTATCGCTCATCCCTTCAATCAGATCGTCCCAGACGCTTTCCGACGCTTCGTGCAGCACTTTACCCCGCTTGTCGTTGTCCACCAGCCCCCACAGGGCGTGGCGCTCCTCGCTGGGCAGCGCTTCCAGGGTATCCGCCAGGTCGGGCGCGGGAAGGTGGGCCACCAGGGCGCCGACTTCGGCAATGTCGTCCGCCAGCCGCCCCTCATCATACTGCTCGGCGAGGGTCAGCTTGCCGGTCAGCGCCGAGGTAATGGCTTTATCGGTGGTCAGCAGCCAGATAAGACGGGCGCGCTCTTCATCGCGAACTCTGGCGCTGTTTTTATGAAACACGGGCATCGGCAGGGAAATCCTTTTACGGGGGGACCAGCCACTAAGAATAGCGCGGGCCGTGATAAAAAATAACACGCCGCCGATCAAGTGGCGAAAAAGAGGCCAAAAGCCGCGCCGGGCGCGGCTTTTTTATCAGGCGGTGCGCGCTACCGCGTCGCGGGTAGCGGCCTCGCGCGCGTCGCCCTCAAGCTCGTACAGCCTGCCGCCGCGCATTTCCAGCAGCCTGTCGGCGTGCCTGAAGTAGCTGTCGTCGTGGCTGATGGCAAACAGGGTTTTGCCCATCTTTTGCATCAGCGGCAGCAGCACCTGGTAAAATTCGCGGCGAAAGTGCGGGTCCTGGTCCGCCGCCCACTCGTCGAGCAGCAGAATATCCCGCTCTTCGGCCAGGGCCAGCAGCAGGGCCACGCGCTTTTTTTGCCCCTTCGACAGCTGCAGGTTGAGGATCCGCCCCGCTTTCAGCTCAAGCTTTTCCTCCATCTGCAGATGCGCCAGCCACTTCGCCACCAGCGCCGGATCCGCCTGCCCGCCGCCGGGGCCGAGCAGCTGTGCAAACAGGCTGACGTCGGTAAACACCGCCGAGAAGAGGCTGCGGTACGCCTCCGGATGCTCTGCGGCCAGCGGCTCGCCGTCCACCAGGATCTGCCCGGCGGCGGGCTGATAAAGCCCGGTCAGCAGCATCGCGAGCGTTGACTTGCCGCTGCCGTTGCCGCCGATCAGAAACACGTTTTCTCCGCGCCGCAGGGTCAGGTTAATCGGCCCGACGGCAAAGGCGCCGTCCTGATAGCAGAACGTCACCTCGCACAGCTCCAGCGTCTGCCAGCCGCGGCGGGCCCGGGGGCGGGGAAAGTCGGCGCGATAGGGCGCCAGCGAAAACTGCGCGAGCTTGTTGAAGGCGACCTCGGCGCTGAGCAGCGTCGGCAGCGCACCGACGGCGGAGAGCAGCGGCGTGCGCAGAAACAGCAGCGTCAGCGAGTAGGTGGCGGCGATCGCGGTGTTGGCCCAGCCCAGACCGTTGGCCATCCAGAATACCAGGCCGATCGCGCCGAGCATCATAATATTGGACCAGTTCACGGCGCTGAGGTGGAAGGTATCGGCGCGGATAATGTGGTGGCGATACTCGCGGGCGTCGGGTAAGAATTGCTGGCGGTAGACGTACTCCGCCCGCTCGCGGTTGAGGGCCAGCTCCTTGCGTCCTTCCAGCACCGTCTGGTAATCGCCGTGCAGCTTATCCTCCGTCTCGCGCAGGGTTGCCAGATGCTTATAGACGCGCGAGACCAGCGCGAAGCCGCCCCAGATAGTCAGCGCCAGCCACAGCGCCGTGACCAGCAGCATTTTTCCCGACAGCCAGGCAAGCCAGGCCGCAGAGCCGAGGGTAAGAACGATCCCCTGCACCAGTTCGGGCAGGCGGACAAAGGCAACGGTGATATTGCGCACGTCGCTGGTCAGGGCCGCCAGCAGTGCGGCGCTGCCGATCCTGTCGACCTGCTCCACATGGGTGTCGAGGAGGCGCTTGATAAACTCTCCGCGCAGGCGGTAGACAAAATGGTGGCCGAGCGCGGTCAGCGCCAGCTGGGAGCCGAGGGTCACCGCCATCAGCAGCAGCAGTAAACCGAGAAACTCCGGCAGCACCCGCAGCGAGACGTCTACGCTTGCGATCAGCCGCTGGTTGATGAAGGCGATAAGCCCGATGCCGAGGGCGGCGCTCAGCATACTCAGCGCCATCACCGCAAGAAACGGCCAGCGGTACTGCCGCCAGACCAGAAGGAGGAGTTGCATATCAGTTTCCCGGACAAACACAAAACAGCCCGCAGTTTAAACGGGCGGCGGACGACATCAAGAATAATTCTTATTTTTATTGCCGCTGCCGGTCTGGCGGAAAGTGAGATTGATCCGGCAGGCGCCGGTCAGCGGGTGATCGCCCGCCTTTAGCGGCTGAATGCCGTGATAGAAAAGCCGGGACGGCCCGCCCCACACCACCACGTCGCCGTGCTCGAGCAGCAGGCGGCGCAGCGGATCGCTGCGCTGCAGGCCGCCGAACTGAAACACGGCGGGCAGCCCCAGCGAGACGGAAACAATGGGCGCGCCGAGGTCTTTTTCGTCGCGATCCTGGTGCAGGGAGAGTTTGGCGCCCACCGCGTAGCGGTTGATCAGGCAGGCGTCCGGCGCAAAGCCGTCATAGCCCGCCTCGCGGGCGCAGGCCCGGGCCAGCGCCAGGAAAGCGTCAGGCATCGCCGGCCAGCGCCTGCCGGTCTGCGGATCCCTCGGCGAGTAGAGATAGCCGCGCGCGTCCGTGGTCCAGCCCAGCTCGCCGCAGTTGCTCATGGCAACGGACATCGTATAGCCGCCCGGCGTCACCATCTGGCGCAGCGGCGAGTCGGTAACCACCTGGCCCACGCCAGCCATCAGGCCCGGCGCATCCGCCAGCGCACGGCGGCGAAGAATGACGGCGCCCGGCGCCAGCGGCTCCTGCCAGGGCGGTGTATCAGCAAACAGATCCAGCATAGCCATGCCTCCGCAGCGCTACTTTGCGTCGCCGACGAGAAAGGGTTTAAACTGCGGCGACATCCAGGTTTGAAACGTCTCTCCCTGTTTATAGATGAAATACGCGGCAAGGCCCTGCTCGCGGACCACCTCTTTGGCCTTTTCCGTGCCCAGCACCATCAGGCCGGTATCCCAGCCGTCGGCCTCAAGGGCCGTTGGCGCAATCACCGTCACCGACACCAGCTTGTGCTGAATAGGCTCGCCGGTCTGCGGATCGATCACGTGGGAAATGCGCCGGCCGTCCAGTTCATAATAGTTGCGGTAGCTGCCCGAGGTGCTGATCCCGTGACCGTTAATATCCACAATGGCCTGCACCGCATTCTCGCGGTCGGTGGGCTTCTGAATCGCCACCCGCCACGGCCTGCCGCTGGCGTTCATTCCCCGGCTGACCAGCGCCCCGCCGACGGAGACCAGATAGCGCGAAATCCCCTCCTGCGCCATCAGGCGCGCCAGGTGATCGGCCGCATAGCCCTCTCCCACCGTTGAGAGATCGACATACAATCCCGGCAGATCCTTTTGCAGGTACTGGCTGCCGGCCTGATTGATCACCGTCAGGTGCTGCAGGCCGGTGCGCGCCTTCGCGGCGGCAATCTGCTCAGCCGAGGGGGTTTTTACCGGCTGCTTGTCCGGGCCAAAGCCCCACAGGTTGACCAGCGGCCCCACGGTAATATCCATTGCGCCGCCGGTTTTGCTGCCGATGCGCAGCGACGCGGTGACGATATCGGCGATAGCCTCGGACACCGGCCAGGGCGCGGTGCTGTCTGAGCGGTTGAAGCGCATCAGCGCAGAGTTCGCTTTCCAGGTTGAGAGCTGCATATCATCAGCATCCAGCTGGGCCTGGACCTTGCGGCGCAGCGCGTCGGCGCGGGCGCCGTCGACGCCGATGACGCTAACGCGCCAGAAGGTGCCCATGGTTTTGCCTTCCAGTACGGTAGCCGGCGTGACGGCGGTAGGGGTAGTGCTGCTGTCGCAGCCGCCGATCGTCAGAACGACGGCGGCGAGGGCGGAAATCATTAACGTACGCATATTCAGTGGCTGTCCTCTTGTCTGCCGGCAAGGGTACACCAATCTGGCTAAACGGCGGATAAAAAAAGGGCCCCGCAGGGCCCTTTGAACAGCTTGCCAGCGGCAGGCCGTCGATTAGAACTGGTAAACCACGCCCACAGCAACGATGTTGTCGGTGCTGGTTCCGGAAGCGCGGGTAAAGTCGCTCTTGTCGATCAGGTTGATTTTGTAGTCAACAAAAGTGGAGATGTTTTTGTTGAAGTAGTAGTAGGTACCGACATCAACGTATTTAACCAGGTCTTCTTTGCCGTAGTCCTGGCCAGCGCCGCTGATTTTCTTACCGCGGGACTGCAGGTAGGCGATGGACGGACGCAGGCCGAAGTCGAACTGGTACTGGGCCACGGCTTCAAAGTTCTGCGATTTGTTGGCGAAGCCGTAAGCGCCTTCGTCGTCGCTGCCGAAGCGGTTGGCGTTGTAGGCCTGGGTAAACTGAGCGGCCAGGTAGATGTTGTTGGCGTCATACTTCACGCCGCCGGTGTAGGCGGTAGCGCGATCGCCGCTGCCCATATAGCCATCGGAGTTCTGGCGGGAGGTGCGCTTGGAGCTGGTGACCGCGCCACCGATGCTGAAGCCTTCGCCGAAGTCATAGGTCAGAGAGCCGCCGAAGCCGTCGCCGTTCTGACGCAGGCCTTTACGACCGTTGTTGGTGGCGTTATGACCGTCGTTCTCGCCGTCCGGGCTGCCGTTTTTACCCTGCCACTGCAGCGCCAGGTTCAGGCCGTCTACCAGGCCGAAGAAGTCGGTGTTGCGGTAGGTCAGCATGCCGTTGCCGCGCTGCATCATGAAGTTGTCCGCACCGTAGGTGTCGCCGCCGAATTCCGGCAGAACGTCGGTCCAGGAAGTGATGTCGTAGGTCACGCCGTAGTTACGGCCGTAGTCGATAGAACCGGTGTCGGCGAAGCGCAGACCGGCGAAGCCAACGCGGGTCCAGGTGTCGTTGCCGCTTTCGTCCTGGTTAGCCATGACCTGATATTCCCACTGGCCGTAGCCGGTTACCTGGTCGTTTACCTGAGTTTCGCCTTTGAAGCCGATACGGATGTAGGACTGGTCGCCATCAAGGCCGTTGTCATCAGAGAAGTAGTGCTCGCCGTCAACCTTTCCGTACAGATCTAATTTGTTACCGTCTTTATTATAGATTTCAGCCGCATTGGCCGCGCCCGCTACCAGCAGGGCCGGTACCAGGAGAGAAAGTACTTTAACTTTCATGTTATTAACCCTCTGTTTGTTATATGCCTTTTTTTATATGCCACTGCTTACTGATTAACCCTCTAATCAGTCGGCAACCACATTGTGCGGTAAAATGCAGAAATATCCAACCTGAAAATGATACCAGAATCATAAAAATGTTTCATATTTCGATCAGAATATTTCAAAATGTAAAAAAGAGGGAACTTTTAGATGCCACGAAAAGCTAAAAAATAACGCACTTAAAAACAAGAAGAATAGATAGTTAATTGATTTTTAAGAATATATTATAAGACATTTTTACCGCACTGAATGGTAAAACAAAATTACTTGGTTTCTATAACATATTCAACGCTATCATCATTAACTTTATTTATTACCGTCATTCAGCTCTGAATGCCAGTTTACCCTTATTCCAACCGGATGCTTCGCATCCGGTTTTTTTTACCTTTCTTTACACTCCGTGGCGGCATCATATGCTACCGCAAGTAAATTATAACAATTATTAAATATTCGATATTCTTGGTAGTTTCCCTTATTTGTGCTACAGCTTCCATTCCTGCAAAATTCTTTTCACGCCCCTCCCCCGTCATTTCGCGGATAACGCCCGACGCTCGCTTTCTTTACCCACTGCGATCTGCGCCGCATCTGGAGGCTGACAGATTTGTCACCGCGCGGTTACCCGGATGCAACTTGCGCCATTTTATGTATATACTGCCTGCTGAACGTTAACCTGCAGGACACGTTACGGATAGCCGGATGAATATCACTCGCGCAACCGGCGCTGTTACACCACGGATCCCACACGCTAATGAGTCATTCTGACACAATGATCCCAAATAAATTTTCGCTCATGCCGGGCAGCATTACCCGCTTCTTCCTCCTGCTGATCGTCGTTCTGCTGGTGACGATGGGCGTTATGATCCAGAGCGCCGTCAATGCGTGGCTGAAGGATAAGAGCTATCAGATAGTCG
Organism: Pluralibacter gergoviae ATCC 33028 = NBRC 105706; assembly: GCF_001598855.1. GTDB lineage: Bacteria > Pseudomonadota > Gammaproteobacteria > Enterobacterales > Enterobacteriaceae > Pluralibacter > Pluralibacter gergoviae. Next base: position 161,421 of record NZ_BCZS01000001.1, on the reverse strand, counting down.
ATATGACCCACGCGGTCCACAAGCGTATCGATACCTGGCGCTACGCCACCTGGCAGATATATGACAATATTGCCGCCTCCGGCGTGGAAGCGAAAGTCGATAGCGGCGCTCAGGAGATCCGCCTTAAGCAGGACGTCTACTACCTGGATAAGCCGCGCCGCAAAACGGAAGCGCTGATTTTCGGTTCGCACGACAGCGCGACCCTCGGAATGACGCAGAAAATGTCCGGCTATCTCGATACGCTGTGGGGCGCAGAGACCGCCCCCTGGTCGATGTACTATCTCAATGGCCAGGATAACAGCCTGATCCTTATCTCCACGCTACCGCTCAAAGATCTCTCTGCCGGCTTTAAGGACTCTACTATCGGCAGCATTGTGGACAGCCGCCGGGCAGAGATGCTGCAGCAGGCCAACACGCTTGACGAACGCGAGAGCTTCTCTCTCCTGCGCCAGCTGGCGTGGCAGAACGGTCACTACTTCACCCTGCGCACCACCTTTAACCAGCCGGGCCACCTGGCCACCGTCGTGGCCTTCGATCTGCCCATCAACGACCTCATCCCGCCGGGCATGTCGCCAGACAGCTTCCGTTTTGAGAGCGACGCCTCGCCGCTCAATGTGCGCAGCAATGATAAAGAGACGGCGGACAGCGTAAACGTCAGTTTTAACGGCGGTCAGATTGACGTCAGCTCTGCGGTTAACTCCACCTCAATGCGGCTGATCTGGCAGGTGCCGCTCGGCGCGCTGCTGCTCGATACGCTGCAAAATATACTGCTGCCGCTGCTGCTCAATATCGGGCTGCTGGCGCTGGCGCTGTTTGGCTACACGACGTTTCGCCACTACACCGGCGGCGGCCGCCGTCGGACTGAGGCGGGTGCCGCCGCTGCGCCGGTGAACGGTGAGCTGCGCGCGCTTAAGGCCATTAATGAAGAGATCGTCTCTTTGCTGCCGCTGGGTCTGCTGGTGCATGACCAGGAGTCAAACCGCACCATTATCAGTAATAAAATTGCCGATCACCTGCTGCCGCACCTGAACCTGCAGAACATCACCAATATGGCCGACCAGCACCAGGGGGTGATCCACGCTACCGTCAATAATGAACTCTATGAGATCCGCCAGTTTCGCAGCCAGGTCTCGGCGCGCACGCAGATTTTTGTGATCCGCGATCAGGATAAAGAAGTGCTGGTGAATAAAAAACTCAAGCAGGCCCAGCGCCTGTACGAGAAAAACCAGCAGGGGCGGACCGCCTTTATGCAAAATATCGGCGCCGCGCTAAGGCAGCCGATACAGCAGCTGGCGGAGAAAGCGGCTGCTGTCGACGGCGCGGAGGGCATCAGACTTGCCCGCGAGGCCGATACCCTGGTGCGGCTGGTGGACGAAATCCAGCTGGCAAATATGCTGGAAAACGACGGCTGGAAAAGTTCTCAGAGCCTGTTTTCGATTCAGGAACTGATCGATGAGGTCGTACCGGAAGTGCTGCCAGCCATCAAGCGCAAGGGGCTGCAGTTGCTGATTAATAATCAGATAGCCGCCGGTGAAGAGCGCCACGGCGATCGCGAAGCGCTCAAGCGCATCCTGCAGCTGCTTATCCAGTACGCCATCACCACCACCCAGATAGGCAAGATAACGCTGGAGGTGAGCCAGGACGAATCGGGCGACGACCGGCTGACCTTCCGCATCCTTGATACCGGCAACGGCGTCAGCAGCAGCGAAGTCGACAATCTTCACTTCCCGTTCCTCAACGAAACTCAGGGCGATCGCTACGGTAAGGCCAACCCCCTCGCCTTCTGGCTCTGCGACCGCCTGGCGCGCAAGCTCGGCGGGCATCTGAATATTAAGGCCAGAGAGTCGCTCGGCACCCGCTATTCACTGCACGTCAAAATGGCGGCCCAGGCGCAGGAAGCGGCGCCGGAAGAGAAGCTGCTCGATGACGTCGTGGTGATGATCGATATCACCTCTAACGATATCCGCAATATCGTGGTGCGTCACCTGGAGGGCTGGGGCGCAAGCTGCATCACGCCGGATGAGAGGGTCGTGAGTCAAGACTACGATCTCTTTTTGACAGATAATCCGTCTAATCTTACTGCGCCGGGGCTGCTTTTAAGCGATGATGTGGCCGGGATCCGTAAGCTGGGCCCGGGCCTTTTGCAGGTCAACTTTAATATCAGTAATACAATGCAGGAAGCTGTCTTACAGCTTATTGAAGAGCAGCTGGCGCAAGAAGAGAATGTGGCAACGCCAACCGGCACCAACGCCAATGCAGAACTCCATGCCAGCGGCTATTACGCGCTGTTTGTCGACACAGTTCCGGAAGATGTTAAGAGGCTGTATACTGAGTCAGCAACGCGGGACTTCGCCGCGCTGGCACAGACGGCTCACCGCCTGAAAGGCGTGTTTGCCATGCTTAATCTTTTACCCGGCAAGCAGTTATGTGAAACGCTGGAGCAGCTCATTCGTGAGAAAGATGCCCCCGGCACAGAGAAATATATCGGCGATATTGACGCTTATGTCAAAAGCCTGATGTAGCAAGGTATCCTAATACATGAACAATATGAACGTTATTATTGCTGACGATCACCCGATTGTACTGTTCGGTATTCGCAAGTCACTCGAGCAGATCGAGTGGGTGAATGTCGTCGGCGAATTTGAAGACTCCACTGCGCTAATCAATAACCTGCCAAAACTGGATGCTCATGTACTGATCACCGACCTCTCCATGCCCGGAGACAAGTATGGCGATGGCATTACACTTATCAAGTACATCAAGCGCCACTTCCCGGCGCTGTCCATTATCGTTCTGACCATGAACAACAACCCGGCCATCCTCAGCGCCGTGCTGGATCTGGATATTGAAGGCATCGTGCTCAAGCAGGGCGCGCCTACCGACCTGCCTAAGGCGCTGGCCGCGCTGCAGAAAGGCAAGAAGTTCACCCCGGAGAGCGTTTCCCGCCTGCTGGAGAAGATCAGCTCCGGCGGCTATGGCGACAAGCGCCTTTCGCCGAAAGAGAGCGAGGTTCTGCGCCTGTTCGCCGAAGGTTTCCTGGTGACGGAAATTGCCCGTAAGCTCAACCGCAGCATCAAGACCATCAGCAGCCAGAAAAAATCGGCGATGATGAAGCTCGGCGTTGAAAACGATATCGCCCTGCTCAACTACCTTTCTTCGGTCACGCTCAGTTCGGCGGACAAAGAGTAGCGCACTCTGCCGATAAAAAGCCTCCGTGATATCACGGAGGCTTTTTATTGTTGCCCGTTCAGCCCCGGCTCTTGCGCACCCTGGCCGCGTAGACGGTCAGCGTCTTACCGATGACGTCGAGCGTAACCGGTTTGGAGAGGCAGCTATCCATGCCCGACTCCAGGCAGCGCTGCTTCTCTTCCGCCAGCGCGTTGGCCGTCACGCCAATCACCGGCAGCGTCAGGCCAAGCTGGCGGATCCGCTGCGTCAGGCGATAGCCGTCCATGTTCGGCATGTTGACATCGCTGAGCACGATATCGATAGGGTTCTTGCTGAGTACGTTGAGCGCGTCAATACCGTCGTTCGCCGTTTTACACTGATAGCCCAGCGATCCCAACTGGTCGGCCAGCAGCCGGCGGTTAATGGGATGATCGTCAACCACGAGGATCATCATATCGTCATTGGCCGCCGCCGTGCTCTCGGCGGCGGGCAGCGCGCCGCTCTGCTCGATACTGTCCACCTCCACGCTGTAGATCCTGCCGAGCAGCAGCAGCAGCTCGTGCGGAGAGGCCACGCTGTGCAGCCATTCACCGGGCGCGCGCTCCTGGGGGATCCCGATGTGGCGACGGCTGAAGATAACGGTCGCCCGTCCGGACCAGGGCTGCGCGAGGTCGTCGTCGGCAATCAGCACATCGTCATCGTCGGGCGCTTCGCCCTCGTAGCGCCTGACGTCAATGCCGTGCCGGGTCAGCAGCGACTCAACGAACAGGCCGAGGAAGGCATTGTTCACCGCCAGCCAGCAGCGCTTGCCCGCCAGCCCTTCCGCCGCCGCAGGCTGCGGGGCCTGAGCGCCGTAGAGCGGAATGCGAATGGTGAACTGGCTGCCCATACCCGGCTCGGTTTCGATCGCAATATCACCATCCATCATGGTGATGAGCTTCTCGCAGATGGCGAGCCCCAGCCCGGTGCCCTGGAAGTTGCGCTGCACGCCGGTGCCGACCTGGAAGAAGGGATCGAACAGCCGCACCACCTCTTTTGCCGGAATACCAACCCCGGTATCGCGCACGCAGATGCTGAGATACTCTTCGCTGCGCCGCAGGTGCAGCACGATACAGCCGGTATCGGTAAATTTAATGGCGTTGCTCAGCAGGTTGGAAATCACCTGCTGCAGGCGCATTGGATCGCCCCGCAGCTGCTGCGGTACGTCGGGATCGATAAAGCAGTAAAGCCCCAGCTGCTTGCGCACCACCAGCGGCAGATAGTTGGCGGTAATGTGGCTCATCACCTCGCGGGGAGAAAACTCGCGCGGCTCGATCTTCAGCTGCTCGGACTCAATTTTAGAGAAGTCGAGAATGTCGCTAATGATTTTCAGCAGCAGGCTGGAGGAGTTGTTCATTGCCGTAACCAGCCGGTCAACGCCTTTCGGCAGCTCTTTGGTGTGCAGCAGATCGAGGTTACCGATAATGCCGTACAGCGGCGTGCGCAGTTCGTGGCTGACGGTGGCGAGGAACATCGACTTCGACTGGCTGGCCTGCTCGGCGGCCTGGGCCATCTCCTGCAGCGACTCCTCCATCTTGACGCGGGCCGAGACGTCCACCAGTACGCAAATGGCCACGTTCTCGTTGCGATAGCGCGAGTGGACGAAGCTTATCTGCAGGTTAGTATTGTTGCTGGTCAGCACATCGACGAAGTTGACCTGCTGGCCGCAGATGATCTGCGTCAGCCGCTGCCGGTCTTCGTGCGTCAGCATATTGAGATAGTTGTGGGCCAGCTCGTTGCTGAGGATATTGGTCCCGTCCTGAGTGCGCAGGATACAGATCCCGACAGGCGCCGAGGCAACGATTTTGCGGTTGAACTGCTCGTGCTCCTCCAGGCGCTGGGCGTCGGTTTCTGCCGGAATAAAGATTTTTCGCTCGTAAATGCGCGCCAGCATGAACAGCGCGGCGCCGGTCAGGATATTGATCAGCACGGCGTTGAGGATCAGCATGCGGATGCCGTCAAGCACCAGGTCCACCGGCACCGAATAGACAATGCTCAGGGACGAAGGCGGCAGGCTCTTTTTAAGCACCAGCTCGCGGAAACCGCCGCTGTAGCCAAACCACGACCGCTCCTGCATCCAGCGCGGATCCACGCTGAGGCCGTTCTCCGGTCCGGCCAGGGTGATCAGCGGCCTGCCGTTTTCGTCGATAAGGGTCACGCCCATCGGCAGGCTGCCGGGAGTGAAGAAGTTCTCCATCCGGATGCTCGCCTCAATGCCCAGCATCGCCTGACGCTGGTTGGGCGAATAGACCGGCGTCAGGGCATAGAAGAAGCCGACGCCCGGGCGCGGGCCGGGATTTATCCAGTAGAGGTTATTGCCGCGCTCGTCGCGAGGCAAGTTGCGGAACCTGGCGATCCGCTCGTGCAGCGCCTTGAGCGTCTGCTCCCGCTCCATCGGCATTTCGCGCAGGCCGAAATTGGCCAGACACTGATTATCCGCGCCGGTTAAAAATACGCGATTCAGGTCGTAGGCGGGCGCGAAGCTGTCCCGCCAGTAGCGCATAAACCACGCCAGCGATGCCAGCGAATCCCGCCAGGTGCCCTCCTGCGCGCTGCAGTCGGCGTCGGGAAACAGCGGCTCAAATCCCGGCGCGGTTGCCCCCTCACCCTGACCGACGCCGCTTTCAACGCTGAGCCGGTTTTCGGCAATATACTTCAGCTCTTTGAGCACATCGGCGGTACGCTGAATATAGCGCTGGGCCTGATCGTAGCTGAGGTTTAACTCCTGGTGAAGCTGCTCCTCTTTGCTGTGCAGGGCGTTGACGATATAGAACGCCGAGATGACCGCGATCAGCAGCCAGACCAGCAGCGCCAGCGCCCGGAACAGATAGCGGGAAACTTTCAGAGTTGTGCGGAAAGAGACAAGGTATTTCAACGTTTAGCCGTTAGCGTAAATAAGATGCGGTTAAAGTAGCGGTAAAACGGCGGGCCCGCAACGTCGAAAGAAAAAGGGCCGGTACAGACCGGCCCTCACGCTGATTTTTCGGACGATTATTCGTCGTCGGCCTCATCGGCAGCATCGTCTTCGGCATCGCTTTCCGGGACGATTTCATCGTCGCCTTCGGCCACGCTGCCGTCGATGGAGTCCAGCTCTTCGTCATCCACCGGCTCGGCGACCCGCTGCAGGCCCACCACATTCTCGTCTTCCGCGGTACGGATGAGAATAACGCCCTGAGTGTTGCGGCCCACTACGCTGATTTCCGAGACGCGGGTGCGCACCAGAGTACCGGCATCGGTGATCATCATGATCTGATCGCTGTCCTCAACCTGCACCGCACCGACCACGGCGCCGTTACGTTCGGTCACCTTGATGGAGATAACGCCCTGCGTCCCGCGGGACTTGGTCGGATACTCCGCCTCGGCGGTACGCTTACCGTAGCCGTTCTGCGTGACGGTCAGGATAGCGCCGTCGTTACGCGGCACAATCAGCGACACAACCTTGTCTTCGCCCGCCAGGCGGATACCGCGCACGCCGGTGGCGGTACGGCCCATCGCACGGACGGCGGTCTGCTTGAAGCGAACCACTTTACCGGCGGCGGAGAACAGCATCACCTCGTCCGCCTCAGAGGTCAGATCGACGCCAATCAGCTCATCGCCCTCGTTGAGGTTGACGGCAATGATGCCGGCAGAGCGCGGACGGCTGAACTCTTTGAGCGCGGTTTTCTTGACGGTCCCGCTGGCGGTGGCCATAAAGACGTTGACGCCCTCTTCGTACTCGCGTACCGGCAGGATAGCGGTAATGCGCTCGTCTGGCTCAAGCGGCAGCAGGTTGACGATCGGACGGCCGCGCGCGCCGCGGCTGGCTTCCGGCAGCTGGTAGACCTTCATCCAGTACAGACGACCCCGGCTGGAGAAGCAGAGGATGGTATCGTGGGTGTTGGCCACCAGCAGGCGGTCGATAAAGTCTTCTTCTTTAATGCGGGCGGCAGATTTGCCTTTACCGCCGCGGCGCTGGGCTTCGTAGTCGCTCAGCGGCTGATACTTCACGTAGCCCTGGTGAGACAGGGTGACCACAACATCTTCCTGGTTGATCAGATCTTCGATGTTGATGTCGGCGCTGTTGGCGGTGATTTCGGTACGGCGCTCGTCGCCGAACTGATCGCGGACCAGCTCCAGCTCCTCGCGGATCACTTCCATCAGACGATCGGCACTGCCGAGAATGTGCAGCAGCTCGGCGATCTGCTCCAGCAGCTCTTTGTACTCGTCGAGCAGCTTTTCATGCTCGAGGCCGGTCAGCTTCTGCAGGCGCAGATCGAGGATCGCCTGGGCCTGCTGCTCGGTAAGCCAGTATTTGCCGTCGTGAATGCCGAACTGCGGCTCCAGCCACTCCGGACGGGCGGCGTCGTCACCGGCGCGCTCCAGCATCGCGGAGACGTTGCCAAGATCCCAGGCGCGGGCGATAAGGCCGGCCTTCGCTTCTGCCGGCGTCGGCGCGCGGCGGATCAGCTCGATAATCGGATCGATATTGGCCAGCGCCACGGCCAGCGCTTCGAGGATATGGGCGCGGTCGCGGGCCTTGCGCAGTTCGAAAATGGTGCGGCGGGTGACCACTTCGCGGCGGTGGCGCACGAACGCTTCCAGAATCTCTTTCAGGGTCATGATCTTCGGCTGACCGTGGTGCAGCGCAACCATGTTGATGCCGAAGGAGACCTGCAGCTGAGTCTGGGAGTAGAGATTATTGAGTACCACTTCGCCGACCGCATCGCGCTTCACTTCGATAACGATGCGCATACCGTCTTTGTCAGACTCATCGCGCAGGGCGCTGATGCCCTCAACGCGCTTGTCCTTCACCAGCTCGGCGATTTTCTCAATCAGGCGGGCTTTGTTCACCTGATAAGGGATCTCGTGGACGATGATGGTTTCGCGGCCGGTTTTCGCATCGGCTTCAACTTCCGCGCGAGCGCGAATATAGATTTTACCGCGGCCGGTGCGGTACGCTTCTTCGATACCGCGGCGACCGTTGATGATGGCGGCCGTCGGGAAGTCTGGCCCCGGAATGTGCTCCATCAGCCCTTCAACGGTGATGTTCTCATCGTCGATGTAGGCGAGGCAGCCGTTGATCACTTCCGTCAGGTTATGCGGAGGAATGTTGGTCGCCATACCGACCGCGATACCGGAAGCACCGTTGACCAGCAGGTTAGGGATTTTCGTCGGCATGACGTCCGGAATGCGCTCGGTGCCGTCGTAGTTATCGACGAAATCGACCGTCTCTTTTTCCAGGTCGGCCATCAGCTCGTGGGCGATCTTCGACATACGGATTTCCGTATAACGCATCGCCGCCGCGGAGTCGCCGTCAACGGAACCAAAGTTACCCTGCCCGTCGACCAGCATGTAACGTAAGGAGAATGGCTGCGCCATGCGCACGATGGTGTCGTAAACGGCAGTATCACCATGAGGGTGGTATTTACCGATGACGTCACCGACCACGCGGGCGGATTTTTTATAGGCTTTGTTCCAGTCATTGCCCAAAACGTTCATGGCGTAAAGCACGCGACGGTGTACCGGTTTCAGGCCATCTCGGACATCCGGCAGCGCACGGCCAACAATGACCGACATCGCATAGTCCAGATAAGAGTTCTTTAACTCTTCCTCAATGTTGACCGGTGTAATTTCTCTCGCAAGGTCGCTCATCTAACCGCTATCCCTCTACTTGTTTCCCGGATTCAAAGGTCGCAAATTATAACACAGCCGCCGTGATTGAGGTAAACCTATAGCATCCGCCCGGCGCTTTATTCGTACAGCCGGGCTGATATACTCAACAGCTTAATGAAAAAAGGAGTTAATGCGCCCATGAATGCCGAAAAACCGCCGGTGGCTAACGTCGACAGCGCCGAAATCGCCAAATTTGAGGCCGTCGCCTCCCGCTGGTGGGATCTGGAAGGAGAGTTTAAGCCCCTGCACCGCATCAATCCGCTGCGACTGGGCTATATTGCCGGGCGCTCCGGCGGCCTGTTTGATAAAAAGGTGCTGGACGTCGGCTGCGGCGGCGGGATCCTCGCCGAGAGCATGGCGCGGGAAGGCGCGCGGGTAACCGGACTGGATATGGGCGCCGAGCCGCTGCAGGTGGCGCGCCTGCACGCCCTCGAGAGCGGAATTCAGGTCGACTACGTGCAGGAGACGGTTGAAGACCACGCCGACCAGCACGCTGGCGAGTACGATGTCGTCACCTGCATGGAGATGCTTGAGCACGTGCCGGACCCCGCCTCGGTAGTCAGAGCCTGTGCCAGGCTGGTCAAACCCGGCGGCCACGTCTTTTTCTCCACCATTAACCGCAATCCTAAGGCCTGGCTGATGGTGGTGTTCGGCGCCGAGTACGTGATGAAAATGGTGCCGAAGGGCACCCACGACGTGAAGAAATTTATCAAACCGTCGGAGCTGCTGGGCTGGATTGATGAGACGGCGCTCCAGGAGAAGCACATCACCGGGCTGCACTACAATCCGCTGACCAACAGCTTTAAGCTCGGCCCGGGCGTCGATGTTAACTACATGTTGCATACAGCGGCAAAAATCGCCTAACGATATCGACTTTTCTTATGACAAATTGCGCAGCATCAGCTGCGCAATTCACCACGAAGATGAAGAAATCAGCACTCGATCAAATTTTCATTTTTTTTCTGCAATTATTGACTTTAACTGCAGGCCTTATGGACCGTGGACTTAGCGATCATTACCTCTGCGCAACCTCAAATTAACGTCAAAATCAACCCTTGTACTAAAAAGAATCCTTACTAAAATACTCACCATATAGCGTTCCACTTATCACATAACCCCTATATATAGTATTTATCCACAGAGTTAGTCACAGCGGCGCTTTGTGGATAAGCGGGGGATATTTTTTTCCACGGATATTTCACGGACAGGTATAGCAAATGAATCAGAGTCTGCTGGTGACGAAGCGAGACGGCCGAACCGAGCGCATTAATCTCGACAAAATTCATCGGGTGCTGGATTGGGCGGCAGAAGGTCTGAACAACGTTTCTGTGTCTCAGGTTGAGCTGCGCTCTCACATCCAGTTCTACGACGGCATCAAAACCGCCGATATCCATGAGACTATCATCAAAGCGGCGGCGGACCTGATCTCCCGCGACGCGCCGGACTACCAGTATCTGGCGGCGCGGCTGGCCATTTTCCACCTGCGCAAAAAAGCCTACGGCCAGTTTGAGCCGCCGGCGCTGTATGACCACGTAGTGAAGATGGTCGAGCTGGGTAAATACGACAGGCATCTGCTGGAAGACTACACGGAAGAAGAGTTCGAGCAGATGAACGGCTTTATCGATCACTGGCGCGACATGAACTTCTCCTATGCGGCCGTCAAGCAGCTGGAAGGCAAATACCTGGTGCAGAACCGCGTCACCGGCGAGATCTACGAAAGCGCGCAGTTCCTCTATATGCTGGTTGCCGCCTGCCTGTTCTCCGGCTACCCGCGCGAAACCCGGCTGGACTACGTGAAGCGCTTCTACGATGCGGTATCCACGTTCAAGATTTCGCTGCCGACGCCGATCATGTCCGGCGTGCGCACCCCGACGCGCCAGTTCAGCTCCTGCGTGCTGATCGAGTGCGGCGACAGCCTCGACTCTATTAACGCCACCTCCAGCGCGATTGTGAAGTATGTTTCCCAGCGCGCCGGTATCGGCATCAACGCCGGGCGCATTCGCGCGCTGGGCAGCCCGATCCGCGGCGGCGAGGCGTTCCACACCGGCTGTATTCCGTTCTACAAGCACTTCCAGACGGCAGTGAAGTCCTGCTCGCAGGGCGGCGTGCGCGGCGGTGCGGCCACGCTCTTCTATCCGATGTGGCATCTGGAAGTGGAAAGCCTGCTGGTGCTGAAAAACAACCGCGGTACCGACGCCAACCGCGTGCGCCACATGGACTACGGCGTGCAGATCAACAAGCTGATGTACACCCGCCTGCTGAAGGGGGAAGAGATAACCCTCTTCAGCCCCTCTGACGTGCCGGGCCTGTACGACGCTTTCTTTGTCGATCAGGATGAGTTTGAGCGCCTGTACACTAAATATGAGAAAGACGACAGCATCCGCAAGCAGCGCATCAAGGCCGCGGACCTGTTCTCGCTGATGATGCAGGAGCGCGCCTCCACCGGCCGCATCTACATCCAGCACGTCGACCACTGCAATACCCACAGTCCGTTCGATCCGGCGGTTGCCCCGGTGCGCCAGTCTAACCTGTGCCTGGAAATCGCCCTGCCGACCAAGCCGCTGGAAGACGTTAACGACGAAAACGGCGAGATCGCGCTCTGCACGCTCTCTGCCTTCAACCTCGGCGCTATCGACAGCCTCGACGACCTGGAAGAGCTGGCGATTCTGGCAGTGCGCGCCCTTGACGCCCTGCTCGACTATCAGGATTACCCAATCCCGGCGGCGAAGCGCGGCGCAATGGGCCGCCGCACCCTGGGTATCGGCGTGATTAACTTCGCCTACTACCTGGCGAAGCACGGCAAGCGCTACTCTGACGGCAGCGCCAATAACCTGACGCACAAAACCTTCGAAGCGATTCAGTACTACCTGCTGAAGGCGTCTAACGAACTGGCGAAGGAGCAGGGAGCCTGCCCGTGGTTTAATGAAACCACCTACGCTCAGGGCATTATGCCGATCGACACTTACAAGAAAGATCTGGATGCCATCGTCAGCGAAGAACTGCACTATGACTGGGATGCGCTCCGCGAGTCCGTCAAGGCGCACGGCCTACGCAACTCCACGCTCTCAGCCCTGATGCCGTCAGAAACCTCGTCGCAGATCTCCAATGCCACCAACGGCATTGAGCCGCCGCGCGGCCACGTGAGCATCAAGGCGTCGAAAGATGGCATTCTGCGCCAGGTGGTGCCGGACTACGAAAATCTGCAGGGCAGCTACGAGCTGCTGTGGGAAATGCCGAACAACGACGGCTATCTGCAGCTGGTGGGCATCATGCAGAAATTTATCGATCAGGCGATTTCGGCGAATACCAACTACGATCCGACGCGCTTCCCGTCGGGCAAAGTGCCGATGCAGCAGCTGCTCAAAGACCTGCTCAACGCCTATAAGTTTGGCGTGAAAACCCTGTACTATCACAACACCCGTGATGGCGCAGAGGACGCGCAGGACGACCTGGCCCCGTCCATCCAGGATGACGGCTGCGAAAGCGGCGCATGTAAGATTTGATATTCCCCCTCACCCTAACCCTCTCCCCCCCTGGGAGAGGGCCGGGGTGCGGGGAAAATAACCACAGGACACACACCCATGGCATACACCACTTTTTCACAGACGAAAAACGATCAGCTGAAAGAGCCGATGTTCTTCGGCCAGCCGGTCAACGTGGCGCGCTTCGACCAGCAGAAATACGATATCTTTGAAAAGCTTATTGAAAAGCAGCTCTCCTTTTTCTGGCGCCCGGAAGAGGTGGACGTTTCCCGCGATCGCATCGACTATCAGGCCCTGCCGGAGCACGAGAAGCACATTTTTATCAGCAACCTCAAGTATCAGACCCTGCTGGACTCCATTCAGGGCCGCAGCCCGAACGTCGCCCTGCTGCCGCTGATCTCGATTCCGGAGCTGGAAACCTGGGTAGAGACCTGGGCCTTCTCAGAGACCATCCACTCCCGCTCCTATACCCACATCATCCGCAACATCGTCAACGATCCGGCGACGGTGTTTGACGATATCGTCACCAATGAGCAGATCCAGAAGCGCGCCGAGGGGATCTCCCACTACTATGACGACCTGATCGCGCTGACCAGCTACTGGCACCTGCTGGGTGAAGGCACCCACAGCGTTAACGGTAAAACCATCACGGTTAACCTGCGCGAGCTGAAGAAGAAGCTCTATCTCTGCCTGATGAGCGTTAACGCGCTGGAGGCGATTCGCTTCTACGTTAGCTTCGCCTGCTCCTTTGCCTTTGCCGAGCGCAAGCTGATGGAGGGTAACGCCAAAATCATCCGCCTGATCGCCCGCGATGAGGCCCTGCACCTGACCGGCACCCAGCACATGCTCAACCTGCTGCGCAGCGGCCAGGACGATCCGGAGATGGCGGAGATTGCCGAAGAGTGCAAACAGGAGTGCTACGACCTGTTCGTGCTGGCGGCCCAGCAGGAGAAAGAGTGGGCAGACTACCTGTTCCGCGACGGCTCGATGATCGGTCTTAATAAAGGCATTCTCTGCCAGTACGTGGAGTACATCACCAACATCCGTATGCAGGCGGTGGGGCTGGATCTGCCGTTTGAGACCCGCTCCAATCCGATCCCGTGGATCAACACCTGGCTGGTCTCCGATAACGTCCAGGTCGCGCCGCAGGAAGTGGAAGTCAGCTCCTATCTGGTCGGCCAGATCGATTCTGAAATCGACGCCGACGACTTAAGCAGCTTCCAGCTCTGATGAGCCGCGTAACCCTGCGCCTTTCCGGCACCGAAGTGCTGTGCCGGGAAGAGCACCCTTCCCTGCTGGCGGCGCTGGAGTCGCATCAGGTTCAGGTTGAGTACCAGTGCCGCTCCGGCTACTGCGGCTCCTGCCGCTGCCGGCTGGTCTCCGGCCAGGTGGACTGGCTGACCGAGCCGCTGGCCTTTATCAGCCAGGGCGAGATCCTGCCCTGCTGCTGCCGGGCGAAGGGCGATATTGAGATTGAGATGTGAAAAAGGCCGCGCAATGCGGCCTTTTTACTGAATAAGTACTCTATTCTGCTGACGATTTAGCGCGCAATTTACGCAGGGGCGTTACCTGCAGGCAGCGTCCGACATAGCGTCCGTTAACCACCTTGATTTCACCTGAGGCCAGCTTACTGCGCAGTATAATGCCAGCGGCTGTATGTAACCGCTGCCCCATCTCAAATTTAGCGCGTTCGGCCGCCGATACATCGTCATGAGTAACTTGTTGTTGTGATGACATAACCTCTACCTCCTGTTAATGTGTCGCTACTGGCTTTCCAGCCGGCAAACTGCTCGCGAAACAACTTCCCTTTCACATAGCCATTAAGCCCCAACAGCCTGTCGTAGAGTATGACCAGATCTGAGCGGCGCAAATGGGCCGCGTCTACTGCAGCAGAGAAAACATAGGCGCCGGCACCGCAAGCATTGTAGTGCTCAAGAATTGTACTTGCAACATTGAGTAAGACCCGCCCGCTTCCCAGCCCCGAATGAGCTATATGCTGGAATCCCTTAAAACTCAACAAAACGGGATCAATTTCATCAAAGATAACCCCCCAAACGCCGCTTGCGGGATAATGAAAGGTAGAGTTCACTGAACGAATGTTAATACCTTTTCCTGAAAGCTCGTCCAGCGTTGCCACAAATTCAAAACCCACCGCGAAGATTTTATCGCCGAGAACAAAAAGTCGGTAGATTGTCCTGTCCCCGAACTGATTGTTAAATGACGGCGTCCATTGAAGATGCGTATTCACATTCGCTCCTGCGAAAATGGTAACTCACGTCATTCAATCAGAGGGTTAAAGAGGAGACAAAGGGAGGTTAAGTAAACTGCGTAACGCTTTCCAGATTTGCTACGATCCCATACCAAAAGGTATGGGATCGTACTTTCCACAACAGAATTACTGATTCGTCTCCAGATACTTCACGGCCTTATCCGGAAAATCGGTAAACAGCCCGTCAACGCCCACCTGCTTGTACAGCGCATCATACAGCTGGTTCACGTTGCTGGCATACGGCGGCAGCTGGTCGGCTCGCACCGTATACGGATGCACCTGAAGATGGCTGGCGTGTGCCTCTTTGACCATCGCCGTCGCCCTGATGTGCCCCGGCGTTGAGCTGTCGGCAATCAGCATATGATAGTCAGGGCCGATGCCGTCGGCGTATTTCGCTATCTGCTGCATCGCGCCGGGCTTAAACATCCAGTCATAGCTGTAGTTAACCCAGGTGCCGTCGGCCTGCTTCTGCTGCGTCTCGTTCCAGTCGGTCTCGGCGATAAGCTGCACCAGCTTGAGATCCATCCCCATCTTCGGCTCAAGCGCGTTCTTGATGCGCTTGAGCTCATCGGCGTCAAAGCACTGAAGGTAGACCTTGTCCTGCTTGCTGGTGTAGCCGTACTTCTTCAGCACCTCCAGGGTGCGGGCGGCGATATCCTTGCCCTCCTGGTGGTGGAACCACGGCGACTTGATCTCAGGGTAGATACCGATGTTCTTACCGGTGGAGTGATTCAGCCCCTGGATGAACTCGATCTCCTCTTCGAAGGTGTGCACCCGGAAGTCAGATTTACCCATCGGGAAGCGGCCCGGGAAGGTCTGCACCTTCTTGCCGTCCTTGATCTCAAAGCCTTCGCTGAACTTCAGGGACTTGATTTCCGCCAGCGTAAAGTCGATGGCGTAGAAGCGGCCATCCTTACGGGCGCGGTCCGGAAAGCGGTCGGCAACGTCCGTTACCCGGTCAAGGTAGTGGTCGTGCAGCACTACCAGTTGGTCATCTTTGGTCATGACCAGATCCTGCTCCAGATAGTCCGCTCCCTGCGCGTAGGCCATTGCCTTGGCAGGCAGCGTATGTTCCGGCAGGTAGCCGCTGGCGCCCCGGTGGGCGATAACAATCTTCTCATTCGCTGCGGCAATCCCGCTGGCGGCACAGCCCGCCAGCACGATCCCTGCCATCAGCGCGCTTAATGCGTGCTTCATCTTCAGCGTTCCTTATCCCAGTTTTGCCTGATTTTCACGATGCTGCCTGCGCTCGCCGACCATGACGATGGCCAGCAGAAGCACCGCCAGCACGCTGCCGCCGATCATCACCATAAAGCCGCCGTCCCAGCCGAAGAAGTCGACGGTGTAGCCGACAATCGCGCTCGCCGCCACCGATCCGCCGAGGTAGCCAAACAGGCCGGTAAAGCCCGCGGCGGTACCCGCCGCTTTCTTCGGCGCCAGCTCCAGAGCGTGCAGGCCGATAAGCATTACCGGACCGTAAATCAGGAAGCCGATGACGATCATGCAGATCATATCCACGCCCGGATTACCCGGCGGGTTAAGCCAGTAAACGATGGTCGCAATGGTCACCAGGGTCATAAAGAAGACGCCGGTCGCGCCGCGGTTGCCGCGGAACACCTTATCCGACATCCAGCCGCACAGCAGCGTACCGGGAATGCCCGCGTACTCGTAGAAGAAATAGGCCCAGGAGGACTTATCCAGCGCGAAGTGCTTCACCTCTTTGAGATAGGTCGGCGACCAGTCGAGAATGCCGTAGCGCAGCAGATAAACGAACACGTTGGCGACGGCGATATACCACAGCAGCCGGTTAGGCAGGATGTACTGCATGAAGATCTGTTTCGCCGTCAGCTCCTGCTCGTCTTTCTCGGTATAGTTGTCCGGATAGTCGTTTTTGTACTCTTCGATCGGCGGCAGGCCGCAGGACTGCGGCGTATCGCGCATCATGGCAAAGGCGAAAATAGCCACCAGGATTGCGCCGAAAGCGGGCATATAGAGCGCCGCGTGCCAGTCGTTAAACCACGCCATCCCCAGCAGAAACAGCAGCGGCGGAATACCGCCGCCGACGTTGTGGGCGCAGTTCCAGACCGACACAATCCCACCGCGCTCCTTCTGCGACCACCAGTGCACCATGGTGCGCCCGCACGGCGGCCAACCCATTCCCTGGAACCAGCCGCAGAGGAACAGCAGTACGAACATCACCATAATGCTGGAAGTCGCCCACGGCACGAAGCCCATAAACAGCATCACCGCCGCGGCCAGAATCAGACCTGCCGGCAGGAAGACGCGCGGATTCGAGCGGTCCGACACCGAGCCCATAATGAACTTAGAAAAGCCGTAGGCGATGGAGATACCCGACAGGGCAAACCCCAGATCGCCGCGCGAGAAGCCCTGCTCGACCAGGTAGGGCATCGCCAGGGCAAAGTTTTTTCGCACCAGGTAATAGGCGGCGTAACCAAAGAAGATCCCGAGGAATATTTGCCAGCGCAGGCGGCGATAGAGCGGATCGACCTCCGCATCGGCTACCCGTGCCTTATGCGGCGCAGGTTTAAAAATACTTAACATGAACAGCCTCCGTGGCCATTAAGAACAAAATAAACGCGACCGAACAAAAACGAACATCTGTGAGGTCGCCAGAGCGGCCGCATAGTAAGAGAAGCGACGTAGCCGGACTGTGAAACATCGCACAGATTGTTACATTTTTATGACAATTTGCTCCAATATGCGCACATTGTCACGTTGTATTTTCTTTTATTGCTCGAATATGCTCGATATCAAACAATCCACAACATAATTGTGGCTAAATGGATTAAAACGAACACAGAGGATGTTGCATGATTATCCCATCTGCAAACGAAAGCGATGTCATTATTATTGGCGGCGGCGCGACCGGCGCCGGTATCGCGCGCGACTGCGCCCGGCGCGGACTGCGCGTCACCCTCGTGGAGCGCGATGATATCGCCACCGGCGCAACCGGCCGCAATCACGGCCTGCTGCACAGCGGCGCGCGCTATGCCGTTACCGATCCGGAATCCGCCCGGGAGTGCATCGCCGAGAACGCTATCCTGAAAAGGGTTGCCCGCCACTGCGTGGAGCCTACCGGCGGCCTATTCATTACGCTCCCGGAGGACTGCCTGGACTATCAGCAGACATTTATCGACGCCTGCCGCGCAGCCGGAATTGATACCCTACAGCTCACCCCGGAGCAGGCGCTGCAGATGGAACCGTCGGTGAATCCGGCGCTCATCGGGGCGGTAAAGGTGCCGGACGGCACGGTCGATCCGTTTCGCCTCACCGCCGCCAATATGCTTGACGCCCGCGAGCGCGGGGCCGTGGTGCGCACCGGCTGCGAGGTGACCGGCCTGCTCCGCCAGGGCGACAGGATCGCGGGCGTCATGATTTACGACAAAACCCACGGCGTGCGCGAAACGCTCCATGCGCCGGTAGTGGTTAACGCGGGCGGTATCTGGGGGCAGCGAATCGCTGAATATGCCGATCTCTCGGTGCGCATGTTCCCGGCGAAGGGCTCTCTGCTGATCTTTGACCACCGCATTAATCAGCACGTGATCAACCGCTGCCGCAAGCCGGCGGATGCCGACATCCTCGTGCCCGGCGACACCATTTCGCTGATTGGCACCACCTCCACGCACATCGACTACAACGATATCGACAGCAACCGCGTTACCGCCGAAGAGGTGGATATCCTGCTGCGCGAAGGTGAAAAACTCTCGCCGGTAATGGCCCGCACCCGCATTCTGCGCGCCTACAGCGGCGTGCGCCCGCTGGTCGCCAGCGATGACGACCCGAGCGGCCGCAGCGTCAGCCGCGGCATTGTCCTGCTCGACCACGCCGCCCGCGACGGCCTGGAGGGGTTTATTACCATCACCGGCGGCAAGCTGATGACCTACCGGCTGATGGCCGAAATGGCCACCGATGCAGTATGCCGCAAGCTGGGGATTGAGGTCCGCTGTACCACCGCTAACGAACCGCTGCCCGGCTCGCAGGAGCCGGCAGAAAAGACGCTGCAAAAAATCATCTCGCTGCCGGCGCCGCTGCGCGGCTCCGCGGTCTACCGCCACGGCGACCGCACCCCGGCGTGGCTCGGCGATTCGCGCCTGCACCGCAGCCTGGTGTGCGAATGTGAGGCGGTCACCGCCGGCGAGGTCCAGTACGCGGTGGACAATCTGGCGGTGAAAAACCTGCTCGACCTGCGCCGCCGCACCCGCGTAGGGATGGGCACCTGCCAGGGCGAGCTGTGCGCCTGCCGCGCCGCCGCGCTGCTTAACCGCTTTGAGGTTACCACGCCCGCCCAGTCCCTCAACCAGCTCTCCGATTTCCTCAACGAGCGATGGAAAGGCGTGCAGCCTATCGCCTGGGGCGACGCGCTGCGCGAGAGCGACTTTACCCGCTGGGTATGGCTGGGGCTTTGCGGACTTGAAAAGGAGAACCGGGATGAAGTTTGACACCCTTATCATCGGCGGCGGGCTGGCGGGCCTGCTGTGCGGCATCACTCTCAGCCAGCGGGGCCTGCGCTGCGCGATCATCAGCCGCGGCCAGAACGGGCTGCATTTTTCCTCCGGCTCTCTCGATCTGCTCGACGCGCCGGCGGGCGAGACGCTTGAACAAAGCCTCGCCGCGCTGGCGGTGAGTCACCCGGAACACCCCTACAGCCTGATCGGTGCCGGGCAGGTTATCGATTATGCCTGCCAGGCCGAGAAGCTGCTGGCCGGCTGCGGCGTCGCCCTGCAGGGCGGGCTCAATAACCAGCACCAGCGCATCACGCCGCTCGGCGGCCTGAAGCGCGCCTGGCTGAGCCCGGAAGAGGCGCCGATCGGGCCGGTCAGCGGCGAACGCATTGCCGTGGTGGGCATCAGCGGCTTTCCCGACTTTCAGGCCCACCTGGCCGCCCCGGCCCTGTGCAAGGCCGGCGCCCTCGCCGACGCGATTGATATCGAACTGCCCCAGCTGGACGACCTGCGCGAAAACGCCTCGGAGTTCCGCTCCGTCAATATCGCCCGCCTGCTGGATGAGAAGAGCCAGTGGGCGGCGCTGCTGGGTGCCCTGCGTCCCATCGCCGAACGCTACGATCGCCTGCTGTTTCCGGCCTGCTTCGGGCTGCAAAATTCCCAGCTCTGGCGCTGGCTCAGCGAACAGCTTCCCTGTCCGCTCGCGCTGCTGCCCACGCTGCCGCCCTCGGTGCCGGGTATCCGCATGCACACCGCGCTCCAGCGCCACTTTGTCCGACTGGGCGGGACATGGCTTGCCGGCGATGAGGTGGCGGCCGTTGCCTTTGACGGCGCGCGGGTGTCCTCTGTCTCCACCCGCAATCACGGCGATGTTCCGCTACAGACCCGCTTTGCGGTGCTCGCCAGCGGCGGCTTCTTCAGCAGCGGCCTCGTCGCCCGCCGGGATAAAATCTGCGAGCCGGTCTTCAATCTGGACATTACGCCGTTGCTGTCGCGTAACGCGTGGTATAACAATGACTTTTTTGATTCGCAGCCGTGGCAGCGCTGCGGCGTCAGGACCGATGCCTCGCTGCGCGGACAGCGCGAAGGCCAGCAGATTGACAACCTGTACGCCATCGGCGGCGTACTCGGCGGCTTCGACGCCATCGCCCAGGGCTGCGGCGGCGGCGTCAGCGCCATTACGGCGCTGCACGCTGCCCGACAAATCAGTGCGCTCGCAGGAGGTGACGCATGAGCAATACCCGCTTCGAAAACTGCATCAAGTGCACGGTCTGCACCACCGCCTGTCCGGTGGTGCGCGTCAACCCACACTATCCGGGCCCCAAGCAGGCCGGCCCCGACGGCGAGCGCCTGCGCCTGAAGAACGGCGCGCTGTACGACGAGGCGCTGAAGGACTGCATCAACTGCAAGCGCTGTGAGGTCGCCTGCCCGTCCGATGTCAAAATTGGCGATATTATCCAGCGGGCGCGGGCGCAGTACAGCCAGAAAAAGCCAACCCTGCGCGACGCTATTCTCAGCCACACCGACCTAATGGGATCGCTTTCGGTGCCCTTCTCGCCGCTGGTCAACGCCACGACCGGACTGAAGCCGGTACGCAGGCTGCTGGATAAAACGCTGAAAATCGATCACCGCCGCACGCTGCCGAAATACGGCAACAGCACCTTTCGCCGCTGGTACCGCAGCGTCGCCGACGCGCAGGCGCAGTATCCCGAGCAGGCCGCCTTTTTTCACGGCTGCTACGTCAACTACAACCACCCGCAGCTGGGGAAAGATCTGGTGCGGGTGCTGAACGCGCTCGGCACCGGCGTGCAGCTGCTGGATAAAGAGAAGTGCTGCGGCGTACCGCTGATTGCCAACGGCTTTATGGCAAAGGCGCGCAAGCAGGCCAGCAGCAATACCGACGCCCTGCGGCGGGCAATCGTCGACAAGCGCCTGCCGGTCGTGGCGACATCGTCCACCTGCACCTTTACCCTGCGCGACGAATATCCGCACCTGCTGGACGTGGAGAATGCCGATCTGCGCGACAACATTGAGCTGGCGACCCGCTGGATCTGGAAGCAACTGGACGGCGGTAAAACCCTGCCGCTGCGCCGCCTGCCGCTGAAGGTGGTCTACCACACCGCCTGCCACATGGAAAAGATGGGCTGGGCGATTTACACCCTCGACCTGCTGCGGAAAATCCCCGAGCTGGAGGTTCAGGTGCTGGACTCGCAGTGCTGCGGTATTGCAGGCACTTATGGCTTTAAGGCAGAGAACTACCTGACCTCGCAGGCCATCGGCGCCCCGCTGTTCCGCCAGATTGAGGAGAGCGGCGCAGACCTGGTTATCACCGACTGCGAAACCTGCAAGTGGCAGATTGAGATGTCCACCAGCAAGCGCTGCGAGCATCCCATTTCGCTGCTGGCGCAGGCGCTCAGCGCAGAGTAGCTTCCGGCAGCAGCGCGCCGCCGTCCACCACCAGCGTTTGTCCGGTAATATAGGCCGCCGCCGGTGAAGCCAGAAAGAGCATTGCGCCGGCAATCTCTTCCGGCTCACCGAGCCGCCCCAGCGGCACGGCGGCGGCTATCGCTTGACTCACCTCTTTATCACCCAGGTTATTCATGGCGGGCGTGCGGATCATCCCCGGCTCCACGCCGTTGACGGTGATCCCGTCCGCGGCCAGCTCAAGGGCGGCGGCGCGAATAAAACCGTTGACGCCCGCCTTTGAGGCGGCATAGTGCGCCAGTCCGGGATAAGCGACCCGCGGGCCGGTCACCGAGGAGGTGACCAGAATGCGCCCGCCGCCGCGCATCCACGGCCGCGCCGCCCGGGCAAGGAAAAAAGGCGCCATCAGATTGACGCCGAGGGTGCGCTGCAGCAGCGGGGCGTCTATCTCTGAAAAGGGCGTCAGGGGAAAGTAAGCGGCGTTATGGACCAGTACGTCCAGTCTGCCGTGAAGCTGAGTCGTCGCGTCAACCAGCGCCGCGGCGCTCTCCGGCTCGGCCAGATCGCAGGCAACTGCGTCAACCCGCAGCCCCTCCCCGCGCAGCCGCGCGGCGCTGTCCCGCGATTTTTGCTCCTGCTGGTCGGCAATCACCACCGCGGCGCCGAGGCGGGCGAAGGCGGCGGCAATCGCCAGGCCAATGCCCTGGGCGCCGCCGGTCACCAGCACCACCCGGCCGCGGAAGGCGTCGGCTGCATAGGTCATAATGCGCTCCTTTTTTAGTCTGCTGAAGGCACTATAAAAAGGCGCGGTACGTCCCGGCTATCGTTCCGGAGAACGACATTTACCCTCAGGGGATGAACAGATCCTCAACCACCTCGATCCAGCCGTGCCCGGCAGCAACCGGCCAGCCGTTAAGCCAGCGGCGCAGCATATTCAGCGCCATCATGGCGCAGATCTCCTGGCGCACCGCGAGACTGTAGCGCGTGGCGTTGAACTTGACCCGCAGGGCGTGGGTCCCTTCCGCCGTTGCCAGCGCAAAGTTGAGATGATCCTGCTCCAGACCGCTGACCGCCAGCGACAGCCCGGCAAAGTGGTTAACCCGTCTGTCCGCCGTCCAGTGGGCGGTCTGCGCCAGCGTCTCCTCCTGCGAGGGCACCACTTCGCCCGCCAGCAGCGGCGCACCTGCGCGGCCAAGCTGCAGGGCGATCAGCCCGGAGGTGAACTGCTCGCTGAGAGTCAGGCTGAGGCTTCGCGCCTGCAGCGCGGCGGCGATCTGCGCCGGCAGGCCTTCGGTGCCTTCGAAGATCAGGTTTTCGCCGGCCACCTTTTTCACCTCCGGCCACAGGGCGAGCATCGCCTCGCGCTCGCTGGCCGGACCGGTCAGCTTCAGCTCAATGATCGGCATGGAGGAGCGGTAGCCCATAGTCACCCCGGCGGGCAGCGTCAGCCCGTCGAGGCTCTGGGCCAGATCGCTTTCCGAGCGGCCAAAGGTGGTCAGGCGCAGGCAGAGCGGCGGTTCGGGCAGAGTAAAGCGCTGGCGAATGCGCGGCAGGATCTGCTGCTCCACCATCACCTTAAATTCGGACGGCACGCCCGGCGTGAAGAACATCAGGCAGCGGTTGAGCTGGAGAGCGAAGCCGCAGGCGGTGCCGACCGGGTTATCAATCAGCTCGGCGCTGGCGGGGATCTCCGCCTGCTTGCGGTTGCTGGGCGCCATCACCCGGCCGCGCTCGGCAAAGTAGCGCGCCATCTGGCTGAGCCACGCCTCGTGCAGCACCAGCCCTTCGCCCTTCGCCGTTGCCGCCGCCAGCGCGCTCAGATCATCGCTGGTCGGCCCGAGGCCGCCGTTAACAATCAGCACGTCGGCCAGGTGGCTGCGCTCGCGCAGGACATCTACCAGCGACGCCAGGCTGTCGCCGACGGTATTGCGGCGGTTCAGCGGCACGCCCTGGCTGAAAAAGAGATCGGCAAGCCACGCCGCGTTGGTATCCACAATCTGTCCGTGCAGGACTTCATCACCGGTGGACAGCATCTCCACGTTAATCATTATTATCTCCACACCAAGAGGAGGATTTACTATAGCGGAGGCGACGGGAAAGGGAAAACGCTACTCCACCGCCGCCAGCCGCATTCTGACCCGCAGCCCGCCAAGGGCCTCGCTGCGGCCAAAATGCGGCTGCGCGCGATGGAGCCGGGCGATATCGTTAACCAGCGCCAGGCCGATGCCCGCCCCGGCAACGTCGCCGGCGTTATCGAGCCGCTGAAACGGCTGCAGGGCCTGGCTTATCTGCGCGTCCTCTATGCCGGGCCCGCTATCCTCAACGTCCAGCACCATCACCCCGCCGTCGCGGCGCAGGCTGACCGTCACCGCGCCGCCGCGCGGCGTATATTTCAGCGCATTATCCAGCAGATTGGCGCACAGCTCGCCGAGCAGGACCGCATCGCCCATCACGCTGACCGGCGCCTGAAGTCCCTCGTAGCCGAGGTCGATCGCCTTACTTCTGGCCTGCGCCAGACGCGAGAAGCAGCTCTGCTGCACCACCTCCAGCAGATTGACCGGCGTAAAGTTTCGTTCGCCCTGCTCCCGCCCCTTCACCGCCGCAAGCTGCAGCAGCCGCTCGGTGAGCTGGCTGGTGGTGTCCAGGGTGACGCTCATCGCCCGCAGGCTCTCGCGCCACGCCTGCGGCTCGGGGCTCGCCAGCGCCACCGCCGCCTGCGTTTTCAGAATAGCCAGCGGCGTTTTCAACTGGTGGGAGGCATCGGCGCTGAACCGCTCCTGGCGGGCGATAAGATCGCGCAGCCGCGCCAGATAGCGGTTGAAGGCGACGATCAGCAGCCGCGTCTCCGACCAGGGCAGCAGCTCGGGCAGCGGCGTCAGCAGCTCAGGCTCGCGGCGAATCATGATCTCAGAGAGCTGGCGCATCGGGCGCAGCACCCGCCGCAGCAGCCATCCGGCCAGCAACAGCGTCAGCAGCACCAGCATGCCCTGGGTCACCAGCGACGAGAACAGCAGCTGTCCGGCGAGCCAGCGTCGGGACTGCAGGGTTTCGGCAACGTAAATCTCGGCCATGCCGCTGACGCCGCCCTCGTTCACCGGCTGCAGCAGGCGGGCCACGCGAATGGCTTCGCCGCGAAAACTGCTGTGATAGAACCACGCCAGCGCCGGATAGAGCGAGGTGCGGGAGGTCGACGGCGGCATGGCGGGCAGCCCGTCGTAGCCTGAGATAACCTGACCGGCGGGATCGAGCACCTTATAGTACAGGCGGTCATTCATGTTGAGCTCGAAGCTATCGAGCACCACCCACGGGACATCCACCGCCAGCTTCCCGTCGCGCACCTCCAGCCGTTCGGATATGGTGCGGGCCGACGAGAGCAGCGTGCGGTCGTAGGCCTGGGTTGCCGCCTGCAGGGCGCTGACGTAGCTGTTAAACGCCGACAGGCCCCACAGCAGCAGCAGCGGCAAACCGAGAAACAGCAGCAGCCGGGCGTAGAGCGACTGCGGCTTACGCCACCGCATCGCGATGCTCCAGCACATACCCCAGCCCGCGCAGGGTGGCGATGCGCACATCGCTGTCGTGCAGCTTTTTGCGCAGCCGGTGCACGTACAGTTCGATGCTCTCCGGGCTGACGTCGTCGCTGAGGCTGAACACCTGCTCGAACAGCTGCTGGCGCGATACCGGCCGCTGGCGGCGGTACATCAGCACCGTCAGCAGCGCGTGCTCGCGGGGGGTCAGCGCCAGCCGCTGCCCGCGCAGCAGGAAATAGCCTTCATCGTGATACGCAAGCTCCCCCAACTGCTGCACCTCCTGCACCCGCCCTTCGCTGCGCCGCAGCAGGGCGCGCAGGCGCGCGTCCAGCTCCTCCAGCTCAAACGGCTTGGGCAGATAGTCGTCGGCGCCGGCGTTGAGTCCGGCGACGCGCTCCGCCACGGCGCTGCGCGCGGTCAGTAACAGCACCGGCAGGGTCTGCTTCCTTTTGCGCAGCCGCTGCACCACCTCAAGCCCGTCCAGACCCGGCATACCAATATCGAGCACCGCCAGCGCGTACTGCTCGCTTTGCAGAAGCTGGTCCGCGGCGCGCCCGTCAAACACCGCGTCGACGGCAAAGCCCGCCTGCACCAGCGCCTTTTCCAGCCAGTGAGCCAGCTCACGGTTATCTTCCGCCAATAGAAGACGCATATCACATCCTGAAGGGTTATCGGGCCATTGAAAGGTAAATGAAAGGTTATTGTTTTAACAATCAAGCAACCGAACAGCCACGCCGCTGTTCACATAATCAGAAAAAAACACCGGCCCGGTTGCTCCGGAGTGAGGAAAACATGAAAACAGCGCTTTTACGTACCCTTACCGCCTCTGCCCTGCTGCTCGCCGGCGCCAGCGCGTTTGCCGCTGACGCGCCGTCGCGCACCGAATGCATCGCCCCGGCCAAGCCCGGCGGCGGCTTCGATCTCACCTGTAAGCTGATTCAGGTCAGCCTGCTGGAAACCGGCGCTATCGAAAAACCGATGCGCGTCACCTATATGCCCGGCGGCGTCGGCGCGGTGGCCTATAACGCCATTATTGCCCAGCGCCCTGCGGAAGCCGGTACGCTGGTGGCCTTCTCCGGCGGCTCGCTGCTGAATCTGTCGCAGGGAAAATTTGGCCGCTATAACGTTGACGACGTGCGCTGGCTCGCCAGCATCGGCACCGACTACGGCATGATCGCCGTGCGTAAGGACTCGCCGTATAAAAATTTGCAAGATCTGCTCAAGGCGATGGAAAAAAATCCTTCCCAGGTAGTGATCGGCGCGGGCGCCTCTATCGGCAGCCAGGACTGGATGAAGGCGGCAACCCTGGCGCAGAAAGCGGGCGTCGATCCCCACAAAATGCGCTACGTTGCCTTTGAAGGAGGCGGCGAGCCGGTTACCGCCCTGCTGGGCAACCACGTGCAGGCGATCTCAGGCGATCTCAGCGAAATGGTGCCCTATCTGCAGGGCGATAAAATCCGCGTGCTGGCGGTCTTCTCGGACAACCGCCTGCCGGGACAGCTGGCGGAGGTGCCTACCGCCAAAGAGCAGGGCTACGATCTGGTATGGCCGATTATTCGCGGCTTCTACGTCGGCCCGAAGGTCAGCGATGCGGAGTACAACTGGTGGCTCAACGTCTTCAGCAAGCTGCAGCAAACGGACGAGTTTAAAAAGCAGCGCGAGATGCGCGGCCTGTTTGAATTTAACAAGAATGGCGCGGAGCTTGACGCCTATGTGAAAAAACAGGTGGCGGAATACCGCGAGCAGGCGAAAGCCTTCGGCCTGGCGAAATAGCAGCGGAGGCCGCGATGAGCGATCGAATTTTTGCCGCCATCTGGATCCTGCTGTGCCTTGGGGGACTCCTCATCGGCTGGCAGATCCACAGCGAGTACAGCTACGAGCCGGTGGGGCCGCGCCCGTTTCCGCTCGGCATTCTGGGCCTGATGCTGCTCTGCGCGGTGGCGATGCTGCTGCGCCGCCCGGATACCATCAGCTGGCCGCCGCGCCGCGTGCTGCAGCGCCTGCTGGTGATGGTTATCGTTCTGCTGGTGTACGCCTGGGGCTTTGAGTGGCTCGGCTTCCCGCTGGCCACCGCGCTGCTGACTGCCATCATCGGCATCCTGTTCGGCGCCACCCTCCCCGCCGCGGCGGTATCGGGCGGACTCCTCGGCGTTCTGCTGTGGTTTGCCTTCGACCGCCTGCTGGACGTCACCCTGCCCCTCGGCGCATGGCTTAACTGACGGAGGCACCTATGGATACCTGGATCTATCTTTCTCAGGGTTTTGCCGTGGCCATGACGCCGGGCAATCTGTGCATTGCCCTGATCGGCTGCTTTATCGGCACCATCGTCGGTCTGCTGCCGGGGCTGGGGCCAATCAACGGCGTGGCGATACTGCTGCCGCTGGCGTTTGCCCTGCATCTGCCCGCGGAATCGGCGCTGATCCTGCTGGCGACGGTCTATATCGGCTGTGAGTACGGCGGGCGCATCTCGTCGATTCTGCTCAACGTTCCCGGCGATGCGGGGGCCATTATGACGGCGCTTGACGGCTACCCGATGGCGCAGCAGGGACGCGGCGGCGTGGCGCTCTCTGTCTCTGCGGTCAGCTCGTTCGTCGGTTCGATGGTTGCCATCTTCGGCATTATCCTCTTCGCCCCGGCGCTGGCGGAGTGGTCGCTGGCCTTCGGGCCGGCGGAGTACTTTGCGCTGATGGTTTTCGCCATCGCCTGCCTCGGCAGCATGATGGCGCAGAATCCGCTGAAGTCTTTTCTGGCGGCGCTGATTGGGCTGGGGCTGGCGACGGTGGGCGTCGATGCCAACACCGGGGTATATCGCTTCACCTTCGACAGCGTCCACCTCTCAGACGGCGTGCAGTTTATCGTAGTAGTCATCGGCCTGTTCTCGGTTTCTGAGATCCTGCTGATGCTGGAGAGCACCAGCAGCGGCCAGACCCTGGTGCGCAAAACCGGACGCCTGCTGTTTAACGCCAAAGAGGCCTCTCTTTGCGCCGGCGCCACCCTGCGCTCGTCGGTTATCGGCTTTTTTGTCGGTATTCTGCCGGGGGCCGGGGCGACGATTGCCAGCGCCATAACCTACATGACCGAGAAGAAAATCAGCGGCAACAGCGACAGCTTCGGCAAGGGCGATATTCGCGGCGTCGCGGCGCCGGAGGCGGCGAATAACGCCTCCGCCTGCGGATCGTTTATTCCGATGCTGACCCTCGGCGTGCCCGGCTCGGGCACCACGGCGGTGATGATGGGGGCGCTGACCCTTTACAACATTACGCCCGGCCCGGCGATGTTCACCGAACAGCCGGATATCGTCTGGGGGCTGATCGCCGCCCTGCTTATCGCCAACGTCATGCTGCTGGTCATGAACATACCGCTGATCGGGCTGTTTACCCGCATGCTGACCATTCCGCTGTGGTTCCTGGTCCCGGCAATTGCGGCAGTCTCGGCGGTAGGCGTATACGCGGTACACAGCACCACCTTCGACCTGATGCTGATGGTCGGCCTCGGGGTGTTCGGCTACCTGCTGCGCAAGATGAATTTCCCGATGTCGCCGCTTATTCTCGGTTTCGTGCTGGGAGAGATGCTGGAGCAGAATCTGCGCCGGGCGCTCTCCATCAGCAACGGCAGCATCAATATTCTGTGGGAGAGCGGCGTGGCGAAAACCCTGCTGGTGATGGCGGTAGGCGTTCTGGTTATTCCGCTGGCGCTGCGCCTGATCCGTCGCCGGAGCAAACGTCCGCTCGAAGCCAGCTAGCCCCGCAGCGTAGCGTTAACCCACTCGCGCAGCGCCCGGCGGGAGATCTTAATCCCGCCGGTTTTCAGGCTCGCGGGCAACCGCAGCCAGCAAACCGGCTGCTGGAAGCAGGCCAGCCGCGCTTTTGCCCAGCCGGGCAGCTGTTCGATATCCAGCTCCGCGCTGCCCTCCACGACCGCCACCGGGCGCTGGCCGAATTCAGCGTCATCCAGCGGCACAATAAAGACCTGCTCCAGCTGAGGATGGCGGCCGATGATCCGCTCGACCTCCTCCGGCTGGATCCCTTCCCCGCCGCAGAAGAAGAGATTGTCCATCCGCCCGAGCACCGTCAGGCGACCGTCGCGCAGCTCGCCGCGATCGCGGGTGGCAAACCAGCCCTCGGCGTTTACCAGCGGCAGCAGCGCGCCGTCGCGCCAGTAGCCCGCCGCCATGCTGGCGGCGCGCAGCCAGATCTCGCCATCAACAATCCGCACCTCGCGCCCCGGCAGCGGGCGGCCGACGTCCGCCTCGCCGTCGGTCTCCTTGGCGCAGACCGTGGAGGCAAACTCGGTCAGCCCGTAGCCGCAGAAGGTCTGAATGCCCCGCGCCCGGCTTGCCTCTGCCAGCGCCACCGGGATCGCCGCGCCGCCGAGCAGGACGCAGGTCAGCGACAGCGGGGCGTCGTCGTTGAGCAGCCGCCACAGCTGGGTCGGCACCAGCGAGGCGTGGGTGCAGCCCGCCAGCGCCTGCGCCAGCGGCAGCCGCTCGCGGACCGTCAGCCCCGCCCCCTTCAGCAGCCAGCGCCAGAGAATGCCCTGGCCGGAGACGTGATACAGCGGCAGCGACAGCTGCCAGTCATCGCCCTCGTTAAAGGGCAGCAGCGCCAGCACGCCGGCGGCGCTGGCGAGATGGCCCGCCGGCGTATGCGCCGCGGCTTTCGGCAGACCGCTTGAACCGGAGGTCAGGGTGAGGGTCGCCAGCCGTTCGGGTTGCCAGCCGGCATCACAGGCGCCCTGCGCCTCGCGCAGGCAGAGCGTCGCCAGCGCGTCAAACGGGGCGTCGTCAGCAAGCAGCAGCGCGTGGCTCACGGAAAAATGCGGCAGCAGCGCCGCCAGAAGCGCCCGCGGGATCTGCGGATTGACCGGTAAAATACGTGCCCCGCACTGCAGCAGGGCCAGCCACGCCAGCAGGGTTTGCGGATGGTTATAAGCCCGCAGCATCACGCCCTGCTCCGGGCGCACGCCCTGGGCGATAAACCCGGCGGCGAGGGCATCTATCCGGCGGCAGAGCTGCCGCCAGGTCAGGCACTCGTCGCCGAGGCGCAGGGCCCGGGCATCGGGACGCAGGCTGCGCCAGTGCCGCCACGGCCAGTCGCCGAAAATCATAGCAGCGGCTCCAGATTATCGAGAGTCATGCACGGCAGCGCGCTGCCCGGCCAGCAGCGCACCAGCTGGGTCTGCATCAGGCCAAGGGTATCGAGTCCCGGCAGCGTGCCGGGGGTCAGCCAGGCGGCAATGCGCGCCAGCTGCGTCAGGCCGAAGCTGGACTCGATCGAGGAGCTGATCACCGCCGTCAGCCCCTGCGCGTGGGCCTCCGCCACCTGCGCGCGCACCTTTTGCAGGCTGCCGGTCAGGGTCGGCTTGATCACCACCGCAGTAACGCCCGGCTCGGCGCTGAAGCGGAAGTCAGCCTCGCGCAGGCTTTCGTCCCAGGCGATAGCGATCCCGGTCTCGCGGGCAAAGGCGCGGGAGTCGTCGCGGGTTTTGCACGGCTCCTCGATGAAGGCAATGCGCGAGCGGTAGTGCGGATTGACGTACTTCGCAAACTGCTGCGCCTTCAGCGGCGTCCACGCCCGGTTGGCGTCCAGGCGCAGGCGCAGATCGGGGATCGCCTCCAGCAGCAGGTTCACCACCATGCCGTCACGCACCGCTTCCCACAGGCCGACCTTCACTTTCGCCACCTTCTCGCCGTCCATGCTTTGCAGCAGCGGCAGCAGCGCATCGGGATCGCCGGTGCACAGCGGCGCGGCGCGGTAGTCGGCCTCTGAGGGCAGTTCGCCCGCCAGCTCCGCCAGCGCGCAGCTGATGCCGAACGCGCACGAAGGCTGAGGCGGCAGCGGCGGCTCGCCGCCGGTCCGCCACGCCTGCGCCCAGGCCACCGCCGCGTCCTGCGCATCGTCAAGCGACTCGGCGCTGAAGCCCGGCAGCGGCGAGATCTCGCCCCAGCCCTCGCCCACTCCGTCGCCGAGGCGGATCAGCAGGCCGTCCCGGGCCTTGAGCCGCCGGTCGCGCAGCACGACACCCGCGTCCATCGGCACCTGCCAGCGGTATACCTGAGCCGATCGCATTACGGATTCCGCTTAAATTTGCTGAAGTCCGGCTGGCGCTTCTGGTTGAAGGCGTTGCGCCCCTCCTGGCCCTCTTCGGTCATGTAGAACAGCATGGTGGCATTGCCCGCCAGCTCCTGCAGACCGGCCTGGCCGTCGCAGTCGGCGTTGAGGGCTGCCTTCAGGCAGCGCAGCGCCATCGGGCTGTTCTGCAGCATTTCGCGGCACCAGCGCACGGTCTCTTTCTCCAGATCCGCCAGCGGCACCACGGTGTTCACCAGCCCCATATCCAGCGCTTCCTGGGCGTTGTACTGGCGGCAGAGGAACCAGATTTCGCGGGCTTTCTTCTGGCCGACGATGCGCGCCATGTAGGACGCGCCCCAGCCGCCGTCGAAAGAGCCAACTTTCGGCCCGGTCTGACCAAAAATGGCGTTATCGGCCGCAATGGTGAGATCGCACATCATGTGCAGCACGTGGCCGCCGCCGATGGAGTATCCGGCTACCGCCGCCACCACCGGTTTCGGACAGGTGCGGATCTGGCGCTGGAAGTCCAGCACATTGAGGTGGTGAGTCCCGGCATCGTCCTGGTAGCCGCCGTAATCGCCGCGCACCTTCTGGTCGCCGCCGGAGCAGAAGGCCTTCTCGCCTTCGCCGGTGAGGATAATCACCCCGACGCTATCGTCGTAGCGGGCGTCGGCCAGGGCCTGGATCATCTCTTTGACGGTCAGCGGGCGGAAGGCATTGCGCACCTGCGGGCGGTTGATGGTGATTTTAGCAATGCCGTCGGCGGACTTCTGGTAGCGAATGTCTTCAAAGCCTGCGGAGCAGTCCTGCCACTCAACCGGGGCGTAGAGCATCTCTTCATCTGGGTAAATCATAACGATTCCTGGGGTCAGGGTTGCAGTATCTCAGCCAGGCGCAGCGCGACGGCATCGGGGTTTTCCCGGTGCGCGTTGTGCCCGGCCAGGGGAATAAGGGTGCAGGGCGCATCGAGCGCCCGGGCCAGCGCGCGGAACTTCTCGTCGCGCTCGCCGCACAGGTAGTAGAAAGGATAGTCGCGTCCGGCCAGCGCCGGGCGTAAATCAGGCTGCGCCGAGAGGGAGGTAGCCATCAGCATCTCCGACAGGGCAACGCCGCTGTTGTGCACCTTCTGCGCCGCCAGCGCCGCGCGCTGGCTCTCGTTCAGGGAGGCGAATACCGGCTGGCGATACCAGTCGGCAAAAACCTCACCGAGCGGTTCGCGGGCGAAGCGCCGTGCCCAGTGCAGATCGCCCTCCCGGCGCTGGCGGCGTTCGGCATCGCTTATCAGACCGGGATGGCTGCCCTCAACGATCAGCCCCCGCAGCCCCGCCCTCGCCTGCTGACAGGCGAAATACATCGCCACGCGGCCGCCGAGGGAGTAGCCGATCAGCCAGTAGTTGAGTATGTTGTAACTAACAAGCAGATCCTGCAGTCGGGCGGAGACGGCGGCAAAATCCACGCCGGGGATCGCCGCCGACGCGCCGTGGCCCGGCAAATCAATATAGAGCCGGGGCCAGTCCACCAGCCGCTCGCCGACCGCCTGCCACTCCCGGCAGTCGCCGGAAAAGCCGTGCAGGAAGACCAGCCACGGCCGGGCGCTATCGCCTGCGCGCACCGCCGCCCGCAGACTCACAGCTGGCTCACCTGCGCCAGCAGCTGCTGAAGCATCTGCGCGCCGTCGGTATCGTTCACCACCAGCTCCACGACGGTCGTCGCCGGCCTGCGCCACGCCGCGCTCATCACCTCATCAAGCTGCTGCCAGCTTTCGGGGCGGGCGTAGCCGAGACCAAACATCTGCGCCGCGTGGGCAAAATTGACGTTCTGCGGCAGAGTATAGAAGGCTTCGCGCCGCTCGGCGGGCGTCGGCAGCAGGGAGAAAATCTGCCCGCCGTTGTTGTTGACCACCACCAGCACCAGCGGAGCGGAGACCTGGCGCAGCAGCGCCAGGCCGTTGAGATCGTACAGCGCGGAGAGATCGCCGATAATGGCCAGCGTCGGCCTGGCGCTGCCGCGCTGCACGCCCGCTGCGGTAGAGATCAGGCCGTCAATACCGCTGGCCCCGCGATTGCTGTAAACCGGATAGCCCGCCGGCAGCTGGCCGAGGGCATCAATTAGCCGCACCACCATGCTGTTGCCGACAAACAGCTGCCCCTGGTCCGGCAGGTAGTCGCTAATGCGGTGCGCCAGCTGCGCCTCGCCGAAAGCCTCGCGCCGGGCCTCCACGGCCCGCCACGCCCGGGCGGAAAGCGCCGGAATGACCTGCGCCCACGGCTGGCGCGTCTCCGCCGGATGTAGATTCAGCCAGTGTTCAATATCGCTCATCAGCCGCCGGCCGCGGTGGTGGGCCGGATCCAGGCGCCCCGGCAGGCTGTCCACCAGCCAGTATTCGTCGGGATTGCAGGCCGCCTGCCACTGCAGCAGCCGCTTGCCGGTCAGGCTGCTGCCGAACTGCACCACAATCTGCGCCTGCGCCAGCTCGCTGACGGCATCACCGTTGCCGAGCCACAGATCGGCGCAGGGCA
Source organism: Pluralibacter gergoviae ATCC 33028 = NBRC 105706 (assembly GCF_001598855.1). Lineage (GTDB taxonomy): Bacteria > Pseudomonadota > Gammaproteobacteria > Enterobacterales > Enterobacteriaceae > Pluralibacter > Pluralibacter gergoviae. The sequence goes on along the minus strand of NZ_BCZS01000001.1, from coordinate 127,807 downwards.
GCGGCTGGCCGGTTTGCGACAACACATCGCCAATCAGCGGCCAGCCCAGGGTCTGCGCCCATTCGGCGACCTTTTTCCCCGCCGCCGCGCCCATGCGTCCCGCCACCACCACGCCGCGCTTCTGCCGCCAGAAGAACCAGTCCCGCTGCTTTTCGCTCTGCGCGCACAGCGCTTCGCGAAGCCAGGGCTGGTCGTCCTGCCACCAGTCGCCCAGCGCCTGCTGCCAGGCAAGGCCGGTATCGTCCATATCGCCGTACAGCGGCTCGGCGAAGGGGCAGTTGATGTGCACGCCGCCGGTCCGGGCCTGGGCCATCGCGTTATCGACGGCGGAGACCAGCCAGCGGGCCGGGATCTCTTCCCCCGGGCGCGGCAGGGAGAGCGTCTGCGCCGGATGAGAGGCGAACATCCCCGTCTGGCGTATCGCCTGATTAGCGCCGCAGTCAATCAGCTCCGGCGGACGGTCGGCGGTCAGCAGGATAATCCTCTCGCCGGTGAGTCCGGCCTCAATCAGGGCCGGATAGAGGTTAGCGGCGGCGGTACCGGAGGTGACGATGACCGCCACCGGCTGCCCGCTGGCCTTCGCCAGCCCCAGGGCCAGATGGCCGAGGCCGCGCTCGTCGAAATGGGTATGGTGAATAAAAGCGCGATTTTCCGCCGCCGCAAGGGTGAGCGGCGTCGAGCGCGAGCCGGGGGCAATACAGATATGCTGCACGCCGTGACGGGTTAAAGCTTCAACTATTACCGCCGCCCAGCGTCGGTTGAATGCGCTTACTGACATGAGTGGGTCCGAAATCAATTTTGCCAAAGAGTATAATCAACGACCAGGAGCGGATTTTTGATATACATCGGGAAACGTTTAGTTACTGCTCAAACAGCAGCGTTCGCAGCCCCGCCGCCTTATTTTCTATCTCCTGCCACTCCTGCTGCGGATCGGAGCCGGCGATAATTCCGGCCCCGGCGTACAGGCGCAGCACATTATCGGAAAGCCTGGCCGAGCGCAGCGCGACGCAGAACTCGCTGCCCCGCAGGCTAAGATAGCCCGCGGAACCGGCGTACCACTCGCGCTCGAAGGGCTCGTGGCGGGCGATAAACTCCCTTGCGGCACGGCGCGGCAGACCGGCGACGGCGGCGGTAGGCTGGAGCTGGCGGAGGCAGAGCAGGTCGTCCGGTCGCCTGAGCCGCCCCTGCACCCTGCGGCGCAGGTGCTGAACCTTGCGCAGGCGGATCACTTCCGGCGGCGCAACTTCAAGCTCGCTGACCTCATCCCCCAGCCGCTGGCAGATATCCTCCACCACCAGCAGGTTCTCGCGCTGATTTTTTTCGTCGCTCATCAGCCAGTCGGCCAGCCCCTGCGCCCGGCGAGGATCCGGGTGGCTGGCCGCCGTGCCGGCCAGCGCTTCGGTCCACAGCAGGCTCTCCTCCCGGCGCCACAGCCGCTCCGGCGAGGAGCCAAAAAACGCCTGCTGCGGCCCGAAGGCCATCATAAAGTGGTAGCAGTTCAGATTGCGGCGGCGGCTGGCGGCCATCAGCGGCCCGGCGCCGGGCGGCGCGGTGAAGGAAAGATCGCTGGCCCTCGCCAGCACCACTTTCTGCAGCGCGCCGTCGGCGATCGCGCCGGTGGCCTGCTCTATCAGCCGTTGCCAGCCCGCGCGCTCCGGCAAGTGCCTTTCGCGGGTCAGGTCCAGCGCCAGCGCCGGCAGGGGACGTTCGGGGCGCAGAGCGTCGAGCAGTGCAAGGGCGCTGCGGGCGTCGTCGCGCAAAGAAGACGCGCTGTACAGCGTCAGGCGCAGCGCGGTGCGGCCGGCGTCTCGCCGCCATTCCAGGCGCGGCAGAAAGAGCTGCCCCTGCTCCTGCGCGAAGGCGTTGAGGCCCCAGATGCGTAAATCCGGGCGGGCCTGGCGCTGCAAAAAATCGCGGGCTTCGGCGAGCGCGGTAAAGCGGCACGCGGCGCCTATCGCGGCGACCTCTTCGTTATCGTCGCGGTGCTGCCAGTAGAACTGCGGATAGAGGGGCTGGACGCAGAGCCAGCTCAGGGGATCGCAGGCGTCCTTAAGGGTGACGGCCAGGTCAAAGACGCGCAGGCCGGGGGCATCGGGTAGTTCATCGTTCAGTAAGACCCGCAGATTATCCAGCGCTGCAGAGAGTGAATACACGCAAAGCTCCCCCGACAAAAACCACACATTATAAAGGGTGGCGTTAATAAAGGGCAGTACCCACGACGGGGGAGAGTGCGATTCTGTGATTAGCGGCGCAGCAGCAGGCCGATGACCAGCCCCGCCGCAGCGCCAATGCCGATACCCTGCCACGGTTTTTCGTGCACGTAGTCGTCGGCGCGGTAAACCGCCTGTTTAGCGCGGTAGTAATAGTTGTCCGAGGCGCGGCTAACCCGCGCTCTTACGTCGTCCAGCGCCTGCTCGGCGCGCATCTTCAGCTCGATGTATTTTTGATCGGCCGGATCGCCGGACGAAGCGAGGATCTCCTCAAGAGTATCGCTCAGCAGGGTCAGGTCATCATCGAAATGCGGATCGAAGTTGCGGTAGGCCATAGTATGTCTCCTTGGTTAAACCTGTTGGCTAACTATAGACAATCCTTCACGATGTTGCTTCGCGCGCCATGCCAACGTGAGGGATGCCGTCTTCATCATACACCTCCGTGACCGGCGCAAAACCGAAGTGGCGATAGAAGTGCTGAAGATGCGCCTGGGCGCCGAGGTAGATGCCCTGCTCCGGCCAGTGCTGGCGGCAGCTGGCGAGCGCCTGCTCCATCAGCAGATAGCCCAGTTTTTCTCCCCGCGCCGCCGGGCTGACGATCACCCGGCCGATGACCACAGGCTCAAGCGGATTGGCACTTTTCAGAATCCTCGCATACGCCACCAGCTCTCCGTCGCGCCAGCCGAGAAGATGGCGGTTGTCGCCGATAAGGTCTTCGCCGTCGATATCCTGGTAGATGCAGGTCTGCTCAACGACAAAAACCGCGCTTCTGAGCTGCAGCAGGGCGTAAAGCTGCGCCACGGTGAGCTGGCTGTGATGAAGATCGTTCCACTGGATCATGCTGGGCTCCGTTATACTGGGTCTGTTTTACAAGGGCGAGGCTAATGGATTATGGAATTGATTTTTCTCGGAACATCGGCGGGCGTGCCGACGCGTCACCGTAATATGACGTCGATAGTGCTCAATTTGCAACAGCCAAACAGCGCGCAGATGTGGCTATTTGACTGCGGAGAGGGCACCCAGCACCAGTTTCTGCGTACCGCATACCACCCCGGCAAGCTGAACAAAATCTTTATTACCCACCTGCACGGCGATCATCTTTTTGGCCTGCCGGGCCTGCTGTGCAGCCGCTCGATGCAGGGCAATCCGGCGCCGCTGACGATCTACGGCCCTAAGGGCATCCGCGAATTCGTTGAGATGTCTCTGCGCCTTAGCGGATCGTGGACCGACTATCCGCTGACCGTTGAAGAGATTAGCGCCGGCGAGGTGTTTGACGACGGGCTGTTCCGGGTCAGCGCCTGGCCGCTTGAGCATCCGGTCGAGTGCTACGGCTACCGCATTGAGCAGCACGACAAACCGGGGCCGCTGGATGCCGCCCGGCTGCGGGCCGACGGCGTAAAGGCCGGGCCGCTGTTTAATCAGCTCAAGCAGGGGCTGACGGTGACGATGCCCGACGGCCAGGTCGTCAACGGCCGGGATTACCTCGGCCCCTCGACGCCGGGCGTTAAGCTGGCGATATTCGGCGATACCGCCCCCTGCCCCGCCGCCCTGGCGCTGGCGCGCGGCGTCGATCTGATGGTGCACGAAACCACGCTTGAACATGCGATGGCCGAAAAAGCCAACGGCCGGGGGCACTCGACCTCCGTGCAGGCGGCAAGGCTGGCGCAGGAGGCGGGCGTCGGCAGGCTGATTATTACCCACGTCAGCTCGCGCTACGACTGGCACGGCTGCCAGCGGCTGCTGGCCGAGTGCCGGGCGGTTTTTCCCGCCTGCGAACTGGCGGAGGATTTCAGTACGTTCAGCCTGATTTAACTTTTGCCCGTAAATGCCGATAAAGGAGTAAATGCACCGGCATTTTCACTCTGAGGGCAAAATGGACAGTTTCCAGAAAGATATCGACGACAGGGTTCACTTAACGCAGTCTAACCGCTTCGAGCTGCTGCTTTTCCGCCTCGGCACTCCCGCGCACGGGAGTAAGGCGGAACTGTTCGGCATTAACGTTTTTAAGCTGCGTGAAATTGTACCCATGCCCGCCTACACCAAACCGGCGGGCATCCGGCCTCCGGTGATGGGCGTGGTCAATATTCGCGATCAGATTATCCCGGTTATCGACCTGCCGTCGCTGCTCGGCTGCCGGGCCGAAAGCGGCCTCAATATTCTGCTGATCACCGAGTACGCCCGCAGCGTGCAGGCCTTTGCCGTTGAGTCGGTGGACAATATCGTTCGCCTTGACTGGAGCCAGGTCCACACCGCCGAGAAAGCGGTTAACGGCCAGTACATCACCAGCATCGCCAGCCTGAACGACGACGCGCAGAGCAGCGAGCTGGCGATGGTCATCGACGTGGAGCAGATCCTCTACGACATTGCGCCCGCCGATCACCAGCTTCACGCCGGCAAAATCAGCGCACAGGCGCAGCAGATCAAAGCCGGGGCGACCGCCATCGTTGCCGAGGACTCCAGAGTCGCGCGGGTGATGCTGGAGAAGGCGATGGCGGCGATGGCGATCCCCGCCCGTATGCACGTTACCGGCCAGCAGGCGTGGGAGAGCATCGAAAAACTGCTCAAAGAGGCGCAGGACGAGGGCGTACCGGTGAGCGATAAGATAGCCCTGGTGCTGACCGACCTTGAGATGCCGGAGATGGACGGCTTCACTCTGACGCGTAAAATTAAAAGCGATCCGCGCCTCAGCGGCATCCCGGTGGTGATCCACTCCTCGCTCTCCGGCAGCGCCAATGTCGATCATATCCGCAAGGTTAACGCCGACGGCTACGTGGCCAAGTTTGAGATTAACGAGCTCTCCTCAGTGATTGAGGAAGTGCTCGCCCGCGCCAGCCGCGGCGAGCGCGGGCCGCTGGTCTGCCGACTGCACGCGGTAAAATAGCCCGCGCCGACAGCGTCATTTGTCACAGCCGGGCCACCCGGCTGTTGCAAATGCAGCACACTGCTCACCTCATCCTGGCGCTAACCTCTTCATTTTGCTTATCTCTCCGCCCAAGCCCCGTTGGCACGCATTCTGCTAACAGTCATATATCTTTTGGTTATTCACCGTTATTTATAATTAGAAATTAGTTATATGAAAAGGGGATAACCGCCACTCTTCAGCCAAAAACGGGAGCCCCTATGTCCAGTTCAGATTCAGCGCACGCGCCAATCCAGTTTGCCTACTGGGTGCCCAACGTCTCGGGCGGGCTGGTTATCAGCAACATTCCCCAGCGCACCGGCTGGGACATCGATTACAACCGCCGGCTGGCGCAGATAGCCGAGCGCGCGGGCTTTGACTACGCCCTGACGCAGATCCGCTTTACCGCGGGCTACGGCGCCGACAACCAGCACGAGTCGGTCTCCTTCTCCCAGGCGCTGCTTGCCTCGACGGAAAAACTGAAGGTCATTGCCGCCCTGCTTCCCGGCCCGTGGAACCCGACGCTTGCGGCCAAGCAGATTGCCACCATCAGCCACCTGCACGGCCCGCGCATTGCGGTCAATATCGTCAGCGGCTGGTTCCGGGGCGAGTTTAAGGCCATCGGCGAACCGTGGCTCGATCACGAGGAGCGCTACCTGCGCTCGGAGGAGTTTATCCGCTGCCTGAAGGGCATCTGGCAGGAGGAGAGCTTCACCTTCGCCGGCGACTTCTACCGCTTTCGCGACTATGTCCTCAAGCCCAAGCCGCTGTCGCCGCGCCCGGAGATCTTCCAGGGCGGCAGCTCCCGCGCCGCGCGCGACATGGCTTCCCGCGTTTCCGACTGGTACTTCACTAACGGCAACGGCGTGGAGGGCATCAGGGCCCAGGTGGACGATATCCGCCGTAAGGCGGCGCAAAATCAGCATCAGGTCAAGATTGGCGTTAACGGCTTCGTCATCGCCCGCGACAGCGAAGAAGAAGCGCAGGCGGTGCTGCAGGAGATTATTGATAACGCCAATCCCGAGGCGGTGAAGGGCTTCCAGCATGAAGTGAAAAACGCCGGCAGCGCCTCGCCGGAGGGCGAAGGCAACTGGGCGAAATCAACTTTTGAGGATCTGGTGCAGTACAACGACGGCTTTAAAACCGGCCTTATCGGCACCCCGCGGCAGATTGCCGGGCGGATCGTTGAGATCAAGCGCGCGGGCGTGGATCTGCTGCTGCTGGGGTTCCTGCACTTCCAGGAAGAGGTGGAGTTTTTCGGCCGGGAGGTGATCCCGCTGGTGAGGGAGCTGGAGGCGAAGCTTGAGCCCGCGCCTGCAACCGCCGGCTAACGATTGACGCCGGAGGTGATGGCGATCACGCGCCAGCGTCACTTTCGCCTCCGCAGGACAAAAAAACCGCCGAACGAATCGGTAATGCTTGTCAGTTAAGCTTTTGAAGGTAGCCGTAACGCGTAACGTTGCGGCTTCTTTTTTACTGCCCGAGGATAATGCCTCTTTCTTCGGCCAGGAAGAACGAAACTCTCTGCCATATGAATGATTTCAGTGAGTATTTTAGGGAGCTTACCGGGAGCTACTGCTGGCAGGATGCTTAACTGTGCCGTCAGATAGAGGCTTGCCTGCTTAAAACCTATCTGATACGGCTCCACGCCTTTCAGGCTGTAGGCCATCTGTGTCATCATAAAGCGCAGTAGGTTATAAGCCAGTACCACTCCCCATAGTTCCTGCTCTACCAGCTCCGGCTTTCGGCTCCTTAGCGTCAGCTCATTGTTCAGAAGGTGCTGCTTCATTTCCCTGAACCCATGCTCTATTTCCCAGCGATGGCTGTACAGGTCAACGATGTCTGCTTTTGGATATCTGAGCGGGTCGCTCATTGAGGTCAGTATACAGACTGTTTTCTCGTTAACTTCTTTGCTGACCAGTCGTGCTGTCAGTATTTCCGGCACACTATCCCACTTACGCCTGGCCTGTGGTGAGACTTTCAGTTCAACCAACTCATCTCCCTTACCCAGTTTTTGCACCACCTTATACTGTGCATCTTTTTTCAGCGGGATTAGCCAGTGCTTCTCCTGGCCTGATGTCTGCCAGTGATGCAGTAGCCCCAGGGCATAAAAACCCTTATCCATGAGCGTCAGCGAGTGCTCCGGCGTCTGTTCGGCCAACTGAGCTGCGAGGTCAACCTCACTGATGGCTGATACGCTGCCGAATGCCGTTCCCGTCAACAGGTGGCTTGTCACTTCCATCTGGCAAACCATACGCAGTTGAGGCCATTCGGAGCGGTTATGACCGTTAGCCGTTCTTCCGAATGCAGCATCATTTCCGGTGTATCCGGCGTTCGCCACAGGGTTCCATCTACTGCCATGAGCGTCAGCCCGTTCCAGTGCGACAGCGGCGTTTTTTCGAACCAGAGCTGGCTTGTTTTTTCGAATACGCTCCTGATGACATCGGCCCCCAGCCGCTGACGGGCCTGTACAACCGCACTGGGAGCAACAAAGGGACGCTTACCCGGGAGAAGAATATCAAGATGTGAAACCAGCTGATTCATGGAAAGTGAGCGGAACAGAGTCATTCCGGTGACGGCCCATACCATCATTTCCATCGGCAGTCGGCGCTTACGTATAGTGGCCACTCCGGTGTCCACAAGACATTCATTGATGAGTTCTGGTGACAAGAGATCAGACAGAGCAGAAAACTCTTTAGGTGTGAATTTATGGACGGTGTCGAGAGCCTGGCTAAGTAGCATAAAAAAATCCGTAATCCTTGCGAGATTACGGATTTTTGCACAATCATTGGATCGTTCAACCGATCCTTAACTGATCGGCATTACGAACGAATCGGCGGTTTTTTCTTTCAGCAACTTACCTTACATCACCGGCAGCGCCCGCTGCACGATATCGATAAGCGGCTGCGGCCAGATACCGAGCACCAGCACCAGCAGGGCGGAAATCAGCACCACGATACCGCCCGCGCTGTACTGCCAGTCGGACGGCGCATCGCGGTTGAGCTGCTGCGGCGCGCTCAGGTAAAGGCTTACCGCGACGCGCAGGTAGTAGTAGAGACCAATGGCCGAACCCACTACCACGGCGCCGGTCAGCCACCACAGGTTGGCGTGGACGCCCACCGCCAGCACGTAGAACTTGCCGATAAAGCCGAGCGTCATCGGAATACCCGCCAGGGAGAGCATCATCACCGTCATCACCGCCGCGAGGATCGGCCGGTGCCAGAACAGGCCGCGGTAGGAGAACAGCGAGTCGGCGTCCGGGCCGCGGTACGGGCTGGACATCAGGCTCACCACGCCGAAGGCGCCGAGGCTGCTGAACAGATAGCCAGCCAGGTACACGCCCACCGTTTCCATCGACATCTCGCCGCTGTGCAGGGCAATCAGCGCCACCAGCAGGTAGCCGAGGTGCGATACCGAGGAGTAGCCGAGCAGACGCTTGATGTTGGTCTGGCTCAGGGCCATCAGGTTACCAAAGATGATGGAGGCGAAGGCAATCACGCCCAGCACCGTGCGCACCGCCTCGCTGTCGCCCATCGGCGCATAGAGGAACAGGCGCATCACCACGCCGAAGATGGCGATCTTGCTGGCGGTCGCCAGGAAGGTCGATACCGGGGCTGGCGCGCCCTGGTATACGTCCGGCGTCCACAGGTGGAACGGCACCAGCGACAGCTTAAAGCCGAGGCCGACGATCATCAGGCCCAGACCCGCCAGCAGCAGCGGTTCGTGCAGCATGTTGTCCGACAGCGCTTTACCCAGCGCCCCGAACGACAGGCTGCCGGTGTTGGCATACAGCAGCGCGATGCCGAACAGCAGGAACGAGGAGGCCGCGGCGGACAGGATGGTGTACTTGATGCTCGCTTCCAGAGAGCGCTTCTGACGGAAGGCGTAGCCAACCAGGCCAAACAGCGGCAGGGAGATAAGTTCGATGCCGAGGAACAGCGAAGCCATATGGTTGGCATCCGCCAGCAGGATGCCGCCGAGGGCGGCAATCAGCACCAGCAGGTAGAACTCATCTTTATTGTCGTGATAGCCCTCAAGCCACGGGTAGGCAAAGGTACAGGTGGCGAGGCTCGCCAGCAGCACCAGGCCGCTGTAGAGCATGGCGTAGCCGTCGACCCGCACCAGCGGCGTGATGTCCATCGCGCCCGCCTGGCCAACAAACCAGAGCGATACCAATGCGGCGTTAAGCCCGATAACCGACAGCGTGGCATTGAGAAAGTGATTGCGTCGCCACGCAATGGAGAGCATCACAACCACCACCGTCAAGCCGACGATCAGCAGCGGTAGCAGTGCGATCAGTTGTTGTGGAGTTATTGTCATGGCGATTTACGGCCTTGTAGTAGAAACGGAATTAATAAACCACTGCTGAATATTGCTCATCGACGCGTGGGAGGTGTCCAGAATCGGCTGCGGGTAGAACCCGAGCAGAACCAGCAGCACCACCAGCAGCAGAATGATAAACAGCTCGCGCAGCGACAGCCCCGGCAGTTCCTTCGCGGCAACGTCGCTTTTCGCCTTACCGAAGTAGGCGCGGTGCAGCATCGCCAGCGAGTAAACCGAGGCAAAAACCAGGCCGAAGGTGGAGATCACGGTAATGGTCGGCACCACTTTAAAGCTGCCGAACAGGATCATGAATTCACCGACGAAGTTACCGGTACCCGGCATGCCAAGCGTCGCCACGGCGAAGAACATCGACAGCGCCGGCAGCCATTTGATCTTGCCCCACAGGCCGCCCATCTGGCGCATATCGCGAGTGTGCAGGCGCTCGTAGAGCTGGCCGCAGAGGATAAACAGGCCGGCCGCAGAGAGACCGTGGGCAATCATCTGGATGACAGCGCCCTGATAGGCCAGCTGGCTGCCGGTGTAGATGGCGATCAGCACGAAGCCCATGTGCGACACCGAGGTGTAGGCGATCAGGCGCTTGATGTCGTACTGGGTGAAGGCCATCCACGCGCCGTAGAAGATACCGATCACGCCAAGCCACATGGCAATCGGCGCAAACTCCGCCGAGGCGTTGGGGAACAGCGGCAGCGAGAAGCGCAGCAGACCGTAGGCGGCGGTTTTCAGCAGAATACCGGCCAGGTCAACGGAACCGGCGGTCGGCGCCTGGGAGTGGGCATCTGGCAGCCAGCCGTGCAGCGGCACCACCGGCATTTTCACCGCGAAGGCGATGAAGAAGCCGAGCATCAGCAGATATTCCACATTGTGGGACATCGGCGTTTTCAGCAGTTGCTCGTAGTCGAAGCTCCATACGCCGGTGGCGCTGTAGTGAACAAACGCCAGCGCCAGGATGGCAATCAGCATCACCAGCCCGCTCGCCTGGGTATAGATGAAGAACTTGGTGGCCGCCGTGATGCGCGTTTTACCGTCGGAGGCCTTGTGGCCCCACAGCGCGATCAGGAAGTACATCGGCACCAGCATCATCTCCCAGAAGAAGAAGAACAGGAACATGTCGATGGCGAGGAAGACGCCGATAACGCCGCCCAGGATCCACATCAGGTTGAGGTGGAAGAAGCCCTGGTATTTTTCGATTTCGCGCCAGGAGCAGAGCACCGCCAGCACGCCGAGCAGGCCGGTCAGCACCACCATCAGCAGCGACAGGCCGTCGATGGCGAGGTGGATAGAGATCCCGAAGCGCGGGATCCAGTCGTGCTGGTATTCAGACTGCCACTGCGGAACGCCGGTAGCCTGCGTCAGAGAGTAGCCCCCCTGCAGCCACAGCTGCAGGGAGAGCGCCAGGGTCAGTCCCATGGTGATCAGCGCAATCCAGCGCGGCACCTTCACGCCGAAGCGTTCAGTCTGCCAGCAGAGGAAGCCGCCGATAAACGGGATGAGTATTAGCCAGGGTAATAACATGGCGATTTATATTCCTTTTCTGTCAACTCAACGCAAAACCATCAGCAGCGCGAGAACAACCACCGCGCCGATGCTCATGGATGCCACATACCAGCGCAGATAACCGTTCTCGCTGACCAGCAGACCTTTACCCGCCACGCGCGACAGCAGCGCCGGGATGTTCATCAGGCCGTTGAGCGGATCGCTCTTCAGCAGCCAGGCAATGCCCAGATACGGCTTGATGAAGATCTTGTCATACAGCCAGTCGAAGCCGAACGCGTTGAAAAACAGCGTATTCAGCAGACGGCCCGGGCCGCTGGTCGCGACAGCGGTCACCAGCGTGCGCTTGCCGAGCCACAGCCAGGCGGCCAGCAGGATACCGACAATCGCCACGACGCCGGAGGTGATCTCCAGGGTCAGGACGCGACCGTGATCAAGCTCAGGCATTGCCGGCAGCACGCCGTCCAGCGGCAGGACAATCATCGCGCCGATGAAGGTCGACAGCACCATCAGCACGATCAATGGCAGGTGATGGGTGATGCCCTTCCCTGCGTGCGCGTGGATCTGCTCTTTGCCGTGGAAGGCAATGAAGATCATGCGGAAGGTATACAGCGACGTCATGAACGCGCCCACCAGGCCGGCAACCATCAGGTTGATGTGGCCGTTGGCCCAGGCGCCCGCCAGGATCTCATCCTTACTGAAGAAGCCTGCGGTCACCAGCGGCAGCGCGGAGAGCGCGGCGCCGCCGACGAGGAAGCAGACGTACACCAGCGGAATCGACTTACGCAGGCCGCCCATTTTGAAGATGTTCTGCTCGTGGTGGCAGGCCAGAATGACCGAGCCGGACGAGAGGAACAGCAGCGCCTTGAAGAAGGCGTGGGTCATCAGGTGGAAAATCGCCGCGTCCCAGGCCTGAACGCCGAGCGCCAGGAACATATAGCCGATCTGGCTCATGGTCGAGTAGGCCAGCACGCGCTTGATGTCGGTCTGCGCCAGGGCGCAGAAGCCCGCCATCAGCAGCGTGACCGCGCCAACGATGCCGACCAGGTGCAGCACTTCCGGGGTCATCAGGAACAGGCCGTGGGTGCGGGCGATCAGGTACACGCCTGCGGTCACCATGGTTGCGGCGTGGATCAGCGCGGAGACCGGCGTCGGACCGGCCATCGCGTCCGCAAGCCACGTCTGCAGCGGCAGCTGCGCGGACTTACCGACCGCACCGCCCAGCAGCATCAGCGTCGCCCAGGTGAGCATGTTGTTGCCGGCTTCAAAGTGCTGCGGCGCCAGCTCGACCATCTCGCGGAAGTTGAGCGTACCCAGCTCCTGATAGAGGATAAACAGCGCGAAGGCGAGGAACACGTCGCCGACGCGGGTCACCACGAACGCCTTCATCGCCGCGGCGCCGTTCTTCGGATCGGTGTAGTAGAAGCCAATCAGCAGATAGGAGCAGAGGCCCACGCCTTCCCAGCCCAGGTACATCAGCAGCAGGTTATCCGCCAGCACCAGAACCACCATGCTGGCGATAAACAGGTTGGTGTAGGCAAAGAAGCGGGAGTAGCCCTCTTCCCCGCGCATGTACCAGGAGGCGAACATGTGGATCAGGAAGCCGACGCCGGTGACCACCGAGAGCATGGTGAACGACAGGCCGTCCAGCACCAGGTTGAAGCCGATGTTGAAATCACCGACCGACATCCAGGTCCACAGCGGTACGCTGACCGCCTGCTTACCGTTGGCGAAGAAGTCAACGCCAACGTAAGCGGTCACCAGCGCGGCCAGGCCCACGGAGCCCATACCGATGGTGGCGGAGAGATTCTCCGACCAGCGGCCCCGGGAGAAGGCCAGCAGCACATAGCCAATCAATGGCAAAATAATGGTTAAGGCAAGCATGTTCATCCACGCAACTCACTTACTGAATCGATGTTCAGGTTCTGGCGACGGCGGTGGAGCTGCAGCAGCAGCGCCAGGCCAATACTCGCCTCCGCAGCCGCGAGGCTGATAGCGAGGATATACATCACCTGGCCGTCGGCCTGGCCCCAGTAGCTGCCGGCGACAATAAAGGCCAGCGCGGCGGCGTTAATCATGATTTCCAGACCGATCAGCATAAACAGCAGATTGCGGCGGATAACCAGACAGGTCAGCCCGAGAACAAAGAGTATCGCGGCGAGGATCAGTCCGTGTGTTAAGGGGATCATGCGCGTTCCTCCGTTTTTCTTTTCGCGCTGTCGTCGGGGCGGTTGCTCAGCAGGTCGCCCTGACGATCTTCACGGCCGAGGTGGAATGCGACCACCAGACCGGCCAGCAGCAGCATGGACGCCAGCTCAACGGCCAGAACGTACGGGCCGAACAGCGCGATGCCGACTTCTTTAGCGCCGATGGCGTTGCCGTCGATGCCCTGGTCATTAACGCCGAGGATGCCGTAGACGATAACCGCCAGCAGGATAAGCGACAGGACGCCGGGTCCAATCCACACCTGCGGCTTCAGCCACTGGCGCTCCTGCTCGATTTCCGAACCGCCGAGGTTGAGCATCATCACCACAAACACGAACAGCACCATGATGGCGCCCGCGTAGACGATGATCTCCAGCGCACCGGCGAAGTAGGCTCCGAGCGAGAAGAAGACGCCGGAGATAGCCAGCAGCGAAATGATCAGATACAGCAGCGCGTGCACCGGGTTGGTGTGCGTGATCACCCGCAGCGTGGCGAGGATGGCGATGAGGCCACAAATATAAAATGCGAATTCCATTGCCCCTCTCCTTACGGTAACAGGCTCTTGACGTCGATAGGCTTGGCTTCGTTCTCCGCTTCGCCCTTCTCTTTACCGTCGATTGCCATACCCGCCATCCGGTAGAAGTTATATTCCGGGTATTTGCCCGGACCGGAGATCAGCAGATCCTGTTTTTCGTACACCAGATCCTGACGCTTGTACTCGCCCAGCTCGAAGTCCGGGGTGAGCTGGATCGCCGTGGTCGGGCACGCCTCCTCGCACAGCCCGCAGAAGATGCAGCGCGAGAAGTTGATGCGGAAAAACTCCGGATACCAGCGGCCGTCTTTGGTTTCGGCTTTCTGCAGCGAGATGCAGCCAACCGGGCAGGCAACGGCGCACAGGTTGCAGGCAACGCAGCGCTCTTCGCCGTCCGGATCGCGCGTCAGCACGATGCGGCCGCGGTAGCGCGGCGGCAGGTAAACCGGTTCTTCCGGATACATACGCGTTTCGCGCTTGGCGAACGCGTGCAGGCCGATCATCCAGATACTGCGTACCTGAGTGCCGAAGCCTACCAATAATTCTTTTAAGGTCATGGTCTCTCTCGTCCCTTATGGCTGCTGCCAGAGAATGACAGCCGCCGTTACCAGCAGATTGATCAGCGTCAGCGGCAGGCACACTTTCCAGCCGAAGGACATCACCTGGTCATAGCGCGGACGCGGCAGTGATGCGCGGATCAAAATGAACATCATCATGAAGAACGCCGTTTTGATGGCGAACCAGATGAACGGCGGTAAGAACGGACCCTGCCAGCCGCCGAAGAACAGCGTGACGATCAGCGCCGAGACGGTAACGATACCGATGTACTCACCGACGAAGAACAGGCCGAACTTCATACCGGAGTATTCGATGTGGTAACCGTCCGCCAGCTCCTGCTCCGCTTCCGGCTGGTCAAACGGATGGCGGTGACATACCGCCACGCCCGCGATCGCGAAAGTGACAAAGCCGAAGAACTGCGGGATAACGTTCCACAGATGCGCCTGGTTATTGACGATATCGGTCATATTGAATGAACCGGCCTGCGCCACCACGCCCATCAGCGAAAGACCGAGGAACACTTCGTAGCTCAGGGTCTGCGCCGAGGCGCGCATCGCGCCGAGCAGAGAGTATTTGTTATTGCTCGACCAGCCGGCGAACAGCACGGCGTAGACCGCAAGACCGGCCAGCATCAGGAAGAACAGGATGCCGATGTTCAGATCGGCCACCACCCAGCTCGGGCTGACCGGCACAATGGCAAAGGCCAGCAGCAGCGAGGTGAAGGCGATCATCGGGGCCAGGGTGAAGATCACGCGATCGGAGAAGCGCGGCACCCAGTCCTCTTTAAAGAACATCTTGATCATGTCCGCCACCAGCTGGAGCGAGCCGCCCCAGCCGACGCGGTTCGGTCCATAGCGGTTCTGGAACAGGCCCAGCAGGCGGCGTTCGCCGAAGCTCATGAACGCGCCGCAGGTGACCACCACCAGCAGAATCACCACCGCTTTGAGTATGCTAATCAGAATGTCGATCAGCTCCGGAGTTAACCAACTCATGCTTGCGCCTCCTGCAGACTGTCAATGCGCGCACCCGCCAGCACCGGAGCGATGCCCGGCATCCCCATCGGCAGACCGACCTGCCCCGCCGCCAGCGCGTCGGAGATGATCAGCGGCAGACTGATCGTTTGTCCTTCATAGCTGAACGCGATTTTCGCCCCGGCGTTAACGCCAAGCTTCGCGGCATCGGCCGCGTTGAGCTTGATGTAAGGCTGCGGCATCCGGCTCTGGAACACCGGCGAGCGCTGCGACATTTCGTCCGAGCCGAACAGGTGGTAGTACGGCGCGATCCGCCACTGGCCGTCCTGCGCCTCAAAGCTGGCCGGAACGGTGGTGAAGTAATCGAGCCCGCCCTCGCCGGCTTCGATCAGGCGCACGCCCGGATCGCCGTGGCGCAGCTTGCCGCCCACTTCCGCCTGGAACTTGTTCCACGCCTGCGGGGAGTTCCAGCCCGGCGCCCAGGCAAACGGAATTTGCGAGCGCGGTGCCGAAGGCTGGTTGTTGCCTTCCATTGAGAAGGCGAACATGGTGTCTTTGTCCTGCGGCTGGCGCGGCTCGTGCACGCTGATGTTGGCGCGCATCGCCGTGCGCCCGCTGTAGCGGTGCGGCTCGCGGGCCAGCTTCTGCCCGCGAATGCGGAACGAGGCGTCCGGCGCGGCGTCCTTAATCCCCGCCAGCTGCGGCAGTTTGCCAATCGCGGCGTCGATGACGTGATCCAGCTGGGTCCAGTCCACCTCGCGGCTCTCAAGCGTCGAGTGCAGGGAGTGCAGCCAGCGCCAGCTCTCCAGCATAAGCGTGCTGCTGTCGTAGTAGGCCGGATCGTAAACCTGGAAGAAGCGCTGGGCGCGGCCTTCGTTGTTGATCACGGTGCCGTCGCTTTCGGCGAAGCTCGCCGCCGGCAGCACCAGGTGCGCCTTGTCCATGATGGCGGTGCGCTGATGGTCGATAACCATCACCAGCGGCGCTTTTGACAGCGCCGCGTCTACGCGGGCGGCAGAGGCGTGGCGGTGGAGATCGTTTTCCAGCACCACCACCGCATCGGCGGAGCCGCTCTCCAGCTGGTCCAGCGCGTCGTCAAGCGAACCGCCGCCGATCATGCCGAGACCCATGCTGTTCACGGCGCGGGCAATCATGGTGATACCGACGTCGGCGCCGCGCCCTTTCAGCGCTTTCGCCACGTTGGCGGCAGCCTGAATCACTTCCGCGCTGCCGGCGTTGGTGCCGGAGATAATCAGCGGCTTTTTCGCCCCGGCCAGGGCCTGGACGATGACGTCCACTTTGCCTTTCAGGTCGCTGCTCAGACCGTCAACCGCCGGCGCGCTTTCATCCAGCGCGTGGGCGATGGCGAAGCCCAGGCGGGCCTGATCTTCCACCGGCGCACAGTAGGTCCACGCGGCGATGTCGTCGAGGCGGGTGCCGTCGACGTTGGTGACAAACAGCGGGTGCTTCGCGCGCTGGCCGATGTTGAGGATGGCCGCAATCTGCCAGTCGGCCACTTTCTGCGCCGCCGCCATTTCGCGGGCCTTGCCCTTCACCGCCTGACGCACCGCCAGCGCAACGCGGGCGCCGGTCTGGGTGATGTCTTCGCCGAGGATCAGCACCGCGTCATAGGATTCAATATCGCGCAGCGCCGGCGTGTGGATACCGCCTTCGCGCAGCACCTTCAGCGCCAGCTGCAGGCGTTCCTGCTCGCCGCGGGCGATGCCGGTGTAGAAGTTCTCCGCGCCCACCAGATCGCGCAGGGCGAAGTTGCTCTCCACGCTGGCGCGCGGGGAGCCGATACCGATAACCTTCTTCGACTGGCGCAGAATGTCGGCGGCACCCTGCATCGCCTGCTCGGCGTTGAGGGTAATCAGGTCGTCGCCGCGGCGCTGCACCGGCTGACGCGGGCGGTCCTTGCGGTTGACGTAGCCGTAGCCGAAGCGGCCGCGGTCGCAGAGGAAGTAGTGGTTGACGGTGCCGTTATAGCGGTTCTCGATGCGGCGCAGTTCGCCGTAGCGCTCGCCGGGGCTGGTGTTGCAGCCCAGAGAGCACTGCTGGCAGATGCTCGGCGCAAACTGCATGTCCCACTTACGGTTGTAGCGCTCGGAGTGGGTCTTGTCGGTGAAAACGCCGGTCGGGCAGATCTCAACGAGGTTGCCGGAGAACTCGCTCTCCAGGGTGCCCTCTTCCGGGCGGCCGAAGTAGACGTTGTCGTGCGCGCCGTAGACGCCAAGATCGGTGCCGTCAGCGTAGTCTTTGTAGTAGCGCACGCAGCGGTAGCAGGCGATGCAGCGGTTCATTTCGTGAGAAATGAACGGTCCCAGATCCTGGTTCTGGTGGGTGCGCTTAGTAAAGCGATAGCGGCGGAAACTGTGACCGGTCATCACGGTCATATCCTGCAGGTGGCAGTTGCCGCCCTCTTCGCAGACCGGACAGTCGTGCGGGTGGTTGGTCATCAGCCACTCCACCACGCTTTCGCGGAACTGCTTCGCTTCTTCGTCATCAATAGAGATAAAGGTGCCGTCGGATGCCGGGGTCATACAGGACATCACCAGGCGGCCACGCGTGTCTTCCGCGTTTTGATATTGCTTCACCGCACACTGGCGGCAGGCGCCGACGCTTCCCAGCGCCGGGTGCCAGCAAAAGTACGGAATATCAAGGCCCATAGAGAGACATGCCTGTAGCAGGTTGTCCGCCCCGTTGACCTCGTATTCTTTGCCGTCTACATGAATCGTAGCCATTAGCGTGCTTCCAGTTGGCTCGGATAAACCGAGCGTTAATCAAAATTCTTCTCGTGTTCCCCCTCGCGGCACTGCTCACGGTCCGTCGAGGAGGCGCATATCACCAGCGCGCCTTCAGCAGGTTCGGCTGAATACCGTTAATCGCATGGGTATTGCTGAACTGCTGCTTAACGCCGGCTTCGAATTCGTCACGGAAATATTTAATCGCGCTCTGCAGCGGCTCAACCGCCCCCGGCGCGTGGGCGCAGAAGGTTTTGCCCGGCCCGAGGAAGCGACACAGCTGCTCCAGCGTCTCGATATCGCCCGGCTGGCCTTCGCCGCGCTCAATGGCGCGCAGGATCTTCACGCTCCACGGCAGGCCGTCGCGGCACGGCGTACACCAGCCGCAGGATTCGCGGGCGAAGAACTCTTCGAGGTTGCGCACCAGCGACACCATGTTGATCTCGTGGTCAACGGCCATCGCCAGCGCGGTGCCGAGGCGGCTGCCCGCTTTACCGATGCTTTCGAACTCCATCGGCAGGTCGAGGTGCGATTCGGTCAGGAAGTCGGTGCCCGCGCCGCCCGGCTGCCAGGCCTTGAACTTCAGGCCATCGCGCATACCGCCGGCGTAATCTTCGAGAATTTCGCGGGCGGTAACGCCAAACGGCAGCTCCCAGACGCCCGGATTTTTCACCCGGCCGGAGAAGCCCATCAGCTTGGTGCCGGCATCTTTGCTCTTCGAGATGTTCTGATACCACTCCACGCCGTTGGCGATGATCGCCGGGACGTTGGACAGCGTTTCAACGTTGTTGACGCAGGTCGGCTTACCCCACACGCCGGAAGTCGCCGGGAACGGCGGCTTGGAGCGCGGGTTAGCGCGGCGGCCTTCGAGGGAGTTAATCAGCGCGGTCTCTTCGCCGCAGATGTAGCGCCCTGCCCCGGTGTGGACGAACAGCTCGAAGTCAAAGCCTGAGCCGAGAATGTTTTTACCCAGCAGGCCTGCTTCGGTGGCTTCGGCAATGGCGCGGCGCAGGTTGTGCGCCGCTTCAATGTATTCGCCGCGCAGGAAGATGTAGCCGCGATAGGCCTTCAGGGCGAAGGCGGCAATCAGCATACCCTCGACCAGCTGGTGCGGCATCTGCTCCATCAGCAGGCGGTCTTTGTAGGTGCCCGGCTCCATTTCATCGGCGTTACACAGCAGGTAGCGGATGTTCATGGATTCGTCTTTCGGCATCAGGCTCCACTTCAGACCCGTGGAAAAGCCCGCGCCGCCGCGCCCTTTCAGGCCGGCATCTTTAACCTGGGTGACGATCTCGTCCGGCGCCATGCCGGTGAGCGCCTTGCGGGCGCCGGCGTAGCCGTTTTTGGCCTGATACTCGTCGAGCCAGACCGGCTGCTTGTCATCGCGCATGCGCCAGGTCAGCGGATGGGTTTCGGCAGTGCGAATGATAGTTTTCATTTGTACTGCTCCAGCAGGTCAGGAATGCCGTCCGGCGTCAGATGACTGTGCGTATCTTCATCAATCATCATGGTCGGTCCCTTGTCGCAGTTGCCGAGGCAGCAGGTCGGCAGCAGCGTAAAGCGGCCGTCGAAGGTGGTCTGGCCTGGCTTGATCTTCAGGTGGCTCTCAATCGCCGACTGAATGCCCTGATAGCCGGTAATGTGGCACACCACGCTGTCGCAGTAGCGAATCACGTGGCGGCCCACCGGCTGGCGGAAGATCTGGCTGTAGAAGGTGGCGACGCCTTCGACATCGCTCGCCGGAATACCCAGCACCTCTGCGATGGCGTAGATAGCGCCGTCCGGTACCCAGCCGCGCTGCTTCTGAACGATTTTGAGCGCTTCAATGGACGCCGCACGCGGGTCTTCGTAGTGGTGCTTTTCGTGCTCTATCGCGTCACGCTCGGCCGCACTCAGCTCAAAAGCCTCGGTTTGTGGTTGTTGATTCTCGTGCATAATTAGCGGTCCACATCTGACATAACAAAATCAATACTACCCAGATAGACGATAAGGTCCGACACCAGGCTGCCGCGAATGGCCGCCGGGATCTGCTGCAGATGCGCAAAGCTCGGAGTACGCACGCGGGTGCGGTAGCTCATCGTGCTGCCGTCGCTGGTCAGGTAGTAGCTGTTGATACCCTTCGTCGCCTCGATCATCTGGAAGGATTCGTTGGCCGGCATCACCGGGCCCCAGGAAACCTGCAGGAAGTGGGTGATCAGGGTTTCGATATGCTGCAGCGTGCGCTCTTTCGGCGGCGGCGTGGTCAGCGGGTGATCCGCCTTGAACGGGCCTTCCGGCATGTTGGCGAGGCACTGCTCAAGAATGCGCAGACTCTGGCGCAGCTCTTCCACTTTCAGCATCACGCGGGTGTAGCAGTCGGACACGCCGCCGCCGGTCGGGATTTCGAAGTCGAAGTTTTCGTAGCCGGAGTATGGCCGCCATTTACGCACGTCGAAGTCGATGCCGGTGGCGCGCAGGCCTGCGCCGGTGGTGCCCCACTCCAGCGCCTCTTTGGCGGTGTAGGCGGCAACGCCCTGGGAGCGGCCTTTCAGGATGGTGTTGCGCAGCGCCGCTTTCTCATATTCGGCGAGACGCTTCGGCATCCAGTCGAGGAATTCGCGCAGCAGACGATCCCAGCCGCGCGGCAGGTCGTGGGCGACGCCGCCGATGCGGAACCAGGCCGGATGCATACGGAAGCCGGTAATGGCTTCGACCAGATCGTAAATCTTCTGGCGGTCGGTAAAGGCAAAGAACACCGGCGTCATCGCGCCGACGTCCTGGATAAAGGTCGAGATGTACAGCAGGTGGCTGTTGATGCGGAACAGTTCGGAAAGCATCACGCGGATGGTGTTCACGCGATCCGGTACGGTGATACCCGCCAGCTTCTCGACCGCCAGGACGTACGGCATTTCGTTGACGCAGCCGCCGAGGTATTCGATACGGTCGGTGTAGGGGATGTAACTGTGCCAGGACTGGCGCTCGCCCATTTTTTCCGCACCGCGGTGGTGGTAGCCGATATCCGGCACGCAGTCGACGATCTCTTCGCCGTCGAGCTGCAGGATAATGCGGAACGCACCGTGCGCGGACGGGTGGTTCGGGCCGAGGTTGAGGAACATGAAGTCCTCATTTTCGCTGCTGCGCTTCATGCCCCACTCTTCCGGCTTGAAGGTCAGGGCTTCCATCTCCAGATCCTGCTTGGCCTTGGTCAGCTCAAACGGATCGAATTCGGTGGCGCGGGCCGGATAGTCTTTACGCAGCGGATGGCCTTCCCAGGTCGGCGGCATCATGATGCGCCTAAGGTTCGGGTGGCCGTTAAAGGTAATGCCAAACATTTCCCAGGTTTCACGCTCGTACCAGTTGGCGTTGGGGAAGAGTTTGGTGAAGGTCGGGACGTTCAGATCGTTTTCAGACAGCGCGACCTTGAGCATGATGTCGCGGTTGCGGTCGATAGAAATCAGATGGTAGAAAACGGAAAAATCCGCAGCGGGTAAACCGTCGCGGTGCGTACGCAGACGCTCGTCCATGCCGTGCAGGTCAAAGAGCATGACGTAGGGCTTGGGTAACTTCTTCAGGAAGTCGCCTACCTCCAGCAGTTGCTCGCGCTTAACCCAGACGACGGGTACCCCGGTGCGGGTCGGCTGAACGGTAAAGGCATCCGGCCCAAAACGGTTGCGCAGTTCGCCAATCACCGGATCATCAAGATGATCGCGGGTCTGCCAGGCGGCGGCTTCGTGCGCGGTTAAATCGGTCATATTGTTCACCATTGCAAAAGGTCCGTGGTGACTGTCGGGCGCCGCTCCGCGCTATTAATTTTGATATGCGAAAGCGTTACATCGCCCACAGGCGCAAAGTTAAATCTCGTCGGGAGTCCGCAGATTAGTCACGGCAATACGTTCGCCGCGCTTACGCTCGCGCTCCGATTGCATATTGGCGCGATAGACGCCCTGGTCGCCAACGACCCAGGAGAGCGGGCGCCGCTCCTTGCCGATGGACTCCTGCAGCAGCATCAGCGCCTGCATATAGGCTTCAGGACGCGGCGGGCAGCCGGGGATATACACATCAACCGGGATGAATTTATCGACGCCCTGAACGACGGAGTAGATGTCGTACATGCCGCCGGAGTTGGCGCAGGCACCCATGGAGATAACCCACTTCGGCTCCAGCATCTGGTCATACAGACGCTGGATAACCGGGGCCATTTTGGTGAAGCAGGTGCCGGCCACTACCATCAGGTCAGCCTGACGCGGCGAGGCGCGCAGTACTTCCGCACCAAAGCGCGCGACGTCATGCACCGCAGTGAATGACGTCACCATCTCAACGTAGCAGCAGGAGAGGCCGAAGTTGTAAGGCCATACTGAGTTTTTACGACCCCAGTTAACCAGGTCATGCAGGGCATGCTCAAGCTTGCCCATGTAGACGCTCTTGTTAACTTCCTGCTCAAGTGGGTCAGTTACGATCTCCTGCTTCTGCAGGGGATAACGGTCGTTCTCACCGTCCGGATCGATGCGGGTGAGCGTGTAATCCATCTTATTGCCTCGCTTTTACTGCGTATGACGATTAGTAATACTGTCGGTTTCCGGGTTGACCAGCGTGCGGCGCGAACGCGCAGGGGTCCAGTCCAGAGCACCGATGCGGACGAGGTAAACCAGGCCTGCCAGTAACACTAAAATGAAAATTGCGGCTTCCGCAAAGCCAACCCAGCCGCTTTCGCGGATTGATGTTGACCATGCGTAGAGATACAGAGCTTCCACGTCAAAGATGAC
Organism: Pluralibacter gergoviae ATCC 33028 = NBRC 105706; assembly: GCF_001598855.1. Lineage (GTDB taxonomy): Bacteria > Pseudomonadota > Gammaproteobacteria > Enterobacterales > Enterobacteriaceae > Pluralibacter > Pluralibacter gergoviae. Next base: position 105,111 of record NZ_BCZS01000001.1, on the reverse strand, counting down.
GAAGAACATAGCGACCAGATAGAACTTTGCAGAGAGGCGTAAGCGGGCTGAGCCGACGGAATCGATCCCGGACTCAAACGGCGTGTTTTTGCTTCGCGCGCGCGCGCGACCGCCGAGATACCAACCGCCAACCAGCATCAAACAGCAAAGGCCGATGGCAATGATGAGAAATATAGCGAATGCCCAGTGATGAGCGATGACTTCAGTGGATGTTGACATACGCATTGCTTAACCAAATTAGTAGCGCTAAAGCCCCTGCTCTTGCTGGCAGATGAACGCTACACGTTTCACGGGGAAGAACGAAAAACCACAAAAAAACTGTGTCACAGGAAGACCGTAGACGTCTAAATGATGTGGTTTTTTACTCCTTTCTATAACCTTTTGTCAACTTTAACAAAAGTTTCCTCAAGTTAGTTTACATTGGTCACGGCTCATTAACATTAAATGCCCTTTTTGAGCATCGCGGCGATAAGTTCGCCACGTTCAGAGAAAGTTGAATCGTGTCCGTCTGAGGCTTAATGAGGAATTACCCCTCTATTTTGACAGGAATCTGCAACGATTCCTCCCCCCTGATGGGAGTATTTTCTTGATCTGTGACACGCTTTTGTTAATTCACTCAAAAAAACGGCAACAAACCCGTCGTTTTTTTAACATTAACAGGAAGTTTTAAATTTTGTATCAGAGGTTAGCGTTGCGTGACCAGAATGATGTCAATAAATTGAATTTAATAGATAAAAAAAATACAAATCGCACTTATGGCGATTGTTTGTGCAGAAAAAAAGCCACAGAGCGGAGAATGTTACTCAATGGCTTATTTTTTACACTTACAATTTGTTACCCAAAAACACCGGCTGAATCAGTCAAAATCCTTCTCGCTAAGCGAATTTTCACTGCCGACGTCAGTCGGATAGTTGCCGTACTGCGACCACGGATTCTGGTAGCTCTCTACGGACTGAAAAATCGACTGCACCAGATCGTTGGTGCTCTGCTCATTGCGGCTTAGCAGATATTCAGTATCCGGCAGCGGCGGCAGCCCCTCTTTACTGCCCAGCACCCGCAGTTCGGGACTCATCATCTCGACCGGGCGCGCGGTGATCCCTAACCCGGCTTTTACCGCCGCGCGCACAGCAGAGAGCGTAGAGGCAATATACGTAACGCGCCAGGGGATATTTGCCGCATTCAGCGTGCCGACAATCATATCGCGGAACGGGCTGGGCTCGTCGAGCAGCACCAGCGGCAGCGCTTCCCCGGGGGGCAGGATATAATCAGCCGCGCAGTACCAGAGCGTCGGGGACGTGCGCAGGGTTATGGACTCAAAGTTATCCAGCCGATGCGTCGTCAGGGCCAGATCGACTTCATTCGCCTTGAGCATCTCGCTCATTTCCGCGTGGCGCTTTACCCGCACATCCAGCGCCAGCTTGGGATAGACGGCGCTGATGCGGTTAAGCAGAAAAGGCAAAATAGTGTCGGCAGACTCATCCGAAGAGCCAATCGTGAGCATTCCCTGCAAAGTACTAAACATCAGGGACGAGCAGGCTTCATCATTAAAGCGCAGAATTTTACGCGCGTAGCCGAGCAGTTGAATGCCGTGCTCGGTCAGCAGTTTATTGCGCCCATGACGGGCGAAAAGCTCCTTTTCAACAAGCTGCTCCAGACGCTGCATCTGCTGGCTGACCGCTGACTGAGTGCGGCACACGGCAGCAGCGGCGGCGGCAAAAGTATTCAGATCGGCGACGGCAACAAAAGTCCTGAGCAGATCAAGATCGAGGTTCAGTATCGGACGATTAGCATTATTCATATTTATCACTTACAGGCTGCGTTTGCTGACCTGCCCGGTTGATGCTGTGCTCTAAAAAAATCAGGCAATTACTTTTAAATTATACACGCCGGATAGCTGAAACGGCGGTTCGCCTGAATGAGCGTCATTGCGTTAAAAATGCCCGCCTGTCTTTATCAAACAGGCCCCTGGTTATATTTTTACTTACACATAAGTAACGAATTTATTATTACTGGGACTTTCTTACGAGATTATTCATAAAAAACGGTGAGTTAGTCACGCAGTTGTTTAAGAATCATCAACAATAACGGCAGAGCTTGCCAGTGAAAAACAAATTAGAAATCCATTAAATAACATACCGTTAGATAGCGCCAGCAACGCTTGCTCCCTCTGTGGGCCAGCCGTTCCGTTTGCTTACAGCGCTATCCTACCGTAAACAAGCAATATTTATAAGTGTTACCAGGTGTTATCTTACATAAAATTTTAAATGTTTTAGCTATTTTGGGAATAAATTAAAAAAATGAAAGTATACATTTGCAATTAATGAGCAATGTTGATTAATTCAGTATAATCACATTAACAACGCTTAACATTAAACCTTCATTCGATCGTCGTATAACCCACAATGTCGACGCTATTTGCTCCGGACCTGGGCCAGCCCGCCCTTCGGCAAGAAGAGGCATTCGGCCCTCCGCCCGGCTGCCATAGCCCCGGCCAAACCAGTTAAAAATCTTATTATTAATCGCGAATTGCAGAATAAATAGTTACCTCAAAACCAATAAGCAGGCAATGATCTAATTTTAACCGCACAATAACAGTTAAATAATTCAATGGATTTGCGCGGCTTTAGCAAAATCTTCTCCTGCGAAGCCTTCAAAATGCGCGCGCTGAAGAGTACATTGTCCGGTGCTGACTTCCACGGCAGGGAGCAGTAATACCAGATAAAAGGTCAAGGCTCATGTCCACCATCGAAAAATCCAGCAAATTAGATAACGTCTGTTACGACATCCGCGGTCCGGTACTTAAGGAAGCTAAACGTCTCGAAGAAGAGGGGAACAAGGTTCTTAAGCTCAATATTGGTAACCCCGCGCCGTTTGGTTTTGAGGCCCCGGATGAGATCCTCGTGGATGTGATCCGCAACCTGCCGACGGCCCAGGGATACTGCGACTCCAAAGGCCTTTACTCCGCGCGCAAAGCCATCATGCAGCACTATCAGGCCCGCGATATGCGCGATGTCACTGTGGAGGATATCTACATCGGTAATGGCGTATCGGAACTGATTGTGCAGGCGATGCAGGCCCTGCTCAACAGCGGCGATGAGATGCTGGTCCCGGCGCCGGACTATCCGCTGTGGACAGCCGCGGTCTCGCTCTCAAGCGGTAAAGCGGTGCACTACCTGTGCGACGAGTCCTCCGACTGGTTCCCGGATCTCGACGACATCCGCGCCAAAATCACGCCGCGCACCCGCGGGATCGTGATTATCAATCCGAACAACCCCACCGGCGCGGTCTATTCAAAAGAGCTGCTGCTGGAAATCGTCGAGATCGCCCGCCAGCACAACCTGATTATTTTCGCCGATGAAATCTACGACAAGATCCTCTACGACGAATCCCAGCACCACTCTATCGCCGCCCTGGCGCCGGATCTGCTGACCGTGACCTTCAACGGCCTGTCAAAAACCTACCGCGTGGCGGGCTTCCGCCAGGGCTGGATGGTGCTGAACGGCCCGAAAAAGCATGCCAAAGGCTATATAGAAGGCCTGGAGATGCTGGCCTCCATGCGCCTGTGCGCCAACGTCCCGGCCCAGCACGCTATTCAGACCGCGCTGGGCGGCTACCAGAGCATCAGCGAGTTTATCGCCCCGGGCGGGCGCCTGTACGAACAGCGCAATCGCGCCTGGGAACTGATCAACGACATTCCCGGCGTCAGCTGCGTGAAGCCCAACGGCGCGCTCTATATGTTCCCGAAAATTGACGCGAAGCGCTTCAATATCCACGATGACCAGAAGATGGTGCTCGACTTCCTGTTGCAGGAGAAAGTCCTGCTGGTGCAGGGAACCGCCTTCAACTGGCCGTGGCCGGACCACGTGCGCATCGTTACTCTGCCCCGCCTGGACGACCTTGAGATGTCCATAACCCGGTTTGGCCGCTTCCTCAGCGGCTACCACCAGTAGCATCAACACCGTCAGGCTGCCTCGCGCAGCCTGATTTGCAACTGCCCCGGCTTCGCCGCACAATGAAGCGAGATTTTCCCAACCGCAGGTATCTCATGACTCAAAGCCACTTCTTTGCCCACCTCGCCCGCCTCAAGCTGATTAACCGCTGGCCGCTGATGCGCAACGTGCGCACCGAAAACGTCTCCGAGCACAGCCTGCAGGTGGCGATGGTGGCCCACGCCCTGGCCGCCATTAAGAACCGCAAATTTGGCGGCGCGGTCAACTCCGAGCGCATTGCCCTGCTGGCGATGTATCACGACGCCTCGGAAGTGCTGACCGGCGATCTGCCCACGCCGGTGAAGTACTTCAACTCGCAGATTGCCCAAGAGTATAAGGCCATCGAAAAAATTGCCCAGCGGAAGCTGGTGGAGATGGTGCCGGACGAGCTGCGGGACATTTTCGAGCCACTGATTGATGAACAGCACTACAGCGAAGAGGAGAAGCTGCTGGTGAAGCAGGCCGACGCCCTGTGCGCCTACCTGAAATGCCTGGAAGAGCTCTCCGCCGGCAACAATGAGTTTCTGCTGGCAAAAGGCCGCCTTGAAAAAACGCTGGCGGCCCGCCGCAGCCCGGAGATGGACTATTTTATGCAGATGTTTGTCCCAAGCTTCCAGCTGTCGCTGGATGAAATCAGCCAGGACTCACCGCTGTAATCAGCTCAGGCGGGCGCTCAGGGTTGCCGAGGGCTTCTCATTAAACAGCCGCTGATAATCCTTCGCGAACTGCCCCAGATGCCAGAATCCCCACTGCATGGCCGCATCTTTCACCGTAGTCTGCCGCGAATAGGGGCTTATCAGCTCCCGGCGCACCGCGTTGAGGCGGATGGTTTTCAGGTAGGCGTTGGGCCCGATGCCCAGCACCTGCTGAAACGCGTTCTGCAGGGTCCGGCGGCTGACGTAGAGCACGCTGCACAGATCGAGCACCGTCACCGGCTCGGTGACGTTTTCAAACAGATATTCGCGGGCCCTGGAGATAAGCTTTGCGTAGCTTCCCCGGCTGGCGCGCGGCTCTTCCGCCACGGTGCTGGCATCCTCCAGCACGCCAAGAAACGCGGTCAGCAGGTTGTGACTCATGACCCGATCCACCGCCCGGCTGCGGGCCTGCTCCTGCTTTGAGTGGCGCAGCGCGTAGCCGATATACTGCCAGATAGCCGCTTTCTTATCCGGGTTGATACTGATGGCCGGATTATCCTCCAGCAGGGTCATCATGCGCTCCGGGTTTTGCAGCACCACCGCATGCTGAGTCAGCATCTTGTGGGAGATAACCAGGCCCTGGATGTGGTAGTCGTCCGGGGTGCTGAGCTCGAACTCCTTCCCCCCCGGGCGCACGGCGATTTTCTGCCTGTCGAGCAGGCAATTGCCGATAAAACCGCTGCTCTGACGCATGCCCGGAATGCCAAACCAGAAGGCGTTGGGCCACACCATGCAGGACTGGCGAAGGGAGAGATTGGTGTACTCATGAAAAACCTGCATACCATCGTCAAACAGGGTTTCAGTTAACTCTCCCTGAAAGCGCCCGGGCGACAGCTGATCGTAGAGCTGCTGCCAGGCGGTGATCGCGCAGGCCTGTTCGTAGGCGTCATGGGTGTAGCGCTGGGTAAAATTGTGATCAATCACGACCGGATTGAGGTCGCCGTCGCGCGGCACCTCATCGTTAAGATGATGTAAGTCAGGTATGATTTTTTTCATTTGTTCCATCCCGGTGGCGCAGGGCCGCCTCGGCGCTATCCCGCAGTCAGCTGCCGCCAGAAGTCGGCGTGGGGATTGGCGACCACCATGCTGTAAACCAGCGCTCCCTTGTCTGCGGCAACCTGCGATGCGGCATTTTTTGCCGTCTCGACGTCGGCGACATCGCCGCTCATTACGAAGTAGCATTTACCGCCGATACCATACGCCATGTGCAGGCGGATTAACGTGATAGCGGCGGATTTAACAGCAAAATCAGCCGCCTCGATGCAGGTAGCCACGCTGAATGTTTCAACGACGCCGACGGCGGCGCGCGCGTTGATATCCGTGACCCCGCCGATGGCGGGCAGCACGTCCGGGTGAATATTGCTGAGCAGGAACTCATCCACCACCAGCGAACCGCCCTTCTCCACGCCGCAGCGCAGCGCCTGCTGCGCCGCCGCCACGTCGCCGCCGACCATCACCACGTATTTTCCCGGGCAGATGGTTTTGCCCATCAGCAGCGTCACCTCCGCGCTCTTGAGCATAAAGTCGGTCACTTCCATGCCTTTGGCGATACTGGATAATTCGACCATCGCAATGGCGCTGTGCATAGCTACTCCTTCTCAATCGTAATGGCAGCGCTGTCCACCAGCCGGACGACGCCGCTGATGCTGGCGTGCACCGGGGCCCCGAGCGCGTCGTCCGGGACTGTGGCAATCAGCGCCCCGGCACTCACGCGCTCGCCGACGCTGACCGTCGGCGATGCCGGAACGCCGATGTGCTGGCGCAGCGGGATCGTCACCTGCTGCGGGATATACAGGGTCTCCTGCATCGGTGCCTGGTGCATAAATTCACCGAGGTCAAGGCGGCGCACCAGGCGCTTGATCGGCACCATTCGCTGCTGCGCCATCGGATCCGCCTGCCGCAGTTCACCCTCGTAGCGAATACCCGCCGCCCGCAGCTTCATCTTCAGCATCTGGTTAATACGCATCGGCGAGATCTCAACCGGACAGGACCAGGCTTCGCAGACCCCGCACTCAGAGCAGGTCAGGGCCGCCGCCACCGCCGACGGGGCGGAGATCTGCTCGTAGGCCACCGCCCTGACGATCAGGTGCGGCGGCAGCTCGTGGCCTATCATGTGGCGCGGGCAAAACTCGGTACACATCCCGCACTGTTCGCAGACGGTGCGCGCCTGGTTTATCTCCGTGCGGTCCGAACGCCTGCGCCGCCGGATCAGCAGATGATCGTCGGGGAGCGCCAGCAGGCCGCCGGTGGTTTTGGTGACCGGCTCATCGAGCGAATGTAACAGTTTGCCCATCATCGGGCCGCCGTTGATGAAGGCGGGGTTGCCGACGGTGGCTCCCCCGGCCAGAGCCAGCACCTCGCGCAGCGCGGTGCCGACGGGCACGCAGAGAGTCTGCGGGCGCAGCACGGCGCCGTTGACCGTCAGCACCCGATGGGTCACGGGCTGCTCATGCTCCACCGCGCGGGCAACGTTGATCAGGCTCTGGACATTGCTGACCACCACGCCAACCGACAGCGGCAGCGCGGCGGGCGGCACCCGCCGTCCGGTCGCCAGCCAGATGGTGATCACCTCATCTCCCGCCGGATAAACGTCCGGAAGAATGTGCAGGCGCAGCCCCCCGGGCAGGCGGGCGCGCAGCGCCGCAATGGCCGCCGCGTGCTTGCCTTTGATGGCAATAATCCCCTCCCGCGCCCCGGTGGCCCGCATGCCGTACTGCAGGCCGCGGATCAGCGCGTCAGCCTCGCGCAGGGCCAGCTGCTGATCCACCTGCAGCAGCGGTTCGCACTCCGCCGCGTTGACCAGATAAATCTCGGCCTTCGCCGCCAGCTTGACGTAGGTCGGGAAGCCCGCCCCGCCCGCGCCGACGACGCCGGCCTGACGCACCCGCTGGCCGATAATCTCCGGCGGGCAGTCGCTGAGCGCGGGTATCAGGCTACTCATTGCCGCCCTCCCCGCCCTTCAGCCGGTAGCGGCTGCTGCGCTTGCGCAGTTTCCCCTGCGCGAACAGGCTTTCCAGCGCCGTTCGGCTCGCCTCCACCGGGCAGCCGAAATGGGCCGCCGCTTCGCTGGCGGTGACGCCCTGCCGCGCCTGCGCCGCCACGTAAGCCAGCGTCGCGTCGGCGTCAGGCTGCGGCGCGCGCTCTGCCTGCGGCGCCGACTCCGGAGCCGGCGTTATCTTCACCGGCACGCCGCTGAAGCCGCTGACCAGCCACTCGGTATCGCCGTCGGGACGGCCTATGACTTTATGGCCGATCACCTTCCCGCCGCGCGATACCGCCGCCGCGCCCGCATCCAGCGCGGCGCGGCAGGAGGCCAGATCCCCCTCCACCACGAGGGTGATCATCCCGGGGATCAGCATTTCATAATTAAGGATGCGGACATTGGCCGACTTCAGCATTGCATCCGCGGCCTCAATGCCTGACGCCAGACCGTACACCTCCAGCAAGCCCAACGAATCGATCATGGCCTTTCTCCTGTCTTAATGACTACGCGCGCTGAACCGGGTTGCGGGCAATATCCAGCACCGCCTCGGTGAAGGCGTTGCACGCCGCCTGGCAGGCGGCCTGGCTGCCGGTCAGGAAGGCCGCAGAGTAGTTGGTTTCCGACGGCGGCGGCACGTAGGTGGCAAGCTCCACGTCCGCCGCCTTCAGCGCGGCGTCGATGCCGAAAGTGGCCTCCAGCGGCGGGGCCACCAGATAGGCGATCGGATCGCCGGGGCGGATCTTGTCTCCGGCAGAGAGATAAGAGCCGGTGCGGGAGACGAGGTGCGACAAAAAGGCGGTGTCCTCTTTATCGTTGGCCCAGCGGAACGCCGCACCGGACTCAATATTGGCGACCATCGCGTCCAGCCCGGCGCGCACTTCCGCCGGGTTCGGCCCGCCGAGGATGATCATCACTTCGCCGGACGTCGGCGACGGGGAATGGGCCGCCCCGGCGTACAGCGAACGCCCGTACACCACCTCTACCAGCGCCTGTTTGGTGGCCTCATCGGCGGCGATGTAGGCCACGTCGTCAGAGTCGGCGGTGATGAGACCCAGGCTGCGGATATGCTCAGGCAGGTTCAGCTCGCGGCAGAAATCCCGGTGGGCGTTGGCGATCAGGCGCATGGCGGTGACGCTCGGTCGGATAAGATCTAATGCAGGCATGTTCAGTTCCCCGTTAGCGGTTCATGTTGATGCCGGACGCCTTCTGCTCCAGCATACGTTTGGCCAGGTCGACGATCACCGCCGCCGCTTCCACCGGCGGCGTACCGGCGCGGTGGATGTTCGAGATGCAGGTGCGGTCGGCTTCCACGGTCTTTGCTACCGTCGGGGCATACACCGCATAGCAGGAGAGGCTCTCGGACTGCCCCAGCCCGGGACGCTCGCCCACCAGCAGCACCACCACTTTCGCCCCCAGCGTTTCGCCTATCTGATCCTCAATCTTGACGCGCCCGTAGCGGACGAACATCGGCGTGCCGACCTTGAGGCCGGCCTGCTCCAGGCCCTTCATCAGCGGCGGCAGGATCTCGTCATAGTTGGCGGTGACCGCATCCGTGGAGAGGCCGTCGGAGACCACCACCTGCACGTCAGGCGCCTGAACGCACTGGCTTTTCAGCTGCTCGACGGACGCCGGGCTCAGAATGCGCCCCATATCCGGGCGGGTCAGATACTGATTCTTGTCGGTAATCTCAGACTGCAGCGCCAGCAGCCCCTTGCTTGCCACCCACTCAGCCGGGACCTCCTTCAGCACCGTATCCTTGGAGCGGGAGTGGTCCGCCAGAAAGCGCAGCAGGCTCTGGGTGCGCGGCCGCACCCCGGCGCGGCCGGAGCAGACCCGGGAGGCAGTGCTGTTGCGCAGCTCCTGCAGCACCTCGGCCCGGTGCGGGTTCTCGATGCCGATCCACTGCTTCGCCTCCGGCGAGCCGAGATCCAGCGCAACGGACTCCACGCTGGCGGAGGGCTGAACCGCAGGAGCCGACGCATCCTCAGGAGTCCCGCTGATGCCCATCTGCGCCATCACGCTGCGGACGATATCGTTAATTTGTTTTTGATCCATGGTGGTTTCCCTCAACAATCAGAAGAACAGCGACGGATCGCCGGCACGCTGAGTCAGACGCCCGTTTTCCATCAGGCCCATTTTTTCCAGCCAGGCTTCAAACTCCGGCGCCGGACGCAGGTTAAGCAGCTGACGCACGGTCGCCGTATCGTGGAATGCGGTGGTCTGGTAGTTCAGCATGATGTCATCGCCAAGCGGCATACCCATGATGTAGTTGCAACCCGCCGTGGCGAGCAGAATCATCAGGTTTTCGTTAAGGTTCTGGTCGGCATCGGCGTGATTGGTATAGCAGCAGTCGCAGCCCATCGAGATACCGCTGAGCTTGCCCATAAAGTGGTCCTCCAGCCCGGCGCGAATAATCTGCTTGTCGTTATAGAGATATTCCGGCCCGATGAAGCCCACCACGGTATTCACGAGGAAAGGATCGTAGTGCCTTGCCAGACCGTAGTTACGCGCCTCCATCGTCACCTGATCGGCACCGTAATGCGCCCCCGCAGAGAGGGCTGACCCCTGCCCGGTTTCAAAATAGAGGCAGTTCGGGCCCGCGATGCGGTTATACTGCGCCCCGACGTGGCGGGCTTCATCCAGCATCTCCAGCTCAACGCCAAATTCACGCAGGCCTTTCTCACTGCCGCAGATGCTCTGGAAGATCAGGCCTCCCGGCGCGCCGCGCCTGATGGCCTCCATCTGCGTCGTCACGTGTGACAGCACGCAGCCCTGGGTCGGAATAGCGAATTTATCGATAATGCCGTACACGGTATCCAGAACGCGGCTAAGGTTATCCACATCATCCGTCACCGGGTTGACGCCGATAACCGCGTCGCCGACGCCATAGGAGAGCCCCTCATAAATCTGCGCGCTGATACTCTGCACGTCATCGCGGGTATCGTTAGGCTGCAGGCGTGCGCAGAAGTGCCCCGGCAGGCCGATGGTGGTATTCGCGTATTTGACGACCGGGCTCTTTTTCGCGCCGTAAATCAGATCGGCGTTGGAGCAAATCTTTGCCACCCCGGCAATAACCTCGGAGGTCAGCCCTTTGCGCAGCAGGTTGATGTCGTCCAGCGAAGTGGTATCGCTCAGCACGTGTTCGCGCAGTTCGCCGATGCTCCAGTTCTTGATGCGGCTGTATTCCGCCTCATTAATATCGTCCTGGATAAGGCGCGTAACGCAGTCCTCTTCGTAAGGCACAACCGGATTGTTGCGAATATCCGCGATGGTCAGGTTAGCCAGCACCTGCTTGGCCGCGACGCGCTCCTGGGACGTCGCGGCGGCAACGCCCGCCAGGATGTCTCCGGAGCGCAGCTCGTTCGCCTTAGCGAGAACGTCCTTAACGTCGCGGAATTGATAGGTCTGACCAAAGAGCGTGGTTTTTAATTTCATATAACGTTCCCTCAGGAAGGAAAGGCGAGTGATTTAACCGTCACCGGGACGACGGCGCCGCCGAACAGCGGCGTGCCAATATCGATATAGTCGCCCGTGTGGGTGATAACTTCGTCGATAACTGCCAGCTCGCGGCCCGCCATCAGCGGCCGCAGCAGCATGCCCAGCGCTTTGCCGAAATCCTGACTGGCGATCACCAGCAGCGGCAGCGGGTTCGGATGCGCCTGGCTAAACTGCGCCAGCGCATCAATGCAGCGCTGGACGGAGGCATAGCTGGTCGGCAGCGACTCCGGCAGCGCCAGGGCGTAGAGATCGCGCTCAGGGTGGAGATCCATCTGGGTCAGCGCCCGCCGCCAGGTGCTGACCAGATCGTCCTCACGGCTCCCCCCAAGCGCGGGGTGAACTACCGGAATATTGCGCACCGGCAGCGAAATACGGTCCAGCCAGATGGTGCTGCCCGACAGCGACAGGGTGTGCGCCCCGGCGCCGATGACGGTGGCGCGCACCGTCTGGGCCGGCGTCCGCATCGGCAGAGCGCTGAATTGCGGATTGCGGCGAATAGCCTGAGCCAGCAGCGGCCCGATATCGCCAAATGAGAAGTCGCCGCCCGGCTGCGGGTGGCTGTAGCACTCCCCCACACCGCCCGAGAGCGTCACCGCGTAGCAGGTTCCGGGCGCGGGCAGCGGGTCGGTCATCAGCAGCGCGCGGCCCAGCGGGGAGAGATGGCCGTCAATCACCTCGTACAGCAGGCCGCTCATGCGCTCGGCCACGGTGTTGAGCTGCGCCGGCGTCAGCGACATCGGATCCACCTGCTCGCCGAAGCAGTCGCGGGCAATCAGCCGTCCGGGCGCGTGCACGTAGCTGACCCGACCCTGGCCGTCGGTTTCAAACAGCCGCCCCCCGACGTTAAGACAGGCAGAACCCGCCACCTGCCCGGCGTCGAACAGGGCGTAGTTGGCGGTGCCGCCGCCGATGTCCACGTTCAGCACCCGCCCCAGGGTCTGCGCCGACAGGCTCTGCGCCCCGGAGCCAAAGCCCGCGATCACCGACTCCAGGTGCGGCCCGGCGGTGGCCACCACAAAGTCGCCCAGCTGCTGCGACAGGGCCATCACCGCCGGGCGGGCGTTGCGGGTTTTCGCCGTTTCGCCGGTGATGATGATCGCCCCGGAGTCAATCGACGCAGGTTCAATACCGGCGTCACGATACTGCGCCAGCACCAGCGCCAGCAGCTCCTCCTCGCGCAGGTGGCCGTCTTTATCCACCGGCGTGAACAGCACCGGGCTCTGCCAGATAATTTTGCGCTCCACGAACTCATAGCGCGGCACCTGCGACACCGCCGCGCGGTTCACCAGCGCGAGTCGGGAAAAGATCACCTGGGTCGTGGTGGTGCCAACGTCGATGCCGACGCTCAAGAGTTCGAGAGTTTTCATGCGTGACTTTCCTCCGTTTCCGCCGCAGGAGCGGCCGCAGCCTCTTCCTCAGCGATATTTTTCGGCATCATCACGATAGCCACGGCAATCGCCGTCGCCCCGCCCACCAGCTTGCCGACGATCATCGGGAAAATCATCGGCGCCATGTTGGCCGCCACGAACCCGAGGTGATCCCCGAGCGCAAAGGCCGCCGAAACGGAGAAGGCGCAGTTGATCACCTTCCCGCGGGCATCCATGTTCTTCATCATGCCGAACATCGGGATATTGTTCGCCAGGGTGGCGATCATGCCGCCGGCGGCGATGTTGTTGATGTTCAGCAGGCTGCCCACTTTCACGAATGATTTTTCAAACCAGCGGGTCAGCAGCAGCACCATCGGGTAGGCGCCGAGCAGCACGCAGGAGATGGAGCCGATCACTTCGATGACGCGCATCACCTCGCCCGGCACGTCGCCTGCGGTCATAAAGATGGGATCCATGCCCGGGATCAGCTCCCAGCCCACCACAAATTTCGCCACCGCCGCCGCGAGGCCAATCGTGATGATCCCTACCAGTATTTTGGCGAAGATCTGGAAGCCGTTGATCATTTTTTCCGGAATAAGCTTCAGGCCGAGGCACACCAGCGCCGCGACGATCAGCACCGGGATCATATTAATCAGCAGCATGGTCATGCTGAAATCGACCGCCTGACCGTTGTACTCCACGCCGGAGAACTTGGCGACGATGCCGCCGGCGATGCAGCCGACGGGAATGGTAACAATCCCCGCCAGTACCCCCAGCGCGAGGAAGCGGCGGTCTTTTTTGTCGATGATGCCGAGCGCCACCGGAATGGAGAAGACGATGGTAGCCCCCATCATCGAGGCCAGCATCACCCCGGAGTAGAGCCAGGCCGCCGTATCGCCGCCCGCCAGCTCTTTGGCGAGGAAGAAGCCGCCCATATCAATCGCCAGGATGCTGCCCGCAAACACCGACGGGTTGGCCCCCAGCATTTCATACAGCGGGATGATCACCGGTCCGAGCAGGGCGGCAATCACCGGCGCCAGGGCGGTCATTCCGACCATCGCCAGACCCAGCGCCCCCATCGCCATAAAGCCCTCTTCAAACTGCTCTCCGGAGCCGGCAATGCCTTTGCCGACTTTGCCGAGCCCGATTTTGCCGAGGATCGCCTCCGAACCGCCAAACTGGTTAAAGATGCGGTCTACGGCTGCAATCAACATAAAACACATCATGATGTACATGATGATTTCATTAATGCCCATTCCCTACTCCTTACGCGCCTGTGGTACAGGCCTGTCCAATGGTTAGCTCAGGCAGTTTCGTAAATCGCCGCAATCTGAGCCGCGGTGACCGCTCGCGGGTTGGTTTTGATGCAGATATCCTCCAGCGCTGCAGTGGCAAAACCGGCATAATCCTCGCGCTTCCCGCCCAGTGACGGCAGGGGTTGCGCAAGCTCCACGTCGCTAATCAGCTGTTCGACGGCCGCAATGGCCTCCGTGTCGGTCACCTGACGCTGGGTCAGAGCATGACCAATTTCTCTGTACGCCTGCTTGCAGACCAGGCGGTTAAAGCGCATTACCGATGGCAGCAGAAGGGCGTTGGCCCAGCCGTGCGCAATGCGGTAGGCGGCGCCAATCTGGTGGGCCATGGCGTGACACAGCCCCAGCCCGGCGTTGGAAAACGCCATCCCCGCCATGTACGAGGCGAGCATCATCTCTTCCCGCGCCTTAATGTCGTGTCCCTGCCCCACGGCAACCGGCAGCGCGCGGCCTATCATGGTGATGGCGCGCAGCGCCAGGGCCTGGGTTAGCGGCGTGACGTTGCTGGCCACGTAGGCCTCTATAGCGTGGGTGAGCGCGTCGATGCCGGTCATGGCCGTCACCTGCGGCGGCACGCCGAGCGTCAGGCAGGCGTCGATAATCGCCAGATCCGGCAGCAGCTGAGCGTGCGTCAGTACGTGCTTGATGTGGTCCTGCGCTTCGATGATCACCGATACGCTGGTCGCCTCGGAGCCGGTGCCCGCAGTAGTCGGAATAGCAATGAACGGCAGCCGGGGCGCCAGCGCCGCGCCGGGGCACAGCGCCGTCAGCGGCAGATCCGGATTGGCGGCGAGCACGGCCACCGCCTTGGCGGCGTCCAGCACCGAGCCGCCGCCGAGGGCGATAATGCCGTCGCACTGCACTTTGTGCAGATGCGCCACGGTAGTGAAAACCGCCTCGTCCGTCGGCTCGCCCGGCGGGCAGGGCCAGACGTCAAAACCGATGTTGCAGCGGGCCAGATTGCGCTCCAGCACGTCGGTCAGGCCCGACTGCATCAGGGCGCCGTCAACCATGACAAAGACGCGTTTGATCCCGCGCTCAGCCAGCACGTCGCCGCTGCGGCCGATGGCCCCCGGGCCGATAAGGGTGGTGGGCGGAACGGAAAACTCGCGCACCCGGCTGGCGTTCATGGCGTCGAGCGCCTGAAATATCGCCGCCTGCATCATCTCTGCGGAAAAGGCGTTATCCGGCACGGCGCACCTCCGGCTCAATGCCGCAGACGGCGATCGCCAGCGGGGTCATAAAAATCGCGTGCTGAGGCAAAATCACCTCAAGATGCGGAAAGCGCGCCTGAAATAGCGGCTTTACGCCGGGCTGCATGCAGGAGCCGCCCGCCAGCCAGAGTTCGTTCACCGGCTCGCCGGCGATATGCTCTTCAACGATGTCCGCCATTTTTTCGTACACCGGGCGGATCGCCGGCCAGATGCTCTCTCCGCGCTCGCGCTTCATCTGCTCGGCCTCTTCCAGCGGAATGCGCTGGTTCCCCGCCAGGGTCAGGGAGATATGGTGTCCGCCGGTGGCCTCATCGCCGGAGCGGACAATGTCGCCCTGCTGCACAATGGCGATGCCGGTGGTGCCGCCGCCGATATCCACCACCGCAGCCTTGTCGAGAGCCATCATGTCCGCCACCGCCGACGGCTCGTCCAGCACCCGGGAGACGGTCAGCCCGGCGGCCTCCAGCACGTTAACCGAGATGCGCGGATCGGTGCCGGGCGGGAAGGAGGTGGCGGCCACGTCAAAGCGGAACCCGAACTGCAGCTCCAGCGCGTCGAGGTGCCGCCTGACGATAGTCACCGCCCCGAAGAAGTCCCACACCACGCCGTCGCGCACCACGTCCGCCCAGTCAAGGCAGACGGCCACCGGCTCGCCGGCGGCGTTGACCACCATCGACACCACGTCGCAGGTGCCGAGATCGATACCCAGCCACAGAGGCGCGTCCCGATTGTCCGCAGGCCGCGGCTGATTGCAGCGTTCCGCCGCGCGCTCAAGGCGCGAAGCCAGCCATGCCTGATTGCGTTGCTCCATGGAATCCTCCGGTTAACGATTCACTTCTGAAGCGGCGCCCGGCGGGCGCCGCTGGCTTCTCTGCTGCGGCCTACACAATGCGGAAGGCGTCCACCAGCGTGCAGCGGCGCAGGCGCACGAAGGTGCGCGCGCAGGTCACGCCCTCGCCGGTCGGGGTGGTGATGGTCATGGTGGTCCAGCCCTCCCCCCCCAGCCCTAACCCGGCGATGCAGGGGCCGTTTTTCACAAAAATGCTGGTATCAATGGCGTTGGCCATGCGGTTCATGTTGTGCACGCTGTTGGAGTGCATGGCGGCGGTGTGGTGGCAGCCGCCCTCCAGGGTCACCGCCAGCGCGATGGCCTGGTCTACATCCTTCACGCGAACCACGGGCAGCACCGGCATCATCAGCTCAGTGACGGCAAACGGATGCCGGCAGTCGGTTTCCGCGATGAGCAGCCGGGTCTGCGCCGGGACGTTCAGGCCGATGGCGGCGGCGATTCTGGCGGCGTCGCGGCCCACCCAGTCGCGGCTGACGGTGCCGTGGCCGTTGTCATCAATATTCTTCAGCAGCAGCGGCAGCAGCTTCGCCGTCTGCTCGCGGGTCAGCAGCACGGCGTCGCGGCGCTGCATTTCGGCGATGAGGTCGTCGGCAATGGCCTCCACGGCAATCAGCACCTTCTCGTCGGCGCAGATAATGTTGTTATCAAACGACGCGCCGTGGACGATGGACGCCGCCGCCTTCGCAATGTCGGCGGTTTCATCGACCACCACCGGCGGGTTGCCGGCCCCGGCTGCGATGAGGCGCTTGTTAGTATGCTTGCGGGCCGACGCCACCACCGCATCGCCGCCGGTGACTACCAGCAGGCCAATGCCGGCGTATTGAAACAGGCGCTGCGCGGTCTCGATGTTCGGTTCTGCGACGGTCACCAGCAGATTGTTGGGGCCGCCGGCGGCGACTATCGCCTTGTTGAGCAGCGTAATGGCCAGATGGGAGACCTTTTTCGCCGCCGGGTGCGGGGCGAAGACCACGCTGTTGCCCCCGGCGATCATGCTGATGGCGTTATTGATCACCGTCGCGGCGGGGTTGGTGGAGGGAGTAACCGAGGCGATGACGCCCCAGGGCGCATTCTCAATCAGCGTCAGGCCGCGATCGCCGGTCAGCACTTCCGGGCGCAGGCACTCGACGCCGGGCGTCCCTTTTGCTTGGGCGATATTTTTCGCGACTTTATCTTCCACGCGGCCCATGCCGGTCTCTTCGACGGCCAGCTCGGCCAGCTCGCGGGCGTGCTGCACGCCCGCCTGGCGAATCGCCTCAATGCAGCACTTGCGCATCTCAACGGTTTTCAGCGCGCCGTGGGCGGCGCTGGCCGCCGCCACGGCATCGTCCAGCGAGGCAAACACGCCGAAGCCGTTATCCTGCCCCGCCGCCTGCTTCGGCGCGGCGGGCGCGTCCGTCGTCATGCTGGCGATCACCGCCCTGACGACATTCTCAATCTCTTTCTGATCCATGTTCATCCCTACCTCTTTCTGCGGCCCGCGGCGGCAGACTATTTATGAAAAATCACCTGACTTCCCATAACCGCCTCATCCACGATGCCGATGACGCTGAGATCGACCGGCGAGGTCTCCCGATGCTGGGCGCGGCGCGCCGAGCTGCCGCTGACGATCAGCACCCACTCGCCGTTGCCGGCGCCGATACTGTCGGTCGCCACCGCCACCTCGCCGTTAGGTCGCCCCTCCCGGTCAATCATCTCCACCAGCAGCAGCTTGTCGGACTCCAGTCCGGGGTGACGCACGGTGCACACGATTTGTCCGATAACCACAGCAAGCTTCATGCTCCCCCCTCTTTTTGCGTGGCCGGAACGGCGTTCGCGGCAGATTTCAGGTAAAACGCTCCCCTGCCGCCAGGGCGGCGGCCAAAAATGCGGGAGAGCTTAAAAACGGCGTGGCGTCAGACGCGCGCCACGCTAGCGGCGATTAATCGATGGACTTATCGCCGGACATTTTGATGGGAAAGACCTCTTCCAGATCGCCGTGCGGGCGCGGGATAACGTGCACCGATACCAGCTCGCCGATGCGCTGGGCCGCTGCGGCACCGGCATCGGTAGCCGCCTTACAGGCCGCCACATCGCCGCGCACCATCGCGGTGACCAGGCCGCCGCCGATCTGCTTGACGCCGACCAGCTTCACGCGGGCCGCTTTGACCATCGCATCAGATGCTTCAATTAAGGCAACCAGACCCTTTGTCTCGATCAGTCCTAATGCTTCCATGATATTTTCCTCTCATTGAGATCCCATCAGGGACCGGTTTACATAACGTTTTCTGCCGCCGGGCGGGATACCGCGTCGCCGGCCTGACCTGTCTGCGTCTGCGCCACCAGCACCAGCTCGATAATGTCCCGGGCCGAGCAGCCGCGGGAGAGATCGTGCATCGGGGCGTTCAGACCCTGAATGATCGGCCCGAGCGCGCGGTAGCCGCCGAGGCGCTGGGCGATTTTGTAGCCGATATTCCCCGCCTCCAGGGAGGGAAATATCATGATGTTTGCCTGCCCCTTCAGCTCGCTGTTGGGGGCCTTCTGCGCCGCCACGGACGGCACGAAGGCGGCGTCAAACTGCAGCTCGCCGTCCGCCATCAGCGAGGGCGCGCGGGCGTGGATCATCTCTACCGCCTGCTGTACCGCCGCCACGTTGGGGTGCTTCGCGCTGCCCGCCGTGGAGAACGAAAGCATCGCTACCCGGGCGGTCTGGCCGGTAATGGCGGTAAAGGTCTCCGCGCTGCTGAGCGCGATATCCGCCAGCTGCACCGGAGTCGGCTGCGGCACCACGCTGCAGTCGGCAAAGCCGAGAATGTTGTCGCTGCCGTCGGGCGGCAGCATGATGAACAGGGAAGAGAGCGTTTTTACCCCCGGCTTAAGGCCAATCACCTTCAGTCCGGCCCGCAGCACATCGGCGGTAGAAGAGATATTGCCCCCAATGCATAAATCCGCTTTTCCGGCCGCTACCATGCCGGCGGCAAACCACAGCGGCTTACGCATCAGCCGATCCGGCTCCGGCGGCGTTTTTTCGCCAAGACGCGCCGTCATGCAGGCGGCGAACTCGGCCCGCCACTGGCGGGCGCTTTCAGGATCGAGCGTCGCCAGCCCGTCGATAATCACCCCGGTGCGCAGCGCAAGATCGCGCAGGGCGAAGGGGTTGGCGAGCAGCACCGGCTCCGCGAGGCCGTTCTGCTTTAAGTAGCGGGCGGCGTCGATTGCCCGCGGATCCAGCGCGTCCGGCAGCACCACGCGCGGCGGCTTCTTCTGCGCCAGCTGGCGGCATCGTTCAATGAGCATGGGCCCCTCCCCCGCTGAGCGCCTGCTTCAGCGCCTGGCCGGTCATCACGCCGCCTTCGCGCACCGCCATTACCATCAGGACATAGACCGCGCTGGAGAGGCGGTTCAGGGCCTGCATGATGTCCGGGCGGGTCACCTGAAAGCCGGCGTCGATATAGATGCGGGCGGCGGCAATCTCCGCCTCGCGAATTTTGCTGCGCAGCAGATTGAGCATCGCCGCGCTCCGCCCGTGGCTGACGTCCGGCACAATGTGGTCGTGGCCGAGGTACTTCAGCGGCTGGTGGGAGAGCCGGTGCAGTTCGTCGGCGGTCAACTCGCCGATGCGCTGCTCCGCCATCGGCTCGCCGAGGGCGTCCGCGCGCATAATATTGCCCAGCACCGAGCGGATATCCGCCAGCCAGCCCCTGAGCGGCGTCTGAGCAAATTCGATCTGCAGCCAGACCGCCTCAGCAATGGTGGCGTCCAGCGCGGCGCGAAACGCCAGCCGCGGATCGTTTTTCGCCACCATGACGTGGGCGTTGAGGTGCGTCAGCGTGTCGGGCTTGACGGCCACCGGCTGGTGGCACAGCTCGCAGCCGGCGGTTTCCGCTTTATCCCGGCTGGTCAGGCCGTGTACGGCGCGCAGATCCGGCGTCGCCTTATCCGCGCTGCCGGTCTCCACAAACAGGCGCCCCTGCCTGTCCTGAAATTTCACCTGCAGATGGCGGCCTTCAATCAGCTCGCGGGCGGAGGGCGTCATCCGGCTGTCGGCGGGCAGGTGAATTTCGCTGCCCTCGCTCAGCGTAAAGTTGTCCCGCAGCCAGTCTTCGGTGATAAAAGTCATGGCGTCTCTCCTCAGCACGTCTGCCAGTTGGCGGGCCAGGCGACGTAGAGGAAGCGAACCGTGGTCGGGGTGCCAAACTCGATGGCGGAGCCTTTGGGAATGAACATCACGTCCCCGGCTTTGGCGATCATCGTCTCGCCCTCGTGGCGCACGTGCAGCTCGCCGTCGAGTACCAGATCCACTTCGTCGTAGTTGAGCGTCCACGGAAAAAACGCCTTTTCCCACTGCATAAACCCGGCGGCCATGCTGCTGTTGTCCTGAGCGGTGATAAGATCCGCAATGCCCACCCGGTAAGGCGCGGCGCCGTCAAAATTGCCAAATTTTACCGAGCTGCCGTCAACGACTTTGATGCCGCCTTTGCCGGTGACGCTGCGAAAGCTCTGGGCGTCCGGCGCAGCGTCGGCGGGCTTCTGCGCCCTGGCCTCCTGCTCCTGAACCACCTTATCCACCAGCTGCGCAATCAGGCTTTCGGTAACGCTGCCCTCCGGCAGCCGGGCGAGAATGCACTCGCGAATTTTTTGCCGTTCGGCGGAGGAGACCGGCGCTTCCGCCGGAGAGCCTGGCGGTGCCTCGCTGGCCTCGCAAATCACAAAGCCCAGTTGTTCGGCCACCACGTAGGCTTCCGGCGTGACAATGCTTGCCTTCAGCACGACCTCAAGGCGGGTTTGCCCGGCGGCGTGCGCGTCGCGAATATCGTTGGCGGTGATCAATTTTTTCATCGGATATTCCTTTTACTGGCTGTCAAGTGAGGCCAAATACTGTTTCAGGGGCCGGACGTCATCCGCATTCAGGCTGTTAATGACAAATATCGGCTCAGCAAAATGATGTGAAGAGAGCAGCTCGCGGGCGGCGGGAATATCCGCATCGGCGGCGTCGGCTTTACTGATGACCGCAATCCGGCGCAGGAGGGGATATATCGTCAGCAGCCCGGCCGGAATTCTGCACTCGCGATTATTTGCCGCATGGACATAAATCAGCGCCGCGCAGTCGGCCAGGGTGCTAATCAGCGCATGGTACAGGCGGGGATGGCTGAAATATTCTCCCGGCGTATCGACGCAGCCCGTCTCATTAAACTCCACCGCCTGCGTTTTTCGCGCCGGCGCGAAGTTTCCATACAGCGCATTAAATAGCGTGGTTTTTCCGGCCCCGACGTCGCCGACAAAGACGATCCGCTTCATTCTGAGAACTCCCCCTAGCTGCGGGTAATTTCGCAAATGGCGTAGTGCAGCATCTGACTTAATCCGCGCACGGTCTGGGCCAGCGCCTCTTCCACCGCCCCCACCGAGCCGTAGACCACCAGCGCGCCGGTAAACCGATCGAGAAAACCAATCTCAACCCCGGCGGCCTTGGTGGCGAGATCGCCTGCGATCATCGCGGTTTCGCCGGGCGTCAGGGTCATAATGCCGATGGCCTCGGCGCCGGGAACGCCAATTTTTTTCGCCAGATCCTGGCCCGGATGCGCAATCATGTGCGCCAGAGTGACCTGCTTGCCGGGAACGAATTCCTGGATGATGCGCTCCTTCTCCATCGCCCTCTCCTTTTAAGAATTGTCTCTATGCTAGGCGCTCTTGGCGGCGGGAAATAACAAAAATCGGCAACAACCGCCGAATGTTGAACCAGATCACCTGGTTAAATAAATGTGAATTTACAGAGGGAAAATAACGGAGAGATAATAATCAGGAATGCTTAAGATTGAGGGACGGGTGACATCAAAAATAACAAGAGGGATTAATAGGTTTCAATCACCAAATAGTCCTCCACCGCCCGGAAGGCGGCCGAAAATAAAAAATTGGCGATAAGCAAACCGCTTTTTTAGTCAAAGTATATTCCTGGAAACCCGGCGGGCCTGCCGACCAGCCGGAATAATCAGAACGGGAACAGCACCGGGATCAGCACTACGCAGACCACCATCACCAGTACGGTGAACGGCACGCCAATTTTCACGAAGTCGCTGAAGGAATATTTCCCCGGCCCGAGCACCAGAGTATTCACCGGCGAAGAGACCGGCGTCATAAACGCCGCCGAGGCCGCCATCGCCACCATCATCGCAAACGGATAAGGCGAAACGCCCATTGATTTCGCCGCCGCCAGCGCAATCGGTGCCATCAGCACCGCCGTGGCGGTGTTGGAGATAAACAGGCCGATGGTGGCGCACATCACGAACAGGCAGATAAGCATCAGATAAGGGCCCTGACCGCCGCCGATATCCATCAGGCCGCGCACCACCAGGTCAACGCCGCCGGTTTTCTGCAGCGCCAGCGCAAACGGCATCATGCCGACGATCAGGATAATGCTCGGCCAGTGAATGGCCTTATAGGCGCTCTCGGCGTCAATGCAGCGGAACCGGCCCATTAGCAGGCAGGCGATAATCGCCGCAATCGGATTGGGAATTTCGTCGGTCAGCATCAGGGCGACCATCAGCACCAGGCAGAAGATGGCGTGCGGCGCCTGGCTGTGGGCCGGCGAGGCGTCGTTAACCTCTATCGGCATGTTGTGGACCACGAAGTCGCGCCCCTGCTGCGACAGGGCGGCGATCTGCTTCCAGTTGCCAACCACCAGCAGGATATCGCCGAGGGCGACCGACTCATCGACCACCGCCCCCTCCACCGCCAGCCCCTGGCGCTTGAGGCCGACCACGTTAAGGCCAAAGCGGGTGCGAAAGCCCATTTCGCGCACGGTTTTTCCCTCCAGCTCGGAGCCGGGGATCAGCGAAATCTCCGCCATGCCCACATCCAGCGCCCGATCGGAGAAGTACTCTCCGCGCAGCACCATCGGCTCCAGCATCTGCTCCGTACAGAACTCGCGCAGGTCAATGTCCGCCGCCGACATATCGATCAGCAGCACGTCGCGGGCGTGAAACTCGGAGACGCCGTTAACGTTGACGATCACCCGGCGAAAGCGGCGCCAGCGCTCGACGCCTATCACGTTGGCGCCGTAGCGCTCGCGCAGTTTGAGATCGTCCAGCCGCTGCCCCAACAGCGGCGAGCCGGGGCGGATCGCCAGCCGCCGCGCCCGGCCGTTGAGCCGATACTCTTTGATCAGATCGCGAAAGGTGCGCCGCTTGTCGTGCTTCTGCTCACCGTCGCTGCCCTTGAGCATAAAGCGCATCAGCAGCATATAGAGAATGCCGAGCAGCAGTACCACGAGGCCAATAGGCGTGACGCTGAAAAAGCTGAAGCCGTGCAGCCCTTCGCGGATAAGTTCGCTGTTAATTACCAGGTTAGGCGGCGTGGCGACGATGGTCATCATGCCGCTGATAAGCCCGGCGAAGCTGAGCGGCATCATCAGCCGCGACGGCGAGGTGTTCATCCGCATACAGACGCTGAGCACCACCGGAATAAAGATGGCCACCACGCCGGTGGAGCTCATAAACGCCCCCAGACCGGCGACGGTGAGCATCAGGAACACCAGCATCTTCACTTCGCTGTTGCCGGCCACCTTTACCAGCCAGGAGCCCATCTGCGTCGCCACGCCGGTGCGCACCAGGCCGTCGCCGATAATAAACAGCGCGGCAATCAGAATAACGTTGGGGTCGCTGAAGCCGGAAAGGGCCTCGCTGAGAGTCAGCGTACCGCTAAGCACAAACGCCACGATAATCAGCAGCGCCACCGCATCCATGCGAATTTTGCCGGTGGCAAAAAGCACCACTGCCGCCGCAAGCAGGCAGAGCACCCAAATCAGTTCACCGTTCACAACCTGTCCTTGTCTGCGTTGAGAGGTTAAAAAAGCCCCGCAGCGCGGGGCGAAGCATCAGGCTTTCAGGTCCACCTGTACCAGGCCGCCCGCGTCTTTATGGACCTCGATCTGCGTTAGCGAAGTCAGCACATAATCCGCCTCATCCAGCCGGGGAGCCTCCGCCGGCACGTTCACCGCAATCACCCGACAGCCTGCCGCCAGCCCGGAGAGCACGCCGGCGGCCGCATCTTCCACTACCGCACACTCCGCCGGCGCCAGCCCAAGACCTTTTGCCCCTAACAGATAGGCATCCGGCTCGGGCTTACCGCGCGCCACCTGCTCCGCCGTGACGAAGACTGCCGGCTGCGGCAGCCCCGCCGCCGCGTGGCGGGCGTGGGCCACCGGCACCGAGCCGGAGGTGACGATAGCCCAGGGGATCTGCTGCTCATCAAGGCGATTGAGCAGCGCCAGCGCCCCCGGCAGCGCGGTGATGCCGTCAATGTCTTCGGCCTCAATCTTCTCAAGCCAGGAAAACTCGGCCTGCAGCAGCGCGTCATCCGCATCCGGCAGAAAGTGGCGCAGGGAGGTAATGGCCTGCTTGCCGTGAATAAAATTAAGCACGTCGGCGTGGCTCAGGCCGTGGCGGTCCGCCCAGCGGCACCATGAACGCTCCACCACCGGCAGAGAGTTCACCAGCGTCCCGTCAAGATCGAATAAAAAACCCTTACAGCGCAAAGCGGCCTCCGTCAGGCATTGATGATTTGGTTGATTTCATTGCCGCTCAGATGGTACTGACGCGGGCAGGCGTGCCAGGCGCCGAGCATGCGCTGGTACTTCTCCCACATCGGCGTCTGGGCGTTGAAGCCGTGGGTTCCGGCATCGAAATGGGTATAGCGCCCTTCGGTGTTAACCATAAAGCGCACGTAGCCGAGATAGCGGGCCTCGGTGGCGGCATCGAAGCCGAGGAAGGTGACCCGGCGCTCGTCAATGGAGGTCCCGTCCTTGAGGTTGGTCCAGGAGACGTGCAGCGCGTGATACATCTCCATAATGTCGATAACGGTGCGGCAGGTCTCTTCCGTCAGCTCGCCGAAGTCGCGGTCCAGTTCGCGCATCTGCAGGCCGTAGCCGCGCTCAATAATCGTCTGCAGGCGACGATAGCGCTCGGCGTTATCGGGATCCAACATGGTCATCATCTTGTACTGATTCGACAAAATCAGACGCTGGGCGTTGGTCATTTCCATTTTTTCCACTCCTGTTCAGGGTTGCGCCGGGCATAAAAAAAGAGGCACATAAACTATGTGCCTTCTTTTATATGCGTTTTCGGGGGCGGATTACAAATCATCAAGGAAAGTTTTATCCAGTTGTTTGAAGGCGCGCTTAAGCGTGTCAGCCAGCGCCTGGTAATCCGGCTTCCCCTTCACCGGCGCCAGGGCCTGCCCGGCCTCCTCCAGCTTACCGCGCACGTCATAAAACCAGCTCAAAATGGTCGGCGGCAGCGGCGTTACCGAGCGCTTGCCAAGCCACCATAGCCCCTGCATCGGCAGGCTCAGCGCAAACAGTGCGGTGGCCACCGCCGGGCCAAGCTGGCCGCCGAGGGCGATTTGCCAGCAGAGCGTGAAGATGGCGACGGGCGGCATAAAGCGGATCGCGTAGCGGGTGGCGCGGATGGTGCGGTTTTCGACAAACACCGGCGCAAGGCGTTTGTCCAGCGGCCACGTCTTCGCATAGTGCTGCCCCCGGCGAAACAGGCTAAAAAAACGGACCGGGTGTTCGGGTGTCGACATGGCTTACCTCAACTTCTCAGATAAAAATTCAAAAAAATGTGCAAAACAGCAACTCTGTATGACAACGTTCAAAAGATTTTGGCAAGAAACAGACAATCAGGTATTCTGTGCCGCCTGGAATGGGCACAGATCCACCCACAAGATTTGTCTGATTATCGCATAATCCAGCACTGCTGGAAAATTGTGCAAAACTGGATGGTGAGCCATCCCTTTTTTCTATCATCATGCCCGCTAAAAGTCTCAGGCATGATGTTAATCATAAATGTCAGCGTCCCGATGCGCTACGCTCTGTGACCCACTGACGTTTTTTTAGCCATTTAAGATAAAAGTAGGTACTTCCATGTCGAGTAAGTTAGTACTGGTTCTGAACTGCGGTAGCTCTTCCCTGAAATTCGCCATCATTGACGCTAACAACGGTGAAGAGTTCCTTTCTGGTTTAGCCGAGTGTTTCCATCTGCCGGAAGCTCGTATCAAATGGAAAATGGACGGCAGCAAACAGGAAGCGGCCTTAGGTGCCGGCGCCGCTCACAGTGAAGCGCTGAACTTTATCGTTAACACGATTCTGGCACAAAAACCAGAACTGTCTGCTCAGCTGACTGCGATTGGTCACCGTATCGTTCACGGCGGTGAAAAATACACCCGCTCCGTGGTTATCGACGACTCCGTTATCCAGGGCATCAAAGACGCCGCCTCTTTCGCACCGCTGCACAACCCGGCTCACCTGATCGGCATCGCCGAAGCGCTGAAATCCTTCCCGAACCTGAAAGATAAGAACGTGGCCGTTTTCGACACCGCGTTCCATCAGACCATGCCGGAAGAGTCCTACCTGTATGCCCTGCCGTACAGCCTGTATAAAGAGCACGGCATCCGCCGCTACGGCGCCCACGGCACCAGCCACTTCTTCGTGACTCAGGAAGCCGCTAAAGTGCTGAACAAGCCGGTTGACGAGCTGAACATCATCACCTGCCACCTCGGCAACGGCGGTTCCGTTTCCGCTATCCGCAACGGCAAGTGCGTAGATACCTCCATGGGCCTGACTCCGCTGGAAGGCCTGGTCATGGGCACCCGCTCCGGTGACATCGACCCGGCCATCGTTTTCCACCTGCACGATACCCTGGGTATGAGCGTGGAAGCGATCAACAAGCTGCTGACCAAAGAGTCCGGCCTGCTGGGTCTGACCGAAGTCACCAGCGACTGCCGCTATGTCGAAGACAACTACCAGACCAAAGAAGATGCCAAGCGCGCGATGGACGTCTACTGCCACCGCCTGGCGAAGTACATCGGCTCCTACACTGCGCTGATGGAAGGTCGCCTGGATGGCGTGATCTTCACCGGCGGTATCGGTGAAAACGCGGCGATGGTGCGTGAGCTGACTCTGGGCAAACTGGGTGTTCTCGGCTTTGAAGTCGATCACGAACGCAACCTGGCCGCCCGCTTCGGCAACACCGGTTTCATCAACAAAGAAGGCACCCGCCCGGCGGTGGTTATCCCGACCAACGAAGAGCTGGTTATCGCACAAGACGCAGCCCGCCTGACTGCCTGATTTCACACCGCCAGCCTAGCTGGCGGTGCTGTTTTGTATCCCGCCCCCTACTGGCGGTAACGAAAGAGGATATATCGTGTCCCGTACTATTATGCTGATCCCTACCGGAACCAGCGTCGGCCTGACCAGCGTCAGCCTCGGCGTGATCCGCGCTATGGAACGTAAAGGCGTTCGTCTGAGCGTCTTCAAACCTATCGCCCAGCCGCGCTCCGGTGGCGATGCGCCAGACCAGACCACCACCATCGTGCGTGCCAACTCTAACCTTCCGGCGGCCGAACCGCTGAAGATGAGCCACGTCGAGTCTCTGCTCTCCAGCAACCAGAAAGACGTGCTGATGGAAGAGATCATCGCCAACTATCACGCTAACGCGCAGGACGCGGAAGTGGTGCTGGTTGAAGGTCTGGTGCCGACCCGCAAGCATCAGTTTGCCCAGGCGCTGAACTATGAAATTGCCAAGACGCTGAACGCCGAAATCGTCTTCGTGATGTCTCAGGGCACTGACACCCAGGCCGAGCTCACCGAGCGCCTGGAGCTGGTTCGCAGCGGCTTCGGCGGCGCGAAAAACAGCAACATCACCGGCGTTATCATCAACAAGCTGAACGCACCGGTTGACGAGCAGGGCCGCACCCGCCCGGACCTGTCCGAGATTTTTGACGACTCTTCGAAAGCGAAAGTCGTGAAGCTCGACGCGGCTGAACTGAAGGCCGCCAGCCCGCTGCCGGTACTGGGTACCGTGCCGTGGAGCTTCGATCTGATCGCCACCCGCGCTATCGACATGGCCCGTCACCTGAACGCGACCGTGATCAACGAAGGCGACATCAACACCCGCCGCGTGAAGTCCGTAACCTTCTGTGCGCGCAGCATTCCGCACATGCTGGAACACTTCCGCGCGGGCTCACTGCTGGTGACCTCCGCAGACCGTCCTGACGTACTGGTTGCTGCCTGCCTGGCGGCGATGAACGGCGTTGAGATCGGCGCTATCCTGCTGACCGGCGGCTACGAAATGGACGCCCGCATCAGCAAGCTGTGCGAACGCGCGTTCGCCACCGGCCTGCCGGTATTTATGGTCAACACCAACACCTGGCAGACGTCTCTGAGCCTGCAGAGCTTCAACCTGGAAGTGCCGGTCGACGACCACCAGCGTATCGAAAAAGTGCAGGAGTATGTGGCAAGCCACATCGACGCGCAGTGGATCGACTCCCTGACCGCGACCTCCGAGCGCAGCCGCCGCCTCTCTCCGCCGGCGTTCCGCTATGAGCTGACCGAGCTGGCGCGCAAAGCGGGCAAACGCGTGGTGCTGCCGGAAGGCGACGAACCGCGTACCGTGAAGGCCGCCTCTATCTGCGCCGAGCGCGGTATTGCGACCTGCGTGCTGCTGGGCAACCCTGACGAAATCAACCGCGTTGCGGCCGATCAGGGCGTTGAGCTGGGCGCCGGTATCGAAATCGTCGATCCGGACGTGGTGCGCGAAAGCTACGTGGCTCGCCTGGTTGAGCTGCGTAAGAACAAGGGCATGACCGAAGCCGTTGCCCGCGAACAGCTGGAAGACAACGTTGTACTCGGCACCATGATGCTTGAGCAGGACGAAGTTGACGGCCTGGTTTCCGGCGCGGTTCACACCACCGCCAACACCATCCGTCCGCCGCTGCAGCTGATTAAAACGGCCCCGGGCAGCTCGCTGGTCTCCTCCGTGTTCTTCATGCTGCTTCCGGAACAGGTTTACGTTTACGGCGACTGCGCGATCAACCCGGATCCGACCGCAGAACAGCTGGCCGAAATCGCGATTCAGTCTGCCGATTCCGCGAAAGCGTTCGGTATCGACCCGCGCGTGGCGATGCTCTCCTACTCCACCGGCACCTCCGGCCAGGGTAGCGACGTTGAGAAAGTGCGTGAAGCCACCCGCCTGGCGCAGGAAAAACGTCCGGATCTGGTTATCGACGGCCCGCTGCAGTATGACGCCGCAGTCATGGCAGACGTTGCCAAGTCCAAAGCGCCGAACTCGCCGGTTGCCGGTCGCGCTACCGTGTTCATCTTCCCGGATCTGAACACCGGTAACACCACCTATAAAGCGGTACAGCGCTCTGCCGACCTGATCTCCATCGGGCCGATGCTGCAGGGTATGCGTAAGCCTGTCAACGACCTCTCCCGCGGCGCGCTGGTAGACGATATCGTCTACACCATCGCCCTGACGGCGATTCAGTCTGCGCAGCAGCAGCAGTAATAACTGCCCTGTCGTAAAAGCCAATGCCGGTCACAAGTGACCGGCATTTTTTTATTCAGCGGCACACCGCGCCGGGCGCCGCCATCTGATTTATCTCATCCGCGCGCGCAAGATCGCACGTTAATCTGACGCTATCGCTGCGGGAATAGCCGGAAAACGGGCCACCAATACCGCCCTCCTTATAAGCCGTTATCTCGCCGGATGGCCGCGCTATCAACACTGACCAGCGGCTCATTCTGTCCTGCGGACCGACGGGAATAAATACCTTCCAGGAACCCTGTCCCGGGAAAGCAAAATGCCCCTGCGAGTCCGTTCTCGTCTCCTGCCGCCGACTGCCGCTCTCCAGAAAAACGCGCACGCCTGACAGCGGCTGACCGCGTTCAGTTAGCGTCCCCTCAACCGCCGGCGTATCGTAATCGTGAAAGATGCAGCCACTCAGCATCAGCGTCGCCATCAGGATAAGTTGAGGGTGGATTCTGTAACCCGACATAAATTCCCTTTTTCTGGACGGAGCCTGGTCGCCCAGCATAGCGAAAAGGGACGCGCATAACACGTCCCCTGGACATCACTGTCAGGTAATACCTACAGCAGCTCCCTTGCCGCCTTCACAATATCCTCCGCAGTCAGACCGTACTCCCGCTGCAGAAAATCCTGCGTCCCGACCTGGCCATAGCGCTCTTTAACGCCCACCCGGCGCATCGGCACCGGGCAGGTTTCCACCAGCACTTCGGCGACCGCCGACCCGAGGCCGTTGTGGATGCTGTGATTCTCGCAGGTCACGATACGTCCGGTTTTCTCGGCGTAGTTTCTCACCAGCATGCGGTCGATGGGCTTGAGGGTAAACATGTCGATCACGGCGGCGCTGACGCCCTCCTGCTCCAGCCTGCGCGCCGTCTCCAGCGCCTCTGCGACCATAATACCGTTGGCAATCAGCGTAATATCGTCCCCTTCGCGCAGGACGTTGCCTTTGCCGATAGTGAAGGTGGAGCCTTCCCGGTAAATCGCCGGCGCCTGCTTGCGGATGGTGCGCAGCCAGTAAAAGCCCTCCAGGTCGATAAGCTGATTGAGGATAGCCTTAAACATGGTGGCGTCCGTGACTTCCAGCACCACCGAGTGCGCCAGACCGCGCACGATGCCCATATCCTCAAACGACATATGGGTGCCGCCATTGTGGCAGGCGGTGACGCCCGCATCGGAGGCGATCACCTTGACGTTATTGCGCTGGTAGTCGAGGGACATAAACAGCTGGTCAAAACAGCGGCGGCTGGCGAAGGCGGTGAAGGTGTGGACGAAGGGCTTACGCCCGGTCAGCGCCAGTCCGGCGGCGGTGCCGATAACGTTGGCCTCCATGATCCCGCAGTTGATGACCTCCTGCGGATATCTCTTCTGTACGCCGTCCATCGCCATGGAACTCATCAGATCCGCCTCAAGCGCGATGATGCCGCTGCCGGCCTCGATCTGTTCAGCGACAAAACCAGCGTACACCTTGCGCATCTCAACGGCGTCTTTTTCTCCTGCGGGTGCGAGCTTAATCATGGGTAGCCTCCAGCTGCGCGATAGCGTCATTCAGGGTCTGCGTCATCTCCGGCGTCAGGCGCAGGTGGTGCGAATTGGCCAGCCGTTCGAGACAGGGCACGCCCTGCCCTTTGATACTGTCGAGGATCACTACTTTCGGCCGGGCGCCGGCGTCCGGCACCGGCTTCACCGCCGCCAGCAGGCCGGGAATATCGTCGCCTTTAACGGTCACGGCATCAAACCCGAAGGCGGCAAATTTCTCCGCCAGGTTGAAGGGGCTGATTATCTCGTCGAGCGTGCCGTCCAGCTGCTGCTTGTTCCAGTCGACAAAAACCGTCAGATTGTTGAGCCGGTGGTGGGCGATAAACTGAAACGCTTCCCAGCACTGGCCCTCGTTCAGCTCGCCGTCGCCGACGATGCAGAACACGCGATTCGTACGCCCGGCAAGCTTGTGCGACAGCGCCATGCCGCCGGCAATGGAGATGCCCTGCCCCAGCGAACCGGTCGTGGCGTCAACGCCGCGGGTTTTGAGCCTGTCGGGATGGCTGGGCAACCGGGTGCCGTTCTGATTCAGCGTGTCCAGCTCTGCGACCGGAAAATAGCCCTTGATCGCCAGCGTGCTGTACAGCGCCGGACCGGCGTGCCCTTTTGACAGCACAAAGTAGTCCCGCCCCGGCCAGTCGGGGTCGCCGGGATCGATACGCATTACGTCACCGTAAAGGACCGCCAGCGTCTCCACTACCGACATGCTGCCGCCGTAGTGGCCGAAGCCGAGATGGGTGAGAGACTTAAGCGTCGCGACGCGGATATCGCGCGCCAGCTGAGTAACTTCAGCAATCGTACTCATTCTTTTACCTCCGGATTCTGCGCGGCGCCCTTCGCTTTCACCGCATAGTTGAACAGCACCAGCAGGGCAAAAATAGCCACCACCAGGCCGGTGATCGCCAGCGGCGACAGGTAGCGCGCCAGATTGCCCAGTACGATGCCTACTGCGCCAAAGTCGGCGTCGGAAAAGGTGGTATTGGCGAAGCCCAGCGCGCCGAGCACCGGCAGCAGCAATACCGGCAGGAAGGTGATCAGCAGCCCGTTGGCAAAGGCGCCGATCATTGCCCCGCGCCGCCCGCCGGTGGCGTTACCGAACACACCAGCGGTAGCGCCGGTAAAGAAGTGCGGCACCACGCCCGGCAGGATCAGCACCCACTTAAACTGACCGCAGAGGAACAGCCCGACCAGGCCGCCGAGGAAACTGAACAGAAAGCCGATCAGCACCGCGTTGGGCGCATAGGGATAGACCACCGGGCAGTCCAGCGCCGGGCGCGCGTTCGGCACCAGCTTCTCCGAGAAACCGGTAAAGGCCGGGACGATTTCCGCGAGGATCAGCCGCACGCCCTGCAGGATGATAAAGACCCCGGCCGCGAAGGTGATGGCCATGATGATGGCGTAGACCAGATAGTTCTGCCCGCCGCTGAACTGGGCTTCGACGTACTCCCGCCCGGCGCAGACGGCCATAATCAGATAGATAACCATCATGGTCATGGAGATAGAGATGGAGCTGTCGCGCAGGAAGCTTAAGTTTTTCGGCAGATTCATCTCCTCCGTGGAGCGCGAGCCCTTCCCGACCTTGCTGCCGATCCAGCCGGAGAGCACGTAGCCCAGCGTGCCGAAGTGGCCAAACGCCACATCATCGCTGCCGGTGATGCGCCGCATGTAGCGGTGGGCAAGCGCCGGGAAGAAGGCCATGATGAGCCCGAGGATCAGCGAGCCGGTAAACACCAGGCTTACGCCTTCAAAGCCGGCAACGGTCAGGATGACGCCGATCATGCAGGCCATGTAGAAGGTGTGGTGGCCGGTGAGGAAGATGTATTTCAGCCGGGTAAAGCGGGCCACCACAATGTTCGCTACCATGCCGAAGGCCATGATCAGCGCGGTCGCCGCGCCGTATTTCTCCAGCGCAATAGAGACTATCGCCTCATTGTTGGGAATGATGCCCTGAATGGTAAAGGCGTGCTCAAACATGCCGCCCAGCGGATTCAGCGACCCCACCAGCACGCCCGCGCCGCCGCCGAGAACAATAAATCCGAGAATGGTTTTAACGGTGCCTTTTACGACGTCAGAAAAGGATTTTCTCTGCGCCACCAGGCCAATCAGGGCAATAAGCCCGACGAGTACCGATGGCACCTTCAGAATATCAACGACAAAATTAAGCGCTTCGAGGATAAACATAATTGTCCCTCACTCACGATAATGTAATTAACGGCTGGCAAAATAAGCCGCCAGCTTATTTTCCAGTTCATTAATGTCGATAATGTTATTAATCACCACCAGCTGATGTGCCGGCACGCCCGCGCTGCCGGCGAGGTCTTTCGCCATCACGAACACGTCGGCCGCGTCCGGCGTAGCCGATGAGAGGTCAGCGTGCTCTACCTCGGCCTCAATATTCAGCTTCTTGAGGACTTTTTTAATATTCATCTCAACCATAAAACTGCTGCCGAGGCCGGAGCCGCAAATTGCCATTATTTTCATTGTCGTCACCTTTATTTATGTAGGGCCAGTCCGCTCCTTTCAAAAAGAAAAGAGTGAACGTCAGGGGTTAAAATTAAAAAATCAGAAGCGGTTAATGATGTTTTTTATCTCCTCCACGGTTCGCGCCTGATGCAGGAGCCGCATATCCTCATCGCTGGAAAAAAGCGCCGCCAGCGCGGAGATCAATTCGATATGGCTGTGCCTGTCGGGTGCCGCCAGCATAACGACCAGATCGACCGGATCGTTCTCCTCTGAGCCAAAGCGTACGCCGCGGTGGAGCTTGAGCAGCGACAGCCCGAGGCCCAGCGCCCCCTCTTCCGGCCGCGCGTGCGGCATCGCCAGTCCCGGCGCCAGCACATAGTACGGGCCGAGCCTGTTGTGTTCGTTGACGATAGCCGTGAGGTACTCTGGCCGAATCGTGTTGCTTTCCAGCAGCGGCGCGGCGCAGATCGCCAGCGCCTGCTGCCAGCTCTGCGCGCTCTCCTGAACGCGAATAGTGTCGTCGTGAAGCCATGTTTCCAGCATCGTGCTCTCCTGGCGGTGGCAAGGTGAACAAACAGTATG
The DNA here is from genome assembly GCF_001598855.1 of Pluralibacter gergoviae ATCC 33028 = NBRC 105706. Classification (GTDB taxonomy): domain Bacteria; phylum Pseudomonadota; class Gammaproteobacteria; order Enterobacterales; family Enterobacteriaceae; genus Pluralibacter; species Pluralibacter gergoviae. The sequence goes on along the minus strand of NZ_BCZS01000001.1, from coordinate 71,281 downwards.
CAAGCCGGCGATAACTAACCGTGACTATTATCACAAAGATAGCGCTACCAAAGCCGCTCGTTGTGGAAGTGTGATAGCGCTATCAAAAAAGGATCCGCGGTCAATTAGCCAGCAAAAACCCGCCGTTAGCGCGTATACTAACCCCCACTTTGCAAACAAGATTTAACCAGGAAGATGCATGTCTCTGACCCGAAAACGCCGCAGCACCGGCAAAGTCACGCTGGCCGATGTGGCGCAGCTGGCGGGCGTGGGCACCATGACCGTTTCCCGCGCCCTGCGCACGCCTGACCAGGTCTCCGATAAGCTGCGCGAGAAAATAGAGGCCGCCGTACAGCAGCTGGGGTACCTGCCCAACCTGGCCGCCAGCGCGCTGGCCTCGGCATCGTCCTGGACTGTCGGCATGGTGGTGCCGAGCCTGAGCGAAGCGGGCTGCTCAGAGATGTTTGCCGGACTGCAGCAGGTCCTGCTGCCCGCCGGCTATCAGATAATGCTCGCCGAGTCGCGCCACCGGCCCGAGCAGGAAGAAAAGCTGATTGAAACGCTGCTGGCTTCCAATATTGCGGCGGCAGTGCTGCTCAGCGCCGAGCACAGCGGCACGGTGCGCCAGTGGCTGAACAACAGCGGGATCCCGGTCATTGAAATCGGCGCCAGGCGCGCCGACCCGCTGGATATGAATATTGGTATTGATAACGCGGCGGCCATGTTTGAACTGACCCGAATGCTGATTCAGCGGGGCTATCAGAATATTGGCCTGCTGTGCGCCAGCCAGGAGCAGTGGGTTTTTCAGCAGTATTTGCAGGGCTGGTATAAGGCAATGCTGCGCCACCACATGTCGCCAAATCGGGTGATCAACGCCGCCGAGCCGCCGACCTTTTCAACGGGCGCGGCACAATTGCCGGAGTTTTTGCTGGCCTGGCCGGAGCTGGACGCGCTGGTCTGCGTCTCCGACGAGCTGGCCTGCGGCGCGCTGTACGAGTGCCAGCGCCGGCGGATCAAGGTGCCCGACGATCTGGCGATCGTCGGCTTCGGCGACAGCGACGTTAGCCGCGTGTGTCAGCCGCCGTTAACCACCGTTGCCGTTCCACACCGGCAGATAGGGGTCGAGGCGGGCCGCGCGCTGCTGGCCCGACTCAACGGCCAGGCGCGACGCGCGGAAGCAGAGATTGCCCCCGCCCTTTGCCTGCGGGAGAGCTGCTGACGGATTACTCCGTCGCTTCCTCTTTGTGGGCTTCGCTGCTGGCGTTGCGGCTCATCCACAGCGCCAGCGCCTTCAGCGAGTCCGGCGTGAACTCATCGCAGCGGGCGGTGATCTCTTCCGGGGTCATCCAGCGGACATCGCTGACCTCCTCTTCCTGCAGCGCGAACGGGCCGTGGGACACGCAGCTGAACAGACCGCCCCAGACGCGGCAGTGCTGATCTTCGAAGTAAAACTGGCCGTGCTCGGCGAACGGCACCCCGGCAATGCCCAGCTCCTCTTCGGCTTCCCGGCGCGCGGACTCCAGCATCTGCTCCTCCGCCTGGACCACGCCGCCCGCGGTGGCGTCCAGCATTCCCGGCATAAAGTCCTTTGTCTCGGTGCGGCGCTGGACCAGGATCTTGCCCATACCATCGTGCACCACGATATAGGTCGCGCGGTGGCGCAGGCACTGCGCGCGCATCTGTTCGCGGCTGGCCTGGGCAATAACCTCATTGTCTTCGTTGACAATATCCACCCATTCTGTGCTTGCCAAATTCTGCTCTGCCATCAGAAAACCTTCCTAATTAAGCGCTCTTACGGCGCGTTTACGGTTGACGCGTAAATTACGGATTAATTTCTGTTTCCGCAATAACCCGTTGGCTGCCAAGTTCTAAAACCTGCAGCATATTGCCGTCCAGCATGCCGTAGCTGGCGGCGTATCCGCCTTTTGGAATACTGACGGAGCCAGGATTGAAGTGATAAATAGCGCCCTGCCTGCGGGCAACCGGAATATGAGTATGACCATAAACCAGCACATCGCCATCAGAAAGCGGCGGCAAATTATCGGGACCAAACAGATGACCGTGGGTCAAAAATAGCCGCTGCCGCGCGGTCAGCACCTGCTGCCAGGGGGCGGTCATGGGAAACGTCAGCAGCATCTGATCGACTTCGCTGTCGCAGTTGCCGCGCACGGCGATAATCCGCCCGGCCTCGGCGTTAAGCTGCTCGGCGACCTGCGCCGGCGCATACCCCTCCGGCAGCGCATTGCGCGGACCGTGGTTCAGCACATCGCCAAGAATTATCAGATAGCGCGCGCCGCTCTGCGCAAACAGCGCAAGCACCCGCTCTGTCGCTGGCAGAGAGCCGTGAATATCTGATGCAAACATCAGCTTCATTCGTTACTCCTCACAAAAACGCGCCATGATAGCGGATTATTAACTGCCAATCAGCCGGCGCGTTTTGCGCTGAGTGCGGCAAAGCGCTGGACTGACGCGCGCTGCCACTGAAAAGTGGCGTAATCTGCCAGCCGCTCCGGGATCTCGTCGCCGTTAAGCACCAGCCGGTTGAGCATCAGCGCCAGATCGCTATCGGCAATGCACCACTCGCCGAACAGGTTGGCGCCGCCGTGGGCAAGCAGGCCTCCGGCAATGTCACAGAGCTTTTGCGCGGCATGTTTGCCCGCATCGCTCAGCGGGGGGCGCTTTTCACCTGAGAAAACCACTTCCGTTGGGCGCTCTTCGCGTATGGGCATCAGGTCGCTGCGCAGCCATGCCTGAATTTGCCGCGCGCGGGCGCACTTTTCAATATCGACAGGATAGAGCCGCTCCCACTGCGGGGGCGCGAAGCGCTCGTCAAGGTACTCGGTGATGGCGGAAGATTCGCTCAGCTGAAAATGGTCTATCTCCAGCAGCGGCACCCTGCGCGTTAGCGCGTAGCCTTGCCAGCCGGGCTGCTGATGCTCGCCCTGATTCAAATCCACCGTTTTCAGGACGCAGGATAACCCCTTCTCCTGCAGAGCAACGTAGACAGACATGACATAGGGAGAAATAAACTTCGCCTCGCACCACAGCGTAATCTCAGGACGGCTCATAGCTTCCTCAAAAATAACCGAAGGGAAAGAGGCAACATATCGCGTCTTTCGCACGCTGTCACTTGTTCAAAATCACACCAGCGCCGGTGCCCCGGAGCGGCGGTAAAAGTGCGAATAAATCCCCACAGCTTTGTTGTATGATGGCGAAGATTACGACAAGGAGGAACCTGCAATGTCTCAGCCAGACGCCATTATCCGTATTAAAAACCTGCGCCTGCGTACCTTTATCGGCATCAAAGAAGAGGAGATCGCCAACCGCCAGGATATCGTCATTAACGTCGCCATTCACTATCCGGCAGAACAGGCGCGCGACAGCGAAGATATTAATGACGCGCTCAACTACCGCACCATCACCAAAAGCATTATCCATCACGTCGAAGCGCACCGCTTCTCGCTGCTGGAAAAATTAACCCAGGATGTGCTCAATATCGCATGCGCCCACCGCTGGGTCACTTATGCTGAAGTGGAGATCGATAAACTTCACGCGCTCAGGTACGCCGACTCTGTCTCAATGACCATGAGCTGGCGGCGCTAAGCGCTCCGGGAGGCGGCATGAAGATCCTGATTACCGGCGGCACCGGCCTGATTGGCCGCTATCTTGTTTCCCGCCTGCTGACGCTTGGCCACGCGGTGGTCGTCGTCACCCGCAGCCCGGATAGCGCCAGGCAGCGCCTCGATAAACGGGTTGAGCTGTGGCCGGGCCTTGAGCAGCGCAGCCATCTCAACGACATTGACGCGGTGATTAATCTCGCCGGCGAGCCCATTGCCGATAAGCGCTGGACCGACGCGCAGAAGGCGCGCCTGTGCGACAGCCGCTGGCAGATCACCCAGCGGCTGGTGGCGCTGATTAAGGCCAGCGATACGCCGCCCGCCGTGCTGCTCTCCGGCTCGGCGGCCGGCTACTACGGCGATCTTGGCGAAGTAGTTGTCACCGAAGAGGAGCCGCCGCACAATGAATTTACCCATAAGCTGTGCGCCCGCTGGGAGCAGATAGCCTGCGAGGCGCAGAGCGACGCTACCCGCGTGTGCCTGCTGCGCACCGGCGTGGTGCTGGCGCCGGACGGCGGAATTCTTGCAAAAATGACGCCGCCGTTCAGGCTGGGCCTCGGCGGCCCCATCGGCAGCGGCCGTCAGTATCTGGCGTGGATCCATATCGACGACATGGCCAACGCCATCCTCTGGCTGCTGGATAACGACCTTCGCGGCCCCTTCAACATGGTGTCCCCGTATCCGGTGCGCAATGCGCAGTTTGCCCATGCTCTGGGCCGCGCCCTGCACCGCCCGGCTATCGTTCGCGCCCCGGCGGTGGCCGTCAGGCTGCTGATGGGCGAATCCTCGGTGCTGGTACTCGGCGGCCAGCGCGCGCTGCCGAAGCGGCTGGAAGCGGCCGGTTTTGCCTTCCGCTGGTACGATCTGGACGACGCCTTAGCGGATGTCCTGAAGTAGCGCCTGCGGCGCACGCGTCCCTCTTTCCGGAAGCGTGCCCGCATTTCTTAACATCCCTTCATTGGCGCTGGCACAGATGTGAAGCCGCTTCCGGCACGCCAGCGCAATCTCTGTGATAACTCTCCTGCTCTATTTTTAATCGCCATCTGTTGACATACGTCAACAGACGTTACACACTGTGCAGGAGAACAACGATGAAGGAACATCCGGATAAGCATATTCGGGCGGCTATCCGCTATGCCCAGGACCGGGGCTGGCTTTTTATCCCCGGCGGCAAAAGCGCCCACTGTTTTGGCAGGCTGCGCTGCGGTATTTCCGGTCACCAGCAGCACATGATGAGCGTCTGGTCGACGCCCGCCAGCCCGCAGAACCATGCCCGGCAAATTATTCGTAAAGTCGACAGCTGTATGCCGCTGTTTACTATCCACTGAAGTCATGCGTTTAAGGAGACACTCATGGCGCTTTATCACTTTACCCTGACGCTTTCCGGCGTGACCGCCGATACCGACGGCCTGGAAGACGCGCTGTTCGCCGCCGGATGCAGCGACGCGCTGGTCTGCTTCTACGGCACAGCGGTCTATCTGGAATTTGACCGCGAGAGCGGCTCGCTGGCGCAGGCGGTCCTCTCCGCCATCGCCGACATCGAATCATCCCCGCTGGGGGCCCGGGTCGCGTCGGTAGACTCTACGCTGGTCGGGCTGAGCGATATTGCCGCGCTGACCGGCCTCTCCCGCCAGGCCGTGGCGCTGCTTAAAGAAGGCGCCCGCGGCTCCCGCCAGTTTCCCGGTCCGGTGCAGCGGGTGAAGGGGAACTCGCCGCTGTGGAGCTGGTACAGCGTAGTCACCTGGCTGGTGGCGGAAGGTCGCCTGTCGCCAGATTCGCCGCTTATCGCCAACGCCCGCACCCTCGACTGCCTGAACCTGGCGCTGCAGCTGCGCGCGACGGTTGCCAAAGAGACCGTGCTCAACTATCTGCAGCAGATCGAGCAGGCCGGGCAGACCGCACCTTCACAATAATCAGGAGCCGCGATGCCGGATATTACGACACCCCGCCTGCGGCTAACGCCCTTTACCCGCGAAGACTGGCCCTTTTTCCTCAGGCTGCGCCAGGACCCGGCGGTAATGCGCTATATGGGAGAAATCGCCGCGGAGGGCGTCCTGCGTACGCTGTTTGCCCAGCGCATCGCCGACGGCGCGATGATCGTTCGCAGCCTCGGCGGCGAACCTCTGGGCGATATTGGCCTGCGCGTCAGCGCCCACAATCCTCATGAAGCCGATGTCGGCTACGCGCTGGCGCCGGAAGCCCAGGGCAAGGGCTACGCCGGTGAAGCGCTGGCCGCCGTCTGCGAATATGGCTTTCGCGCCCTGGGGCTGTGGGCCATCAACGCCTGGGTGCTGGCGGATAACGCCGGCTCAGCGCGCCTGCTCGAGCGCTGCGGCTTTCGCCGCATCCAGGTGCTGACCCAGGCCTATACCCTTAACGGCGTCTGCTACGACGACTGGGTATACCGGCTCGAAGCGCCCTCCGCATCCTGAGAGGGCCGCGCCTCAGGCGCGCTGCTGCGCCTCCTTCGCCGCCCGCGCAGCGCTTTCGCGCTTCGGCTGCGGCACCTTAATGATCAGCGTCAGCACGCCGGCAAACAGATACAGCCCGGTGTAGGCCCACACCACGCCCACGATGTCAAAGAACGGCAGCAGCGCGGAGGCGATGGCCGGGGCCACGAAGTTGCTCATTCCGGCTGAAAGGTTGTAAATCGATACCGCAGCGCCCTTGTGGTGCGGCTCCAGCGTCGGGAATACCGCCGTCATCGGCACAAACGCCGCCACGAAGATCCCCAGCATTACCGCCGGGATCAGCGCCACCCAGAAGTTATGCCCGGCGTAAACCGGCAGGTAGTAGAAGGTCAGGCTGGAAACCGCCATCCCCAGGCAGCCGAACCAGCGCACCTGGCGGATCCAGCCGATATACTCCCCGGTGATCCCCCAGAAGATGTTAGTAAAGATAGTGACAAAGAAGAACACCGCCCAGATCTGCAGCCACTCAGAAATCGTGAACCCGAGCCTGTCGACGAACAGCAGCGGCATCACGATGGCAAAGCCGAACAGCGACAGCGTATTGATAATGCGGATCAGGCAGGCGTAGAAAATATCCCGGTTGGTAAACAGGATCGTTGCCGCCCTGGAAAGCTCGGTCATCTTATCGCGCAGCGGAAGATTAACCCGCGAGCGATCCACCGGCACCTTGCGCAGGCTGAAGAACGCCAGCACGCCGCCGCAGGCCACCCAGACAATGGCAAACCACAGGGTGCCGGTCTCGCCAAACGCCGGAATGGTCAGGCTCGGCAGATAGCTGCCCACCACGCCGATGCCGACGGAGTACATCGCCCAGAACCAGCCGGTGGCCGCCGCCAGATTCGGGCGCGGCAGCACCTGAACCAGCATCAGCATAAACGAGTAGATAAACAGCGGATAGGCCAGGCCGCGAATGCCGTAGAACAGCAGCATCAGCGGATAGTTACGCAGCCCGAGGCCCAGAGACATAAACAGCGCGTGCATCACGATCCACAGAAGAAAGCCGATGGTCATCGCCCGCTGGGGCGTGATCAGCTCCGCCACTACCCCGGAGGCCCAGGCGGCAATCGCCGCCGCCAGCCCGTAAAGGGTAAAAACCATCGCCGACTGCGCCGGTGAAAAGCCCATATCGGTAATGTGCTTTGATAAAAAGGCCATTTCAAAGCCGTCGCCCGCCATAAAGATGGCGATGGCGACGAATCCCCACAGCAGGCGGGTCGGTAAACCAAACCAGTATTTCGATTGCATAACACTCATCCTTTCACAGACGGGAGACGCGCCCCGGCGGCCGGGGCGAAAAGGTTACGGCAGCAGTTCGCGGGCAACCCGCTGCTGCTGGTAGAGAAGACGAAACAGCGCCAGGCGCTGCCTCAGCCAGGGCTGGCGCCGGGGCTGCGGCAGATAGCGCGCGGCCACCTCCGGCTTGCGGCAAACCTGCTGCCGCTCGCCGCCGTCCGCCAGCCAGGCCAGCCGCGCCGCGCCGAGCGCGCCGGAGGAGCTGGCCGGATGGGTCACCATCGGCAGATCCAGCACGTCGGCAATCAGCTGTGCCCAGACCCCGCTGCGCGCGCCGCCGCCGGTGAGGCTGCACTGGCCAATACCGCTGCGGCTCAGCGCCTCCAGACCGTCCGCTAGGCCGAAGGCGACGCCTTCAATTACCGCATAACCCAGCAGCGCCCGGCCGGTTTCGTGGCGCAGGTTGAAGAAGCTGCCCGTCGCCTGCGCATCGTTGTGCGGCGTGCGCTCCCCGGAGAGATAGGGCAGAAACAGCGGCGCCGCCTTCAGCTGTTCATCGCTGAGTTCCGCAATTTCGCGCATCAGCTGGCTTTCGGTAACCGACAGCAAATTGCACGCCCAGCGCAGGCAGCTGGCGGCGCTGAGCATGACGCTCATCTGGTGCCAGCGGTCCGGCAGCGCGTGGCAAAAGGCGTGCACCCCGGAGTCGGGATCGGCGCGCAGGCGGTCGTTGACCACGAAAATCACCCCGGAGGTACCGAGGGAGATAAAGGCATCTCCCGGCTCGACGGCGCCGACGCCCACCGCCGAGGTGGCGTTATCGCCGCCGCCGCCCGCCACCGCGACCGACGAGCTGAGGCCCCACTCGGTCGCCAGGGCGGGCTTGAGCATTGCGCTGACCTCGCAGCCCTCCACCAGCGCCGGCATCTGCTCGCGGCGCAGGTCGGTTATCGCCAGCAGTTCGTCAGACCAGTCGCGCTTCGCCACGTCCAGCCACAGGGTGCCCGCGGCGTCCGACGGATCGCTGACGAAAGCGCCGGTGAGGCGCCAGCGCAGATAGTCCTTCGGCAGCAGCACCTTCGCCACCCGGCTGAAAATTTCCGGTTCGTGGCGGGCCACCCACGCCAGCTTCGGCGCGGTAAAGCCCGGCATAATCATATTGCCGGAGATAGCCATCATCTCCGGATGCTGGTCGCGCAGCCGCCCGCACTCGGCGGCGCTGCGGGTGTCGTTCCACAAAATGCACGGCCGCAGCACCTCCCCGGCGGCGTCGAGCAGCACCGCGCCGTGCATCTGGCCGGAAAGGCCGATGGACCGCACCGCCGCCCACGCCTGCGGATACTGTTGGCGCAGCTCGCTCACCACCCGTCCGCAGGCCTGCCACCAGGCCTGCGGATCCTGCTCGGCCCAGTGCGGATGCGGACGCTGCACCGTCAGCGCCGCGTGCGCCGATCCGACGATATCGCCGCCGCCGTCAATCAGCAGCGCCTTCAGCTCCGAGGTACCGATATCAATCCCGAGATACATACCGCCTCCTTACGCTTCGCTCAGGGCGGCGTCGGTCAGCGCGAGCCGCTCCGGAAGCCCGGCAACGGTGCGCCGCAGCAGGTTGAGGAATGCCTCAGAGCGCGAAAGCTCCGCGAACAGCGCCTCGTCGGCGGCAAACGCCGCCAGCGGATCGTCGGTGGCAAACAGCGCGCGCACCGCCTCGGGCCGCATCGCGCCGTCCTGATATTCGTAGGGCAGCTCGCCCTTCGCCCAGCGCTGCAGGAAGAGGAAAAACAGCGCGGGCAGCACGGCGGTGGCCGCCGGCGCTTCGCCGCGCCGGTAGCACTCGACCAGCGTCGGGGTCACCATGCCGGGGATTTTGGACATGCCGTCCGCCGCCACCCGCTGGTTGGTGTCCTTAATGTAGGGATTGGCGAAGCGGGCCAGCACCACGTCGCGGTAGTCGGCCAGATCCAGCGGGCTGGGCGTCAGCGACGGAATGACGTCCTGGGAGACATACTCCCGGGCCATCTGGTAAATCCCGGCGACGCGCGTACTTTCGTCGATATAGCTCAGGCCCGCCAGGGTACCGGCCCAGGCGATGCAACTGTGGGTGGCGTTGAGGATGCGGATCTTGGCCTCCTCCCAGGGCAGCACCGAGTCAACCAGCTCGACGCCGACCTTCTCCAGCGCCGGACGGCCGTTAATGAAGTCGTCCTCAATAACCCACTGGATAAAGGATTCGCCCATCACCGGGGCGGCGTCGCGGCGGCCGGTCGCCGCCAGTACGCGCTCCGCCACGTCCGGGGTCGGACGCGGGGTGATGCGGTCGACCATGGTATTGGGCGAAGTGGTCTTGTCGCGCACCCACTGCGCCAGCGCCGCCTCGCCCTTCGCTTTCAGGAAGGAGAGAAAGCCGTGGCGAAAGCGCTCGCCGTTATGGCGCAGATTGTCGCAGGTGAGCAGGGTTACCGGCGCGCCGCCGCCAGCAATGCGCGCCTTGAGGATACGGGTCAGCGCGCCGTAAAGGGTGCGGATCCCGCCGTCGAGATCGGCCTTCACGTCGGGCTGCTGCAGATCCAACTCGTGCTCCGGCGTCAGGTAGTAGCCGCTTTCGGTCACGGTAAAAGCGATGACTTTCGTCTCCGCCGCCGCGCCCTGCGCCACCAGCGCGGCGATCTCGCTATCCCAGGGAAGAATTTTGCGGATGGAGGTTATCGTCTCGTAGGCCCGCTCCCCTTCCGGTGAGACGGTTTCCAGCACGTACTCCCCGCCCTGCTTTTGCAGCGCCGCAAGCAGCGGCCCCGCGTCGTCGCGAATATTGCCCAGCGCGATGCTCCAGCTGTCGTCGCCCTGCTGCAGCAGGCGGTGCAGATACCACGCCTGGTGCGCCCGATGAAATGAACCTGCCCCGATGTGCATCCATACCGCGTGCTGTTGTGCCATAGCCGTCACTCCCGATTTTGAGCAATTGATAGATTAAAGGGCATATGCCCGTTTGTTGTTGGTATGTTAGTAGCATGAAGACAAAGGGATCTGAGACGATCCTCACGAAATCAGCAAATGCCCATCAAAATAACTTTTGCCCATTTCTCACTTTGCCGTCGCGCGGCGTACAATGGCGGCAGCAACCAGGGAGCCCAGCGATGAACAAAGAAGAGAAAAAACAGGAACTCGCCGCCCGCGCGGCGTGGATGTACTACGTGGCCGGGCTGACCCAGCAGGAGATCGCCACCGCTCTCGGACTCTCCCGCCAGGTGGCGCAGCGGCTGATATCCGGCGCGCGGGAGATGGGTATGGTGACCGTCTCCATCGCCCATCCGGTGACCCGCTGTATGCAGCTTGCCCGCGATATGGCGGCAAAATTCGGCCTGTCGCTGTGCCGCATCGTGCCTTCGGCGGGGCTCGGCAACGAGGCCGTGCAGCAGATGCTGGCGGTCGAGGGGGCGGAAGTGATGGCGCAGTACATGAGCGAGGAGCGCCCGCAGGTGTTCGGCATCGGCTCGGGGAAAACCCTGCGGGCGTGTATCGACGCCCTGCCCTGGCTTGAGCGGCCGCAGCACCAGTGCGTGTCGATGATCGGCGCCATTGCCAGAGACGATTCCGGTACCCGCTACGACGTGCCGCTGAAAATGGCGGAGAAGATGCAGGGCAAGTACTTTTTCATTCCCGCCCCGCTGTACGCCGACAGCCCCGAGGATAAAACCAGCTGGTGCCAGCACCAGGTCTATCAGCGGGTGGCCGCCCGCGCTCTCGGCGCGGACGTGACCTTTCTCGGCATCGGCGAAGTGGGCATCGGCTGCCCGCTCAACGCCGAAGGCTTTATTACCGATGCCCAGGTGCGGGATCTGGAAGGCCAGCAGGTGGCGGGCGAGATGCTCGGCCACTTCTTTAACCACCGGGGCGAGCGCCTGAATTCCGAGCTGGACGCGCTGCTGACCAGCGTCGAACTGACCAGCCACACCGCGCGGCAGATTATCGGCTTTGCGGCCGGAGAGAGAAAGTATCCGGCGATCCGGGCGGCGCTGGCCGGACGCTGGGTCAGCGGTCTGGTCACCGACGAGGATACGGCGGTCAGGCTGCTGACCGCCTGAGAGGCTACTTCAGCGAACCTTTGAGGAACTGCTGCAGGCGGGCGCTCTTCGGATTGCCGAAGAGTTCATCGGGGTGGCCCTCCTCCTCGATAAGCCCCTGGTGCAGGAAGATAACGTGGGAAGAGACGTGGCGGGCAAAGCCCATTTCGTGGGTCACCACCACCATGGTTTTCCCCTCTTCCGCCAGCTTCTGCATAATGCGCAGCACTTCGCCTACCAGTTCAGGATCCAACGCCGACGTCGGCTCGTCAAACAGCAGCACCTCCGGCTCCATCGCCAGCGCGCGGGCAATAGAGACGCGCTGCTGCTGGCCGCCTGAGAGGTGTACCGGGTACTTAACGTGCTGGCGCTCGTCGATGCCGACCTTCAGCAGATACTTCACCGCCCGCTCGCGGGCTTCGCTTTTACTGAGTCCGAGCACCTGAATCGGCGCCTCCATCACGTTCTCCAGCACCGTCATGTGGCTCCACAGGTTGAAGTGCTGAAACACCATGGTCAGGCGGGTGCGCAGCAGGCGCAGCTGGGTTTTGTCGGCCACCTTCAGCTGGCCGTCCTTGTCGCGGACCAGGCCGATGTTCTGGCCGCTGACCACGATAGTCCCCTCGCTCGGCTTTTCGAGAAAGTTGATGCAGCGCAGAAAGGTACTCTTACCCGAGCCGGAAGAGCCGATGATGGTGATCACATCGCCCGCATTGGCCTTCAGCGATACCCCTTTCAGTACCTCGTGCTCGCCGTAGCGCTTGTGCAGATCGATGACGTTTAGTTTGTTCTCAGCCATGGTGTTCTCAGTGTGTCGAAGAGGGTTTCATATGACGCAGCCAGCGCTTTTCCGCCTTGCGGAACAGGCTTATCAGCACATAGGAGATGATCAGATACAGCACGGCGGCGATGCCGAAAGCGGTAAACGGCTGATAGGTCGCGGAGTTGATGTCGCGGGCGATCTTCAGCAGATCCGGCACGGTGGCGGTAAAGGCCAGCGCCGTGGAGTGCAGCATCAGAATCACCTCGTTGCTGTAGGCCGGCAGCGCGATGCGCAGGGCCGAGGGCAGAATGATGCAGCGGTAAAGCTTGACGCCGCTAAAGCCGTAGGCCCTGGCCGCCTCGATTTCGCCCGCGGGCACCGAGCGGATGGCGCCGGCGAAAATCTCCGTGGTATAGGCGCAGGTGTTCAGCGTCAGCGCTAGCACGGTGCAGTTGAGGCCGCTGCGGAAAAAGGCGTTGAGCAGCTCGGTGCCTTTGACTATCTCCAGGGTGTACATCCCGGAGTAGAACACCAGCAGCTGAACGTACAGCGGCGTGCCGCGAAACACATAGGTAAACAGCCAGATGGGGAACTGAATAAACTTATTGCTCGACACGCGGCCGATGGCCAGAAACACCGCGAGGATGCCGCCCATCACCACGGAGGCTATCAGCAGCCAGAGGGTAATGGCCACGCCGGTAAAGCGGTAGCCGTCGGTCCACAGCAGGGACTTCCAGTACTCCTGAATAATCTCAATCACAGGTCAGCCCTCTTCACGCCGACGGAATAGCGGCGCTCAAGCAGGAGCAGTACGCCGTTGGATACCGTGGTAAACACCAGATAGATGACCCCGCACACGATAGCGAAGTAGAACGGCTCCCAGGTGCTTTTGCCCGCCAGTTGGGTGGCTTTCACCACGTCCTCCAGCCCCAGCAGGGAGACCAGCGCAGTCGCCTTGAGGATAACCTGCCAGTTGTTGCCTATCCCCGGCAGCGCAAAGCGCATCATCGCCGGAAAGAGAATGCGGCGAAAGGTCTGGGAGGCGGTAAAGCCGAAGGCGGTTGCCGCTTCGATGTGCCCCTTCGGCACCGCCAGAAAGGCGCCGCGAAAGGTTTCGGTGAAGTAGGCCCCGTAGATAAAGCCGAGGGTGATGATACCGGCCACCATCGGGTCGATATCAAACTGCGCCATGCCGAGCGCATCGGTGATGCTGTTGAGCGCTATCTGCAGCCCGTAGAATATCAGCAGCATCAGCACCAGATCCGGCACGCCGCGAATCAGCGTGGTGTAACCTTCAAAGATAAGCGCGAGCAGGCGATTGCCAGATAGCTTTCCCGCTGCGCCCGCCAGGCCAATAATTACCGCCAGCACCACGGAGCTGAGCGCCAGCTCCAGGGTGACCAGCGCGCCCTGAAAAATAACCTGTGAAAACCCGTGCAGCATTCGGCCTGTCCTGTCTGTCCAGCACCGCCGCGCCCTCAATACTGGCGCAGCGGCTACAGCGGCGATTACTCGCCGTATACGTTAAAATCGAAATACTTCTTCGCCAGCTTGTCGTAGGTCCCATCCGCGCGCATCCCGGCAAACGCCTTGTTCAGCGCTTCGCGCAGGGCGGTATCGTCTTTGCGCAGGCCCATACCGGTGCCGACGCCAAACAGCTTCTCGTCCTTAATCGACGGGCCGCCGAACTGGTAGTCTTTGCCTACCGGCTGCTTGAGGAAGCCTTCGCTGGCCGCCACTTCGTCCTGGAACGCGGCGTCGATGCGCCCGGCGGTCAGATCGGAGTAGATATTGTCCTGCCCCTGATAGGAGACGATTTCAATCCCCTTCGGCGCCCAGTGCTGATTGCCGTAGGTCTCCTGGGTGGTGCCCTGCAGCACGCCCACGCGCTTGCCCTTCAGCGTGCTGAGGTCAGGCGTGATCGGGCTGCCCTTCTTGACCACCAGGCGGGAGTCGGCGGCGTACAGCTTGTCGGTAAAGGCGATCTGCTGCTGACGCTTTTCGGTAATCGACAGCGACGACATGATGACGTCGATTTTTTTCGCCAGCAGAGAGGGGATCAGCGCATCCAGCGGATTTTCAACGAAGGTGCACTGGGCCTTAATGCGCGTACACAGCTCCTTCGCCAGATCGATATCAAAGCCCACCAGCTCACCTTTCGCGTTCTTGGATTCAAACGGCGCGTAGGTCGGGTCGGTGCCGATGCGGATTTTCTGCGGCGCAGCCGCATAAGCCGGCGCTGCGGCGAACGCTATAGCTACGCCGGAAAACGCCAGCGCAAGAGAGAGAGACAATGCCAGTTTTTTCATTATGAACCTCAACGGACTGTTATTTTACGGGTAAGCAGAAGTTAAAGAGTGGTTATCGTGCCACTTTTCATACAGTTAAGGCAAAAGGTTATGCCGCCAGACGACGGCTTTTTTGCATTAAAAATGCTTAACTATGCAGGGCCGCATCATTGTGGTGCATATCAAGCACCAAAAAGAGGCAGCACTCTGTTTTGTTGCACCTGTATAGATAACTGCTCAGCCCGAAAGGCCCGGCAAGCCGGGCCACTCAGTCTTAGTCACCGTAGACGTTAAAGTCGAAGTACTTCTTCGCCATCTTGTCGTAAGTGCCGTCTTTACGCAGAGAATCAAAAGCCTTATCGAAGGCAGCCTTCAGCTCGGTATCGTCTTTACGCAGGCCAACCCCGGTACCGTCACCGAAGTATTTTTTATCCTTCACCGAAGGACCGGCAAAGGCATACTCTTTGCCGACGGGCTGCTTGAGGAAGCCTTCGCTGGCGGCCACTTCATCCTGGAACGCGGCGTCAAGGCGGCCGGCGGTCAGGTCCGCATAGATCAGGTCCTGGTTCTGGTAAGGCACCACGTCCACGCCCTTGCTGCGCCAGTTGTCATTGGCATAGGCCTCCTGGGTGGAGCCCTGCAGCACGCCGACGTGTTTACCCTTCAGCGACGCAATGGTCGGCACGATCGGCGAACCTTTGGCGGCAATCAGGCGCGAATCCGCCGCATACAGCTTCTCGGAGAAGCCGATTTCCTGCTGGCGCTTCTCGGTGATGGAGAGCGAGGAGATGATGGCATCAATTTTCTTCGCCTTCAGAGAGGGGATCAGGGAGTCAAAATCCGTGCCGACCCAGGTGCATTTCACCTGCATGCGTTTGCACATCTCGTTACCCAGATCGATATCAAAGCCCACAAAGTCCCCTTTCGCATCCTTGGAGGAGAACGGTGCATAGGTCGCATCGGTGCCGATACGTACCGTCTGCGGCAGCGCGGCAAATGCGCCCGAAACAGTGCCCATACCGAGCAGTAAAGAGAGAGCCAGAACCGTCTTCTTCATACATTACCCTTAAGTGTCTTATGCGTTTGCGTGTTATGTAGTCAGTGGTGTTGTGCAGTTGCAAAACAGTACTGCAGGTTTCATGCCATATGCCCGAACGCGGCGAGACGTTAAGCATATGTTGCAGAATTGTTCGCAAATGAAAGATAACAGCTTCGCAGAATAAACCGCAGCGCTAAACGCGCAAAAAGAGGACTAAATGCTGAGGATTTGATCGGGATTGCAAAATCGCTTACCGGCGGGGCGTGCACCAAAAAGATGCACTACCCCCGGCCTATGCGCCATGCCAGCGCTGGAAAAGATCTTCCGGTAATTCAATATCGAACTGGTCGAGCACGCGGTTAACCGTCTGATTGATGACATCATCGAGGGTTTGCGGACGATGATAGAACGCGGGCACCGGCGGCATGATCACCGCGCCAATTTCCGCCGCCTGGGTCATCAGCCGCAGGTGCCCCAGGTGCAGCGGCGTTTCGCGCACGCAGAGTACCAGCGGGCGGCGCTCCTTGAGCACCACGTCGGCGGCGCGCGTCAGCAGGCCGTCGGTATAGCTGTTGACGATGCCGGAGAGGGTTTTCATCGAGCAGGGCAGAATGACCATACCGGCAGTCTTAAACGAACCGGAAGAGATGCTGGCGGCGATATCGCGGGCGTCGTGCACCGCGTCGGCCAGCGCCTGCACGTCGCGCAGGGAGAGATCGGTTTCCAGAGAGAGCGTCTGGCGCGCCGCCTGGCTCATCACCAGGTGAGTTTCGACCTCGGCGAGGTCGCGCAGCACCTGCAGCAGCCGGACGCCGTAAATGGCGCCGCTGGCGCCGGAGATCCCGATGATAAGTCTTTTCATAGCTGGCCCCGTAAATCGTTGGCCAGACTGTGCCGTATTTCAGGCGGCGATGCAAGGAGAGCCGCCCTCTCCGGATGAGAGGGCGGCGCGCGGCTTAGCCTTCGTTATGCATTTCGAGGTTCTCCACCTCGTTCTGCAGCTGCAGGGCCTTGGCATCATCATTGCGCAGCGTGTCGAGATAGTCGAGGTACTGCTGGTTGACGTCGCGGGTGACGTAGACGCCGTTGAACACCGAGCACTCAAACTGCTGAATATCCGGGTTCTCGGCGCGCACCGCGTCGATGAGATCGTTCAGATCCTGGAAAATCAGGCCGTCGGCGCCGATGATCTGGCGGATCTCTTCCACTTCGCGGCCGTGGGCAATCAGCTCCGTGGCGGTCGGCATGTCGATGCCGTAGACGTTAGGGAAGCGAATTTCCGGCGCGGCGGAGGCGAGATAGACCTTCTTCGCCCCGGCTTCACGAGCCATCTCAATAATCTGCTCGGAGGTGGTGCCGCGTACGATGGAGTCATCCACCAGTAGCACGTTCTTGTCGCGAAACTCGGCGCGGTTGGCGTTGAGCTTGCGGCGCACCGACTTACGGCGCAGCTGCTGGCCCGGCATGATAAAGGTGCGGCCAACGTAGCGGTTCTTCACGAAGCCCTGGCGATAGGGTTTGTCCAGAATGCGGGCAATCTCCAGCGCGATATCGCAGGAGGTTTCCGGAATCGGGATAACCACGTCGATATCCAGATCTTCCCACTCGCGGGCAATCTTCTCGCCAAGCTTGGTGCCCATGTTTACGCGGGCGCTGTAGACGGAAATCTTGTCGATGAAGGAGTCCGGGCGGGCGAAGTAGACGTATTCAAACAGGCACGGATTGCTGACCGGGTTATCGGCGCACTGGCGGGTGAACAGCTGGCCCTTTTCCGTGATGTAGATAGCCTCGCCCGGCGCGACGTCGCGCAGGAATTCGAAACCCAGCGTGTCCAGCGCCACGCTTTCTGACGCCACCATATATTCGGTGCGGCCATCGCCGAGATCGCGCTTGCCGAGCACCAGCGGGCGAATGCCGTTCGGGTCGCGAAACGCCACCATGCCGTGGCCGATGATCATCGCCACGCAGGCGTAGGCGCCGCGGATCTGACGGTTGGTCGCCGCGATGGCGGCAAAGATATTGTCAGCCTCCAGCGGGTAGTGGCGGAAGTTGTCCAGCTCGCTGGCGAAAATGTTGAGCAGGATTTCAGAATCAGAAGTGGTGTTGATGTGGCGGCGCTTCTCTTCAAACAGCTTTTTACGCAGCTCGTGGGCATTGGTCAGATTGCCGTTGTGGGCAAGCGTAATGCCGTAGGGGGAGTTAACGTAAAACGGCTGCGCCTCGGAGGCGCTGGAGCTGCCTGCCGTGGGATAACGTACGTGCCCCAGCCCCATATTGCCCTGCAGACGCTGCATGTGCCGGGCTTCAAACACATCGCTCACCAGGCCGTTGGCCTTGCGCAAACGAAAGCAGTTGTTTGCATCGATGGTGATGATGCCTGCGGCATCCTGCCCGCGGTGCTGCAGCACCGTTAACGCGTCATAAATAGACTGGTTTACCGGCATGAAACCGGTGATCCCGACAATACCGCACATACGTCTTTTTCCTCGTTCAGTACACCCGCCGCTTATGCTTTGGGCAAGAAACTCGACGAGCTTTGCAGGTAATCAAAAAACATCCTGATGACAACGCTGAACTGCGGGATCAGCTGCGACTTCTGCCAGTCCTCGCTTTTGGAAAAGCCGGTAAAGGTGTCGAGGAAGAAGAGGATGGCGGCGACGATCAGCACGCCACGCAGCGCGCCAAAGCAGATCCCCAGCACCCGATCGGTTCCCGACAGGCCCGTCTTTTCAACCAGCGTACCGATAACGTAGTTAACGATAGCGCCGACAATCAGCGTTGCGACAAACAGCAGCGCGATGGCGATGCCGTTGCGCACCAGTTCGTCTTCAAAGCCCGTAAACCAGACCGACAGGTAAGTGTAGTAGTGACTGGCAACAAAGAAGGCACAGCCCCAGGTTACCAGTGACAACGCTTCACGAACAAAGCCGCGGATAAGGCTTACCAGACAGGAAAAACCGATCACCGCAATGATGGCATAATCAATCCAGACCATATTTGTCCCACAATTGTTACGCCCTGTCGTCCAGTTCGGGGCGCATTCTAACAGAAAAAGAAAACGTTTGCGTAGGGATTTCCTGCCCCTGCTCAAATAAAAACGGCGCTGAAAAAAGATTCAACGCCATGCATTTTTTACCCTCACCCTAACCCTCTCCCACAGGGAGAGGGGATAGGTTGTGCGATCTTTTGCTCCTTCCACGGGACGGAGTCCGGCGCTTTTCCCCATCTCCGTCAGGGAGAGGACCGGGATGAGGGTATCATCAGTTCGGCGTATACCCCATCACCACCCCGCTCAGCCCGGAAAGACTCTTCAGCTCGCCAAGCGAACCCTTCATCTTCTCTTTCGACGCGTCCGGGCCAACCAGAATGCGGGTGATTTTACCCTGCACCGGCGTCGACGGGGCCGTATAAACCCGATACCCCGCCCCGCGCAGCTTGCCGACGATCTCATTGACCTTATCGGCATTCTTCAGGGCCCCCAGCTGGACAACATATGCCTTGCCGGTCGGCGCCGGCTTCTCTTCCGCCACCGGCCGGGTCTGGGCAGGCGGCGGCGTCGCGGCGGTCTGCGGCGGGCTCTGTGCCGGCTTAGGCTTCACCGGCGCCGGTTTTGGCTTCGGCGCCGGTTCCGGGTCCGGCTGCGGGATCTGATCGATATCGCTGCCCGCGCCGTTCACCGCGTAGCGGCTGGGATCCAGCGACGGCGCGGCGGCATCGCCGGCGCGCACCTCTTCCGCCGCGCCCTCCGGCGGCTGGGACGGCAGCGCCTGCGTCACCGCAGGCAGCATGTCCGGCTCCTCCCGGTCGCCCGGCTTCGGCACCAGCGGGATCGCCGCAAATTCGTCCTGATAGTGCTTCTTCTGGCCGTCAAGCAGCCCGGGGAGCACGATCACCCCGAGCGCGACCAGCGCAATGGTTCCGACTAAACGATTCTGAAACTTACTCGCCACCGGCTCTCCCCGCGTCCATCTCTTCCATCACATGGGCCACCGTGTGGAACGATCCACACACCAGCACCGTATCTTGCGGGCGGGCATCCGCCATTGCGGCGCGCCACGCCTGCGCTACAGTGGCACAGACTTTGCCGCTGCGCAAATGTTCCACCAGCTGTTCCGCCGTCGCCCCGCGCGGGCCCTCCAGCGGCGCGCAGTACCACGCATCGACCACCGGCGTCAGGCAGGCCAGAGTGCCGGCGATGTCCTTGTCGTGCAGCATGCCGATCACCGCCAGCGTGCGCCCGGCAGACGGCTCGGCCTCAAGCCGCCCGGCCAGATAGCCCGCCGCATGGGGATTGTGCGCCACGTCGAGGATCACGCGCGGCGACAGACTCACGGTCTGAAAGCGCCCCGGAAGCGTCGCATTGCGGATACCGTCGCGGATCGCCTGCTCGCTTACCGCCAGACCGCTGGCGCGCAGCAGGGCAAGCGCCGTGGCGGCGTTGGGCTGCGGCACCTGCGGCAGCGGCAGGTTGTCCAGCACGCCCTGCGGATCGCTAAAGCGCCAGCCCTGCGGGCCGACCTCGTAGCGCCACTCGTGGCCGACACGCAGCAGCGCGGCGCCCTTCTCGCCGGCCACCTCAGCGATACTGTGCGGCATATCAGGCTCGCCCACCACCGCCGGCTTGCCGCGGCGGAACACGCCCGCTTTTTCGCGGCCGATGCTCTCGCGATCCGGGCCCAGCCAGTCGGTGTGATCCAGTGCGATGCTGGTCACCGCCGCCGCGTCGGCGTCGACGATATTGGTGGCGTCCAGCCGCCCGCCCAGCCCGACCTCAAGAATAACCACGTCAAGCTGCGCCTGCTTAAACAGCCACAGCGCCGACAGGGTGCCAAACTCAAAGTAGGTCAGCGAGATCTCGCCGCGCGCGGCCTCAATATCGGCAAACGAGGCGACGTGCGCCGCTTCATCCAGTTCCGCGCCCTGCACCCGCACCCGCTCGGTATAGCGCACCAGGTGCGGCGAGCTGTAGACGCCGACGCGATAGCCGGCCGCAAGGAGCATCGACTCCAGCGTACGGCAGGTGGTGCCCTTGCCGTTGGTCCCCGCGACGGTGAAAACGAACGGCGCAGGCTTCAGCAGCGCCATGCGCTCAGCCACCCGGCTTACCCGGTCAAGGCCAAGCTCAATGGTGGTGCTGTGCAGGTGCTCCAGATAAGAAAGCCACGTGGCCAGGGGCGACGTGGCGAGAGGAGGTGATGTTTTTTCCATGATGCCCGTTACTCTTTACCGTTAACTCAGGTCTCAGCAAAGTAAAAGGGCAGCGCCTGATGGCCCTGCCCTTGTTGATTCTCTGTCAGGCCTCTGGTTCCTGTTCTGACACCGGCGGAACCTCAATGGGCTCACGCGGCGCATCCGGGTTTGGCGCCGGCAGGTTCATCAGCTTCGCCAGAATGCTGGCAAGCTTGAAGCGCATCTCCGGGCGGCGGACGATCATGTCAATCGCGCCCTTCTCGATCAGGAATTCGCTGCGCTGGAAGCCCGGCGGCAGCTTCTCGCGCACGGTCTGCTCGATAACGCGCGGGCCGGCGAAGCCGATCAGCGCCTTCGGCTCGGCGATGTTGAGATCGCCCAGCATCGCAAAGCTCGCGGAGACGCCGCCCATGGTCGGGTCGGTCAGCACGGAGATATACGGCAGCCCGCGCTCCTGCATTTTTGCCAGCGCGGCGGAGGTTTTCGCCATCTGCATCAGCGACATCAGCGCTTCCTGCATACGCGCGCCGCCGGAAGCGGAGAAGCAGATCAGCGGGCAGTGGTTTTCCAGCGCCTGCTCAACCGCGCGAACGAAGCGCGCGCCGACGACGGAGCCCATTGAGCCGCCCATAAAGGAGAACTCAAAAGCCGCGGCCACGACAGGCATACCGAACAGCGTCCCTTTCATTGCCACCAGCGCATCTTTTTCGCCGGTCTCTTTCTGGGCTGACGCCAGGCGGTCTTTATACTTTTTAGAGTCGCGGAACTTCAGCACATCCTTTGGCTCAAGCTCGCTGCCCAGCTCCACGAGGGATCCTTCATCCAGCAGGCTATGCAGGCGGTTGCGCGCTGACATACGCATGTGGTGATCGCACTTCGGGCACACCTCAAGGTTGCGCTCCAGCTCGGCGCGGTACAGAACCTGTCCGCAGCTGTCGCACTTGGTCCATACGCCTTCCGGAATACTTGCCTTGCGGGTCGGGGCGATGTTGCTTTTAATTCGTTCAATCCAGCTCATTGATAACCTTTCTGCCTGAACCTGGTCGATGCCAGTTTTGCTGTAAGCGGCGAATAATGCCATTTTTGGGGCTTACAGACCATGAAATGTTGCACATTAAAACATAAGACTTCGGCGCATGGGATAAAAAAGTGGTCGAACCGGTTGCTTTTCAACCACCTTTTCCGGCGCCAGCGGCTACTTCACAGCGCGCGCGGCACGCCTGTGGCGGATAATTTCAATCACGCCCGGCAGGATGGAAACCACGATGATGCCGACAATCAGCAGCTTGAGATTCTCCTGCACGATGGGCAGATCGCCAAACAGATAGCCGGCGTAGGTGAACAGCAGCACCCACAGCAGCGCGCCGATGACGTTATAGGCGGCAAAGTGGCGGTAGGACATGTGCCCCATCCCGGCGACAAACGGCGCGAAGGTACGCACGATGGGCACAAAGCGGGCCAGGATAATGGTTTTTCCGCCGTGCTTTTCGTAGAACCGGTGGGTCTTGTCGAGATAGCTGCGGCGGAAAATCTTCGAGTTCGGATTGCTGAACAGCTTTTCACCGAACAGTCGGCCAATCGTGTAGTTGACCGCATCGCCGATAACGGCGGCAATCACCATCAGCGCCACCATCAGGTGAACGTTGAGATCGTTGGTCGGCAGCGCCGACAGCGCGCCGGCCACAAACAGCAGCGAGTCGCCCGGCAGAAACGGCGTCACCACCAGGCCGGTTTCGCAGAACAGGATCAGAAACAAAATGGCGTAGATCCATACGCCGTACTGGGCAACAAGCTCGGCAAGGTGCACATCAATGTGCAGGATAAAATCAATCAGAAAGCTAATCAGTTCCATAGTCGCTTAACCTTAAATAACGGCATTCAGTCCGCCAGAAACAGCGGGCCCATATGTGATTGCGGCAGCGCAAAGCGCGCGGGGTAATCCACGGCTACCAGATAGAGCCCCTCGGCTTTCGCCGTGGCGGCGGCCAGCGTGCGGTCCTTTGCCGCCAGCAGTTCGGCAATCCAGCCTTCCGGCTGGTGTCCGGCCCCCACTTCCAGCAGGCTGCCGACGATATTGCGCACCATGTGGTGGACGAAAGCGTTGGCTTTTATATCCACCACCACGTAGGCTCCGTAGCGGGCAACGTTAATGTGCATCACGTTACGCCACGGCGTGCGGGACTGGCACTGCACCGCCCGGAACGAAGTAAAGTCGTTCTCGCCGAGCAGGCACTGGGCGGCGCGCTGCATGCGATCGGCGTCCAGCGGCTGATGGTAATGGGTCACGCCGTGGCCGAGCACCGCCGGACGCAGGCGATGATTATAGATAATATAGCGATAGCGGCGGGCGGTGGCGCTGAAGCGGGCGTGAAAGTCCTCCGGCACCGCTTTAACCCAGCGCACGGCGATATCTGCCGGCAGGTTGGCGTTGACGCCCAGCGTCCAGGCGGCGTCTTTACGTTCGGCGCGGGTTTCAAAGTGCACCACCTGCCCGGTACCGTGCACGCCCGCATCGGTGCGCCCGGCGCAGAAGACGTTAATCGGCTCGTTCGCCACCTGCGACAGCGCCTTCTCCAGCTTCTCCTGCACGCTGCGCACTTCATTCTGACGCTGCCAGCCGTAGTATTTACTGCCGTCGTACTCGATGCCGAGGGCGATTTTAAACGGCGCTTCCGACATCAGTACAGATACTCCTGGGTCAGCTTCTCGGCGATTTTCACCGCCATCAGCGCGCCGCCGAAGCGAACGTTGTCGGCAACGGACCAGAACTGGATCTGCTCCGGCATGCCGTAGTCGTTGCGCACGCAGGCAACCGAAAGATGCGCGCTGCCGGAGGCGTCGCCGACCTGGGTCGGGAAGTCGCCCTCTTCGGAGAGCACTATATCTTCGCCGCGCGCGAAGGCGTCGCGGGCCTCGTCGGCGGCCAGCGGGCGCAGCGCCTCGAAGCTCACCATCTGCGCGTGGCCGTAAAACACCGGCGCGCGCACGCAGGTCGCGGAGATCATCAGCCCGTCGTCCTGCAGGATCTTACGCACCTGATCGACGATGCGGCGCTCTTCGACGATGCTGCCTTCGCGATCGGCCAGCAGCGGCAGCATGTTGAACGCCAGCTGGCGGCCAAAGAAGTCCTCTTCATCAATCGGAATGCCGTTGAGCAGCTTCGCGCTCTGCCCCGCCAGCGCGTCCACGGCTTTTTTACCCTGCGCCGAGGCGGACATCAGGCTGGTTACGGCGATGCGCGACAGGCCGCCGGCGTCCACCAGCGGCTTCAGCGCCGCCAGCAGCTGGCTGGTGAGGCTGTCCGGGACCGCAATCAGGTTGCGGTTGCGGTAATCGGCCAGCACGAACGGATTGACCTCCGGCACCACCAGCGGCACGTCCGGCTCGAGGGCAAACAGCCCGCTGAGATCGATAACCAGGCAACCTGAATTGGTCGCCTCTTCCACGTGCGCGGCGGACGCCTCAGCACCGGCGGCGAAAAACGCTAGCTGGGCCTGGGTCCAGTCAAATTCGGCCGCGTCCTGCACCAGTACGGTTTTCCCGCCAAAGCGCAGTGACTCTCCGGCGCTTTCGCTGCGCGCCAGGGCAAAGATCTCGCCCACCGGGAACTGACGCTCGGCAAGGGTGTCGAGCAGGGCTTCACCTACGGCGCCCGTTGCGCCCAGGATGGCAATATTCCAGCCTTCAGACATGGTGGTTTACTCCAGAAAGAAATCTCCGCCCGGGCCTGATGGTCCGGGCGCAATAAAACATCATTAGTGTGCGGCGTGATGCACGGCGCTAAAGCCGATGGCGCTGAGCCGTGCGGCGGTATCGGCGTCGTCGCAGAGCACCTCCAGCGACGACCACTCCCGCCGCTCAAGGTAGTTTTTGCGCAGCTTATCGAACTCGCCGGCAATGGCGGCCACTTTTCGCAGCGGCGCATCATCGCGGCGCACATCATACACCAAATGGACCAGCCTTTTCAGGACGGTCTGATCCAGCGCGCCGTGCAGGGTAATGCGGCCAAACTCCGGCGCGGGCAGCAGGGTCGAGAGCGCCACCTGCTGCGGCTTGCCGATAAAGGCGCTGTAGGCCTCGAACACCTGGGTGGTGCCGCGGGCCTTGCCCTCAAGGGTGTAGCCGGCGATGTGCGGCGTGCCGATATCGACTTTTGCCAGCAGCGCCGTGTTCAGCTCCGGCTCCGGCTCCCAGACATCGAGCACCGTGCTGAGGCGCTGTCCGGCCTCCAGGCACTTCAGCAGCGCGGCGTTATCCACCACCGGGCCGCGGCAGGCGTTAATCAGAATGGTTCCCGGCTTCAGCCTGGCAATCAGCGCCTCATCGGCGAGATGCAGGGTTTTATGAGGACCCTCCTTATACAGCGGCGTGTGGAAGGTCAGTACATCGGCCTCCTGCACCAGCGCGTCGAGGGCGCGGAAATCGCCCTCGTCGCCGCGTTCGGCGCGCGGCGGATCGCACAGCAGGGTGCGAATGCCCAGCGCCTCAAGGCGCTTTTGCAGACGGCCGCCGACGTTGCCGACGCCAACGATGCCGACGGTGCGGTCCTTGAGGGCAAAGCCGTCGCGCTCGGCCAGCATCAGCAGCGCGGAAAAGACGTACTCCACCACGGCGATGGCGTTGCAGCCGGGCGCCGCCGAAAAGCCGATCCCGGCACGCTGCAGCCAGGCCTCATCGACGTGGTCAGTTCCCGCCGTCGCCGTTCCGACAAATTTAATCCCCTTCCCGGCCAACAGCGCTTCATTCACTTTGGTGACCGAGCGCACCATCAGGGCATCGGCATCATCGAGCGCCTGCTGCGGGATCGGACGGCCGGGCACGGCCTCTACCTCACCCAGGCGGCTAAAAAGCTCGCGGGCGTAGGGCATATTTTCATCAACAAGGATTTTCACGGTACAGTACCTGTCTGAAACGGGAGTTAACCGGGGAAGTGTGCCATAATCTTGCGGCCAGGAACACCGAGGGACTGGCGAACACCACGTATATTCAGGATTAATCATGACGCAACCCATTTCCGGCACGCCCGCCCAGCCTCCTGGAGCGGCAGCGGCCCCTTCGACTATTGGCAATCAGCCGCTCTCCACCCAGCAGCGCACCGTGCTGGAGAGATTGATTGTTCGCCTCGTGGCGCTTACCTCGCAGCAGAGCGCGGAGGTGTGGTCAGGGATCAAACACGATTTGGGTTTACGCAATGATGAACCGCTGCTCTCCCGCCACTTTCCGGCGGCGGAGCAGAACCTCAATCAGCGCATCAGCGCCGCCGGTCAGAACCGCGAGTCGCGCCAGATAATGGCCCAGCTCAACGGCCTGCTCGGCCAGGGCAACAACCGCCAGGCGGTCAGCGACTTTATTCGCCAGCAGTACGGCCAGACGGCCCTGAGCCAGCTGACGCCCGGGCAGCTAAAAAGCGTGCTGGAGCTGCTGCAGAGCAACCAGATGGCGATTCCGCAGCCGCAGCAGCGCCCCGGTACCAGCCGCCCGCTGCTGCCCGCCGAGCACAACACCCTCAATCAGCTGGTGACGAAGCTGGCGGCGGCGACGGGTGAATCCGGGAAGATGATCTGGCAGTCGATGCTGGAGCTGTCCGGCGTGAAAACCGGGGAACTCATCCCCGCGAGCCACTTCAACCAGCTGGTGACCTGGCTGCAGGCGCGACAAGCCCTCAGCGGCCACAGGGCGCCAACGCCGGAGCTGCTGCAGACCGTGCTGAAGCAGCCGCTGGATGCCGGAGAGTGCAATGCGCTGTACGATTACGCCCGCCAGAACTGGCAGGCGACGCCGCAGACGGTACTGACCCAGGCCCAGGTGCAGGCTCTGCTTAATCAGGTATTCCTGCGGCGCGTGGAGCGCTCCCAGGACACGCTGGATATTCGCAATATCCAGCCGATTTATAACCCGCAGATCCCGTTTTTCGAGCGCCTGAAGACGGTCTCAGCCCGGCCCGGCCTGCTGCTTATCGCCCTGGCGGTAGCGGTTATCCTGCTGTGGATCGTTATCTAACGGCGGCGAAAAGCCAGCAGCGTCACGATAATGCCGACCACCGCCGACACCGCGCCGGCGAGAAACACCGACGGATAGCCGCATGAGGTCGCCAGCAGTCCGGCCAGCGGTCCGGTGATGCCGTAGGAGATATCCTGAAAGGCGGCGTAGCCGCCCAGCGCGGTGCCGCGCACCTGCGCCGGCGCGCGCTTCACCACCTCAACGCCCAGCGCCGGGAAGATAAGCGAACACCCGGCGCCGGTCAGCGCCGCCCCGGCCAGCGCCACCCAGGCGTTCGGCGCCAGCCACAGCAGCAGCAGGCCCGCCGTTTCCACCACCAGCGATGCGGCGGCCACCCGCACGCCGCCGAAGCGGTCCGGCATCCAGCCGAACAGAATGCGCATCAGTACAAAGGCGCCGCCGAAGGCGGTGAGCGTGAAGCCCGCCAGCGGCCAGCCGCGGCTGACAAAGTAGAGCGACACGAAGGTGCCGATCGCCGCAAAGCCCACGCCCTGCAGCGCCAGGCCAATGCCCGGCTTCCAGATGACCCCGATCACGCTCAGCAGCGACGGGCGCTCCCCGGCCTGCGGCGGCACTTTGCGCACCGTCCCGTTGAACGCCCAGGCCAGCAGCGGCAGCGCGATAGTGGTTGCCGCCAGCGCCGCAAAGCCGAAGTGGCTCTGAATGACCAGCCCCAGCGGCGCCCCGGCGGCCAGCGCGCCGTAAATCGCCATCCCGTTCCAGGACATCACCTTTCCGGAGCGCCGGGGGCCCACCAGCCCCATGCCCCAGGTCAGCGTCCCGGTCAGCAGCTGGCTTTCGCCGAAGCCGAGCAGCAGGCGCCCTACCACCAGCAGCGCAAACTTATACGCCGCCGCCACCGGCAGCAGCGCCGCCAGCAGCATTACGCCGCCCGCCAGCCCGCAGGCCAGCATCCCCTGCAGCGCCGAGCGCTTGGCGCCGTACTGGTCGGCCAGCCGCCCGGCATAGCCGCGGGTAAGCACGGTGGCCAGAAACTGGATGCCGACGGCGACGCCGACCATCGTATTGCCGTAGCCCAGCTCGTGGTGGACAAACAGCGGAATGACCGGCAGCGGCAGGCCGATAGTCATGTAGGTCAGAAAAACCGCAAAAGCGATGCGAAACAGCGAGGCGTTGGCGCTGGCGCGGGACTCAGTGTGTGTAGCAGAAGACATGCGTTGTGCCGGATCAGGTATTCATCGGATATAAAAAAGGAGCCGGGAGGCTCCTTTTCAGGTCTGACAATAGTTTATGCGCCGTACTTGCGCATCACAAGCGTGGCGTTAGTGCCGCCGAAGCCGAAGCTGTTGGACATCACGGTGGTCAGCTGACGCTCGGTCGGCTCGGTCACGATGTTCAGGCCTTCCGCCTGCTCGTCCATCTCTTCGATATTGATGCTCGGGGCGATAAAGCCGTGCTCCAGCATCAGCAGGGAGTAGATGGCCTCCTGCACGCCGGCAGCGCCCAGGGAGTGGCCGGTCATGGCTTTCGTTGCGGAGATAGCCGGGGTATTGGTGCCGAACACTTCGCGGATGGCGCCCAGCTCTTTCACGTCGCCGACCGGCGTGGAGGTGCCGTGGGAGTTCAGATAGTCAATCGGGGTATCAACGCCGTCCATCGCCATCTTCATGCAGCGCACCGCGCCTTCGCCGGACGGGGCAACCATGTCGGCGCCGTCAGAGGTTGCGCCGTAGCCGACAACCTCGGCATAGATTTTCGCGCCGCGCGCCAGGGCGTGCTCAAGCTCTTCAACCACTACCATGCCGCCGCCGCCGGCGATCACGAAACCGTCGCGCTTCTGATCGTAGGTGCGGGAGGCTTTTTCCGGCGTGTCGTTGTATTTGGTGGACAGGGCGCCCATAGCGTCAAATTCGCAGGCCATCTCCCAGCACAGCTCTTCGCCGCCGCCGGCAAAGACGATGTCCTGTTTGCCGAGCTGGATCTGCTCAACCGCGCTGCCGATGCAGTGGGCGGAAGTGGCGCAGGCGGAGCTGATGGAGTAGTTCACGCCGTGGATTTTAAACGGCGTCGCCAGGCAGGCGGAAACGGCAGAGGCCATCGCTTTGGTCACGATATACGGACCAACCGCCTTCAGGCCGCGCGGAGTACGCATCGCGTCAGCGCCCATCACCTGGGACTTGGAGGAACCACCGGAGCCGGCAATCAGACCGACGCGCGGATTGTTCTGGTATACGTCTTCGCTCAGACCCGCGTCCTGCACGGCCTGCTGCATAGAAAGGAAAGCGTAGATGGAGGCATCGTTCATGAAACGCACCACTTTGCGATCGATCATGCCGGTGGTGTCCAGCTTAACGTTACCCCAGATGTGGCTGCGCATACCGGCGTCCACAAATTCCTGAGAGAAAGTGATCCCGGAGCGTCCTTCACGCAGAGATGCCAGGACTTCCTGCTGGTTGTTACCGATGCTGGAAACAATGCCCAGGCCAGTAATCACTGCACGTTTCATTCAATACCTCTGTAATTCGCACTATTTTAAGTTTCGTGTCGCAAGATAGCGTACACTTGTACGCCGAACAAGTCCGATCAGCAATTTAATGCATAAATTTGCGCCCTCTGGCGCACCTCGCTAAGATCGCCGCACGCCTTGCACAACGAGTAACTTACGTGAAACAAACCGCCATACAACCTGCCAACCTCGAATTTAACACTGAGGGTACACCTGTTTCCCGAGATTTTGATGACGTCTATTTTTCTAATGATAATGGGCTGGAAGAGACGCGCTATGTTTTTATCGACGGAAACAATATTCCGCTGCGTTTTATTCGCCACGACCGCGCGCATTTTGTGGTGGCGGAGAGCGGCTTCGGTACCGGCCTCAATTTTCTGACGCTGTGGCAGGCGTTTGCGGCATTTCGCGACAGCTATCCCGATGCCGCGCTGCGGCGGCTGCACTTTGTCAGCTTTGAGAAATTCCCGCTGCGCGCGGAAGACCTCAGGCTCGCGCACCGGCGCTGGCCCGAGCTGGCGGACTTCGCAGTACAGCTCCAGGCCCAGTGGCCCCTCCCCTTCTCCGGCTGTCACCGCCTGCTGCTGGACGAGGGGCGCGTAACGCTGGATCTGTGGTTTGGCGATATCAATACGCTGGTCGATACGCTCGACGATACTTTTAATCAGCGCGTAGACGCCTGGTTCCTCGACGGCTTTGCCCCCGCCAAAAACCCCGACATGTGGACCCCGACGCTGTTTAACGCCATGGCACGAACCGCCCGCCCCGGCGGCACGCTGGCCACCTTCACCTCGGCGGGCTTCGTGCGCCGCGGGCTGCAGGAGGCGGGCTTCACTATGCGTAAAAGCAAGGGCTATGGCCGCAAGCGCGAAATGCTTACCGGCGAGATGCCCGCCGGCCCGGCGGTCTGCCGCCAGCCGTGGTTTGCCCGCCGCGCGACCCCGGCGCGCGACGCGGCAATTATCGGCGGCGGCGTCGCCAGCGCCCTGCTGGCGCTGGCGCTGCTGAAGCGCGGCTTTAAGGTTACGCTCTACTGCGAGGACGCGGCCCCGGCGCAGGGCGCCTCCGGCAATCGCCAGGGCGCGCTCTATCCGCTGCTCAACGCCCACGACCCGGCGCTGGCCGCCTTCTTTCCGGCGGCCTTTACCTTCGCCCGCCGCCTGTACGATAGCCTGCCGCTGACTTTTAGCCACGACTGGTGCGGCGTCACCCAGCTCGCCTGGGACGAAAAAAGCGCTCATAAAATAGCGCAAATGTTGAGCCTCGGCCTGCCGCCGGAGATCGCCTCGCCCGCCGGCGCGGAGGAGGTATATAAAAGCGCCGGCGTGGAAACCGGCTGCGGCGGCATCCAGTACCCGCTCGGCGGCTGGCTGTGCCCGGCAGAGCTGACCGCCGCCGCGATCGAACTGGCCGTCCGGCAGGGGCTGAACGTGCGCTGGAACAGGCGCTGTGAAAAACTCGAACAGCAGGAGATCGGCTGGAGACTGCACTTCGCCAACGGCGGGCCGCAGGATCACGCCTGCGCGGTGCTGGCCAATGGTCATCAGATCGGCGGCTTTGCCCAGACCGCCCCGCTGCCGGTCTACGCCGTCGGCGGCCAGGTGAGCCATATCCCCACGACGCCTGCGCTGGCGGCGCTGAAGCAGGTGCTGTGCTACGACGGCTACCTGACGCCGCAGGACCCGAACCGCCATCAGCACTGCATCGGCGCCAGCTACCATCGCGGCAGCACCGACGCCGCCTACCGCGAAGCGGACCAGCAGCACAACCGCCGGCGGCTGCTGGACTGTCTGCCGGAGGCTGACTGGGCGCAAAGCGTGGACGTCAGCGGCGGCGAGGCCCGCTGCGGCGTGCGCTGCGCCACCCGCGACCACCTGCCGATGGTCGGCAGCGTGCCGGACTATGACGCGACGCTTGCGGCCTATGCGCAGCTGGCGGAGGATCGCGATGGCGCAGCGGTGGCGCCGGCGTATCCGGACCTGTTTATGCTGGGGGCGCTGGGCTCGCGCGGGCTCTGCTCCGCCCCGCTGGCGGCGGAGGTGCTGGCCTCGCAGATGAGCGGCGAGCCGCTGCCGCTCGACGCGCCGACGCTGGCGGCGCTCAATCCGAACCGCCTGTGGGTCAGGAAGCTGCTGAAGGGGCGGGAGGTGAAGGGCTAAGGGCCAGGGCGGCGCCGCGGCGCCAGCCCGCCCTTTGTTCAGCTAAACAGATGCGCCGCCTGCTGCACGGTCACCACAATCCCCCACAGCATCGGAATGCCGACCACCAGCCAGGCCAGCGCCACCGGCAGATAGCTGCTGCGCGCCGGCGCCCACGCCAGAGGCATATTGGGATCGCGCTTGTAGACCGACGCCGCCTGCTTAATTTCCTCGTCGCTCATGGCGTATTTCGCCGGTACCCGGCGCACCGCCAGGTTGCAGAGAAAACCGACCGCCAGCAGCCCCGCCAGCACGTAGAGGGTAATTTCGTAGGTTCTGGCGGGCGACGTACCGATGGAGAGCTGATATTCGCGCAGGTAGTTCACCAGCACCGGGCCAAGGATGCCCGCCACCGACCACGCCGTCAGCAGCCGCCCGTGGATTGCGCCCACCATCTGGGTGCCGAACATGTCCGCCAGGTAGGCCGGAATGGTGGCAAACCCGCCGCCGTACATCGAAATAATCACGCAGAACAGCACCACGAACAGCACCACGCTGCCCATTCCGGCGGCGTAAACGGTGGAGACATACAGCACCATGCCCAGCGCAAAGAAGATGGCAAACGTCGCTTTGCGGCCGATATAGTCCGACAGCGAGGCCCAGAAGAAGCGGCCGCCGATATTAAACAGGCTCAGCAGACCGGTAAAGCCGGCGGCGATGGCGGCAATCTGCGCCAGCTGCCCGGCGTTCAGCGCGCCCCAGCTCAGATCGTTGCCGATAAGCCTGCCGGCGAACACCTCCTGCAGCATCGGCGACGCCATGCCGAGAATGCCGATCCCGGCGGAGACGTTGAGGCACAGCACCAGCCACAGCAGCCAGAACTGCGGGGTGCGACAGGCAACGCTGACGTGCACCATCTGCGACGATCCTTTCGCCTGCTCTTCTTTCGGCTGCCAGCCCAGCGGATGCCAGCCGATAGGCGGAATTCGGTAGCAGAGCGTGCCGCCGAGCATAAAGACGAAGTAGATGCCCGCCAGCACCAGCAGGGTCTGCCAGATCCCGGCGTGGCCGCTATCGGCGAAGATGCCCATCAGCATGTTGGCAAAAGGCGCGCCGACCATCGCGCCGCCGCCGAAGCCCATGATCGCCATGCCCGCGGCCATGCCGCGCTTGTCGGGAAACCAGCGCAGCAGCGTCGAGACCGGCGAGATATAGCCAAGCCCCAGCCCGGTGCCGCCGATGGCGCCTGCCCCCAGCCACAGCAGCCAGAGCTGGTGGCTGTAAATGGCCAGCGCCGCCAGCGCCAGGCCGCCGCTCCAGCATAGCGTGGCCACCATGCCGACCAGCCGCGGCCCGGCCTTCTCCAGCCACTGCCCCCACAGGGCGGCGGAGCAGCCGAGGAAGATAAAGAACAGCGTGTAGGTCCAGCCGAGCATCGAGATGCGCCAGTCGCAGTCGGTGGTTACCAGCTGGTGCCAGAAGCCGCTGTCCGCCGGGCAGGTTTGGCCGACGATTTGCGACATCGGCAGCCAGAACACGGAGAATCCGTAGGCCATGCCGATGCACAGGTGAATAGCCAGCGCCGCCGGCGGGACCAGCCAGCGGTTAAAGCCGGGTTTAGCAATAATGCGTTTTTTCTCAAAAAAGCCTGCCGTCGTTCCTTGTCTCATAATGACCTCTGTCAGTGAGTAAGAGAGAGGAGCTGAGCAAGGCATATGCCATTCGTGGCGAAAAATGCGCCAGGCGAGGCTGCGGAGGAAAATGAGGCGGGGTTTTGCGAGAGGGATCGTATCAGCCCGCGGCGATGAAACGGCCGTTCAAAAAATCCGCACCGCCCACCCGTCCGCCGGTTGTCATAATGAGAAACTTCTCTCTCAGAATGACACCATTTTCTTGCGCGACGGCGCTATTTTTCACAAAATTTTCGCCATTAAAATAAAAAATGAAACACAGGTTCAATTTATTGCTTTATTCGCTTCACATATGCCCGCCCCGCAGTCAGGATAGGGTTTTCTTCCCGGTAAGGAGTCCGTAAATGAAAACTGTTGCCGTGCTGCTGGCCCCCGGCTTTGAAGAGGCGGAGGCCATTGTCACTGTCGACATCCTGCGCCGCCTCGACATCGGCGTGGAGACCCTCTCCTGCAGCGAAAACCGTTCGGTGCTGAGCTATCATCAGATCCCGGTCGAGGCCGACGCCGTCCTCAGCGACCGGTTCGATAAAACCTACGATGCCGTGGTGCTGCCCGGCGGGCCTGAAGGCAGCCTGTTTCTCGGCCGCAGCGAGGCGGTGCTGGCCTTCGTGACGCGCCACGACGAGGCCGGAAAATGGATCTGCCCTATCTGCTCCGCCGCCGCCCGCGTGCTGGGCGCCAACGGCCTGCTGAAGGGCCGCCGCTATGTCTGCTCGGGCGATCTGTGGCAGCAGGTGACCGACGGCACGTACGTGGAGGCTGACGTGGTGGAGGATGGTAATCTGCTGAGCGGCAAGGGGCTGGGGCGGGTATTTGATTTTGCCTTCACCCTGGCGGCGAGGCTGGCGGAAGACGACGCGTCCGCCCGTTTCCAGGCGGAGCATATTTACTATCCGTGGCCTAGTTAACGCTGGCCTGCCGGTAGAGGTTATCCCACATCTCCAGCACCAGGGCCTGATCCCGGGGATTAAGCTCCCCGGCCGCGATGGCCTTTTCCAGGCTGTGGTTGACCTGCTGATACACCGCCCCGGCAGAGTGGTCGTCCCCCTCCTCCAGGCGGGCGACCGAAATCGTCAGGTGGCCGCGCAGATAACCGCCGGCGAACAGCTCATCGTCGCTGCCGTGCTCAACCATGTCATCAATTAACGCCAGAATGCGCGATTCAAATTCTGCGATCATCTTTTTTCCTCTGTTAAAGATCTTGCGGCCACGGAAACTGCTCCGCCGTCAGCGCCGGGGTCTGATAATAGTCCTGGAGCGCGGCGATAAAGCGCGCCGGGCGGGCCGGAATCCCCTGCTCCAGGTAGGTCATCACCTGGGCGTGCACCCGCCGCTGAAAGGCGATGCGGTCCGGTTCGAAATCCCCTTCCAGGTTGTCGCAGCTGACGTTAAACGGAAAGCCCGCCGCCGCGCAAAACAGCCAGTCGAACGCCTGAGGCTTTATTTCAACGTCCTCGAACCGGCACTGGGTCTGCGCATCGCGCCCGTCCGGGCAGTACCAGTAGCCGAAGTCCACCCGCTTGCGGCGCTCTGCGCCGGCGATGCACCAGTGGGAGATTTCGTGCAGCGCGCTGGCGTAAAAGCCGTGGGCAAAAACGATGCGGTTATAAGGCGCTTCGTCGTCGGCGGGCAGGTAGATCGGTTCATCATCGCCTTTTACCAGCCGGGTGTTAAATTCGTCATAAAAGCAGCCGTCAAAGAGGTCGATCAGCTGCTGGTAGTGGTGTTGCTGTTGCATCAATGGAGTCCCAGCCACTGCGCAATTTCCGCGCCGTGGCTATCGTAAAGTAACTTTGCGCTCATCACCGCCGAGACGATGACGATCATCGGGCGGATCAGCGACTGCCCCTTGCTCAGCACCAGCCGCGATCCCATCCGCGCACCTAAAAATTGTCCGGCCATCATCACAAATCCGGTTCCCCAGACCACTTTTCCGCCAACGATAAACAGCAGCAGGCCGCCGACGTTGGAGGTGGCGTTCAGCACCTTGGCGTGGGCCGTCGATTTCGCGAGATTAAACCCCGCGAGAGTGACGAACGCCAGAGCGTAAAACGACCCTGCGCCGGGGCCGAAAAAGCCGTCATAAAAGCCGACGCAGCCGCCGGCGACCAGGGCAAAGGGCAGGCCGTGCAGGCGGCGAACGCGATCCTCTTCGCCCAGGCGCGGCATCAGCAAAAAGTAGAGGCCGATGCCGATCACCAGCAGGGGTAAGATCTGGCGCAGAATGTCGGACTGCACGTGCTGCACCAGCAGCGCGCCGCTGGTGGAGCCGATAAAGGTCATCGCGATGTTCAGCTTCTGGTCTTTGATGCTCACCACCCCGCGGCGGATAAAATAGAGCGAGGAGGAGAGCGACCCGCCGCAAGCCTGCAGCTTATTGGTGGCCAGCGCGTTGGCCGGCGACATGCCGGCGGCCAGCAGCGCCGGGACCGTCAGCAGCCCGCCGCCGCCGGCCAGCGAATCAATGAAACCGGCAAGCAGCGCAATAAAAAACAGCGCGGTCAGGAACAGCGGAGAGACAGAAAAAAGTTCGGCAAAATGTTCCATCAGAGTTTATGTTCGTCCAGTAGCGCCTGACAGGACGGCGGCAGCGGCGGCGGCGTTTTCTTCACCGGCCTGGTTGCGCCAGGCTTCGGCGGTTCAAACCAGCTCTGCAGCTCGGCGCCGCAGCCGTCGCCCGGCGGCGGCGCGGGCTGATCCTGGCACTCCAGGCTACCCGCCGGGCAGCGCAGGCGCACGTGCATATGGGCGCGGTGCTGGAACCACGGGCGCACCTTGCGCAGCCAGTCGCGGTCGCTGCCCGCGTCTTCGCACAGCTGCTGCTTGATGGCCGGATTGACGAAAATGCGGGTCACGTCGCTATCCTGCGCCGCCAGCTTAATCAGCTGGCCAATCTGCGGCGACCAGCGGGAGGGCACCACCCGCTTGCCGTCGGCGGAGACCAGATCCAGCGCCTGCGGCCTCAGCAGCTGGGCGGAGGTCCAGCGGGTCTGCGGCAGCTGCAGGAAAATATCGACATCGAGCCCAATCTGGTGGCTGGCGTGGCCGCTGCTGAAGCGCCCGCCCGCCGGCATCCCCATATCGCCAATCAGCATCGTGCCGAGCCCCTGGCTATGCACCCGGCCGGCGAGGCGCTGAATAAACTGCACCAGGTCCGGATGGCCGAAATAGCGACGCTGGTCGGTGCGCATGATCTGGTAGCTGTCCGCGTTGAGGGGCAGCGGCTCGGCGCCGATAATGCAGCCGTTAGAAAAGCCGCCGATCGACTGGCTGCTGCCGGCGATCGGATGGGTAATTTTCTGCCACGGCGTGGCCGAAAAGGCAGAGCCGCTGGCGAGCAGCGCCAGCAGGCCGATAACGCATTTTTTCATATGCCCCCGCATTGAGAAGTTACCAGCGTGGAATGGTCGTGGTGACGTCCGCGTTCTGCGCGCGCTGGCGCAGGAGGTGGTCCATCAGCACGATAGCCAGCATCGCTTCGGCGATAGGCACCGCGCGGATGCCGACGCACGGATCGTGACGCCCCTTAGTAACCATCTCCACTTCCTCGCCGTCGCGGTTGATGGTGCGCCCCGGTACGGTAATGCTGGAGGTGGGCTTAAGCGCCAGGTTAGCGACGATCTGCTGGCCGGTGCTGATGCCGCCGAGGATGCCGCCGGCGTGGTTGCTCTGGAACCCGGCGCCGGTGATCTCGTCGCGGTTTTCGCTGCCGCGCAGGCCGACGACGCCGAAGCCTTCGCCAATCTCCACGCCCTTCACGGCGTTAATGCTCATCAGCGCATGGGCGATATCGGCGTCCAGACGGTCAAATACCGGCTCGCCGAGGCCCGGCGGTACGCCGTCGGCCACCACGGTGACCTTCGCGCCGATGGAGTCGCCCTCTTTTTTCAGACCGCGCATCAGTTCATCCAGCGCCGCGATTTTATCCGGATCCGGGCAGAAGAACGGATTCTGCTCTACCTGGTCCCAGGCTTTAATCGCCAGCGGAATATCGCCCATCTGGGTCAGGCAGCCGCGGATAACGATGCCAAATTTCTCTGCCAGATACTTCTTGGCGATCGCGCCTGCGGCCACGCGCATGGCGGTTTCGCGCGCCGAAGAGCGGCCGCCGCCGCGGTAGTCGCGCAGGCCGTATTTCTGCTCGTAGGTGTAGTCGGCGTGGCCCGGGCGAAACACGTCTTTAATGGCGCTGTAGTCCTGCGAGCGCTGGTCGGTATTCTCAATCAGCAGGCCGATGCTGGTGCCGGTGGTTACGCCCTCGAACACGCCGGAGAGGATCTTCACCTGATCCGGCTCCCGGCGCTGGGTGGTATAGCGCGAGGTGCCGGGACGGCGGCGGTCCAGATCGTGTTGCAGGTCCGCCTCGGTCAGCGGAATGCCGGGCGGCACGCCGTCAACGATGCAGCCCAGCGCCAGGCCGTGGGATTCGCCGAAGGTGGTTACGCGAAAGAGTTGTCCAATTGTGTTTCCTGCCATCACGGCTCCGTTCGAGTTTTAATTAGTCTTTATAGAGGCTGAAGTGTTCGCGGGCAGCCACGAGCTGCGCTTTGGTGAGCATAAAGACGCCGTCACCACCGTTATCAAACTCAAGCCAGGTGAACGGAACGTCAGGATACTGCGCCATCAGGTGTACCATGCTGTTACCGACTTCACAAATCAGAATGCCGTCATCGGTCAGGTAGTCCGGCGCATTGCCGAGAATGCGGCGGGTCAGCTTGAGGCCGTCAGAGCCGGAGGCCAGGCCCAGCTCAGGCTCGTGGCGGTATTCGTTCGGCAGATCCGCCATGTCCTCTTCATCGACGTACGGCGGGTTGGTGACGATCAGGTCATACTGCATCTTCGGCAGGTCGCGGAACAGATCGGAGCGGATCGGCGTCACGTGGTGGATCAGGCCGTGCTCTTCGATGTTGTGCTCGGCCACCGCCAGCGCGTCGGCGGAGATATCGACGCCGTCAACTTCCGCCTCCGGGAAGGCGTAGGCGCAGGCAATCGCGATACAGCCGCTGCCGGTGCACATGTCGAGAATGTGCTGCGGCTGATGGTCAATCAGGCCGGCGAAGCGGTTGTTGATAAGCTCGCCAATCGGCGAACGCGGCACCAGCACCCGCTCGTCAACGTAAAATTCGTGGCCGCAGAACCAGGCTTTATTGGTCAGGTAGGCGACCGGAATCCGCTCGTTAATGCGGCGGATCACGCGCTCAACGATACGGTGCTTTTCGCTGGAGGTGAGGCGCGCGGTGCGCATATCTTCCGGAATATCCAGCGGCAGATAGAGCGACGGCAGCACCAGCTGCACCGCTTCGTCCCACGGATTGTCCGTGCCGTGCCCGTACCAGATGCCGGCCGCGCTGAAGCGACTGACCGCCCAGCGCAGCATATCCTGAATGGTATGCAGCTCGTTGACGGCTTCATCGACAAATATTTTATCCACTTTCCCCTCCAGGGCACCTGCGCGTTAAATTCGGCGGCTAGTTTGCCATGAAGACGGCGATAAATCAGCACTCTTGCGTCGCTGGCCGCGAGGAAAATGTGTTTTCTGCAGCGAGTCGGGTAAACTGTCGCAAAATTGCATTGAGAAGAGCTCATGAAGAAGAAACCGACGCTGAGCAACGAGGATCAGGCGCTATTTCGCCAGCTGATGACCGGCACCCGGCAGATTAAACAGGACACCATCGTCCACCGCCCGCAGCGCAAAAAAGTCAGCGAGGTACCGGTTAAGCGTCTGCTGCAGGAGCAGGCGGATAACAGCCACTACTTTTCCGATGAGTTTCAGCCCCTGCTGAGCAGCGACGGTCCGGCAAAATACGTTCGCGAGGACGTGAGCCACTTTGAGGCGAAAAAACTCAGGCGCGGCGACTACTCGCCGGAGCTGTTTCTCGATCTTCACGGACTGACCCAGCTGCAGGCCAAGCAGGAGCTGGGGGCGCTGATTGCCGCCTGCCGCCGGGAGCACGTGTTCTGCGCCTGCGTAATGCACGGCCACGGTCGGCACGTACTTAAGCAGCAAACGCCGCTGTGGCTGGCCCAGCATCCGCACGTGATGGCCTTCCATCAGGCGCCAAAGGAGTACGGCGGCGATGCCGCGCTACTGGTCTTGATTGAAGTGGAAGAGTGGCAGCCGCCGGAGCTGCCGTGAGGCAGAAATAGCGCGGGCCGCCTGAAGGCAGCCCGGAATGGCTTAAATCGCTTTCGCCATTTTCAGGTTGCAGGGGTTCATCTGCCAGTCAAAATGCCCCAGACCGTCTTTGCCCAGCGTGACGCAGGCAATGGACGAGGTCGAGAACATCGGCGGCGTTTCGCCCGGACAAAGTTCAGAGACCAGATAGCCGACCAGCGGCAGGTGGGAAATCACCAGCACCGACGCAACGTCCTCATTGGCCAGCGCCTGCAGGTAGGCGCTCACCAGACCCACATCGCCGCCCGGCGTCAGCTCCGGCAGAACATCGACGCTGTCGGGCAGGTTCATGCTCTCCCCTACTACGCCCATCGTCTGCTCTGCCCGCAGGTAGGGGCTGACCAGAACGTGCTCAATGTCGACTTTTTGACCTTTCAGCCAGCCCGCCATCTGGCGCGACTCATCGCATCCGCAGGGGGTCAGGGGACGCACCGCGTCGCTGGCTGCATCGAGGGCTGCGTCGCCGTGACGCATGATAAAAACTTGCATATTGCACCGCTTTTGTTAACCAGAAGCATCGGGAACCGTAGCGCAGAATGCGCCGCCTTTCCCGATGACCGGGCATTGTGCCTTATCCATTCGATCAATGAAACGCTGTTTTTTACCTCAATGGCGTAAGTATAGTCAATCCCTGACGATAAAATAGCCACAACAGCATTATGTTCAGTCGATTGGCGTTGGTTCACTCTGTACATCCGAAGCCTCAGACCAGAAGGTCTGCCCCTGCTCTGCCATCATTATTAGCGCCTCGCAGGGGGTAAAGCGCGGGCCGAAGCGACTTGCCAGACGCTGTAGCGTCGCCACCACATTATTCGCGCCCAGCGCGTCCATATAGCGGAACGGGCCGCCCAGGAAGGGCGGGAAGCCGATGCCGAACACGGCACCGATGTCGCCGTCGCGCGCGCTGCGCACCACCCGCTCGTCGTAGCAGCGAGCGGCCTCGTTGAGCATCAGCATCACGCAGCGCTCAACAATTTCCGATGGCGGAACCTCCCGCTTTTCACCGCGACCGATCAGCGGATAAATCGCCGGGTCGGGCTGCTTTTTGCTTTTACGCCCTTTTGCGCCGTAAAGATAGAAACCGCGGCCATTTTTTCTGCCTTTGCGATCGTCGTTCAAAACTGCGCTAATAACATTTGCCGGCGGGCTAAAGCGCTCTCCGTAGGCGGCCTCCAGCACCGGTATAATTTTGGTGCCGGTATCAATGCCCACTTCGTCGAGCAGCTGAATGGGCCCCACCGGGAAGCCGAACTTCACAAGCGTCGAGTCTATCTGCTCGATGGTCGCGCCTTCGGTCAGCAGGCGAATCGCCTCATTGATGTAGGGCGCAAGGATGCGGTTAACGTAAAAACCGGCCTTATCGGCGACCACCACCGGCGTCTTGCCGAGCTTCTTCGCCAGCTTAACCACCGTGGCAACGGTCTGCGGCGATGTGCCGGCGTGGGGAATGACCTCCACCAGCGGCATTTTCTCCACCGGGCTGAAGAAGTGCAGGCCGATCACCTGCTGCGGACGCTGCGCCTTCTGCGCAATGTCGCCAATCGGCAGCGAGGAGGTATTGGAGGCAAAAATCGTCTGCGGCGCAAAATGCGCTTCGACGTCGGCCACCATCTGCTGCTTGAGCGCCAGGTCTTCGAACACCGCCTCGATAACCACGTCGCGCTGCGAAAAACCTTGATAATCGGTGGCGCCGGTGACCATCGCCAGCTGCCTGTCCCGCTCGCCGGCGCGGATGTGGCGGCGGCGCACCTTCTGATCCAGCAGATCGTAGCTGTATTTCAGGGCGTGGTTGATGCCAGCAGCGTTAATGTCCTTGATGCGCACCGGCAGCCCGGCCTTGCTGACCGTCACATAGGCAATACCGCCGCCCATCAGGCCGCCGCCGAGCACCGCGGCGGATCGCAGCGGCAGCGGTTCGGCATCGGCGCCGGGATCTTTTTTAATGTCGGTGCTGGCAAAGAAGATCCCGCGCAGCGCTTTTGACTGCGGGGTCATCGCCAGCTCGCCGAAGGCGCGGGCCTCGGCGGCGTAGCCGCTGCTGCTGCCCTCGGAAAGGCCGGTTTCCAGCACCTTTAAAATACGGTCGGTGGCCGGATAGTTGCCGTGGGTTTTGCGCTCGGTCTGCTTCGCCGCCATGCGCATCACCAGGCTGCGGGCCAGCGGGCCGGCCATCAGGCGCTCGCGCACCGGCAGCACCTTCGCCGAGGGCCGCGGCTTTTTCGCCAGCTCTACCGCCGCTTCCAGCAGGATAGCGTGAGGCACCACTTCATCGACCAGGCCTGCGCGCAGCGCCTGGCGCGGGCGCAGCTGTTTGCCGGT
Organism: Pluralibacter gergoviae ATCC 33028 = NBRC 105706; assembly: GCF_001598855.1. Classification (GTDB taxonomy): domain Bacteria; phylum Pseudomonadota; class Gammaproteobacteria; order Enterobacterales; family Enterobacteriaceae; genus Pluralibacter; species Pluralibacter gergoviae. Next base: position 29,850 of record NZ_BCZS01000001.1, on the reverse strand, counting down.
GAGGATCATGTCCAGCGCCGTGGTGATGCCAACCAGCCGCGGCAGCCGCTGGGTGCCGCCGGAGCCCGGCAGCAGGCCGAGCTGCACTTCCGGCAGACCGAGCGCGGTTTTCGCATCATCGGTGCAAATCCGGCGATGGCAGGCCAGGGCCAGCTCCAGGCCGCCGCCGAGGCAGGCGCCGTGAATAGCGGCCACCACCGGCACGGGCAGAGCGTTAATCTCCGCCATGATCTGCTGCCCCTGGCGGGCTAGCGTCTCCGCCTCCTGGGCGCTGGCGCAGCGGCCAATCATATTAATGTCGGCCCCGGCGATAAAGTTGTCCGGTTTAGCGGAGATAAAGACCACGCCGCGCACCTCTTTATTATCGCGGATCTGCCTGAGCAGTTCGCGTACCTGCGCGCCGGCCTCGGCCTTGAGGGTATTCATCTTTTCGCCCGGCTCGTCGATAGTGATAACGGCCACGTTGTCGGGGCGGATTGTCAGGGTAAATGCAGATTGCGCCGTCATTATTCAGCCTCCAGAACCATTGCCGCGCCCAGTCCGCCTGCGGCGCAGGCGGTAACCAGACCAAATCCGCCGCCGCGGCGGCGCAGTTCGTTGAGGGTCTGGGTGATCATCCGCGCGCCGGTGGCGGCAAACGGATGGCCGTAGGCAATAGAGCCGCCGAGGACGTTAAATTTACTTTCGTCCACTTCCCCGGTGGCGCAGCTGCGGCCCAGCACGTCGCGGGCAAAGCTATCGCTTGCCATCAGCTGCAGGTTTGCCAGCGTCTGGGCGGCGAAGGCTTCGTGCATGTCGAACAGCGTCAGGTCGGCCATCGTCAGCCCGGCGCGCTCCAGCGCCAGCGGCGTTGACCACGCCGGGCCCAGCAGCATGTCCTGCCAGACGTCGATAGCGGTAAAGGCGTAGCTGCGCAGGTAGCCGAGCGGCGTCAGGCCCAGCTCTTTCGCGCGTGATTCGGTCATCAGGATCACCGCCGCCGCGCCGTCGGTCAGCGGCGTGCTGTTGGCCGCCGTCACCGTGCCGTGCCTGCGGTCAAAGGCCGGGCGCAGCTTCGCGTAATCGGCAAGCGTCGAGCTGCCGCGAATGTTGTTGTCCTGCTCCAGCGGGGCGCGGTAGGGCGCGGCGTAGGCGGTCATCACCTCTTCGCGCAGCTTGCCGTCGGCCCAGGCTTTGGCCGCCTGAACGTGGGAGCGGTGCGCCAGGGCGTCCTGCTGCTCGCGGGTAATGCCCCAGGTTTTCGCCATCTGTTCGGCGGTGTCGCCCATGCGCAGGCCGGTGGAGTACTCCGCGACCGCGGGCGGTACGGGAGCGAGATCGCGCGGGCGCAGGCGGGAAAAGAGCTTCAGCTTCTGCCCGAGGGTGCGGGCTTTGTTGGCATCCACCAGCGTGCGCGCCAGCTTTTTGCTGACGCCTATCGGCAGCACCGAGGAGGAGTCGGCCCCGCCGGCGATACCGGCGCGGATGGTGCCGGCCATCAGGCTCTCCGCCACATTGGCCACCGCCTGAAAGCTGGTGGCGCAGGCGCGGCTGACGCTGTAGGCGTCGGTATGGACGCTCATGCCGGTGCCGAGCACGATTTCGCGGGCGATGTTGGGCGCCTCCGGCATCTGCACCACCTGGCCGAACACCAGCTGCTCAATAGCCTCCGGCGGAATTTCGCTGCGGGCGAGCATCTCCCCGACCACCATTTTTCCTAAATCGATGGCGGGAATGCCGTGAAAAGCGGTCGCCTGGCGGGCAAAAGGCGTTCGCAGCCCGGAAACAATGGCAATGCGATCGCCATTGCGGGCGGTGAGCGGAGATGCCTGACTCATATTCTTCCCCTGATAAATGTAATAAAAGTGGTCTGACCTGATAACAGTCTTAACCATTTTTTTACATCAAGCCAATCGGGGAAGCAAAAAAGTGCGAGCTAAAACACACTGAAGAAAAAAAAGAAACGCCCCGTATAACGGGGCGCTTTTGGCAGGAATATTAACGCAGGCCCAGCTGAAAGATCAGCGTTTCTGCTTCGCAGCTAAAGACGAAGTCGATATCCAGCTGAACGCCGCCGTCAACCTCTTTAAAGACCGGGGTAATTTTGCACGGCTCAGACTCAACGCCGCGGGCCTTTTCAGTCAGCGCCGCCAGGGTCTCTTCAGCCTGCGCGCGGGTCGCGAAGACGCGACTGTAGGATGCGGTGCAGTCGGAGTTGTCCATAATGGTGCCAACATCCATACAGCAGCAAACCGGGGTTTCATCAGCACTGCATTTACTCATCGTAGATTTCCTCTGTATACGCACCCAGGGTGCCAGATAAACAATGTGTCTATTTTACGCCCCCGCTACCGGCCTCTCCAGTTCATATTTCAGCAAGCGCCAATAAGTGACCTAAATCACAGTTAAAAATGATCTAAAACAAATATCACCCTTCTTAATAAAAGGGTGTAGCCCATTTTTTGCCAACTGGATCGCGTTTCGAAGATCACAATTGAAAAAACTTATAAACATACTTGCAACATACCATCTGGTCAGACCTATACTCACGCCACTGGTCTGATTTCTGAAAGTTGCAACAGACCCTAAACTTCGCGCTTCTGTTACGGCATGTAACATTTATTGAATAAATAAAACTCAATGAGGTTGTGGTCATGAGCCAGAAAACCCGTTTTACACAATCTGCACTCGCAGTTGCAGTGGCACTCGTTTCGACTCAGGCCTGGTCCGCAGGCTTTGCATTAAATGAATTTTCCGCATCAGGTCTCGGACGTGCTTATTCTGGTGAAGGCGCTATCGCCGACGATCCGGGTAACGTCAGCCGCAACCCCGCCCTGATTATGATGTTCGATCGTCCGCAATTATCGATGGGCGCAATTTATGTTGACCCTGATGTTGATATTTCCGGTAAGTCTCCAAGCGGTCAAAGCACCGATGCCGAAAATATTGCCCCCAGCGCCTGGGTGCCTAATGCTCACTTCGTGATGCCGATTAACGATCAGTTCGGTATTGGCGCTTCCGTCACCTCTAACTTTGGCCTGTCGACCGAATATAATAAAAACTATGCGGCGGGCAGCGTGGGCGGCAAAACCGACCTGCGCACCATGAACCTCAACCTGAGCGGCGCCTACCGCCTGGATAACCACTTCAGCTTCGGCCTGGGCTTCAACGCCGTATACGCCCGCGCCAAGATTGACCGCTACGCGGGCGACCTGGGTAAACTGGTCGCAGGCTCTGGCGTACTGCCGCCGCGCCTGGCGGGCCCGGTATCACAGATCCCGCAGGACACCAAAATCGCCCACCTGAAGGGCGACGAGTGGGGCTTCGGCTGGAACGCCGGTATGCTGTACGAGCTGGATAAAAATAACCGCTGGGGCTTTACCTACCGCTCCAAGGTTAAAATCGACTTTGACGGCGATTATAAGAGCGAGCTGCCGTCCGCCTACAATCAGATCCTCGGCAACTTCGGCCTGCCGATGGGTACCGACGGCCAGACCGTCGGCGGCTCTCTGAACCTGCACCTGCCGGCCATGTATGAAGCGTCGGGCTACAACCGCGTCGCGCCGAAGTGGGCTATCCACTACAGCATGACCTACACCGACTGGAGCGACTTCAAACAGCTAAAAGCGACCCGTCACGGCGATACGCTGCTGTATAAGAAAGAGAACTTCAAAGACGCGTGGCGTATCGCCCTGGGCACCAGCTACTACTACGACGATAGCTGGACCTTCCGTACCGGTATCGCCTTTGATGACAGCCCGGTCCCGACCGATAACCGCTCTATCTCGATTCCGGATCAGGACCGCGTCTGGCTGAGCGCCGGTGCAACCTATGCGCTTAATGAAGATGCGTCCATCGACGTTGGTGCCTCATATATGCACGGCCAGCACGTCACCATTAAAGAAGATGCGTATACTTTCCGCTCTAACGGTAAAGCGTGGCTGTTCGGCTCTAACTTTAATTACCGCTTCTGATAAGCCCATAAAAGAAAAAAGAGGGAGCCGATATCGGCTCCCTCTTTTATTTAGCGTCTGCACATTATTCTGAATCAATATCCTTCAAATCGCCCTCAAGGGATTTCGCATTCGGATTCTCTTCAGTGCTGACCTTACCGCCGTTAGCAATAAAGTCATGTTTCTGGAAGTAGGCTTCGCGCACCATGATGTACGGATCGGAAGACTGCTTGAGCAGACCGTCGGAGTCCAGCAGCTGGGCGCGGGTTTCGATGCCTTCAACCATCCACTTACCGATAGTCATCGGCAAGGTCAGCCAGGAGAGCACCGGATAGAAATCATCCGCCATATCACCGACATCTTCACGCGGCGTGAAGTTGCCGTAGAACGGCAGCTGCATATAAGGGCCATAGCCGACGCCATAGTGGCCCATTGTGCTGCCGAAGCGGTGCGGCTCTACGCGCCGCAGTGTCGGGTTTGCTTTACCGGCAACATCGATTAAACCACCAAGACCGATAATGGTGTTGAGGAAGAAGCGGGTGAAGTGAACCATCCCCTGATAGGGGTCGCCCTGCAGGAACATGTTGACCATTTGGGCAGGTTCTTCAAGGTTGCTGGTAAAGTTGCTCAGGCCGTTGCGCGCGGGCTGCGGCATGTAATCACGCCACGCCACGGCGACCGGGCGCACAACATAAGGATCCAGCACATTGAAGTTGAAATCGTACATTGTACGGTTAAAACCTTCGAACGGGTCGGAACGTCCCTGCTGCTGCGGGTCAGCCGAGCTGGCACAACCTATTAACAGTGTCGAGCTCAGCGCGAGCGCTGACAGACGAAAATTCATAAAAGTCTCCCTGAAGGATGGCAATCGCAGATTTCCTAATTTTATACATATTCTGAAACAAGCGTAGGAACTATTCATGGTATCAGCAAAAAAATAAGAGTATGGCCGTTAAGTCCCCGGAAGAAAAGCCGCTACGCTTAATGAAAAGGCAATAATCACAGGAAGGTAGTATGAAGGATAATGCGGACAACCAGCAGTACGACGAGCAGCAGGAAGTCGACAGCGAAGAGAACAAGCGCGGGGAGAAGATAGAAGTCGATGAGGAGCATCTCCCTTCCCGGGCGATGGCTACCCACGAGCATATCCGCCAGGAGGGCGAGAAAGAGCTTGAGCGCGATGCCTGGGCCCTGCTGTGGTCCGCCATTGCCGCCGGGATCTCAATGGGGGCATCGCTGCTGGCAAAAGGCCTTTTCCACGTCCATCTGGAAGGCGTGCCGGGCGGCATCCTGCTGGAGAGCGTAGGCTACACCTTCGGCTTCATTATTGTCATCATGGCCCATCAGCAGCTGTTTACCGAAAACACCATCACGCCGGTGCTGCCGGTGATGCAAAATCCCACCGCCAGCAACGTGATGCTGCTGCTGCGTCTGTGGGGCGTGGTGCTGCTGGGGAATATGATCGGCACCGCTATCGCCGCCTGGGCGTTTGGCTATATGCCGGTTTTTGATGAGGCCACCCGCGACGCCTTTTACAACATCGGCATGAAGGTGATGGAGAACAGTCCGACCGAGATGTTTACCAAAGCGATTATCTCCGGCTGGCTGGTCGCCACCATGGTATGGATGTTCCCCGCCGCCGGCCCGGCAAAGCTGGCGGTCATTGTGCTGATGACCTGGCTGATTGCCGTGGCGGACACGACGCACATTATTGTGGGCACTATTGAGATCCTCTATCTGGTATTTACCGGCGCGCTGCCGTGGCAGGACTTCTTCTGGCCGTTCGCGCTGCCGACGCTGGCGGGCAACATCTGCGGCGGCACCTTTATCTTCGCCCTGCTGAGCCACGCGCAGATCCGCAACGATATGAGCACCCAGCGCAAGGCCGAAGCGAAGGCGCAGCGCGAGGAAAATGGTAAGTCAGGGATGAAATGACGATAGTTTGAGCGATCGGGCGGCAGGTGCTTAACGGGCGGGGTAAAAAACGTTATAATCCCGCCGCTTCGCTCCCTTAGTTAAATGGATATAACGAGCCCCTCCTAAGGGCTAGTTGTAGGTTCGATTCCTGCAGGGAGCGCCATTTTCGCTTCATCTCCCCTTCTGCTGCATCACGCTGGCCCGAATGAATGAAGGCCGCCGACGCGCGGCGGCCCCTGTTTCTCAGCCCTTACTGTACGCTCTGCCCGTATTTCGGCGAACGGGGACCATAGAGCAGCTTGCCGTCGGTGCCGGCGGTAAACATCCTCACGGCGGTAATTTTCGCAATGTCGTAGGCCTTATCGGTGGCCGAATCGGAGATCTGGGTAATCGCCGCGTTCAGCAGAACGCCGAGCAGGCCGCCGGTGTTGCTGTTATTGCCTTCATTACTTGATGCGGTAGCGCCGCCGGACCACAGCTGCTTACCGGAGCGCAAATCCACCAGCCGCGCCGTGGCGGTGACGCGCGTATCGCTGTTCACTACCTGATACGAGGTGCCGTACTGCTCGACGGTGATGTACATCACCGCGTCGGCGCCGAAGATCTCGTGCAGCTTTTTCAGCGGGATCGCGCTGATATCTTTGGGGTTAGTCACGCCGTTTTGCTTAAACGTTTCATCCACTACCGCCACCGGAAAAACATAGTAGCCCGACTCGGCGAGCGGCAGGGTGACGGTGCTCAGGAAGCCGTAACTGCCCTTCACGTCCGGCGAGTCGTTCTGCGGCGGCAGCACCAGAATGCTGCGCGGCTTGCTCTCTCTGAAGGCGGAGTAATCGGTGGCCTGCTTTTTATTGCCCGAGCAGCCGGTTAATACCAGCGTGAACATCAGGGCCGCGAGTGTAAATAATCCTTTCATTTTACCTCCCTCTCTTTTTTAGCCAGCAGGAAATTAATATAGGCCGCTGATTCCGGATACTGCGTTTTCTCAGCGTTAAATTCTGCGCGCGCCAGTCCGCTATTACCGGTATTGCCGTACAACATGCCGAGTTGGGCGTGAACGCCCGGCGGCACGGGCTTATTGGCCGCGCGCGCCTGCTCAATCAGCTTTTGCAGCGCGGCAATCTGCTCCTGAGGACTACTTTCATGGTTGTAGTACTGGTAAATCGTATCCTGATAGTCACCCCAGGTATAAATCTCCTGCGGCTTGTTCGTCGAACAGCCGGCCAGCAGTAATACGGCCGCGGCGCACGCGGACTTATTGAATGGCGACATATTTAATTCCTTTTAATTAACGTTAGACGGATTCCAGCTGCCGTTATCGATACCGGCGACGAGGTTATTCACGGCTTCACGAATGGCCAGGTCAAGCACCTTGCCATTCAGCGTTGAGTCATAGCTGGCGGTGCCGCCGAAGCCGATAATTTCGCGATTCGATAATTCATATTCCCCGGCGCCCTGCGACGAAAATACAACTTCTGAGGTTCTGACATTGACGACGTTCAGCGCTACCTTGGCATAGGCCACCTGCGACTTGCCGCGACCGAGAATGCCGAACAGCGCTCTATCGCCGGTCTCTTTGCGGCCAAACTCCGTCACGTCGCCGGTTATCACCCAGCTCGCGCCCTTAATCTGCTGGCTTTTCCCGCTGATGCCGGCTTCGGCCTTAATTTCCTGGGTGTTCATGCGGTCAAGCACGCTGAAGCGGCCGGTCTGCTGCAGGTGGGTAATCAGAATGGTTTTTGACTGGTTGCCGAGACGGTCAACGCCGTCGGAAAATATGCCGTTCATGTAGTCAGAGCGGTTATCAAATTTCCCCACGGCGATCGGGCTGCGCTGCCCCTGCCACGGCTGTTGATAGGTGGCGACTTTAGCCACTTCAAGCGAGCGCGAAGACTCTGTCGCACAGCCGCCAAGCACCAGCGCGCTGAGGCAGAGTGAGCCTACAACTGTTTTTTTAAACATGATAGCGATAATTCCTTTTAAAATTTCGAATAAAGCAGCGGCGCTGAACAGGAGAACAATCAGGGCTGCTTCAGCGATCGATTTTCTACCTATGCGAGAGAAATGTGAAGAGGGAATATTAATTTTGATGAATAAAAGTTAAGAGACATTACTCTCGCTATTGCCAGCGGGACTATGACTGCGCGTTATTATTGAGTGTTCATATTACTAAATGGAGAAGTAAATTCATATCATGAAGGGAGCGGGTAAGAGGCTACACCGGAAGTGGGGATTGTAAACGCGTCATGATAACGCGAGGAGCGAAAGTAATCGCAACACCCCGCAAAAAATAGTTTATCGGGTCAATTTTTATTCAAAAACCACATCCGATACCGCTGCATTAACGCCATAATTATCAATAAAAGTATAGCCTCTTTTTATACCGCATCTCCAGTCTTATTGTCCAATAGCCGCTGAGTCCAGTGCGGTATTCTATCTCCCGCAGTCACTGGCTTCCGCTATTGCCCGGCGAATTAAAACCTTCCAGCACAGCGCGACTCGCACCGTCGCTCCCACTTATTCCTTTTAATTATTGATTAAGCTTTTCAGTTATATAAATGACATGAGGTTTATTTGCAGCTGTAAAATACATTTAAAAGAGATGTTCATTATTTTCATCGATCCTGATTAATTTGTTCATTAAATAGCCAGCGCGCATCCGGCGCAATGCTCGACCTATACCATAATTACAGTAAAGTGGACATTTTTCGACACGCGGCCATCTGGATGATGATTTAACCAGCAGAACACATAAGCATCATGTGTCGCAGAAATCAAACTACACGGCCTTTATCTCTACATTAACGCTATTTTTTTGATACATAAAAAATACAAAATCATTTATTGCGACATATAACACTAATTGATGTACTCTACCGCGCACTTCTGTAAATTTATGTCAGCGGGTCTGGTGGTTCAATGATCGGGTTTGTAGATATTTTTTCAACCTATCTTTATGGGCTGAAGGTCGTGGCGATAGCCCTCGCCATCATGATGTTTATCAGCGGATTAGATGACTTATTTATCGACGTTATCTACTGGTGTCGGCGGGTTATCCGCGCCGTCACGGTCTACCGCCGCCATCAGCCGATGGATCACCGCACGCTGTACCAACCGGATGAGAAGCCGCTGGCCATCATGGTGCCCGCGTGGAACGAAACCGGTGTGATTGGCAATATGGCAGAGCTTGCGGCGATGACGCTGGACTACGAGAACTACCATATTTTCGTTGGCACCTACCCTAACGATCCCGACACCCAGCGCGATGTCGATGACGTCTGCGCCCGCTTCCCCAACGTGCATAAGGTGGTCTGCGCCCGCCCCGGCCCTACCAGCAAGGCGGACTGCCTGAATAACATTCTCGACGCCATCACGCAGTTCGAGCGCAGCGCCAACTTCACCTTTTCGGGCTTCATACTGCACGATTCGGAAGATGTCATCTCGCCGATGGAGCTGCGCCTGTTCAACTACCTGGTAGAGCGTAAGGACCTGATTCAGATTCCGGTCTATCCGTTTGAGCGCGAGTGGGCGCACTTTACCAGCATGTCCTACATCGACGAATTTGCCGAGCTGCACGGTAAGGACGTGCTGGTGCGCGAAGCGCTGGCCGGCCAGGTACCGAGCGCCGGAGTCGGCACCTGCTTCAGCCGCCGGGCGGTGATGGCGCTGCTGGCGGACGGCGACGGTATCGCCTTCGACGTCCAGAGCCTGACCGAAGATTACGATATCGGCTTTCGCCTGAAGGCGAAGGGCATGACCGAGATTTTTGTCCGCTTTCCGGTCGTGGATGAACACGCGCGAAAGCAGCGCCGCCGCTTTCTACAGAGCCGCCGCGCGGCGTCGGTTATCTGCGTCAGAGAGTATTTTCCCGACACCTTCACCACCGCCATGCGCCAGAAATCCCGCTGGATCATCGGCATTGTCTTTCAGGGTTTTAAAACCCACCGCTGGACAAAAAGTCCGATTCTCAACTACTTCCTGTGGCGCGACCGCAAAGGGGCCATCAGCAACTTTTTAAGCTTCGCGGCGATGATCGTCATGATACAGCTGCTACTGCTGCTGATTTACCAGCGCCTGTGGCCGGACGCGTGGCAGTTTCTGTCGATTTTCACCGGCGGCCCGTGGCTGGTCACCCTGCTGTGGTGCAACTTTGTGCTGATGGTGAACCGCATGCTCCAGCGCGTCATTTTTGTGACCACCTACTACGGGCTGCTGCAGGGCCTGCTGTCGGTACTGCGCCTGTTCTGGGGCAACCTGATTAACTTTATGGCCAACTGGCGCGCCCTGCGTCAGGTGATCCAGCACGGCGACCCGCGGCGCGTAGCGTGGGATAAAACTACCCACGATTTTCCCAGCGTTACCGGCGAAAATCGCGCCCTGCGCCCGCTGGGGCAAATCCTGCTTGAACAGGGGGTGATTAACGCCGGGCAGCTTGAGCACGGGCTGACGCATCGCGTAATTGGCCTGCGCCTGGGCGGCTCGCTGCTCAGCCAGGGCGTGATTACCGCCCCTCAGCTCGCCGCCGCGCTGGCGGAACAAAATGGCGTGCAGACCGCATCGATTGACGCCTGGCAGATCGATCGCGATTTGATTGATACCATGCCCGCCACCGTTGCCCTGCGCTATGCGGTACTGCCGCTATCCCGGGAGGGCGGTACGCTCACCGTCGCCAGCGAGGAGGGAATCGACCCGGTCTCGCTGGCCGCCCTTGAGCGTAAGATGGGGCTGCGCATTCGCTACGTTATCGTCCCCCGGGGCCAGGTGGTCACCGGACTGCGCCACTGGTACGCCCGCATCCGCGGTCGCGACGATCGTGCCCTGCTGCAGGCCGCTGCCGCTAAGGGATGGATCCCGGCTGCGCAGGCAGACGGCCTTTGGCAGGCGTTTGTCTCCGGCCAGTTGCTGTTCGCCGAAGTGTTGACCACGCTTGGCCATATCAACCACTCCGCCATGAGCGCCCTGCTGCTGCGCCACGAGCGCAGCAATCTGCCGCTGGGAAAATTTTTAGTCGATGAAGGCGTCGTAACGCAGCAGACCCTCGATGCCGTACTGCAGCGCCAGCGGGAGCTGCAGGTGTCTATGACGACCTTATTAGCGCAGGCGGGCGTAACCGATGCCCAGCTGGGGGAACTGCTGCGCGCCGGAGAGTCACGATGAATCACCATAAACGATCCCGACAGGCGCTTGGCCTGCTTATCGCCTCGCTGCTGAGCAGCGGCGCGCTGGCGCAGGATACGGGTACCAGCGCCAGCGCGCTGGGCCTGAGCGACTACCGCCACTTCGTTATCTATCCGCATCTGGAAAAAGCCCTGCGGGCGCAGAAGGCCAATGATGAGAAAACGGCGCTGGCGGAGTTTCGCCACGCCCACGACCAGGCGCCGGACAACGTACCGCTGACGCTCTACCTGGCGGAGGCCTATCGCCACTTCGGCCACGACCGGCTGGCCCGCGAGGTCCTCAGCGAGCAGCTCAGGCGCCATCCGCAGGACGTCCGCCTGCGCCAGGGGCTGGACGCCATACCGCGCGCCGTTGCCCCCGTGACCACCGTCGAGGCGCTGCTGGCCGAACAGCGCGCCTGCGCCCGGGCGCCCGATAGCCGCTGCCGCAGCGAGACGGGGCAGGATGCGCTGCGCCTGGAAAGGCTGGATATCGCCTTCACCCAGCTCGATGATGCGGCCTTTGCCGCCTCGCCGCAGGGCGCCGCGCTGGAAAAAGATCTCCTGCAGCGGGCGATTTATCTTCGCCAGTGGACAATGGCGGACAATCTCTACGACCGCCGGGCGCAGCGCCGCGCCCTGAGCGATGAAGAGCAGCAGCAGTGGTTCGATATTCTGCTGGCGGGCGATCTTAACGCCCGCGTTGCGTCCCTGCAGGCGCGGGGGATGTTTTCCTCGCCGCGCCTGCAGCTGGCCTGGGCCAGCGCGCTTGCGGCGAAAAGGGATACCGCGGGGCTGCGGCGCTATCTTGCCGGGCACCGGCCGCGCTTTGATACGGCCGCGCAGGAGCAAGGCTGGCTGTATCTGATCTCGCGGACCGGCGCCGCCGCGCCGGAGATGCTGGCGGGCTACGCGCCGCAGTTTGCCGCTAACCGCCGCTACGTGGTTGGCGAAGCGCTGCCGCAGGCAATGCGCCGGGGCGATTATGCCGAAGCGCAGCGGCTGCTGAACGGCGTACCGCAGGACGAGATGCTGGCCGAGCGCTACGCCCTCAGTACCGCCACGCACGACCGCCGGCAATCTCTCGCGCTGGCGCGGCGCCTCTACCAGCGCGCCCCCGGCAGCGCGTCGCGGCTGGATGCCCTTAGTTGGCAACTGATGCAGAACGGTCGCGACCGCGAGGCGGCGCAGCTGCTGCTGAAGCGCTATCCGTTTAGCGGCGGCGCTGAGCAGCAGAGCGCGCTGGTGCTGCGGCTGGGCACACTGCTGCAGCAGTATCCGCAGCTGGCGACCCCGGCGCAGGAAGCGCGTCTGAGCGCCCCGCTGGCAACGCCCGCGCTGCGCGAAGCGCAAAGCGGCCTGCCCGGCAGCTGCCCGCAGACCCGCCGCCTGCTGGGAGACCTCTCCGAACGCTACGGCGCCACCGCCTGGGATCGGCTTGCGACGTGCTACGGCAGCAGTCTGCCGGGCCTGGCGCTGTATGCTCAGCAGCAGGCCATGCGCCGTCGGCCGGATGCCTATCAGCAGCGGGCCGTGGCGTACCGGGCCTATGCCGTCGAAGATTATCAGACCGCCCTGCGGGCCTGGCGAGCCGTGCCCGCCGCGCAGATGAGCGAAGCCGACATCATGGCTGCCGCGACGACCGCCCAGGCCGCCGGCGATGCGCAGGCCAGAGACAGCTGGCTGGACGCGGCGCGGCGGCGCGGTATGGACAGCAGCGAGGCCTGGTGGTGGCTGCACGCGCAGCGCTATCTGCCCGATGAGCCGGAGAAGGCGATGGACGCGCTCAATCGGGCGATTGCCATTGCGCCAACGCCGCGCGCGCTGACCGCCCGCGCCGCCCTGCACCGCAGGCTAGGGCAGACGCCGGAAGCCATCGCCGATCTGCGCCAGGCGCTACGCATCGATCCCCATAACGCGGATACGGAAGCATCGCTGGGCTACGCCCTCTGGAGCCGTAAAGCGTACGCCAGCGCCCGGCAGGCGCTGGAGAAAGCGCACAGCGCGACGCCCGACGATCCGCAGGTCCTGCGCCAGCTGATGTACGTCAGCGAGCGGCTGGGCGATATCGCACAGACCCGGCGCTACGCGCAGGAAGTGATAGACGAACTGGACGCCGATGCCGCCGCCGCGCCGCTGACGCCGCCGCAGCGGCAGGAGCGCTTCGACGTGCGGCGGCTGCATGAGGACATGGGCCGCCGCTGGACCTTTAATTTCAACACCTCCGTGGGGCTAAACTCGGGCCAGAGCAGCTCATCAAGCACGCAGCCGGGCAGCAGCTCGCCGGGTCAGAGCTACAGAAGCTTCGGTCAGATGGAGGCCGAGTACCGGCTGGGCCGCAACGTCCTGCTCGACGGCGATATTCTTTCAGCCTATAGCCGGGTGTTTGCCGATACCGCCAACAGCGGGGTCGCCATACCGGTGAAGAACCCGATCCTCGGCCCGGGCCTGCGCTGGAAGCCGCTGTACGACTACACTTTCTTCCTGGCCATTGAGCAGCAAATCCCGCTGGATCACCACCACGGCAGGCGCAATACGATGCTGCGGGCCAGCGCATCGTTTTTCAATAACGGTAAATACAGCGATGAGTGGCATCCGAACGGCCGCGGCTGGTTTGCGCATAACCTCTATCTGGATGCGGCGCAGTATCTGCGGGACGATACCCAGGCGTGGACCGCCGATTACCGCACCAGCTGGCACCAGAAGATAGCGTCCGCCCAGACCCTGGAACCTTATGCCCACGTGCAGGTGAACGGCAACCGCGACGGCCACAGCGAGGGAAAACAGCTCGGCGGCATCGGCGTGCGCTGGAATATCTGGACCGGCCAGCGGCGCTACGACGCCTGGCCGCATAAAATCAGCCTGGGCCTGGAGTATCAGCGCACCTTTAAGGCCATTAACCAGGATGCCGGAGAGAGAAACAACACCTTCCTGACCGTGGGAGTTCACTGGTAATGTTAAAAGTTCGCCATCTTTTCCTGCTGCTCGCCCTGACGAGCCCCTTCGCCGCCGCCGTTAACGGTATTTTCTGGCAGCCGCAGCTGCGCGACAGCAGCGTCAGCGCCGCGCGCTGGCAGGCGCTGATGCAGACGCTGCGCCGGGACGGCTTTGATACGCTGATCGTGCAGTGGACCGCCTGGGGCAGCGCCTTCGATAGCGACGCCCGCCGACAGGCGCTGCAGCAGCGGGCCGCCGCCGCGCGCGCGGCGGGGCTGCGGGTAATCGTCGGCCTGCGCGCCGATCCGGACTTCTTCCAGCGTCAGAAGCAGCCTCCCGCCGCGCTGCGCGCCTATCTCGGCCGCCTGCGGGTCGCCGATATCGCGCAGGCTAAGCGCTGGGCGAGCGCCGCCGACGGCTGGTACATCAGCGCGGAAATCGACGATCTGAACTGGCGCGGCCCCGCCGCCCGCCGGGCGCTGCTCTCCTGGCTGAGCGCTACCCGCCGCCAGCTGGCGGCGGTCGGTCCGCAGCCGGTGTATATCAGTAGCTTCTTCGCCGGCAACATGACGCCGGAGGGCTATCGCCAGCTGGTGGACGAGGTGCGCAATACCGGGGTGGCCGCGTGGATCCAGGACGGCCGCGGCGCCAGTACGCTGACGCCCGCCGAGCGGCAGCGCTACCTGAGCGAAGCCGCCGGCTGCGGCGGCCGCACGCCCGCCGGCGGCGTGGTTTACGAACTGTTCGCGACCCGACCCGGGGCGACGTTCAGCGCCGCGCCGCTTCCCGCCGCTGAGCTGGCCGCGCAGCGGGCGCAGAGATCGGCCTGCGGAAAAGACAACCTCTACTTCTCCCTGCGCTACCTGCCCGACGCCCGGGGCGTGCTGTCGGCTGAATAGCACAGTGTGCCCGGACGGTTTGCGCTGTCCGGGCACGATTTGTGACAAAAAAACGACGATTTTCAACGCGGTACTATATGCTGCATCGCCCGTCGCCGGAAGCCGATTTATTCCCCTGTGAAACCATTCTGTCGCCGTTCCACGACACTTATAAGTTACTAAAAAATAACAAAAAAACGCCTCTTGCCAGCCGTTTTTTTTAAGCGTACATTAGCGCCATCTGATGCGTTAAATACGCCTGAATTTAAGCCAGCGCCAGCGCGCGCGGTTTCCGATGCCCGGCCTGAACCGGGTGCAAAAATACGTGGAGTGATGTAGCGTGAAATACTTTCTAATGGGCATCTCTTTTATGGTCATCGTCTGGGCCGGTACGTTCGCCCTGATGATCTAGCGTTCAGTCCCTGATAGCAAAACAGGAGCCCATCGGCTCCTGTTTTATTTTGCGTTCCCTGAACTACTCTTCCGCGCTCTCCGCCGCCGGGCGGGCTGTCGTCGGCAGCAGGCCATCGGCGCGGAACATCGCCTTGATGCCGCGCACCGCCTGGCGGATGCGGTCCCGGTTTTCGATCAGCGCAAAGCGCACGTGGGTGTCGCCGTAGTCGCCGAAGCCAATACCCGGCGAGACGCAGACCTTAGCCTCCTGCAGCAGCTTCTTGGCAAACTCCAGCGAGCCCATCGCCGCGTACTGCTCAGGAATTTTCGCCCACACGTACATCGATGCTTTCGGCATCTCGACCATCCAGCCCGCTTCGTGCAGGCCTTTTACCAGCACGTCGCGGCGGCGCTTATACTGCTCGGCGATATCGCGCACGCACTGCTGCTCGCCTTCCAGCGCGGCGATGGCCGCCACCTGCAGCGGCGTAAAGGTGCCGTAGTCGTGATAGCTCTTGATGCGCGCCAGGGCGTTGACCAGCACCGGATTGCCGACCATAAAGCCGATGCGCCAGCCGGCCATGTTGTAGCTTTTTGACAGGGTAAAGAACTCCACCGCCACGTCGCGGGCGCCGGGCACCTGCATGATGGATGGCGCCTTCCAGCCGTCGTAAACGATATCCGCGTAGGCCAGATCGTGCACGACCAGCACGTCATAGCGCCTGGCCAGCGCCACCACCTTCTCAAAGAAGTCCAGCTCGACGCACTGGGCGGTCGGGTTAGAGGGAAAGCCGAGGATCATCATTTTCGGCTTGGGATAACTTTCGCGGATGGCGCGCTCCAGCTCGTTGAAGAAGTCCACGCCCTCCACCAGCGGTACGGAGCGGACCTGGGCCCCGGCGATCACCGCCCCGTAGATGTGGATCGGATAGCTGGGGTTGGGCACCAGCACCGTATCGCCGTGATCGAGGGTCGCCAGCATCAGGTGCGCCAGCCCCTCTTTCGAACCAATGGTGACGATGGCTTCGGTTTCAGGGTCGATGTCCACCTGATAGCGCTCCTGATACCAGCGCGAAATCGCCCGCCGCAGGCGCGGAATGCCGCGCGAGGTCGAGTAGCCGTGAGTGTCCGGGCGCTGGGCCACGGTGCAGAGTTTTTCGACGATGTGCGGCGGGGTCGGCCCGTCGGGGTTGCCCATGCTGAAGTCGATGATATCTTCACCGCGGCGGCGGGCGGCCATCTTCAGTTCAGCGGTGATGTTAAAGACGTAGGGCGGGAGACGATCGATACGCGTAAAGCGGCGTTCAGGGGTGAACTCGGCCATAGATTCCTCAGGTTTACGTTAGCGCCCGGACCGTCCGAGCGACGCTGCCGCTGCTGCGGCATGTCTATTAAATAACCGCAAAATCTGCCGCCTGTCGAGAGGCTGCGAAAAAAAATTTCACACTTAAAAGAGGCAATCTGACTTCGGTTAAGCGCTTTTAGCATCCTCTTTTTCACTGAAAAGGACGATGAGCAGACACAAAATACGCTCAATATTTTTACATTACTGCGCGCTGATATGAGTAAAACATTCAGTTTGTTGAAAAGGTGCAATAATCCCCTTTATAAAACGTGGTTTTTCCCGATTATGCCCCCGCCGCACGCCGCTGGCGCTCGCGGCCAGGGTTTTCTATCATAGCTATTTCCTGCAATCCTCACGGTCTCTCCATGCACGACATTTTTAACATGCTGCTGGCGGTGTTCGATCGCGCCGCGCTGATGCTTATCTGCCTGTTTTTCCTGATCCGCATCCGCCTGTTCCGCGAGCTGCTGCACAAAAAGGCCCACACGCCGAAAGAGCTGCTGGCGGTCACCGCCATCTTTTCGATGTTCGCCCTGTTCAGCACCTGGTCCGGCGTGCCGGTCGAAGGGTCGCTGGTCAACGTGCGCATCATCGCCGTAATGTCCGGGGGCATTCTGTTCGGCCCCTGGGTCGGGGTCATTACCGGGATCATTGCCGGCACCCACCGCTACCTGATTGATATCGGCGGCGTGACGGCCATTCCCT
This sequence comes from Pluralibacter gergoviae ATCC 33028 = NBRC 105706, assembly GCF_001598855.1. Classification (GTDB taxonomy): domain Bacteria; phylum Pseudomonadota; class Gammaproteobacteria; order Enterobacterales; family Enterobacteriaceae; genus Pluralibacter; species Pluralibacter gergoviae. The sequence continues at coordinate 12,587 of NZ_BCZS01000001.1, read as the reverse complement.
GCTTTATCACCAGCATCATCGCCGGAGTCCTCTCCGGCGTTATCAGCCGTCGGGTGCCGAAGGCCCAGCACTGGAAAGTAGGGATCCTCGCGGGCATGCTGTGCGAAACCCTGACCATGATCCTGGTGATTGTCTGGGCGCCGACCACGGCGCTGGGGATTGATATCGTCTCCAAGATTGGCCTGCCGATGATCCTCGGCAGCGTCTGCATCGGCTTTATCGTCCTGCTGGTGCAGAGCGTGGAGAAAGAGAAAGAGGATATCGCCGGCCGCCAGGCGCGCGTTGCGCTGGACATTGCCAACAAAACGCTGCCGCTGTTTCGCCACGTCAACGTTGAGTCGCTGCGCCAGGTGTGCGACATCATTCGCCGGGACATCGTGGCCGATGCGGTGGCCATCACCAATACCAACCACGTGCTTGCCTACGTCGGCGTCGGCGAGCAGAATTATCAGAATCACGACGATCTGGTCAGCCCGACGACCCGCGAAGCGATCGAAAGCGGCAGGATCATCATCAAGAACAACGATGAGGCCCACCGGACGCCGGAGATACACTCCATGCTGGTGATCCCGCTGTGGGAGAAAGGCGTGGCCACCGGCACGCTGAAAATCTACTACTGCCACGCCCACCAGATCACCTCCGCCCTGCAGGAGATGGCCGTCGGCTTGTCGCAAATTATCTCCACCCAGCTGGAGGTCTCCCGCGCCGAGCAGCTGCGGGAGATGGCAAACAAGGCAGAGCTGCGGGCGCTGCAGAGCAAAATAAATCCCCATTTTCTGTTTAACGCCCTTAACGCCATTTCATCCTCGATTCGCCTCAATCCGGACACCGCCCGGCAGCTGATTTTCAATCTCTCGCGCTACCTGCGCTATAACATTGAATTAAAAGACGATGAGCAGATTGATATCCGCAAAGAGCTGTACCAGGTGAAAGACTATATCGCCATCGAGCAGGCGCGCTTTGGCGACAAGCTGACCGTTATCTACGATATTGATGAAGAGGTGAACTGCGTCATTCCCAGCCTGCTGATCCAGCCGCTGGTGGAAAACGCTATCGTTCACGGTATTCAGCCCTGCAAGGGCAAAGGCGTGGTAACCATCGGCGTCGCCGAGAGCGGCAGCCGGGTGCGCATCAGCGTGCGCGATACCGGCAACGGCATCGATCCGGCGGTGATTGCCCGGGTCGAGGCGGACGAGATGCCCGGCAATAAAATCGGCCTGCTCAACGTTCACCACCGCGTCAAGCTGCTGTACGGCGAGGGGCTGCACATCCGCCGCCTGGAGCCGGGGACGGAGATCGCCTTTTATGTCCCCAACCGGCGCACCCCGGTGGCCCCGCCGACGACGCTGTTATCCAGGGAGCTATTATGAAAGTGATTATTGTTGAGGATGAGGTGCTGGCCCAGCAGGAGCTGAGCTGGCTTATCAAAGAGCACAGCCAGATGGAGATTGTCGGCACCTTTGATGACGGGCTCGACGTGCTGAAATACCTTCAGCACAACCGGGTGGACGCCATTTTTCTCGACATCAATATTCCTTCGCTCGACGGCGTGCTGCTGGCGCAGAACATCAGCCAGTTCGCCCACCGGCCGTTTATCGTGTTTATCACCGCGTGGAAAGAGCACGCGGTGGAGGCATTCGAACTGGAGGCGTTTGACTACATTCTCAAGCCCTATCAGGAGGCGCGGATCGTCAATATGCTGGAGAAGCTGCAAAACGCCTGGCAACAGCAGCAGCAGGTCGATGCGGCGGCGCCCGCCGCCGGCGCGCCGCGCGAAAGCGAGACCATTAATCTTGTGCGCGATGAGAAGATTTACGTCACCAGCATCCACGATATTTACTATGCGGAGGCCCACGAGAAGATGACCTTCGTCTATACCCGCCGGGAGTCGTGGGTGATGCCGATGAACATCACCGAGTTCTGCAGCAAGCTGCCCGCGGCGCACTTCTTCCGCTGCCACCGCTCCTACTGCGTGAACCTGAATAAAATTCGCGAAATTGAGCCGTGGTTTAACAATACCTATATTCTGCGGCTCAAGGATTTGGATTTTCAGGTGCCGGTGAGCCGCAGCAAGGTGAAGGAGTTTCGCCAGCTGATGCAGCTGTAAAAAAAGGCGCCGCGGCGCCTTTGATCAGAGTTCGTGCCCCAGCACCTGCCGCAGGTGCGCCCCGGCGCCGAGCAGGCCCGGATTATCGTGGACGATCAGGTAAACCGGAATATCCTCGACGTAGGCCTTAAAGCGCCCCTTATCTTCAAAGCCGCCGCGAAAGCCGGAGGCCTTAAAGAAATCCATAAAGCGCGGCACCACGCCGCCGGCAATATAGACGCCGCCGAAGGTGCCGAGCGTCAGCGCCAGGTTGCCGCCAAAGCGGCCCATAATAACGCAGAACAGCGACAGGGCGCGGCGGCAGTCGATACAGGTATCGTTGATTGCCCGCTCGGTGACGTCCTTCGGCTGCAGGTTTTCCGGCAGCCGGCCGTCGGCCTTGACGATAGCGTGATAAAGATTGACCAGCCCGGAGCCGGAGAGCACGCGCTCCGCCGAAACGTGCCCCAGTTCGGCACGCAGGTGTTCGAGGATAATCCCCTCCTCTTCGCTGTTCGGCGCGAAATCGACGTGGCCGCCCTCGCCCGGCAGGCTTACCCAGCGCTTGTCGACGTGCACCAGGTGCGCAACGCCGAGCCCGGTGCCCGCGCCGTAAACGGCCACCGGCTTATCCGCCACCGGCTCGCCGCCGCCAAACTGAATAAGGTGCTCTTTTTTCAGCATCGGGATGGCCATCGATACCGCCGTGAAGTCGTTAATGATCTCCAGGTGCTCAAAGCCGAGGCTCTCTTTCATCTCTTTGATCGAGAAGGCCCAAGTGTGGTTGGTCATCGCCACCCAGTCGCCGGTGATCGGGCAGGCAATGGCGATGCAGCCGTCTTTTATCTCTTCGTCTATCTCATCCAGATAAACCCTGACCACCGCCTCCAGGCTCGGATAGTCGAGCCCGGAGTAGGTTTTTGCGCGGGAGATCTCACCGCTGGCGGTATCCACCAGCGCCAGCCGGGCGTTGGTTCCGCCGATATCTCCGGTTAAAGCAAACGTTGTCATACTGTCACGGCTCCATTAAGTCAGCATAAATCTTTGGCACACTGTAAGTTTATGGCGCGTTAACAACAACAGGCTGCGCGCCGGCGCCGATGATTTATCGATCCAGGTCACACTATCACTAATACCGTTTCAGCTATGTCATTACGGCGCGCGCCTAATCCTCACAGTTGCGGGCCTCCAGCGCCTGGGTGATCGCCCGCAGCAGAGGCGGAATGTCCTGTTTTGGCAGCATCACTTCAATCAGCGTCAGCTGCGGCGGCGTGACGACGCGCTCCAGCGCTTCGTGCAGCTGCACCGGCTGCGATACGCGCCAGCTCTGGGCCTGGCCATCTACGCTCAGCGCCTGCGGCAGCAGCGTCCAGTTCCAGGCCGAAATGTCATTATAGCGCTGTTCCGGGCCGTGAATGGCGCGCTCGACGGTATAGCCATCATTGTTGAGCAGCAGGATCACCGGCTTCTGACCGTCGCGCAGCATCGAGCCCATCTCCTGAATAGTCAGCTGGGCCGCGCCGTCGCCGATGATCAGCACCACCCGCTGTCCTGGCCTGGCTATCTGCGCTCCGTAAGCGGCGGGCAGCGTGTAGCCGATGGAGCCCCAGATCGGCTGCACCAGCAGTACCGCGCCTTCCGGCAGGGTGAGGCCAGCGGCGCCGAAGGAGGCAGTGCCCTGATCGGCCAGCAGGATGTCGCCCGGACGCAGCGAGGCCTGCAGGGTCTGCCAGAAGCTGCTCTGGGTCAGCGCGCCGCCGGCGGGCTCCGCCTTCACCGCGGTGCGGGGCGATACCGGCTCCCAGCCGCTGGCCAGGCTGCTGGCCACGCCTCTGAGCGCCTCTGCGGCCTGCGCCATCGCCACGCCGCTGAACCAGCGCCTGCCGACCCTGGCCGCGAAAGGCTGTAGCTCAATGCTCTTCTCCGCCGCTATCTGGTGGCTGAAGCCGGTGGTGAGCGTATCGGTAAAGCGCGTGCCGATGCACAGCGTGACGTCGGCGTCTTCGATCGCCCGGCGGGCCGGCTCTTCGCTGGCTTTACCGCTGTAGGTGCCGACAAATCCCGGGTGCTGCTCGTTAAACAGCCCTTTGCCCATCAGCATGGTGGCGTGCGGCAGCGGCTGTTCGCTGACCCACGCCTGCAGCATCGGCGCCAGGCCGTAGCGGTAGGCGAGGAAGTCGGCCAGCATCGAGACCCGGCGGGCCGGGGCCAGCAGGTCGCGCGCGGCGTCGGTAAACGCCGCCAGGGCGTTGTCGTCAACGCTGCCGAGCGCAGGCGTCAGAGGCGCGGCGGGCTCAGAAGCCGGGGCCTTCGCTACGTCGGCGGGCAGCATCAGGTAGGCCGGGCGGCGCTGGAGCAGCATCTCGCGCAGCACGCGGTCAATTTCCGTACAGGCATTGCTCGCCAGCAGCCGGGCGCTGGCGACGGTTATCTGCTGGCTCATGGTGTAAAAGTGGCCGAAGTCGCCGTCGCCGAGAGTGTGGTGCACAAGGTCGCCGCGCTGTTGACACGAGGTGACCGGCGCGCCGACGATGTGCAGCACCGGAACAAATTCCGCATAGCTGCCGGCAATGCCGTTGAGGGCGCTGAGTTCACCGACGCCGTAGGTCGTCAGCAGCGCCCCGGCGCCGTTCAGCCGGGCGTAGCCGTCGGCCGCGTAGGCGGCATTCAGCTCGTTCGCGCAGCCGACCCAGCGCAGGCGCGGGGAGGCGATCACGTGGTCAAGAAACTGCAGGTTGTAGTCGCCGGGGACGCCAAAAAGATCCGCAATACCGCACTCCGCCAGCCGGTCAACCAGATAATCTGCGATGGTGTAGGTAGTCTGCATAGCTATTATCCTTTTTGTGCATAGACATCCTGAGTATCAGGCATGCCTGTGGCCTGTCCAGAAGTATAAAAATTTCTTAGTGGAAAGTAGAATTTACAGACATTCATCCTGTACCTGCTGTTGGCGATCGGCTAGTGTAAACGCATACATATTCATCATCATCGGAGATTTCAATGTCTTACCAACCCGATCCCGACCGCTATAAGAAGATGATCTATCGCCGCTGCGGGCGCAGCGGCCTGAAGCTTCCGGCGATTTCGCTGGGCCTGTGGCACAACTTTGGCGATGAAACGCTGCTGGAGACCAGCCGCCAGATGCTGCGCCGCGCGTTTGATCTCGGCATTACCCACTTCGATCTGGCCAATAACTACGGGCCGCCGCCGGGATCGGCGGAGCGCAATTTTGGCCGGCTGCTGCAAGAGGATCTGCTGCCCTGGCGCGACGAGTTAATCGTTTCCACGAAAGCGGGCTATACCATGTGGGACGGCCCCTACGGCGACTGGGGATCGCGCAAGTACCTGATTGCCAGCCTCGATCAGAGCCTGAAGCGTACCGGGCTGGAGTACGTGGATATCTTCTACCACCACCGCCCGGACCCGGACACGCCGCTGGCAGAGACGATGCGCGCGCTGGACCACGTCGTGCGTCAGGGAAAGGCGCTGTACGTCGGACTTTCCAACTATCCGGCAGAGCGGGCGCGCGAAGCGTTCGCCATTCTCAATGATTTGGGGACGCCCTACCTTATCCACCAGCCGAAATACTCAATGTTTGAGCGTGCGCCGGAAGCGGAGCTGCTGGCGCTGCTCGCAGAACAGGGCGTGGGCTGCATCGCCTTCTCGCCGCTGGCAGGCGGACAGCTGACCGACCGCTACCTGCACGGCATCCCGGCAGACTCGCGGGCGGCCAGCGGCAGCCGCTTCCTCAGCCCCGAGCAGCTCACCGAAGAGAAGCTCGGCAAAATCCGCCGCCTGAATGCTCTCGCGCAGCGGCGCGGGCAGAAGCTGTCGCAGATGGCGCTGGCCTGGGTGCTGCGCGACGACAGCGTAACGTCGGTGCTGATCGGCGCCAGTAAAACGTCGCAGCTGGGTGATGCTGCGGGCATGCTGGATAACAGAACATTCAGCGCCGAAGAGCGCGCCGCGATCGATGCCGTTCTTCGCGAATAGGTATTTTTCGCAAATCATGCTGTCGGCATCGCTTTAGGAGTTGCACCAATGTGGCCCATTTTCACCATTTCGTAATATCTCGCCCAAGGTCGATAAGATCCGATCGTGAGGAGAGAGAAATGTTCAGGTCACTGATTCTGGCCGCAGTACTGCTGGCCTCCGCTCCGCTGGTGGCGAACGCCGGTGAGATTACGCTACTGCCGTCGGTAAAATTACAGGTTGGCGATCGCGACGGCCACGGCAACTACTGGGACGGCGGCCGCTGGCGGGACCGCGACTACTGGCGCAGGCACTATGAGTGGCGGGACGCCCGCTGGCGCCACCATGACAGAGGCTACGACAGGCGTAACGCCTATGAACGCGGCTACCGCGAGGGCTGGCACGACAGAAGCGACCGCCGCGGCTGGGACCACCATCACGACCACCACCATTAATCACGCTCCCCGGCACGACGTGCCGGGGAGCGCCGCTACTGCCCGCCGAGGGTCCCCACCAGCAGCCAGCCGTTGAGAGCTACTACCAGCGCCACAATAACCCAGCCCGTCCACTTCACCCGCCGACTGTTGACCAGATCGCCCATCAGCCCGGCGTTGCCGGTGAACAGCAGCAGCGGGACCAGCGCCAGCGCAATTCCGAAGCTGAGCAGCACCTGGCTCATCACCAGGATTCGGGTCGGATCGAGCCCCATCAGGATCACCGCAAAGGAGGGCAGCATGGTGACCAGGCGACGGAACCAGAGCGGAATATGAAAGCGGATAAAGCCCTGCATTACCACCTGTCCCGCCAGAGTGCCAACCACCGTTGAGGAGAGCCCGGCCGCCAGCAGGCTCAGGCCAAAGATGGTCGCCGCCGCGTGGCTCAGCAGCGGCTCCAGGGTCAGATAGGCCTGATCGAGATCGGCAATGCCGGTATGGCCGTGAAAATGAAAGGCCGCCGCCGCGGTGGCCATCATCGCCAGGTTGACAAAGCCCGCGATGGTCATCGCTATCGCCACGTCCCAGCGGGTGGCGCTGTAGCGCTCCCGGCGGGTGCCGCCGCCGGCGTGCTGCGTCAGGGAGGAGTGGAGATAGATAACGTGCGGCATAATGGTTGCACCCAGCACGCCGGCGGCCAGGAAGACCGCTTCCGACGTCGGCAGCGCGGGAATAATCATGCCCTTCACCAGCGGCGCCAGCGCGGGCTGAGAGAAAACAAGTTCAACGATATAGGCCGCAGCCACAAACAGCAGCAGGCCGCCGATAACCTTCTCCAGCGGCTTTTGTCCGCGGCTTTGCAGCATCAGGATCAGAAAAGTGGCAATGCCGGTCAGCACCGCCCCCTGCAGCAGCGAGATACCGAAAACCAGCTTAAAGCCGATGGCCGCGCCGATAAACTCGGCCAGATCGGTCGCCATGGCGATAATTTCCGCCTGCACCCAGTAAAACCACACCAGCGGGCGCGGGTAATGGTCGCGGATATGCTCGGCGAGATTTTTGCCGGTAGCGATACCGAGCTTGGCGGAGAGAAGCTGGATAAGCATCGCCATCAGGTTGGCCCATACCACGACCCACAGCAGCTGATAGCCGTAGCTGGCCCCCGCCTGAATGTTGGTGGCAAAGTTACCCGGATCGATGTAGCCGATGGCAGCAATGAACGCAGGTCCCATTAATGCAAACCGCATTTTGCGCGCCGCCCTGCTATTGCTACTCTCAACGCGACCGTTTGTCATTTTCTGCCTCTGAAATATAGCCTTTGCTATGTTTCATGCTACCAACATGCGAATGATTATCAAGAGCATTTGTAATGATGATAATGATTGCTGCGATAGACGGGAACAATAGCCGGATGGCGGCGCGCGGGTGGGAGATGTCAAAGCACTGCGCGCCTTTCTGTCAGATTAATACAAAAAACCAACTTTTAGAACTTTTACATAACATAATGATTTTGTATGACAGATCCCCTTTTTTGAATTTGCTCACAGGTTGTTACTATAGTGCGCTTCAGATCTCGTTTTCTTTTGTGCTGTTACATAGAATGTGCACGGAAATTTAATCTCCCTCATATTTGGAGTAGATATGGACCGCGTCCTACACTTTGTCCTCGCGCTTGCGGTTGTGGGGATCCTTGCTCTGCTGGTTAGCCATAACCGCAAGCAAATCCGCATTCGCTACATTATTCAGCTGTTGGTCATTGAAGTCCTGCTGGCCTGGTTCTTCCTGAACTCGGACGTTGGTCTCGGCTTCGTGAAGGGATTCTCCGAGATGTTCGAAAAACTTCTCGGATTTGCCAATGACGGTACGGACTTTGTCTTCGGTAAAATGAACGAACAGGGTCTGGCCTTCTTCTTCCTGAAGGTGCTGTGCCCGATTATCTTTATCTCTGCGCTTATCGGTATTCTGCAGCATATCCGCATTCTGCCGGTCGTTATCCGCGCGATCGGTACGGTGCTGTCGAAAGTGAACGGCATGGGCAAGCTGGAGTCCTTCAACGCCGTCAGCTCCCTGATCCTCGGCCAGTCGGAAAACTTTATCGCCTATAAAGATATCCTCGGCAAGATGTCGCGCCAGCGTATGTACACTCTGGCAGCGACGGCAATGTCGACGGTGTCGATGTCTATTGTGGGCGCCTACATGACGATGCTGGAGCCGAAGTATGTGGTAGCGGCGCTGGTACTCAACATGTTCAGTACCTTTATCGTACTGTCGCTGATCAACCCTTACCATGTTGACGGCAGCGAAGAGAACCTGCAGATGTCGAACCTGCACGAAGGGCAGAGCTTCTTCGAAATGCTGGGCGAGTACATTCTGGCGGGCTTTAAGGTGGCGGTGATCGTGGCAGCAATGCTGATCGGCTTTATCGCCCTGATTGCCGCGCTGAACGCGCTGTTCGCCACGGTGACCGGCTGGTTCGGTCACAGTATCTCTTTCCAGGGCATTCTCGGCTATATCTTCTGGCCGGTGGCGTGGATGATGGGCGTCCCGGCGGGCGAAGCGCTGCAGGTGGGCAGCATCATGGCAACCAAGCTTGTTTCCAACGAATTCGTGGCGATGATGGATCTGCAGAAAGTGGCGGCAGAGCTCTCTCCGCGCGCGGTCGGCATTCTCTCTATCTTCCTCGTCTCCTTCGCCAACTTCTCCTCTATCGGCATCATTGCCGGGGCGATTAAGGGCCTGAATGAAGAACAGGGTAACGTGGTATCGCGCTTCGGACTGAAGCTGGTCTACGGCTCGACGCTGGTGAGCGTACTGTCGGCATCTATTGCGGCGCTGGTGCTGTAACTTAAGCCATCTTTGAATCAGCCGGGGCAACTGCTCCGGCTTTTTTATGCCTGCATTTGACGAACGCATTTGACGAACGCAGAAAAGCAAAAACCCCCGCCAGAGGCGAGGGTTTCGAATGTGGTGGAGCTAAGCGGGATCGAACCGCTGACCTCCTGCATGCCATGCAGGCGCTCTCCCAGCTGAGCTATAGCCCCACAGTCGTTTTACGTTTCCAATTCCTGATGGGACAGGATTTGGTGGAGCTAAGCGGGATCGAACCGCTGACCTCCTGCATGCCATGCAGGCGCTCTCCCAGCTGAGCTATAGCCCCGTAACGTAAAGCGTGTCGTGTTGACGGGCGGCATAATATGAATTCCCTCGCCGGGTGTCAACGGCAAAATATCAACTCCCTGTTTAACCGCTGAAAAAGCATGCAACCAGATGAGTTTGCGAGCATTCTCGCAGTCAGGAGTTAAACGCATCACGTTTTCGCCTAAAACGGTGCTATAACATAAGTCACTAATTCCCATACAGGTACTCAGGAAATAGCATGCTCAAGGAACGAATGACCCCCGAGGAACTTGCCCATCTGACCGGCTACAGCCGCCAGACCATTAATAAGTGGGTCCGAAAAGAGGGATGGCAGACGTCGCCGCGTCCGGGCGTCCAGGGCGGTAAGGCGAGAGTGGTTCACATCAACGACGATGTTCGCGAATTTATTCACAGCGCCCAGCGAATAAGCGAAGAACCGACGCCGGAATGTGCCTTCGCAGAGGATGGCTTTGACGCCCTGCTGCTCTCGCTGGCAAAGGAGATGTCGCCTGAGGAACAGCGGCTGCTGACCAGCCTGCTGCTGCGGGAAGGTATCACCGGTTTACTTCAACGTCTGGGCATTCGTACGCAAGAGCCAGCATGAAAATACTGCACAGTAAAATGACCACCCACGAGCTTGCCAACTGCGTTGGCATGGCCCGGCAGACGATTAACCGCTGGATCAGAGAGCAGAACTGGGTCACCGAGCCGATCCCCGGCGTAAAGGGCGGCAGAGCCCGCCTCATTCACATTGATGACCAGGTGCGCGAATTTCTCGCCACCACGCCAAAGCTGCGCCACCTGACGCTGTCGCTGCACGCCGCCGAGCCGGTCGTGACCGATTATGCGCGCGAACAGGACCCGACGTGGCGGCAAATCCAGGATGCGCTGGTGATGATGACGCCCGCAGAGAAAGCGCGCCTGCACAAGCTGCTGGTGCGCGAGGGGCTGAGCGGCTTTCTCGCCAGGCTGAACATCGCCGACGACGAGGCATAAAAAAAGCGGCGGGCCCTCGCCCGCCGCTTTTTATTCTGCCATCGGCTTACTGCTGGCTTTCACGCTCGGCGATAAACGCCAGCGCTTTTTCGATACGCGCTACGCTGCGGCTCTTGCCAATCGCGTGAACGGTAACGTCCAGCGCCGGCGACTGGCCCGCGCCGGTCACCGCCACGCGCAGCGGCATCCCGACCTTGCCCATGCCGACCTCAAGCTCATCGGCGGTCGCCTGAATGGCGTGATGGACATTCTCTGCGGTCCAGTCGGTGATGGCGTTCAGCTTATCGCGCACCACTTCCAGCGGCTGACGGGCCACCGGACGCAGGTGTTTTTTCGCCGCGTCGGCGTCGAAGGCGTCAAACTCTTCATAGAAGTAACGGCAGCTGGCGGCCATCTCTTTGAGGGTTTTGCAGCGCTCGCCCAGCAGCGTCACCAGCTCAGAGAGCTGCGGACCGTTGCGGGTGTCGATATTTTCCTGTTCGATGTGCCACTGCAGGTGCGTTGCCACGTACTCCGGCGGCAGCGTATTGATGTAGTGGTGGTTCAGCCACTGCAGCTTTTCGGTATTAAAGGCGCTGGCGGATTTACTGACCGCGCCGAGCGAGAAGAGCTTAATCATCTCTTCGCGGCTGAAGATCTCCTGGTCGCCGCTGGACCAGCCGAGGCGCACCAGGTAGTTGAGCAGCGCTTCCGGCAGATAGCCGTCGTCGCGGTACTGCATCACGCTCACCGCGCCGTGGCGCTTGGAGAGCTTTTTACCGTCATCGCCGTTGATCATTGATACGTGGGCGTACACCGGCACCGGCGCGTTGAGCGCTTTGAGGATGTTGATCTGGCGCGGGGTGTTGTTGATATGATCTTCACCGCGGATCACGTGGGTGATCTCCATATCCCAGTCGTCAACAACCACGCAGAAGTTGTAGGTCGGCGAGCCGTCGGTGCGGCGGATGATCAGATCGTCAAGCTCCTGGTTGCTGAACTCGATAGGGCCGCGGATCTGGTCGTCAAAGATGACCGAACCTTCCTGCGGGTTGGCAAAGCGTACCACGTGCGGCTCATCGGCGGCGTGTTCACTGTGGTCGTGGCGGCAGTGGCCGTCGTAGCGCGGCTTCTCGCCTTTCTCCATCTGCTCTTCGCGCAGCTTTTCCAGGCGCTCTTTAGAGCAGTAGCAGCGGTAGGCGGTGCCCGCTTCCAGCATGTCATCAATAACGGCGTTGTAGCGGTCAAAACGCTTAGTCTGATAGTAAGGGCCTTCGTCCCACTCCAGATTCAGCCAGTTCATTCCGTCCATGATGGCTTCGATCGCTTCCGGCGTTGAGCGCTCCAGATCGGTGTCTTCAATGCGCAGCACGAACTTGCCGTCGTGGTTGCGTGCAAAAAGCCAGGAATAGAGTGCGGTACGTGCACCGCCGACGTGCAGATAGCCTGTCGGGCTGGGCGCGAAGCGAGTTTTGATTTTCATGAATTGGCCTTACGTTTAGAAAGATGCCGACAACCGGCAAATCCTGGAATATTTGAGTGGCCAATATTCTATCACTCCCCACTGATTCCTCAATGTTGTTGCCTGCTAAAGCGTCTCCATAGCGGTTTTTGTTTACAAATCAAACGTCACGGATCGTTTTACGATCGCATTGCCTAAATTTACGACGAACGCGCAAAAACTTTGGAAAATGCGTTGACTCATTTCCGCGTATCCCTATAATGCGACTCCACACAGCGGGGGTGATTAGCTCAGCTGGGAGAGCACCTCCCTTACAAGGAGGGGGTCGGCGGTTCGATCCCGTCATCACCCACCAAACTCCGCCGTGTGAAGCAGTAAAGTAAGAGATATTGAGAAGTGGGTGATTAGCTCAGCTGGGAGAGCACCTCCCTTACAAGGAGGGGGTCGGCGGTTCGATCCCGTCATCACCCACCACTTTCTCACCAGCTGGATCTCTTACTACAATATGCAGTACCGAAGT